>CAVZOK010000009.1:0-280487 GCA_963776765.1 Candidatus Sulfomarinibacteraceae bacterium
ACGAGCGACCAGCCAGGACAGAATTCCGCCGAGCAGGACTGGAGTATTGAGCTCCATTGGCAGGTACATCCCGAGAGCGAAGGCCAACGGCGGTACTCCAGTCATGCGCAGGATCAGGGCCAGCAGAACACCGAGCCCGAAGAGGTACCACTGCAGTGGCGCAGTCTGTGCTCCGAAGATGCCGACCAAAATTTCCTTCATGGCTGACGCCTGCGGCGCCGGGATCGCGGCGGTACCGAAACCCTGACCTGGATCGGCTTGGGCCATCACCCACATCATGATGCCGCAGAAGGTGGCGGCCACTGCGGTGCCCGCGAACTTGAGGCCGAGTTGGCGGGCTGGAGTTGCGCCGATCCAGTGCCCGACCTTGAGGTCGGAGGCGAGTGCGCCAGAGGCAGCGAGAGCCGTGCAGACGACGCCGCCGACCATCATTGTGACGAACATGCCGTTGCCGCCCGTGAGTCCCATTTTCAAGAGGACGAAACCGGTGACGATGAGTGTCAGCATGGTCATACCCGACACCGGGTTGGTGCCGACGATCGCGATCGCTCGCGCCGCCACCGGTGCGAAGAGGAAAGCGATGAACATAACGAGAACAACTGCCACCGCGGCGTAGGCGAACGAACCGCCGATACCGACGCCGAAAGAAAAGAAGAGGAAGGCGGCCAGGGCGAACATGACGAGTCCGACAATCGTGAAGCTGCCTGGGAGTGACCGATCGATACGAGGCACTTCGGTGATGGAACGCTCGTCCTGGTGGCTCAAGCCGATGATGTTGGCAGCAATCGAGCGCACCATGGACGGCATCGAAGACACGATGCCGAGGATGCCTGCACCGGCGATGCCGCCAACGCCGATGATCCGGACGTAGGACCTGAAGACTTCTTCGATTGACATTTCTGAGATTGGAATGCCTCCTGGGGGGAGGATTCCTGGAATGTAGCTTCCGATCGCATGAACCATCGGCACCAGCACGAAGTAGGAGAGGAACGATCCAGCGCAAATGATCGCCGCATAACGAATGCCGACGATGTAGCCGATTCCGATGATCGCGGCGTTGTTGAGGAGGCGTAGAGTCATGAACTGGCGCTCGAGAACCTGGCCGAGACCGATTGCACGGAAGCTGAGCAGCTCAGCCCAGGCGTGGAAGGTGGTGGCTAGGCCGTCGTACGCCGCTCCTAGAGCTGCTGCCATGGCCAGGGTCTTGGCCTGACCGCCGACCTGCTCGCCGGAGATCAATATCTCGGTGGTCGCGGTGCCTTCAGGCCACGGCAGTTTGCCGTGGAGCTCAACCATGAAGTGATAACGAAGCGGGATCAGGAAAAGGATGCCCAGGCAGCCGCCGAGAAAAGAAACGATGATCACCTGGAGTACTGTCGGCTCGGCAACCCCGGATCCGGTTTCTGCAGCCAACATGTAAAGCGCCGGGATCGTGAACACCGCGCCCGCCACGACGTGCGATGAGTTGGCTCCGATCGACTGCACGATGACGTTTTCGAGGATCGTGCTTCGGCGGGAAAAGAGAGGTGACATTCCGATGGCGAGAATGGCGATCGGAATCGCCGCCTCGATGCCTTGACCGACCCGCAATGCCAGGTATGCCGCTGCCATGGAGAAAAGCGCACAGAAGAGCAGGCCCATGGTGACCGATCGCGCCGTCACCTCGTAGACCCCGGTTTCGTCCGGGACGACAGGCACGTAGGTTTCACCTGGTTCGAGTGGTCGGCGAGCGTTGTCTGGCAGGCCCTTGATCGTCTTTGGCTGGCTGTGCTCCATGGTGGTACCTCACTTCAGCTTTTCGCGAGGCAATAGTGTACATGCGTCAACCCCACGCCCTTCTCCGTTTCCGTCTCCATGCCCGTGCCCGATTTGCGAATCGCTATCGAAAAAATGCCGGAGCGCGAGCCATCGATAGCGAAAGCGATCCCGATAGCGAGAGCGATCGGATATCTGCCGAAGTGTTCGATCGATCTGGCAAGGAGGGACTGTGGGGTGGCGGCGAGCAGATCAAGTGGCCTTGAACGTTTCCCGATACAACTTCCGACTCGCCTCGCTCGCGAAGAGCTCGAAACGTCCCAAGAACTCGGCCTGCAGCTGACGCTGACGTTCCGTGATCGAGGAAGCAAGAAGATGCGTCGCGGCGAGCGTCTCTGCCGATACGTCGCCGCAATCCTCGAACTCATCGATGAGGGCGAGCTGGACCCCGGTGTCATTGAAGTCACCGAGGATATCTTGCAGCTGTTTGAGTTCTCTGATGAATCGCGTGACGGTCGAACGGGGATACAGATCAGAAAAGAACTCGAGGAGGTAGCGCAGTTTCTTGCCATCGATTCGCAGTCGGTGAAGCAGGGCGGCCGAAGGATCGACATCGATTCCTTTGCCGCGTTTCCACATCCTCCGGTAGGCTTTGAGGATTCGACGGCCGGAGACGTCGATGATCGGAGAGGAGGCGAGGGGTGGCCTGATCTGCTGATCTGTAGCGGTGTTCAGAAACCGGCCCCAGTCGTCGACAAGGCATTGAAATCTCCCCGACCGAAGAGCCGCACAGATAAGGCCGTGTTCTCTATTACGTTTTTCTCTCAAAAAACCTTCCAGGGGATCGAAGGCACCAGATCGTTGCCGACAGCTGTCCAAGGCGGTCAGGAACACATCCAGATCCCGGCATGGACCGGTGACGTCGCCAAGCCATTTGAACTCGGGTTGAAAAGTTTCCACGACCGGGGCCGGCAGCACGCTTCTGATCTGTGACAGCAGGGAGCGGGTCCGGCGGTTGGCGACGCGGAGGTCGTGGAGAAACTCGATGTCCGCGTCGTCGACCACGCCGTCGACCTTCGACTGAAGTGTGCTGAATAGACGGCGAAGGATCTTCCGCGTCGATATGTCGGCACGGTCATTCGGCGCGAGATCGTAGGGTTCTTTCATCGCGGTGGTGTCGGGTCGAGCGTACCTGGGTTGAAATAGAAATGGGCGCCTGCTCCCTCACGGTAAGCAGGCGCCCAGAAAAAAATCGACGTCGTTACTTTTTCTTCTTCGGCGCGGCCTTCTTCTTGGCGACCGGCTTTTTCGCAGCGGCCTTCTTCTTCGGCGCGGCCTTTTTCTTGGCTACCGGCTTTTTCGCAGCGGCCTTCTTCTTCGGCGCGGCCTTCTTCTTGGCGACCGGCTTTTTCGCAGCGGCCTTCTTCTTCGGCGCGGCCTTCTTCTTGGCGACCGGCTTCTTCGCCGCAACCTTCTTCTTCGCTGCGGTCACTTTCTTTTTGACGGCCGCTTTTTTCGTTGCGACCTTTTTCTTCACGGCGGCCTTCTTCGTCGCCACCTTCTTCTTCGCCGCGGTCACTTTCTTTTTGACAGCTGCTTTTTTCGTTGCGACCTTTTTCTTCACGGCGGCCTTCTTCGGCGCAGCCTTTTTCTTTGCCGCAGCAACTTTCTTCTTCACGGCCGGTTTCTTCGCAGCAACCTTCTTCTTCGGCGCGGCCTTTTTCTTGGCTACCGGCTTTTTCGCAGCAGCCTTCTTCTTCGGCGCAGCCTTTTTCTTCGCGGCCGGTTTCTTCGCGGCGGTCTTCTTCGGCGCCGCTTTCTTCTTCGCTTGTGCCATCAGTCGAACTCCTTTTCCTGGTTGGGACTGTTTTGAATTTACGTCACCTACAAAAGAACCACTTCAACTTTATACAATTTTTTGGATATGTGAATTTTAAACTCGATTTTTTTTTAAACCCGCTCGAGCCAAGGTCGGCTATACTCGGCGATTCAGGAAAGCACAGCCATAGTGTCAGCAAAAAAAATCCGCGTCGCAATCACCCCCAAGTCGACAGATGCATTCATCAATCGCGAGCTCAGTTGGCTGCGATTCGTCAATCGTTCAGGCGTTCGCCGAGGCCGCACGGAGGGGGAAACAGGTGGCGGTCTTGGTGGAGATCACCGCTCGCTTTGACGAGGCGCCAAACATCGCCTGGGGAAGACTCCTCGAAAACGAAGGCGTTCATGTTTCTTATGGAGTTGAAAAGTTCAAGACTCACGTCAAGCTGGCGATGGTCGTTCGCGAAGACGACGATGGCATTCGATGCTACGTCCACGTGGGAACCGGGAACTATCACACTGGCACCGCCCGACTGTACGAGGATCTAGGGCTCTTGAGCTGCGACCCGGAGCTCGGTTCGGATGTGGCAGAAGTCTTCAACGAGCTGACGAGCTCTACCCCCCATGATGGCTACCACACCATGCTGGTTGCACCGCACACGATGCGTTCAGGTTTCATCGAGTTGATACGGCGCGAAGCGCATCACGCAACCAACGGGCGCCGCGCCGGCATCCGGGCCAAGATGAATCAGCTCCAGGATCCGGAGCTCATCCGCGAGCTTTACCGAGCGAGCCAGGCGGGAGTGCCGGTCAACCTCGTGAGATAATCGAGAGGTGCGACTAGCGGCCAACGATCACGTCATCCGTGCTGTCGGTCTCGGTGGGCGAGCCCGAGCAGTTGTTGCTGAGACGACAAGAGCGGTCGAAGAGCTGCGCCGTCTCCACGATTCATCACCCGAGGTGACGGCGGCTGTCGGTCGCCTTGCGACCGGGGCTTTGCTTCTCGCCTCCACGTTGGAGAAAACCACGACGCGGGAACCGATGCTGACGGTGGAAGTTGATGGTGACGGACCGGTCGGGCGTTTGGTAGCGACAGCGTCACCAGCGGGATGGGTAAGGGCGATGGCTTCCAATCCACTCGCCACCGCCGATCGTCGTGAAGATGGCAAGCTGGATGTTTCAGGTGTCGTTGGTGTTGATGGTCAGCTCACCGTGACTCGTGATCCGGGTATTGGAGAACCGAACCGGGGTGTCGTCGAACTGGTCTCGGGCGAGCTGGCGAAGGACATCGCGTGTTACCTGTCGGAATCCGAACAGTCGCCGGCCGCGGTTGTACTTGGTGTCAGGTGCCTGCGCGAGGGTCGGGTGGCGAGTGCGGGCGGTCTTCTCGTGCAGCTGCTGCCCGGTGTCAGCGACAAGGAGGCGCTCTCCCTCACCGACCGTATCCGCGCGCTTGGCGCGGTTTCTTCGCGACTCTCGACTGGCCAGGGTCCTCGCGAGTGGATTGCGAAGATCTTCCCGGAGGGCTGCACGATCTCCGGCGAGGTGCCGGCTCGCTTTTTCTGCGGCTGCTCAATGGAACGGGTCGAACGAGCCCTCAAACTTCTTGGATTGGAAAAGATGCGAGCGGTTTTGGAAGAGAGACGAGACGGCAGCTCGGACGTGATTTGCGGATTCTGTCGGATGGCCTACACATTGCAGCCGGCAAGGCTGCGGGCTCTGATCACTGAGGCGGAATCCGAACAGCTCCGAAATCGGAATGAGGAACTAGGAATGCCGCCACATTCGACCCTTGAAAGCCACAAGAGAACAAGGGTGGAAATTCCGAATTCCGAATTCCGAATTCCGAACTTGCCTACGCGACCTTCGCGTCTGCCTTCTTCTCTGTTTTCTTCTCCGGCTTGGTGTCCGTCGAGGTCTCGGCTGCGGACTTCGCGGCCTCGGTCTCCTTGGCGGTTGCTGCCGTTCCGTTGCCGTTGCCCTTGCCATAGTCGTTGACGTACCAGCCGCTGCCTTTGAACTGAAGTGCGGGGGTGCCGATGAGGCGGTGCGCATCTCCTCCACACTCAGGGCATCGTCCGTCTTTGAGCGCGGACGCCTTTTCGATACGCTCGAAATGCGCAGAACATTTTTGGCATCGGTACTCATACAAGGGCATGGAATCCTCCGGGATATCGGCTCGCCGGTCGGCGAAGGTGTATTCTGCGATTTGAGTGGGATTCTGTCAAGTAAATCTGGAGGACGATGCCGTATAGTGCGGAAAGAAACAGATGAGTGGACGCGGCCGATAGATCGGTCGTTGATCGGGAGGTCAGAATGAAACGAATCGCAGCGTGTGTGGCCTTGTCGCTCCTGATGTGGGGATGTAGCAGCTCAGGCTCGGCCGATCCCAATCTCGACGCATGGCAGAGAGAGGTGGATATCATCTCGCCGGCGGCAGTCGGTGAACGCCAATACGAGGAGCTCGGCGGGTTGCTCGAGGCGAAGGAGGTCATCCTGGCCACCTACGGATCGGAGGACCAGGCGATCGACACAGCCAAACGGGATCTCCAGCGGCTAGCCGCCAAACTCGACGCAGATGCGGTGGTGATCATCGAGTGTGGACGCCATGTCCGCCCGGTCAGAGGAAACGAATCTACCAGCCACGGGCCCAGAGGTCATTTGCCATGGCGTTGCGATCCGTTGGATGGATTGATGATCGCCCGCAGATTGATGAGGATCTGATGCGACAGCAATATATTTATTAGATGGGCGGCCTCGTCCCCATTCATTTCTACTTCCGGTCCGAGTGGACCGTGCTCAGGTGTGATCAGTGGGCTTTTTTGGTTTCCCGGAAATGCGATGGAGTCTCATGCTGTTTGCATGTATGATATGCAGACAATGACCAACGCTGTACGTCAAGATCCGCCGATGAGCCTGCACGTGGTGACCACCGATGGGTCCCCTTTTGACCACGCGCTGGAAGGCGAGAGTTTTGTCATAGGTCGCTCCTCAAAGGCCGACTTGACCGTTCCGGACCGTTCCATGTCCCGGTTGCACGCGCGGCTCTATTTCGACAACGGGGTTTGGCACGTGGAGGACCTGGGGTCGCGCAATGGCACTCTCCTTGGCGGACGGCCGGTCAACGATCCTGCTCGCCTTGGTCACGGCTCGGTCGTTCAGGTGGGAAGCACGTCGATAACTCTCCGCGAGGCAACTCGACCGTCCCCGAGCGGGGTCCGGAAGGAAACCAGTTCGGACAGTCACACCATTTTCCGCTCGGCTGCGGAGTTGCTGCAGGCACCAGAGGAGATTCGGACCGACTCGGTAACGCCGATGGGGGAGGGTCTGCGTCGTTATGCAGATCGCCTTCGCCTGTTGACCGAAGTCAACCTCGCCCTCGATCGGGTGATGTCTCTCGAAGATCTTCTGGAGCTGATCCTCGATCGGGCCTTTGAACACTTTGGTCCTGAAGACGCGGCAATCTACCTTCGGAATGAAAGGAGCGGCTACGATTGCGCGGCGAGCCGGTCGGCTGGGCAGGGCGATCCCAAAATCCTCTTCTCGACCAATCTCATGGAACAGGTCGTCGAAGGCGGCCAGGCGGCCCTGGTCCTCGACGCCCAGACCGACGAACGCTTCAACGAGGCCATGAGCCTCCTCGACGCTGGAGTGCGCTCGCTGGTGGCGGCGCCTCTGCAAGATCCCGACGGTGCGCTCGGGCTCATTGTTCTTGGGTCGCGTTTGACGGTTCGTCAGTTCGATGAGGAGGATATGGAGTTGCTGGCTTCGCTGGCATCGGTGGCGGCGATGCGCATTCGAAACGTCCATCTCGCCGAGGAGGCGGCTGAACGTCGACTCCTCGAGCAGGAGGTGGCGCTGGCGCGCGAGATCCAGGTCAGCCTCCTACCCGACTGCCTGCCTGAGGTCGACGGATGGGAGATCGCCGCGGGTAACATTCCGTCGCGGGGCGTGTCCGGCGACTTCTTCAAGGTCGAGCTGCGTCACGATGAAAGCGAAATTGTCTTGATGCTTTCCGATGTGTCTGGCAAGGGAATCGGAGCCTCCCTTCTCACCGCTTCGCTGGAGGCATTGTCTGCGGGCCCCATTCACGATGGCGTTGCGCCGGAAGACATATTCAACTCCGTCTCCCACCTCCTCTTCGAGCGGACACCGCCGGAGAAGTATGCCACCTCGTTCATGGCCGCGATCGACCCCGAAAACGGAGTCCTCCGTTATTGCAACGCAGGTCATAATCCGGCTCTGCTGCTGAGAGGAAATGGTGATTTCGAGTGGTTGGAGTCGACCGGGATGCCCCTCGGAATTCTCCCAGAGGGTGTGTTCACAGCCGGTGAACGAACCCTTGATGTCAACGATACGCTCGTGCTCTACACCGACGGCATCACCGAGCCGGAGAACCCTGAAGAGGAAGAGTACGGCCAGGACAGGCTCGGTGAGGTCTGTATCAGAAATCGATCAGAGCCAATCGGCGAACTGCTTTCGGCAATTGAGAAAGACCTCTACGACTTCGTACGTGGCGTGCCCTTCCCGGACGACCGGACCCTGGTCCTCATCCGCCGGCTTCGTAAAACCTGATAATTCGCCCGGAAATCTCAAGTCCTCGCTATAGCGGGACGCGGTGAGAATTGCGGGCAAAGGACTCCTCTTCCCGGCCTGCCAGAAAAAATATTTCAAAAATGAAATGTGTCTGCGTCTCAAGTGCGTTATAGTGTGTGTCGTCCACTCACTGTGACGGACAGGCAAACGGTAAATAGTTGATTTTCTGGCGCTATGTAGTGCCTTGAGAAGTACTTGCAGCGCCGGGAAATGAGTACGACCAGCGCATGAAAACTCGCCACCCGGGGGGGAATCGAGATGATAGGCACCACGCTTTCGCACTTTCGGATCACCGACAAGCTCGGTGAAGGAGGGATGGGTGAGGTGTGGTTGGCCGAGGATGTCCGGCTCGGCCGCAAGGTTGCGCTGAAGATCCTGCCCCAGAAAAGTGCCGAGAGTGAAGATCGCCGGCGGCGTTTCGAAGACGAGGCTCGGGCAGCTTCGGCCCTCAACCATCCCGGCATCGCGCACATCTACGACGTCGGTGAAGCGGAAGGTCTCCACTTCATCGCGATGGAGCATGTCGATGGTGAGAGTCTCGACCAGCGGTTGGCGAGATTGCCGTTGACGACCAGCGAGGTCACGGATATCGGTGCCCGGCTTGCCGATGCCCTAGCCGCGGCTCACGACCAGGGTGTCACCCACCGAGACATCAAACCGTCGAACCTTATGATGACCTCCGAAGGCCGTCTCAAGGTACTCGACTTCGGTCTCGCCAAGCTGCGCCCGGCCTTCGGCGATGGTCTCGGCGAAGGCACGACCCAGACCATGACCCAGCCGGGCGTGGTGATGGGCACGGTCCAGTACATGAGCCCGGAGCAGGCGCTCGGAAAAGATTCCGATCACCGGAGCGACATTTTTTCGACCGGAATCGTGCTCTATCAGATGGCGACGGGGCAGCTTCCGTTCTCTGGTTCGACCCCAACGGAGACCATTACCGAAATTGTACGGTCGGAGCCGCGGGCGATCTCCGAGCTGAGCCCGGTAACCCCACCCGAGCTCGAGCGCATCATCCGAAAATGCCTCGAAAAAGATCCGGCACGACGTTATCAAAGCGCTCGCGAGCTGGCAGTCGACCTCGACAACCTCAAGCGCGACACCGTATCCGGGGTACCCGTGGTGGCTGGGCCTGTGCGGACTGCGAGACCCTGGGTCAGGTACGGTCTGGTCTCTGTCGCGGTGGTTTTGTTGGCTGCCGCTCTGTTCGCCGGTAGCAAGTGGATGAAGTCCCGGGGCGAAACCATCGAATCGATCGCCGTGCTGCCGTTCGAGAACGGAAGCGGTGACGCGGAGTCGGAATACCTCTGCGACGGTCTGACCGAAAGTCTCATCAACACCCTTTCCCAGATCCCAAACCTTAAGGTGATCTCGCGCCGCTCGACCTGGGCTTTCAAGGACAGTGACGAAGACCCGCAGACCATCGGTCGCAAGCTCGGAGTGCAGGCCCTGTTGGTGGGTCGTCTCGTCCAACGCGGCGCCCAGCTCGCGGTCAGCGCGGAGTTGGTCGACGTCGCGGACAACCACCAGCTGTGGGGTGGCCGTTTCGATCGTGACCAGGGTGACGTCCTGACCATCGAAGAAGAGCTCACGAGAACGATCGCGCAGACGCTCAAGATCGAGTTGTCCCCCGATACGGCGGAAAATCTCGACCGCAGGTATGCGGTTGATCCCGAGGCCCATCGTCTCTACCTTCAGGGGCGTCAGTTTGCCATCGGCAGCTCTCGGGAGATGGACAAGGCCGTCGAGTACTTCCAGCAGGCCATCGCAAAAGATCCAGGCTACGCGCAACCTTATGCTGGTCTCGCCGACGCCTATATGACCCAGGCTCTTCACGGTGTCATGGATCGTGAGGAGGCCCTCGAGATGTCGAAGGCGGCCGTGGACCATGCCTTGGCGATCGACGGAGGTCTGGCCGAGGCGCTCGCCGCATCGGCCGAGAGGAAGTACCTCTTCGAGTGGGATTGGGTGGGGGCGGAGCGTGACCTCAAACGTGCCATCGAGATCAACCCAGGCAGCGATTTCGCGCGCAGTTCGTACGCTTACTTCTTGTCCGCGGTGGGACGGTTCGACGACGCCATCGAGCAGGCCACGATCGCCAAGGAGATTGATCCCCTGTCGCCGTCAACCTTCCACCTCGTGGCCTATTCACTCATGGGCAAGCGCGAGTACGACCGGGCGGCGGCGGAGTTTCGCGCTGCCCTCGATCTCAATCCGAATTGGACCTGGGGTTATATCAAGCTCGCCAAGACCTACGCGGATAACGGGCAGTGTGAGGAGGCCTTCGCAACTGCTGAAGATGCCGAGGCTGAACTCCACGGAGGTGGTACCCCGCTCGCCCGCTCATGGATGGGATACACCTATGCCAAGTGCGGAGATTCGGAACGCGCCGAAGTGGCGCTACGAACGCTCGACGACTTTGCCGAGGAGTCGGATGTCGATCCCATCGCCTACGGAATCATCTACGCGGCGCTTGGCGACTCCAATCGATTGCTCGAAGAGCTCGAACGGGCGGTCAACAACCATTCCGTCTTGGCGGTTTTCATGCCGGGTGTACCGACCTACTACATGCCGGGGCTCGAAAATGATCCACGGTTCCAGACTCTGATGAAACGAACCGGCTTTACAGCTTCGGGTGTGCACAAGGGAGTATTTGAATGAGTATCGAACCGGGACAAAGCCTGGCCCAGTATCGAGTTGTCGACGCGCTCGGCGTCGGCGGGATGGGCGAAGTGTGGCGCGCCGAGGATGAAAAGCTCGGACGCGAGGTGGCGCTCAAGGTGCTGCCCGATGAGTTCGCCAAAGATCCCGAGAGGATGGCGCGATTTGAGAGGGAGGCGAAGGTGTTGGCTTCCCTCAATCATCCGAACATTGCGACGTTGTATGGGCTTGAGTCTATCGATTCGAGCACGGGCACGGGCACGGGCTCGAGTCCGACCACCTTTCTCGCCATGGAGTTGGTGGAGGGCGAAGACCTTTCCGAGCGGATCAAGCGTGGCGCCATTCCCGTCGAGGAAGCGGTTGCGATTTCGCTTCAAATCGCTGAGGCGTTGGAAGCGGCGCACGAGCAGGGGATCGTCCACCGTGATCTCAAGCCGGCCAACATCAAGCTGAGGTCTGACGGCACGGTCAAGGTGCTGGATTTTGGGCTCGCCAAGGCGTGGGATGCCGACAGCGGGGACTCGAGCGTTTCCCTGTCGCCGACGTTGACCGCGCACGCAACAGCGGCAGGTGTGATCATCGGAACTGCGGCTTATATGGCGCCGGAGCAGGCGGCAGGAATCGCGGCCGATCGTCGGGCCGATATCTGGGCCTTTGGCGTCGTGCTGTGGGAAATGCTGACCGGCAACAAGCTCTTCGACGGCGAAACGGTTTCGCACGTCCTCGCCTCGGTCCTCAAGGACGATATCGATCTCGACGCTTTACCGGCCGAGACTCCCGCCCGTCTGCGCGAGCTCATCAAACGCTGCCTCGAGAAGAAACCCAATCAGCGCTTGCAAGCGATCGGCGACGCGCGGATCCTGCTCGAGGAGTATCGCGCCGACCCAGAGGCCTTTGAGCAGCCGGCGATCGGGACAGTATTAGAAACTGCCGCACGGCCGATATGGAAAAGGGCATTGCCGTGGGCGGTCGCCCTGGCGGCTGTCGTTGCGGCCGTTGCGCTGGGTCTCGGTACTCGTTCTAAGGGCGACGCGTTGGACGCGACCATCCGCTTCCAGGTACCACCACCCGAGGGCCGCGGCTTCCAGCTCGATTCGACGCGTCCGGGGCCGGCGGTGGTGTCGCCCGACGGGCAGGCGCTGGCCTTCGCCGCGTGGGATGCCGATGGCCGGGTGCGGCTTTTTGTCCGAGACCTTGACGAGGTGCAGCCGCGTGTGCTTGCAGGTACCGAAGATTCGCAGTACCCCTTCTGGTCGCCGGATTCCAAGAACCTCGGATTTTTTGCTGACGGGAAATTGAAAAAGGTCAGCGCGACGGGTGGCCAGCCGTTGACGCTCTGCGACGCGCCCGATGGCAAAGGTGGGTCGTGGAGTCCCGAAGGCGTCATTCTATTTGCGCCGGCGGCTTCGAGAGCGATTCAAAGGGTGTCCCAGTTGGGTGGCGAACCTGTTGACGTGACATCCTTTAATAAAGAGCGGGGCGACGATTCGCATCGCCACCCGAGATTCCTTCCTGACGGCAAGCACTTCCTCTATCTCGCCAGGTCCCAGGTAGGTTACGAAGAGGGTCACGCTGTGGTGGCGGCCTCCTTGGACGGCGACGACGAACTGACCATTGCTCGCTCGCCGGCGGCGGCAGAGTACGCCTCCGGCCACCTGCTCTTCCTGCGCGAGCGGACCCTGATGGCGCAACCCTTCAACCCCGATGCGCTCGAGCTTTCGGGCGAACCGTTCCCCATCGCCGACACAGTCGTGTTGATTTCCACGGGAACCGCACAGGCGGTATTCTCTTCTTCGCAGACCGGTGTGCTTGCCGTTCAAGGTGGGGTTCTGTCTGCGGATCTGGTTCTTCGGTGGCGGGGACGTGACGGTTCGATGCTTGAGACCATCGGCGAACCCGCTCGCTTTACCGACAACGTGCGGCTGTCGCCGGCCGAGGACACTGCCATGGTCCACATTCAGGCGGACGAGGGCGACAACCGCGACCTCTGGGTGGTGGAGCTTGATCGCAAGCTGAGGACGCGCTTCACCTTCAACCCCGACGGAGACGACGCCCCGGTCTTCTCGCCTGATGGCGAGAGCGTCATGTGGGAGGTGACCGACGGCAAGGAGCGGATGGCACTGCATCGCAAGGCGATCGGAGGATCCGGAGACGGCGAAGTTTTGGCCGAGTTTGACCAGGAGAACTGGCCGCTTGCCTGGCATCCCTCAGGCGAGGTTCTACTCATGGCCAGGCAGGTGTCGGAAGCTCCCAATAACATCGATCTCCTGACATGGCCGATGAGCGGAGGTGTTGAGCCTCAGCCGTGGTTGGACACCGACTTCATCGAATACTACGGCCGCTTCTCCCCAGACGGGCGCTGGGTGGTGTACGGCTCAAATGAGTCGGGTGAATGGGAAGTCTACGTTGTGCCCTTTCCCGGACCGGGTCGGAAATGGCAGGTCTCAGTGGGCGGTGGTGGGTGGCCCAACTGGCGCAGAGATGGTGCGGAGATCCTCTATATCAATACCGCTGGTGAAATGGTGGGTGTGGCGGTCGCAGAACGAGGGACCGGCCTCGCCTTTGAGCAGCCGCAGATTCTGTTCCGACATAGGTTCACCTCGAACGGGCCGGGGTTCGACGTCACCGCGGACGGGCAACGGTTCCTGGTGGTGGAAGCAGCCGAGAACATACCACCCGAACCCGTCACTGTCGTTGTCAATTGGCCGGCGGCGATCGAGGCCCAGCGATGATAGGCACGACGCTGGTTCAGTACAAGGTGACTGGCGCTCTCGGCGCTGGTGGCATGGGCGAGGTGTGGCGGGCCGAGGATGAAAAGCTCGGTCGCGAGGTGGCGCTGAAAGTATTGCCCGAAGAGTTCGCCAAGGATCCCGAACGGATGGCGAGGTTCGAGAGGGAGGCGAAGGTTCTGGCGAGTTTGAATCATCCGAATATTGCGACTCTTTACGGGCTTGAGACCATCCCTGTCATCCCGAGCGAGGCCCCGGGTCGAGTCGAGGGATCCCCCGAAGTCGGAGAGAGATCCAACTCTCAACAGGCTCCGGGGAATTCGGGGGGGCCTTCGACTTCGGCGTCGCAGGGCGACGCCTCCGCTCAGGATGACAGCAGAGCGGTCACCTTTCTTGCGATGGAACTGGTGGAGGGCGAAGACCTCTCAGAACGGATCAAGCGCGGAGCGGTGCCGGTGGAGGAAGCGGTCGCGATCTCGCTTCAGATCGCCGAAGCCCTCGAGGCCGCGCACGAGCAGGGGATCGTACATCGCGATCTGAAACCAGCCAATATCAAGCTTCGACCTGATGGCACGGTCAAGGTGCTGGACTTCGGGCTGGCCAAGGCGTGGGATGCCGACAGCGGGGACTCGAGCGTTTCCCTGTCGCCGACCCTGACCGCGCACGCGACGGCAGCCGGCGTGATCATCGGCACCGCGGCCTACATGGCGCCGGAGCAGGCAGCTGGAATCGCAGCCGATCGCAGGGCTGATATCTGGGCCTTTGGGGTTGTGCTTTGGGAGATGCTGACCGGCCACAAGCTCTTCGAGGGTGAAACGGTTTCGCACGTCCTGGCTTCGGTCCTCAAGGACGAGGTCGATCTCGACGAGTTGTCGGCGGAAACCCCGGCCCGGCTGCTCGAGTTGATCAGCCGCTGTCTCCGCAAGAAGCCGCGGGAACGGCTGCAGGCAATCGGCGATGCTCGTATCGCACTCGAGGAGGAGATCGCAGATCCGGGAGGCGACGAGACACCCGCAGGTGTTCCCATTGAGGCCATTGCATCCCGATCTCGCTTCCGTCGTGCCCTGCCCTGGGCCGTCGCATCCATTCTGGTGCTGGCATTCGGCGCCGTGATGTGGTCCGTCCTTGGGCAGAAACCGCAGGTAATTGCGGCGACGATTGCACCTCCCAACGAGACCGATATCCATCTCAACCCTGCGAGCCCCGGACCGGCGGCGGTGTCGCCCGACGGTCTGAACATTGCCTACTCGGCCCGGGACGCCGATGGCGAGGTGCTGCTCTATCTGCGGCGGATCGATGCGCCCCAGGCCCAGGCTCTGTCAGATACCCAGAACGCCGGCTACCCCTTCTGGTCTCCTGATTCGCGGTGGATCGGCTTCTTCAACCGGGCCGACGGCACCATGAAGAAAATCGACACCAGGGGTGGCCCTCCGATCACTCTGTGCCGGGCTCCGAATGGTAAGGGCGGGACCTGGAACTCTGATGGTGTGATCATATTCGCGCCGGACGCGACAGGTCCGTTGATGCGGGTGCCATCGGCGGGCGGCGAACCGTCCAAGCTCACCGAGGTCGATGTCGACCGGCACAACTCGAATCGGCATCCGCGGTTTCTGCCCGGTGGGCGCCGCGTGCTCTATCTGGCGCGTGGCATCACGCCGCCCCAGAGCACGCTCATGGCAGTCGACCTCGAAAGCGGCGAGACCAGCGATGTGATGCCGTTGGTGACCCAGGCCGAATTCGCCGACGGGCAACTGCTCTTTGTCCGGGAAGGTGCGCTCATGGCGCAACCCTTTGATCCCGAGGGCCTCGAATTTACGGGCGACGCCGTGCCAGTGGCCGAAGGAGTACTGGTCGTGTCCGGAGCCTCTTTAGCGACCTTTTCGGCTTCTCACACCGGGATCCTCAGCTACATCACTGGCAAGGCCGACGTGCAGGCCGAGCTCGAATGGCACGACCGGTCGGGCAAGATTGAAGGGACTCTCGGTGACCCGACCTCGTATCGTTCGCTCGTCGTCTCTCCCGACGATCAGATGGCGGCGGTGCTGGTGACCGACATGACCATCGGCACCGACGACATTTGGATCTTTGACCTCGAACGGAACCTCCGAAGCCGCTTCACCTTTGACCCGGCACTCGACGTCTATCCGGTGTGGTCCCCTGATTCGGACAGCCTGTACTTCGCCTCCAATCGCGGTGGCGAGCAGGCCATCTATCGCAAGGACATATCCGGAGCCGGCAATGTGGAACTGATCCTGACCCACGACCGAAACCTCTGGCCGTCGAGCGTTTCGCCCGATGGCAAGTGGCTCCTGCTGTCGATTCCGGGCGAAGGAGAGGGGGAGAACATTTCGGTAGTACCACTCGATGGCTCGGCCGAGATGCAGCCCTTTCGCCATACCGAGTTCCAGGAGGCGAACGCAGTGTTTTCGCCCGATGGTCGTTGGGTGGCCTATCACTCGGACGAATCGGGAGAGTTCGAAATCTACGTGACGCCGTTCCCCGGGCCTGGCCGACGGTGGCAGGTGTCGACCGCCAGTGGCGCTTATCCGGTATGGAGCGGCGACGGGAACCAGGTCATCTTCACGCGAATGAACGGAGATCTGATGTCTGCGAGGGTTCGAGCACGAGGGGAAACCTTCGAGGTCGTGGGCGAGGACGAGCTCTTCACCATGCGCCCCCCCGAAGTCGGCGGTCCGTACTTTTCGATCACCAGGGATGCCGAACGGGTCCTCCTCATTCCGGGGACATCCCAGCAGGCGGATTCGCTGCTCCATCTCCTGGTCAACTGGCCGACAGCGCTGGAGGCGAGACGATGATTGGGACGACGCTGGCTCAGTACCGGGTGACCGCCGCCCTCGGCGAGGGCGGTATGGGCGAGGTGTGGCGCGCCGAGGATGAAAAGCTCGGCCGCGAGGTGGCGCTGAAAGTCTTGCCCGAGGAGTTCGCCAAAGATCCCGACAGGATGGCGAGGTTCGAGCGGGAGGCGAAGGTTCTGGCGAGTTTGAATCATCCGAATATTGCGACTCTTTACGGGCTTGAGACCATCCCTGTCATCCCGAGCGAGCTTTCAGGTCCCACTTCCGTCATCCCGAGCGAGGCCCCGGGCCGAGTCGAGGGATCCCCCGAAGTCGGAGAGAGATTCAGCTCTCAGCAGGCCCCGGAGAAATTGAGGCGTCCTTCGACTCCGGCGTCGCCGGGCGACGCTTCCGCTCAGGATGGCAGGATGGCGGTCACTTTCCTTGCAATGGAACTCGTGGAAGGAGAGGACCTTTCCGAACGAATCAAGCGTGGGGCAGTGCCGGTGGAGGAAGCGGTTGCGATTTCGCTCCAGATTGCCGAGGCGCTCGAAGCGGCACACGAGCAGGGGATAGTCCACCGCGATCTGAAACCGGCCAACATCAAGCTTCGCGCCGATGGCACGGTCAAGGTGCTCGACTTCGGGCTTGCCAAGGCGTGGGACGCCGATTCGGCGGACTCGGGGCTCTCGTTGTCGCCGACGATGACCGCGCATGCGACGGCTGCCGGGTTGATCCTCGGGACCGCCGCCTACATGGCGCCCGAACAGGCCCGCGGGATGAGCGTCGATCGTCGGGCTGATATCTGGTCCTTTGGCGTGGTCCTGTGGGAGATGCTGACCGGCCGCAAGCTCTTCGAGGGCCACACGGTGTCCGACGTCCTGGCCTCGGTATTGAAAGAGGCGCCCGATCTCGATGCCTTGCCGTCAGACACCCCTCTCCACGTTCACCGGTTGATCGGCCGCTGTCTTGACAAAGATCCGACGCGTCGGCTTCGAGACATCGGAGAGGCGCGCATCGCGTTGGATGGACCGGGTGAGGAGATCAAGGCATCTGATGGGGAGATGGAGCAACCTTCCACCGGCCGACGCAGGTGGTTCCCCTGGGCCGCGGCCGGATTGGCGACTGTCGCCACGTTGGTTCTCGCTGTGCTGTTGATCGGTCGAGAGGCTCCCGAGGAAAGGGTGATTCGCTTCGAAACGCCACCACCCGAAGGTGGCCGGTTCCACCTGGCACCGGACAACCCAGGTCCGGTTGCCGTATCACCGGATGGGCAGATGATCACCTACGCGGGCAGAACGTCGGATGGCGTGATTCAGCTCTGGGTCAGGCCATTGAACGAGGAGGACGCGCGGCCGCTGGCGGGCACTGAAAATGCGCAGTACCCGTTCTGGTCGCCGGATTCGCGGCGCATCGGTTTCTTTGCCAGAGGCAAGCTGAGAGTCGTCGAGGCGGTCGGTGGCCCACCCCTCGCCCTGTGTGATGCGACCGATGGCAAGGGTGGCTCGTGGGGTCGGGACGGAGTGATCATCTTCGCGCCAAACTACAACTCGCCGTTGCACTCGGTGGTGGAAGCCGGCGGAGAGTCCATCCCGATAACCGAGTTCGATGCCGAGCGAAAGGACAACTCGCACCGTCACCCGAGGTTCCTGCCGGACGGTCAACATTTTCTTTACGTGGCTCGTTCCGCGTCAAGCACAGTCGAGGGCCAGGCCGTCGTGATCGCTTCGCTCGAGGGATCTGAAGACCGCGTACTCATGAGAGCTCCGACTGCGGTCGAGTACGCGTCGGGGCATATTCTTTTCATCCGGGACCGGACCTTGCTGGCGCGACCCTTCGACACCGGGAAGCTCCAGTTTTCAGGTGACGCATTTCCGATCGCCGAGTCCGTTACGCAGCTGGCTCCCGGCACGGCGGCCGGCGTTTTCTCGGCCTCACAGAGTGGGATTCTGGCGTATCAGGTCGGGAGAGGCCAGGACGACAGTTTCCGGTTGGTATGGCGCGATCGGGAGGGCAACGAGCTCGGTACCGTCGGTGAACCCGGAAGCTACGACGAGGTGCACATCATTCCTGGCGGCGAGTTGGCGGCGGTGGCCCTCGAAGAAACTGCATCAGGGAATGGTGATATCTGGGTCGTCGACCTGCGCCGCAATCTGTTCACCAGATTCAGCTTCGATCCGGGTTACGAATCGGCTGTGACGCCTTCTCCCGACGGGAAAACACTCTATTTCAGCGGTGCCAACAACGGAGAATTCAGCCTTGTGAAAAAAGAGATCGGTGGCTCGGGTGAGGGTGAAATTATCCTCGAGTCAACCTTGGATATGTACCCGACCTCGGTTTCTCCGGACGGCAAGTACCTGTCCTTCTTCAGGGGTGGCGACCAGACAAATTACGACATCTGGATCCTGCCGTTGTCCGGCGATGCGGAGGCCTTCCCGTTCATCGAATCCGAGTTTGTCGAGGTTGCTGGGATGTTTTCCCCTGACGGACGCTGGCTCGCCTATGTGTCGAACGAATCGGGCAGCCCCGAAGTCTACGTCACCGCCTTCCCCGACCAGGGGAGAAAGTGGCAGATCTCGATCAGCGGTGGTCAGTCGCCACGGTGGAACGAGAACGGATCCGAAATCCTCTACCACGCCTCCGATGGAACGATCACCGCGGTCCGGGTCGAGCCCCGCGACGGCGGGTTGCTCATCGGCGAGGCCACACCGCTCTACAACACCAGGCTGCAGCCCTTTGGCAACTACTTCTGGGCCCTGTCTCCGGACGGGGAACGCGTGCTCGCGATGGAGACAGGTTCGGAACACGACGCCCCGAATCTTTCGGTTGTCGTCAATTGGCTCGACGCAGTCCGCCAAGGGAGATGAAATGAAACAGCAATTTATCGATCTCTATGACGAGTTCACCCACGGCACCATGAGCCGGCGGAATTTCATGGAACGGCTCGCCAAGCTCGCCGGGGGCGCGGCCGCTGCTGCGACGCTGGTGCCGATCCTGCAAAACAACTACGCCGAGGCGGGGATCGTGCCCGAGGACGACGAACGTTTGGTCACCGAAATGGCGACCTATGACGTCGACGGCACCACCATGTCGGGCTACCTGGCGCGTTTGAAGGGTGGCGGGAAGCGCCCTGGAGTCATCGTCATCCACGAGAACCGCGGCCTCAACCCGCATATCAAGGATGTCGCGCGGCGGATAGCACTGGATGGATTCCTTGCCTTTGCACCTGACGCACTGTCGCTGGTGGGCGGCACGCCCGATGACCAGGACCGTGCCCGCGAGATGATATACGAGCTCGATGGCGATGAAAACTTGACCCGATTTGTCGCCGCGGTGGCGTTCCTCGCGGCTCATGCGGAATCGACAGGCAAAACAGGCGCCATCGGTTTTTGCTGGGGCGGCGGCATGGTCAACAAGCTGGCCGCCGCCGGAACCCCGCTGGCAGCTGGCGTCCCCTACTACGGGCGCCAGATCCCGGTCGAGGACGTGCCAAAAATCTCGGCGCCGCTCTGCCTCCAGTACGCGGGCCTCGACAAACGGATCAACGAGGGCATCGACGATTACGTTGCGGCGCTGAAGGCCAACAACAAAACATACGAGCTGCACATTTATGAAGGTGCAAACCACGCCTTCAACAACGACACCAACGAGGCCCGCTACGACAAAGCGGCCGCCGACCTGGCCTGGAGCCGGACGGTCGAGTTCCTGAAGAAGTATCTGACGAAATGACTTTCGCGGCTGGTACGATCCTCGCGCACTATCGCATCACCGCCGAGCTCGGTGCCGGCGGGATGGGCGAGGTGTGGAGGGCCGAGGACACCAAACTCGGTCGTGAGGTGGCGCTCAAGGTGCTGCCGGAGGAGTTTGCGAGAGATCCCGAACGGATGGCGAGGTTCGAGCGCGAGGCGAAGGTTCTGGCGAGCTTGAATCACCCGAATATTGCCACGTTGTACGGGCTTGAGAACGCCCCTGTCATCCCGAGCGAGGCGGCAGGCCCCTCCTCTGTCATCCCGAGCGAGGCCCCGGGCCGAGTCGAACTTTCTGACGGAGCTCGAAGAGCGCAGTCCGAAGTATCCCCCGAAGTCGGAGAGAGATCGAACTCGCAGCGGGCTCCGGAGAATTTTTCGGGTCCTTCGACTTCGGCGTCTCCGGGCGACGCCTCCGCTCAGGACGACAGGATCGCGGTCACTTTCCTTGCAATGGAACTCGTCGAAGGAGAGGACCTCTCCGAGAGGATCAAGCGCGGAGCGATTCCAGTAGACGAAGCAATCCCGATCGCGCTCCAAATCGCTGAGGCATTGGAGGCGGCGCACGAACAGGGGATTGTCCATCGCGACTTGAAGCCGGCAAACATCAAGCTCACCGAGGACGGTGTGGTCAAGGTCTTGGACTTCGGCCTGGCAAAGACCTGGGAGAACCAGGGTGTCGACTCCGGTCTTTCACTGTCACCCACCGTCACCCACGCGACGGCGGCCGGGGTCATTCTCGGCACAGCGGCCTATATGTCGCCCGAACAGGCGCGCGGCAAGAGTGCGGATCGCCGCGCCGATATCTGGGCCTTTGGGGTCGTGCTGTGGGAGATGCTGACCGGCCAGAAGCTCTTCGAAGGCGAGACGGTCTCCGATGTTCTGGCGTCGGTGCTGAAGGACGCACCCGATCTCGAGGCGATTCCATCCACGACACCGGCGTCGCTTCGGCGATTGGTGGCGCGCTGTCTTGAAAAGGAACCGAAGAACCGGCTGCAGTGGATTGGCGATGCGCGGCTCGATTTGGTGGAGGCGCAGAAACCTCAGGTTTCCGAGATCGAGCAATCCGGAGGTGCGGATCGTTCAGGACGGCGCAGCCGCGGGTGGCTGGGGTGGATTGTCGCTGCAGCCGCGGTTTTGTTGGCACTCTCGTTCTGGTTTCGGCCGTCGGATTTGCCCGATCCACCGCTGACACGGTTCACTGTCGGCCTCGGTGGTGACCGAAACCTTTCGTTCATCGACCAGCCAATCCTGGCCATTTCTCCCGACGGACGAACGCTGGCGATGACTGCGAATGACGCTGAGGAAGTCAGCGATGTCATCGTTCTACGCCATCTCGATCAGAACGAGGTGGTGCATCTGGCTGGAACCGAAGGAGCGGGTGAGATGTTTTTTTCCCCCGATGGATCGTCGCTCGCCTTCTTTGCCGACGGAGAACTCAAAAGGGCCCCAATTCACGGCGGTTCGGTGGTGACCCTGGCCGACGCCCCGAATCCGCGAGGCGGTGTCTGGCTTCCGGACGGAAACATCCTGTTTGCTCCTTTGTATGCCAGCGGTTTGTCGCTGGTTCCGGACACTGGTGGAGAAGCCGAGATTTTGCTCGATGTCGATGAAGAGCGCCACGAACGGACCTTACGATTTCCTCACGCCACGCCCGACGGCGAGATTGTTCTCTTCACCGTTGGCCTCCTCGATAGCCCGAATAACTATGACGACGCGGTCATCAAGGCCTACTCGTTCCGAACCGGTGAGCGCCGGACCGTGATCGAGCGCGCCAACATGGCGCGGTTCGCGAGCCGGGACCGTATCGTCTTTGCCCGTTCGGGAGATCTCTATGCCATTGGCTTCGATCCCGATCGCCTGCAGACTGTGGGCGAGGCTGTACCGGTCATAGAGGATGTCGGTGGCGATCCATCGAGTGGTGCCGGGTACTTCTCTATTGCGGCGAACGGCAGTATTGCCTGGTTGGCCGGCGCGGTGACGGCGGCAGATGCGCTGTTGACAATTGTCGACGAAACAGGTGAGGCCGAACGTGTTCCGCTTTCCCCTCGTGGCTTCTTCCAGCCCCGGTTCTCGCCCGACGGCACCCAGCTGGCCTTTACGGTTGGGGAGGGCTACTCGGGTGTATCCGGCGATGTGTGGATCTATTCGCTGGCTTCTCAGGGTCTCAGCAGATTGACTTTCAGCGGCAACGAACTGTATCCGCTTTGGACCCCGGATAGCCGTCAGATTGCTTATTTGAACTATATTTCCGGCGCGGCCATCTTCTCCAAGGCCGCCGATGGCAGTACTGCCGAAGAGCGGTTCACACCGGACGACACGTCTGCTCTCTTTCCGGAGTCCTTTTCACCCGATGGCCGCACCCTGGCCTACACCCGTATCGGGCAGACCTCCGACATCTACCTCGTCACGAAGGGTGACAAACCCCGGCTTTTTGAGACCCAGGCCAGCTGCCCGGCCATCTCACCCGACGGACGGTGGATCGCCTACGCCTCACCGGGCGCCGGCACGGCTTCGGTTTACGTGCGGCCTCTGGAAGGCGAGGGCAAGTGGCAGGTATCTCCGAACCTCGGTGCCTACCCGCGGTGGTCCGGAGACGGGCGCCGGCTCTTTTATATCGATATTGGATCCGCCAAGCGACCCCTGATGGCGGTTGATGTCGCGACTGGCGATAGTTTCAGGGCCGGTCCACCAGAGGTTGTTCTGGAGAATGTCGGCGGAGCATTCGTGACCTCGACCGCGCCGGCCATGAACTGGGACGTCTCCCCATCGGGCGATCGGTTCGTCTTTGTCGAGTTCGAGCGCCGAGCCCAGGCCGCGGCGCAGGTGGAAGTCGCGCTCAACTGGGCGCAGCATCTGGAGCTCGAGGCGCGATGATCGGCACCACCCTCGCTCACTACCGCATCACCGCAGCGCTTGGCGCCGGCGGGATGGGGGAGGTGTGGCGGGCCACCGACGAAAAGCTTGGTCGCGAGGTGGCGCTCAAAGTGTTGCCGGAAGAGTTTGCGAAGGACCCGGATCGGATGGCGAGGTTCGAGCGAGAAGCCAAGGTTCTTGCCAGTTTGAATCACCCGAACATTGCGACGTTGTACGGGTTGGAGAGCGCACCCGTCATCTCGAACGAGGCCCCGGGCCGAGTCCAGAGATCCCCCGAAGTCGGAGAGAGATTCAGCTCTCAGCAGGCTCCGGGGAATTTTGGGGGTCCTTCGACTTCAGCGTCGCCGGGCGACGCTTCCGCTCAGGATGACAGGACCGTGGTCACTTTCCTTGCAATGGAACTCGTGGAAGGGGAGGACCTTTCCGAGAGGATCAAGCGCGGTCCGATTCCAGTCGACGAAGCCATACCGATCGCGCTGCAGATCGCTGAGGCGCTGGAAGCGGCGCACGAGCAGGGCATCGTCCACCGCGATCTCAAACCGGCCAATATCAAGCTCGCCGATGATGGAACGGTCAAGGTGCTCGACTTCGGACTCGCCAAGGCGTGGGAGACCGAAGGCACCGATCTGAGCTCGTCCTTCTCGCCGACGATCACGCGCCACGCGACTGTCGAGGGGGTGATTCTCGGCACCGCAGCCTATATGTCGCCGGAGCAGGCGCGGGGTAAAAAAGTCGACCGCCGTGCCGACATCTGGGCATTTGGCGTAGTGCTGTGGGAGATGCTCACCGGCCGCAAGCTCTTCGATGGCGAGACGGTTTCGGATGTCATGGCCGCGATTCTTACCAGCGAGCCCGAGCTCGACGAACTCCCACCGGAGACTCCGGTTCATGTCCGTGACCTTCTTGGCCGCTGCTTGCGGCGTGACCCAAAGACGCGAAAGCGTGACATGGGGGATGTGCGCCTCGAACTCGAAGAGAATCTCGGGCCAGGTGACATCGGAATCGAACACGATGATCCGACGACCAAGGGTTGGACGAGTCACACACGATTGGCGTGGATGGTTGCGGCCGGCATGACCGTGGTGGCTGTGGCGCTGGGGTGGATGCTCCTCCGATCGCCGGGTTCGAGCGCAGAAGATCCCGCGCATCTCGCTCTGACGCTTCCGAAGGGACTGTCCTTCGACGTGCGCGAAACTCGGCCGGTGATGGTGATCTCACCCGCTGGCGACGAAGTTGTGTTCGTGGCAACTGACGGGGAGACGAGGCGCCTCTACCGACGCTCGCTGAACTCGCTCGACACGGTCGCGCTCGATGGAACCGAGGGCGCGAAAGCGCCCTTCTACTCGCCGAACGGCCTTTGGGTCGGTTTTGCGGCCGCCGACAACCGATTGAAGAAGGTGTCGCTCGAAAGCGGGCAGGTCGTGACCCTGACCGATGGCAGCTGGGGGGCGGGCAGCTGGGGTGAAGAAGGTTCGATCATCTATACCCCGAACTACCTCGAAGGGCTGTGGCGCGTTTCTGCGTCCGGAGGCGCGGCCGAGGAGCTGACACACCCCGATCCAGCGGTCGGCGAGCTCAACCATTCGTGGCCGGACCACATCCCGGAGAGTGACGCCCTGGTCTTCACCAGCTTTCGGCTACCGCTCGCCGAATCGCGGATCGAGCTCTTCGACACGGCAACGGGCGAACGGAGGTTGCTGATCGAAAACGGGGTGTTCGGCCGCTTCGTGGCCTCCGGCCATTTGCTTTTCGTCCGAGAAAACGTGGTCCTTGCAGTGCCCTTCGATTCGCGAAAGCTCGAGCTGACGGGGCCCCCGGTGCCGGTTCTCGAAGATGCGTTTGTCGCGCCCTACGAAGGCAACTCCCAGTTTGCGGTGTCCGACACAGGAACCCTGATCCATGCGCCGGCGTCGTTGTTGTCGCCGCCAAGAAGGATTGTGTGGGTCGACCGCCAGGGTCGGGAGGAAGTTCTCCTCGAGGCCGATCGACGCTACAGTAACCCGAGCCTGTCGCCGGACGGGAGATCCATCGCGCTCACGATCGACGATGGCAATCCCGATATCTGGGTCTATCAAGTGGATCGCAAGGTGTTGAGCCGGTTGACCTTTTCCCCCCGCAGCGAGCACACTCCGATCTGGTACCCCGACGGGCGGCGGGTCGCCTTCGTGCTCGACGCGCCGCCATTCCATCTGTACGCAGCGCCAGCCGACGGTTCCTCGGAACCCACCGCGGTCCTCGAAAGCCCAATCGACAGCTACGCGGAGGTGATCTCGCCGGACGGGAGGTGGATGGTGGTGCGCCAGAGCACAGAGGGTGACTACAGTCTCTGGCTGCTGGAACTCGGAGATGGACCTTTGGCGCGGCCGCTCCATGAGACTCGATTCACTGAACGATTTGCCACTCTGTCGCCCGACGGACGATATGTTGCGTACGAGTCCAACGAGTCGGGCCGGCCGGAGATCTACATCCAGTCCTTTCCCGATTCCGGAGTCCGCATTCAGGCGACGCGCGATGGAGGCGAGGCCCCGATGTGGGCTGGCAACTCGGAGCTTTTCTTCTGGAATGGAGACCATTTCTTTACCGTCCCGGTCCGAACGACCCCGGAGTTGACGATCGGCGAACCCGAGGCGCTTTTTGAAGCGCGACGCTATACCCGCAACATGAGCCAGGAGTACGGCGTCACCGCCGACGGCCGCCGATTCCTCATGGCGACGATTCCGGAGGCCTCGAAACCGCGTGAGGTTCAGATCGTCTTGAACTGGTTCACCGAGCTCGAGCGATTGGCCGGACCCGGAGGCCCTCGATGACCGATCCTCCGAGTGGCGTCCATCGCCGTGCCAAACCGCTCAAGGCGATTCCTATCGAAAATTTGGCCGAAGCTGCGGGTGTTGTCGGTGGGGTGCACCGGCAGGACATCCAGGTTGGTGACCGGATCATTGTCTCGACCAAGAACTCGGTCTACTCGTTGACCGTTCGGGTCGACGGCTCCTTCGAGGTCAGCGGCGGATGGTTCGAGCGCCAGGGCGAGGGCACGGTGACGGTCGAAGTCCTCGGCTGCACAGCCGGAGGGCACGCGCTCTTCACCGACCATATCGCTTCGCCGGGGTTGTTTATCGAGTTCGCCGACGGTCTACGGACCACCCGCATCAGGACCGTCCGCCGGATTTCCGCGAAAGAGCCGGTTCAGTGACCGCGTTGGTTGGTTCGTGGTCGGAATGGATCGGGCTGGGGGTTGGGTTTTATATTCAGAGAACCCATATTGTCTTGTACAGAGTTACTAAAAAGAGGGTGATCGCCTCCGATCGGGAGGGAGGGCAACGATGTTTATGAGATTCGTCAATCTGAAGGTCAAGGAGGGAAGGCTCCGCGATCTGGCTCGATTTTACGAGGATCGGGTGATCCCCGCGATACAGGAGAGTGGAGGCTGCCTCTACGCGAGCCTGCTGCAACCCTCGGATGACGACCAGGAATGTGTGTCCATGACAATCTGGCGCTCCAGTGAGGCTGCCGAGGCCTACGAGACGAGCGGCGTCTACGATGAACTCCTCGATGACAGTGACGAATTTCTCGCGGAGGTCTCCGAAGGGCGGGTGCAGTCGTCATCGGAGCAATCCGGCACGTTCTCTGCACTACAGGATCCTGAAATCGAAGCCTATCCGGTTGAGGTAGCTGCGGTTGGAGACGTCGTTGACGCCGTTGGCCCGCACCAGTTCTTCGTGCGGATCGTCTCGGCGCGGGTCGAATCGGGCCGCTTCGACGAGCTCAAGAAGCGATTTGATGAGGAGATCAAACCGGCACTGATGGTGACCAAAGGGTGCCGGGCGGTCTTTCTGGTTGAAAACGTCAAAAGGCGCTCGAGGGCGCTCTCGGTGACAGTGTGGGACAGCGAAGAAGATGCGATTCGCCACGAGCTGAGTGGCGCATTTGACGAGATGGTTGCCAAGGTCAGTGAGTTTTTCTCCGGTCTCTACCAGTGGAGGTTGGCGCTGGACACGTCGCAGCAACGAAGCTCGGTCAGCGGCAAGGACCTCAAGGTACGTGGCTTCCAGGTCATGACCGGACGCCGTCTCCAGGATTGATGCCGCACGCAATCATTTCCCCAGAAAGAAATAACTCGTTAATTCTCCTGGATTGAGTTACAATCTCAGCCGTTATTCATCGAGATTTGACACCAGGAGGACGAGTCGATGTCGAACGCAGGCGGTGGTCAATTTGTGCCAACAGGGTTCGGCGATGCAACCCTTCCTCCTAGGTGCAGTATTATCTGGCTAGAGGATATAGGCGATCGTAAATTTTTCTCGGGCGGTTCGAAGGAGAACTCGTCGGGACAGGAGCTGAGAAATGATGACCGAGTCCACTCGGTGCGAATTTCACGCGGATAGTATGTTGGTCCGCGTCCAGAAGGAAGTTCCTGGTGAAACTACGGCGATTCCGCCGGTAGTGGAACAGATCATGGAAGTCGTGCGCGAGCAGGGCTGTGCCGAGCACAGCGAGTTTGAAATCGAGGTCGCCCTGTACGAGGCCCTGGCCAATGCAGTCGAGCACGGCTGCGGTCATGATCCAAACAAGAGCGTAGAGGTGGTGGTCGCCTGCGAGGAGCACCGCGGCATGATCATCATCGTTCGTGATCCCGGGAAGGGATTCGATCCCGGTTCGATCCCAAGCCCGGTCGTGGGTAAGAATATCTACGCCGACAGCGGGCGCGGCATTTTTTTGATCAACCAGCTCATGGATGAAGTGCGCTTTGAAAAGAACGGTACCGAGATCTGGATGATCAAGGGCCCGAAGACCGAAGAGGGGTGACCTCCCTGCCCAGATGAATTTGAAAAAAGAGCGGCCCAGGAGGGTCGCCTTTTTCTTACCCAAATTCGATGCCTCCGGTGGGTCGTTTTTCAGGTTCGCCCGACAGGCCATGCTGAATTCTGTACACGCGTCAGAATTGAGACTTCGCAGCGGTTAAGGCTCGGCAAGCGTATACTCCATCCGCGGTGAGAGGACTCAACCGTCCTCTCCTGAGATGGAGGAAGTGATGAAGATTTCGGTTCTGGCTGTGGCCGTTGTGTGCGGCGCGATAGTGATTTCCTGCTCGCCAAGGACGCCGGTGGCCCCGACTGCGGAGAAAATGCCCCATGAGCTCGAAATGCACGGCGACGTGAGGGTCGATGACTATTACTGGCTTCGGGAGCGGTCGAACCCGGAGGTGCTGGAGTACCTCGAGGCCGAGAACGCCTACACCTCGTCCATGATGGCAGCGACTGAGGCCTTCCAGAGCGAGCTCTTCGAGGAACTCAAGAATCGCATTGATCCGGACGATTCAACTGTGCCAGCCCTATTCAATGGGTACTACTACTACAAGCGCTATGAGGGTGCACTCGAGTACCCCATTCACTGCCGGAAGCGGGGATCGGTAGAGGCGCCAGAAGAGATCATCCTCGATGTCAACCAGATCGCCGAGGGGCACGAGTTCTGCTCGGTCCGTGGCGCCGCCGTGAGCCCCGACACCCGTCTGCTGGCGTGGGCGCTGGACACCGTTGGTCGCCGCAAGTACACGATCTACTTCACCGATCTCGAGACCGGCGAGGCGATGTCGGACGTGATCCCGGCGGTGACCGGCAATCTCACCTGGGCCAATGACAACCGCACTCTCTTTTACGCCAAGCAGGATCCGGAGACCTTGCGTTCATACCAGGTCTATCGGCACCTGCTCGGGACTGATCCATCGGAGGATGCGCTGGTATACGAGGAGAGCGATCCAACGTTCAGCGTTTACGTGTGGAAAACTCGGTCGGAGAAATACATCCTGATCCACTCCGATCAAACGCTGACGTCCGAAATGCGGTATCTGGATGCCGACAACCCACAGGGCGAATTTCAGGTCATCGCCCCGCGCGAGCGCGGGGTGGAGTACAGCGCCGACCACGTTGGCAACCGGTTCATCATCAGGACAAACCTCGGGGCGGAAAATTTCCGATTGATGCGGACTCCGGTGACGAGGCCTGGTCGGGCGAACTGGCGCGAGCTGATCCCAGGACGGGACGACGCGTACTTGCAGGATGTGGAGGTCTTTCGCGACTTCATGGTGGTGACCGAACGCCGCGAAGGATTGCGACATCTGCGGATCATTCCGTGGAGCGGAAGCCAGGAGTATGAGGTCGAATTCGACGATCCGGCCTATGTCACCTGGGTGGATGATAATCACGAGTTCACTACCCAGGTGCTCCGCTACGGCTATAGTTCACCCAATACTCCCGAGACTATCTACGACCTCGATCTCGCGACCCGGGAACGCAGTCTGCTGAAGCAAGAAACGATACACGGTGGATTCGATGCGGCGAACTATACAGTCGAGCGGCAGATGGCGCCGGCGCGCGATGGCGTCGAGGTACCCATCTCGCTGGTCTACCAAAAGGGCCTTGAGCTCAACGGCTCCAATCCTGCGCTGCTCTATGCCTATGGTTCCTATGGTTCGAGCATGGAGGCGTGGTTCCGGCCCGAGGTTGTGAGCCTCCTCGACCGGGGATTCGTCTTTGCCGTCGCCCACATTCGCGGCGGCCAGGAGATGGGCCGTCGATGGTACGAGGACGGAAAGTTGCTCAATAAAAAGAACACCTTTACCGACTTCATCGACTGCAGTCAATTTCTCGTCGACCAGGGCTACACTTCGCCGGACCACCTTTTTGCCCGTGGCGGCAGCGCCGGAGGTCTGCTGATGGGCGCGGTTGCCAACATGGCGCCCGATCTCTTCCGTGGGATCATCGCCAACGTGCCGTTCGTGGATGTGGTGACGACCATGCTCGACGACGACATCCCACTCACCACAGGGGAATTCGACGAGTGGGGCGATCCCAAACAGCGCGAGTACTACGATTACATGCTTTCCTACTCACCTTACGACAACGTCGAGGCGAAGGCCTATCCGGCCATGCTCGTGACCACGGCGCTCGAAGACTCGCAGGTGCAGTACTTCGAACCCGCAAAATGGGTTGCCAAGCTGCGCACCATGAAGACCGACAACAACCCCCTGCTATTCAAGACCGAAATGGCGGCCGCGGGCCATGGCGGCGTCAGCGGCCGCTATAAGCAGTACCACGAAACGGCATTGGAGTACGCGTTTATGCTGGGTGTGCTCGGAGGTGGTCTATAGAACCGCAGTTCGCTATCGGGATCGCTATCGGAAAAAAGCCCGCGGCACTCGCCGCGGGCTTTGGTTTTCACCGAATCAGTGATTACTTCTCCTCGAGCATGATCTTCTCCATCTCGCCGAGGATCGAACGGAAGCGATCCATGACTGCGCGGATGACTTCCGGGTTCTCCATGTCGACCCCGGCGCGCTTGAGCGCATCCATCGGGTAGACGCTACCGCCGAGCTTGAGGGTCTCGAGGTAGTCCCCTACGGCGGCCTCGTCGCCAGCGCGGAAACGGCCGGCGATCGCCTCGCCGGCGGCAAAGCTGGTCGCATAGACCCAGACGTAGTAGGTCCGGTAAAAATGTGGAATCCGCGCCCAGCCACCCTTGAACTCGTCGTCGAGGGTCACCTTGTCGCCGTAATACTCGAGCCACAGATCACTCCACGCTGCGCCGAGCGATTCCTTGGTCAGCGGCTTGCCCTCTTCAGCCATGACGTGGGCGGCGTGCTCGAACTCATGGAAGAAGATCTGTCGGAGGAAGGTGCCGACGATCGAGTTCATTCGCTCGTTGAGAAGGGCGAGCCGCTCGGTCGGGTCGGTGGTACGTTCGAGCATCCACTCGAAGAAGAGTGATTCCGACGCCACCGAACCCACCTCGGCAACAAAGAGGCTGTAGTCCGAGTTGTGATAGGGCTGGTTCTGGTTGGCGAGGTAGGAGTGGATGGAGTGGCCCATCTCGTGCACCAGGGTGGAGACGTCTTCGAGAGTGCCGCCCCAGTTGAGGAAGAGATACGGGACCGAATTGTAGGAGCCCCATGAGTAGGCGCCACCCCGTTTGCCTTCATTCGGGTAGACATCGATCCAGCGCTCCTTGCGGCCCTGCTCGGCGACGGCGGCGTATTCCTCGCCAAAGGTCTCCTTCCAGAACTCCATCGCCATGGCCCAACCTTCGTCGAAGGTGTAGGTGGACTCGGCGGCCGGCACCATGCTGACGTAGAGGTCGTAAATGTGGAAGTCCTCGAGGTCGAGGACGGCTTTGCGAAGCTCGATGTATTGATGCACTGCGTCCAAGTTGTCGTGCACTGTTGAAACCAGGGTTTCGACCACTGAGCTTGGCACGTTGGTCTGGTCGAGTTCCATGTCGAGAGTGCTCGGGTACTTGCGGCTCTTGGCCATCCAAACGTCCTTCTGGACGAGGCCATTATATGTGCCTGAGAAGGTGTTGCCGTATTTATCATAGGTGCCGAATAGGGCCAGTGCCGCATCCTTGCGAACCCGCCGGTCTTGACTGGACATGAAGGTGTAGTAAAGACCTGGGATGACCTTCTTATCCTCGTTGTTCTCGTCTTTGATGGACGGCCACTCGATGTCGGCGCTGGTCAGAAAGCCATACGTCTGCTGGGGTGAGCCCTGCAGGAGCGCCGAGCCAGCGAGGAGTTCTTCAACCTCCTGGGAACGAGTGTGGGCCTTGGTGCGCAAGATATTGTCGAGAACATGATCATAGGTCTCGAGGCGCGGGTCTTCGAGGTACTTTGCAATGGTCTCGTCGGGAAGCTGCACGATCTCCGGTTCGAAGAACGCAACCGCCTGCCCGAACTTGGCGTACAGTGCCTGCGCCCTGCCGACGTAGGAATTGGCGTCGGCGTTGCGGGTATTGGTGCTCTGCCACTGACCTGCATAGACGTAGATATCCCCAATGATCTTTGAGATGTCGTTGACCAGCTCGGTGGCGACGAACATCACGTCGGCCGATTCCCCGAGCCGCCCCTTGTAGGCTGCCAGCTCAGGGATCTTCGCCTCGACTTCAGCATAGGCGGCTTCCCAGGCATCGATGTCGGGGAAGATCAGATCGAGATTCCAGCGATATTGCTCTGGAATGTCCTCTCGATTTTCGTAGAAGAGCTTTTCCTCTGCCGCGAATGAAGACGCCGCAAAGGCGATCAACGCCAGGAGGATCATGAGTGTCATACCGGTGCGATTGCGTGTCATAGAGGCCCCGTTTCCGACTCGCGGCCGCGAGTCTCAAAATTCGCCCGAAACTTTACTACGAAATGGGCACCTCACGTTTGTTCTGATGCTCAATTCTCGATTCTTCCGCCTACACACCAGATACTCGATACTGGATACTCGATCCGCCCACCTGTCTCAGCGCGTGCCGAAAACAGCGCATTCAAGCCAGAAGGGCAAGGTGCCATTTTTTGCATTGTTGGAGGTCCGTTGACGAAGTTACCCCATCGCTGAGGCCAACAATGCTAAAGGTGGCTCCTCATACTCAGTGGCGTCACCGAGAACCGATACTCGGTAGCGCCAACGACTCGTGAACAACCTGTGTCCGCCGACGCGATCTGCGGTCCCTCCAAGGGTGGGGGGCGCATCTCCCATCTCGCATCTCGCATCGAGCATCGAGGGGATTTATCCACTCCGAGACCGCAGTGAAGCGATCCTGTCCTGGCAATCGAGCGTTGTGCAGGTGGCGCAGCAGGGGAAGGCTGGGCTGAAATCATGAGCTTCCGCTGGGGCCATCACCAACACCCCCGACACCGACTTGATGGGGTGCATGAGGAAGCTGTCGTTGAGAGAGATGCCGATCTCGTCGGGCCTGAGGCGGGCGAAGAGGGCCTCCTGGCCCGAGACATGCCATCCGCAATATCCCGGACTGTAGGGCAGCACGGCCAGATCGCTTCGCTCGCTGTTGTTTTGAAATCTGCGGGCCGCGATATCGGCCAGTTCATCGGCGGCAAAGGAAGCGACCTGGTCGAGGATATAGCCTTCCGCGAGCTCACCTGCGTCGAAAAGGGTGTTGATATGGTCGGAAACAGCGGGTCCCAATGTCACCGAAAAAAGGGCCAGGGACAACGCATCGTCCACCACGTGTTCGAGCGGTGTATCGTCGTCGTTGTCGCCCCGGCCCCGATATATGTCCTCGAAGTCGGTCAATGCGAGGGATTCGTAGAGGCCGGTCGGTCGCGCGCTGTCGCTGAAGACCTCGCGGGACCGATCTATGATGGACTGCACCGCTCCAGCCGCGGGCGAGCTACCACGCGCCTCCAACCCGCGAATTGCTGAGTCCGTCGCCAATAGAAGCTGGTTTGGGCCGACCTCGAATATCTCTCTCAGGGTGTCCTCCGATGCGTAGTTTAGAATGCTCTGGGCAGTTTCGGGGGTATATTCTCATTTGGAGGTTTGGAATGGAAATACTGCAACAGATCGGTGAGAGCTTACAGCGGGGGGAGCATGAGCAGGTAGCCGAGCTCACCCGGCAAGCGATTGACGCCGGTCTTCCGGCGGCGCAGATCCTCAACGATGGACTGTTGGCCGGCATGGACGTGGTGGGACAGCGCTTCGGGGCCCACGAGATTTTCTTGCCTGAGCTGCTCCTTGCAGCGAGGGCCATGAACGCAGGCATCGACCTATTGAAACCGCTGTTCATCGGAGGAGAGATGCCGACGCACGGAAAGGTCGTGATCGGTACCGTCAAAGGTGACTTGCACGATATCGGCAAGAACCTCGTTGGCATCATGCTCAAAGGTGCGGGTTACGAGGTCATCGATGTCGGCAGCGATGTGGCCGCCGATGTCTTTGTTGATGCCGCTGAGGCTGAGGGAGCCTCAGTGATCGGGTTGTCGGCCCTTCTCACCACGACGATGACAGGAATGAAAGAGGTGGTTGAGCTGGTCAAGGCCAGGGGACTGCAGGACAAGGTCAAGGTGATCGTTGGTGGAGCACCATTGTCGAAGGCGTTCGCAGACGAAATTGGAGCAGACGCCTACGGCTATGACGCCGGCAATGCGGTAGAGATCGTCAAGGAATTGGCTGGGTGAAATCACCCCTTGAACGGTTGGGTGCGGGCGAGATTCTGTGTGGCGATGGTGCCTGGGGGACGCAGCTCATGGCGCGTGGTCTGGCGCCCGGAGACTGCCCTGAAAGCATGAATCTGACCAAGCCCGAGGTCCTGGTCGAAGTGGCCGGGTTGTATCTCGACGCGGGCGCCGATCTCATCACCACCAACACCTTCGGCGGCTCGCCCCTCAACCTCGGTTCGCACGGACTCGACGACCGCACCGAAGAGATCAATCGTGCCGCGGTCGAGGTTCTACGACCGGTGACCGGAGGCCGCGCCTACATTTCGGCGTCGGTGGGACCCACCGGCAAGATCCTCGAGCCATACGGTGACACCGCTTCGGAAGTTGTTTCCGAGGCCTTCCACCGCCAGATCGGTGCTCTCATCGATGCCGGCGCGGACATCATCTGCATCGAGACCATGATCGATCTGCGGGAGGCCGAGCTCGCGGTCAGGGCGGCGCGTGCCCTTTCGACCGACATTCCGTTGGCCGCCACCATGACCTTCGACGCTACACCGCGTGGTTTTTTTACAACTATGGGAACCACCGTCGAACAGGCGTGTAGAACTCTGATTGAAGCCGGCGCCGACATCGTAGGTTCGAATTGTGGCAACGGTATTGACACGATGATCGAGATCGCCGGCAAATTCACCGAGCACTCATCGGTACCGGTGATCATCCAATCGAACGCCGGCCTCCCCGAAAACCGTGACGGCGGACTCGTTTACCCCGAGTCGCCAGAATACATGGCGGAGCGCGTCGGTCGGCTGACGGATCTCGGTGTCGGTATCATCGGTGGGTGTTGCGGCACAACTCCCGATCACATCCGCGCTATTCGTGCCGCGATTGAACAATCGCGACACGAATAGCGAATTCTGAATTCGGAATTTTGAATTCGGAATGACCGCCCGGCCTTTCGTGAACATACATGGTGGGCGGGTGTAATTCCGAACTCCGAATTCCGATTTCCGAATTCGGCCTAGTGCGCGTGCTCGCCCTCTTCGCCAAAGTACGCTGCGCGAAACTTGGCGACCAGATTGCGGAGCGTCTCGATCTGCTCGAGGTCAGTGCTCTGCTTGGCCTTCATCGCGTGGATCTGGATGGCGTGGAGCAGCGCCAGCTTGTGCATGTACTCGTTGACCGCGGCTTCATCGCCGTGATCCTTGGGTGGTTTGATCCGTTGCGCCATGAAATAGGCGGTCACGATGTCCTGGATCTCCTGTGCGTGAGCTTCCTTGTTGCTGACCCAGCGAACCAGCTGGTTGTAGTCAACATTTTCGGCAGCACCGAGGGTGATGATCTGGTTCATCGATTTCTCGACTGTGGTGATGTGTTCCTCGATGAGCTGCACGCGGAGCTCGTCGTCGTAAATCCCACACGGGATCTGGCAGTGGGCACCGACAGGTACGGCGGCGGCAAGGGTGATGGCAAGAGCGAGGGCGGCGAGTGCGAAGCGTTTCATAGATTCCTCCTGATTCCGATTCTTCATACTGTTGAAGGAAACCCACCTATCGAGGCAGGTATTTCGCGTTTCAGCGTTCCATCCCCAGGACCGACACTGATCTCCGAAGTTCGATGACGTTGCCTTCCCTGAGTACCCTGAGCACAAACTGGTCATCGCCTTTCAAACTGCGATTCTTTTCGTCGGTCCTCTCGCTGAACCGGGAAGTGCCGACGATGACGCCATTGATCGCGAGGATCACATCGCCCCCGAGGTTGAAACTCTGACCCCCAATCTGGGCCTTGAGGCTACCCGCGTGCAAACCAATGGCCGACGCCGGAGAGCCCGCCGCGACGCTTTCCACCAGGATCCCGGCTCGCTGCGGGAGATTCAGAGCTCGTGCCATCGGGCCCTCGATGAGAACGCCGTCGAGTCCAGTCCACGGCGACGGGTCTTCAAGCAGCATTTCCCGGGCGAGATTTGATGTGATGACGAAGCCAACTCCCTGAAAGCTTCCGCTGGAGGAGAGGATGTGGCTGACGATGCCGATCACCTCCCCCCGCATGTTGAACATCGGTCCACCCGAGTTGCCCTGATTGATGGCGGCATCCGTCTGCAGGAGCTCCACCTGCTCGAAGCCGCCGAAGAGCTGGCTCGGCGTCCGGCGTCCGCTGACATGCCCCGCTGTGAGCGAGTGGGCGATGCCGTAGGGCGCGCCGATGACGAATACTTCCTCGCCGACCTTGGCGGAGTCGGAGTCGCCGAGGACCACCGGCTCGATGCCGGCAGGTACCGTATCGACTTTGATCAGAGCGACATCCGCGCTGGGGTCCGATGCAAGGACTCTGGCCGTGACCACGTCGCCGGTAACAAATCGGACCGACACCTCGTCGGCCACCTGCACGACGTGGGCGGCGGTGACGATCTGACCGTCGGCCGAGATCAGAAACCCGGAGCCGAGACCCCCCGAGCTGACCCGTCGAGCGGGCCCCTGGTCGGCCACGACCTGTTGTACGGTGGCGATCTCGACCACCGCGCCGTCAACCTTGAGGAAGAGCTCGGAGATCGTCGGTTCGTCGGCGGCCGCACACGGTGCTGCCGCGAGTGTAGTGACTGCCACGACCAGGATCGTCAATAGGTCTCTCATTTCGGCTCCCCTCAGTATTGTCGAATTGTACAGCAGGGGGCGCTGTTCATCTGAAGGCTCTGTTGTTTCCGAAGCGGATGATCAGACCGGCCGAGACGTCGAACTGATAGAGGCTTTTGTTTTACTTGATGAGCGGAATCTCTCCGGCCAGCCCGTACTCGACGATGATGTCCATCTTTTTCTCGATCTGAAAGAAACGGGCACGGCCACATTCACTGGTCGCAGTCTGCTCGAAGCTCGCATCCCCACTCCGAGCGCTCTTCTGATGCATCGGTCAAGACATTCAGAGCGGATTTCGGGGTCGATCAGCTCGACAACCCCAAATAACGTTCGAGTAACGCGTTCAAATCAATCCCGGTACAAACCGCCAACGCACTTTGTTCCTGTAGGCGATATATTCGGGGTCTGCCGACAGGTGCCGCTCCTCGGTCCACGCCCGCAGCCCATAAATCAGGGCAAACCCCAGAAGCATCCCCACAAAGAACTTGGCAAAGAAGACGCACTGGATGACCCAGATCAGCAGCTTGGCCACATAGGCGGGGTGGCGCACAAAGCGGTACGGGCCGTAATCCACGATGCCACGGTTGGTGAGGTTGGAGGCCTTGAACCCCAGGGCCACGGTTGCCCAGGCAAAGATTCCCCACAAGATAGAAATAACACACGTCAGGGCGCCGTCGACCCAGGAGGGATACGTGCGGGCGATATCGAAAACTTGGTAGTCAAATATCTTGAACGAAAACTCGTTGAATGGCGGATAGCACCACAGGCACACCACCCACCCCAGCAGCGTGGGCTCCACGGACTTGATCCTGTTATTCAGAAATGAGGCTTCTACCACGTATCCAAAGGAGTAGACCACGGTGTCCACATAGATGAACAGGGCCACCAGGAAGGCGTTCACCGTGTAGAGATCCCAGGTGAATGTTGACAATAGATTTCGCTGGTCGAAGGTGTTGTTGATCGCCCATGAGGTCAAGTACGGGATGAAAAAAAGTTTCACGCAGAGGGTGAGCATACCCAGCCGGCTGTAGTAGTCCCAGATGGGCTTTTTCCGCTTGAACAGGTTTCCCAGGGAGAGCAGGGTCCTTAAGAAGCAGACGTATTTGTCCCGGGATAGGGGCGTGTCGGCGTCAAACCAGTAAAGATATGGAAGCACTGTCAGGAGGCAGGCACCCCAGTAGAAATCCGCGAAATAGGTAAAGAAGTACTCATAATTCGAACCGCGGAAGTTGGCCTGCGCGACCGTCAGGAAGTACTCCGCCGGCCCCCAGCTCACCAGCGGCAAAAGCGCGTCCAGCCACCCGCCAATGTTCTGCACACCCCAGTACAGCGCGGTCAGAAAGAACATGCGGGCTGAATACTTCGTCAGGGCAGCCTGCAGCCGCGGCTCCGGGAGCGCTGCCGGAGCGGCCCGCTTTGCTGCCCTCCGCTTGCCGCCCTTTTTCCTGCTGGTGGCCGTGGCATCCGGGGGCGGTGCGGCGGGGACCGGCGCGCTGCGCTTTGCCAGCAGGTATGCGGATGCGCACAAAAACAGCAGCGCCTGTGCCAGCAGCGCGGCAGAGGGGAGTCTGCCCCGGCGGTACCCCCCGGCGGCTTCTTCGTGACCGGTGTTCAGGGTGCCAAAGCAGAGTGCCGCGTAGTGTTTCCCCCCGGAAACCTGCTCGGCCACGCCGAAAAAGCGATAGCTGCAGGAAAAGCCAGGCACCGTGGTTTGAACCATGAATGTCCGGTGGTCCGAAGCCGTTTCCACGCTCTCGACCGTGACCTCATCGGGCAGCACCAGCCGCCACAGCTCCGGCTGGGAAGCCCACAGGGTGACCGCGCCGCGCTCACTAATGGTTGCGGTTTCGGCGACCGGCGCAGCATCGAGCACCGCTGGTTCCATGAAATCAATGAGGGTCACGTGCTTCAGCGAAAGCAGCCGACCGTCATTCATATAGCGCACTGCGGCGGTTAGCGGATAGGTTCCCGGTAGGGACGGGGGAGCGATTGTGTAGTCAAATGATTTTCTTTCCTGCCCGGCCATGTTCCTGCGATACGGATGTGCATGCTTGTTGTTGTCGAACGAGATGTACACCGTTTCGATATGGATCCCCCGCGCCGAGTTGTTCTCCACGCTGACGGTGACTGTATCCCCGGAAATTCGCAGGTCCAGCGACAGCTGGATTTCAGCTGCAAATGAGCCGGTGCACACCAGGAGAACAAGCAGGCTGACGGGTAAAGATCTGTACAGTGTTTGAATCATAGACCTTTTTGCTCGGGTCGATACAACTCGTGTCAAACAGCCGGAAGCCGGGATCAGGGATAGGAAGTTCCTTTAATCCCACGCTAGCCTAACACGGTGTTCGGGGGCCTTTTGGGGCCCATGTGCGGGCTCGCACGAGGTGTGGATCATCGAAGGCTCAGTAGTCCCCGAATCGGATGATCAGACCGGCCGAGACACTGAACTGTTTCAGGCTGTTGATCTATTTGATGAGCGGAATCTCTCCTGCCATTTCATATTCGACGATGATGTCCATCTTGTTCTCGATCTGAAAAAAACGGGCGACTGTCTTGCCTGGAAGTGCCTTGCTCATCTTCTTCGCATAGGTGCTTCGGACCTTGAGGACCTCCTTCTCCCAGGCGATGTGTTTGTCGAGCAGCGCGGTCGCCTCCTGGTCGGTCAAGGTCTCGTAGCTCGCGAAATACTGGTTGAGCAGGTCGACGCGGGTTTTGACGGCTGACTCCAGCGCGTTCCGATACTCTTCGTAGAGCGGCCAGAAGATGGCGCTTTCCTTCTCGCTGAGCTCGAGATTGCTGGCGAGGATGGCCTGACGCTCGGCCTGGATCGCCGATCGGGTGAGCTGAATGGCGCTGTCGTCCTTGGCTTGTGACCATGCGTTGGGTACGACTGCGAGGCAGATCGCGATCACGAGCCGTGTGGAATGTATTTTCATCGGGTCTCCCTGTTCACAGGCTGTGTGCTCTGTCTGCGGCAGAACGGTTGCCCGCTGCCGGTCATTCCGGGCTGTCGCCGCAGTGCTCGGCGGCCAGAGTCGAGGCCGCACCCTCGCACGCAACGCTTGTCCAGCCGCCACGGACCTTGGTGTTGCCACAGTAGTTCTTGCCGACGCTGTTCGGGTTGTTGAGGTAGCCCAGGATGTCGCCACAGGTCTCCTCAGGGGCCGGGGTTACCTGGCACGTGCCGCTGAATCGCGGGTTTTCGAAACAGCACGGCCCCTGCTGGGTCGCCGTTGCTGCCTCGTCGGTCTCAGCCGCGGTCACAAGTCCTGAAACGCACAGGGCGCAAAACACTACGGCGATCATGGTTCTCGAACTTTTCATCTCAAACCTCCTATTTTCTGCAGCCGCCACTGGCGGCGCCTCTGTTAATTGTCAACAATTTCACGCTGGGCATATTCTACAGGAGCGTCCTTTGCGCCGATCTGAACTATTATGGGACGGCGAGAACCATGAGAGTACTGAACCATCTGCACCGTCTCGACGTTCGCGTCCTTCCGCTGTGGGAGAGGGTTGCGGTTCGGGTCATTCAGTTTGTTCAGGCCACCTGGAGTCAGCTCAGTCGCGACAAGGTGGTCATCCGCGCTTCGGGCCTGGCCTACTCGTCTCTGCTGGCCGCGGTGCCGTTGGTTGCCGTCGGGTTCGCTCTCTTTTCCGCCTTCGGCGCCTTCGATGACGTCAAACAGAAGGTACAGGAATTCCTTTTCAGCCAGTTCCTGCCGACCAGCCAGGATGAAATCGTTCTCTATTTCAACCAGTTTGCCGATGGCGCCAGCAAGTTGGGGCTGATCGGCTTTCTCTTCCTGGTACTGGCCTCGATCCTGCTGCTCGACAACATCGAATCCAATTTCAACCAGATCTGGCACGTTACCACCCAACGCAAATTCATACCCAAGATCACTTCCTATACCTCGGTATTGGTCTTTGGCACTCTTCTTCTCGGCACCAGCATCACCATGTCGGCGCGCATCAAGGCGATTGTCTTCCGGGATATACCCTTCGATCCAGGGACCCTCGAGAAGTTGGGGGCCTGGATTTTTCCTCTATTCTTCACCTTCCTCGCCTTCTGGCTCATGTACCTCGTCATTCCATTTACACGGGTGAAGATCAAGAGTGCGTTGCTCGGTGCGGCGATCGGCAGCATCCTTTGGGAGCTTGGAAAGAACGTCTTTGCCAACTCGGTCGGTCAATCGGTCCGCTACTCGACCATATACGGTTCTTTGGCGGTGATCCCGATCTTCCTCATCTGGCTCTATATCACCTGGATCATCGTTCTCCTCGGTCTGGAAATAGCATTCACCCACCAGCATTTCGCTGCCCTGGTTCGCTCCAAGGCCGCGGGCGATCGCGACGAATGCGATCGGGTGCCGACCGGCCTCCAGCTTTTCCTCCTGATCGCGAAGAGATTTCACGAGGGAAAGGACCCACCGACAGCAGATGAGCTGTCGCGCCGTTTTCTGGTGGCGACGGGTTCCGTGGACAGCCACCTCGAGCGGCTCGAAAAGGCCGGTCTCGTTCGCCGGGTAGCAATTGGCCGCGGCGACGAGGGCGTGGTGCCGGCCCGCTCTCTGGCCGAGTTGCGCGTTGCCCAGGTCATTGCAGCGTTTATCCCGATGGGGGATGGGGAGATCCGGCACCGTCCGATTGAACTCGAGGTTGAAGATATCGTGACGAATTTCCGCGATGCGGGCTTCGAAACGGTTGGCGATACGACCTTTCTCGAGCTGGTCGGCCGCTTGGGACCGACCCCCAATCCGACAGATTCAACAGGATAGATGGAGCGCCGCCGACATGGGTGAAGGTCGGGATTACCAGCACGACTTCTCCGAGATCCACCCGCAGACCATGTTCGACGAAAAGGGCCGCCTGCAAAAGGCTCGCAAGACTGTGGCAGTGATTCTCGATGCCCTTCTGCAGGCGGGTATTGACCCTCGCGAGATGCGCTTACTCGATATCGGTTGCTCGACCGGAATTCTCACTCGGCACTACGCCGAATTCTTCGGTAACGTGGTCGGAATTGACATCGACGACGGGGCTGTGGAGTGGGCCCGCCAGAACCGGGCTGCCGAAAATATTGCGTACCAAATCGGTGATTCCCTGGACATTCCCTTTGCGTCCGGGGAGTTCGATCTCGTCACCTGTACCCACATCTACGAGCACGTTCCCGACGCGCAGCGGATGTTGGACGAAATTCACCGCGTCCTGCGGCCCGGAGGATTCTGTTTCTTTGCCGCGGAGAATCGGCTGCGGGTATGGGATGGACATTACAACCTGCCTTTCGTGACCGTGCTGCCAAGGCCGCTCGCGAACCTTTACGTACGAGTGACAGGCCGGGGTCAGATGCGCTACGAAACTCACCGCACCCTGTGGGGGCTCAAGCGGTTGGTTCGCGCCTTCGGGGTCACGGACTACACCGGGGCGGTGGTGCGCGACCCGGAAAAATTCGAGGCCACCGATATGATCCGGCCGGGGTCACGAAAGCAGCGCATCGCAAATGCGATATTGAGTGTTGCGTACTGGGCTTCCCCGACATACCTCTGGATCCTCCGCAAACCTGCCGGAGAAACCGCAGATAACGCAGATGGACGCAGATAAATCCACGATTTTATGATTTGCATTTAACTGCGCAGATCTGCGGTTTGGGTCGAAGTGGTATTTCGAGAGCCTATCGTTTTGGAAGCTCGCCGCCGACGACTCGCTTCACCAGTCGGCCCGGATCCATCACCGTGTCCGCATTGACGCCGTTGATGAGGGCGAGCTGCTCGACCTCGATGATCGAGGGGTAACGCCGGACGAACTCGGTCATATTCATGCTCTTCGGCAGCTTGACAACATCGATCGTGGCCGGTGAGACCTTGAGGTAGCGGCGCTCTGTAACCCTGGAAAAGCTCTTCAGGCTCTGGTGCATACCGTCGGCATAGCTGTCCCAGGTTTCGAGACCCGTGTAGCCCATCAATTGGTAGACCCGCCCCTCGAGCGATCGATAGCCGATCAACCCTTCGGCCCGGCTCTCTCCGGTCTGGGTGTCGACCGCACGGAAGGAGTAGATATTCCCTCCACGGTTGGGTCCTCGTTGGATGCCCTCCTGGCCGAAAAAGGCATCGAACGCTGCCTGCGGCGAGTCTTTGTCCGACAGGGTCAAAACGACCGCTGCATCGCGGTTCGGGCTCAATGCACCCACCGCCTGGCGCTGGTTGATGATCTGCCACTGGTCGGGGAACTCGATCTTGAAGGCGAGTTCGGGGTGGTAGAAGGTCTGGCCGACGGTGTATCCCTGGCGGGGATCGTCGGCGAAGATCATACCGGAGAGACGATTGAGATAGGATTCGCGGCCGACCGTGCCCTGCTGCAGCTCGGGTGGGAGGCGGCCGATGCGGGCGTCAATGTTTGCGATTCGATTGCCGGGGTCGGGGTGGGTCGAGAGCCACTCTGGAGTGCCTCGCAGACCATGGGATTGGGTCACCTTGTCGAGGGTGGCAAAGACCTTCGGCATCTCGTGCGGGTCGTATCCGGCGCGGGTCATATAGCGTAGACCGAGTGAGTCGGACTGGTTCTCGTCGTCACGGCCGAACTTGAGGAAGAGGACGCTGAGGCCCTGGCTCGCCAACCCCGCGTACTGTCGGAACTCCTCGCTGGCGACTGCCGCCACGCCAAGACCGAGCTGAGCGAGTTGTGCCCGGCTCATCTGCTCCACCGAATGGCGCGCGGTCACGTGCCCGATCTCGTGCCCGAGAACCGACGCGAGTTCGGCCTCGGAGTTGAAGTGGGCAAGGATGCCGCGGTTGACGTAGATGAAGCCGCCCGGCAGCGCCATGGCGTTGACCACCGGATCGTCGAGGACGGTAAACGTCCAGTTCAGATCGGGCCGTTCCGAGGTGGCTGCGATCTTCGCTCCGAGCTCCTGGATGTAGGCCTGCCACTCGGGATCGTCGTAGGCGCCGAATGCGGCCAGAACCTCTGGATGGGTCTGCGCCCCCATCTGGATCTCCTGGGCCTCCGACATCAGGGTGAGCTGGCGCTCACCCGTGGCCGGATTCATGGTGCAGGCGGCGATCAGGAGCAGACAAACGCCCGCCCACCGTGTCCATTTCGTCCGTTGTTGCTTTGAGATGGTCATGATGGAATCCCCCGAAAATAAAACCGTGGAGTGTCGTGGGCATTGTAGCGAAGTTATTCCACCCACCCAGATACGAGATGCACTCCGCCACCCGGATTCAGGATCCAGGGTTCAGGATCCATCGCACCTGGACCTTGGAAATCCGTGGGTGGGTTTTACGATCTCGCTGCATCCTGCATCCTGCATCCTGCATCCTGCATCCTGCATCCTGCATCAGTGCTGTCCAAAACAAATCCACAGGTGACGTTGCCCATCTGAAAACACAAGGGTTACGGGTCGGTTTTCGGCCTTTCCAAGGCGAGGTTCCCTTCAACCAACTGATGCTGTTCAAGGCGCGGGCGACCGCGACAGGTCACGACAGCGGCAGTATTCAGCGGCAGCGACAGAAAGCAGCGTCAGGAAACAGCGCCAGCCATCAGCGACCGCGTCGGGGGCAGCACAACGCCGAGCCGCGGAGCGGCGACAGATGGATAGCCCGGGGTGTCAACCCCGGATCTGGCGTCAGATTTCCCGTGACGCCGGCATGATCACCTCCGGGTCGATGAGCCGCCAAGATTACCTTCGGGTCGACAAATAGGGGATGAACTCGCCCTCAGCAGCCATCCGTGGCCGTTGTCGATGGCGGGTCTTCGAGCGTGAGGGTGGTTGGCTTACGGCCACTGGCTGGTGAGGGTGAGTCACGGCGCCAGCCTTGCGACGCCAGTAACGACCCGGAGGTGACCATGTCCAACGCCGCCACGAAGCCAAACCTCATTGCCCATACGATAGCCCTCGAAGCAGCAGGAATCGCGATCAAGCTGGTGATGAGAGTTCCCGCTCCTCTGAAGCCGATTGCCGATCAGGTGATCCGGTCGGCAAGCTCGGTTCCAGCTAACCTCGCAGAAGGGCACGGCCGGGTCGGAAGGGACCGGTCGAACCACTGGAGAATCGCCTACGCCTCGGCCAAAGAGGTCGACAGCCACTTGAAGCTCCTCGCGCACGCCGGGGCGATCAGTCAGACAGCCGCCCGTGACGTCATGAAGGCCTTCGATCAGGTCCGTGCCATGACCTGGCGATTGCTCAACCCAAGGTCATGATTTCAGTTATATATCCCAGTCAGACTGGATGCTGTCGCTGCCGCGGCCTCTGATCGCTGACGCTGATTGCTGTCGCTGGTGGCTGCCACTGCACCTGCCGCTGCAATGCCTCCGCCAGTCAAATCTGAGCCGGCTTCCCGAGACGCTGTCTTGGACAAGAGTGATCCAGGGTTCAGGATCCATCGCACCTGGACCTTGGAAATCCGTGGGTGGGTTTTACGATCTCGCTGCATCCTGCATCCTGCATCCTGCATCCTGCATCCTGCATCTGTATTCACAAAAAAGGGACCCGCAGGCCCCTTTGAGTGATCGTTGAACGAGCTTCTATTCTTCGTGATCGTCGAGGCCCGGCTGTACGCTGCTGTTCCAGATGTCGCGGTGGAGGACCCAGCCGCCGTCGGTCTTCGACCAGATTTCGATGTACTTGCCACGATCGATCAGCGATCCATCTTCGGCGGTGGAGCGGTAGCGCCCGGCCTTGTAACCGAGATTCCCGGCAACTTTGACTTCGAGGTCCTCGAGCTCGACACCCAGGCCCGCAGCGAACATCTCCTGCATAGTTGCTCTGATCGCATCGCGCCCGAAGATCGCCGGTGCGTTGGGTGGCAGCAGAACCGCATCTTCAGCATAGAACGCGGTCAGCGTATCGATGTCCTTGGCGCCGAAGGCTTCCATCCACGCCGCGCCTCCTGCTTCGAGGGCTGTCTTGTCGGCTGCGAGCTGATCAGCGATCTCAGTTTCGAAACTCACCAGCGAACCCTTGGGAACGCTCACCTCTGCACCAGCAGTGCCGAATTCCCCCGTGGCCGCGACCGCGGTTGCGTTGACCGGCACGAATTCGTCACCGACCTTGATTGCGGTCGCCTGGATCTTGAACGCATCGCCACCGCCGTCCATCCAGTAACTGGTTGGAACCAGTTGGAATTGCACCTCGCTGCCGGCCGGGGCGATCAGGGTGTCACCCGACATCAGATCCTCTTCGAGGGTGCCGGTGACGATCTGTCCGGCGCCCTGGCTGGCGGAGTCGATCCCGGCAGCAAACCGCACATTGAGCGGTGCTGACGTCTGGATCAGGGTTGCGTCCTGTACCGGCGCAGCCTTCGGCGGCTCGGTCACCCGCGGTCTGGACTGGATTTCCTGAGCAGGTGCGGACTGTTGGGCGTTCCCGGGAGTGACGTACGGATTCGAGTTCATCGCCGGGTTACCGCAGTCACTGAGCGTCCACCCACCGCGGACCATGGTGTTGTCGCAGTAATATTTGCCTACGCTGTTGAAATTGTTGAGGTAAGCAATGACGTCCTGGCAGGTCTCCTGGCCACGGGCGACGACCATGCATCCGCCCGCAAATCGGTAGTTGTTGAGGCAGCAAGATTCGTCTGCCTGCGCATCCCCGGGTGCAACGAAAATCGCCGCGATGAGGGTTAAGACGAGCAGTATTGTTGTATTTCGTAAGCTTTTCATTCGGTTTCTCCTTCCGACCGTCCACGGTCAGCGAGGTCATTATAACCATTTGAGGTGCATAAACGGCTGATTGACAGATATTTGACAAACAATGGCAGGTGGATGATAGACAAGCTGAACGGCAAGTGTTGAGTTTTGAGTTATGAGTTTTGAGTTACCCCTCGACCTTCCCTCTGTACTAAGTAGGGATGAAGCTGCAACTCAAACCTCAAAACTGATTCGATTTTTGGTCGCTTCTGTTTAGGAGCGGAACCCAGCTACCACCCGCCGGAAAAGTAGAACCAGCAGGTACACCCCACCTGCGATGACGATGGTTGTTGCTCCGGCAGGGAGATCTGGTGCGTAGCTCACTGCGAGCCCAGCGGTTGTAAATGCGATGGCAAGCAGCGAGGCGAGCGCCATCATGCCGCGCAAGGTGGCCGTGAACTGACCGGCGATAGCGGCCGGCAGGGTGAGGAGGGCGATCACCAGCACGATTCCCACGACGCTGACGAGAAGGACTACGGTGAGGGCGGTGAGCACCAGCAGGACCAGGACGTAGGCTTCGACATTGAGGCCGCGGAGCCGTGCGAATTCCTCATCGAAGCAGACTGCCTCGAGCTGCGGGTAAAGGCCAAGTGCGAGGACTATGACCACTGCGTCGAGCGCCGCCATCATCCACAGATCTCCGCCCCCGATGAGCAGAATATTTCCGAAGAGGTAGCTCATGAGGTCTTCGTGGTAACCGGGCGTGACAGCGATGAAGAGGATCCCGATCGCCATGCCGATCGCCCACACCGCCCCGATGATGGTGTCTTCACGCTCATGTACGCGAAGACTCACGATGCCGATTATCAGCGCCGCGGCCACAGCCGCTACGACTGCGCCCTGCGCGGGCGTGATCGGCCACCCGTGGACTACCTGCAACCAGCGTCCGACTCCCAGGCCGGCGAGCACGCAGTGCGCGATCGCTCCGGCGATGTAGGTGATGCGCCGAACGACAACATAGGAACCAACCACTCCACAGGCGATGCCGGCGAGCGCGCCTGCCACCAGGGCGTGCTGGAGAAACTCGAATCTCGAGGACGGCGTTGAGGAATTCCATCAGTCATCCATCCGGTGGTCATGGCGCACCATGCGCACTTCTCCACCGTAGATCTCGGAGATCGTGCGACCGTCGAGCGCGCTCGTGGGATGGATGTCGACATGCCCATGGACGCAGATCACGGTACGAACAAAGCCTGCCACGAAGCCGAGATCGTGGGTCACGAGGACGATCGTGAGCTGACGGTTAAGCTCCTGCAGCAGCTCGAAGAAGTCCTGCTCCACTTTCTGGTCGAGTCCGGCGGCGGGTTCGTCCAGGAGAAGGAGTTCGGGATCGGTGACGAGGGCGCGGGCGAGCAGGACGCGTTGTCGCTGTCCACCTGAGAGATCAGAAAATGGTCGCGCACCGATGTCCTCGAGGTTTACCTTGGCGAGGGCGCCGGCTGCAGCCTCCCGGTCTGCACGACTGTAGTTTCCGAACCGGCGACCACTCCCGAGCCGACCCATGAGAACGACATCGGTCGCTCGGACCGGGAAACGCGGGTCCATCATCGCGTGCTGGGGCATGTAGCCGATGCGGGGCCGGGCCTTGACCGGCGGCAGGCCGAAAATACGCACCCACCCGGTGGTTGGTGTGAGGAGGCCGACGATCAGCTTGACCAGGGTCGTCTTGCCGCCGCCGTTGGGGCCGATGACACTGGCGAAATCGCCGGCGGAAATCTCGAGGTTGACGCCCTCGAGCACCGGTGGTCCGCCGTCAAAGCGGAAGCTCAGATTCTCGACCTCGATAACGGGTGCGGGTTTTTCGGTTTTCACTGCAGCGCCCCGACGATCCTGTTCGCGATGGTCTCCAGGTTGGCCAGGTAGTCGCCGCCCAGGGGGTCGAGTTCGACGAGCTCACAGTCGAGGGCGGCGGCCACCCGTTCTGCCGCAGATCGCGAGAACTGAGGTTGCACGAAGAGAGCTGTCACCGGTTGCTGCCGAATCTCGTCGACGACCGTTGCCAGGCGCCGGGCTGATGGGGTCTTGCCGTCCACTTCCACCGCTTTTTGGATCAGACCGTAGCGGCGGGTGAAATAGCCGTAGGCGGGATGAAAAACGAGCACTGTACGTCCAGCGACTGGGGCGAGTAACTCACTGATTCGGACATCTGTTGCATCAATGGCACTGTGAAGCGCGGCGAGGCGTTCCTCAATCATGGGCGACTCGTTGGGGAGTAGGATCTGTAACGCCCTCGCGGTCGTGTCGGCAATGGTTTTCATTCGTTGCGGGTCGAGCCAGATGTGGGGGTCGAGGAGTCCGAAACCGTGATCGTGACCGTCGCCCCCGATTGGCTCGAGCTCGACGCCGACCCGGCAGTCGACGACCCGGAGGTCCGGCATCAAATCCGAGATCTTCGCCAACACCGGCCCTTCGAAGGGTGCTCCGATTTGCAGGTAGAGCTGTGAGTGATCGAGAGCGGCCATCTGTTTCGGGGTCGGTTCGTAGGTCGCCGGTGATGCCCCCGGTGGCAGCAGAACTCCCACCTCAACGAAATCTCCGGCCAACCGTTCGACCAGATAGGCCTGTGGCGGAATACTGACATAGACCCCCTGTGCGGCGGACGTCACCGGGGCCAATATCGCGAGGATCAGTATCCCGAGGTACGTCGCGTGACGATATCTCAACGAAAATCCGATCAGCCTCGGTGCGCGACGCAGACGAGCTTTCCCTCGTCGCACTCGTCGCATCTCTCGACGGAGTGAGTGCGGCTGAACTCCTCCCAGTGACGCTGCTGGTGGGGATTCAATACTCCCGTGCCGTGGCAGAGAGGACACACACCTTCCAATGCCGCGAGAATTGCCGAGCGGATGAACTCGGAGCGATTGGGGATGTCCTCCATCGCATCAACGAGAGCTTCTTCGGCTTTGAAGGTCACGATCTGCTGCTTGCCACCCAGGGTCGCCATCTCATTTCCTCCAGGGAATCGGTGTTACATCGTAATACCAAATCCTGAAGCCTGTCAATGGTTGGCAGCCTTCCGGTCGATTTGAACCACCACAGAAGCAAAGAGACACAGAGAAGAACACGGAGGAGTATCGAAAGGTGGCGCTGAGTGAGGGGTTTATCGTGCGTCATAGCATCACGATCGGGTTTTCGACACCAAGAGAAGGATTATCTCTGTGGTGTCCTCTGTGCCCTCAGAGTCTCTGTGGTTATTCGCCCTTCACAAGCCGTTCGGCATTTGGGCCCTCGATAGCCTGCGTTTGATCAGGCTACGACTCGAGCTCGATGATCTCGGCGTTTTGGATTTCGCCCAAGACCTTGCCGCCGCCGGAGAGGATCACCTTCACATCGCGCTTGGGGTCGCGGACGATGATGTCGCCCTCGACAACCGAACCGTCAGAAATGATGATCTCGATGGCCTTCTTCTTACCGTAGCGGGTGGACTTGCCCTTGATGAGGACGTTCCCGGAAACCTTCGAGTTGTCCTTCAGGGTCACCGAACCGTTGACCGTGCCGAGGTTGCCTCCGACCTCGGCGCGAGCGAGGTGGATGGAGCCGTTGACCGTAGTGATGTCATCGGTAATGACGTCACCGGCTTTGCAGAAGACAGAACCGTTGACCGTATCGACGTCGCCCGTGATCGTCACATTTTCGGCGAGGCGGATCGAGCCGTTGACGGTTCCGACTTTGCCATCTGCGCTGACATTCTCGGCGATCTTGATCGAGCCGTTGACCGACTGCAATCCACCCACGTCCGAACCGGCACCGACAGTGACCCCGCCGTTGACCGTGCGGCAGTCGCCGCGAACGGTACAGTCGTCGCCGATGAATACGTTGCCGTTGACCGTAGCCTTCCCGCCGTTGACAGACTCACCGTCGGCAATGCGGATCGATTTATTGACTCCGCACCCTATGACCAGCAGCGTGCAGACGGCGAGGATGGCAAGTGTTTTGACATTCCGCATGAGCAACCTCCACCCTTGATTACGAAGCTTCGGCCAGTCCGGTTCTCGCATCGATGCGATTTGTGATCCAGATATAGAGCAGGAGGCCCAGGAACGACATCACACCGATCCCGGCATAGGCGTACCAGAGGTAGTTGGCGTGAGCGTAAATCTCCGGCATCGGCGCCTGGCCGGCCAGTGCCAGAGTGTGTTGTTCCTGAATGGCGGGCGCCAGGGTGGTGGGTTCGGGGCAGTATGCCCTGAGCAGGTAACCGGAGAAGATGAAGCCGAACATCCACGCAAAGAATGTATTGATATGGGCGAAACCGAGGAAGACCCCTTCCTTGCCGGGGGGCGCCTGCTTGGAGGCGAACTCGAGCCACTTGGGCGACAGGAAGCATTCAGCCAGACCCTGAATGGCGATACCGATCACCATCATCAGGGTGATGGGGTGGACTTCGATGCCGAAGATGTGGACATTGCCGTGAAACCACGAGGAGGAGGCCATCGCAAGCGACGACATTGGGATCATTGCCATCGCCACCAGGATCGAGTTCTGTGGCTTCCACTTGCGCACCATCTGGGTGATGGCGACGACAAAGAGCACCACCACAAGCGGGTTGACGTTGGCGTACCACTCCGGCTTGTAGGTCTCGCCAGCCATCCGCAACACGTAGTCAGGCATCGAGGCGTAGAGCTGGCCCTGGATGGCCCAGAAACCGGCGGTAATCAGGATGAGCGCGAGGAAGCGCATATTGCTCATCGCCATCCACATGCCCTCTAAGGTCTCGCGCATGTTTTTGGGCTGAGCGGCCTCGTCTTCGGGCGGCCGGAAAATAAGTATGACGAGGATCAGGGCGAAGAGGCAGGCGCCGGCGGAGAAGTAGGGGACGGTTTCGACGCCCATCTGGATGCGCATCGGCGCAACGATCGTTTTACCGGTGAAGGACCCGATATTGACCACCATGTAAAAGATCGAAAAGGCTCGTGCGCGGTTGATCGAGTCTGAAGACTTGGCCACGGTGCCGGTGATGACGGGTTTGACGAAGGCGCCGCCGAGAACGATCAGCGCCAACCCGGCCAGTACCGGACCCAGGGTGTGAAAGACACCGAGGGTGCCGTAACCGACAGTCAATAGTGCGAAAGCGAGGATGAGTGACTTGCGGAAGCCGACCCGGTCGGCAGCGGCACCGGTGAAGAATGGCACCAGGTAGATCCAGCCGCCGAAGAGACCCGCAACCACGCCGGCCTGGACGTCGTCGAGACCAACCACTCGAATGAGATACGTGCGGAGGGCAATGAAGGTGCCGTAGTAGGCGGCGCGTTCGCACAGTTCGGCGGCATTGCCGGTCCAGAAGGTGCGTGGAAAACGCCAGGATGGTTTTCCCTCGACCACCTCGTCGACATTGACCTCGTTCTTTTCCTCGCTCATCGGCACTCCTTCCGAAAATTTCCGGACGGGCAACTGTAGCCTGTTTCGCCGTGCTCTCAAAATTCTCCACAGGCAATGCAACCAAGATCCGACTGCAGGAGTAGAATTCAACATCATGAGAAAAGCCAAGTGGATTGTTGCCGTGATCGCTGTGGTCGCGCTCGTCGTATTACTCCGCTTCACGGTCTTTGCCCCTGACATCGTCGAGGTGCGGACCGCCGCTGCCGAAAGAGGGTTGGTTGAGGAAACCGTAACCAACACCCGGGCCGGCACCGTGAAAGTCCGTCTCAGGGCCGAGCTCTCTCCCCAGGTGGGAGGCCTCGTGGTCGATATACCTCACCGTGAAGGTGACCATGTGGAAATCGACGAGTTGGTGGTCGTGCTCGACAGCCGCGCCCAGCGCGCCGAGCTCGTTTCGGCGCGAGCCACGGTCGATGCGGCGAAAGCTCAGGCGGACGAGGCGTGCCTGGCTGCCGAGCTGGCAGAGAAGGAACTGTCCCGGGTCGAGATGTTGCATGCCCAGGGCATCGCAAGTGATCAGAATCTCGACCTCCTGCAAACCGACCGCGACCGGACACGGGCCGGTTGTGCCGCGGGCCTCGCGGCGGTCGGGCAGGCGAAGTCGAGAGTCTTTGCTGCCGAGATTCAGCTCGAGTTCACCGAGCTGCGGGCGCCGTTTGCCGGCACGGTGGCGGAGGTCAGCACCGAGGTTGGGGAGTACATCACCCCATCGCCGCCCGGGTTGCCGATTCCACCGGTGATCGACCTTCTCGATCCAGCCTCGATCTATGTCAGTGCACCGATCGACGAGGTGGATGCGGAACGTCTGGGGGTTGGACTGGCGGTACGGGTGACGGTGGACTCCAGACCCGACCAGACCTTTGAAGGCAACGTTTCGCGGGTGGCGCCGTATGTGCTCGACGTGTTGGAGCAGAATCGCACGGTCGAGGTTGAAGTCGAACTGGCTGATCCGCAAGCCATGGTGGGCGTACTGCCGGGGACTTCGGCCGATGTCGAACTCATCCTCGAGCGGCGCGATGACGCCCTGCGGATCCCGGCGTCGGCAGTGGCCGAAGGCGGAAGGGTCCTGGTGCTCTCGGACGGCGTCCTGGTCGAGAAGGTGATCGAGGTCGGCCTCCGTAATTGGCGCTTCGCAGAGGTGGTCAATGGACTCGAAGCGGGCGAAGCAGTGGTCGTAGTCCGAAACTCTCCCGATATCAAATCGGGAGCGCAAGCGGAGGAGCGGAGACCATGATGAAGAATTCGGAATTCGGAATTCGGAATTCGGAATTCCCACAACCCGTACATAAAGACCTGGGGGGACGGTTCGGAATTCAGAATTCAAAATTCAAAATTCAGAATTCGAGCACGGGCGAACGTGGAGCAACGCCGTGATCATATTGCGCGATTTGTGGCGTACGTATCACGTCGGGGATTCAGACGTGCATGCGCTACGCAATGTCACCATCGAGATCTCCAAGGGTGATTACCTCGCGGTGATGGGGCCATCGGGGTCGGGGAAGTCGACGCTTCTCAACATCCTCGGTTGTCTCGACCGACCGACCTCGGGAAGTTACTCCTTTGACGGTCGTGATGTGGGATTACTGTCGGATGCCGAACGGACCCGGTTGCGGCAATCCGACATCGGTTTTGTCTTTCAGTTCTTCCACCTCCTGCCGCGCCTTACTGCCCAGGGCAATGTCGAACTGCCGATGCTCTTTGCCGGGGTCTCGAGGGCCGAGCGGCGCGAGCGGGCGGCCCGCGCACTCGAGGCGGTGGGACTGTCCGACCGGGTTCACCACCGACCCGACCAACTCTCTGGTGGGCAGCGGCAAAGAGTCGCCATCGCCCGCGCTGTCGTCATGGAGCCGGGGCTACTTCTCGCGGACGAACCCACCGGCAACCTCGACCGGGCGGCGGCGGTTGAGGTCATGGAGCTGCTTGGAAACATGAACGCGGACGGGCAAACGGTGGTTTTGGTGACCCATGACCCCGAAGTCGGCTCGAAGGCGCGAAACGCTGTACGGATGGATGACGGCGAGATAGTGGAAAAACGATGAAGATTGAATTCGGAAGTCGGAATTTTGAATTCGGAATGACATCCCTTTGCCCGGTTCGTTGGGCAGGTTGTGATGGGAATTCCGAATTCCGAATTCCGAACTCCGAATTGGACGGTTGGTTGCATGGCTCTGACTGAGCTTCTTGCTTTTGCGGTCGGTGCGTTGCGTGGTCACCGCCTGCGAACAGGGCTGTCGGTTGCAGGCGTTGCGGTGGGGATTGCTGCCGTGATCGCCTTGACCGCGCTCGGAGAAGGCGCACGACAGTACGTCGTTCAGGAGTTCAGCGCGCTCGGCACCAACCTCCTGATCGTCCTCCCCGGCAAGGTCGAAACCACTGGCATGATGCCGTTTGGTGGCGTCATCAATGATCTGACCATTGAGGACTACAAAGCGGTGACAACGAGAATTCCAGAAGTCATGCGCGCGGCTCCGTTGGCAACCGGCGAGGAAACGTTGCGCTACGGCGGTAAGGCACGTTCGGTGCCGGTCATTGGCACGACCGAGGAACTGGTCGAGGTTCGCAGGTTGAATATCGGCGCCGGCCAGTTCCTGCCGCCGGGGGATCCGGACCAGGGCGGCGCCGAGATGGTGCTCGGGATCAAGGTGGCCCAGGAACTCTTTGGCGTCGAGAGCCCACTCGGTAAGGTGGTACGGCTCGGCGACTGGCGATTCCGAATCGTCGGCGTGCTCGCGCCTCGGGGTCGTTCGCTGGGTTTCGATTTTGATGATCTGGTATTCATACCTGCGCGCACGTCTTTAAGGTTGTTCAACCGCACCTCACTCTTCAGAATCCTGATTGAACTCCATCCTGGGGAAGATCTCGAGGTTGGCAAGTCGGCGATTCTCGGCCTCCTCGCAGAGCGCCACCGAACAGAGGACATCACGGTGATTACTCAGGACGCGGTCGTCAACACCCTCGATTCCATCCTCGGCGTGCTCACCCTCGCCTTGACCGCGATCGCGTCGGTGTCGTTGACAGTGGCCGGGGTCGGAATCATGAATGTCATGCTGGTCGCCGTCTCCGAACGCCGGCACGAGATCGGCCTCCTCAAAGCACTCGGGGCGAGCACCGCCCAGATCCTCGCGGTCTTCATCGCCGAAGCAGCGGTGCTTTCGACCCTCGGAGGAATCGTTGGCCTGGCGGCCGGTGGTGCCGCTGTCAGAGCATTCGTCGGCTTCTACCCGACCTTTCCCGCCGCCACCCCGATGTGGGCGATCGTTGCTTCCCTGATGATGTCAATGGTGGTAGGGCTTTTCTTTGGAGTTGTTCCTGCCCGTCGGGCGGCTCGGCTCGATCCGGTGGAAGCGTTGGTGGGACGATGACTAACGAATTAGGAATTAGGAATTATGAATTAGGAATTAGGAATTTTTTCCGCCCAAAGTGCGTGACTGAAATAGTGGAGCTGGAAATCCGAAATCCGAAATCCGAAATGTGGGAATGAGCTGATGGACGTAATCGAACTGGTCCGGTTTGTGGGCGGAGCGATCCGCGGGCAACGATTGCGTTCCTTTCTTTCTGCTCTCGGGGTGGCGATTGGCGTCACCGCCGTCATTCTCCTCACCTCACTCGGCGAGGGAACGAGGGACTACATCGTTGCCCAGTTCACGCAGTTCGGCACCAGCATCGTTGCCGTCAATCCTGGAAAAGTCAAAACGCTCGGGATGCCCGGCGCTCTTGGCGGTACCACCCACAAGCTGACGATCGACGACGCGGAGTCCCTGCGTCGGATTCCTGGCGTCAACGAGGTCGTGCCGGTGGCCTTCGGGCAGGCGCGGGTCGAGGGGGGAGGGCGGGGTCGGAGCGTCTTCGTTCAGGGCGTGGGCTGGGAAGCAGCCAAAGGATTCCGCCTGAATGTCTCGCAGGGTTCTTTCTTGCCGAGGATGGATCCCAACCGGCGAAGCTCGTACGCGATCCTCGGCGCGAAGCTGGCGCGGGAGCTCTTTGATGACGAATCGCCCCTGGGTAGGAGAATCCGCATCGGTGGTTCCACCTTCCTCGTCATCGGCGTCATGGAGGCCAAGGGGCAGATGCTCGGCTTTGATTTTGACGACACAGTCTATGTTCCGGTTGCCAGTGCCATGGACCTATTCGATGTCGATGAGCTGGTGGAGATCGACATCGTCGCCAGCAGCACCGATGTCATTCCCGAGGTGGTGGAGGGTATCCGCTCGATGCTCATGCGGCGCCATCGCGGCGAGGAGGACTTCACAATCACGACCCAGACCGAAATGCTCGACACCTTTGGCAAGATCATTGGCATGATCACGATCGCCGTGTCGGGGATTGCTGGTGTCTCGCTGCTCGTTGGTGCGATGGGCATCCTCACCATCATGTGGATCTCGGTCCATGAGCGGACCAACGAGATCGGCCTCCTTCGTGCTCTTGGTGTGCCACGGAGCACTGTGCAGGGACTGTTCCTCCTCGAATCGGTCCTGCTTGCCGTGGCCGGCGGTACTCTCGGTCTGATGACGGGCTTTGCCATCATTGGTTTCGGGCGCGCAGCGGTACCGGGTCTTCCGCTGAGCACACCGCCGTTGGCGGTGGCCGCAGCACTGGCCATGTGCCTGGTTGTCGGTGTGGTTTCTGGTGTGGCTCCGGCTCGCCGCGCGGCAGACCTCGATCCGATCGACGCTCTCCGCACAGAGTGACCCGGAAGGATTGAGACACAACCCGGGTTGCATTCGGCGGGCATTGCAACTCGAGCGCTCGAGACACGTATCTTTGCTCGAGGCTGCCGAAGACAATTTTCCTGCGAGTGCGTTCTCACGGCGCAACCTGGAGAGAATTTCCGGCACGATTGTAAAGAGGAGACCGAAGCCCGCGCGGAGGATTGGATGAGACGAGTCCTGGCTCTATTGATGACAGTGATGGCGGCTGCAATTACAGCCTGTCAGCAGGACACGTCAAAAACCTGGTTCAGCGGCGATCTGGAGGCCGCGCAGGCCGAGGCTGGAAGGCGCGACACCGTGGTCATGATCGAGTTCTACGCCGACTGGTGCAATTGGTGCCGGCGTCTCGAAGTCGATACCTTTTCGGTGCCGGCCGTCAGGAGAGAGCTCGAGCAAATTGTCTCTTTGAGGCGAGACGCGGAAAAGGACGGCGCCGCGCTGGCTGTCCAATTTGGCGTCGATAGCTATCCTACGTTGATCTTTCTTGACCCTGCCGGAAACGAGATGGACCGCATCAGCGGTTTCCTGCCGCCCGAACCATTTCTGATTCGCATCGAGAGGATCCGCACAGGTGACACCTTCCTCGCGTGTCTCCGACAGCTCGAAGAGGACCCGGGCGATATCGATGCCATCGAGCGGTCGGTCGGCGGGCTCCTCGAAAGATCGGATCCAGAGGGTGCGATCAGCCGCATCGAGGCTTTTCATCAGGCGACCGAAGGGAATGAACTCGCACTCTGCCGGAAGCTCATGTTCACCGCCCGCAGCGATTTACACGCTCGCGTCTACCTGAGGGCGGCAAAGCTTTATCGCAGTGGATGGCCCCGCTCATTTGAAGTGCCCGATACGGCTGGAACATCCAACCTTCATGCTCTTCTGACTACCGGACTCACGAAGCTGCCAGGCGATGAACAGGCCGCCCGGTTGCGGCAGGCACGTTTCGACGATGCGGCAGATCTCCTCGAGATCCCGGACCTGGAAGAGAGCCCACGCAAAGACCTGCTCAGCGTTGCCGATTTCGCCTTCCGCAATGGTCACTACGATCTTGCTGCGGATCTGTACGTCCGGTGGTATGAACTTGAGGGAGAAGTGGCCGAATCGAAGGTACTCAACGATGTCGCATGGAGGCTATACCTCTCGAAACGGGAGCTCGGATCGGCGATCGATATCGCCCAGCAGTCCTTTGCCCAAAGGCCCGATCCGGAGGTCGCAGACACCCTGGCTCGTCTTCTTTACGCGACCGGGTCCGTAGAGGAGGCGGTCGCTCTTGAGGAGCGAGCAGCTCGGGATGCCGAGGGAAGCCGCAGTGAGACTTATACCAGCGTCGCACAGCGGATGGAAGCAGGTGAGCCTCTCGACGACAAACCGACCTTCGACTCGTACCCCGGTAAGCGGCGCCGTTCACTCTAGCGCACGCGAAGAGCTTCCCGGGTTGCGCCCATTAGAGGCGCGAGGGTGCATCGACGACACAGGAGCCACCTTTAGCATTGTACGCTTGGAGCGCGTTGCCGAGTTGCGAAGCGACGAATTCGAACAATGCAAAAGATGGCACCTTGCACGCCGAAGCGAGAGGCGCGAGGGAGCTTTGGTGGTACCTTGCTCGCCGCCCACGAGAAGCGCTAAGCCGCGTCGGCGACACAGGTACCACCTTCACCATTGTTACTTTGCCAAAGCCAATTGGATCCGCGCTCCCAACAATGGGGAAGGTGGTACCTTGCACGTCGAAGCGAGAAGCGCAATTCACCACACATAGTCCTTCGCGATCTCCCGTTTGTCGCGACCGGCGAGGATGTGGACGATGCGCACCTTTTGGATACTGATTGGAGACAGGCTGCCGAGTGGGAGGTGGATGATCTTGCGGCCGCGCGTTGCCGCGTAATTACGGATTCGGTTCGTCGGCGGTTGGGGCCCGACATGGACCACCAGCTTGTCGACGCTGTAGTCGATCGCCGCCATCAACAGCACCTCTGGCTTGGTTTGCGCCATCCGATAGTCAGGGTCCTGCCACACGTCGTAAAGACGGCCAGGCGGGTAGGTCAGCATGAACCCTCCGTAGGTAGCCCGCATGATCCCGGGCCCGACCACCTGCTGTAAGGGATCGGTGGCATAGAGGGCCATATCCGACTCCTGCTCGTGCTCGCCGAGCCAGCTCATCAAATATGGGAACGAGGTGCCGTCGCGATCCTCTTCGAAGGTCATCACAACCGACCCCGCAGCGCCGACATCACGCCTCTGCTCGCGCACCCAGATGCGCCCCTCGTGCAGCCGCAGCAAGGTCTCGCGCAGGTCGATACCGTCGAGCATACTGGTGGTGAAGGGCTCGGATCGGTTCATTTCGGCACTCAGGACCGACACCGCCCGCTGCTTGATGTGGCGTCCCCAGTCTTCGACCACAACATCCTCGGGCGGATATGAGCAGATGCTGTTGCCCTGGAAGGCTTGCAGCCACTCGCCCGGCTCCTCGGCGGTCGGCCTTGCCCGTACCGGTACCGCAACCGGCCGTTGTTTGACACGCATAAACCATCGCCGGAATCGGATGCTTCGGGTTCCGAGATCGAGGAACTCGCCATCGACTCGTGCAGTGGCGATCTCGGCCGTCTCCTCCTGCCACGGGTAGCAGCGGGCGACATCGAAGATTTCCCAGGCAAGATTATCGTCGCCGACGCCGCGCGCCCCCACGACCCACTCGTAGAGGCCACCGATCAGTTGTCCCCGGATTCGGGCGTAGCGGTGAACGAAATCGAAGAATAAGCGCTGCTGCCAGGCTGGCGTGTCGCTTCGCGTCTGTTCGGTGTAAGAGGCGGCGCCGACCTTCCATACCACAGCACTGAGAGCTGCTCTGTCACAGACTTGGCTGCCGTCCAGGGTTGTGCGGCTGCCGTGGTGGGCCGCGTAGACCGCCAATGCTCGGGCTCGCTCGGCCCGATCTTCAATCCTGCCTCCGCTGATCACCGTCAGCATCCCATGTGGCAGTTCGAGCCGTGGGGCAATTGTCGCTGCAAAATCGGGTGAGGTCGGTAGGTTCCCTGAACGCAGGTGCTCGTAAACCGAGTGTGCCAGCGGTGGGTCGGGCAGAATGGCAGTCAAGCTCTCGGGGTGGAGGTGACGGAGATCGATCCTGGACCTTCGTTGGCGAGCGAGCGGAAGCGCGGTCGGTCCATTGAGATGCTCGGCGACTCGGCCGGCGTGAGCGGCACCGACCAGGCACAGTATCGGACCATCGATGCGTTCGGCTGCCTGCTGCAGATGGTGCGCGATGCCCTGCTCGCGCATAGTATCGCGCTCATCGAAAGGGGCCGAACCGGCAAGCTGGCGGATCAGCTCGACATAGCTCTCACGGCCGATCCGGTGCAGCGAGTATGGGTCGGGGAGTTGGTCATGGCGGCGGTGGCTGTACCGAAGATCGGGATCGACGAGGAGGATCTGGCGTTCGTTCTCTGCCGCCCAACGCATCGCCTCTACCAACGGATCTCCAGGCGTCACAACCCACACCAAAGCGTCCTCGCCCGGCTCCTCCGAGATCACAGCGGAGATCTTGGGCAACCTGGCGACCGCCTTTTCGGCGGCGTCGGCGAGGGTTGTCGGCAGCTCGACTGCGACCGCCTGGGGCTGCAACACTTCAAGCGTCTGGCGAACGACGGAGGCGAGATCGATCCGTTCGTGGAGCACCGGCATGATGCGAATGCCAGGGATCGCCTCTGGAGCGATCACGTCGATATCGATCGCGCTCATGACGGCCTCGCGAACGGGGCTCCACTAATTTGGAATTCGGAATTCGGAATTCGGAATGATCCCTCACTGCCAATGTGGATTCCAGGGGTGGGTGGCTGGAATTCCGAATTCACAATTCCGACTTCCGAATTCATTCTGTGGCGAAGCGGAACGGCTCCGCTTCTTTTTCTCCGATTGCGAGGCGAAGGGAGATGTCAACGGCCTGCTTCGCGTTGTCGGCTTCGCGACGCTTGAGCATCTTCATCGCATAGCGGGCGATGTTGATCCCATCCCGCACTGAGTAACGGAGATCGGCGAGATGGGCGGCACGGAGAAAGCCGAGAACATACTCGAGAATCTCGTCGTCTACCCCCGAGACCTGAATTCGAAGGATCTCCCGCTCCTCGTCCTCTTCGGGGAAATCGATCGTGATCTGCGGCATCAGGCGCGAGTGGATGTACTCGGGCACCTCGTAGGTGGAGGCGTCCTCGTTCATGGTGGTGGCGAATCGGAAGTCTTGGTGAGCATGGATTGTGATGCCGGCAACCACGCTGTCGACCGAGCGGCGGTGGTCGAGGAGCGGCGCCATCGAAGCCCAGGATTTCTCACTCATGCGGTTACCCTCGTCGAGGATGCAGACCCCACCGCGGATCATCGCGGTGACCAGTGGCGAGGCCATGTAGCGTACGCCTCCGGTGGGACCCAGGACCGGTGTCACGAGAAGGTCTTCCGGCCGCGTATCAGTGGTGGCCTGGACGATGTAGATGTCGCGTTCGAGTTCGCGGGCGGCGGCACAGGCGAGGGTCGTCTTGCCAACCCCTGGCTTGCCGAGAAGGCGGGGGTTGAGCGGTGCGTCGTCCTCCGCGAAGAGCGACCACGCCGCAAGCAATTGCAGCAGCACCTCGCGCTGGCCGATCCAGGGCGGGATCTCTTGCACTGGCCGCGCCAGGTGGAGCTCGATGCCGTCGATTTCGATGACCGGGTTCAGACTCACGGGACCTCCTTAGACGGAGTGGGTATTCTAACGCTCCTCCCGGGCAAAGGAGAAAAGGAGCTGAGGAACGGAGGTCGTGGTGAAGGGACGATCCTCGTTGCTTGATTCTCGACCCTCAATCCACCGTTCCACCCGGATCTGCCCGAAGATGGCGCGAATTGACGGGTTGCATCCAGCATCCAGCATCACTGCTGTCCAAAACAAATCCACAGGTGACGTTGCCCATCTGATAACACAAGGGTTACGGGTCGGTTTTCGGCCTTTCCAAGGCGAGGTTCCCTTCAACCAACTGATGCTGTCCAAGGCGCGGGCGACCGCGACAGGTAACAGCGGCAGTATTCAGCGGCAGCGACAGAAAGCAGCGTCAGGAAACAGCGCAGCCATCAGCGACCGCGTCGGGGGCAGCACAACGCCGAGCCGCGGAGCGGCGACAGATGGATAGCCCGGGGTGTCAACCCCGGATCTGGCTTCAGATTTCCCGTGACGCCAGCATGATCACCTCCGGGTCGTTCAACGGGCGAGATAGCTGCCGAGTCGGCCGGTGTCAAGGGCGGGCCGGCCCGGGGCCGGTTGCTTTGCAACCCTTGACACTGGCCGACTCGCCAGCTTTGGGGAAGGCATGAACGACCCGGAGGTGACCATGTCCAACGCCGCCACGAAGCCAAACCTCATTGCCCATACGAAAGCCCTCGAAGCAGCAGGAATCGCGATCAAGCTGGTGATGAGGGTTCCCGCTCCTCTGAAGCCGATTGCCGATCAGGTGATCCGGTCGGCAAGCTCGGTTCCAGCTAACCTCGCAGAAGGGCACGGCCGCGTCGGAAGGGACCGGTCGAACCACTGGAGAATCGCCTACGCCTCGGCCAAAGAGGTCGACAGCCACTTGAAGCTCCTCGCGCACGCCGGGGCGATCAGTCAGACAGCCGCCCGTGACGTCATGAAGGCCTTCGATCAGGTCCGTGCCATGACCTGGCGATTGCTCAACCCAAGGTCATGATTTCAGTTATATATCCCAGTCAGACTGGATGCTGTCGCTGCCGCCGCCTCTGATCGCTGACGCTGATTGCTGTCGCTGGTGGCTGCCACTGCACCTGCCGCTGCAATGCCTCGCCAGTCAAATCTGAGTCGGCTTCCCGAGACGCTGTCTTGGACAAGAATCCAGCATCCAGTGAGCACGGGGGTTCCCGATTCATCACTTTCCAATTCGCACTGGCATGCGACGAGATCCCCAATCCCCTGGGGGACCGTCGAAACGCCCGGCGCACTGGGCTCCACAGTCGAGACAGCGTCCGTGGTCGTCAAGCTTCCAAGTTCCGAGTTGGTACCAGTCACGGCCGATGATCATTTGACCGCAGCCATGGCAATAGGTTGAGCCACCAGCTTGATCGACGACGTTGCCGGTGTAAGCGTGGTGGACGCCGTTGGCACGAGCGATTTCACGCGCCCGGCTCAACGTTTTCGGGGGAGTGGGTGGCAGCTGGTTCATTTTGAAGTCTGGATGAAAGGCAGTGAAGTGCATCGGCACGTCTGGACCGAGGACCTCCACGACCCAGCCGGTCATTTCATCGATCTCGGCTTCGGAGTCGTTTTCACCGGGTATCAACAGAGTGGTGAGCTCAACCCACACGTCTGTTTCCCTGACCAGGTACTCGAGAGTCTCGAGCACAGGCTGTAGGCTGCCGCCGCAGAGTCTTTTGTAGAAACCCTCGGTAAATGCCTTGAGGTCGACATTGGCAGCATCCATCGCAGCAAAAAATTCCTGCCGCGGTTCGGCACAGATCTCCCCCGCGGTGACTGCGACATTGGCGATGCCGTGCTCACGGCATGCGGCGGCGACGTCAACCGCGTACTCGAGGAAGATGACTGGGTCGTTGTAGGTGTAGGCAACACTCCGGCACCCGACCGAGGAGGCGGCGCGGGCGATCGCCTCCGGTGAGGCTGCATCGGCGAGGGTATCGGCCTGACGCGACTTGGAGATCGACCAGTTCTGACAGAATTTGCAGGCCAGGTTGCAGCCCGCGGTGCCGAACGAAAGAACGCTGGTGCCGGGGAAGAAGTGGTTCAGCGGCTTCTTCTCGATCGGATCGACGCAAAACCCCGATGAACGGCCATAGGTGGTCAGGACGACGCCGCCATTCGAGTTCTGGCGGACGAAGCAGAAACCCCGCTGGCCCTCCTTGAGCTTGCACAGGCGCGGGCAGAGCTCGCAGACAACGCGCCCGTCGCCGAGCGCGCTCCAATAACGACCGGGAACCACGGATTTCACTGATTCTCCATTGACCATTGATGATGCCCTCTTCAAGGGATGTCAAGCGTTCTAGAATTCCGGAATTCGGAATTCGGAAATCGGAATTCGGAGCACCCGGAGACTCGCTAAGGCGAGCGATCAATCGAAAAGATCGAATAACCTCGTCAGGATGGAGGTTGCCCACACGATATGAGTTGCGCCGATTTGCACCGAGACGTACCGCTGGACTTCGATTCGAGCGAGCTGAAACCGCCGTCACGTTGGCAGCTCTTGCGCGAGGGCAGGGTCGTCTTCGAGCGTCTGGCGCTTTCGGCGATGCTCGATAGGATTCGTTCCGAGGCACCTCGTGGGCACGGCGAGCCGATCATGGTGGTACCGGGATTCGCGACCGACGACAGCTGGACGGCACGCCTCGTTGGTTTTCTGTCCTCGATCGGCTACCGAGCGGTCGGGTGGGGTCTCGGCCGAAACCACGGCAATGTGCCGAAGATGATTCCAGCCGTTATTGAACGAGCCGCGCGCTTGGCCGAGGCCGAAGAGCAGACCATTCGTTTGATCGGTTGGAGCCTCGGCGGCTATCTCGTTCGCGAGGCGGCGCGCGATCGGCCGGATTTGGTCGAGCGCGTGATCACACTGGGCGCTCCTGTGGTCGGCGGACCGAAATACACGGCTTCCGCTCCGATGTACATCCGACGCGGATATGACCTCGAGGAAATTGCCGCCGCCGTCGTCGAGCGCGAAACAAAGCCCATCGAGGTGCCGGTGTTCGCCATCTACAGCCGCTCCGATGGCGTCGTCGCTTGGCGCGCATGTATCGACCGATTTGACAATCCTCGCGTCGAGCATCACGAGGTCAGCTCGAGCCACCTCGGTCTGGTCAACTCGCCACGAGTCTTTCGCCTCGTCGCCGACCTGCTAACGCAGTAACGGGTGCCATAACGGGTGCCTAACGGGTGCCACGTTCACCATTGCACCATTGTCAGAAGGCACTCACTCCACGGATCCATCGAGGGACAATGGTGCAATGGTGAACGTGGCACCCCGCAGGGTGGCACCCCGCAGGGTGATAGCAGACATCCTGCCGACGTTGAGGAAGGACAGATCCTGATCCTGAGATACCATTGGGGCATAGGATATTTTCCTGAAATCTCTTGATCTGGAGTGCGGATGGCGAAGGGAGAGACTCATGGATGAAGAAATGCTGGAGCAAATCGAGGTTCCAGCCGAAGACGATCCCGCCCTCGATCCCGCAATGATCGAGGTGGCATTTCAGAAGTTCGAGCAAGAGCAGAGCATCGGCGGTGGGTTTCTGGCCGGTGGCGTGGCAGCTCTGGTGGGCGCCGGGGTGTGGGCCCTCGTCACCGTCTTGACCGGTTTTCAGATCGGGTTCATGGCGATCGGAGTTGGCTTCCTGGTCGGGCTCGCGGTGCAGTTCGCCGGCAAGGGCATCAATAAAATCTTTGGTGTTATGGGCGCCGCTCTGGCGCTGGTTGGCTGTCTCCTGGGGAATTATTTCACGGTGGTTCATTTCGTCGGTGAGGCAGAGGGTCGTGGATTCTTCGATACTCTGACCCGAATCAGTCCGGCCGCGGTTCCAGAATTGATGTCGATCACCTTCAGCCCGATGGACCTCATCTTCTACGGCATCGCCGTGTATGAGGGCTACAGACTGTCATTTCGCAAGATCACGCACGAGGAAGTACAGGCCGCCATCACGGGCATTCCTGCTGGATTGTAGAGGTCTGACGGCTAAACGGCTATACGGGTAGACGGCTATACGGCGGATCGGATTCATCCACTTGCCCTGTTCCAGGACCTTCCGCCGCGGCCAAAGCTCCGACTGGTGGGCGGCAAATCCGAAATCCGAAATCCGAAATAGAAAGGGGGCTGGTGGGCGGAATTCCTAATTCCTCATTCCTAATTCCTCATTCATCCCCGTGTCGGTAATAGCGTTCCAGTCACGTCACCGAAGCCGATCTTGACTCCGTCCCTTTCACACCAACCCGTCATCGTGACGGTGTCGCCATCGGCCAGGAACTTCCGTTCCTCTCCGTTGGGAAGCTCGACCGTCTCGGTGCCTTTCCAACTCAGTTCGAGCATCGAACCGCGCTCGTGCTTCTCAGGCCCGCTGATGGTCCCAGAACCGTAGAGATCGCCCGGTCGCGCGTTGCAGCCATTGACCGTATGGTGGGCGAGCTGCTGACAGATACTCCAGTACATGTATTTGAAGTTGGAGCTGGCGATGGTGGCCGGGTCGGTCATGGTCTCCGACTGCAGCGCCACTTCAAGATAAATGTCGTAGGCGCAGTCTCCTGGATTCTTGAGGTACTCGAGGGGTTCCGGATCTATTTGTGCCGGACCGGCGCAACGGAAGGGTTCGAGGGCGTCCATGGTGACCACCCACGGAGAGATCGAGGTGCCGAAGTTTTTTCCGAGGAATGGCCCGAGGGGCACGTACTCCCATTTTTGGATATCACGAGCCGACCAGTCGTTGACGAGCACCATGCCGAATATGTGCTCCATCGTGTCTGCGATCGGAACTGGTTCGCCAAGGGCGTTGCCTGGGCCGACAAAGAAGCCCATTTCGAGCTCAAAATCCATCAATCGGCTCGGCCCGTAAGTCGGACTGTCGGCATCGTCGGCCTTGGTCTGGCCCATGGGTCGGCGCACATCAGTGCCGCTCACAACCACCGAACTCGAACGACCGTGGTAGCCGACCGGCAGATGCAGCCAGTTGGGCTGGAGGGCGTTGTCGGGGCCGCGAAACATAACCCCTACGTTGGTGGCGTGCTCCCGTGACGAGTAGAAATCGGTGTAGTCGCCGATTGCTGCCGGCAGCAGCATTTCGACTCCCGATCGGGGATAGAAGGCCGCCTTTCGGACGGCGGCGTCGTCACGCAAGGTAGGCTCGTCTGCACGGAGCAGTTGGGTCAGCCGGCCCCTCGCTTCGCGCCAGGCGGCGGGCCCGAGGGCCATGAAGGCATTGAGCGTCGGCTCTCGGAGAGCATCGCCGCCGCCGAGTTTGCGGCCGTTGAGCAGGCCTCGATCGACGAGGAGCGAAAGATCGAGGACTGCGTCACCGATCGCGACTCCGATCCGAGGTTTGAGCCCGGCCGCTGGCCGAAAGACCCCAAAGGGCAGATTGTGGATCGGAAAGTGCGAGTCGGCTGGAACGTCGACGAAGGAACGAAGATTGAGATCGATGGTGGTCATTCCTGGTGGGCTCCTTCTCCCATGAATCCGAAGGCCCGCAGATCGTCGCGCGGCTCCGAAAAGCTGCAACTGCCAAAGCTCGTGAGAACGGCTTGTCGGGCCTCGGCCACGAGGTCGGAGGTGGCCTCGGTATCGCGCCACGCGAGCCGATCCGGTGCGAGGACAAATGCCTCCGGATCAGTTTCGGCGACGATATCGATCAGTTTGATCACAGGCAGATCATGGACGTACGCCAACGCCGAGGCCGCAAAAAGATTGATGAATCCGTGGACCATGGTGTCGAGCTCCGGGTCGTGGTGCCGGAATGGGTGGTGCAGCCCCTGGGTGGCCTTGAGAGGGACACCGGTTGCCCGACAGGTCGCGATCGCCGCCGCCACCGCCGTAACCTCGGGTATTGCAGCCGCATCGAGACCCCCGCACCGAATTTTGAGGCCGACGCGGTTTTGGTCGCCGGCCTTGCGGTCGGCATCGCGAACAGCCGCGGCTGCTGCCGGGAGTCGTGGCCGCCACTCTCCGAGCATTGAAACTTCGAAAAACGGTGTCAACGCGCGAGATCCGTTGCCGGTCAGCCGGAGTGAGGCCTGATTTACCGCGACCGCCGCACCGCCGGCCTCCGGGAGGCGAACTTCGAAGGCATCCACCACGACCCGATCTGCAAGGCTTGTGGAGAACGCGGCCATGAGTTTTTCGTCCTGATCGGCTGCTTCGAGAAAGCTTTCGAGGTTGTCGCCACCGCGTCCCAACACCGAGACGGTGATCGGCAGCTGTGACGTGTCGGCTGCCGAAATCAGCGGTTCGAGCTCCTCGAGACGGCCCGCCGGACAGACAAAGCGTGCCAGCATCCAACCGTCATCTGACGAGCGGTGTTCGGCAAAACGAGCGAAGGCCTCGTCCATCGGCAACTTCGCCGGTGGAAAGAGCCCGGCATAATCGATGATGCCGCTGAAGAGGGATTTCGCGCACTCGTTCATGGTTTTGCCCTGCTATTTCGTGAACTCGAGGCGGTATGGTATCACCCGCCGCTGGCTCCCGGGTTCTTCTTCCTCAGCTACAATGCCGCGGCGGAGGAGCCTCGATGAATCAGAAATCGCGCAGATTTGTTATTTCATTTTTTGGCCTCGTTGCCATGACCGCCCTGGTTGGGCCGGCAACGGCAACTGAGGTTGCGGTCTCCAACCCCGGGTTCGAACAGCTCGAGCCGACCGGCACGGTGGGTGGGTGGCGCCTGGCGACGGACGTCTCCAGCGATGGCTCCTCGTTCGGCGCCGACGGCGAGCAGGCCCACAACGGTGTCGGCAGCGCCAGGCTGGCGGTCAGGGGCCACGGCACGGTGACCGCCGAGTCCGATCCTGTCGCTCTCGAGGTTGGAAAGCTCTACCGGCTGAGCGGGTGGATCCGCACCGAGGGTGTGGTCTCGGACCCGATGTCCAAATACCCGACCGCCGTTCCGGCCTGCCTCACCATGGAGGCGCTGCCCTTCACCATCCACTCGCCGTCAGTCGGTGGCGACTCCGACTGGTTCCGGGTGGATCTGCCGTTCATCGCCACCTCCGCCTCGGACCGGGTACGGCTCCACCTCGGCTACAACGGGACTGCCCGCGGCACCGCGTGGTTTGACGATGTGTGGATTGAAAAGGTCGAGGACATCAACGACTACATTCCTCTCGATACTGTCCGCTGGTCCGGCCCGGGTTTCCGCTACGACGACCAGGGTTGGATCTTCGTCCACATCGAGGGCGAACCCTATGAGCGTGGTTACCAGTACGGCTCGCTGATGCCAGACGAGATCGTCGAGTACATTCGCAAGCTCGGCGTGGTGCAGCACCGCGATGACCCGGAAGCGGGCTGGGACACGATACGCTTCGAAGCTGACGCGCTTTTCCTGCGCAAGTACGACCATGAGTATCTGACCGAGATGAAGGGCATCGCCGACGGCGCCGCTGCTGCCGGTGGCGAGGCATGGGAGAGGCCGATCGACCTCCGCGATATCGTTGCCATCAACTCGGTGGTCGACATCGGCCAGCTTCACCGTGCGCTCGAGGTGACCCCCAATTCGCTCACGGGGCAGGCCTTTGTTGCTCCGGAGGAGGAGTTGGACATCGAGGTCGAGCAACACAAGTGCTCGGCGTTTGCCGCCACCGGCCCCGCGACCCGGGACGGCGACATCGTTTTCGGTCAGATTTTCATGTGGTCCGGCTACACCGGCATGCACTGGAACGTCATCACCGACGTGGAGCCCTCGGACGGATACCGGCTCGTCTACCACACGTTCCCGGGCGGCATCCACTCGGGGGCCGATTTCTACCTCAACGAAGCCGGCATCGCCTTTGGAGAGACCACGGTCTCGCAAACGCCATATGAGGCGAACTCCACCCCGCAATCGAACCGTGCCCGCAAGGCCGCCCAATATGCCGCTTCGATCGACGACGTCGAGCGGATCCTGTGGGAGAAGAACAACGGCATGTACACCAACGACTGGCCGATCGCCGACTTCGAGACCGGCGAGGTGGCGATCCTGCTCCTCGGGACCCACAAAAAGAAAATGTGGCGGACCTCCGAGGACATGAATCCGTTCGGCACACCCGGCTTTCTGTGGGCCAACAACAACAACCGCGACCCCGAGGTCCGCAAGGAATACGTGGCCCAGCCGGATGACCGGCCCTTCGACCTCATGTTCTCGCCGTGGAACCGGGATGTGGCCTTCAATGAGTTCTATCGCGAGAACAAGGGGAAGATCGACGCCAACGCAGGTGTCGCACTGTGGGCCTCGTCGCCCGTCAACCGCGCCCACGCCTGCGATGGCAAGATCACTAACACCGAAATGGCCAACGAGATGGTGTTCCTTGCCCACCACGGCAAGGTGACGCTGCGTGAGAAGTTCCCCACCAAGGGCTGGCGCTACCTTCCGGCGGATCTGCCGGACGCCGACCCCCACCTCAGCCTCGGTTATTCGGTTGTGAGCCCGATCTTTGTCGCTGATCAGCTCAGGGCTGCTCGGGCCAACCGAAAAGCCAACATGAGGGAAGACGAGACACCGGACCTCGAGCTCGGGGCGGCGGCCGCGGCATTCGAAATCGACAAGAAGGACCTGTGGCGCGGCACGGTCGAGCCGGCGTCACCGGCCGAAAGCTGGTTCGTCAGCGCTACCGCCGCATACTGGCGGATTCTCGAGGCGCTCGACTTCGAAGATCCAGAGGCCGCATCGGAGGAGCTGGCGAGCGAGCTCGCAGCTCTCGAGGCGCGTTACCTCTACACCGTTTCCCGCGAGCAGGATCTGCCGGCGCTCGATGCTCACCGCGCGTACGATCGTTACGCCCCGTATCTGTTGCCTCGGATCAAGGGCACTTTCGCTCTTCACCAGTTGCGGTTGCTGCTGGGCAACGACGTCTTCTTCGATGTCATGGCGATGGTCCACGACCGCTACCGCGGGAGCGAGATGACAACGCAAGAGTTCACCTCGGTTGCCGAGGAGGTTTCGGGCCGCGAACTGGCGTCCTTCATGGACCAGTGGCTCAACCGCGTCGGCCTCCCTCATGTACGACCGAGCGCCAGCATCAAGCAAGCTCGCGGTGGGGGATGGGACCTGTCTGTTGGTGTCGAACAGAGCGGTGAACTCTATCGGTTTGTGACGCATCTCGAGGTCGAGGCTGGAGGCGATCGTTTCCTCCATCGGATCGAGGTAGTAGGGAAACGGGGCATCTTGCTCCACTTCGACGAGCGCCCGACGCGAGTTGTCTTCGACGCTTTCCATGATCTCCCGGTCGAACATGGAAATTTCTACGAGTGGCGCAACCTGATCGACGACTTTCACGACACCGTCATCGTCTACGGCACGGCGCGCCAGATCGAGGCCAACCACACCATGGCGCGGCGTTGGCAGGAGAAGGTTGCCGACACCTACATCGAGATCCTGCCGCCGCTGGTCAAGGACTCAGAGGTTGCCGAGAATCAGGTGCCCAACCAGGATCTGATGGTGATGGGGACTCTGAAGGATAACTATTTCTTCAGCCACATGCCGGAGAACATCCCGGTGCGCTTCGGTCGCAACCACTTCGAGTGGATGGGGGAGACCTACGGCGAGCCTGACGATGGGCTCTTCCTGGTCGTGCCAAATCCCTGGAACCCGGAGCGGGTGATGTATGTCCTCGCCGCCAACTCGGGCATGGAGCTCTACGACATGACCGAGACCTATCACCGGGACATTCCACAGTGGGCCCGTTTCAAGGGCGACGAGATCGTCGACCGGGGTTACTACGACCGTCCGGGCTTTGTCATCGAACTGGAGGACTGAATCCCGTCTCCGTGCCCGTAAAGGGCTATACGGCTATACGGCCGTACGGCTAGACCGCTTCACTAGCCCGCCTTACAAGCGCCTCAGGCTTGTGGGGCAGCCGTCTCGGCTGCCGGGTGGTTGGACGGATCGGGTGTCCAGCATCGAGCATCCAGTATCGTGCGGGCTAGCCCTCCGCCTGCTGCAACCCATCAACAACCTGCTTCAGAAAATCGTTGAACTCCTCAGGCTTCTCCATCATCAGAAAATGGCCGACGCCATCCATGATGACGCCATCGAAGTCCGGCTGATAGGTGCGGTTGACTTCGACGTTGGTCGGGTAGGTGGGTGCATTGACGTAGCGCACGGGAACGTCCACCGCCGCCAGCGCCGGGCCCATCTCGTAGCTGAAGAATTCACGCAACAGAGCGATCGCGATCTCGGGTGAATGGTCGCACATATCGCTCGTGACGCGCTCGATGAGCTCTGGATCCGCGCTCTCGAGAAACATCGACGTCGTGAACTGCAAGCAGGTCCCGGCGAAGTCCTTCTCGTACGCCTCGAGGATCTCGTTGAATTGATCCGGATCGTACTTCGCATTGGCGTCCTGGAGCGAGTCGACGGCGACCACGCCGATGACCCGATCCGGCATCAGCCGCGCGGCTTCGAGGACCGTCGATCCGCCCATCGAGTGTCCAATGAGAACGATCTCGTCGAGGTCGAGATGCTCGACGACTTTTTGCACGTCGCCACCGAAGGCCAACAACGACCAATCATCGCGGTCCATCCCCGAGAGCCCATGACCGGGGAGATCGATCGTGATGACTGTGTTCGTCTGGCTGAACTCCTCGACCTGTGCCGCCCAGAACGTCTGGTCGCACATCCAGCCGTGGATGAAGACCAGCGCCGGCGAGCCGGCGCCCGAAACGGTGTAGGCGATTCCAACGCCATCGGATGCCGCGACCGTGCCCGGACCCGCCACGAGGGGTGACGGATCATCGATCGGTGCAAGCTCATCGGTTGCGCCGCCACAGGCGAGCGCGAAAATCAATACACTCGAGCACTGAAACGGATTTCATGAAAGCCTCCCGTGAGGCGGATAGTCTATCCGACCCAGGAATGGGCGTGCCGCGTCAACGTTGTTTTGAACCGCTAAGAACGTCAAAGACCGCAAAGGCCGCCGCAAAGAAGTTCCTTTACATAGGTCAGAGATGATCTTTGCGCTCTTGGCGATCTTTGCGGTTCAACTGGATGGGTGGGGGAGCCGTTAGGCCGTTTAGCCGTAGGGCCGACAAGCCTTCATCGGACGCGGGTCAAGTCGAAGTCTTCGCGCTTCCCGACGGTCCAGTCTGAGCGAGCACCCGTGCGATCGGACGAAGATCCATCCACCACTGTGATTTTGGCCGCTGGTGTTCGGAGTCGACCTGACGGCGCAGAGTCTCGAGTTCGGAGAACTCGATCTTGCCGTCGTTGAGTCCGATCGCGAGCGCCGCGTCGGTGCCCGCCTCAGCCTCGTCGATCAAGCGCTCGACGCAACGTTTGGCAAGACGGGTGGCGAGGATGCGGTCGAAGGGGCTGGGGTCGCCGCCCTGCTGGAGGTGGCCGAGGATCGCTTGCCGGACGTCGAAGAACTCGCCCCCCTCTTCCTCAAAGAGCGAAACCATGAACTGGGTGTCGTAGCAGGCGTTGGCACCCTCGTTGCGGATCATGAGGCCGAGGCGTTTGCCGTTCCGGAAACCTTCGATGAGGTCCTGGACGTCTTTCTGGAGGTCGGCGATGGTGACCCCCTCCTCGTTGAGATAGACCCGTTCGGCGCCGCTCGCGATGCCCGCCATGAGGGCGAGATAGCCGCAGTAACGACCCATCACCTCGACCACGAAGCAGCGCCGAGAGGCGACTGCCGACTGCTTGATCTTGTCGACAGCTTCGACGATCGCGTTGAGCGCAGTATCGGCTCCGACCGAAAGCTCCGACCCCGGGAGGTTGTTGTTGATCGTCGCCGGCATACAGATGAGAGGGATATTGAAGGCCGGAAACGCCTCACGTTTGCGGGCCAGACGGAGCGAAGCGTCATAGCCGGACCAGCCGCCGATCATGAGGATGCCGTCGATCGAGAGATCCTCGATATTGCGCGCGATTGCGTAGAAGTCTTTGCCGCTTGGAATCGTGCGGTTGATGCCGAGCTCGCAACCGCCGGCTGTGGTCCAGCCACGCACGCTCATCCAACCGAGCTCCTCGATATCACCGTCAATCAGCCCTTGAAATCCGCCACGAATACCGAGCATCTGGTGCCCCTCGTCGAGAGCGAGCCGCACGGCGGCGCGGGTGGCGGTGTTCATGCCCGGCGCAGGTCCGCCCGACGAGACGACGGCGAGGCGGAGCCTGCGCTGACCCGAGCTTGGGGGATTCGGAAGTGACCGCAGCAGGGTTTGCAGAGTGTCGATGTTGTCCGAGAAGCTGCCGCCTCGCAGTCGGAGGGCCTCGTTGGCGTCTTTGTTGATGATCGCCGCATAGACCTCGGCGGTGGCCTCGACACATTCGGCCAGGGGCTTCCGGGTGATCCGGTTGTGCTGCACGCCCACCAGTTGGGGTATCGATTCCGGGCCGGCCGCCATCACTTCGTGAACCGCGGCGTGGCCGAGAAGGGTCCCCATAAGGCGATCGTAGGCCGACGGTGCGCCGCCGCGCTGGACGTGGCCGAGGATGGTGACCCGAACCTCCTCTTCCATCCGTTCTTCGAGGACCTGTCGGACGCGTTCGGCGGTGATCGGTTGACCTTCGCTGTCGACCGCACCCTCGGCGACAATGACGATGCTGTCGCGACGCCCAGCCTTGCGACCGGCGCGCAACCGCCGCGGGAGGATCTCGGTCCACGAGCCACCGGGCAACGGCGCTTCCGGGATGAGGACAGCGTCGGCGCCAGTTGCGAGGCCGCTCATCAGCGCCAGATAGCCGCAATGGCGGCCCATGACCTCGACCACGAAGGTGCGCTGGTGGCTTGCCGCGGTGGCGCCGATGCCGTCGACTGCCTCGGCGATCCGGTGGAGCGCGGTATCGGCTCCGATCGACATATCGGTTCCGGCCATGTCGTTATCGATCGAAGCGCCGATGCCGGCAAGCGAAAGGTAACTGTGCCGTTCGGCCGCCTCGTTCTGAATACGGCCCTGCTCCAAGAGCTGAGCAATCAGCCCGGGCCACTCGCGATGGAGGAGATCGGCGGCGGTCAAACTTCCGTCGCCACCCATCACGATCAGGCGGTCGATTCCTTGTTCGACGAGGTTCTGGGCGGCGCGAAGTCGACCCTCGCGTTCGCGGAATTCGTCGCAACGGGCGGTTCCGATGACGGTGCCGCCCAGGTGCATGATGCCGCCGGCCGCATCCCAATCCATCGACTTGAAGGCGTCGCCACCCTCAACGAGTCCCCGGTAGCCCTCGCGGATGGCAACAGCTTCCACGCCCTCTTCAAGGGCCGTCCGTACCGCCGCGCGTAGGGCGGCGTTCATACCGGGCGCATCACCACCACTGGTCAGGATGCCGAGCCGGTTTGTTTGTTGGTTCAGATCGTTCATCAATTCATTGCCTCAGTCATTCTCATCGAGCGGGCATTCTAACCCGGCTCTACGAAAACGCTGAGATTGCGGCGCGAAATGCGGCGATCAGGACGATGACGGCGAAGAGTCGTTTGAGGGCGGTGGCCGAGAGTTTGCTCTCTGCGAGGTGGGCGCCGGCGAGTCCGCCGATCAGCACTGCCACCCCCAACGGCAGGGCGATATGGAGGTCCACGGAACCGCGCAGTCCGTGCGCTGCGAGGCCGGCAATCGAAAGGATGAGGACGGTGGCCGAGTTGATGGCTGCGACTTCGCGCGGGCCCGCCCAACCGAGGAGCAGGATGAGCGGGCCAAGGAAGATGCCACCGCCGATGCCGAGAAACCCGGAGGCGAGCCCGATCGCAATGCCCGAAGGGATGGCCACGATCCACAGTCGGGCGGTTGTGGGTTGCTTCGGGTCATCAGGACTGGCGGCCGTTTTCAGCATCGCGGCTGCCGCTGCCGCGAGACCGATGGCGAGCACGATGAGAAATACTCGGCGCGGTGCATCTATCAGACCGCCGATAAACGCGGCGGGGATGGCGGTGATCAGAAATGGCGCGACCAACCCGACACGAAGTCGACCCGCGATGCCGAACCGCAGCAGGGCGGCACTGGTGACGACAATGTTGAGCGCGAGGGCCGTGGAGGGCATGGTTTCGGTGTCGACGCCAAAGAGGGTCATCACCGCCAGATAGCCGGTGCCCCCTCCCAATCCCACTGCCGCGTAGGCCGCCGCCACCAGCGCGCAGAGCGGAGCCAGCAGCAACATCATCGTCGTCGTCACACCCCGATTGTGCCATGACCCATCTCCGTGCCCGGATGATGCATCGGGCCGAGTAGCTTGCACGCGCCCTTCTGCCGTCGCGCTACCCGAGAGGATGCCAGGCACGCCGATTCGCCGACACATCCAAGCGACGTCGTTCACTCAGTGGCGAATCGGGAGCCAGGCACCTCCGGTCAAGGCGCTTGCCTCGCAGAATGAAACGCGGATGGGTGGGTGGCAAATCCGAAATCCGAAATCCGAAATCCGAAATTCCGCGGGGTGGATGGAATTCCGAATTCCGAATTCCGAATTCAGAATTCGTCTCGCTATACTCCCTCAATGACATCACCAGCCCTCAAGGCCCTCCTCCTCGATCTCGACGACACACTCATCGACAACGCGATGGACACGTTCATCCCGGCGTACTTCCGCGCTCTGGAGGCTTTCGTGGCCGGGGTGGTGGAACCCGGGAGATTCATCGAAGAGCTCCTGAAGTCGACTCGGGCGATGGATGGCAACGACGGCACCGGACCGAGCAATGAAGAAGTCTTCGCCGCCGCGTTCTACCCGGCGCTCGGGGTGCCACGGGAGGAGATGGAACCGCTGTTGGCGCGCTTCTACAATGAGGCATTCCCCCGGCTCGAGCCGTTGATCGGCAAGCGCCCGGCGGCGCCGAAAGTCGTCGAGTGGGCGAAGGCTCGCAAGCTGCAGGTCGTGATCGCCACCAACCCACTCTTCCCACGCACAGCCATCGAGCAGCGGATGGCGTGGGGCGAGGTAGGAGTGGATGGTTTCGACTATGAGCTCGTCACTTGCTACGAAAACAGCCACGCCACCAAGTCGAGCCCGGCCTACTTTCGGGAGATTGTCGATTTTCTGGGTCGACGGCCAGAGGAGTGTCTGATGGTTGGCGATAACTGGGGGTGGGACGTTGTCTGCGCAGGCCAGGCAGGAATTCCGAGCTTCTGGATTGCGTCGGACAGAAATCCTGCACCGGAGCCCGCCGTCGAGACTGTTGGACAGGGGGACCTTGATGCATTCCTGGCCGCCGCGGATGCGGGGAACCTCGAGGAAGAGTGGGCCCGGATAGTGGCCGAGAGGCGCTCGGTATGAAGGTCGAGGAGCTGCGGCGACGGTTTTCGGACCACGTCGTCGTCGGTGACGGCGGCACGGGATCGGAGCTCCTGCAGCGCCTTCCCGAAGGATCGCGCCTGGACGTTGCTGCGCACGAGCATCCTGAGGAGGTGCTCGCTATTCACCTGGCATATATCGAGGCGGGTGCCGAGCTCATCGAAACCGCTACGTTCGGCAGTTCGCGTCCTCGCATGGTCCGGGGCAGGGTCGGCAACCTCACCGAAAAGGTCAATGCCGCGGCCGTCAAGCTGGCCCGCGAGGCGCGCGAGATCTCGGGCCGCGACGTGCTGGTCGCGGGGTCGATCGCGCCACTTGCCGGGGTCCTCGATCTCGACGAACCCGAAGGTCGAGCCATGATTCCGACCGCCCATGCGGAACAGGCAGCGATTTTGGCGGGTCGAGGTGCCGATCTTCTCATCCTCGAGACGTTCTTCCGGGTAGATGAAATGGCGATCGCGGTGGCGGCGGCACGCAGCGTCACCGATCTTCCGATGATCGGCATGATGACCTTCGCCCACGAACGGCCTCCCCACCCCTATGTGGAGCAGGCGGAAATGGTCGACGAACTGGCTGAGCTCGATCTGGTGGCGATAGGTGTCAATTGCGCCCCGGGGCCGATGGGGGCGATCGAGATTCTCCGCCACCTGAGCCAGGACAGGTTGCCGTTGGCGACGTCACCCAACGCCGGGATGATGGTCCAGCGGGAAGGCCGCATCCTGATGCCTCCGGCAACCCCCAGCTACCTGGCGCAGTTCGCCCGCCAGGCGGTTGGCCTGGGTGCGGCTCTGATCGGTGGTTGCTGCGGCACCGGGACCGAACACATCCGCGCCATCGCCGAGGCTGTTCGTGAGCTCAAGCCAGAGCTGCGCTCCGGGACATCCGTGGTGGTGCCGGAGAGCCCGCCGGCGCCGGAGCCAGTGAAACCCTCTTCCTCGCTCGCGACCAAACTCGAGCGTGGCCGTTTCGTGCGCCTGATACAGCTCGACCCGCCAAAGGGGACCAATGTCGAGGCGATCCTGGATGCCGCGACGGCAATCGCCGCTCATCCCGATGTCGATGCGGTCGATATCAACTCCAACCCCCTCGCACGCCTGCGAATGGACCCGCTCTTCCTCGGTCAACTGATTCAGCAACGAACGGGCCTCGAGGCGGTGCCACACATCACGCCACGGGACGCGAGTTTGATGGGTCTACAGTCGCAACTCCTCGGCGCCTGGACCGGCGGGATCCGCAATGTTCTTGCGATCACCGGAGACCCCTCGCAACTCGGCGATCTTCCCGGTGTACACGATGTGTATCACGTGGACATATTCGAACTCGTGCGGGCGTTGTCGAGGATGTCCGAGGGTTTCGACTGCGCCGGCAATCGGATTGGTGATCCCCCCGGTTTCCTGATTGGTGTCGCAGCCAACCCTGCGGCGGACAACTTGCGGAAGGAAGCGGATCGCCTCCAGCGCAAGGCCGATAACGGCGCCCATTTCGCGATGAGCCAGGTGTGTTTCGACTGGGAGCTGTGGCAGAGATTCACCGACTATTGTGGTGGCGAGCTTCCGATCCCGATGTTGGCCGCTGTGTGGCCGCTGCGGTCGTTCAAAATGGCGTTGCGATTGCACCATGAGGTGCCGGGCATCATCGTGCCCGAGGATCTGCTCGCGTCGCTCGAAGCGGCAGGGGCCGGCGCCGCCGAGGTCGGGTACGAGCGCGCGGTACAAATGCTCCAGCAGGCCCCCGAACATGCCGCCGGGGTCTACCTGATCGCGCCCTTCAAGCAGCCTCAGGCGATTCTTCCACTGATCGACGACGCACAGCAGAAGAGGAATGAGGAATGAGAAATGAGGAATTGCCACCCTGTTTCAATTTCGGATTTCGGATTTGCAGTCGGCCTCCGGCCGACGCGTCGCACCGTCGCCTGCGGGCGGCTCATGGCCTCCTCCTTCAGATGAGGCCTGATCCGCCTCAGCAGCCGCCGGCGGGTTCGGATTTCGGATTTCCCACCCACCCGCGCTTCGGAATCGGAAGCGCGTTGAGATGCATGGGCGCAGTGACCGGAGGTTGCCTGAAATTGGCGTCTCTCGTGAAGTTTGTGCGTCTGCAGAAAAGCGTGTCATGACACCGGATGGTGGCATTTCTTGTTGTCTGTCCTGTAATCTCGCTTGATTTGAGGGAGTTTGGAGATGGTCAGACGAATCGCGAAAGATCGCCTGGTCGCTGCCGGGAGTGACCGGACGGACGAGCTGCGCGCGATCATGGCCGAGCGCATCCTGGTCCTCGACGGCGCCACCGGCACGATGCTGCAGGCGAAGGAGCTCGGGCCCGAGGATTTTGGCGGACCGGAGCTCGAAGGCTGCAACGAGATCCTGGTCCGTTCCCGGCCGGAAGTGATCCTCGATGTCCATAGGGCCTACCTTGCGGCCGGTGCCGACATCATCGAGACCGACACCTTCGGCGGCACACCTTTGGTGTTGGCAGAGTACGGGCTCGAGTCCGACGCACGGGCGCTCAACCGGTTGGCCACCGAGCTCGCGGTCGAGGCCGCACGGGAAGCCGCGACGCCGGCAAAGCCGCGATTCGTGGCCGGGTCCATGGGGCCGACCACCAAAGCGATCTCGGTCACCGGCGGTATCACCTTTGCGGAGCTGGTGTGGACCTTCCGCGAGCAGGCGCGTGGGCTTCTCGAGGGTGGGGCCGACCTCCTCTTCATCGAGACCTGTCAGGACACCCGCAACACCAAAGCGGCCCTGATCGCGGTCGAGGAGGCGTTTGCGGAGGCAGGTGTGCGCCGGCAGGTGGTTGTGTCGGGGACGATCGAAACATCCGGCACGATGCTCGGCGGCCAGGCCGCCGATGCCTTCCTGGCTTCCATCGAGCATGCCGAGCTGATGGCGGTCGGTCTCAACTGCGCCACTGGGCCCGATCTGATGACCGATCACCTGCGCACCATCCACGAACGGTCACGCTTCGAGGTGTCGTGTTTCCCCAACGCCGGCCTGCCGGATCAAGATGGCGTGTACCCGGAAACTCCCGAAAGCCTCGCGGCCGCGCTCGAGCGTTTTGTCGATGCCGGGTGGCTGAACATCGTCGGTGGCTGCTGCGGCACCGATGCCGGCCACACGGCGGCGATGGCTGCGATGGTCGAGGGCCGGCGGCCGCGGCCATCCGGTGCGGGACCGGAGCGACGTGCGGTCTATACCGGGATCGACCTGATCGAGCCAAATGAGGACAACAGGCCGCTTCTGGTGGGTGAGCGAACCAACGTCATAGGCTCGAAGAAATTCCGCGAGATGGTCGGCGCCGGCGATTGGGACGAGGCGACCGAGATCGCTCGCCGGCAGGTCAAGGGCGGCGCCCAAATCATCGATATCTGTCTGCAATCGACCGAGGGCGACGAAAAGACCGCGGTCCGTGAGCTCTACGACCGGGTCGGCCGCGCGATCAAGGTGCCGATCATGATCGACTCGACCGATACCGAGGCGATCGAGGTCGCGCTCACTTATTGCCAGGGCAAGTCGATCGTCAATTCGATCAACCTCGAGGACGGCGAGGAGAAGCTCGAGGCCGTCGTGCCGCTGCTCAGGCGCTACGGCGGGGCGGTGATCTTCGGGGTCATCGACGAGGACGCACAGCAGGCGCAGGCCTTCACCCGCGAGCGAAAGCTCGAGATCGCCCGCCGGGCGCATCAGCTCGTCACCGAAAAGTACGGGATTTCCGAAACCGATATCATCTTCGATCCGCTGGTTTTTCCGGCGGCGAGCGGTGACGAGAGCTACATCGGCGGAGCGGTCGAAACCATCGAGGGTCTACGGCTGATCAAAGAGGCTCTCCCCGCCTGTCCGACCGTGCTCGGCATTTCCAATGTCTCCTTCGGCCTTCCGATCCGTGCCAGGGAGATCGTCAATTCGGTCTTCCTCTACCTGTGCACCAAGGCGGGCCTCGATCTGGCAATCGTCAACACCGAGCGCCTGGAGCGCTACGCGGCGATTCCCGAGGAGGAGCGGCGAATGGCCGAGGCCCTGCTCTTCAACCATCCGCCGGCGGCGGGGGAGACAGACGATCCGGAATTGACCACAGCGCCAGAGGATTGGAGACAGCAGTCGCCCGAGCAGCGGGCGGCCATCCATCAGCACCACATCACCCACCTCAGCGACCATTTCCGGGGGGCAAAGCGCGAAGCCGTCGTGCGTCCCGAACAGCCGCTTGATGAGCGCCTGGCAGGCTACATCGTCGATGGTAGCCGCTCCGGGCTGCGCGAAGATCTCGATCTGAAGCTGGCCGAGGGCATGCTGCCGCTCGATATCATCAACGGGCCGTTGATGGCTGGGATGACCGAGGTCGGACGGCTCTTCAACGCCAACGAGTTGATCGTCGCCGAGGTCTTGCAGAGCGCTGAAGCGATGAAGGCAGCGGTTTCACACCTCGAACAGTTCATGGACGCCGAGACCTCGGCGGCCCGTGGCCGGGTGGTTCTCGCCACAGTCAAGGGGGATGTCCACGACATCGGCAAGAACCTGGTCGAAATCATCTTTGCCAATAACGGTTTCGAGGTCATCGATCTCGGGATCAAGGTCGTGCCGGAGAGCCTGGTGCAGGCGGTGCGCGAGCACCGGCCGGACGCCGTCGGTCTGTCCGGTCTGCTGGTCAAATCCGCGCAGCAGATGGTGGTGACGGCCGGGGATCTGGCCGCCGCCGGGATCGATCTGCCGATTCTGGTCGGCGGCGCAGCGCTCTCCAAACGCTTCACGGAAGAACGCATTGCTCCGACCTATGGTGGTTCGGTTATCTACTGTTCGGACGCCATGGCGGGACTCGACACCATGCTTCGGATCGCGAGGGACGGGGGCATTGCGGCCCCGTCGGAGGCCCCGAGACCGACGGGCGCGCCAGCGAAGCGACCCGCCCGTCCGCGGCCTGTTTCTGCTGGGCCGGCCATCCGCTCCGACATCGACCCTCTGCCACCGCCGCGCCCGGATCGCGTCGTGTGGTCACCGGTGGAGGATCTGCGCGAGGTCTGGTCCTGTATCAACCCTCAAATGCTCTACGGCAAGCATCTGGGCCTGCGCGGCAGCTTTGCCCGGCTCCTCGAGGCGGGTGATGTCAAGGCGGAGAAGTTGGATGCCGTGGTTGAGTCGCTCAAGGACGAGGTTGAGGCCTGGATGCGGGTGCGGGCGGTGTGGCGCTTCTACGAAGCCGAGCCGGATGGCGAGGCGATCCGCCTCTTCGAGCCCGGCTCGGAAACAGCGGCCCATACTTTTGTCTTCGGTCGCCAAGCGAAGCCTGGAGGCCTGTGTCTTTCAGACTTTGTCGTCAAGCCTTCGGGAAGGGTTCGTGACTCGGTCGCCCTCTTTGTTGTCAGTGCCGGCGAAGATGTGCGTCAGCGTTCAACAGCCGCGAAGGAGGCGGGGGAGTACCTCGAGAGCCACGCGATCCAGGCTCTCGCCATCGAGACGGCCGAGGCCGCGGCGGAGTGGCTCCACGCCAGGCTGCGCGAGGAGTGGGGTTTCCCTGACCCGCCGGAGATGGTGATGAAGGACCGGTTTGCTGCACGTTACCGGGGCAAACGCTTTAGCTTTGGTTACCCGGCATGTCCCGACCTCGATGACCAAGCCGCACTGTGGCGTCTCCTCAATCCGCAGGAAATCGGGGTCAGCCTCACCGATGGGATGATGATGGAGCCAGAAGCCAGCGTGTCTGCGATTGTGTTTCATCATCCCGACGCACGGTACTTCTCGGTGAGCGGGAGGCGCTGACGATAATTAGGAGTTAGGAATGAGGAATTAGGAATTCCCATCCAACGCCCCAGGGATCTCAACTTCATGCCGGGAGGGTGGGCGGCATTCCTAATTCCTCATTCCTAATTCCTCATTCGAGACCGTACGGTCTCTCTTGACCGGCACGCGACGAAGCTGCACACTTGCACAACGATGAATGAACTCATTTTGATTGTTGATGACGAGACCGGGATTCTGACCACACTGTCGCAGATCCTCGGCGACGAGGGGTACCGCACGGCGGTGACGACGAGCGGTGAAGAGGCCCTCCATCTGTTCCGCGAACAGCGGCCGGACGTCGTCTTCCTCGATATCTGGCTGCCCGATTGGGACGGCCTCGAGACGCTCCAGGCACTTCGGGACGTCGATCCGCACGCGATGGTCATCATGATGTCCGGCCACGGAACATCGGAGACCGCGGTCAAGGCGATCAAGATGGGCGCCCACGACTACCTCGAAAAGCCGCTTTCGTACGACCGCACCCTCAAAGCCGTCAGGGACGCCCTGTCCACAAAACAGGCCAAGATCGAAGCTGAGGGTGCCGGGGTCCTCGAGGAAAGCCGTGCGAGGATCGAGCCGGTCATGAAGTTCGAGCCCCCACCCGAGCTGCCGATTCTGGAGACAACCGAACGCAACCAGAAGACGATCCGCGACGCCAGCGTGATCTATGGGCTCGGCCTCCATTCGGGCGGTCGCACCGGGATGGTGATCCAACCGCTGCCCCCGGACACCGGGATCCACTTCATCACCCTGCCGAGCGGTGTCACGATGCCCGCCCACGTAAGCTCGGTGGCGGAGACCGATTATGCGACGACGCTCACCCGTGACGGCGAGAGCATTCGAACGGTTGAGCACCTGTTGTCAGCACTGCACGCGTGCGGTGTCACCAATCTGCTGGTAAAGGTCCATGGCGAGATCCCGGTCCTCGACGGTTCGGCCCTGAGCTTCCTCGAGCGCCTCGAGAAGGTTGGGATTGTCGAACAGGATGCGCCCGTCAAGGAGTTGGTCATCGATCGTCGTTATGAGGTCGGTGAGGGTGACAAATCGCTGATCGTCGAACCGTCCGATACCTTTTCTGTCTCCTATCAATTGCGGTATCCGCCGCCAGTGGGTGACCAGTTCTACGACTTCGAGATGTCAGAGTGCGAGGCATTCCGCGAACAGATTGCGCCCGCCAGGACCTTCGGGTTCATGCGCGACCTCAAGATGATCAACGAACTCGGCCTCGGCACTGGTGGTCGCCTCGACAATTTCATTCTGGTCGGAGAGGACAACGTCATCAACACGGATCTTCGTTTCCCTGACGAGTTCGTGCGCCACAAGATCCTCGATATCATAGGAGATCTCTACATGCTCGGCTATCCGGTGCGCGGCAAGGTTACGGCCAATCTCACCGGCCACCGCGACAACATCGAGATCCAACGCCGGATCCTCGCCGCCAACACCTGACGACCCGGTTCCGACCTGGACTTTCGAATCTCGAATGTGGTCACAGCTCCAGGCAAATGATCATGGATCGACCCGGGGAACGCCAGTATGACCTGCCGGTGATGGCAAACGATTCGGTTAGCGAGTGATCCGCGCCACAGACTGACCCAGGACCGAGCACTAGGTTGAGTATCGGAGCGATGGACTCCGAAGGCGGATCGAACCGCAGTACCTGAAGTGGTCGTGGTTTGATCAGAGGAGGGCGTAAATGTTGACCCGAGGAACGATGTCCGGGAGAGGTGTGTCTTCAGTGCAATGCGGTGTATTCGTGATGTGCGCATTCTTTCTGGTGGTGGGTGCTGGATCGGCTCTCGAGGTCGAACATCGTTTTGAATACGGGGCGCCAGTTGTGATTGAGTACGTGGGCGAGTCACAGATCGTGAGGCAACTCGACAGCGGCGGGACCGGACGAGCATTGGCTCATGGCGATTTTGACGAGGACGGGGTGCCGGATCTCGCCGTGCTCGTATCAACCTCGAGTGGTGGTGCTCTGGTTGTTCACCGTGGGAATGTCGATGCGATCTATCCGAACACTCTTGAAGCGAAGGCAAGAAGGCCGGGCGGTGACGCAAGGGTTCCCAAGTTTGTGGCGCCGGCTCGGGTATGGGCTACCGTCGCAGCTGCCGATTCTCTGGCCGCGGGTGATTTCAATGCCGACGGTCATCTGGATCTGCTGGTCGCTACCGTTGGTCGCGATGAGCTGCGTGTGCACCTGGGTAACGGTCAGGGCGCTTTTGCTGGCGCGGGAGTCGTTCGCCTGCCCGGAGAGCTCACAGCGCTGACCTCGGGCGAGGTCAATCGTCGAGATGGTCTTGCCGATGTGGTGGCAGCCGTGCGGACCCCGAACGGATCGCAGCTGCTGATCTTTGAAGATCCCGCGGGGGCGTTCGCCGAAGCGCCGGACGTAGTGGATTTCGAGAGAGTGGCTACCGATCTCTCCCTGGGCGAACTCGACGGGTTCTCCGGGGTTGATCTCGCAATCCTCGCGAAGACTGACCTGTTCATTCTTCATGGCAGCGATGGATGGCAAGAGAACGAGCCCACGATTTCGACCGTGGCAGACCCCATCCGACTGCCATTCCCTGTCGCGACAATGGTGATTGGCGACTTCGTGAGCAGTGGTTCGCTGCACCGTGAGCTTGCCGTCCTCTCCGATCGCGGAGCGGTTCATCTGGTGAACTATTTTGGACAGGAACAGGGTGCAAAGTCTTTTTCGATCGAGGGTGTCGACGAGGATGGTTGGATTCCCCTTGACGCACCGAACTGGAGGCTCAGTCGCGAGATTGCATGCCTCGAGGGTTCTCCGCATGTGGCCGACGGTGAAAGATATTTACGCGCTCGGCTCGTGGGGGGATCGAGGGACGGTCTCGTGGTTGTCGACGCCGATGGTGGACGCCTTCATTTTTTGACACCAGCGACGTCGCCGGCGCCGAAACATACGAGCACCCGGCCATTTCAATTGGTGCCGTCCTCGCTGCCGATAGCATCGGGCGGATCTGGAGGAGCTCTCAAGAAATTTCGTGAGGCTGACGACTCAGGTACTGAAGCCCTGAAGCCACCGTCACTTTCGGTTGCTGCAGTTGCCACCATGTCGGCGCCCCGTGGTGCATTGGCGATGCGGCTGAACAGTGACGCTCTCAGCGACCTGGTGGTGGTGGTCGATGGTCGTCCAGAACCGGTTGTCATGACCTCAAAGGCGGGCGAGATCGTGGTCGTGGACTCGACGACCGATATCGTCGATGGTGGAACGACATCGATCAGTGATCTCAACGCGAGTCCTGGAGCTGACGGCGTCATCAGCTTGCGAGAGGCGATCACCGCGGCCAACAACACCGTTGGCGCGGATACTGTCAATTTCAACATTCCGGTGGACACCGATGCCGGATGTGATGTTGGATCCGGAGTGTGCACGATCCAGCCGGGCGGATATGGTCTGCCGACGATTACCCAGCCGATTACGATCGACGGGACCAGTCAACCGACGTTCGCATCGACACCGGTGATCGAAATCGACGGAAGCCTTGCGTTGACTGACGCCACCGGTGTTGCCATCAACGTCGGCAATTCGACGATCCGAGGATTGGTGATCAACAGCTTTCTGACGAACTCGGATATCGTCATGTGGGGTGCGGGAAACAATGTGGTCGAGGGCAATTTCCTGGGTGTCGATCCGACTGGCACGTCGAATCGGACGACCACAAACTCCGTGCACGTCTACGCGATCTCGAACAACACTATCGGAGGGACAACGACTGCCGCCAGAAATGTCATTTCGGGTAACACGAGCCCTGCGGTCGCTCTGAATGCCGGGGCCTCGTACAATTTCGTGCAAGGCAACTTCATCGGCACCGATCTGACGGGCACGGTTGCTCTCGGAAATAGTGGCAACGATATCGTAACTCTGGACTCGCCGAACAACACGATCGGCGGCACGGCAGCGGGCGCGGGCAATCTCATCTCCGGCAACCTGGATTCGGACTTTGCAAGCGTTGGTCTCGGATTTCCCTCGTCCACTGGAAATCTCGTGCAAGGGAATTTCGTCGGTACGGACATTACTGGGACCATCGATATGGGCGGCGCCAGCATCGGCGTTTACATTGCCGAAGGTTCGACCAACACCATCGGTGGTACGACGCCGTCAGCCGCCAACCTGATCTCTGGCGGGGACTCTGCGGGCGTCGGGATCGCTGACGCAAGTGGAAATTTCATCCAGGGGAATCTCATCGGTACTCAGGTGGACGGAGTGACGCCTCTTCCAAATAGTTCGCACGGAGTTTTGATTTACTCCGGGGCGGGGAACAACCTTGTCGGCGGCCGTACGGCCGGTGCCGGCAATACCATTGCATTCAACGGGGCGAGCGGGGTCGATCTTCGCGGTGACGCAGGAGTCGGGAATGCCATCGCCGGAAACTCCATCTTTGGCAATGCAGCGCTGGGTATCAACTTCTGTTCCGACTATGACGTCGACAACCTGGTCTGTAACGATGCGACAGCCGTCACACCGAACGACCCGAACGACCCGGACACGGGTGCCAATAATCTCCAGAACTTCCCTGATCTGACCACCGTTCTCAGCGGATCCACCGTCCAAGGCTCCCTCGACAGCATCCCGAGTTCGGATTTCACGATTGATTTCTATGCGAGCTCGGTCTGTGACCCATCTGGCTACGGTGAAGGCGAAACCTATCTCGGGTCCGATATCGTGACCACCAACGTCGATGGAGATGTCACTTTCTCAGCAGTACTGGCAGCCGCCGCCCCGGAGGGTTGGTATGTCGTCGGGACCGCCACCGACTCGTCCGGCAGTACGTCGGAGTTCTCGCAGTGCTTCGAGGTTCCTGCGGCTTTGATTTTCGCAGACGGATTGGAAACGGGCGATACGACGAAATGGTCAACTGTGGAGCTGTAAGTGGCACCACAAGATCAACGCGAGATGGGCCGGCCACCCCTGTGACAAGACACTTCGAAAATCGACGAATTGTTCGTATCGAGCATCGAGCATCGAGCATCTAGCATCGAGTATCTAGCATTTAGTATTGAGTATCGAGCTGCCTATTCGATATATCCCAATGCCCTGAGCTGATCGACGAGCTCTTCATCGACCTCGGAGGCGCGGTTCTCGCCTCGGGTCGGCGCGCCCCAGGTAGGAATCGTTTGCAGGGGATGAGCATCACGGAACGCTCCGGTGAAAAGCTCAATCTGCGCCCGACCGGCGAAGTCCTCGGCCACCGGAAGACCGATGGCGTAAAGCAACGTCGGTGGGACGTCAACGACCCTCAACGACTCTGGCAAGGCATTTGGGTCGATGTCGGGACCGGCTGCGATGAAGATCCCGGGAGTCTTGCGGCCGTGAGTTCCCGAAAGGCGGTTGAGCGATCCGATGGCCCCCGGGAGTGGCACTCCGGCTACTTTCAACGGTTTCCGTGCGCCGTCGGTATGGACTTCGACGACAAAGTCGGCGCCACGTTCACGTTTTTTGGTGGTCGCATCGCGGACGGTGAATACGGGTTCGCCCCCGGCATAGGTGATGTTTTCGAGGGCTGTTTCGAGACGGTCACGAATTGCTTCCTGATCGGTAGCCATGACCTTGCCTCCGTCCTCCCTGTCGGCGAGGGCGAAGCGGATTTTCTTGACCAGAGATCGCTCCGGCGAGGCGAAGCTGTAGAGCTCCGTTTGACTGAAATCCACTCCCTGGTCGGACTTCGTTAGAAAGCCGAGGCGCTCGAGGACAACGTCGAAGTTCAGGCGAATTTGGGTGGTCACGCCATCCATTGCGTCGAAACCGTGGTCGGACATGACGATGATGTTGATGTCGGGGTTTGAGGCCTCCAACAGCTCGCCAAGGGTGCGGTCGACGAGTTCGTACTCGCGGGCGATGATTTCCCTTTCCACCTCGAGGTCAGAGGGGCTGGCGTCCGGGAAGGCCTCCGGCTCGAAGGCCCGCCAGTGGAAATGGCAGGAGATATCAACACCGCGGAGGTAGAGCAGCAGCAGATCGTAGTCCTCTCGGGCAAAGTCGACCGCAAGGCGACCGAAAATACGATCCGCTTCGATCATCGAGTTTGGCTTGTTCCCTTTTTCCTCAGCCCGAAGCCGCGCCAGCTTGGATTCGAAGACGGCGAGGTATTCGGGCGGCCACACCCGGTCCGGGATCTTGTGGGTGGCGCGGTCTGAGACAATGGTGCCGTTGACCTCTTCAGCCGGCCACGATGCCCACCAGCCCAGTGCCGCCACCCGTCCGCCGGTCGCGGTCACCATATTCCAGATGGCGGGAACCTGGCGCAGAGTTGAGGATACTGGCTGATCACCATCCGCGGTCGGTACCACGAACTCGGTGATGCCGTGCACATCAGGCATGACCCCGGTTACTACCGAGGTCCAGATGACCGGAGAGGCGTGGTGGAACGTCTCGAGGGGCGCCGCGACTCCACGATCGGCAAGCCGTTTGAGATGCGGGAGACGGTCCTGTTCCCACATCCACTCGACGACCTCCCAGTCGGCGCCGTCAACCCCGAAAAGGATGAACGGATGAACCTGCGCCGGATCCTCGGTTGCTCGACACGATACCGATGCCAGAACCAAGGCTGTGGCGAGAACAATCGTCAAGACCAGAGATAGCCATTTCACCATGAGGGACCGGAGTTTAACATCGAGATGCTTTGGAAAACGATACTCCACCACACACCCACCTGTTGAATTACGCCGAAGAAATTCGGGAGGTTGGCGGAAATTCCTAATTCCTAATTCCTAATTCCGAATTTTCAGAACTCCATGCACTCCGGCTCGTAGTACTCGCGCGGGTGCTTACAGCAGGGGCACTCCTTTGGCGGTTCTTTGCCTTCGTGGACATAACCGCAGACCGCGCACTTCCAGCGGATGGGTTCCTCGCGCTTGAAAACGGTGCCGTTTTCGACCATTTCGAGGAGCTTCTTGTAGCGATCGCGATGCTCGGCCTCGACCAGGGCAATCATGTTGAAAAGGATTGCCGCCTCCTTGTTGCCCTCCTCTTTGGCCGCAGCTGCAAACTCGGGGTACATGTTCGTGGTTTCGTAGTGCTCGCCGGCGACCGCCTCCTTGAGGTTGGCGACAGTGTCACCAATACCGCCGAGCAGAGCAAACTCGTCCTTGGCGTGCCGCATTTCGTTGATTGCGGTTTCTTCGAAGATCTTGGCGATATAGTGATAGCCCTCTTTGCGCGCTACCTTGGCGAAATAGGTGTACATGTTGCGCGCCTGGCTCTCGCCGGCGAATGCAGCCTTCAGGTTTTCCTCGGTCTTGGACATGGATGCCTCCTGGATTCATCGAGTGCGGGTCGTAGATTGGTGCGGAGCGACCCGTCAATCGAAAAGATAACTGTTACGAGTTAGATGTCAATCAATCCTGAGATTGCGCACTTTTGCAAACAACTTCGTCGTGATTGGTCTCGATGACTCATGCAAGATCGTTGAACCGATCTGTGCGTGAGGGCTATACGGCTATAGGGCCAGACGGCAATTCGGCACATGGGCTTGACAATGCCGACGCCAAGCGTGGTTGATTCCGCCGTAAAGGCGTAAAGCCATTGACCTAAGGGTCTCCAGCTGTTACAACTGCGCGCCCGCTGTTGCGGCCCAAATGAGGACCCCATCCATGACCGAGTTCCGGAACCTTGCAATCATCGCGCACGTCGACCACGGCAAGACCACACTGGTGGACGCAATGCTGTGGCAGAGCGGAACGTTCCGTTCGAACGAACGCGTCGCCGAACGCGTCATGGATTCGGGCGATCTCGAACGCGAGCGCGGCATCACGATTCTCGCCAAAAACACTGCGGTGCGACACAAAGGCGTCAAGATCAATATCGTCGATACCCCGGGTCACGCCGACTTCGGCGGCGAGGTCGAACGCACCCTGCAGATGGTGGACGGGGTGCTGCTGTTGGTTGACGCTGCCGAAGGCCCGCTGCCGCAAACCCGATTCGTGCTGCAGAAGGCTCTCGAACTCGGTCTGCAGCCGATAGTGGTCCTCAACAAGATCGATCGGGGTGATGCCCGGCCGGCCGAGGTGTTGGACGAAGTCTACGATCTGTTCATCGATCTCGATGCAGACGAAGATCAGCTCGACTTCCCGGTTTTCTGCACTGACGCCCGTAAGGGCTTGTGCAGGAGAGGGATCGAGGGCGATTTTGGCGACCTGCAGCTTCTGCTCGATGAGATTGTCACAACCCTGCCGGCGCCGCAGGGTGACGAGAACGCGCCGTTGCAGCTCCTGGTGACCAATCTCGACTACTCGGACTACCTGGGAAGACTTGCGGTTGGCCGCATCGTCAACGGCACCCTGCACGCGAGTCGGACGGTCGGTATCGCTCGCGAGGATGGTGTCGGCGAGGCAAAGGTCGGCATCGTCTACTCGCACGAGGGCCTCAAAAGGGTCGAGGTGGAGAGTGCGGAGGCGGGGGATATTGTTGCCTTGGCGGGCCTTGACGAGGTGAGCATCGGCGATTCCCTGGTCGATCGGGACGATCCGCAGCCACTCAAACGGATCGCAGTCGACGAGCCGACGATGTCGATGGTCTTTTCGGCTAACAACTCACCCTTTGGAGGCCGAGAGGGTCAGTTCGTGACCGCACGGCAGATCCGCGCGCGGCTCGAGAAGGAAGCCCTCCACAATGTCGCCATCCGGCTCAATATTCTCAGCAACGACGCCTTCGAGGTACAGGGCCGTGGTGAGCTGCAGCTCGCCATTTTGATCGAGACCATGCGGCGCGAGGGCTACGAACTGTCGGTGTCGAAGCCGGAGATCGTCATCCGCGAAATCGAAGGCGATCGTCACGAGCCGATGGAGATTGTCCAGGTCGACTGTCCCGAAGACTACGTCGGTGTTGTGACCCAGAAGCTCGGCGGCCGCAAGGGCCAGATGACCGAGATGCACAACCCGGGTCACGGCCGGGTACGGTTGGCATTCCGAATCCCGTCGCGTGGTCTGATCGGTTTTCGATCGGAGTTTCTCACCGATACCCGCGGCACCGGCATCCTCAACCACCTTTTTGATGGTTGGGAACCGTGGCAGGGAGAGATTCCGGGCCGCGCCACCGGCGCGCTGGTGGCGGATCGGGCCGGCAAAACCACCACCTACGCCCTTTTCCATCTCGAGCCCCGAGGCACACTCTTCGTCCACCCGGTAACCGAGGTCTACGAGGGGATGATCGTGGGAGAAAATGCGCGTGACAACGATCTCGACGTCAACATCACACGCGAAAAGAAGCTGACCAACATGCGCGCAGCTGGCGCCGACGAAGCCTTGCGGTTGGCGCCGCCGCGCAGAATGACCCTCGACCGTGCGATCGAGTGGATCGATGATGACGAACTGGTCGAGATCACTCCCAGCGCGATCCGGGTCCGCAAGCGGGCACTGGCTGCCAACCAGCGGCCGAAGACCAAGAAGCGCACCGACGTAAGACGCCGTTCGCCCTGCCGGCATCTGCCCACGAGTGGACGCAGGTAGACACTGGCCCTGGAGCGTGATCTGGAATACAACCTCTTCCCCTCCGGAACGTTACGGTAAGGATGGGGGTGCTTCATGTTCGGTTCTCGAAGGATGCTTGCCGTCACGGCTGCCATGGCTTTCCTTTCCGGAGGGTCGATCGACGCTCGTGAGTGGTACGTGGCGCCCGGCGGAGCTGATGGGAGCGCGGGTACCACGAGCGATCCCCTGGCAACGGTGGCCCACGCCATCAGCCGCGCATCGGCCGGCGATGCCATCCTCCTCGAGCGAGGCGGGACCTACTTTGCCAGCGATGTGAACGCGGGTTCCAACCTCAGCGTCGCCGCGTACGGCAAAGGCCCCCGCCCCATCGTCACCGGTGGTCTTCGGGTCAACATCTCCGGAACCTGGGGCTCGAACCCGAGTCGGTCCGAACTGCCACGGTAGCCCAGCGGGTGGTGGCCTGTTATGTCGACGGCCGCTTCGTCCGACTGGCCCGCTGGCCCAACATCGACGACGGTTTCTTGCGCAATGACAATGACAACGAATACAACCGAATTGTCGATGCCGAGCTCGCCACCCGATCGGGCGTGGTGCCCGGCCGGTGGACCGGCGCCCAGGTTCGTTGGCGCAAGTGGAGTTGGTGGTGGGAGACCCGGCCCATCGCCACCCACGGTCCTGTCGACACCCTGGAGCTCGACCTGGCCGGCGACGTCGGCATCAACCTTGCGGATCCCGGATCGGGCTATTTCATCGATAACGACCTCGACGAGCTTGACGTGCCCGGTGAGTGGCACTGGCAGGCCGGGGTGCTGTACCTGTTCCCTCCCGCTGGGGCCGACCCCGCCACCATGACTGTCGATGTCGTGACCACCACGAGCGCCGATCTCCTGGTCGATCACGAAGCTGAACCGCCCGGAATGAGGACATCGGGATCCACCTTCCAGGACATCCACTTCTCGCGTTACTACGGCACTGCGCTCGCCATCAACCGGCCTGCCACGATCGAGGACTGCACCTTCTCTGAGATCGAGAGCACCGCCGTGCATTTCACCTGGGACTCACAGCCCTTCACCATCCGGCGTTCGGTCTTCCGCGATATCCGAAACATCGCTATCCGCGGCTGGGCCGATCCCGCCGATCCCGCCGGTTCGCTCATCGAGCGCAACCTCTTTCTTCGTATCGGTTTCGAACCTGGCTATGGTGGCAACGGTCCGTGGCACGCGGCCGGGGTCATCGTTGGTCAGGCCACCGCGGCCATCGTTCGCCTCAATCGCTTTGTCGATACCGGTTACGCGGGGATTATTCTCGGCAGCGATGGCCAGACGGTGGAAAAGAACGTCTTTGTCCGCGCCATGCACACCCTCAACGATGGCGGCGCGGTCTACACCAATTGCAACGCGTCGATCATCCGCGACAACATCATCCTCGATACCATCGGTGACCTCGAATACTCACACGAGTGGTGGCCCCTAGGCCACGGGATCTGGCCCGAATTCCTGTCCGATTTTCACGACACCGTCATCACGGGGAATACAATCTACGGCAGCAACGGCCACGGTGTCTTCCTGCCCAACAATTTCGACTGCACTATCAGCGGCAATGTCATCATGGACAACCGCCGCGCCGCCCTCGGGCTTTACATCGACACCAATCCCAACCAGGGCCACGTCATCACCGAAAACACCCTGGTTTCCACCGAACCGACCCGCCGCATCGATCGTCCCGAGAACCTCTCCCACTGGTGGCTCCCACCCTACGCTGAACCGATCCCGGTGGCTCTGGAGTACGACGCTCCAGCCAACTACGGCAGCATGAGCCGCACCACATTCGTTGCGCCGGCCTCGCTGGCAGGGGTCATCCGCAAAGAACCCGCCGGGGCCCTGTTCTCGACTCTCGGCGAATGGACCGCAGATGCGACCTGGGCGTCGGCTGTGGGGAGTCTCATCAACCGGAACAACGCCATTCTTCTTTTCAACGATACCGAGGAGTCGGCGACGATGCCGGTGCCGGTCGGCAGCTGGACCCGGCCCGATGGATCAGCGGTGGGAGCCACCATATCGCTGCAACCATTCCGCAGCGCCGTGCTCGTCACCGCAACTGCGGTCTCCCCGGCACCGCCGTACCACGCGGCATCCGGGATCAACTGGCGGGCGGACAGCCCGGTCGAGAGCTATCTGGGCGATGACAATCCGATTTTCGCCGATGGTTTCGAATCGGGCGGTCTCTTGGCGTGGGCCGCTACGAAACCATAGAATTGGTGATGATCTCGAGCCTCCACGTCTGGGAAGTTCAATCAACCGGCCCCTTGTTCTCACGTGGTATCCACCGGGCCTGCCTGACGGTCCACTACGTGGAATTCGTGGTCGAGCCATTGTCCCGGTCATTCGATTCCTGATCACCGAGCCTCTGTCCCCCCATCCACGCGTATTGCCCGCAGATGACGCAGATCGCGCAGATAAGGACCCGGACATTTTGTGATGGTATCTGCGTTAATCTGCGTTATCTGCGGGTAAGAAAAATGGCCTTTCAGTTGGACTCGTGTTCCACTTGCAGCGTGGCGTGCAATTTGGCGGCATCGGACATCGCAACCTGCCAAGGTCATCACCGTAGAATCCAGTAGACGCGCTTGACGCCCGGGGGGCAGGTGAAGATCAGGATTCGTCAGGTTGTGAAATGGTGTTTGGTGGCGTTCGCGGTTGTGGTTGCGCTCTTCGCCCTCTACCTTTCGGTGTTCTTTTTCCCATATCCGTTGTTTCCGCATCACATGGAGCACGCAGGTTTCAGCGTTTACTCCGATGGAGATATCCCTGGGAACTTCGATCTCGTTCTCGAAGACGCCAGGCTCCGGCTGGAAAGGATGGAGTTGTACCGCGGCGCGGCGCCCCCACGCATTTTCATGTGTCAATCACAGCGACTCTTCGTCTTTCTTGTCAAGTTGGCCGGCAAGCGCCACGTTGGCCAGGGCTTGCTGATCTCGGTGGCCGGCAATGCCTTTTTCTCCAAAAAGATGATCGAGACCGTGGGGCGACGGAACAAGGGCCTTCCGCTGCACTCGAGGATGCACGGGTCGTGGGCGGCCGCGATATCTCACGAGGCCGCACATCAGCTCGTCTTTTCTGAAGTCGGATTGAAAGTGGCTCGCAGGATGCCGGTTTGGAAATCGGAGGGCTATGCGGATTACTCGGCCAATTTTGCGGCCACCGCGGCGGATCCCGACTACGACTTGCGAAATCGTATTGGATTTCTCCTCGACGACGATTCCTGGAACTCAACCGCGGGGTACGTTGATCGTCGCCACTTCCGATGGCACGTATTGGTGGAGTTCCTATGTTCTGTCGAGGGTCTGACCTTCGAGGATCTTATGGATGGAGGCGTCACCGAAGAGGGCGCTGAAACCGCGATGATGTCGTGGTATTCGTCTCCCGATTCTTGATACTCGATTCTCGATCCTCGATTCGCCCGCCCATACCAGTTTGCCCGCAGATCACGCAGATCACGCAGATGAAGCCTAGGACATTTTGAGATGTCATCTGCGTCAATCTGCGTATTCTACGGGAAGAAATAGGCCGTTTCGATTGGACTCGTATCCCACTGGCGGGATGACGACGAGTCTTGACGAAAAGATGTCATGCGATCGCGAGCCGCGGAGCGGCGAAAGATACATAGCCTGGGGCGTGAGCCCCAGGACACGGATGAGGAAAAGAGAGGAAGCCGCGGAGCGGCGACAGATATATCGCGGTGATACCTGCTGTTCACGCCACAAAGAAATCTGTCGCCCCATTCAGGGGCTTATCTTCTTTTGCCCTGTTCACCCTGGGGCTCACGCCCCAGGCTCAGAACCTGTCACGCCTCCGGCGCTTCTCTTGATCTCGTTGATGCGATGAGAGGGCAGTCAATTCTCAGATGTCTGCCTATAGCAGGACGCGATCTTGGGTCGTATCTCGCATGTCGTAAGGAGTGTGGATCAGTAATCCGACCCGTACTTGAGGGGCTTGGCCCTGTAGCTCATGATTGCCGCCTGGTGGCGACCGATCATTGCGTGTGCCGCAAGGCGCCCGCAGTGGCCGTAACCTTCTATGGGCTCGCACAGCCCGCGGCAGAAGGAAACTTGGTGGCCGTTGTACGGACACCTGATGACTGTGTATGAGCGGAAGTTCGTCGTGCGGCGCTTTTTCTTTGGTCGGAGCAAAGACATCGAGTACCCCCGATGGTTATCTTAGCAGGATTGATTCCTGATGCAGCTCGCGGCCTTGCCAGTACCTGTGCCCGAGCCCGAGATCTCACGGGGCCGTAGGTGTAAACTCACCCCATGAACACACAAACGATGGACGAGTCCATGATCTTTGCCATCGAACGGCCGGCCCCGAAACTCTTCAAGTACTACCTGCTCTCGTCGTTCGTGCTCGGACCTCTCTTCTTCATCCTTCTGATTCCACTCTACTTCCGCTATCACACTCTGCGGTACCGTTTTGACGAGGAAGGAATTTCCATGCGATGGGGGATTCTGTTCCGGCGCGAGATCAACCTCACCTACGCCCGGATCCAGGACATTCACCTGCGCTCGAACTTTGTCGAGCGCTGGCTGAATCTGGCGCGGATCGAAGTACAGACGGCCAGCGGCAGCTCTGGGGCCGAGATGACGCTCGAAGGACTGCTCGAGTTCGAGGCGATCCGCGATTACCTCTATACCCGTATGAGGGGAAGTCACGATCGGCCAAGTGCGACCGCTCGGGTTTCGGCGGCGAGTTCCGGAGACGACTCCGCGGCAATGCGGGACCTGGCCCACACTCTTCGGGAGGTCGCGGCTGAGCTGCGCGGGGTGCGCGAGGCCCTCGATAGCAGGGAACGGGGAGAATTACCGTGATCGGGGCCGTAAAACGTCTCATGCTCCGACTCCTCAAGGTGCCGCCTGAGCCGCACCTGCCGGCCGGCACGGCCGATACCGCGAAAGTGTTTCGTGCTTCGAAGCGCTACCTTCAACTCAAGATTTTCAATTGGGGGGTGGGACAGGTTTTTACGTTTATCGGCCTGGTCGCCGCCCTCGTGGGGTTGCACTTCATCGGCACAGGCGAGATCGAGGTTTTGTCGAATGTTCCCCACCGGCCGATCATTCTGCGGATCCTGGGATGGTTCGAAGTCATCGGCGTCATCGGTTTTCTGGTCCAGCTTCCGCTATCCCTGGTGCCGGTGATCCTCGACTGGGAGTTGCGGTGGTATATCGTCACCGACCGCAGCCTGCGCATCCGTGAGGGGGTGTGGAAGGTTAGCGAGATGACCCTCACCTTCGCCAATGTGCAGGAGGTTTCGATTCGCCAGGGTCCGATTGAACGACTCTTTGGGATTGCCAACCTCAGGGTCCGTACCGCTGGCGGTGGTGGCCGGATCAACCCACAAGACCCCCAGAGCGAGGAGAAAAGCGGCCACATCGGTTATTTCCGCGGCGTCGACAACGCGCCGCAGATCCGCGACCTGATTCTCGAGCGGCTCAAATGCCTGCGCGACGCCGGCCTCGGTGACCCCGATCAGCCGCAGACCGAGATCGAAGTGGTGAAGAGCGATGGGTCATCCGTAATGACCGATGCTGCTCGTGAGCTCTTAACAGAAGCCCGCGCGCTCCGCCGGACGGTCGCCTCCTAGGCCGCCCACCAGGATTCAGGATTCAGGGTCACTGCTGTCCAAGGCGCGGGCGACCGCGACAGGTAACAGCGGCAGTATCTGACAGAAAGCAGCGTCAGGAAACAGCGCCAGCCATCAGCGACCGCGTCGGGGGCAGCACAACGCCGAGCCGCGGAGCGGCGACAGATGGATAGCCCGGGGTGTCAACCCCGGATCTGGCGTCAGTTTCCCGTGACGCCGGCATGATCACCTCCGGGTCGTTCAACGGGCGAGATAGCTGCCGAGTCGGCCGGTGTCAAGGGCGGGCCGGCCCGGGGCCGGTTGCTTTGCAACCCTTGACACCGGCCGACTCGCCAGCTTTGGGGAAGGCATGAACGACCCGGAGGTGACCATGTCCAACGCTGCCACGAACCCAAACCTCATTGCCCATACGAAAGCCCTCGAAGCAGCAGGAATCGCAGTCAAGCTGGTGATGAGGGTTCCCGCTCCTCTGAAGCCGATTGCCGACCAGGTGATCCGGTCGGCAAGCTCGGTTCCAGCTAACCTCGCAGAAGGGCACGGCCGGGTCGGACGGGACCGGTCGAACCACTGGAGAATCGCCTACGCTTCGGCCAAAGAGGTCGACAGCCACTTGAAGCTCCTCGCGCACGCCGGGGCGATCAGTCAGACTGCCGCCCGTGACGTCATGAAGGCCTTCGATCAGGTCCGTGCCATGACCTGGCGATTGCTCAACCCGAGGTCATGATTTCAGTTATATATCCCAGTCAGACTGGACGCTGTCGCTGCCGCGGCCTCTGATCGCTGACGCTGATTGCTGTAGCTGGTGGCTGCCACTGCACCTGCCACTGCAATGCCTCCGCCAGTCAAATCTGAGTCAGCTTCCCGAGACGCTGTCTTGGACAAGGGTGATCCTGCATCCTGCATCCTGCATCTTGCGTCGGAGTGTCTTGGAATTCAGCTGCTACCTCATGGTGAGCTTGGGTTCTCAGGGTTGATTGCCTCTATCATCACGACGCGTGAGGCACTGCCGGCGAGGTCGCGGATGATCTCGAGATCCGGCGGGAGGGCGCCCGCGACGTCAGCCCTGGCGGGACATTCGAGACATGCCAGGCTCCCAACGCCCAAAAGACCGACTTCGAAGAGCATCACCAGGACCTCGACACCCTCGCTCCAGATTTCGAACGGCGGATCGGCCCAGGCGATGTCGAAGCTGTCGCCGCGTTCTCGCAGTTCTTTGGATGCGGCGACTGCAGAGCGAACCAGAAGCTCAGCTCGATCTGAACCGAGGTTGAAAGAGGCAGCGTTCTTTTCGATCAGTTGTGCGGCAGATCGGTGTCGATCAACAAAAACCACCGACCGGGCACCGCGCGAGAGGGCCTCGAGGCCGACAGCACCTGTGCCGGCAAATAGGTCCAAGAAGCGCGAATCGATGACCCGGTCTCCGAGAACGCCAAATGCACGTTCACGCATCGAGTCCGGAGTCGGTCGCAGACCCTTGTTTTTCCCAGGCCCCTGCAGTCGCCGTGATCGCCACTCTCCGGCGGTGATTCTCACGGATCGTTTTCCACGACGCGGAGAATGACCTGGTCACGCGTGTCCGGCGGAACCGCCTCACGGATATAGGTCAGATCGTGCTCGAGCATCAGCAGACCTTCTTCCCACACCTCGATCACGGTCGCGGTGGTGCCGTTCATCATCTCGACCCGATCGCCCTTTTTTGGTTTCCAGGTCCGCAAGGCTTCGGCCGACGGGCTGGCTTCGAGAACCTGGAGCTGGAGGTCATCGAGGGCTCCCTGAATTCTCCCGAGCGGCAGCTTGACGATAGACATCGGTGAGAAGCGGATCAGCCGTGGCGCGTCGGGCCCGACGTGCAGCGAGATGATGACTTCAGCCTCTGACGTGGCGACCCGCGAGGTGACCGGTTGCTCGTCGAGCTCTGCGGCGGCGGTATGGAAGGCCCCCAGATAAACCATGTACTGGTTTTCGGGAATCGTAATACGGCGCATGAAATCCTGTACGCCGCCATGTCGCGTGGTGACCACCACGACGCGGTTTGAAAAGAGCGAAACCCGGGTCGCGACCTCTCCTTGAGTGACAGTTCTTTCTACGACCGGAACAGGCGCCTGGCCCGAGGCGGTGGATGAAGCCATCACGAGGACAGCCGACAGCAGGGTGCGGACGGTCATACGCTCATCTCCACCTCGAGGGAACGAGCCGTCTGTAGGGCCCACCCGAGCGCCTCGTCGGGCGCGATCATGTCATCGATCAACGCGTCGCGGGTCAATCTGAGGGCGCGACCGATGTGGGGCCCCGGCGAAACGCCTCCATCGAGGAGGTCCTGCCCACTCACCGGCAGCTGCACTCGTACCGCGGCGACCGCCGCAAGCGCCAAGCTGCGCCGGGCCTGCAAGGGGAGATCGGACATCGCAAGCAGAAGGGCCTCTGTCGGGTGCTGCTCGACGACCTGTGCCTGTTGTGAAAGCGACAATCCGGAATTGGTCGCCGTCTTGATCTCTCCGACTGCTGCAGGTAAGGCGAGAAAAAGATCGCGGGTCGGACCTCCAAGCTGGAGGCGTTGGACAAGGTCATTTATCACGCCTTTCCCGGAGGTAAGCGCCAATCCGCTGAGAAACAGGACCCAGGGCTCCGGCGGCGTACCCATCTGCTCGAGTTGATACCAGGCGAGCTGACCTTCGATTTCCATCAGGTAGCTGCGCGCCTCTTCTGACCACTTGAGATCGGGGCAGATTGCCGGCAGCAGACCGAGGTCGGCGATAAGGGCGAGTGCAGGCGTTGGGTGCGGCTCGGCGAGGAGAATCTCGAGTTCCCGCTGCAGGCGCTGTCCGGAGAGACGTTCAAATACGCGTTCCTCGAGGGCGGTAGAGATCAGATTGCGGGTGTCGGAAGCGATCGTGAAACCGAGTCTGCGGGCATATCGTACGGCTCGTAGGGCGCGAGTCGGGTCGTCGATGAAGGAGAGCGAATGGAGGACTCTGATCTCTTGTCTCTGAAGGTCCATACGGCCGCCAAAGAAATCAACCAATTCGCCGTAGCGTTCGCCGGAGAGCACGACAGCCAGCGAATTCATGGTGAAATCACGGCGGTAGAGGTCCTGGCGGATCAACGACGTTGCGACCTCTGGAAGTGCTGCCGGAGTGCGGTAAAACTCGGTACGCGCCGATGCTACGTCGATTCGCAGGCCATCGGGAAGCGTGATGACTGCGGTCAAAAACGGCAGGTGGGGATGGGCACGGCCATCCAGGACCTCGGCGAGTGCCTCGGCGAAGGCAATGCCGTCGCCTTCCACTACAAGGTCCACGTCCTCGTTGGCGCGCTCGAGAAGCATATCCCTCACCATGCCTCCGACGAGATAGACGGAGGCACCAAGCCGGTCCGCGACCTCCCGCGCGGCAGCGATCAGGCGCTGCACCCAGGGGGGCGAGACCTCACGCAGAATTCGAGAGATCGGTTGACTTGTCGGGCGGGTGCCAGCCATGCGGTGGTCGAGGGTAGAGCCCGCAGCGTGCTGGTGCTCGAAAAGACGGCGGAAGAGCTCCATTCGCGTGATGATTCCGGCTGGACGGCCGGCCTCGTCGACGATCACGAAACGGTAGGAGCGCTCGAGAAAGAGATCGCGGAGTTCGTCGAGCGGAGTCACTGCCGAAACGACTGGCAGATCGGGTTGCATGATGGCGCTCACCGGTCGGCCGCCCATACTGTGACTGAGAGCGCGGTCGAGGATCTGGCGGGTGACCAGACCGATCAGCTCACCGGATTGACTGTCGCGAACCGGTAGCGCATTGACCCGTAGTTGATTGATACGGTCCTTCGTCTCCTCGACGTCGTTGGTGTCATCGACTGAAAAGATGGTGCGGACTGCGATGTCGATCGCGGTGATTGGCGGCGGCATTTCGACCGCGAGTGTTTCGAGAAGTGTCTCCCTGAGCTCGACCGGCATCATCCCGGTGACTCGGGCCGAAGCGGCAGTCGGGTGACCGCCGCCGCCGAATCGTTGCGCCACTCTACCGACGTGGAGGCCTGGGAGGCGAGAGCGCAGGATGAGGTTGATGTTCGGGGGATTGACCAACATCACCGCGCCGACCGCAATTTCGAAAATCTCGATCCACCGGTGGACCACGAAGGCCGCTTCTTCGTAGTAATGGTCAACCTCGATCATCGATAGCGCCACTGGGGAACCGGCCACCATCGCCTCTTCGGTTGCCTCGACCATCGAATTCAGGAGTTCGAGCTGCTCGGGCTGGAGAGCTTTCAGTACCCATCGTCGGACCCACTCGAGCGACGCTTTGTTTTCCAGGAGCCAGGCGCTGACGCGAAGATCTTCGGGGGTCGTCTCACGGTAGGAGAGACCGCCTGTATCTTCGTAGATGCCCATCAAAAGCAGGGTCGCTTCCTCGCTGGTTGGCTCGATCCCTCGTTCGCGGAAGAGCTCGGCGACGATCGTGCAGGTGGCGCCAACCGGACGTTCGAAGATCTCCTCAGCAGAAATGTCGTCTGCGTCTTCCTCCATGTGGTGATCGATCAGAGTCACCGGGCATTGGTCCCGCTGCATGAGATCGTAGACTTCTCCGAGCCGCGACGGGCTCCTTGTATCGACCACCACCGCGTGCTCGATCTTTTCCGTGCGGGCGCGTCGCAGCCTGATCTCGGGATAACTGACTTCGGATTCAGCGAGGAATCGGCGAACCGCCACCTCCTGGGAACCGGGAAAGAGGACTTTTGAACCTGGAAAGAGCCGTACCGAGCACACCGCTGCTGCAAATGCATCGAAATCTGCCGAAAGATGGGTCGTGATGATCCTCACGCGCCCATTGTATTGAATTCGAGCCTTTTGCGAGCATTGTCTTGCAACCGTGCCCGTTCCCGATGGCGACAAATGCTATACGGCAGTACGGCTATACGGGTGGACGGCTATTTGGCCCACGCTTTTTGCAACGCGGACGCCAAGCGGAATCCTTTCGCTGTATAGCCGCATAGCCGCATAGCCGCATAGCCGTTGGGCCTCAATGGTCGGCAGATCGAATAAGTCCGATGATGCGCGGCGGAGAAACCCAACTCGGGACCTTTTCGTACTTCTCCCATGCGCCGCCTTTTCATCTTTCTGGTAGTTTTCTTTGTTGCCACTTCCGCCGCAGCCGAAATCGAGCCACTCCAGGTTCCGATCGGTGAGATGGTCGAGGGCATAACCTGCCATTCCGATCCCACGCAGACATATACGCTCTACATTCCGTCGGCTTATACCAGAGATCGTCGGTTGCCGGTGCTGTTGGTCTTCGATCCGCGTGGGCGGTCATTGCTCGCAGCCGAGCTCTTTCGCGACGCGGCCGAAACCTATGGTTGGATCATCGTCAGCTCTGACAACACCCGTTCCGACGGGTCCTGGGAGCCCAACCTGGCTGCGATCAAGGCCCTGTGGTCAGAAGTTCACACTCGCATTCCGGCCGACTTCAGGCGTGTGTATGCGACCGGATTCTCCGGCACCGTCGCGGTGGCGACTCTACTTGCGAGATCGACGGGAGAGGTGGCCGGGATCATCGGTTGCGGCGGACTGAACATGGATAACCATTTCGATGACAGCACTCTACCTTTCTTCTCAACGGCGGGCGATACCGACTTCAACTTCAGCGAAATGCACCGCCTGGATGAGTTCTTGGCTGAGCAGGGCAACCCACATAGGTTGGTGATCTTCGAAGGGCCTCACACCTGGATGCCACCGGCTGTGGCCCGCGAGGCAATTGAGTGGATGGAGCTCATTGCCATACAACAGGGGACTCGAGAACGTGATCAGGAATTGATCGATGAGCTGTATGACGCGGACCTGGAAAGGGCGCGAGGGCTGGCCGCAGACGGTCGAGCGGTTGTCGCGGCAAGGCGATTCCGAGAAATGGAGCACACGTACGAAGATCTCCACGAAATCTCCGAGGCGAAGGAATCGGCAAAACGGATCGAGGCAGGTGACGAACACCGCCTTCAGCTCAAAAAGGCAAAGCGCGCTCGGGGATTTGAGGACAAATGTCTGGAGCGAAGGAACGCCGAACTCACGCTTTTGCGCAACTCCGATGTTCCGCCGCCGACCGCTCAGATTGCCGGCAATCTCCACATCAAGGATCTGATGCGAACCGCTCGCGATTCGGACGAAGAAGGTCTGGCGGCCCAGCGCTGTCTCAACGGCCTGTATTCGGCGCTGTCGTTCTATCTGCCGCTGGGAGAGCTGCCCGGCGGCCGTTACGCGCAGGTTGCCGCGTCGTACGAGTTGTCGCTCATGATCCGTGATGACAACCCGGTCGTTTGGTACAACCTGGCCTGTTCAAGGGCGCAGCTCGGCCAGAAAAACGACGCGATGGAAGCGTTGGAAAAGGCGGTGGAGAGGGGATTCAGCAATACCGAACTACTGGGAAGCGACACCGATCTCGACCCGTTGCGCAAGCGGGAGGACTTTAAAGCGTTTCTGGCAACCGTTTCCGCTTCATAACAACGGCTGAATCACAGAGGCACAGAGGACACAGAGAGAGCACAGAGCCATCACCCACCCCAAGAGCCCACAGATCACCCAGATAGACCCAGAACCGCTCGCCCACCCAGGAGAACCACCAAGGCACCAAGACACCAAGGAAAAAGAAAAGGCAAAACGCTGCACCGCTATCCCGGACAAGACTGCCCACAGATCACACAGATAGACCCAGATTCAGTCACTCATCCCAACAAACCGCGAAGAACGCAAAGCCCGCAAAGAAGCGGACGCTGAGCCTGAAAGGCGGTCGAGCATATTGACGGCAGAACGACAGGCGATCGGATCGCCTGTCACCGGTGTAAAGCCGGCCACCTCCGAAAGCGGGCTTTCCTCGATGTCCGACTTCACACCGGCCGACGTGCTCGAAGCACGTCGGTTCTACCTCGGCCCGAATCTCCCCCAACCATCAAATAGGAAGAGATGTGGCGAGACCTGCGCTCTTCGAGAGCGCAGGTCACTGGGCCGGAAGACCGGCACGAGAGCTCGCTTTCGAAACGGTTTTCCGGCCCAGTGACCCCGAGTCCGTCGTTTGACGGCCACGAGGTTTCGCCGAAAGACGTCAAAAGACACATGCCTCCGTTAGACATTCGGGACCTCGCCGCATGAAGAAATTCAGAAAACCTCTCTCTGCGTCTCCGCGACTCTGCGTCTCTGCGTTAAGGGGTGCGTGTGCGGATCTGGGTCTATCTGGGTGATCTGTGGGAATTATCAGATCGCTGGAATGCTCGGGGCCGAAGGTAGATACGGTGATTCGATCCAACCGGTAAACTCCATCTGCGTCTATCTGCGAGATCTGCGGTTTTTCGGGTGGAATGCCAAGCTCTGTGTTCTCTGTGCCTCTGTGGTTCTTCGAGCGTTTAGGCCTCGGACAGAATCCGCAGCGCTTCATCGCGGTTCTCAAGCGACTCCGCCTTGCCCTGAAAAATGGTACCGCGACCGCCACCGCGGCCTCCTAGAACCGAGGCGATCTCCGGGCCGGCCTCTTCGAGGTGCAGACCAGAGGACTCGCCGGCAACGACAACGAAAATCCCGCCGTCATTGCTTTCCGATGTCAGCAAGGCCTTTCGCTCCGGCGCCGCTTTTACGATGGATCGACCGACCCGTTGCAAAAACACCATGTCGCGGTCTTGCCAGTGAGCGTCCAGCAGAGGAGATGCATCCGCGCACAAGGCTGCTGCTGCAGCGTCGGCGAGTTCCTCGCCCAGTCGACGGACGGTGCGGGCGAGCTCTTTTTCCCGATCCAACCGCAACGAGACCACCTCGGGAAGCTGTTCGTCTGCGGTATCGAGCAGTGACCGGAGGTGTCGATTGCGATCCTCGTGGGTAGCCATGCGTCGCCGAACGCGGTCTCCGGCAACGAAGAACAAACGGGTTCCGCCACGCATGGGTTCGGTCCCGAGGAGGCACAACAACCCGATTTCCGCTGTGGATCGGCAGTGGGTGCCACCGCAGGTATTGAGATCGAGGCCTTCAATGTCGACCAGCCGGACTGCACCCTCGAAACCTTCGGGCAGACGACGTGACCGCACGCCGAGGTCTTCAAAATCGCTGACTTCAGCGCTTCGGTAGGTTACTTTCCGGGCGGCGGTGATTTCCTTGGCAACTGCCTCCTCCAACCGGTCGAGATCGTCTCGATCGAGGCTCGGTACGTCGAGCTCGATGTCGCTCCACTCGGCTCCAAGGTGGAAAGCGGTCGTTCTCCAGCTGAAATCTCCGAGGGCGACGGCGGTGAGCACGTGCTGGGCGGTGTGTTGCTGCATGTGGTCCCAACGTCGAGCCCAGTCGAGCTTCAGTTGTACCGTTCCCTTGGCCACCGGCTGCGACAGGTAGTGGCGAATCTCGTCTTCGCGTTTTTGCACATCGACCACTTCGGCGTCACCAAGGCGCCCGTGGTCGGCCGGCTGTCCGCCGCCCTCAGGGTAGAAGAGAGTGTTCGTGAGGACTGCATAAGGCAAGCCGCTCTCTTCGCCGACTGCCTCGACATCGGATGTGAGCTCGGTGAGGTATGAGTCGTTGTGAAAAACGGATTCACTCATCGTCTCTCCTGTGATTCCGATACCGCCCTTGGCCCCTCGGCATAGCCGCTGCGCCGCGGATCACCAACGCCGGAATAAACCCCGGTCGCAGGATCGTAGAGGACCGCGTTGACGCCGCCAAAAAAAGCCAGGTCGCCAGACGGCACCGGTGGAAATTCGAGTCGGAATATGTGGTCGAATCCGTAAGTCTGAAGTTCATCCGCATCCTTCCTGGTGATCGGGTCTGTGATTTCTATGCAGATCCGAGACGGGTCACTGGCGCTGTTCCACAGCACCCGAGGAGCGACCACGGCATCCCGAATTGCCATGCCACGGTCGATGACGTTGCTGATGACATCGACCACTGAGGGCGGGATACGGTCGGAGCCTGCACTTCCCAATACCATGATTTCTCCATCTCGACGGACGATGGTCGGGGCCATGGTCGTCGCGTAACGCGCACGGGGCTGTAAATAGTGGGGACTGTCTGGGTGTTCAAAGTCGAAGAACTCGAGACAGCTGTTGTATGGAAAGCCCAGACCGGGAGTCGCGACTTTGGCACCATACTGGCGGCACAGTGTCTGGCTCAACGCTACCGCGTTGCCTTCTCGATCCACTACGGAAACGTGGGTCGTGTGCTCACCCATTTTTGGAGTTGGCCCACCTGGGCCAAGAACCTCCTCGGGGATTGCGCTGCCGGGTGTGATCAGCGATGCACGTTCAAGGGCGTGTTTTTCGGACAGATAGTCGTTGACTCCCATCGGATATCGTGCCGTGTTGTGAGCGAACTGGTTGGAGTCGGAATGCGCGATCCGGAAAGCCTCGATCATCACGTGCAGACGACTCACCGAGTCTGCGCCGAGAAAGTCCCGCGAGAAAGTCTGGAGGATATTGAGCGTCTCGGCGACCTCACCGCCACCCCCGGGCCAGGGGAAGGAAATGATTTCTGCGTTCCGGTATTTCGAATGCAACGGCTGAAGTTCTCGTTCTCGGGCGTGCGCGAGATCGACCGGCTGGATGTAGCCTCCTCGATTGAGAAGGTCGTGCGACATCGTGCGCGCTATTCCTCCACGGTAGAACGAGGCCGGACCTTCCTGGGCTAACCGCCGATAAACTGCCGCGAGATCCGGGCGGCAGATGACTTCGCCTACCGATCCGGGGAGACGGCCTCCGTCGAGGAGGACGAATCGAAGGTAGCGGGATGTGAGGATCTCGTCGAGATAAGCCGTGGTCCAGGCAATGGTGTTGGCGCTGAGCTGAAACCCCTGCTCCGCGATCTCGATCGATGGCTGCAACACATCCCCGAGGCTCATCGTGCCGTAGCGCTCGAGAGCGTGGTTCAGGGCGGCCAGTGTCAATGGCACGGCTACCGCTTTGGCGCCCATATGTTCTCCGGAATTTCGGAGCTGGAGGAGCGTGGCGGCGTCGGCGGCAAGCGGCACGACCACCGACCCGTCGATCGCGATCGCACGACCATTCACAGGCGAAATCAGGATGTAGGTCATCCCGCCGAGCCCGGATCCGCCGGGGTCGGAGACTCCAAGAGCAAACGCGGCGGCAACTGCCGCGTCAACTGCGTTGCCACCCAATTCGAGGATCTGGATCGCGGCACGTGTCGCCTCCGTCGAACCCGTTGACACCATGCCGTGGTCGGATTGCGCTTCCGGCGCATAGAGGGATGGAGGCGGGGAGCTTCGAGATACGCGGTCATGATGAGCGCACCCGTCGGCCGCAACCGCGGCCACAATCATCGCTGCGCATTCGAGCAGGCGGAGCCTGACGGTATGCCGGGAGTTCTCTACGCTCTTGATGCTGGGCGATTCAGGTTTCATGACGGCGCTATTGTTCCATAGCGGCGGCAGGCTATTGCGATTCAGCCACTACCCGCGCGCCCCGCGCAGAACCCCATCGTCGTCCGTCCCCGACGCCGACGAAGGTCATTTCCTGGGTGTCCCAGCCGACGGCGTTCACACCGCCGAAGTACACGGCACAGGCCGTGACCTGTGGATAGTGGAGTCGTTCGACTGGGATGTGGCCGACGGCTTCGAGAACATTCACATCGGAGTCGGTGATCGGCGAGGTCACCTCGATATAGGGCGCGAGGGCTTTGACGCCGCCAAAAAGCACTCGCGGCGCGGTAACCGCCTTCACGAGCCCCATCCTACGATCGACAAGGTTGCTGACGACGTTGACGATGATCGAGGGTATGAGATCACTCCCGGGTGTGCCGAGAGCTGCCAGGAGGGAGCCGTCCTTAGCCAACACGATGGTTGGTGCCGTATCGGTCGCGCAGGGGATGAGCGGCTGCAAATATCCGGGGCATTGCGGTTTGTCGAAGTTGAAGCTCTCGAGCAGGCTGTTATAGGGAAAACCGAGGCCCGGAGTTGCGACCTTTGCACCCCAGGAGCGGCCGAGAGTCTGGGTGAGCGACACCACATTGCCCCACCGATCGGCGACTGAGATCTGGGTCGTACTGTCCCCGGCCGGCGCGCAGGCATGGTTTGCCGGTCCGTAAAGATCGGAATCGGCAATCACCTTGCCGGGAATGATGAGGCCGGCACGTTGACATGCGTGCTCCTTGCTGAGGACAGGAGCGGGTTTCTTCCTCAACGGACCGCCAACGCTCGACACCAGCCCGCGGTCTGCGAGCGCGATGCGGAAAGTCTCGATGTGGGTATGGTATCGGGCGACTGTGTCCCCGGCCAAGAGTCCTCTCGGAAAAGTCTCGAGGATATTGAGGGCCTCGATAATGGCGGTCCCACCTGCCGGTGGAGGAACAGTGAAGACGTGAGTACCACGGTAGGTTGTGTGAAGGGGGCGCACCTCTCTGACACGGTACCTGGCGAGATCGGCCTTGCGAAGGAAACCGCCGTTCTGGATCATGTCGTCTTCGATCTCATCGGCAATACTGCCACGATAAAAGACCTCGACTCCGTCACGCGCAATGCGTCTCAGGGTCAGGGCCAGGTCGGAGCGGCAGACGCTTTCTCCCGGTTGTCCGGCACTGTAGCCGTCCTTGAAGGCGATTCCGCGCAGGGAATTTGACGCGAGGAGTTCTTCCCGGTAGTAATCAGACCACACAATCTGCACGGGGTTGAGTCGATAACCGCTCTCTGCAACCTCGATTGCGGGCGCGATGAGGGCTGCCATCTCCATGGTTCCGAATCGCGCGCGCGCGCGGTCGAGAACAGCGAGTGTGGTGGGCACTGCCACCAGGCCATGGCCGACGAGCGTACCGGCCTCTTTGAGTTGGCGCAGCCGTGCGGGATTCACGTTGAGAGGCGTCGGAGAGGTGCCGTCGAGAACGATGGTTTGGTTTGTGGCAAGGTGGATGACCATCAGAGTCATGCCGCCAAGGCCTGAGGCGTCCGGGTCTGCGACGGTCAACGTCAGCGCTGCGGCGACCGCAGCATCGATGGCGTTTCCGCCGCTCTCGAGGATTTCGACCGCGGCGTCGGTGGCCTCTGCTGATCCGGTGGCGACGATCCCGAAGTCCGACCGGGCGTGGGTGGTTCTCGGCTCGGTCGGAAGAACAACCTCCTGGCAAGGAACTTCCGCAACAACAACTCCGACAACGGAAACTGCGATTGCGAGTACAAACCACAGAGTCGCCTCGACACCACCTTTGGTGTCACTCACGGACCGCTACCACCCTGGGTCCCATCGCTGAACCCCAGCGCCGCGGATCGCCGATACCGGTGAATTCTCCGGTCTCGGGATCGTAGCCAATTGCGTTGACGCCACCGAACTTGGTCACTGAGGTGTCTTCAGGTGCGTCCGGTGGCGGGTACCGCAGGACGGTCATGTTCTCGAAGCCCATTTTTTGGAGGGCCAAAACGTCCTCCTCGGAGATCGGGTCGACAACCTCAATATGAGCCCTCTTCCACGACATGCCGCCCCACACGACGCGAGGTGCGGTGACGGCGTCGCGTACGCTCATCCCCCGGTCCACCATATTGCTGACAACGTCGGCGACGAGTCCGGGGATTCGGTTGCTGCCCGGAGTGCCGAGTGCGGCGAAAAACACTCCATCCTTGAGGACGATTGTGGGCGCGATATCGGTTGAACACGGGCGATTGGGCTGAAGGTAGCCTGGGCACTGCGGTTTGTCGACATTGAAGGATTCGAGGAAGCTGTTATACGGAAAACCAAGGCCCAGCGTGGCGACCTTTGCACCAAAAGATCGGCTGAGGGTCTGGGTCATCGAAACGACGTTGCCCTGGCTGTCAGCGACCGAAACATGGGTGGTGCTCTCCCCAGGAGTTTGGCAGTCGGGATTGGCAGGGGAGGTCAATATTTCTTGCGGAATCGCTTTGCCTGGAAGGATGAGGGTGGCCCGATCCCTTGCGTGTGCCTTGCTCAGAGGATCGGAGCCAGGGCTCCTTTGCCGATTGCCGGCCTTTTGAGCATCCGCGGCGGCGATCCGAAATGTGTCGAGGAAGACATGGTGCCGTTCAGCCGAGTCCTCGGCAAGAAAATCACTCGGATAGGTTTCGAGGAGATTGAGGCCCACCACGAGACCGGCGCCGCCGCTTGGTGGAGGCAGAGTGTAGACATCGAAGCCGCGATATGACGTGTGAAGTGGATTGACCTCGCGGGGGCGCACCCGCATGAGATCGATCTTGCGTACAAATCCTCCGTTGCGGATCATGTCGGCCTCGATATCATCGGCGATGCTGCCACGGTAGAAACTCTGCACACCCTCGGAGGCGATCCGTCGAAGGGTGCTGGCGAGGTCCGGTTGACAATGACGATCCCCTGGGCTGCCAACCGTGCGACCGTCTTCCATTGCAATGAGAGACACGTAATGCGATGAATTTATGATGTTCTCGTAGTAACGGTGGGTCCATTTGATCTGAATTCTACTGAGCGGGTAGCCCTGCTCGGCGAACTCAATGGCGGGCTGCAGGAGGGCCGCCATCTCCATGGTTCCGTAGCGTGCTCTCGCATGTTCGAGGGTCGCCAACGTTGTTGGCGTGGCGACGGCCTCGTAACCGTAGGTTCGGCCGCTTTCCTTGAATCTCCTGAACTTGTTGATGTCTATCGCAATCGGTGATTGAGAGGTCCCATCAATAGCAAGCGTTCGACCGTCCGCGAGATGGATGACCATGCTCGTCGTTCCACCGATTCCTGATGCATCCGAATCCACAACGCTCAGAGTCAGGGCGGCCGCGACCGCCGCGTCGATGGCATTTCCGCCATTCTCGAGGATCTTGATTGCGGTCTCTGTGGCTTCGTTTGATCCGGTTGCGACCATGCCAAAGTCTGACCGTGCTTCGGGTACGCAGAGTTCTGGGGGCAGGCGATCGTCATGACAGGGGGAGGCGCCTGAGAGCACACCAACCACCAACATCGCTGCTGTGGCGATGGTCAACCGCATGGGACGTGCACCGAACGGACGCAACCGGAAATCCACGGCCTTTCTGCAGATCGCTCCGTGACCGCGCCTTGTGGCTGCTGGTCACCGAGCGACCGGACATTCAGTCTGTTCATTGTACGACGGTCTCCAGCTGCCGATCGACGGGCTGACGCCTTGACAAAATTTCAATCAGAATGTATTAATACACTATGACATTAATAAACTAGAACATTAATCCAATTGGGAATTGAAACGGAGCCTTGGGTGACCATCGAATTCAAACTCGACCTCAAAAGCGGCGTTCCCTTCTACCGCCAGGTGATCGACCACGTAAAGGCCGCCATCGCCACCGAAAGCCTCTCTCCAGGCGACCGCTTGCCCACCGTGAGGCAACTCGCGGTTGACCTTTCCATCAACCCGAACACCGTGAGCCGCGCCTATACCGAGCTCGAACTGACGGGCCTGGTGGAGACCCAAATGGGTTCCGGCACCTTCGTCGGCAGCCGACGGGTGAAGCCAGATGATATCGAGCGTCGGAGGGTGCTCGACCAGCTCTGTCAGGAGTTTCTATCGCGGGTATCGACCCACGGCTTTACCCTCGACGACCTTCTTCAGAACCTCGAGCAGCGCCGGAAGCGCTGAGAAAGGGAGTACGCGATGCACAAGGTCAGCCAAATGAAGTTGGACGTCCTGGAACGATTCGCGACCTCGTTCCGGGCCGACTATCGGTTCGCGCCGCTCAACATCATGATGCTCGTCGGCATCTGCCTGCTGGGTTTGGTGATCCACCTGGCGGTGTCTCCATTCAACCTGGACGCGGTGATCACCATGATCGGCACAGCCGTCGTTCTCGCGACCGTGTTTCGGCTTCTGCAGATATGGGAGTCGGTCCTGGTTTCCACAACCGGCGCTGCGCTATTCATTTACCTGCAGCACCGGCCCGACACCTGGATTCTGGTCTCGACGGTCATAATCGCCGGCCTCCTCAGCCCGTGTATCCAGATGGCTTACCAATGGGAGAAGGCCGTGGTCCTGCGATTCGGGCGATTCCGGGGTCTCAAGGGATCGGGTCTCTTCACCGTCTTTCCGATCATCGACAAGGTCGCCAATTACGTCGATCAGCGGATTCGAGTCACCGATTTCAAGGCCGAGACCACCCTCACCAAGGACACAGTGCCGGTCAATGTCGACGCCATCGCATTCTGGATGGTGTGGGACGCAGAAAAGGCGGTGCTCGAAGTGGAAGACTTCGACACCGCGGTCAGTCTGTCCGCGCAGACCGGCCTTCGCGACTCCATCGGCCGCCACGAACTCGGCGATATGCTTTCCCACCGCGACCGGTTGGGCAAGGAAATCAGGGAAGTGCTCGACGCCAAAACCAACGCCTGGGGCATCACCGTTCAGTCGGTGGAGATCCGCGACATCATCATTCCCAAAGAGCTCGAGGACGCCATGAGCCGGCAGGCCCAGGCGGAGCGCGAGCGCCAGTCGCGGATCATTCTCTCCAAGGCCGAGGAAGAGATCGCCGAGAGTTTTTCGAAGGCTTCGGAACATTACAAGCACAACCAGGCGGCCCTCCACCTGCGCGCCATGAACATGGTCTATGAGGGCCTGAAGCAGAAGGGCTCGATGATCATCGTACCCTCGACCGCGGTCGAGACCATGGGCCTCGGGGCGATGGGGGGGCTGACCGCGTTTGATCGCATTATCGAGGGCGATGATGGAATTGCTGGCGAGGCACCCGCTATTAGCGTACCAGGCGAAGGACCGCGGGAGGAGTAGTGCTCTTCGAGGGACCGGCCGAGAGTCGCCGACAGACCCTCTATGCGGGGCTGATCCTGCTCATCATTCTGATTGTCGTGGCTGTTCTCTGATCTCGAGGAAATTCAACCCGAAAGAACGCTCCCGTCCGGCATTTGAGGGCGGCGGCCAGATCTTCTTTTTGGCAGCGCGCGCATGACGGCGGCGCCGAAATCCTCCAGCGTCGTGTACCAGACCGGTAGCGCGAGCAGAGTGAAGATGGTTGAAGTGGCGAGACCGCCGATAACGACAACCGCGATCGAGTCGATGTAGGCGCCGGCGACGGTGGCTCGCGCCACCACCAGGGGAATGAGGCCGAAGATGGTCGTGATCGCGGTCATGACGACCGGGCGCAGACGGTCGCCGCAGCCCTCGATCAGAGCTTGACGTCGTTCGACACCCGAGACTCGAAGCGAGTTGACGTGGTCGACCAGCACGATGCCGTTGTTGACCACGATGCCGATGAGAATGATGATCCCCATGAAGGCGATGGGATTGAGGTCGAAACCACCCAGCCAGAGGCTCCAGAAGGCGCCGAAGAACGCCAGCATCAGGGTGATCAGGATTGCAAAGGGTTGGGTGAATGACTCGAAGAGCGCGGCCATCAGGAGAATGATCGCCACCAGGGAGAGGAGCACTCCGCGGAACATGGTCCCCAAAGCCTCGTCACGATCGTGTCCCCATTGGCCGAAATCCCAGGAATAGCCTTCCGGGACCGTAAACCCGAGCATGCGAGCCTCGACAAGTGCCTTCGCTTCTTCCGTCGTCACCGCGTCCTTGTCGAACTGAGCCGTCACCTCCTGCGTGGTCTGGCGGTTTTCCCGGCGAATCCTCTCTGGAGTGCGGGCCACGGTGATTTCCGCCACCGAGCTCAAGGGCACATAGCCCCCGGAACGATTGGGAACTGGAAGATCGGCAAGCGCGTCAATTCCGGGTTGCGCTTCGTCGGGGAGACCGAGCACCATCTCAACCTCTCCATCGGGCCCCTGGAAGCGCCGCAGCCGACGCCCGCGAAAAGCAAACCCCACCGCGTCCGCTATGCTGCGAGGGCTGACCTCGAGGCTGTGGGCCGCGTCAGCATCTACCAACAGCCGCAGCTCCTTGGTCCCACGCATGGTCGGTCCCCAGATCTCCTCGAGGTGGTCGAGGCCGCGCATTCTTTCCTCGACCTGCATCGAAAGTTCTTCGAGGAACTCGGGGTCCTCGCCGTGGAGCGACACCGACACCATGCGTCGGTCCTGGCCGCCGCGGTGGCGCCACATGTCGCGGTCTCCAACCTCGAGGGAAACGCCGGCAATTACCGGCAGACCGTCACGCAGCTGTTCGCGGAGACGTTCAATGGCTTCTGGGTTGGCCTTTGTTTCGGGCAGATAGACACGGGTCATGCAGAAGCCATGCTCGGAGTACCACGAGTAGACACTGTCGAAGCCGAGTTCCTCCTTGCGGCTGAATACCCATTCTTCCACCTGGTCGACGTAGCCCTCCAGAACTTCTTTGGAGACATCGTCGTGTACCCGCGCGAAGATTGGGACCTCGCGAGTCTGATCCGGTATGTCGCCCGATTTTTCGATCTTCATGATCGGCCAGGCGGCCGACCCGGCAACGACAAAGAGACAGGTGAGGGTCACCAGGCGGTGGTCCAGAGTCCAATTGAGGACACGGCGATAGGCCGGAACGACCTTGCGGACAACGATTCCGGGCTTCGGCCTATCTGCAGGCGCGAACCGTGACGCCGCAAGAGGAATGAAGGTCAGTGAGATCAGCAACGAGCACGCCACCGCAAGGCAGATCGTGAGTGCGACTTCGCTGAAGATAATGACCATGGTGTCGCGTTCGGAAACGAAGAGCCAGGACCACACAAAGATCGAGGTCGCCGTCGATGCGACCACCGCCAGAGCCACCTGCCGCGCACCGAGTCGTGCCGCGACCGGCGCCGGGTTGCCCATGCCCTCGTAGCGGTGGATGTTCTCGATCACAACCACAGCGTTATCGACCAGCATGCCGACGCCAAGCATCAACCCGAGCAGTGTGAGCACATTGAACTGCGAGCCCAGGGCGTACATAGCGCCGCAGGTGACGAGTAGCGAAAAGGGGATGGCGGTGGCGACGATCAGCGTGGTTCGGAAGCGGCGCAAGAAGAAATGGAGTATGGCGATTGCCATCAGACCGCCGTAGATGCCGGCGTTTCGCAGGCCCGAAAGCGAGTTCCGAATCGCCTCGCCCTGGTTCTCCCAGATCAAGAGGTTGATGCCTTCGAGCTGGGGATCGGCTTTGATCTCCTCAATGCGAGCGAGGGCTTTGTCCACCACCTCGATAGTGTTGGCACTCGGCTCCTTGTAGACATCGATTCCGACCGCAAACGAACGATCGAGGTGGCGTCCATAGTCGAGACGCGGCTCTCGCATTTCGACCACGGCCACATCACCGACACGAAGGCCGTCTCTCCCAACGCGGAGGGCGGCGATTTCGTCGGCGGATTGGAATCGGGTCAGAGTACGCACTTCGTAACGGACGACGTCGCCTCGGATGACGCCGGCGTCCACGTCCTGGTTGGCGGAGTTGACAGTGTCCAGGACCTCACCGGCATCGACGCCATGCCGCCGGAGGGCGTCGAGATCGAGGTCGATGCGAACCTGTTGTTGCTCGACGCCGTAGAGGTCGACCCGAGCCACACCCTTGATGCGTTCCAACGGTCGGCCGATGCGCCGGTCGAGAAGGTCCCAGGATTCCGAAAGATTCCGTTCAGCCGAGATCCGTCCCGCCAATACCTGAGCGCTGCCGCCGTCAGTGTCTCCGCGAATCGAGATGTGGCCGATGGTTTCGGGAAGCTCTGGGCGGGCGCGGTCGACGGCCTCGCGCACCTCCATTTTCTTGATGTCGACATCGACACCCCAGTCGAAAATGACCTCAATGCGTGCCGATCCCGATTGGGTGAAGGCGAGAATTCGCTTGACGTCAGGAATCGTCGCGATCTCCTCTTCAATCGGTTCCACCACTTCACGTAGGGATTCGAGGGGGTGGGACCCGGGGAACGGGATCTCCATGTCGATTTCCGGCTCGTTGATGATCGGCATGAAGTCCAACGGCAGCATGAAAACCGCCACCGTGCCCAACACCGTCAGGCTGAGGAGCAACATCAGAGTTGCCACAGGGCGGTCCAGCGGAATGTCGGTGAGTCGCATCACCGCACCTCTTCAAATGGATGCTCGATACTTGATACTCGATACTCGATAAAAGCCAGGCTTGTTTTTGAGGGTGGGTTGGGGATCGAAAATCGAGAATCGAGAATCGAGAATCGGATGCATTGGGAGGTCTTCAGAAATCTCATGCCGCCTCCGATCCCGAAACCGCGCCCTCGTCCTCTTCAACGCGAACTCTCACCGGTGCAGTTCCCAGGATTCTGTATATACACGGGATCACGATCAGCGTGAGGAAGGTCGCGACAGTCAGCCCACCAATAACGGTGATGGCCAGCGGGGCGCGAAGCTCGTCTCCGGCGCCGAGCCCGAGAGCCATTGGAAACAGTGCGAGTACGGTGGTTGCAGTGGTCATGAGGATAGGCCGGAGCCGTTCTTCGCCGGCACCGATCAGCGCCTCGTCGATATCCTGGCCTTCACGCCGCCGCCGGTTGACGGCGTCCACCAACACGATAGCGTTGTTGACGACGATGCCGGCGAGCATGATGGCGCCGATGAGCACCAACACGCTGACCGAGTTCGATGTCAGGACGAGAGCGGCGACCACGCCCACAACTCCCAGCGGAACCGCCATCAGAATCACAAATGGGTGGATCAATGACTCGAACTGCGATGCCATCACCACGTATACCAGGAAGGTCGCCAGCGCCATCGCGAGCCACAATGAGTTGAAACTGACGGCGAGTTCCTCGTTCTGACCGGAGAGCTCGGTTCGGGCACCAGCAGGCAAAACCAGTCCCGACACAGCCTCGTCAACAGCAGTCAGCGCGCCACCGAGGTCGCGGGTGGTAGGCAGGGCGGTGACCTCGGCAACCCGCGCTCCGGAAAAACGGTAGATCGCGGCTGGACCGCGACCGGTTATCACTTCTGCAACAGCTGAGACCGGCACCGTTGTGCCTCCCGGCAGGATGATTCGCATCGCCTGTACACCCGAGGCCAGTGAACGGAATCGTTCACCGGCGCGCAACCGGATGTCGATGCGCTCCTCACCCTCTCGAAACTCGCCGACCACATCGCCGCGGATCTTGGTGCGCATGGCGGCGCCCACGTCCTCTGCCGAAACTCCGAGGGCTGCGGCTCGTTCTCGGTCGAGCTCTACCAGAATCTCCGGGCTCCCCGGCTCCGAAGTCGTGGCCACGTCGCGGACCTCGGGCAGCTCTTCGAGGGTTTTGCGGACTACCTCAGATGCATGATCAAGCTCGACGAGGTTGTCCGAGAAGATCTGCACTGCAATCGGCGGCCGGACCGAGAGCACCGCGGGGCGTACGAGCTCGGATTCCGCGCGCGGAAATCGAGCGATCGCCTCTCGGACCCGAATCACTGCGGACGCCTCATCGTTGGCGTCGGCTTCGGCAAACATCCGGAAATTGATCTGGGCCAGGTTTTCGCCCAGGGTGAGGCGTCCGGACGCGGTCGATGGCAGACTCCCGACCATTGAAAAAATAGAGGCGAAGGCGGAGTCATCCACCAGCATGGCCTCGATCCGGTCGACCAATTCGGCGGTCGCCTCGAGGGTCGAGCCCTCCGGTAGCCGAAGCTGGAAAGCAAACTCACCTTGAGCCAGATCGGGCACCAGGTCGGTGCCGAGACGCGGTATGACCGTCACAGATACCGCAAAGACTCCGATGGCGGCCGCCATCACGATCCACCTTCGCCGAAGGGCATTTGTCAGCGCCCCTGGATATGCGTGACCAACCCCGTCGAGGGCCTTGCCCAGAGGTGCGGCGAGGATTTGAAAAACGCGACTGAAGGTCCACCACATGGCACCTACGGCCAGCATAGCCAGCAGGAGAACGAAACGAATTGGAAACGCTGCAATTGTGATGGCGCGGCTGATCAGCGAACGCCCGTCGCCGATTGGCTCGAGCTCGAAGGACGCCAACCGAAAACTGAAGGGCAAGGGCTCGTCCTCATCATTGCGGCGGCCCGCAAAACGCGAGGCGCTCTCGAAACCGGAGCGTGCAGAAAAACCGGATAGCGCAGGAATGAGGGTCAACGAAACAACCAGCGAGGTGGTGAGCGACAGACAGACGGTGACGGCCTGGTCGCGAAAGAGCTGCCCGGCGACGCCCTGCACAAAGACGATAGGAAAAAAAACCGCAACAGTGGTCAGGGTTGCCGCGGTCACGGCCCCGGCCACCTCGCCGGCACCTTTGATGGCAGCCCGGGCTCGTTCCAAACCCTCGGCCCGGCGCCGGTCGATGGCTTCGAGGACGACGATCGAGTTGTCCACCAACATGCCAATGCCGAGGGCAAGGCCGCCCAGCGACATGATGTTGAGAGAGACGCCGGCCCGGGCCATGAAGAGGAATGTCGCGACAACCGACACCGGAATCGTGAGAGCGATGATCGCCGTTGCCCGGAGATCGCGAAGAAAGAAAAAGAGAACCAGAATCGCCAACAGGCCGCCGATCCAAGCTGCCGACCAGACCATCTGGATGGCGGCTGTGATGTAGGCGGAGAGGTCGGTGAGGGTTTCAATGTGGAGATCCGACGGCATCTCTTCGCGTACCTCCTCGAGCCGCTCTTGAACCGCCTGGGCGACCGCTACTGTGTTGGCGGTTCCCTGGCGATGGAGATCGATCTCCACGACCTCGCGGCCGCCCAGCCGGGTGATTTCGTCGCGGTCGCGATGCCCGCGAAAGACGCGGGCCACGTCCTCCACCCGCACCCGGCCGGTGGGTGTTTCCCGAACCACGGTGCGACGAATTTGATCGAGGTTTTCGAACTCGTGCATGGTACGGACGAGATAGATGGCGTTGAAGTCGCGAAGGGTACCGCCAGGCTGATTGACATTCTCCTGGCGCAGGGCAACCGCAAGGTCAGCCGGTGTCAGCCCGAGAGCCGCGAGGCGGTCTTCATCGGCCTCGACAACTATCTCAGCGTCGAGCCCACCACGGACCTTGGCAGCTGCGACTCCGACCACCGATTCGAGCCTCGGCTTGAGCCAGCGGTCGGCGAGCTGCCGGAGTTCGTCGAGATCTCGGTTACCGTAGAAACCGAGCCGCATGATGGGTTCGAGCGATGGGTCGAAGCGGAGGACACGGGGTATTTCCGCCTCGCGTGGCAGCTCGACCAGCCCGAGGCGTTCACGAACATCGAGGCCGGCGGTGTCCATCGACTCGCCCCACTCGAACTCGAGAACCACTTCGGAAAGTGAGGAGCGCGACTGCGATCGCATTTCGCGAACTCCGGGAATCACACCGACCGCTTCCTCAACCGGACGGGTCACAAACTGTTCGACCGTTTCCGGCGCGGCGTCCGGGTACTCGGTCTGGATGGTGAGGGTCGGGTAGGAGAGGTCCGGAAGGAGGTCAACGGGCAGGTTCTGGACTGCGAGAAGGCCGAAGGTGGACACCGCAAGGGTGGCCATGAGCACGGTGACCGGTCGGTTGACGGCGAAGCGCGGGAGCACTGATCAGGCCCCGTTCCGGGGGACAAGGATTCTCGACAGGAGGACCATCAGCCCTCCTGCTCGACCGGTTCCGGCGCGGATTCGGCATCTTCATCCGTCATGACGCGAACCGTTGCGCCGTCAGAAAGAGCCGGCGCTCCGACGATGATGACGCTCTCACCCGGTGTGATGTCGACGGAGGGGTCTGCGGCCGCGGCGATTTCAATGCGATCACCGGTTTCGAAACCGAGCTCGACCTCGATTTGCTCGACCTTCGTACCTTCCTCTGTGAGGCGGTAGAGGTGCCATCGGCGCCCCTCGGCAACCAGCGCCGAACGGGCGACCACCAGGGCGCTTGCGTGTGTGTCAGTAACGATGTCGACCCGGACAAAGGCGCCCGGCCTGAGCCCGGACCCTGCTTCAACTGCGACGGTGACCTTGACGGTGCCAGTAGCAGGGTCTACCGCCGGGGCGATGCGCTCTATGATCGCACCTGCCGCGCCGCCGGTTGCGTCAGCTGTCAAACGCACCTCCTGACCGGGCTCCAGCCGGGTCACGTGGCGTTCGGGGATGTTGATGTCGGCGTAGAGGGGCTGGAGATCGGCGAGGTCGTAGACCGGGGTGCCGTCGGAAACGGTGGCGCCGACGTCGAGGTGGCGGGTCACTACGATGCCTGCGATGGGGGCCCGGATGACGGTGCGGTAGAGTTCCAGATCGGCGAGCTCGAGGGCATGAGCGGCATCCTCCGCATCGCGGCGGCTCGCTTCGTACTCGTCGACGCTCACCAGTCCGCGCTGATAAATGTCGGACAGCCGCTCGTACTCTCTCCGTGCGGTTTCCTCGGTCGTTCGGGCTCGCGCGGCGGCGATCTTTTGCTCGTCGTCCTCGAGATAGGCGAGCGGTTGCTCAGCCCCGACCCGATCGCCTTCTTCGACGGAGAGACGACGAACGACACCGCGGGTGCGAGCAATGACCGTTGCCTGCCGGTCGGCGCGAAGGGTTGCGGAGGTCGAGTAGAGGGAGGAAATAGGTTCGCGAACAACCTCGCCTGCGCGCACTGCGATGGCTGGTTCTTCCTTTTTGCCATCTCCGTTTTGCCCGTTCCCGTTCGTCCCGTGGCCGTTGGCTTCACCGCCGCAGCCGGTTGTGAAAACCGACACGAAAATGGCGACGAGTGCAGTCGCATTGCGTACAAACAGAAAGCTTGGCCTGACCTGGATCATCAGCGTTCATTCCTTTGTTTCACGGATCGGTCCGGATCTCTCCGGATGGCCCCTCGATAGTAGGTGAAAATTGCGTGGGAGTTGCTTTATTCCCCGCCGCCAACCCAACCACCCGATACTAGATCCTAGATGCTGGATCCGTCTACCCACCCAACAGACGGCTCTACGGGTTCAGCTGCCAGCCCACCCCCGGCTTTTCGACTCAAGCTCCTGATAATGCCATTGCAATGCCTGGGCGCTCCGCCGTACGGCCGCATAGCCGTAAAGCCGTAGAGCCCCGAAAAAAAGGACCTGGCCGAAGCCAGGTCCTGGTTGATTGATAGGGGAGAGCGATCAGTACATTCCGCCCATGCCGCCCATTCCGTCCATGCCGCCGCCGGGAGGCATGGCCATTTCTTTCTTCTCCTCGGGGATTTCGGCGACCAGCGCCTCGGTGGTGAGGAGCAGGCCCGAAATGGAAGAAGCGTTGAGAAGGGCATTCTTGGTGACCTTGGCCGGGTCGATGACGCCAGCCTTGACCATGTCGGTAATCTCGCCGGTGGCCGCATCGTAACCGATGTTGCCGCCTTTCGCGCGGAGTTCGCGCACGATCACCGCTGCCTCTTCGGCGCCGGTGTTGAGGATGATCTGCCGGGTCGGCTCCTCGAGTGAGCGGAGCAGAATCTTGACACCGGTTTGGATGTCGTCGGTGGTCTTGCCAACGAGCTTCTCGACCGCCTCCATGGCGTGCAGCAGCGCGACGCCGCCACCAGGCACGATGCCCTCTTCGACGGCAGCCTTGGTAGCGTGCAGCGCATCCTCGACGCGGGCCTTCTTCTCTTTCATCTCGGTCTCGGTGGCGGCGCCGACCTTGATCTGCGCCACACCGCCGACCAGCTTGGCCAGACGCTCCTGGAGCTTCTCGCGGTCGTAGTCCGAGGTGGTGTCCTCGACCTGCCGCTTGATCTGATTGACGCGGCCGAGGACCGCTTCGTGCTTGGACTCGTCATCGTCGTCGACCACGATCGTGGTGTCATCCTTGTTGATGACGATTTTCTTGGCGCTGCCGAGATCTTCCCAGGTCACGTTCTCGAGCTTGATGCCGAGATCCTCGGAGATCATCTTGCCACCGGTGAGAATCGCGATGTCCTCGAGCATGGCTTTGCGGCGATCGCCGAAGCCCGGGGCCTTGACAGCACAGATATTGAGGGTGCCGCGCAGCTTGTTGACCACCAGGGTGGCAAGGGCTTCGCCCTCGACGTCCTCGGCGATGATCAGGAGGGGTTTGCCCTGCTGAGCCACCTTCTCGAGGATCGGCAGCAGGTCCTTCATGTTCGAAATCTTCTTCTCGAAGATGAGGATCACGGCACTCTCGAGCACCACTTCCATGCGCTCGGCGTCGGTCACGAAGTAGGGCGAGAGATAACCGCGGTCGAACTGCATGCCCTCGACCACCTCGAGGGTGGTATCGAGGCCCTTGGCCTCCTCGACCGTGATCACGCCGTCCTTACCGACCTTCTCCATGGCTTCGCGAATGATCTCGCCGATCTCGGAGTCGGAGTTGGCAGAGATTGTGCCAACGTGGGCCACCGCGTCTCCCTCGACCGGCTTGGAAATCTTGCTGATGGCTTCGACCGCGACCTTGGTTGCCTGGTCGATGCCGCGCTTGAGGTCCATCGGGTTGGCGCCGGCGGTGACGTTCCTGATGCCCTCGCGATAAATGGACTGGGCGAGAACGGTCGCCGTGGTGGTACCGTCACCGGCCACGTCGGAGGTCTTCGAGGCAACCTCGCGGACCATCTGCGCGCCCATGTTCTCGAGTCCGTCGGGGAGCTCGATCTCTTTAGCTACGGTTACGCCGTCCTTGGTGATGGTCGGCGAACCGAATTTCTTCTCGAGCACGACGTTGCGGCCCTTGGGGCCGAGAGTGACCTTGACTGCGTTCGCGAGTTTGTTGACACCCGCCAGCACCTTGGTGCGGGCCTCCTCGCCATATACGATCTGTTTTCCTGACATTTTCGCCTCCTACCTACTTCTCGATAATGGCGAGGATCTCGTCCTCGCGGACGATGGTGTGCTCCTCGTCGTTGATCTTGATGTCCTGGCCCGTGTATTTGCCGATAAGGACGCGATTGCCCTTCTTGACGCTCATGGGCAGACGCTTGCCGTCATCGTCCATTTTGCCGTCGCCGACCGCGACCACCTCTGCCTCTTGCGGCTTCTCTTTGGCGGTATCCGGGATGATGATGCCTCCGCGAACCTCTTCTTCGGTTTCGACGCGCTTCAGTAGCACTCGATCACCCAAAGGTTTAACCTTCATGTGACTCTCTCCTTTCGAGTTATTGCAGTTTGTTGGCACTCTAACTACTAGAGTGCTAACGCGAATATAGCTACGGATCGGTCGATTGTCAACCCCCCTGAATGAATTTTCTTATGAAAGTCGACTAAGATTTCAATTCTATCCCACCTTGGGCCCTTCTTAGTCTCAAAGACTAAGATTAATTGGTGGACGAACGCGGTTGGGCGTCTCAGGAGACGTTACTTGCCGAATTCCGGTCGGCGGATGGGAGACCATTGCCTGCAATGCTTTGCCGGGTTACCGTGAAGAGCGTGAAATCGAGGTTTTCAGAAATGGATTGGGAGGGACGCAGTGGTCTCCCCGAAGGGCCCGGGGACGTCGCCGGTCCGCGTCGCGGTTTAGGCCGCACCGTCTTTGGTATTCGAGCCGGAGAGGGACCCCTCGCATGGCTGTTCTTCCTCAGCTTTCTGATTCTCACGACCGTTCATTTTGCAGCTAAAACCGTCCGTCAGGCAGCGTTCATTGACGCTTTGGGTGCGGAAAAGCTCCCCTGGGTCTATCTCGCGGTGGCCGCGATATCGCTGCCGGTTCTGATTGTCTACTCACGGGTGGCGGCGCGGGTGCGGTTGCCGATGATGATCCTGGCCGCGGCCCTCCTTCACGTGCTCGGGCTTGTTCTCTTTTTCTACCTATTTGGCCTCGGCCAAAAATGGGTTGCCGTCCTTTACTATGTCTGGCTGGGTATGGCCTTTGCCATCGCGGTATCTCAATTCTGGACCTATGCCAACCAGGTCTTCGATCCGAGGCAGGCTCGCCGGCTTTTCGCCTTCATCGGTGCGGGTGGTCTCCTGGGTGCCATGTTTGGCGGACTCATGGCCGCAGCGGTGACCCGCTTTGCCGGGACCCGGTTCACCCTGCTTGCGGCGGCCGCCCTGCTGCTCAGCTTGCCATTGTTGGTTGTTTTTGTTGAACGCCTGCGGGGTCCCGCATCGCCGACGCCGCGAACTCGCCGCCGCCTCCGTTACGAGGAAGCTCGCGGCGGGTGGCGCACGCTGCGCGGGTCCCGGTTGCTGGCGATGATCGGGCTCCTGATGTTGGCTTCGGTCATGATCGGGCAGCTCGTGGCATGGCAATTCAACTGGTACGTCGAACATCACACCGAAGCCCTCGACGAACGGACCTCTGTGTTCGCCCTGGCGTTTGTCTTGATGGGCATTGCCGGTTTCATTTTTCAGCTCGCGTTCACTGGTCGCATTCATCGCGCACTAGGGGTTGGTGTCGGCATGAGGGTGCTGCCGGGGACGGTGATGCTGGCCCAGCTGGCGGTTGTGGTCGCAGTCGTTATGACACCGGTCGCAGCGATAGCCTACCCCCTGGTCTGGTTCCTTTATCTGAGCGAAAACAGCCTCCGACACTCTGTAGACCAGGCGACGCGTGAGCTCCTTTTCATGCCTGTTGCCGAGGAATTGCGGGTCAAGGCCAAAGCCTTCATCGACGTCTTTATCCAGCGCTTTGCCAAGGGTGCTGCCGCGATTCTGATCCTCGTGACTTTGAAGTTCCTGTCCGCCGGCTATGTCAGCGTCCTGACCTTGGTACTGGCGGTCGGTTGGATGGCGATCACGCTTCGCACACGGCGCGAGTATGTGACCGCCTTCCGCGAGGGTTTGAAGTCAGGGTCCATTCAGCCGGAAACCACAATCGATACCCAGGATGTGACGACGGTAACCACTCTGATGCAATCGCTCGGCAGCTCGGATCCGCGTACGGTGCTCCACAGCCTCGAACTCCTGTCGGCGAGCGGAGAAGGTCGGTTGGTACCGCCGGTACTGCTCCACCATGACAGCGCCGAAGTGCGGCGCAAGACTCTCGACATCCTGGCCGACACTGGACGCAAGGATGCAGCCCACCTGGTGGAACAAGCTCTCGGCGATGAAGACGCCGAAGTGCGCACTGGCGCCATGCGCACTCTCACTCAATTGCGTAGGGAAAGAGCAGCCGAATTGATGCTGCAGCATCTCGACGAACGCGACCCCCGTCTGCGGGCGTCGGCGGTGGTCAGCCTGCTCGGCAACGGAGAGGGCGAGGGAGTTGATCGAGCCGAGCAGGTCTTTGCCGAGATGGTCGTGGATGACGACCCGTATGTCCGTGCTGAAATGGCGGGCGCCCTCGGCCAGGTCGGTGACCCTGTGGCGAGCGACATGTTAATCCAGCTCCTCTACGATCGCGACCTGAAAGTCGTTCAGGCTGCCATCGGCGCCGTTCGTCATCGTTTCGAACGCAGCGGCCCAAACCCGCTCTACGCGACCATTCTCATCTCGTTGATGGGCAACCGGCGTCTCAAGCACGAAGCCCGAGAGGCGCTGGTCGTGCAAGGCGAGGCGGCGATGGACCCGCTGCTCCACTTCATGCGGTTTCCGGACGAGCAGATATGGGTGCGTCGGGCCGTTCCCAAGACCATTGCCCTCATTGATTCTCAGGCGGCGGTAGATGCGCTCATCGACAGTCTTGACGCTCCCGACGCGATGCTGCGGACCAAGATCATCGAGGCCCTCGGCTACCTTCGCACACGCCATTCCGAGCTCAAGTTCAACCGGCGCAAGATCATCCGCAGGCTGAGCGAAGAAGCGGGATTCTATCTGCGCATCCTTGCCGATCTGTGGGCCGTCTCGTCGCTACATGAGGCCCGGTTGGATGGCCCGTTGGCAGTCTGGATGGTCGACGGGCGGGTGCCTACCCTGCCGCAGCAGCTGCTCGCCCAGCGATTGGTGAACTCGGTCGGCAACATCTTCGGTTTGCTCGAACTCATCGAAAACCCCGAGGATGTTCGTGCGGCCCAGAGGAGCCTGCTGTCGGGCCAGACGAAGTTGCGTTCGCGCGCCCTCGAATACCTCGACAACACGCTTTCCGGTTCATTGCGGCGGGATCTCTTCGCGGTCATTGACGATGCACCACCGGAGGAGAAAATGCGGCGTGCGCAGGCGATCTTCGGAGTCAATTTCGAATCGCCGGAAGAAACCCTGAAGCGGATGATCCAGATCGACCCGATCAACGATCCGAGTGCGATCGGCATCGTACTCGCGGCCCTCTACAACGTCTGGGACGAGGAAATCGTGGCCCTTTACCCGATCGTCAAGGCACTCGCCGACGAGGCCGAAGAACCAATGGTGAAGGAGACCGCTGCCTGGGTTTGCCAGAAGGTGGAAGCCGGACCGCGGACCCGCGGAGTGCTTGCAAGAGGAGGAGAGAGCGACATGGGCCCCATGGCACAGATCGAAATGATGGTATTCCTTCAGGGGGTCGACCTCTTCGCCCACTGCAATGCCGATCAGGTCTTGAGGTTGGCCGCGATTTCCAGCGAACACTCGTACGAAAAAGGAGAGGTCATTTTCCGGCGCGAGGAACCGGCCGACAACCTCTACTGCGTGGTCGAGGGAAGGGTGCGTCTGGACGCCGACGAGGGAACAGGTGTGGTCGTCGGCCCGAGCGGACGGTTTGGCGTCCTCGATATTCTCAGTGGTCGGGCAAGACTTGGAGATGCGGTAGCGGCGAGTGACTCACGGGTCCTTGTCGTCGAGGCGGAAGACTTCTTTGACCTACTGTCCAACAACATCGAAATCGTCAGAGCGCTCTTCCGATCTGTCATCGCGCTCGGCGAGGACGCGAACGAACGACTCCTGTAGAAGCTATACGGCAGGACGGCTATTCGGCAATACGGCACTGACCCTTGACAGCGCCGACGCTGAACTTATCCGTCCAGCCGTCCAGCCGTCTAGCCGTAAAGCCGTAAAGCCCTCCTTCGCCGCAGTGCGGAATTTTGCCGCGGCGTGACTATCTTTCGTTTGAGCACATAAGATAGTGTGCCGATGAGGAAGAAAGGGGAAAAAGTCTTATGCAAAGACCGGAACCCATTCGCTGTACGTACTGCGAAGCTATTCAGGTTTGGTCGGCTGAACAGACCGATCGCACCATGATGGGCGAGGTTCATAGCTGCCCAAGCTGTGGCCAGACAACCCACACCTGCGATGATCGCGCCGGCCATCAACTCGAGGGCGAAACCACGATGCCGTGGATCGAGGCCGAGCTGATCTATTAAAGCTGTCAGTCGTCCAACCCACCAAATGGATCGTGTGTAGGGGCGGGATATATCCCGCCCTTGTCGGTTGAATTCTCCTGACGTCAATAGGGCGGCATATATGCCGCCCCTACAGCCTGGCAGCAGTGGCGTTGTAATACCCGCGGGGGTTCAATCGAACGGCAGATCTGTCGCTCTCACGACGTGCAGGTGGACCTTTTCGTCGGCAGGTGCCGAGCCGTTGAAAATACGTTCCATCCGGGGTCTCACCTCTTCAGGATCTTCGGTAGACACAACGACCCGTAGCCTGTTGAAGCAGCTGGTTGCCCGGTCGACTGTCGCAGCCGCAATAACCGCCGGGAGGGCCTCCTCGGCGAGCCAGTCGGGACCTTCAATTTCGAGAACGTAGACGAGGAGTCGACCGCCGACGTCGATTCGCGTGATCCGGGTGTCGTCTTCCTGGGTGAACTCGGTGTGGGTGCACTGGATCCACTCCAGGACCTCGTCGGGACATCCACACCCGAGGGTCGACCGGATAAAAGTCCGCAGGCGGGAGGTTTGCTGGTTGGTCACGGGTTCAATTGTATCCTCCCTCCCACCCGTGCCCAGATTTCGGATTTCGGATTTCGGATTTCCGCCCACACACCCACCCGCCCGGATACAGGATGCATGATGCAGGTCCCACGCGCCCAACCCCACAGCCTTGCGAACAAAATTCTCGGGTGCGGCCCTGGATCCTGAACCCTGTGCCCTGTATCCCGCATCTGTGCGGCCGGGGAGTCCTACACTGTCTCTGTGACTGATACCACTGGCACCGCATTCTTGAGGCGGGCGCGCTTTGAGGCCGGGCGATATGGGGCCGACCCCTGGGTTTTCGTGCGGGAACTCCTGCAAAACGCGCGCGACGCCGGTGCGCGTCGCGTCTGGTTCCAAACCTCCACCACCGGTGGGGTTGAACGCGTCAGCTGTCGAGACGACGGCTCTGGCATGACATTCGACCACGCCCAGCGCTTTCTCTTCTCGCTCTACGCTTCGTCCAAAAGGGGCAGTTCGCGAACCGCCGGGCGTTTTGGAATCGGCTTCTGGTCGGTGCTCAGATTTGAACCACACGAAATTGTAGTGTGCTCGCGAACCCAACGCGGCGACAGTTGGCAAATTCGTCTTGATGGTCAGCTCGAAGTCGTAAAGCACGAACAGATAACGATGAGTCCGGGGACCGAGGTGGTGCTCGAACGCGGATTGTCAACCGACGATCTCGAGCATTTCCTGACGACATCGATCCTCCGTGATGCGCCGTGGTTACGCTGTCGACACCGAGCCGAGCGACCTCTCGAAGTGCGGGTCAACGGGCGCCTCGTGCGCGCAGAACCGTCGCTGCCGAAACCAAGCATGAGCTTTCGCCGTCGCGGGTTGCGCGGAGTTGTTGGCCTCGGATCCGAGCCCCGTGCCGAGATCTTCGCCCACGGGTTTCGGGTGCGCGACGCGGCGACGCTCGATGAGCTACTCGTCGAAACGAGGTCGGAGCCTCCGTCTCTCGCCGGAGCGACTGACGGGCTCTCGCCGAGGATCATCATCGATAGTCGCAACCTCGAGGTGCTGATGGCCCGTGGGGATGCGCGGGAAGACCGATCGCTGAGACGATTGATTGCGGTCGGACATCGGCAGCTGAGTCGTCTGGTGCGGGCGGAGCTCGATAGGCACGCCGGCTTGTCGGTGCCCGGGCGACTGGTCGAGGGCTGGCGTGAAGTGTGGTCAGTCTCGCGTGTCCCGAAGTTCACCCTCGCAGCGGTCCTGACCGTGATTCTGGTTGGATTCACAATCTGGGAAGTCTCCTCATGGTTCCCGGGCTCGACACCTGAACCGAAGAGCTCTGAAACCCCGACGTCGATCGGCTCACCACCGGCGGTTCCCTACCGGGACCTCCTGGGCCGCTATCGGGGGCCGGAGGCCGACAGTGTCAGCAGCGCGGGTCCCACCGTCGATCTCAGCTACCTACCGGAGGATGACGATTATCTCTTCGCCGCACTGTGGGTCACAGGACTGCTCGCGGACGGGCGACCCGATGGAGAAGATCAAAGGTTGATTGGACCGTACAAGGGGGCGAAGTGCATTGACGACTGTCTCGAGGTCGAACTCGGCGTCGATTCGCCGGCGGGATTGTTGCGGATTCCGGTTGCTACGGGGTATGTCCTCGACCCGGAGAGCCTCCGCCTGGACGATCAGCCGCTGACAGTCTTTGCCGTTGCCACGGGTCAGCCGGTGTTACGGCTGGATACGCGTCGAGTCGGACGGCTGCGCTATCGATCTGGCCCGGGCAGCTCAGGCAAAAGCTCGGCTCCGGGTGCCTGGCCGGTGCTGCCTCCGGATGTTACCGAGTTCGCCCGTGAGCTTGAGGTTTTGCCGGTTTCATTCCGCGCGTCCAAGGCAACCGAGTTTGTCAGGCAGCGAGTCTCCTATGACACGTCGCCAGAAACGGCAGCCAGACATGCGGGGGCGAAGGAACAATCGATTGGACTCTTTGAACGTGCGATTGCTATCGGTGCTGGTGACTGCGACGTGCAGAACTCGCTGATCGTCGCCATTCTCGAGGAAAGTGGAGTTCGGTCCAGGCTCGCGGTGGGTTGGATCGGTACTGGCGGCCAGGTTCGGAAAGGTCTCCACGCCTGGGCGGAATACCAAAATACGGAAGGGAGATGGCTGGCCGTCGATGCCAGCTCCGCCCGGTTTGATGTCGACTCGGCGGCAACGATCATGCCTCCCGTCGCCGGTGGGTCAGACCACGCGCAGGTTCGAACGCCAGCCGGGGTCATTCCGGTGGTTCTTGTGATGACGTTGGTGTTGATTACATTTGTGTTTGTCGTCGGCAGACGGCGTTGGCGGCGTAGCTTTCAGGGCGGTGACGCCGACCACATCGTGGGCCTCTTGAGGGGAGCCGCAGTCAAGCCCCAATCCTACGAAGGAATCCAAGCCGTCTTTTCTCGCCGCCTGTTAAAGCAGGTCTCTGGGCGACCGATTTCGCTTGCGCGCGCACGTGAATTGGCGAGAAAGGGTCGTCTTGCCTGTGGCAGGCGGCGGACGGAGCTGGCGCGCCGAGCCGTCCGAGGGGGTGGCGTTGTTCTTGATCTTGACCAGGCTGAGAGCGGAGCTGTGGCCGAGGTGCTGGCGGCGGTCAATCTCGACCGCTGGCAGGAGCTGCTAGATCGGGCAGAGGGTCATGAGTTGACGGCCCATGTCGAGAGCCGGCTGGCTACGGTGGGCGAAGCCTGCAGGATTCTAGTGGCCGACAGTCCGGGGTTCGAGAAGATGATTCTCGACGGAACCGCGATTGGGTTGGGATGCTATTGGATGATCCTGGACAAGGGTGGGCGCTCGTGGCAGTCGATTCACAGCTGGGCCGGTCACCGGCCGGCGAGGGCGGCGCTGTTGTTGGCGGACGAAGTGATCCACCAAAGAGGGGTCCCTCCGGCTGTACGCCATCGATGCCTCTCCGCGCTGGCGTCGGAGGCAGTGCTCGAGGCTGAAGAGGTCTGTTGTGAGTGACCGATTCCTGACGATAGATGTCTCGAGCGAACTTTCGACTCTTTGCGCGGCTCAGCTCAGGGGGACCTGGCAGGTGCCGGCCGAGCTCGTTCGGTTGGCCCTTCGCCTCGGCGCAGGCGAGGTCACTGTTCAGAGCCGGAGACGCAGGTTCGAGATCTCCTGGGAAGGGCCGACCATCGGCCACGAGGTTTTTTCCGATCTTCGATCGGCTCTCGAAACCGATCTCGCCCCTGAAGTTCGACAACGGGCGATTGCTGCTATCGAACGATCGGGGATGGAAGCATTGCTTTGGGCTGCAGGTCTGCGGGGGGCGCGCCTGCAGGTCGCGTGCTCAGATGGCGAACTGCGCTGGGATCTCGAAGATCGAAACCGCCGCCGACTGCACCAAAACCCTGGAGCTGGCTCCGGCGCCCCCCCATTCGTCAAAATCCAATGGCGGTGTGCCGGGCTCGACCGACGGCGTGCCTCGAAGTGGTTGGCCATCGCCTCACGATTTGCTCCTGCCAGCATCTTCGTTGATGGAACGGTGCTGCCTACGGGGTTCGTCGGCGGTCTCTATCATCTTCAGCTCGATGAACCGGTGCCCTGCAAGTTGGGTTTGACCCGAACTGGAGATGAACCGGTGCTATGGCTGCTTCGAGATGGGGTGGTTTCGGCCCGAGCGAGTGTCCCCGGCTACCCTCCGTTCGAGGCAGCTGTAGAACTCGGTGGCCTGGTCGCGCCCGGTGCGAGCGCCGCCGATATGCGCCGTGCAGTTGCGCCGTTTTTGGGCGAGTTGGTGGATCGAGCGGTGTGGATGATGGTGCAGGTTTCGGCCCGACTGCCTGAAATGGCAGCGGGAGAACGCGAACGGCTCGGCATCCTGCTCCTGCGGGCTGCCCGAAAAGGGATTCGGACCAAGGAGATCTGTGAGATTCCCTTGCTGGAAATGGCTTCGGATGATGGTCTTCACCTGTCGGTCGAGGGAATTCGACAGTTGGCTGAAAAACGCGGTGGGGTGCTGTCGGCAATCGAGGCTAGTGAAAGAGTGGCAGGAGATCTCATGGATTCGCAGTCGACACTGCTCGTGTCAAGTGAGGTCCGCCAACTGCTCGCCAAACTGACCGCGGTACGGTTTCAGTCGCCTTCGCGTCGCCGTCGGAGTTTTCGCAGGCGTGTCGCGGATCGACTCCGGACCACGGCTGTTCATCTTCGGCACCGAATTCGAGGTCTTGTCTTGTGCCGCAAGGTACCGCCCGGTGATCAGCGCCTGCACGAATCCGACGTCCTCGAGGCTGTCCGTTCAGCGATGTCTCCCATTGAAATAAGCTTGTGCGAGGGTCAGGGATCCACGGGATGGACTGCCAAGGGAGTTGTTGTACCGCGTTCGCAACCTGCAATTGCGGTCGGTGCGGACCTCATCTCAGGTGATGCCACATGGCTTTACCCGCTCCTGCTGGCACTGGATACAGGGCGGGATCCACCGGAAGATCTGCGAAGACGTTGGCTGGAAGCCTCTCAATCGGTTGCTGTTGGAAAATGACACAGATCACGCCTCGCGGTGACGAAACAATGCGACAATAGAGGTGGCGCCCGGCACGAGCAGAGGCGTATGTGGAACTACGCCGACTCGATTCCCGTGCCGAAGAATGGGTGAGCCGCCGATCTTGTTGGCGGCATGGTGGAGGGTACGTGGCACAAGCAGATACAAAGGTATTGGCTGCTGGCATCGAGCGCGGAACATTCGAGCATTTGGCGCCGGTCCTACGCCGCGGCGCAGTTCAGGTCGATTGGGTGGCGACCCCTGAGGCCGGAGTGGATACTGCTGGTCAACACCGATACGACGTCATTCTGATGGATGCGGTTCCCTGCGACTGGCCGCTGGAGAAAGTAGTGCGGTCGTTTCGGGATCCTTCTTCACCGAGCCGCGGTGCCGCCATTCTGGTTCTCGCCGAGCCGGACCAAGTCGACGTCGCACGGGCCCTCAGGAGCCGTGGAGTCAACCGTGTCATGCTGGTCACCGATCCTCCGGAAATCATCTGTGATCAGATGGCCAACCTCCTCGAGGTCGCGCCGCGGGTCCAGGTACGGCTGGCCACGAACGTCGAGGCAGCTCTCGGCAAATCTGGCCACGAACTCTTTTGCCAGACGGTCAATCTGTCGTCGACCGGGATGTTGATCAGGACCCAGCACCGTCCGCCCCTCGGGACACCGGTTGTTTTCAAGATCCGCCTCTCCGATGCAGCTGGCACCATTTTTGGCCGTGGCGAGATCGTCCGTCACGCCACCATGGGTCGAGGCGGTGTCGACGGTGTTGCCATCCGCTTTGTCGGCTTTGACAAAGACGGTGCCCAGCAGCTGCAGCGCTATATGGAGAACTTGACGACCGAGCCAGAACCCGATCTCCTGACTGATTTTGCGACGAAACCGCCAGACGGATCGCACCCTTCGCCGACGAACGCTCCCTCATCCCGGCCCGGGCGGAGGACTAAAGGTCCCGAAGAAAAGATAATCCTCGAGTTCGAATGACGGCGAAGATCGAGCTCGCTCAGGCCGGCACTGAACCGGGCACTCCCACTGCAAAAAACACAGCCAGGTAGTGGAGAACGCTGCCGGCGAGTACGAAGAGGTGCCACACAGCGTGGCTATAGGGGAGTCGACGCCAGCCGTAGAACACCAACCCAAGGGTGTAGGCGAGGCCGCCGGCGACAATCAGCACCAGCACTCCGTTGCTCACAGCTGCCACCAGAGGGCGGATAGCAATCACTACCAGCCAACCCATCGAGACGTAGAGGGTGATCGACAACCAACGCCACCGTCCGTGGGCGATGGTATTGAGCAAAATACCGATGGCGGCCAGCCCCCAGATGGCACCGAAGAGCGACCAGCCCCACGGTCCCCCGACTGCAACCAGCGATAACGGTGTATAGGTTCCCGCGATGAGCAGGAAGATGGCCGAGTGATCGAGCACCCGGAAGACGTTCTTGGCGCGTTTGGAGGGGAGTGCGTGGTACAGGGTCGAGGCCGCGTAGAGCAGCACTAGGGTCGCGCCAAACACGGCGCAGGACACTACCCGGAGCGTCCCGCCCGCGATGGCTGCGAATATCACCAGGATAGCCAGCCCGCCGACGCTCAAGACCCAGCCCACTCCGTGGGTCACGCTGTTGGCGACCTCCTCGCCGAACGAGTAGCGAGCCGTTGAAACAGTCTTCATCTGCCTCAGCGTATCAGCCGTCCAGTTCAGCGAGCAGGATCTCCACGGCTTCTTCCAGCTGCTGATCGCGACCGACGGCCTCGAGTGCGGGGTCGTTGTCGATCTCGTAGTCCGGGTCGAGGTGCTTGTTTTCCATCAGATCGCCATCGTTGTCGATATAGCCGACCATCGGAATGCCAAAATACAGGCTGCTGTCCTGCAACGTCTCCCACCACACCGATGTGCAGGTTCCGGGCACCTGCATGCCGACCGTTTTGCCAATGCCGAGTGAGGTGTAGGCGACCGGGAAGCAGTGGGCGTCAGAGTAGTTGCCCTCGTTCATGACGACGATCGATGGTTTGGTCCAGCGGTGAACGGGCTCGACGCCGATCTTCCGTCCTCGCGGGAGTGCGCGCGCATAGACCTCACCGGTGAGAAGGACGGTCAATGCTTCGACGAGATTTCCGCCGTTATTGAATCGAGTATCGAGGACGATTGCCTCTTTTCCCACTGCCTTGCCGAAGATGTCTTCGAAGATTTCGCGGTACCGGGAGTCGCTCATGGTACGGATGTGGGCGTAACCGAGCCGCCCGTCCGACAGCCGCTCTACTTCGGCACGACGGGACCTTACCCAGCGTTGGTAGAGAAGCTCGGACTCTGCGCGCTGCGAGATCGGTTTCACCGTCTCTTGCCAGCGCTTGTCCGATTCCTCGTCGAAGAGCGAGATCCTGATGAGCTCGCCGGCCTTGTGATTGAGCAGCATGTACCAGTTGGCGCCGGCAGCGATCTTCTGGCCACCGATGGCTTCGATGACAGTGCCCACCTTGACCTTGGTGTCGGCATTCTCGAGCGGTCCTCCGTCGATGATCTCGGCGATCTTGACGCCTGTACCGTCCCAATCGGGGTCCGGGAAGAAGGCCAGGGTAGCGGTCGCGTCGGCGTTCGGACTGCGATTCCGGACATAACAACCGAGGTGGGAGGCGTTGAGCTCGCCCTGGAGCTCCGAAACCACATCGGCGAAATCGCGGTTATTGTCGACGTGGGGGAGGAAGCGAAGATAGGCTTCCCTGTATGCGTCCCAGTCCACACCTCCCATGTCCGTGACATAGAATTTTTCGCGAGTCTGGCGCCATGCGTGCTCGAAGAGATACTCCCGTTCGGCTGCGGCATCGAGCTCCATCTTGGCCTCGAGCTTGACCGGCTTCGTCTTGCCCGACTCAATCTCCACGGTCTTGAGTGAACTGTCGGCCAGGATGTAGGCGGTCTTGCCCTTCTCGTCGAGAAGCATATCGCCGCCGCCCTCTGCATTCAGCTTGGCCAGCAGCTTGACCTCGTTCTTGCGCGGTTCGTAGACCCAGAGGTCAAAGCCTTTTTCGAACCTGGCCAGGTAGAGGATCTTTTCGCCATCGGGTGTGATCAGGGCGTCGGAGATTCTCGAGGAGTGGAGGGTTAAGCGCAGGGTGCGGTCCTCGATGCCCTCCACCTGGATGGCGACCGGGTCAGGGAGCTTGATCTCGTCCTTCTTCTCCTCTTCCTCGGCCTTGTCGTCGGATTTTTTGCCCTTCTTGCCCTTTCCTTCCTCGTCTTTTGCGCCCTTCTTCTCGTCTTCGTCCTTTGTTTCGTCCTTTTCCTTCTCCTTCAGCAGCTCGTACTCGGCCTCGCTGAGGTGGAAGCGGTCCCATGCATCCTGGGTCAGAAACGAGGCATAGACGTCGTACTTCGATGGCCAGCCCGACTGTTGGCGTTCACCGTGCCGGTCTGTGAACCAGAACATCGCCTCGCCATTGAACGCCCACCTCGGAACCATATCTTCGTAACCGCTCTTTGTGAGATTGATGAGTTCGCCGTCGCCGGACGAGGGGATGAGACCAACCTCGGATGACCACCTCGTCGGGCTCAGGAACTCGATCAGGAACCATTTGCCGTCGGGAGACCACTCGTACCACTGGTCGCCATCGGCGTATGAGTAGTTGATGTCTCCGGGTAGGATCGTCCGGCTTTCGCCCGACTCAAAATTGAGGACCTTGAGCTCGGTCCTTTCTTCGAGGTAGGCGACTTCTTTTCCATCGGGTGAGTAGTGAGGCTGAAAGGTCTCGAGCTCGGTCTCGAGGACCGGCTTTTCCTGGTAGGCAGTCGCGAGAAAGAAAGCCGGCTCGTCGTCGTCTGTCATATCGGTGCGGTAGAGATTCCAGCTGCCGTTGCGCTCGGATGCATAGAGCAGACCGCGGCCGTTGGGGTGGAAGCTGACCGACCGCTCCTGCTCTGGGGTGTTGGTGACGCGTTTGGTGGCGCCGTGCTTAACGGATGTGACAAAGACTTCGCCGCGGGCGATGAAGGCGATCTCCTTGCCGTTTGGCGACAGCGCGAAGTCCGAGATCTCGCTCGCGACGCTGGTGTAAACGGCCTCGTTGTGGCGGCTGTCGACCGCGACGGTTATTTCGAGCTTGCGGCTTTCTGAAGCGTCGTCCGCGAGAACGTAGATTTCGCCGTCCCAGGTGTAACAAAGATCGCCGTCCTTCGAGGTGCTCAAAAACCGAACTGGATGGGTGTCGTGGTTCGTGACCTGAATCGGTTCGGCACCGTCGGCCAGCGAAAGGCGCCAAATATTGAAGTCGCCACTTCGCTCGGACAGGAAATAGATAGAGGCCTCGCCGGGGGCCCACACCGGTTGTCGGTCATCGGCGCCGAACTCGGTGAGCTTGGTGTGCTCACCGCTCTGAGCGTCGTAGATCCACACGTCACGGGCAAAGGACGAGTTGTCGTGCTTGCGCCAGTCGGTTTCGAGGGCCTTCTCGTCGGAGTAGACCAGGCGTTGACCTGCCGAGTCCCACACTGCGTAAATGGCCGGTGTGGTCAGAATCTGTTGTGGCATGCCGCCGGCAAGCGAAACCTGATAGAGCTCCGGCTGCGCGCCGCGTCGCGGATAGCCAACCATTTTCTGGGCGTCGAGCCGGCCCGAGAAGAAAAGGACTCCCTCGCCGTCCGGGGTGAAACTCGAAGGGTAGTCGCTGGCCGAGTGGTATGTAAGTCGGGTCGCGGTGCCGCCATCGGCCGGCATGACGAATACATCGGAATTGCCATAGCGGTCCGAGGCAAAGGCGATTTTCGAACCATCCGGTGACCATGCCGGCATGTATTCGTAGGCAGCGTGAACGGTCAGCTGGGTAGCCTGACCTCCGGTCGAGGGAACTTTCCAGAGATCGCCACGGTAGCTGAACACGACGGTCTGTCCATCCGGAGAGATCGCCGGGTAGCGTAACCAGAGCGCCGTTTCTTCAGCGGTCGCGGCGACAGTCGCGGCCAGTAGTGACAGACCGATAATTGCAGCCCGAGCCAAGCTTCTGAATTCCATCTTCCCCCCTGTTTTTCATGAGGTTGAGCCGCCAAGCGAAGGGCGCGCCTCAAGAGAGTACGTAGAATGGCGGGAAACGGTTGCGCTGACGGTGCGAAGAGGTCGCACGCCTTTGTTGCCTGGGTTTGTTAAACGACCTTGAATTCGGGTGTGGCCGGGGGGGTGTTATTGCCGGTCAGTGCTTGCCAAGCCTCGAAAAGGATTGGATCGTTCACGATCGGCTTTCCAAAGCTCAAAAGGTAGACTTCGCCGAGGAAACGCTTCTGTCGCTTGAATTTCTCGATGCCGAGCTCGGCGAGATCAATAGCAAACAGCTCGAGGTAGTCATTTTTAATATCCTCGGGCCAAGTCATCACCAGGTCCCTCGGGAAGGGACCGTGGCTGAGGATGATTTCCACGATTCGGTGTGGATTCGCCTGCATTTCGTCGCTCCGAACCTCGAATACCCAGGGGGCATTTCGGGTCACAGCGGCACTGACGAGTCGCGCCAACTTACCGCTGCTTTCTCTTGTCATGCTCACGCATGTAATTATGGTGGTGGTGGTCTGGATGGAGTTGACATTCTGTGCCTTTCTGTTGACTCTTCATGCCACTAGATTTTGACGGTGATAGGCTATGCATCGTTGGAGTTGTCGCGGTCTTATATCAAACCGATCGAGGACAGATTTTTTAAGATCAATATTCGGAGAAACTTCCGGTGCAACACACCACCATTACTTCCTGGGCGCGTTTGATATGGGAAGGGCTTCGGACCTATGGTGTCGACGCCAATGCGTTGTTTGCCGAGGTCGGGCTTGACCCCTCGGCACTCACGGATCCCAACGCTCGGTATCCGGTTCCGTCCATGGGCCGCCTGTGGAATCTGGCTGTCGAACGGAGCGGGGATCCCTGTTTCGGCCTTACGGCGGCAGCGCAATGGCACGCCACAACCTGGCACGGGCTTGGCTACGCATGGCTTGCCAGTTCCAGTTTGGAAGAGGCGCTTCGGCGGGTCACGAGGTATGGAACCGTACTTTCGACGGCCGCCGATTTCCAAATGGTCACCAACACGACGGGAGTTCGGCTCACTCTCAGCGCTAAAAGGGGTTCCGCAACAAGCGCCGCGGATGTGGTGATCGACGCCGCTCTCGCCAATGTCGTCTACATGTGCCGGGCGACCTATGGCCCTGACTTCAGACCCTCACGGGTGGAGTTCGTTCATGGTGGCGATGGGTGTCGGCAACGGCGACGCGAGTTTTTCAAGGCGCCGGTTGTGTATAGGGGTCGGGAGAACGCTCTCGAGATCGCCGCCGATGTGGCCACCAAGCCGCTGGCGACGGCCAACGCCGAACTCGCTCATGCCAACGAAAGGGTGATCGCCGACTACCTGGCCCAGCTCGGACCTGGCACCGTCGTCGCCCGTGTTCAGGCGAAGTTGATCGATGGTCTCTCCTCGGGCAACATCACGGCGCAACGAGTCGCCGATTCGCTCTTCGTAAGCCAGCGCACTCTCCAGCGTCAGCTTGCTCGAGAGGGCACGTCCTTCACAACTGTCCTGGAGGAAACGAGGCGCGATCTCGCCGAACAGTTCATCCGCGACCAGTCGTTGACGCTGACTGAAATCACCTTCCTCCTCGGGTTTTCCGAGATCTCGAGCTTTTCGCGAGCCTTCAAGAGATGGACCGGTCTCGCGCCGACGGAGTTCAGGAGCCAGTGTTGATCTTCTGGATCGGGTGATGGTCGTTTTCATCGAATACAGCGAAGGGATATCTGACGCCAGTCCCGGGTATAGTGGAGGTGACTGTCAGTAAAGGTGGTGCCGGACGGGTGTCGGAGAAAAATGGGTTGGTATTGGTTTCCGGGGTTGGCAAGATTCCCTTTGGGGAACTTGCCCCGGTGCTCGACCGTCAGAAGCTCGAGGTCGTCAAGATTGCGGCACCCGAAAACACTGTTGAGCTCGCTCAATCGGAGCCGTTCGACCTCATAATATTTGGTACTGACGTGCAACAGGGAACGTTCGAGCAGGTTGTGGGGGCGATCCGCCAAACGACATCCGCCAGTCGAAACACCTCGATTCTGGTGCTGGCACGCCCCAACCAAGTCGACGCAGTCCGACGCCTCGTAGGCCGCGGTGTCAACCGAGTAATGCTCCTCGACGATTCCCCTGAGCTCATCGGTCAGCAAGTGGCGGAGTTGCTCAACATTGCACCCCGCGCGAACCTCCGATTTTCGACCCGGCTTCAGACAGCTGTTGGTGACGGTGCTGTTGAAATTTTGGGCGAGGTTGTCAATCTGTCCGCAACAGGAATGCTGGTCGAGACCGACAGGTCGTTCGAACCGTGTCAACAGGTAGTTGTCACGATCAATCTGGGCGGGCAAAGGGAATCAGTATCCGCCAAGGCCGAGGTCGTCCGACTGGCCCGCAATGACCGAGGTGGAATCGAAGGTGTTGGCCTCCACTTTCTGAGCTTCGCCGGCGACGGCAAGGAGAAGATCGAGGCTGTACTCGATGAGGCCTTTACCGAACCTCCCATCAATTGATTCTTCCGCCAACTCCGAGATCAGAAAAATGTAGAAATTGACCTTTTCATGGTAGAAAAAGGTAGGATAGGCGGCATACATGCGTCCGCTGCGCGGTGAAGGATCGCCCAAGGCCGATGCGTGAAAAGGAGGGCTTGTGAAAAAGAACGTTCTGTTGATGGTTGTGTGTATTGCGATGATCGGCGTCCTGGGTTGTGCCAAGACGGAGCCGGTTGTGGAGACCGAGGTTGTGGTCGAGACCGAGGCCGTGGTGGACGACGCGGCGGCCGCCGAGAGGCACGATATCGTCTACGTCTGCAATTGCGGACCCGAGTGCGACTGCGGTTCGATCAGCACCGAAGCGGGGAACTGCAGCTGCGGCAGCGAGATGGCGGCCGCCCATCTGGTCAAAGTCGACGGCCACGACGCGACTCTGTGCGCCTGCGGCGGCGACTGCGAGTGTGAGATTGATGCCGAAGACGAGACCAAGTGCACCTGCGGGTCCGATCTGAAGACGGTCAGCCTCGAGGGCAGCGGACTCTACTTCTGCAATTGCGGTGGCTCGTGCACCTGCAACTACGTGTCCGCCGAGCCGGGCAATTGCGCATGCGGCATGGAGTTGATCAGCTAGTACCACCGCCGAACGACTGAATTCTGTGGCCCCCTCTCGCGAAATGGCGAGGGGGCCTTTTTGCCGCAAAGTTGATGGCTACCGCTGCGTTTCCGGAGGAGAAGAGTCGGTAAGACGTAACTACTTCGGGCTCCTAGCCGAGATCGCGGACGGACTCACCAGTCGGTCGCCCCCTTCAGCTGCGCATCAAGCCCTTTCTCCGCTGAGTTGATCCTCCTCAGCAATGGACGCCGGTGCATCGCGAAACCGAGATCGGCTGGCTAGCTTGGCGGCGCAGTAGGCGTCGGGCCTGGAGGCTGGGTCGGCGTCGGCTGAGTCGCTGTTGGTGGGGGCTGAGTAGCCGTCGGCGTCACCCCGTTGAGCTCGGCCCGGTCCGCCACCTGTCGCGGATTCTTATCTGCGGCGAATGCAGCAACGGCGAGAATAGCGAAACACGCAAGCAGCAAAATTCGACGCATTCTTCAATCTCCCAATTGTGATACCTGTCATTATCAGTTCTCCGGCAAGTTCATGCGGCGAAGCAGGTCCTGGTAACGCGGGCCAACCCGCCCGTCGGGGACAAGAATATAGCTGAACACTCCGAAATACGGCATGTCGGGGTCTCGGATCTCGTAGCCTCTTTCTAGCCACTCCAGGGCCTTCTCCGAGTCGCCGGCATAGGCGTACAAGGCGGCCAGGACGGTGGGTGCGACAAACTCGGTACGGGAGCGAAACTCGAGGAGTTCTGCCGCCGCCCTCATGGCGCCGACGTAGCCTCCTTCCTTCCAGCCACGATCCAGGGCTTCGACGGTTTCTTGATCAGATGCCGAGGCGAAAACGGCCTTCGACTTCGACGAGGGACTCGTCGAAAAGCCCCTTGCTGAAGTAGGCGCCCCACAGGGGACGGTGCGCGAACCCGAGCCCCGGGTTGTTTTCGAGGGCGCTGCGACAGCTGGCAATTCCCTCATCGATTCGTCCCACCATAATCTGCTGGACGCCCTGGAGCGCCTGGAAAAACGGATTGAGCGGGTCCAACTCGAGAGCCCGCTCGGCTTGGGCCGTCCCCTCCGAAGCCCGTCCCAGGATTGTCAGCAGATGGGCGTAGAAGATCCGTGCCGCGGCGAGGTTGGGGTTGAGCTCGAGGGCCCGCAGGAACTCCTCTTCGCCGCCCGCCCAATCCCACTCGTGCCACGTTCTGTGGCCCGCGAGCGAGGCGTGGACATCCGCAAGAGAATCGTCGAGCTCGAGGGCCCGAGTGAGGGCTTTTTCAATTTCGACGGCGGCTTCACTGGGCTCCACCAGCCCCCACTGTTTTCGGAAGGACCACACGTCAGCGATCCCGGCGTAGGCCGGGGCGTAGTCCGGATCGATCTCCAACGCGCTCTCGAAGAAACGGAGTGCCGCGTCGAAGTCCTGCACGGTGAACTGTTCGAGGTGGAAACGCCCTTTGAGAGTGGCCTCGAATGCGCCGGCGGCGACGGGGTTCCCTGGTTCCAGAAGGAGACTCTCCTCCGGTGCCAGTGCGACCTCGATACGTTCGGCGATGGCCTTGGCCACCTCCCCCTGCAGGGCAAAGATACTGGTGAGGTCTCTTCGATATTGCTCGCCCCAGAGAACGCGCTCGCTGGCCGCCTCGATGAGTTGGGCGCTGATGCCTACCTGCTCGCCTTCCCGGATGACCGAGCCCTCGACGACGGCATCCACCCCGAGGGCGGCCGCAATCTCGGACAGCGGCGTGTCGGCTCCCTTGAAGGGCATCACCGACGAGCGCGCTATGACCTTGAGCGCGCCGATCTTCGACAGGCCGGTGATGAGCGCCTCCGTCATCCCGTCGACGAAGTACTCCTGCTCCGGGTCCCCCGAGAGGTTGCGCAGGGGCAGCACCGCGATCGAGCGAATCTGTGAGGCAGCGGTTTCGACGACGGAATCCCCGATCTCTCCCCGCGCTACCCACCCACTACGCCAAATCGTCGTTCCGACCACCGCGACGAGGACCACCGCCGCCGCGGCAAGGGCAAGCGCTTTCGCCCGCGATTTTTGTGGTTTCTTTGGTGCCGCTCCCGTCGCCGTTCCGGAAACCACACCCTGGCGCACCTTCTCCAGCTCGTCGCGCACCGCCTGTGAGGACGGATATCGTTCCCCCGGCGCCTTCTCCAGGCACCGCTGGATCACCCCGCCGAGCGCCACGGGAACCTCCGGCCGGACCTCCGTCACTGCCGACGGCGTGTCCCGCAAGATCGCCGAGATCAGTGAAGCCGTCGTCTCCCCACCGAACGGTCGCGATCCCGTGGCCATCTCGTACAACACCACTCCGAGCGAGAAGATGTCGGTAGGAGGACCCACGGGCTTGCCTTCCGCCTGCTCCGGCGACATGTAGGGAATCGTTCCAAGCACCATCCCGTGATGGGTCATGGGCTCCTGCAAGGTCGCAGTCTCCAGCTGGCTCGACAGCGGTACCGTGTCCTCCATCCGGGCCAGCCCGAAGTCCAGGACCCGCAATCTGCCCTCGCCGTCCACCATCACGTTGGAGGGTTTGAGGTCCCGGTGGACGATCCCACGCTCGTGGGCAGCCCGCAGCGCGTCAGCCAACGCGACCCCGAGCTCGAGCAGGCGTTCCACCTCCATGCCCTCCGGCGGGATCAGATGGCCCAGGGTCTTCCCTTCCACATAAGCCATGGTGAGGAAGTGGATCCCCTCGGCCTCCTCGACCGAGAATATCGTCACGATGCCGGGATGATCGAGCGCCGCCAGCGCCTTTGCTTCCCGCTGCAGCCTCCCCAGCCGCGACTGATCGGCTGCCATTTCTTCTGGCAGCACCTTGACCGCCACATCACGATCCAACCGCTCGTCCCGGGCGCGGTAGACCTGGCCCATCCCACCCTCGCCGATCTTCTCGACGATGCGGTAGTGGCCGAGGCTGCGACCGATGAGATCTCGCATTGTCTGGCTTCCTGCGGGGCTATGGTATCGCAGTTACACAGGTGACTCGGGAATGACCGGGCACCCGTAAATCTCGTGGGGCCATGATTCGCCGACCTCGGTGAAGTTGGTGGTCAGGTCTTGGAGGTGTTCTTTGTCGAGCCGGATTCGGGAGCGCTAGACCGAATGGTCAACCACTCGCACCCCCCGATTGCACGTTGTGTGAAGACGTGCTTCGGTGATCTCGTCGAATTTGCCGGCGCTATGCGAATCGGCGCCTGATCAGAAGTACTGCTATTCCCGTCATCATCACCGTGAGGATGAACAGACTGGCCGAGGACATGGTGGGGACCTCTACCGCCACAATTGGCCCAACGTCTAACGCGCCCACGCCGAGCGGGTCACAGGAACCGTTGTTCGCGCTGACTCGAATGGCTGATACGCTCGCACCGTCCGCCACGCCAAGATCCGAGAGGTCAACCTCGACACCCCAGATGTCGGCACTGGCGGGGCCGAAACCGCTGTAATAGTAGCTCCGGCTCACCCCGGTGGCGACCCAACCGGTTGGCACCCACGTGGCGGTGAATCCGTCGGACGAGGTACGAAGCGTGTACTCGCCGGAATCGTATCGAGCGTCGAACACCACGATGTCGGGCCCGGTACCGTTGACCACTGGCGGATTGAAGGTCGCTTCGTAGTAGTCACCGATGGCGACGTTGATCCAACCGTCGTCGATAATACTGAACCCGCTGAAGGCCTCGTTGACGGTCACGGGTGTGTTGACGACGTTCCCCCATTGTCCAGTCAAACTACCTGTGGCTGACTCAGGTGCTTGTTCGATCTGGAATGGTCCAATCGTTTCCTGCGAATACAGTGGCTGACTCGCCAAGAGTACAAAGGTCAGCATGATCAGAACACGCCGCATTTCAAACCTCCTTCTGAGACGAGGGTCTCGCTCTAAAAGTTTTTCTGCGATCAGCCGGAACATGATACACAGCAGTGGCAAGCTCCGCAAGCTGTGGCAACCCGCGGGCGTGGGGCGCGAGCAACCCCCACAGGGCGAACCTGATTCGAACCTAAGTCTTGAAGTAAGATTATTAATTACAATAAGTTACAACATGTTGTTGCTCACAACAGAAACAATCGGATGGACTTACGAGCAGCCCGAATCGCCTCGGCGTGTTGTGTATTTTTGCCCCAAATTGGCGTTTGTTGAGTTCAAGTGCACCAGGAGTGCACCATGGGGAGCACCAAGGATTGACCCCCGGGGCTCGATCGACCTGGCTTCAACAATGCGTTAATGCGAAGTGTGGCACCCATGAATGTCTGTCAAGTCTGCAATTCGGTGCCCGGCACTTTTGTTTGAATAGAAGGGTCCCTGGTTTTGACGATAACGCCCCTGCCGCAACGCGAGGTAAATGCCCGCGACTTCTGGTTTTCGGTTCGGGAAGTCGGTCAGTTGACCGAGCAACAGCGAACGTACACAATAATGTCCTGCGTACCCGTATTGTTGTTCCTACCCCAAACATTCCAGCCGTTCCCATCAGGCCGACTTATCTCAATGCTCCATCCTCCGTAGACGCCTTGAGCCCAGTATCCACCGCCGGTTGCCACTCCGCTCGAGCAGTTGGTGGTGTGGTTGGCAACCCCTCCGGAAGAGACGGCTAAGCTAGAAGCCTCGGTAGTGCAGGCCAAACTCCCGGTGTCGTCCACGCCATCTGCCAGACCGGCAGGAACGGTTGTGAGGTTATCCCAGTGCACCGCGCTGCTTCCCGACGCACCGAGCTCTGTCTCGGTAAAGTACCTTCCGTCGTGTTCCGCTGACGCCGCGTGTGCGGACACCAGGCCCGCAGCTTCCACGTCGGTGGCGAAGTCAGAACCCTCGGTCCCGTCGAGTGTGTCGGCGTCGACCCCAGTCAGACCGCTGCCATCTCCGACAAAGGAAGTTCCGGTAACCAACGAGCCCGAAATGTCGCCGTCCACCTGGAGTGTCATCCCTCCGCCCACCGAGTTCTGGATTCTGAAATTTTGTGGGGTGCCCCACGGGCGATTGATCCCAGACTCGCTGAGTTCCGTATCCGGGAGATAGTCGGCGCTGCCGTCGATCACCAGATCCGGGCCGCCGTTCGTGTTGGCTGCTGCCACGCCCGCTCCATCCGGCGAGTTGCTGATCCCCACCACGCCGTAGGTTTCGCCCGTCGCATCCGGCACTGTTCCCTTGATTGCCGTCTTGGCGGAGGTTACCGATTTCTGGACCTGCTGAGGAACGGCAACGCGCTGGCTGGGTGCTGGCCGCGTTGTGTCTGCCCTCTCGGTTTCGAGGCCCTCCGGATCGACCGTGTTCCAAGCGTAACGCCTGAGCACCCTCACCGCCTCCTCAACCTCCACCGCCGAAGGCATTGATGAGATCGAGAAGTACCTTCCGTACGACCACTCACTGACTTCGGCCACCTCTCCCTCTTCCTCCAGGTACACAGCACGAACGAACCACACATAGTTGCCGCCTGGAGTGAGGCACTCGGCAAGCTCGGGTTCCCAAGCCGGGGCACTCCCGGGTACCTTGGCATACAGCACCTGGTCAGCTTTCGCGAGATCGATTCCCGCTGGGTCAGCCATGTCAGAATCTTCGGGAAGCCGATAGCCAACCAGTTCATGAAACGCGGCGCCCGGGACGGAGTCCCAGATAAACGTCGGACACCGTCCTTCGATCTCAGCAGTTCGGTCAGCCGCTCCCGGCGAGACCCCGTCCGGAATCTGCGCAAAGGCGGGCACGACGATCACCAGGGTCATTGTCAGAAAGACCGTCACTCTGGAATTGACTTGCCTGTTCATGTTCCGGCCTCCTTTCACCACAGGGGTCCCCCGATGGCGATAACTGAATTGTTCACGGGTATTCCAGACCTGGAGTTTCACAAGGTCTCAACTCAGTGTTGTTCAAACAGGCAATGATGTCAAAATTAGATAGATACTGCGAATCTAGATCAATTTTGGCTCGATTGAATATCGGCTTTTACCGCTGGGATTCCCTGCCAGGCGTTAGAAACTCTGGAAGTTGAATTGAGGAGTCGGTCCCGACGGATTTCCGAAGATGCTAAAGCCTGGTACCGATACCGATACAGCTCTACAGCTCGCGCTTTCGCACCCTGCCAAAGACCGCCAGCAAAGTGACCGAGGCAAAGACGATCAGCGGCGGTACGACCGGCACGAGGTATCTGAAGATCGCGGACATCACGCTGTGCAAGAGGATGTAGTAGGTGATGGCAGCGTACAGGGGCAACAGGATCTGCCAGTGACGGCGCGACACGACAACACCAACAGTGGCCAGCAGCAACAGTATGGAGTTTGCGGTGCCGAGGACCCATTGGCCCCGCCCTGAATGGGTCAGGTACCACATCTTGACCAGACGACAACCCATCAAGCGTATGAAAACGCCGGGATTTCGAATGATTCGGTCCAAGGCTGAGCGGTAGTAGTCGACGTCACTCGCAGCGTCACCGTGCCGTCCCTCGCCAAGCCCATTCTGCGCATGTTGAGAAGCACCCTCTCCACGCACTCCACTGGCGAGGAGGAGGTGATAACCACCCAAGGTCTGGACCGGCACCAGTCGGTGAAAGCGAACGAAGTTGCGGACCGTCCACGGTGTGAGGGTGATCGCGAAGCTGGCGGCGATCAGGGCTGCGGCCACCGCACCCCGCGTGAGGTGACGGCGAAAACGCAGCAGTACGAACGGTACCAGGAAGACAGGCATCAGCAACGAACCCGCACGACACAGGGTTGCCAGCCCCAGGGCGAAACCTGTCACCAAGAACCCACCGGCTCCAGGGTTCCCCAAGGATCGAACCAACAACAGAACAAAGAGGGCGTGCAAACAGAGAAACAGGGTGTCGCTCCCGGCCGTGACCACCAGGTACGCGAAGTAGGGACAGAGAGCGATAAGGACACCGGTCACCCACCCCGCGCGCGCACCGAGGCACCTCCTCGCGATGAGGACCCAAATAAGACAGTGGAGGGTGTCGATCAGGGTCAGTACCACCCTGATGGCGGTCGCCGAGTAGCCGAAGGTGCCGTAGACGCCGGCGAGCAGGAGGGGATAGAGCGGTTCGGTGGACGCCGTTGGCACTCCGCCGACTGAGAACCCGTCACCATTCATCAAGCTCAGAGCAATCGCGTCGTAGCGCATGACCTTGTCGCTTGGCGGCTGCTGCCAATCCACAGCCGCTATCACAGCGGTGCAGCGTGTGACCAGAGCCAACAGTACAATCCAGAGAAGCGGGCTGCTGAGCGAGGCGCGAATCGGGCCACGCAGGCTGGCGATCGCCCTTCGCAGAATCAGTTCCTCTCGGTTCGCCACCCGTTTTCCAGCCACCTCATCCTCCGCCTAGTTCGAGCTTCCGAGGGCTCATGGTAGCGAATCCCTCAAGCGAGGACCGCCGCATCCGCGGGTCTCCGGCGTACCGTCCATTCGAAATAGGTATAGGTGCCAGATGGGATGCATTAGTGCCAGGTACGGAGTTACGGAGTTATGATAAGTTGAGTGCCGGAGATTAGTGATGCCCCGGACGCCCAGAGTGTTTGTTGAAGGCGGGATTTACCACGTCTACAATCGGTTCGCGAGCGGGGAAGCCGTGTTCTCCGATCCGGAAGCGGCTTTGGAGTTCATCGAGCTGCTGCGGTTTGTGAAGAAGCGAGACGGCTGGACGGTTTTTGCGTGGGTCCTGATGTCGAACCACTATCACTTGGCAATTCGAAGCCGCGCAGTACCAATCTCACAAGGCTTCCACTATCTCCAAGGAACGTTCAGCCGGAGATTCAACCGAAGCAAGGGGCGCACCGGCGGTTTGTGGCAGAGCCGTTACCAAGCGAAACCGATTCGAGAGCAGCGGTATCTGGATCGGGTGGTGCTTTACATTCATCTGAACCCGGTAGCCGGTGGGTTGGTGGCGCACCCTACAAACCATGTGTTTGGCGGTCACCGGGAAATCGCCAAGCGAATCAAGGATCCGCTGATCGATCCCGATGAGGCTCTGCTGTGTTTTGGAGAGACCGAGAAGGCAGCGAGGAAGTCCTATATCTCTTCGATCAGAATCGGGTGCCGGGAACTCGGACAGCAGGTTGAATCGACGAGAGAGGCGGCGGGAATCTGGTTTCGATCAGACCGCAACCTCGAGCCTGATGGAACTGGCCCGTACATCGACATGCTCGGGGGCAGCATTGGCCCGGAAAGGAGCGAACTTCCGGCTGAAGTGTTCATCGCAAAAGGAGCGCGGCTCCTCGAGATCGGCGTTGCCGACCTGGCGAGCCGAAGTCGTCAACGAGATGTTGTCGAAGCGCGGAGGCTGATTCTCGCTTTGGGCCGTGAGCGCTGGGGTCAGAAAGCCAAGGACCTGGGAACCGCTCTCGGCAAGAAGGCGGACACGGTCAGCTATCTTGCGCGGGAAGGAATCAGGCAGCGTTTGGAAGACGAAGGATTCTCGGGACGATATGAAGCTCTCGATGAGGAACTGACCCGCGAGACCAGTGAGTCAATCCCGCTGTCGACAGGACCAGCATAGCTGAACCTCGATAAACTCCGTAACTCCGTACCTGGCACCATTGATATCGGCTTTTCCGCTGGGATAAACTGTCAGGGGTTGGAAAGATTGGTAGTTGATTTGAGAATTCGGTCCAGAAGGATATAAGATGATACTAAAGCATGGTAACGATAACGATACAGCTCTATAGCTTGAGTTTTAGCAAGATGCCAAAGAACGCCAGTAAATTGACGGAGGTAAAGAAGATAAGAGGTGGTAAGAAAGGCACGAGGTATCTGAAGATAGCGGACATCTCGCGGAGCAGAGGATTTAGTAGGTGATGGTAGAGTATAGGGGTAATAGGATATGTTAGTGTAGGCGAAAAGAAAAAAAGAATAGTGGATAGTAGTAATAGTATGGAGTTTGAGGTGTTGATGATATATATGTAAAGATTTGAATAGGTAAGGTTATACGTCTTGACCAGAAGAGAACAGAAGAAGATTGTGAAAACGTCGGGATTTCAAATGATCCGGTAAAAGGCTCAACGGTAGTATTAGACGTTACTAGTAGCGTACCGTGAAGTATATAGATAAGAGTATTTTGCGCATGTTAAAAGGTAGTTTATTTAAGTATTATATTGGAGAGGAGGAGGTGATAAAAAAGGAAGGTCTGGAACGGCACGAGACGGTGAAAGCGAACGAAGTTGCGGACCGTCCACGGTGTGAGGGTGATCGCGAAGCTGGCGGCGATCAGGGCTGCGGCCACCGCACCCCGCGTGAGGTGACGGCGAAAACGCAGCAGTACGAACGGTACCAGGAAGACAGGCATCAGCAACGAACCCGCACGACACAGGGTTGCCAGCCCCAGGGCGAAACCTGTCACCAAGAACCCACCGGCTCCAGGGTTCCCCAAGGATCGAACCAACAACAGAACAAAGAGGGCGTGCAAACAGAGAAACAGGGTGTGGCTCCCGGCCGTGACCACCAGGTACGCGAAGTAGGGACAGAGAGCGATAAGGACACCGGTCACCCACCCCGCGCGCGCACCGAGGCACCTCCTCGCGATGAGGACCCAAATAAGACAGTGGAGGGTGTCGATCAGGGTCAGTACCACCCTGATGGCGGTCGCCGAGTAGCCGAAGGTGCCGTAGACGCCGGCGAGCAGGAGGGGATAGAGCGGTTCGGTGGACGCCGTTGGCACTCCGCCGACTGAGAACCCGTCACCATTCATCAAGCTCAGAGCAATCGCGTCGTAGCGCATGACCTTGTCGCTTGGCGGCTGCTGCCAATCCACAGCCGCTATCACAGCGGTGCAGCGTGTGACCAGAGCCAACAGTACAATCCAGAGAAGCGGGCTGCTGAGCGAGGCGCGAATCGGGCCACGCAGGCTGGCGATCGCCCTTCGCAGAATCAGTTCCTCTCGGTTCGCCACCCGTTTTCCAGCCACCTCATCCTCCGCCTAGTTCGAGCTTCCGAGGGCTCATGGTAGCGAATCCCTCAAGCGAGGACCGCCGCATCCGCGGGTCTCCGGCGTACCGTCCATTCGAAATAGGTATAGGTGCCAGATGGGATGCATTAGTGCCAGGTACGGAGTTACGGAGTTATGATAAGTTGAGTGCCGGAGATTAGTGATGCCCCGGACGCCCAGAGTGTTTGTTGAAGGCGGGATTTACCACGTCTACAATCGGTTCGCGAGCGGGGAAGCCGTGTTCTCCGATCCGGAAGCGGCTTTGGAGTTCATCGAGCTGCTGCGGTTTGTGAAGAAGCGAGACGGCTGGACGGTTTTTGCGTGGGTCCTGATGTCGAACCACTATCACTTGGCAATTCGAAGCCGCGCAGTACCAATCTCACAAGGCTTCCACTATCTCCAAGGAACGTTCAGCCGGAGATTCAACCGAAGCAAGGGGCGCACCGGCGGTTTGTGGCAGAGCCGTTACCAAGCGAAACCGATTCGAGAGCAGCGGTATCTGGATCGGGTGGTGCTTTACATTCATCTGAACCCGGTAGCCGGTGGGTTGGTGGCGCACCCTACAAACCATGTGTTTGGCGGTCACCGGGAAATCGCCAAGCGAATCAAGGATCCGCTGATCGATCCCGATGAGGCTCTGCTGTGTTTTGGAGAGACCGAGAAGGCAGCGAGGAAGTCCTATATCTCTTCGATCAGAATCGGGTGCCGGGAACTCGGACAGCAGGTTGAATCGACGAGAGAGGCGGCGGGAATCTGGTTTCGATCAGACCGCAACCTCGAGCCTGATGGAACTGGCCCGTACATCGACATGCTCGGGGGCAGCATTGGCCCGGAAAGGAGCGAACTTCCGGCTGAAGTGTTCATCGCAAAAGGAGCGCGGCTCCTCGAGATCGGCGTTGCCGACCTGGCGAGCCGAAGTCGTCAACGAGATGTTGTCGAAGCGCGGAGGCTGATTCTCGCTTTGGGCCGTGAGCGCTGGGGTCAGAAAGCCAAGGACCTGGGAACCGCTCTCGGCAAGAAGGCGGACACGGTCAGCTATCTTGCGCGGGAAGGAATCAGGCAGCGTTTGGAAGATGAAGGATTCTCGGGACGATATGAAGCTCTCGATGAGGAACTGACCCGCGAGACCAGTGAGTCAATCCCGCTGTCGACAGGACCAGCATAACTGAACCTCGATAAACTCCGTAACTCCGTACCTGGCACCATTGGAGATCTTCGCCGCAGTCACACGACCTCGATTCCCGTAGCGTCGGCACCAGCTCAAAGCGGACCGCCATGTGGCTCGACGGAGAGCCTGGCACTCGATCCCAGCGCGATACAATGAAAGATGGAGGGCGCTTTGATATCGCATTGCGGTGCAGGTTCGGTGCGGGCACCACGTTCACCCCGATGAGTTGTGGAGGTCCGATGACCAGATCCGTTGTTTCGACTGTTGTCGCCGTCGTCATACTGAGTGGAGCCGGGCTGGCCGGCGCGGCCGATCCTGGCGACTGTCTCACGAGCGAGGAGGTTGTCCTCCTGCAGGCGATCAACGACTATCGGGTGGACGAGGGCCACGGTGCCGTTCCATGGTCGAAGTCACTGACCGAGGTCGCCCAATGGCACGTCTGGGATCTCGAAACCAATCACCCGGACGCACCTGCCGGCTGCAACCTCCACAGCTGGTCGGATCAGGGGAGCTGGACTGAGGTCTGTTACACAGCGGATCACGCGCAAGCATCGTTGATGTGGAGCAAACCGAACGAAATCACCGGTGGCGTGTACTCCGCGGCCGGATACGAAATCGCCTATTACGCGAGTGCCGGTGCAACCGCCGGCGGCGCTCTCGCCGCGTGGAAGGCGAGTCCGGGCCACAACGATGTCATCCTCAACCAGGGGGTGTGGGTGAGTCGCGACCCGTGGCCGGCCATGGGCGCTGGAATATTTGGTGACTACGCGGTGGTGTGGTTCGGCGACATGACCGACCCCCGCGGATCGATCACCGTTTGTGTCGCCGACGAGATCTTTGCGGATGGGTTCGAGAGCGGGAACACCAGCGTTTGGACGAGGACGTTTCCCTAGGCCATTAGTGCCAGGTACGGAGTTCTGCTGTGTTTTGGAGAGACCGAGAAGGCAGCGAGGAAGTCCTATATCTCTTCGATCAGAATCGGGTGCCGGGAACTCGGACAGCAGGTTGAATCGACGAGAGAGGCGGCGGGAATCTGGTTTCGATCAGACCGCAACCTCGAGCCTGATGGAACTGGCCCGTACATCGACATGCTCGGGGGCAGCATTAACTCCGTACCTGGCACCGATGCAGTGACGGAACCATCGATCAACCGGCGGCGGAGCGCTACTCCAAACACGTCAAGACGATTCTCCAGGTCGGCGAATCAGCGACTGACTCCTTTGAGCATCGACTGGGATATCCAATCGAGATCGTGCCGATGCAGAACCCGGCGACCCTCGCCACCGGCGGAACTCTCGAGTTCCTGGTGCTCGCTGATGGCGAACCGGCCGTGAATCAGCTGGTGTATGCCAGCTACGAGGGCTTTCACAGCCACGACGAGACGGGCGCGCATCGAGAGGCAGCTGCTCTCCGCACGGATGACAAGGGCGTGGCGCGAGTCGAAATCACTCGTCCCGGACGATGGTACGTACGCCTGATCCGCATGCTGCCGTCGGATGACGAGGGCGTGGACTACGAGTCCAACTGGGCGACCCTGACGTTCGAAGTACGGTAGGGAGATATTACTGCTCGCCGAGTACCAGAAAGGCCCGTTGTAAACGCGCCCGATCGTTGGCATTCTGTTGGTGTTGCTTTCCACGACTCTCATTATCGTGTTGAGCGCGTGAAGGCACTTTCGAGGAGTGCCTACCGGGGCGATGCGACCGTTCCCAGACCCAGGAATATGCGCATTCCGTCATCGATCGCGGCCAGTTCGCCGGCAGGGATGACGCCGAAGACTCGATCGACCCGGCGCTTGTCGATCGTACGCAATTGGTCGATCAAGGCCCACGAGGGTTTGACGAGACCGGACTCGCCCGGACGCAGGCCGGGGTAAAGTGCGCCCTCGCCAGGCGTGCCGGTCAACGGGACGACGGCGAGCATCGGGAAACGCTGATCCTCGGTGACCGCGGGATCGGTCACCACGACACACGGTCGCGCGCCGCGTTGTTCGTGACCGAACGTGGGGCCCAGCGAAACCAGAATGACCGTGCCCCTCTTCAATCGGATTCCTCACGCCAGCCGTCGTCGGGAGTCCAATGCACGGGCCTACCTGCCGATGGGTCGACGAGGTTTTCTTCTTCGGTCGGCCATACCTCGCCCCACTCTTCGATTCCGGCATCCGCCAGGTGATGACTCTCAGGGTGGGGATAACGGAGTGACCTCTCGAGCTCCCGCCTACGCCGCAGCTCGAGTTCACGCTCGGCTGCTTCGAGTACGAACTTGCTGCGATTCCTCTCCCACCTGTCGATTTCTTCGACGATGACATCTGGCAAAGTGACGGTGACTCGTTTCATGCTTCTCTCCGGAGTATGATCATACTATATATCATATATTGAACAAGTCTGCGTGACCCGACGCCCCGAACCATGCACCTTTTCTTTGACTTCCGCCACGCTCCAGCGATCGCCCGTGCTGAAATTTTGGTTGATCGTCGTGACCATCCAGGATGCAAATGGGGGCTCGACCTCGCGCACGGCTGCGCGACCGATTCAGGCCTCATCCAAAGGAGGAGGCCATGAAGAGCACGCAGGCGGGGGTGCGACGAGTCCTCTGGCGCTCTCGTCGCGAGCGCACCTGGAGACTCTTCGATAGCACGGGGAGCTCATTAAATGGTGCGAAAGGGGGGACTCGAACCCCCACACCCTTGCGGGCACAAGAACCTGAATCTTGCGCGTCTACCAATTCCGCCACTTTCGCACGCAAGCGGGACGTGAATGGTAGATCCAGGTCGGACGGGTGTCAAGGCGATTCGCTGCGCGAATCGCTGAAGGAGGATTAATGAGGAGGCCCGTTCACTGTTACTCTTTCGACAGACGGAATCGACGAACGACATATGAGGAGGCAGGAGATGGGTTTGAACACCAAGGCATTCGCGTTGACCTGTGGGATTCTCTGGGGAGCTGCCGTGCTCCTGGCGACCTGGTGGTTGCTGCTCTTCGGTTTTGAAGGTCAGGTGATGAGCAACCTCGATCATTTCTATTTCGGTTATAGCTTCACCTATTTCGGTGCCGTGATCGGTGGCATCTGGGGCTTTGTCGATGGTGCGATCGGCGGATTTATTTTTGCCTGGCTGTATAACAAGCTCGCCGGCGCGCAGTAGCGCGCCGCAGATTTCGGATTTCGGATTTGATCACCGCCCGCCCGAGTTGAAGGGAGGAGGGTGGTTGGGCATTCCTAATTCCTAATTCCGAATTCCTAATTCGAATTGCTGTGTTTCAATAGACGCCGATGACCGAACAATCTCAAGAACACATTCTGAACCCCGGCGAACTTCTTTCTGCGATCCGCAAGCGCGGTCCGCGCGGTCTGACCATCCAGCAGCTCGTCAACCAGGTCGCAGCTGAGCGCAAGCTCGGAAGGTCGGAAGTCAGGCATATGCTGCGCCCGGTCCTGAAATCGCTGCAGCGCGACGGCCAGCTCGTGCTCGGCCGCGGCAAGCGCTACTTCGTGCCGGAGGCCTCGGATTTGTTGACCGGGCGATTGCGTCGTGCGGCCGGGGGAAAGATCGAGGTCGTTGTGGAGGGCGCGCACGACGCGCCCGTGCGGGTGCCGCCGCAGGCAGTCCGGGGAGCACTCGAAGGGGACACGGTGCTCGTGCGATTGGAGAAGCCCCGCAAGCGGGCTCGGGCCGACGGCGTTCGCGAGGGTGTGGTGGTGCGGGTGCTCGAACGCGCCCGGCGTGAGGTCCTCGGCCGTTGGGTGGTGAGCAGCGGCCGTCCGCACGTCCGTCCATTCGAACGAAAGCTGCGATTCACAGTGGTGCCAACCGGGTCCAAGGTCGAGGGTGAGCCCGAGGAGGGCGAGCTGGTTGTGATCTCGATCGATTCCGTGGACAGCCGTGGTCGTCATGCGAAAGGGGTGCTCCTCGAGCGGCTCGGACAACCCACTGATCCCGGGGTCGTCGAGCAGGCGGTACTCCGGGCCCATGGCATTCCGGTGGAGTTCCCGGCTCAGGCGCTGGCTGAGGCCGACAAGCTGCCGAGTGAAATCACAGCCGCAGAAATTAGCCGCCGAGAAGACCTGCGATCAGAACCGGCAATTACCATCGACGGTCGCACGGCGCGTGACTTCGATGACGCGGTAAGTGCCAAGCCAGGTAAGAAGAGTGCGATCGAGGTGGCGGTACACATCGCTGATGTCAGCCATTACGTGCGTCCCGGCTCGTCTCTCGACGAGGCGGCAAGAGCGCGGGGAACGTCAGTCTACCTCCCGGGGCTCTGTGTGCCGATGCTGCCGGAGCGCTTGTCGAACGATCTCTGCTCACTTCGCGAGGCGGAGGACCGTCTCACCTGGACTGTCTGGTTCTCGGTGACCCCAGATGGAAAGCTGACGGGTCGAAGGGCGGCGCCGTCGGTGATCTGCTCCCGCCGCCGTTGCACCTACGTCGAGGTTGCCGAGTGGCTCGACCTGCCGCGAAACGAATGGCCGGCCGAGGTCGAGCCGTTTGCAGGTTCGCTGGCGCTGCTGGCGGAGGCTGCAGATCGGCTCGGGCAGAAGCGGCGCGAGCAGGGGAGCCTCGATTTTGATCTTGCAGAGCCGGAACTCATCCTCGACCCCGAAGGGCGGGTGGTATCGATCCAGCCGGCAGCCCGCAACCGCGCCCATCGTCTGATCGAGGAGCTGATGGTTGCCGCCAACCGCTCGGTGGCCGAGATCCTGATGGATGCAGACCAGCCGGCCCTCTACCGCGTCCACGATGAGCCCGAGGTGACGAGGGTCGAGGAGCTCAAAAGCGTCGTCGCCGATCTCGGTCTTCGATTGAAGGGGGACCCGAAGTCGATGCCGCCCGAAGCCTTGCAGGCCTTGCTCGAGGCGGCGGACGGAAGGCCCGAGGAGAGACTGATCGACATGCTGGTTCTGCGGACGCTCGCCCGCGCCCTCTATACCCCTGAGCCGCGCGGTCACTACGCCCTGGCCACCGATGAGTACCTGCACTTTACGTCTCCAATTCGTCGCTATCCGGACCTGGTGGTCCACCGTATGCTGCGCCGGTTGCGGGAGGAGGGAGCGCTGACCGAGGGTGAGGAGCGTGAGGCCCTGGAGACCGAGCTGGTCGGACTTGGTGAGTCCTGTTCGTCGGCCGAGCGACGGGCCGAGGCCGCTGAGAGGGCGGCCGTCGAGTGGAAGACCGTGATCTATTTGCATGAACGCCAGGGCGAGGTCTTCGCCGGTCATATTTCGGGGGTCACCGACTTTGGGCTCTTCGTTCGCCTCGACGAGCTTGCGGTCGATGGAATGGTCCATATCTCCGAGATAAATGACGACTACTACCGCTTCGACGACGGTTCGCACCGGCTGGTGGGGGAGCGCAAGGGACGGGTGTGGCGGCTCGGGGACCCGATCGAGGTGCGACTGGTGCGGGTGGATCTCGATGCGATGCAGCTGCAGCTCGTGCCGGTAGGTATGAAGCCGGATGCGAGGGCCGCGCGCAAGACCGGGCGCCCACGAAGGAAGACGTCGAGACCGCAAGTGAATCAGCGTTTCCACGCACCTTCCGGCAGCCGAGACGGCTGCCCCACAAATGTCTGGTTTTTTGTGGTGCAGGCGTCTCGCCTGCACTTTTCTTCGCTTCGTCACGTCTGACACGGACCGATGTACGGCCGAGCCTCCGGCGCTCGCAGAAGGAGAGACCGCCGAGAACCGACCGAGGTTTGATCCAGAATTTCGTTGATTCATAGCGAACCGTCGCCTCAGGAAGTGGGAATCAATTGGGTTGTCGGCAGCAAGGTTTCTGATGACCCAGCAAACTATTGGTGTTCTTGGTGCCTTGGCGGCGAAACGAGCTCACGAATGCGAGGTGACGGTTGATTGTTCGCTACGCCCCAATCGGGAACGGAGACGGGGACGGGCATGGGCAGCATGTATGCCGCCCCTACAGGTGAAGTGTGCCGAGAGCCGACGTGTAGGGGCGGGATATATCCCGCCCGATTGCGCAGAACGAGCAGGAAGACGGGTCAACCCTTGACAAGTCTCAATTTGCAACTTAAGTTACATAACGAACGTTCGGTTTTTAAAAGAGAATGCCGAGAGGAACCAACGGACGCCAGGCCGAAAGGTCTGAGGTCGCCACCACCAAGGTGTTGGAGGTGGCGCTGGATCTCTTCTCGACCCATGGCTACGGCGCGACCTCGATGCGCCAGATCGCCGAGGCCTGCGATCAGTCGACCGGCAATCTCTACCACCACTTCGGTTCCAAAGAGGCGATCTTCCAGCGATTGATCGACGATTACTGGGAACGCATCAGCGATCCCGAACACCCGCTGCAAAAAGTCTTTGCCGGTGGGAATTTCCCCGATGATCTCGAAGAGATGGCGGAGGCGATCGAGTTCACGGTGGAGCAGAACAAGGCCTCCATCCTGCTCATCTTCGTCGATGTCATCGAGCACCAGGGGCGCCACGTTCGCTCGTTCTACGAAGACATGGCCGACAACTTCAAAGCGGTGTACGGCCCCCACCTTGAGCAGCTCGAGCGCGAGGGCCGGCTCGCCGATGCCGACCCGATGGTGGCGGTGATGGTCGCCACCCGCTGGCTCTTTTACTTCTACATGGTCGAAAAATGTTTCGGCGTGCCCATGCACTTCGGCATGGATGCGCAACAGGCAGTCGATGGTTTTATCCGCATTTTGCGCAACGGGGTGCTTCGCCGTGAGGAGAATGGCGCAGCGCCCGGAATCCAGATTTGAAAGGGGAGGAAGTCATGAGTGAACGATGGATCAATAGGGTGTTGCTGGTTGTGGCCTTTGCGGCCGTGCTGGTGTTGGCGATGCCGGCGCTGGCCCAGGAGGAGACAGAGGAACCCGGGGGCCCCACGACCGAAGAAGAGCAGGCCATCGAAGAGGCACTCGCCCGGCAGCCGTTTGCCGGCGAGATCACCGTCACCTCACGGCGGCGAGAGGAGGCCTTGCAGGAAATACCGGTTGCTGTTTCGGTGGTCGGCGGTGCTCAGCTCGAAGACGTTGCAGCTTCGACGATTTCCGAACTCGAGGGCTATGTCCCCAACCTGTCCATCTACCAGGGCCGCAACCAGTCGACCACGCTGACAGCGTTCATCCGGGGTGTCGGCCAGGCGGATCCTCTGTGGGGCGTCGATCCCGGCGTCGGGCTCTATATCGACGATGTCTACATCGCCCGTGCACAGGGTGCCCTCCTCGACGTCTACGACGTCGAACGGGTCGAGGTGCTGCGCGGTCCGCAGGGGACCCTGTACGGCAAGAACACCATCGGCGGCGCGATCAAGTACGTCACCAAACCGCTTTCGAACACCCCCGAGGGTCGCATCACCTGGAACCCCGGGACCTTCGGGACCCAGGAGTTCCGCGCCAATATCAGCGGACCGATTGTCAAAGACAAGCTGCTGGGCAAGGCTTCCTTCGCGAAGCTGACGCGCGACGGTTATGGCGAGAACCTGTACCAAAACAGAGAAGTCTCTAACAAGGACACCACCGCATATCGTCTGGCGCTGGAATGGTTGCCGTCAGATAAAGTGTCGCTGAGGGCGGACTACGACTACACCAAAGACGACGCCGAGCCGATCGGTCTGACCCGACTCGAGTCCAACCCGTTCTGTTGGGTCTATCTGGGGGAGGCGTGCGATCCACTGCCGAATCTCTTCGACACCGAAAGTGGTATCGATCCGGTCAACAACACCAAATCCACCGGTTACTCGTTGACGATAGCCTGGGACATCAATCCCGGATTGCAGTTCAAATCCATCACCGCCTATCGGGAAACCGACACCCAGAACTGGATCGATTTCGACACCAGTCCGGCAGCGATCGCCGACTCTCAGGCGACCTATTACGACGATCAGACCACCCAGGAATTCCAGCTCATCTACACGGGTTCCGAGAAGTGGAGCGGCGTCCTCGGGTTTTTCTATTTCGATGGTCTGGCGGGGGGCGAGGTCGAGGCCATTTTCTACACCAACTTCCCGAACACCACCACAGGTGACCAGGGGACCAAGTCCTATGCCGTGTACGCCGACGGCAGCGTCAGGCTCAGCAATCGACTCACCCTCAACCTGGGTCTGCGGCCGACCCGGGAGACGAAGCACGGCAGGGCCTTCAACGTCTACAACAATCCCCCCGACGACTTCAGCGGATATTATTTCGTTGCGGCGGAATTCGATGACGAGGTGACCTTCACGTCCTGGGCTCCGAAGATTGGTCTCGATTACCAGTTCAACCCGGATGTGATGGGGTACTTCAAGGTCAGCCGAGGTTTCAAGAGTGGAGGGTACAACGTTCGCGCTCAGTCGACCCTGTTTCCACAAACGGCTGAGCCATTTGATGACGAGGTCATGACGGTGGCCGAGATCGGGGTCAAGTCAGTTCTCGCGAATCGTTCGCTCGTACTGAACTCCGCCATTTTCTATGGCAAGTACACCGACGTCCAGGTCAGTACCTTCACCTCTTACGATTCGACCGGCAACGGCATCGACGACTCCTTTTTCGGCAACTTTCTCAACGCGGGTGATGCCACGGTCAAAGGCGTCGAGGTCGAGTACAACTGGGCCTCGAAATCCTGGTTCGGCCTGTCTGGTTTCCTGGCCTATCTCGACGCCAAACCTGACGAGTTCCTCGACGAGAACGGGGACGGGTTCGTAGATACCCAGGTCATCACCAACGCGCCGGAACTGACCGGCGCGATCCGTGGCAACGTAGACTTCCCGGCCTTTGGCGGGTTGATCACTGGAAGTGTCGGCTATACCTATCGCGACGATTCGATGCTGACCAACGAGGGTGGAGCCATGCCCTTCGACGCGACGCAACCAATGGAGCCCCTCGTGCAGCCGGCATTCGGTCTTCTCGACGCCTGGGTCGCGTGGTTGTCCGGCAATGCCAAATGGCGCTTTGGAGTGAGCGGCAAGAACCTCACCGACGAGGAATACTTGACCAACGGATACAACCTCCCGGTGTTGGGCTCGGTGACGGGTTCGTACGGTATGCCGCGCACGTTCATTGCGACGCTGGAGTTCCGATTCTTCTGATGCCGTCAGTTCCGGGGGGCGCCACGCAGCGCCCCCCGGGTTTTTCATTCGGTCGGGACTCGTTGTCGCGAACGGCCGAAATCTCTTCGGTTGAGTGGGAGAAAACATGATTGAAACAGGACTCAAAGACAAGGTTGTCATCGTCACCGGCGCGGCGGCCGGCATCGGGCGAGCGACCGCAGAACGTTTTGTTGCCGAGGGCTGTAAAGTTGCGGCCTGGGATGTGAACGAGGCGCCGGAGAGCGCGGGCGTCTTTCAAAAGGTCAATGTCGCCGACGCGGGCGAGGTCGAGGTAGCGATCGGCGATGTCGTGGATCGCTGGGGCTCCCTCTATGTGCTGGTCAACAACGCCGGCATCGTACGTGACTCGCAGCTTGTCAAATACAAGAACGGCGAGGTTGTCTCGCGCATGACCGACGAGGCCTGGGAAGCGGTGATAGGCGTCAACCTTCGGGGGGTTTTCAACTGCACCCGAGCGGCTGCGCCTCACCTCATCGCGGGTGGCGGTGGTGCGATCCTCAACGCGTCGTCGGTGGCCTGTCTCAACGGCAATTTCGGCCAGACCAACTACGTAGCGACCAAGGCCGGAGTCATTGGCATGACCAAGACCTGGGCGAGGGAGCTCGGAAAGTTCGGCATCCGCGTCAATGCGATCGCGCCGGGCTTCATCAAAACAGAGATCCTGGGTGCGATGCCCGACAAGATCCTCGACGCGATGGTCGGCCACACCCCGATGGGACGGATCGGCGATCCATCTGACATTGCCGAGGCCTATCTGTGGCTCGCATCCGACGCCGCCAAATTTGTGACCGGGACGACGTTGAGCGTTGATGGTGGGCTTGTCATCGGTACATAAATTCGGAATTAGGAATTAGGAATTCGGAATGTCGGCAGGGACGTTTACGGAGGATTATTCATGACACGTTACGCAACAATCGTTGCGACCGGTAGATACATCCCTGAAATTGAAATCTCCAACGATGAGCTTCGGAAACGGTTCGCTCATATTCCAGACTTCGTCGACAAGATGGAGGAGTCGTCCGAGATCCGCACTCGCTGGTGGGCGCCCGAAGACTGGTGCACATCGGATATCGCGCTACCGGCTGCCCAGCAGGCGTTGGAGAAGGCGGGACGAAAGCCCGAGGACGTCGATCTCATCATTCTTGGTACGGACTCGCCCGACTACATCACACCGGCGACCTCGGTCGTTCTCCAGCACAAGCTGGGCGCGGTCAACGCCGGCACCTTTGACGTCGGGTGTGCGTGCGCTTCGTTTCCCACCGGTTCAGCGATCGGGGCAGGTCTGATCGCCTCGAACCCGGCGCTGAAAACGGTGCTGGTGGTGGGCGTTTACAACATGCAGAAGCTGGCCGCCGATGGAGATCCGATGGTCTTTTTCTACGGCGATGGCGCCGGCGCCGCGGTTCTCGAAGCAGCCGACGAACCGGGCTTCGTATCCTCGGCGATGCGTGCCGACGGCAGCTATCACGGCCATTGGGGGATATACGCCGGTGCGACCTTCGAACCGGCCACCGAAGAGGCGGTTCGCGAGGGACGGACCGCGGTGAGGATGGTCGAGCGCTATCCACCGGAGGTCAACCACGAGGGATGGCCAAAGGTCGTGCGGATGCTGGCGGCTAACGGCGGTTTCGAGGTCTCGGATATCGACTTCACGATCTTCACCCAGGTGCGAAAACCGTCCATCGAGCTGGTGATGTCGGATCTCGGTCTACCGATGGAACGGACGCATACGGTGATGGAGAAGTGGGGCTACACCGGATCGGCCTGTGTGCCGATCGCGCTGGATGACGCCATCGAGGAGGGGAAGATCTCCTCGGGCGACCTGCTGGTCATGGTCGGTTCCGGAGTAGGGTATAACCAAGCTGGTGTCGCGTTCAGGATGAGTTGAGAATTATGAATTTTGAATTTTCAATTTTGAATTATTCCCCGCCCGCCCCCGATGCCTGGGAGTGTGGGTGGAAATTCAAAATTAAGAATTAAGAATTTAAAATTCGCGATGACGAGGGAGAGGCCGATGCGCAGTAAGTTATTGAAGGTCCTTGTCGCGGTTGGCATCCTGATCGTCATCGCGATCATCGTGTCCGTGTGGATGGTTTGGAAACGACCGCTCAAGGTCGATGCCATGGTCAGCCGAATGGCCCTCGGCAAGATCGGATTCGAAAAGACGACGATCCCCTCACGGGACGGCCGGATGACGGTGTGGCTCGGTGGCGAGGGGCAGTGCATGGTGCTGCTCCACGGTGCCGGTGATCAGGCCGGAACCTGGGCGCGGATGGCACAGCCGCTGCTCGATGACTACAAGGTCGTGATCCCCGACCTCCCGGGCCACTGGAAGAGCGATCCCCGCAAGGGACCGATCGGAATCGACCAGTTGCTGTCCGGGGTCGAGGTTGTGATGGATTCGGTCTGTGCCGGCGAAGACGTGATTCTGGTCGGTAACTCTCTCGGCGCCTGGTTGTCGATGCTGATCGCCCACGACTATCCGGCCCACGTGGCTCGGATGGTGTTGATCAACGGTGGCGCAATCACGAACGTGAATCCAGCGATCAACCTCTTCCCGGAAACACGGGAAGAGGCGCGTGCGACCATGAAGGCCCTGATGGGCCCCGCCACCCTGCCGGTTCCCGACTTCGTGCTCGACGACATCATCCGGCATGCCCGGGTCGGTCCTGCCGGACGGTTCGTCCAGACTCTCGACAAATGGGCCCCGTACATACTCGATGGCCGCCTCGACGAGGTTGTGGTGCCGGTCGATCTCGTGTGGGGTGATGGCGACGATCTGTGGACCCTCGAAGTTGCACAACGGTTGCTTGACGGGCTGCCGCGGGCGAGGCTCCACCTGGTCCACGGCTGCGGCCACGTACCCCATCGCGAATGTCCGGACAAGACTCTCGAGGCTCTCGAAACGGCGTTGGCGATGCCTCCTCCAGAAATGACTCATGAGGAGGATCCAGAGGACGAGGCCGAGCCGTGATCTGCGCCGACATCATCGGTGAGCGCAGCCGCCTGTCGCCTGATCGCCTCGCTGTGGTGGATGTGGCGACCGGCGCCCGCCTCAGCTATCGCGAGATGGATCATCGGGCGTCGGCCTGTGCGCGGGCGTGGCTTTACGGGCTTGGTCTCAAGCCCGGCGACCGCATCGGCATTCTCAGTGGGAATCGGCTCGAGTTTCTCGATGCCTTCTTTGCGGCTGCCAAGTCCGGCGTCATCCTGGTGCCGCTGGGTACGCGCCTGACCGCCGCCGAGCTCGCGGTGGTCGTTTCCGACTGCGGGCTTTCGGCGCTGGTCTACGGCGCCGACCACGCTGAGATTGTGAGGGAGTTGACCGCCGACGTAGACGTGGGTCGGCTGGTAGCTCTCGACGGGGAAGGCGATGATTTTGCCTGGGAGACGGTTTTGGCCTCGATTGGCGAGGGCGAGTACGTACCGCCGGTATGCCGACCCGACGACCCATACTGTCTGCTCTACACCTCCGGTACCACTGGCCGGCCCAAGGGAGTGATCACTCCACACAGCATGGTGGCCTGGAACGCGTACAACACGGTCGCCTGCTGGCAGCTGTCGGAGGATGACGTGAGTCCGATCTTCACCCCGCTCTATCACGCGGGTGGGCTCGGGGCTTTTCTGATGCCGGTACTCCTCGCCGGCGGAACAATTGTCCTGCACCGGGAGTTCGACTCCTCCGAGGTATGGCGTGTCATCGAGGAAGAGCGCTGTACCGTCGTGCTTGGAGTGCCGACAATCTGGAAAATGCTGGCCGATGCGCCGGAATTCAAGACCGCCGAACTCGGGCATGTTCGCTGGTTCATCTCCGGCGGCGCGCCAATGCCACGGCACCTCGTCGATGTCTATCGCGAACGCGGCATCGTGATGCGTCAGGGCTACGGTTTGACCGAAGTCGGGGTGAACTGTTTCGCGATGTCGGACGATGACGCCTGGGCCAAGGCGGGAACGATCGGCCGGCCGCTGATGTTCACCGAGGCACGGGTCATTGACGAGGGTGGCCAGGTATTGCCGCCAAACGAGGTAGGTGAGCTCTGTTTCCGCGGACCGCACGTGAGCGCGGGGTATTGGAGAAATCCTGAGGCAACCGCAGAGGCCCTCGACAAAGAAGGCTGGTTTCACACCGGAGACATGGCCAGGCGTGATGAGGAGGGCTTTTTCTACATTGCGGGTCGCGCCAAGGACATGTTTATCTCGGGCGGAGTCAACGTCTATCCGGCGGAGATCGAAAACGTACTCCTTCAGCATCCATCGCTTGCCGATGCTGCAGTGGTCGGAGTGCCGCACACCACCTGGGGCGAGGTTGGCGTTGCGTTCGTAGTGTCTGCCGAAGGAGCGGAGGTCACTGCAAAAGACCTGGGCCAGTTCGTCGGAGACCGCCTTGCGCGCTACAAGATTCCCAAAGATTTTTGTGTTGTCGATGTACTCCCGAGGACCCCTTACGGCAAAGTAGTGAAAGGGGAACTCGTCGAGCAATGGAAGAAGGAACAGGAGAATTAGGAATTAGGAACTAGGAATTAGGAATTAGGAATTTCCGGTCACCCACCCACGTCGGGATCGGGATTGGACTCAAGGAGGTAATGTGAAAAAGATCTATATCGCCGCGTATCACCAATCGAAGTTCGGAAAGCTTTTTGACAAGACGGTGCCTGAGATCGTTACCGACACGGTCAACGAGACGTGCGCCGAGATCGGCGCCGAACCACAGACCATCGATGTCGCATCGGTCGGCGCGACCTGTAACTTCTCGCTCAACCAGCAGGGCCTGCTTGCCGGTCTCGTGGCGATGGTGCCCGGGCTCGGCGCCAAGCCGATTGAGGCAGTCGAAAACGCTTGTGCGAGCGGCGGCCAGGCTGTCTTGAGCGTGATCGGCAAGATGCAGATAGGTCTTGGCGATGTCGGCCTCGCGGTCGGCTTCGAGAAGATGCGCAACGACGAGGGCAAGATGGACGGCGCTCTCATCGGAGAGGTGCTTGGCTATTTCTCGCACCCCGACGAGCGCGAGGGCAAGGTCTACATTTTCCCCCACCTCTTTGCCGAGGTCATGCGCGATTACATGGCAGCGCACGGCACCACCGAGCGCGAGTTTGCCGAGATCTCGTCGCGCGAGTACGCCAATGGCAACAAGAATCCCTATGCCCAGATGCAGAAGATCCAGGTCTCACTCGACGAGGCGGCGACTGCCGAGGGTCGGAACCGCTACATCGTCGACGGCCTGCCGCTCAAGACCTACGACTGTTCGCAGATCACCGACGGCTATGCCGGCATGATCCTCGCCACCGAAGAGGGACTGGCGAAGCTTGGAGTCGACAAGGCGGACTGCGTCGAGATCGCCGGCTGGGGACAGGCAACCGACCCGCTCAAAAAAGAGGGGCGGGACATCCTCAAACCCGAGGGCGCTTTCCGTGCCATGAACACTGCGTACGATATGGCCGGGGCGAGCCCCGCCGATGTCAACGTGGCCGAAATCCACGACTGCTTCACGGTCATGGGTGCCATCGGTACCGAGGTCATCGGCAAGGCCGGCTATGGCGAGGGTGCGCGCTACTGGGCCGACGGTAAGGCGGATGCCAAGGGCGAGTGCGGCATCAACACCTCGGGTGGCCTCATCGCCAAGGGACACCCGGTTGGAGCGTCGGGAGTAGCGATGATCGGTTGGTGCGCCTGGCAGCTCCAGGGCAAGGTGCCCGAGGAACTCCAGGTGCCGGATCCAAAAATTGCGGCGACGTTCAATATTGGTGGCCCGATTTGTGCTTCGGTGTGCACCGTCCTCAAGAGGGCTTGAGTCCGGTGCCGACGAATTTTGAATTCTGAATTATGAATTTTGAATTCCCAACCAGCACTCTCCCTGAGGGATGGGTCGGCGTGGGGAACTTCAAAATTCAAAATTCAAAACTTCAGAATGAAGAGAAGGGAAGAGTATGAATGCAGAAGAGATTCAGCCCGATCGAAGCGGTCACCTCGAGGTAGGCGATCAGAGAATTTGGTGGGAGTACCACGGCAAAGGAGATCGCGAGGCGGTGTGCCTGCTCAACGGCCTCGCCATGCACACCAAGGCCTGGTACGGCTTCCTGCCGATGATGACCGACGAATACGATGTCATCCTCTACGACTTCCTTGGCCAGGGAGAATCGTCAAAGGAAGACATCCCATATTTCATCGATGACCTCGCCCGCTATCTTGCGCTGATCATGGATGAGCTGGGGGTGGAGAAGGTCCACCCGATGGGTATTTCCTACGGCGGTTTCATTGCTCTTGAATTCGCTCGGCTCTATCCCGAGCGACTCCACACCGTGGTCTTGTCGGGGATCCTGGCCAGCCGCGAAAAGCTCTTCCAGATGTACCAGGATATTTCCTTGCGTTTCTACCGCGGCGACGAGGGTGAGTTCGAGCTCTACACCCACTACATGTACGAGAAGATTTTCTCCGAACGCTTCGTCAAAAACATTCCCGACGAACAGCTGGCGGCCATGCGGCAGCGCTTCTATGACCGCTACGTCGACTATCGCTATTGCCTGATCCGCCTCACCGAGGCGCAGGACCCTTTCTTCGAGAATATCGAGGAGCGGGTGGAAGGCTACCGCAAGGTCACAGCGCCGACGCTGATTCTGGCCGGCGCCCACGACCGCGCGATCCCGCTCTGGCAGCAGGAAAAACTGGCCGAGATCTTCCCAAACAGCCGCTACGAGCTGGTGCCTGAGAGCGGACACGTGGTCTACATCGAGCGTCCTGATATTTTCTTCCCGGCGCTCAAAGCCTTTATGGCCGCTAAATCAGTCGACTTCGAGATGCCTGCCGGCGAGGCTGCGGAGTGAGCGATATGCAGGGTGAGTCGGTCACTCTCTACCACCTGAGTGACGGCGCCGGCACACCACTGGTGCTCCTCAACGGAATCGCCATGACGGCGGTCTCCTGGGAGGTGGTGGCGAGACCTCTTGCAAAGCACTATCGGGTCATTCGCTGTGATTTTCGTGGCCAGCTGATGACTCCGGTGCCGCCCCCAGAAAATGTCGCCGACCACGCCGACGACGTCGCCGCCCTGCTCGATCATCTGGGGATCGAGCAGGCGCACATCGTCGGGACCTCCTTTGGCGGTGTCGTCGGTACCCTGGTGGCGTCGCGCTATCCAGATCGAGTCCGTTCCCTGACCACGATCGCCTCCGCGGATGGCTTCGACGAGGTGATGGCGGATGAGGTGGTCCACTGGCGAGCCGCATGCGTCGCGTCCCTCGAGAGCAGCGATCGCGGCCACCTCTCTGACATTCTCGAACCGATGGTCTATTCGCCGGCGTGGGTCGAAAAGCACAGGGCCGAGCGAGCGCAACGCCGCGCACAGATTTCGGCCCTGCCCGATGTGTGGTTCAAGGGGCTCATCGCGCTCCTCGATTCGGCCCATTCGTTACGGCTTCGCGAAGAGCTCCAGCAGATTCACTGTCCGACCCTGGTGATTGCAGCCGAGCTCGACAATTTCGTGCCCCTGGACCGGGCACGCGGTCTTGCCGAGGCTATTGAAGGTGCGAGTTTCATGTCGATCGAGGGGGCCGGCCACGCCGTGGTTGTCGAACAGCCACAACGTGTCGTCGACCTGTGCCTGGAGTTTTTAGGAACCGTTGGTTCTTGGGCGCCTTGATGCCCGATGAGCGGCCGAGACGGCCGCACCACAATTGTCTCCTGAATTTCTGTGCCGATTGTGGTGCAGGCGTCTCGCCTGCACATGGTCGAAATCTCGAAGCCCGACGAATAGCGAGAAGCTCTGACATAATCAGCAGGATGCTTTCTATGCCACTTTCACGTGCAAGGGCCCAATGCTGATCGCGACTGTCGCTTCATGGGCGCTTGCCGGGGTGATTGGTGTCGCCATGACGACCGCTCTGATCCTTCGCTCTGTCGGATGGATACTGCCCGAGAAGAAGGGGAGCGGATCGTGGATGGCATGGCTTGTGGTCGGCTTCGGTGCCGCCATCGGCCTCGCCGGCATGCTCTGGGTGGGCGCTCCTTTCGCCGTCGGTGAGGCTTTCATAGCCGCCGGGCTCGTCATGCTGGCGCTGACCATGGAACCGACCGACTCGGATGGCAATCGGCATGTTGTCGGTTGGACGTTTGGTGCTGCAGCCCTTCTGGCGGCCAGCGCTGTGATTCTGCCGGCGGTTGCGTGGCGAGGCGTCTTCGGAATGGTGCTCTTTCTGACCGCCGTGTGGCTGGCCACCCGTGCCCGTGGCGACGATCGACGGCTTGTCTTCGATCTTGCCGTAGCGCCGATTGCTTTTGCCGGAATCGGCCTGATGCTCGGCATGATTCGACCCTCGTTCGCGATCGCATCCGAAGCGGCGGTCGGTCTGCTTTTGGTGGGCGGAACGGCAACGCTTGCCGCGGCCACGGTCGTTACGCTGGTTGGCTCCGAGATCAACTTGCTACAGACAAATCTTGCAGTTCTTGAAGACGAGCATGGCCATCTCCTTCGGCTCTCGGAGTCCGACCCATTGACCGCATGCCCAACCCGACAGGCATTGCGCGCGTGGTTCGAGCGATGGGATGCCGCCGAACCGGTGTCGGTCGTGCTGATTGATATCGACGAGCTCAAACGAATCAATGACCGCCACGGCCACGATGCCGGTGACGAAGCGCTGCGTCTGGTGGCCGGGGTGCTCAAACAGTCGATTCGGCCGGGCGACCTGGTGGTGCGGTGGGGTGGGGACGAGTTCGTGACCGTTCTTCAAGGCGCGGGCCACGACGCCGCCAAGAGGCGATTCACAGGTCTCATCCGGATTCTCGAAAAGGCGACGGCCGACTTTCCATACCCTGAGCCGCTACGGGTCAACTGGGGCGTTTCCTCATGTGTGGCGGCGTCGGACATTTCGCGCACCCTGGCCGAGGCCGACGAGCGAATGTACGCCATGAAACGTCGTCGCCGCCATGATGCGAGTACCGAAGGCGCGACAGGTACTTGAGGTTTTTGGCTTCAAGTCTGGTACGGCAGGCATTCCAGGAGCATCGAAAGCACCACAGGTTCCCGCTGCAGCGTGAGGTCAAGCGTGTCAGGTCCGTCCGGATCGTTTGAACCACCACAGAGGCACAGAGACGCAGAGAAAGACACAGAGGGTTATCTCATGTGGCGTTGGGTGACAGGTAGGCTTTGCGTCGTTGATTCGCTTTGAGTTCCCGAGCGCGACATGAATAGTTAACTCAGTGTTGTTCTCTGTGCCCTCCTCTGTGTTTCTGTGGTTATGCCCCCGTCACAAGGCGCACTGCGCCCGTGGGCGCCTCGGCGACGTACCCGAACGGAGCGTTGGAGGCGCGATAGGTTTTCGTTGCAGCGCGAGCTGCAACCTTTGGACTGCCTGATTCTGTCGCCGCTCCGCGGCTTATAATTTATTTTGTCCCCTGTACCCTGGGGCTCACGCCCCAGGCTAATCATCTGTCGCCGCTCCGCGGCTCTCGCCGCCTGATCAAAGCGGTCTGGAGTGTTTTCCCGCTCAACGGGTGATCTCGGCGATGGAGCGCCGGAGGCGCGGCAGTTGCATAGCCTGGGGCGTGAGCCCCAGGAAAGCGCAGACACAAAAATTATGAGCCCCGGAGGGGCGACAGATGGCAGCTGCCGTGTGAGCCATAGCCAATCGTCGCTCACGAAAAAGAAGATGGCTGTGTAGTATCGAAGCCTCGACATTGCTTCGGAGGATTATTTGAGCCAGCTCCATCTGCTGACCGAACGTCGTTTCTGGCCGCTCTTCTGGACCCAGTTCCTCGGCGCCTTCAACGACAATCTGTTCAAGAACGCGCTCGTCATCCTCATCGCCTATCGGTCGATGACCCTTCTCGGTATCAGCTCGGCGACGATTGTCGTCGCCTGCGCCGGCGTTTTCATCTTTCCCTTCTTCCTCTTCTCGGCGACCGCCGGACAGCTCGCCGATCACTATCCCAAATGGATTTTGATGAGGTGGGTCAAGGTCTGGGAAATCGGCGTCATGGTCCTCGCCGGCGTTGGGTTCGCTACCAACAACCTTGCTCTGTTGCTGACCGTCCTCTTTCTGATGGGCATGCAATCGACGTTCTTCGGCCCCGCCAAGTACGCCATCCTGCCCGAACTTTTAGACGACGAGACCCTGGTCGGTGGCAACGCTCTGGTCGCCATGGCGACCTTCCTCGCGATCCTCCTCGGCACCATCACAGGAGGCCTCGTGGTGGCGGGTGGTGAGCGGTGGGTGTCGAAGCTCGGGTTGATGGTCATCGCGGTGGCGATTTTGGGATTTGTGACCAGCATTTTCATCAAAAAGCTGCCCGCCGCCAACCCCGACCTGCAGGTCAGCCTCAACCCGGTGAAACCGACCATCGATATTCTGCGGCTGACTCGACGCGTGCACTCGGTCTTCCTGTCGGTGCTCGCGATCTCGTGGTTCTGGTTCCTCGGTGCTTCATTCCTGTCCCTCCTGCCCAACTTCTGCAAAGACGTTCTCGTTGGCGGCGAAACGGTCGTCACTCTCACCCTTGCGACCTTCTGCGTCGGCATCGGTTCCGGCTCGATGCTCTGTGAGCGGTTGTCCCGCGGTCACCTGGAGCTGGGGTTGGTGCCGCTCGGCTCCATCGGTATCAGCGTCTTCGCCATCGATTTGGCATTTTCCGGCTGGCGCTTCGTGGCGCCCGCGGACGGCGCGATGCTCTCGGTTGCCCAGTTCCTACGTCAACCGGGTGGAATTCACGTTCTGATCGATCTTTTCATGATTGCCGTCTTTTCAGGCTTCTACACCGTGCCCCTGATGACCTTCATCCAGCAACGCTCGGCCGGCACCGTGCGGTCCCGGGTGATCGCTGGCAACAACATTCTCAACGCTTTGCTGATGGTGTCGTCATCGATCATGCTGATGGGTCTGATGGCGCGAGGGGTGTCGATCCCGGGGATTTTCCTGATCCTGGCCCTTCTCAACGCGGCAGTGGCAGCCGTTATCTTTACCTCGGTGCCGGAATTTCTGCGGCGTTTTACGGCCTGGCTCAAGCGCATCGTACGAATTAGGAATTAGGAATTAGGAATTCGGAATTTCGCACAAACAGATCCCTCCGCTCGGGCCGCGGCGGCCCTCGGTCGGGATGACATTCCGTAGGCCGTCGTCATTTCATTTTGGATTTCCGGCCACCCGTGAACTGGAGAGTGGTTATTTTTCCGTGTCATTCCGACCGAGCGAGCGAAGCGACCGAGCAGAGGAATCTCTGGAGCGGTAGTCTGAATATCGTTGTCACCCGCCCGGAGGCGTTTCAGCTGCGGATGAAATCCACAAAAAGAAAACCCCGCCGAAGGCGGGGCCGCAATTCAGCATTCGATGCTGAATTGCCTCACCACATTTTGATTGCGACCCGAACACCGTCGTCGGTTGCCACTGTGACCAGATCCCCGTTCTCGGCGGCGTGCAGGATGTCGAAGACCATTTGCGGATCGACGGTCTCCCAGTCCCAGTCTTCGAGGGCTTCGAGGATTCCGTCGATCGGCACGTTGCAGCGAACGACGGCGTCGTCGGCGTCGACCGCGATCCGCAGCGTGTCGCCATCTTTGAAGATGTCGATGTTGGCATCGTCGGTCCGCACTTTGACGAGCTCGGCGTCAGGTGAGTCCAGTAGAGCGCGGATAGTCTCCAGCACGAGCTCTTTGTGGACCCTGGCCTCGGGTGGGATCTCCGCATCCTCGAACGCCTCGTCCGGAATGAACCCGGTCGCGATGTCGGCGATGAGCAGTGGGAACGGCACCTTGATGTGGAGCGGTACGTCGGCATGGATGTCGTCGGTTTCCGACACGTCAAGCACGTGCACGTCGACCACCATCCAGTCCATCATCAGGGTGGCTGAGAGGAGCCCCGCCGTCCCAGCGAGGAGCACAGCGCCGAAGGTCGACATTCCGCGTTGGTATTTCATTATTCGATCCAGACTCGGACATTGGCCTCGTTGGAGGTGACCTTGACGATGTCACCGTCGGGGAGCTGGTCAAGGCTCTGCAGCAGGGCGGCGACATCGAGGGTGTTCTCTTCGCCGAAGCTGAGGGCGTCCATCAGTTCCATCGGCATGGTGACCTCGACCTGCGCCATCTCGTCTTCCTTCTGGTTGACGGTGACGTAGAGATTGCCAGCCTGCTTGTGGACGTTGACATCCGCCTCATCCGAGGTCACGGTGACGAACTTCCCATCGGGCGCATCTTTGACCGCCGCCAAGATCTCGGGGAAGTTGATGTCCATATCGTCGTCGAGCTCGAGGTCCACGTGTCCGCCGTGGAAGTTCTCCACATCGACGTTGCGCAGAACCGTCAATACCAGGTTGAGGGGTAGGTGCACCTCGACGTTGGTGTTGCTCGAGTTCTCCGTCACGTGGACGTTGACCCAGCGGGTCTCGTCACCGGCGTATGCGGCCGGGGCCGCCAACAGCGCCGCGATTGCTACCAAAATCACTACTTTGCGTTTCATGTGCCACCTCCGTGTTGTCTCTTAGACGTCCGATCGCTGCTTTCATTAACGACCGTTCTCACATGTCACAACGGAAGCGACGCTGAAAGGTTCGCTGTTGAATGAGGAGTTAGGAATGAGGAATTAGGAATTCCGTCCGGTCATCCTCTTCGAGGCGGGCTATACCAAGAGACTGTCTGGAAATTCGAAATCCGAAATTCGAAATCCGAAATTCAGTCTTTCGGCATCACGAGCCACAGGATGAGATAGACCAAGATGCCGGGAAAGGCGGCAGAGAGAATCGAGACGACAACGAAGAGAACTCGAAAGGTGGTTGGGTTCCAACCGAGCCATTCTGCGAACCCGCCGCAGACGCCGGCGATGATGCGGTTTGTCGACGAACGATGGAGTTTGTCTTGAGTGGGAGTCATGCGGCCTCCAAGATGTCCATGTCATTCTACGCGAAACGGGGCACCGTATTCCCGATTGAGTGCCACCCTCGAATATGCCGAGGGTAATCGAAGTCGACTATGATGGCGCATTGCGAGGAGCGATGCCTGAAAGATCCACTGAATCTGACTTCGTAAGGGAGCTCCATACGCTTCTCAGCGAAGGTGAGGAGGAAGCCCTCGAGATCTTTCTGCGCCTGGCCCGCCCAGAGGACATCGCAGAATGGCTCGATGTGCTTTCGGCCGATGATCGGCAACTCGTCGTCAGTGTTCTTGATGCCGATGCGGCAGGTGCGGTTCTCATAGACACGACAGTTTCGATTCGCGCGGATCTGGTCGACGAGATCGAGCCGGAGCGCCTTGCGCGTATCGCGGAGGCCATGCAGCCGGACGACGCTGCAGACCTGATCGGCGAGCTCGAAATCGGAGAGACAGAGGAGGTGCTTCACCACATCTCTCCTCCCGATGAAAAATTGCTTCGCCAGCTCCTCGCTTACCCGGAGGACACCGCCGGCGGCATCATGCACCCCGAAGCGGTCGCCCTGCAGCCAACGGAAACCGTGGATGACGCTATCCAGAAGCTGCATACGGTCGATGAAGACACGCCGCTCGCCGCCCTCTATGTGGTTGACGAGGATCGCCGCCTTCTGGGATACGTTCGACTTCGAAACATGGTCACGGCGCGCCCCGCTTCAAGTCTTGGTGACATCATGTCGACGGACGTGATCTCGGTGAAAGTCGACACTGATCAGGAAGAGGTTGCTGACCTGGTCGACAAGTTCGATTTCATGGCGATTCCGGTTGTGGACGCCGGAAACCGGCTTGTAGGGGTGGTGACTGTCGATGACGTTCTCCAGGTGGTCGAGCAGGAAGCCACCGAAGATATCTATAAAATGGCCGGTTCCTCGGCTGAGGAGGAAGAGTCCGAGTCTATTCTCCACGTTGCCCGCTATCGGCTGCCGTGGTTGCTCGTATGCCTGGCCGGAACTCAACTCTCGTCGTTTGTCCTGATCGTTGCCTCTCGTGAGGTGGGCCTCTACGATCAGATGTCGGTGTTCACCGCTGCGATCATGGCGATGGCGGGAAACACCTCTCTCCAGTCGTCGACCACGACGGTGAGGAGGCTGGCGCTCGATACGCTTCCCCGTTCCCGATTTCCACGCCATATCCTTCGCGAAATCGTTGTTGCCCTTCTGATGGGCATCGTATGTGGTGCCGTGGCGTCCGGTCTGGCCATTCTTCTTCACCATAATCCGCTGATCGGTATCGCTCTTGGACCGGCGATGGCCATCGGTATGTCGGCCGCAAGCATGCTCGGCACCGCAATGCCGATGATCCTCGACATTGTTGGCGTTGATCCGGCCGTGGCTTCCGGGCCACTGGTGTCGACCATCAACGATTCCCTGGCATTGGCGGTATATTTTTCAGTTGCCACCGCGATGCTGCTTATGCTGAGCTAGGAGTTCCTTGCTGGGTGACGGGCAGGATCACAGTGAATGTGCTGCCTTCGCCGACCGTTGACGCGACCTTGATCTCGCCGCCGTGTTTTTGAACGATGCCAAGGGACACCGAAAGGCCGAGACCGGTTCCGCTGCCGCTGGATTTGGTGGTAAAGAACGGGTCAAAGATGGATTTGAGAACCATGGGCGACATGCCGGGACCCGTGTCTCTGATGCTGATCGCGACACATTGGGTGTCCAGGCTCATATCACTGCCGATGGTGAGCGTGCCCCCGTTGTTCATCGCATCGACCGCATTGAGGACGAGGTTGAGGAATACTTGACTCAGATACTGCCGGTCACCGTTGATCTCCGGTAGGTCGTTGGGAATATCGCAGACCAGCCTGACTCTGGAAAGTTTGAGCTGGTTGGCTGCAAGATTGATCGCGTTGCTTACAACTTCGCTGATCTTCAGTCGTTCGGTGCTGATTTCGCTTTCACGGGCGAAGTCGAGGAGATTGCGAATGATCTTGCGGGCCCTTTCCGTCTGCTCCACGATGTCACCGATGAGCTCCTGTTTCTCATCCGTTGGCAGGCTGTCGAAGTCCTCCTGGAGCACTGCTGCGGTGAGCATGATGTTGTTGATCGGGTTGTTGACCTCGTGCGCAATACCGGCGGTAAGGGATCCAACGGCGCGGAGCTTTTGCGACTGGAGAAGAAACTCCTCGCGGTGCTCGAGTTCGCGGGACATCCGGTTGATCGCGATCGCGAGATCGGTGAACTCGTCACGAGATTTGCGAACCGGAATGATCGGCGAAAAATTGCCGGCACCGATCCGTCGCGCCGCCGCCATCAACATTTCGAGGCGCTGCATGATGTGCCGCCGCATAAAGGCCGCAGCATAGACCGACAGAGCAACGACAAGCAGGAGGTAGACTGCGGGGACGACCTTGGAGACAGCGAGCAACGTGTAGACGCTCTCCCGTTCCCTGTCAGAAATCTTCTGACCGCAGGAAACGAGCCCCGAACCGGTGTTGCGGAGTTTCTGGTAGATTTCCTGGCGAGCGGTCGTTCCTGCAGGTTCTTCCGACTGGTCGAGACCACGCACTTTCCCGATCAGCTCTCTGTAGTGCCACAGATTGACCTCGAGAAACTCGAGACACTCGTTGCTCACCGACGAATTGAGTTCCTCCAACGACCGCTCCATGGCGGCATATGCGGCATCAATGTGGTAGTCGACATGCTCGAGATCCCCGCCGTAAAGAAGGAAGTTCTTTTCGAATCGCCGAGCTTGGAGTATCTCGTAGTTCAACTGATCGGCGACACCGATCAACTCGATTTTGTGATCGATGAGGGACAGAAGTATCCACATCACCACCGTGATAACGATGGAACCCACAGTGAACAGTGCAAGCATCGTGGCGAGTCGACCGCGAACACTGATGTTGGGTCGGGAAAGCAGGGTCCTTTCGGCTTCAGTGGTCGTCACAGTCGCGTGTTCGACGAGGTCGAATGCCGCTACGACTGATTCCGGCACACTGCTAGGATCGTTCATTCTCCTCCCGCGCGCCGCGAAGCAGGCTCGCGTGGCATCAGCGGTCCCTCAGCGGTCCATTTTCTTGACCGCCCTCAAGATAACTTCGCGCAGGGCATCGGGCTTGAAAGGCTTGGCGATGAAATCGAAGGCTCCGCGAGTGAGAGCCTCGCGGGCGACCTCGACCGTGGCGTAGCCGGTAATGAGGATTACCTTGGTTCGAGCTGATTTCTCGAGGACGAACTCGAGAACCTCCATACCGCCAAATCCTTCCATCCGTACGTCGGTCACAACGATGTCGAATTCTTTCTCCGCGATTCGCGCGACCGCCTCTCGGCTGTCTTGGAAAACCTCCACCTCGTAGTCCGACTTCTCAAGCGCGCTCTTCAGCCGTTTCCCGACGATCTCCTCGTCATCAAGCACCATGATCTGGATTTTTTGGTCACCCATGTTTTCGCTCCCGACTGTCTACATCCTTTTCGATAGACCCGCGGTCTCCGCAAGACTTCGCCGTATCGACTCGCGCCTCCGAAAAGCCTTGATCACGTTGAACATGATGACCAAGACTCCGGAGATGCCGGCCAGAAAGAGCATACTCTTACTGGCAACGTTCAGCCGACTGACCCACGCCTCATTAAAGCCGACGAAACCGAGCTGGCGAAGGTATACCGGAATGGCGATCCCTCGCGAGATCACGCAGAGCAGGATGACGACACTTGTTACCAATCGGATCACAACTTCCTTGACGAACTTGGTGCCGTAGGTTCCGACGTAGATGCCGACCAGCGATCCGAGGAACAACAACAGCACGAGGCGTAGGTCGACAAACCCTTCGATGACGTAGTTCAGGGCACCAAACGCCCCCATGAACATTGCCAGGAAAAGCTCGGTCCCGGTCGCCACCGCTGTCGGCACCCCAAAAACATAGATCATGGCGGGCACACCGATGAACCCGCCGACGCCGATGGTCCCGGCCAAATATCCGGTGGCGAGACCGACAAACGCCAGCACCCACAGTGAGACCTTGACATCGGAAACCGGAAAGTCGATGACCGGGAAAAGACGCATTCTTCCCAAGGCTTCAGCGATTTTTCGCGATGGCCCCTCTTCTTCCCGGGATTTCACGATGTCGCGGAGCATCGATATCGCCACCGCCGACAGAATGCAGACGAAAACAAGGCTGATGTACAGATTCGCCGCCGCCCCCTTGCCACCGCCGTGGGTGTCGACGACGCCGAAAAGACTGGTGTTGATCCACACCGCAAGCCGGATTCCGATGAATGAAGTTGCAAGCAGAAAAATCCCGAGCTTCTTGTCGACGTTTCCAAGCTCACCGTGCTTGCGTGAACCCATCAAGGCCTTGCCGAACTTGTGTGTGATGTTGCTGCCGACGGCGATCACACCCGGCACGCCGAGATTCATCATTCCGGGGGTCATAAAAAACGCCCCACCGCTGCCGATGAAGCCGCTGAGCACACCGCCGATGAAGCCGAGAAGGACTACCTGCAGGGCGGTGCCCAGATCGAGGACGATGAAGTCTCTGAAGATGAGTTCGGGCGTCACTCAGTCACTCCACATGGAACAGCCTCAGAACGGCCCCGGTCAATGTGCCGTACAACGCGGCAAAGACCGGAACCGCCAGCAACAGCACAAGCACGGCCATGATCTTCGCGGCGGCTGTGGTTGGTGAAAAGAAGTCCAGGACTTCCTTCTGGTTGCTGAAGACGAACAGGAATACGACGGCCACGATGGCCGCCAAAGCGATCATCCTCGCGTAATCGGACCAACTGGTGCGTACCATTTGGTGGAGGTCCTCGGCGCTGACCACCGGCGCGTGAATGACCTCTCCTATCCTACCCAACAATTCGCGAGTTTTGCGTATGCGCGCCGCATGGCCGTGGTCCAGAAACACGTCGTCGACCACCACCAGGCTGTAGGGTATCGATCGATCGACTGCGGCCCTGATTCGCCTCATGTCGTCAGGTAGCCGGCTGGCGCTGGCGGCGATGCCGCGGACATTCAGCTCACCGAACATTCCTCGCAGATCGTCATCCTCCCCGATCGGACCCGTCGATCGCTCGGCGTCATCCTCGATTCCACCATCCACCTGACGGACCGTGAACAGCGGAGGCGGTTGTTTCATATTCGCGCCAGCGTCGTGGGCGGTCGCATCGGAGGAGGTAGAACCGGATGGAGCCGGAGTGAGCTTCATGAGTTCCACGGCGGAGTGCCAATGAGTCGCAGCCTTGACCACCGCGTCGAAGGTTGGTCCCCTGGCCTGGAATCGTTCCTGGACCCACAGGATGTTGCTGGAGGCCACCGTACAGGCGAGGTCCTCTACTCCTGACACCTTCATAACGACATCGGGCGCCCTGATACCTACGGCCATATCTCGTGGCAGGTACGAGACCGTCACATGGCCCGCCTCCGCCCTCACCGAAAAACTCGCTGCCCATGTGCGATCGTCCCGGGCAAGCGCAATCCGGACCCGGGCCGCGAGCAGAAGGCTTTCGAGAACCTTGGCCGAGGCGGGGGTCGCCATGAATTCCGGCAGCTGGGCAAAACCGCACAAGGCTGTCGTGGCGCCCCCGACGTCGACGCGATCGAGGTTGACGGCCAGATCGTATCCGGCCCACGGGTCCCCACTGATGTTGTACATCGTCCTAACCCACCGGGAGATGTCCTCGTCCACCCTCTCCACATACTCTCTGGCCTTGGGCCGATCGAGGGACAACCTGTTCATCACTTCTTCGACGTGGGATTCGGTTTCTATCTTTGTGCGGATACGGAAAACGTGCGTCAGACCCGGCACCGCGAGATGCCCGGCCCGGCCGTGAAATACCAGATTGTTCTCGAGGACCCGTTCGCACAGCACCCGTGTTATGAATGCGAGAAAATGTTCTTTCTCAAGAACCTGTCGCTCCGTCAAATGACGTTTCTTGACCGCGGCCGTTTCGAGCTTGCCGACAGCGATCCCTTCTTCGATAGCGAGTTCGGCAAGCTCCTCCTGGCCGAGACACTCGAAAGCGAGCTTTCGAGCCAGAGTCTCAGCGAAGAGCTTTCCCCTCTCCTGCTCTCCTCTCGAGACACATACGAGCTGCACGATGCACTTCCTCCAGCATTACAACGAAACGCGATTCGACCGGCCGGCAACCCGAACTGGCGATTTCATTGTACTCCCCACGAAAAGCGCGTTAAGGTTCGTGGATCTCGACCACCTCGACAAGCGGACAGCGGAGTTCGTCGACGCCCTCGTGCGCCTTTTCATGGATCGCCTCGATTGCGCGCGCACGGGTTGAGAACACTGCATCTTCACCGATGATCTCGAGCCAGCCGGTCCGTTCGAGGACGTCGAGGACGTCATCCTTGAGCCCACTGATCGAAACCTCGAGGCCCGTGCCGCGCAGCTCGGTCACGAGCTCGCCAAGGCGTTCTGAGGCGCTCTCGTCGACCGCCGATATTCCGTGGCCTGCGAGCAAGACGTGGCGAAGCTCCGGTCGATCGGCGATCTGAGCCTTGATCTCGTCGGCGATGTAGTCGATGGTGGCGAAGCTGAGCGCGCCGTCGATGCGCAGGGCCGCGATCACCCGGCAGGTCGCGAGGCCGTAGCGCTTGGCGTTGCGGCGCGAACCGTCCGGATGAAAAGAGAGTTCCACCACCCGCGGCAGCATTCCCCGCAGCGGGCAGTCCTCCTCGGTTTTCCCCTCATGTGCCTCGGCGTAGATGGCGGCGACTGCCAAGGATTCTGAGGGAAAGAAGCTATCGAGGCCGATCTCGTCGGCCGCCCCGGTTCGTTCGATCACCTCAAAGGCGTGGTCGCGGAAACTGCAGAATGTGACCACCAGCCCGGCTCGCCGCAGACGCCCGACGAGATCGACGAGCCGCTCCGCGTCCTTACTCCCGAACCTGTCAAGGGTGTGGGCGTCGAGCAGGAGGTGAGACACCTCGAGCCTGTTCTTGACCCACTTCACGAGCTCGGCCTCGAGGGCGGCCGGGTTGGCAAGCATCATCGGCCCGTCGAACCTCAGAGCTGCGATGTGCGAACACAGTCGGAGGCTGTGTCGGCTGGCTTCGCGCAGGGTTCCATCGGGATGGAGTGAGAGCTCGGTGAGTCGTGGAGCGAGCGTCAGGAACGGACAGTCGGTCTCGTTTGAGTCGGCGTGGGCCTGCGAATACAACCCGGCGATGGCGGCAAATTGGGTTGGGAAGTGATGATCTTCGCCGATCACTTGATCGGTGTCGATGCGATTGAGAACCTCCAGGATCTCATCTCGGAAGCCCGTAAAGGAAACCCCCAGGCCATTTTCGCGGAGCGTGTTGACGAGCTGACAGAGCTTTTGCGCCCCGGAGGGATCGATATCGGCGATGCCGTGGGCGACGAAGAGAACCTGCCGCAACTCCGGCCTGCCCTCCAGCTTGTGAAGCGTTTCCTGTTCGAGGAAGTCGGTGTTGGCGTAGGTCAGCGGATCGTCGAAGCGGAGGACCGCGATGTGCCGGCACAGCGGGAGTTCGTTTCGAATGGCGTCGCGCAGCGAGCCGTCGGGGTGGAGGGAGAGCTCGGACAGGCGTGGCATCACGGTGCGGAAGGGACAGTCCGGTTCCGGCTCCGGGTGGGCGGAGGCGTAGATTGCAGCGACGGCGTGGGCCAGGCTTGGATAGACGTGGTTGTCGCCCACAAAATCATAAAGATGGGAGCGCTTGAGCACATCGACCACCTGGTCCTTGAGACCACAGAAGGAAACGTCGAGGTCGGCCTCGCGCAGATGATCCACCAGGTGACGCAGCGTTTCCTCACCGGATGCGTCCACCTCGTTGATTCCGTCAGCGACAATCAAAACGTGCCTCAGATCCGGCAGCTTCGAGACGCGGTCGAGAACCTCGTCTTCGAGATAGGATGCGTTGGCGAAATTGAGGGGACCGTCGAAGCGGATGGCCGCAAGGAATCGACACTGCTCGAGGCCGTGTCGGGAGGCGTCCCTCATGCCGCCATCCGGGGCGGGTGCGAGCACCGCCACCTCTGGTCGCATGGTGCGGAAGAGGTAACCGCCGAGGGACAGGGCGACACCGAGGAAGATGCCGCGCTCGAGATGGGGCGCCAGGGCGAGCGTACAAACGAAGGTGATCGCCGACACGATACCGTCGAAGGGCTGCGTCCGCCAGGCGTGGACGAAACCGCTGACGTTGAGCAGGCCAACGACCGCCATCATGATGATCGATGCCAGGACCGCCTGCGGGAGGTGGAAGAGCAGGGGCGAGAAAAAGAGCAGGACGATGGCCACGATGATGCCCGAAAAGACGTTCGACATGCCGGTCCTGGCGCCCGCCTGGAGGTTGACCGCGGAACGGGAGAAGGAGCCGGACACGGCATAGCTCTGGCCCATGCAGCCGATGATGTTGGCCAATCCCTGGCCGATCAGTTCCTGGTTCGGGTCCAGCTTCTGTTTGGTGATGGCCGCCATGGCCTTGGCGATCGAGATGGCCTCCATGAAGCCGAGGATGGAGATGATGATTGCCGCTGCGAAGAGCTTGGGCATCACCTGGAGGTCGATCACGGGCCGCCGGAATGGTGGGAGCCCGGCGGGGATCGTCCCTACAACCGCGCCTCCTCCGGTCATGGTGAGTCCATTGAGATCGAGGGGGTTGTTGCCGACTGCGACCCGCCATATTCCGCTTTCGACCTCAATGTCGGGGGCTGTCTCGCCCGCCGGATAGAAGTGCGAGTTGCCATCCATATCCATGACGCGTTGGAAGCGAACGGCTCTCAGCTCGGTGCGAAAGGTCGATACGTCGTGCTTGAGCTCCTCGATCCGCTCGTCGACCAGTCCGGCCATCTGGTGAAGAGCGAGTGCATGGCGCTCGAAATCCCGGCGCCCTTCGTCCGGTCCTTCAGAGGTAAATCTCGCGACCGATCTGAGTTGGTGGCAGCCGATGCACTGTTGACCGATACCCTCCGCCCGTTCGTCGAGTAGGTTACTGCCCTCTGCCCTCAATTCCTCCAGTAGCCGCTCCTCGGTGATCTTGGCGTTAAATGCGTCTGCCAACTCGTGCACCCTGTCGGATTCGATCTGACCGAGCGACACGGATTCATTTTTCTGGAATCCCAGCGACCACGATAGCGCGGTGGTCACCACGACTGCCACGAGGACGTTCGGAATCCTTCGATTCACCCGTCTGAGGATGATCATGGTGGCGAAGGAGAGCGCCGCCATCGCCAGGGTCGGCAGGTGCGTGTAGTCGATGGCCGCTGCGATCACACGGTAGATCGTCTGGTAGTGGTGCTCCGCCTTGTCGACGTAGACGCCGAAGATCTTCGAAAGCTGCGAGGTGGCGATGATCAGGGCGGCCGCGTTGGTGAAACCGTTGACCACCGGGTGTGACAGGAAGTTGACGATCAGACCGAGGCGCAACACGCCGAGTGCGAGCTGGAAGACACCCACCATCAGGGCGAGCAGGACTGCGTAGGCGATGTAGCCCTCGCTCCCCGAGGCGGCGAGAGGCTCGAGTGAGGCGGCCGTCATCAGCGAGACCACGGCTACCGGGCCGGTCGCGAGCTGCCTGCTGGAGCCGAAGAGGTTGGCGACGATCGGCGGCAGGAAGGCCGCGTAGAGCCCGTAGTACGCGGGCAGGCCGGCGAGCTGCGCGTAGGCCATCGATTGCGGCACCAGCACCAGGGCGACGGTAAGGCCCGACAGGAAATCGATGCGCAACGTTTCCGTCGTGTAGTTCTGGAACCAGTCGAGGAAAGGGAAAAGCCGTCGTAGTTTGAGCAATTGCCGTCACTCCATTACGGCGCAGTATACGCGGAAACAATTGTCTCAAGAAAGCCGAGATCTTAGAATCCTGCCAACCTCCGTTGATTGACAGTTGAGCAACCGGCTGCCAGAATTCAACTGGCAGCGGCACAACGAGGTTTCGCTGGCTGGAGGATCGAGACGTGGCGGTCATCACGATCGACGGCACGACTTTTTGCCACGGACCGGAAGTCACCCAACGGGTGGCGGGGAGACTGCAGCTGAGCCGCCTCGGTGACGAAGAGGTTTTTTCGGCGGCCGCCGATCTCAGCGGTATTGCCGCAACCAAGCTGTCCCGAATGGTCTACGGTCCGACCTTCTATTTCCCCTCCGGCACCCGTGAAACGGTCACAGCCGTCGCAGCCCTCCGCGTTGCAATGGTCGAGGCCATCGCCGCCAACGGCCTCGTGTATCACGGCCTCCTCGGGCACCTTTTGCCGACGACGCTTACCCATGTGCTGCGGGTCTGTCTGGCCGGCACCCACGATTTTCGGCTCGCGGAGGCGGGCAAACTGGGAATTGAAAACCGGGATGCCAAACGCCGCATCAAGGTCGACGACGAAGCTCGCGCAGAATGGATCGACCTGGTTGCAGGTCACGGCGCCTGGGACAAGAGCATGTACGACATCTTCATCGCCATGCAAGATACTTCTCTTGATGACGCGGTGGACCTGATCTGTGATCATGCGAAGCGGCCCGTGCTGGCCCTGGCTGGAGGCGGTGAAAAGAACCTGTCTGACGTTCGCCGGGCCGCAGTCGTTAATCTCGAGCTGGCCCGCGAGGGTCACGATGTGGACGTGGTTTGTGACGCCTCTTGTGTCACCATCTTGATCAAGAAATACAGCATCTTTCGGAACCGGCAGCAGAGAGAACTGGAGAAGATCGCCCTCGCGATCGAGGGAGTGTCAACAGTCGGGGTCCGACCCGGACCGCGCTTCAAGGAGCCCGACATTTCCTTCAAGATCGACCTCGAGGTGCCATCGAAGGTGCTGCTCGTCGACGATGAGCAGGAGTTCGTCAACACTCTCTCCGAACGTCTCGAAACCCGCAAGATGACGCCGGCGATCGCTTACAACGGCGAAGAGGCGCTCGCGATGGTGGCCGATGATCAGCCCGAGGTGATGGTGCTCGATCTCAAAATGCCCGGTATCGACGGTATCGAGGTGCTGCGCCGAATGAAGAGAACCCACCCCGAGACGGAGGTCATCATTCTCACTGGACACGGCTCAGCCACCGAGGAGGAGCTGGCGGCCGAACTCGGCGCCTTTGCCTATTTGAGGAAACCGGTGGACATCGAAGTGCTCACCGAAACCATGAAGGCGGCGTACCGCAAGATCGAGACAACGCGCGTCGAGCAATCCGACGACTGAAACCATGCTGGACGACCTCGAGTCCCGCGATTTTGTGCCCGCGACGGACCTCCCTGAACCGGAGGCGCCTGGAGAGCAGGTACCGGCGCACGCTTACCGCCGTCTGCGACGTGTGGTGGTCCTGGCAACAGCAGCTGTGTCCCTGCTCCCGCTGGCCATCACCATGGTCATCAACTACGTACAGTTCCGTGACGCCCTGCAGGCGGAGGCCGTTGAGCCGATGGCTCGTCTGAACCTCAACACCAAACAATCCCTCGAACTCTTTCTATCCGAGCGCCGTTCCGGTCTGACATTCCTTGCCCTCGACCGACCATTCAACGAATTGTGCGATCGGGCTTCCCTCACCCGAGTGATTTCGAATTTCAACCGCTCGCTCGAGGTCGGAACGTTTGTCGACCTCGGAATCATCGATGACAGCGGCAACCAATTGTGCTACTCGGGCCCGTATGAGCTCGAGGGCCGAAATTACCTCGACCAGGACTGGTTTCACGAGGTCGCCCGGCGAGGCACTTCCACCAGCGATGTTTTTCTCGGGTTCCGAGAATCACCGCACTTCGCGATCGCCACGAAACACGATCAGCCTGACGGCGGGTTTTACATCCTCCGCGCGACGATCGACGCCGAAATGTTAAGCGAGCAGATCCTATCGGCCGGTCTGCAGCCGACCGACGATGTCTTCCTGATCAACCGCGAGGGCATCCTGCAGTCGCCGTCACGCCGTTACGGGGAGGTTCTCTCTTCAATCCCATTGCCAGTCCCGCACTATTCTCCGGGCGTCGAGGTCGTCGAGCTGAAGGATGACCGGGGGCGGGCCATCTTCATGGGTTCGGCCTACATCCACAACTCCCCCTTTATTCTCATCCAAATAAAGCCCACCGAGGAAGCCATGGGGCGCTGGTTTACCCTTCGCAGCGAACTGCTGGGCTTCTTGATCGTCAGCGCCGCTTTGATCCTGACAGTCATCATCTGGGGTTCGCGACGGCTCATCATGCGCATCCGCGAGGCCGACGAGAGGCGAAAGGCCCTCTATCACCAGGTGGAGTACAGCAATAAGCTGGCATCCATCGGGCGCCTTGCCGCCGGTGTGGCGCACGAGATCAACAACCCGCTCGCGATCATCAACGAGAAGACGGGGCTCTTGAAGGATCTTGTGACGCTGAGCGACACAACCCCCCCGCAGGACAAGGTGCTCGGCATCGCGGACTCGGTGTTGGCTTCGGTGGCACGCTGCCAGACGATTACCCACCGCCTCCTGGGTTTTGCCCGGCACATGGACGTGCAGAGCGAGACGATCGACCTTTACACGCTGCTCAGGGAGGTCCTGGGTTTCCTGGGGAGGGAAGCCGAGTACCGAAATATCAACGTGGCATTTGACGTGGCAGAGAATATGCCCACAATCGAGAGCGATCGTTCGCAACTCCAGCAGGTGTTTCTCAACATCCTCAACAACGCCCTCGCGGCGGTGGACAGCGGCGGTGCGATCGACATCACTCTCGAATCCGGGGAGGATCACACGGTCGTCGTGACCATCACTGACGACGGGAAGGGGATCCGCGAGACCGATATCAAAAAGATTTTCGAACCGTTTTTCACCACCAAAAAAGGCGGCGGGACCGGACTCGGCCTTTCGATCACCTACGGCATCGTCAAAAAACTCGGCGGCGAAATTTCCGTCAAAAGCAAGCTCGGCCTCGGCACGAGTTTCACGGTGACCCTTCCGCAAGAAAGAGAGGCCTGACTGGGATGAGCGGTCTTCGGGTGTTGTTTGTCGATGACGAGGAGGAATTGGTATCGGCCGTTGTCGAGCGACTCCAACTTCGGGGGATCGAAGCCCGGGGCGCGACCGCCGGCGCCGATGCCCTGCGAATGGTCGAGCAGGAGACATTCGACGTGGTCGTGGCCGATGTCAAGATGCCCGGGCTCGGAGGACTCGAAGTCGTCCGTCATATCAAGGCCTTGCACCCCGGGTTACAGGTGATTCTCCTGAGCGGCCACGGTTCACAAACCGACGCCAAGGAGGGGCGGCGTCTTGGAGCTTTCGACTACGTCGAGAAACCTATCGACATCGAAATCCTGATCGGTATTTTGCGCAACGCTGCGGCGGCGACGGAACAGGGTGACCGGTGAGTGACTCGAAATCCCCCCAGACACGCGACGAGAGCATTGCCTTCTTCGGCAAGATCATCGCCGGGCAGTCACACGAGGTCACCAACGTCCTCAACATCATCAGTGAACTGGCGGGTCTTCAACTCGACCTGCTCCGGGTCGAACAGCAGGATTTGCCGGTCAATCTCCCTCGGCTTGAAGAAGTGACCGCCAAAATTCAGCATCAGGTCAATCGAGGCGAAAACATCATCCGAAACGTCAACCGTTTCGCCCACAGCGCCGATCTGCCGGTGGCGGTCTTCGACCTCAAAGAGGTGCTCGAGAGCGTCCTCTCCCTCGCTCAACGCTCGGCCCGGCTGGCTCAGGTCGAACTTGTTTCGGATCTCCCCCTGGAGTCGATCGCCTTGGAGAGCAATCCCTTTTGTCTTCAGCAGGCAGTGTTCACCTGCATCGAGATGGCCCTACGGTCCGCCTCGGATATCCGACGGGTGGTTGTGGACTACGTCGTACGTGGAGACGGCGCGGAAATTCGGGTCACGAGCGGGGACCAGTTGACTCAAGACGAGAATATCGAGCACGGTTTGGAGTTGCTTCAGGGCCTCCTCGAAAGTATCGGCGGTTCTGTGGTCAAACGGCCGGGAGACGAGCCGGCCGGTGTTTTTCTTCTGCGAATTCCAAAGCACCACAGTGCCGAGTCCGAATAGTCTCGTGCGGAGGCCTCTGGATCGTAGCGGATTAAAACTGCTACAGTGCAATCAAAGGAGCCACAGGTCGGTTCCCGCGAGTCGAGATGGAGTATGGCGATGAAAATTGAAAGCGTATTGTTGGTCGATGATGAGGTGGAGTTCGTAGAGACCCTCGCAGAACGCATGCGGGCGCGGGGGCTGGATGTCGAGTACGCTACGAACGGGAAGGACGCCATCGAATGCACCAAGACCAAGACCTTCGACGCCGTGGTGCTTGATCTGGCAATGCCGGGGATGAGCGGAATTGAAACCCTCAAGGTCCTTCTTGAAGACCATCCCGACCTTCAGATCATGCTTCTGACCGGGCAGGCCACCGTCGGTGATGCGGTCGAGGCAACCAAGCTCGGCGCGGTGGACGTCTTCGAAAAACCCATTCACATCGAGACTCTGATCGAGAAGATCCGCGAAGCCAGGGCGGCGCGTCTCGCGTTGGAGGAGAAACACGCGCTCGACGAAATCGACAGGATCATGTCGAGCAAGGGGTGGTGAAGGACATTTCACCGGCCACGTGGGCCGGGCGCGCATTCACCCGTTCCTCTCGAATCGGCTGATGCGATCTTCGTTCCCCAGAACCAACATCACATCACCTTCCTGGAACACCGACTCCGCATCAGGCAACTCGTCGACGAAGTGTTCGCCGTCATCGCCCTTCCGTTTGACGAGGAGCAAACTGACACCAAAACGTTTTCGGATATCGAGGGACCCGAGACTGCGGCCGAAAAAGCTCTCCGGCACCGGGACTTCGGCCATGCTCATGCCGCGAACACCTGGCACCGCTCGTGCCCTGGGGCCGTTGCCAACTGTAACAGCCATGGTCGAGGCCATATCCCGCTTCAGGATTTCGGCGTTGTAGGACTCGATCACGTCCTGAGGCCACAACGCGCCAACAAGGCGGCCTTTGTCGACAACGGGCGCCATGAACCGGTACTGCCCAAACCGCCTCATGACCTCGTCGAGCGGATCGTCGGGCGCAAAGACCGGGAAACCGTCTGTACGCATCATGTCTTCGGCGATGACCAGGCCTCGCACCGACTCCGGATCGGCCATGAGTGGTCGAATATCGTCGATGGTGATCACTCCGAGGAGTTTCTGATCAGCGCCGGTCACCACCACCGTTTCCCCCGGCCGTTCGACGAAACGAGAAATAACCGGCATCAGCTGGTCGCCACGTCCGACCTCGCCAAACTCGCTTCGCATCGCATCGCGGGCTGTCAGGTGGCCCAGCACGTTTGCCGAAAAACCACCGCGAATGTCCACTCCTCTTCGGAGAAGCTTCAGGGTGTAGATCGAAGCTTTCTGCATCCGGGTGGCCAGGAGAGTGGCAATAATGCAGCTGATCATTAGCGGCAAGATGATCTTGTAGTCGCCGGTGAGTTCGAAGATCATAACGATCGCCGTGATCGGTGCGTGGGTCCCTGCCGCGACCACTGCTCCCATCCCGACAAGAGCGTACGCGCCGGGGCTCCCCGACATTCCGGGCCACAGAGTGTGAACAATCGTACCGACAGCCCCGCCTGTCATTGCGCCGATGAACAACGACGGCGCGAATATTCCACCGGAGCCGCCCGAACCTATTGTCAAAGACACCGCCACGATTTTCACGATGACGAGGATCAGCAACAGCTTCCAGCCCAGGTCCCCGGTCAACGCTTCGTTGATAGCCTCATAACCGACACCGAAGATTTCCGGGAAACGGATAGCGATCAGCCCTATGAGCACGCCACCGATCGCCGGTTTGAGGACGGCGGGAAATTTTAATCTGTCGAACAGATCTTCGGCCCCGTACAAGGTCCGAACAAAGAGCAGGGCAACAAGTCCTGCGATGATTCCCAGGACACCATAGGCAATGAGCTCATTGGCACTTACGAGGCGATAGGCCGGAACCTCAAACGCCGGGAAATCACCGAGGAAGTGCCGACTGACCACGGTCGCCGTTACAGAGGAAATCACGATGGGGGAAAACTGGGTGACCCCAAAATCCCCGAGAATGATCTCGACCGCAAAAAGAGCGCCGGCCACTGGGGCATTGAAGGTGGCAGCGATTCCGGCCGCGGCACCACAACCGACAAGAGTCCGCAGCCGGCGTTCACCGACCCGCAACCATTGGCCGACCGACGATCCGATTGCCGAACCGATCTGAACGATCGGTCCCTCCCGGCCCACAGATCCCCCCGAAGCAATACATACGCCGGAGGCAACGAGTTTGGCGATGACCACCCGGGGACGAATACGACCACCCCGAAGCGCCACCGCCTCCATAACCTCCGGTACGCCATGCCCCTTGGCTTCTGAGGCGAACCGAACAATGATCAGCCCAACAATCAGACCCCCTACAGCAGGTGTGATCAATTTCCACCAGCTTGGCAGCCCTCTGAGGTAGTCGAGGGTCACATCGTCCGTATGCCACGCCATGAGCTGAAAGAGGCGGATACACTCTCGAAAACCGACCGCACCTAAACCCCCAAGCAGCCCGATCCCAACCGCCACGAGCACCATGTATGAGTGCTCGGTGTACTTCAAAAAAAGATGAACGCGTTCCGTCAGCCCGAGCACACCTTTGATAATTGGATTACGACGGTCAATGGTCACAATGTAAGTGTACGCCCGTCAATCGCTGCCATCAGTGCCGGAAGAATATCTCTGTGCTTCTGCATGCGAGGTCCATTGCGATTCGCGTCGTGAACACCGTTCGCAAACACGGCACCGACATCCCGGGTTTGCTCAATCTGAGCCACTTGACTCGTGCGGGAATTGCCCTCCCGCCCTTGTGTTAGAGTGCCCCAATGGCTCCAGAAACTAAGTTACCGATCGGGTCCACCGACGATCGCGATTTCGCCATGGCGGTATCCCACCTGTATCGAGCGGAGATGAATCGCATGTCGGTGTGGCGTCAACGCCTCGATGTCACCTCGAACTGGGCCGTCATCCTCGCCACGGCGCTGACGACGTTTACCCTCGGCTCAGCCGATGTCCCTCACTACACCCTTTTGTTGGGCCTGGCATTGGTATTCATCTCGATCCTGCTCGAAGGCCGACGATATCGCCACCTTCACCACAGCAAGTGGAGGCTTTACCTCCTCGAATCGGGTTTTTTTGCGAATATATTGTCCCCGGCGAAACAATCGGATCCGAGCCCCGACTGGAAGCGTCTGCTCGCGGCTGACCTGCGCCATACTCATTATTCCATCAGCTGGCTGACTGGTATGCGCTTGCGGTTGCGTCGAAACTACCTGTTGGTCATCAGCTTCATGTCCGCAGTCTGGGTTGCCAAGCTCTTCATTCACCCAACGCGGGTCACGAGCCTGGCCGAATTTTATGCGCGTCTTCATGTGGGCGACTTCATTCCCTCATGGCTGGTGGCTGCGACCGCCCTCGTATTTTTGGTGACAGCGGCCGTGCTTGGACTCACCTGCCCGCCGGCGGAGAAGCTTGAAGACTGGAGCATCCACTATCATCGGCGACGTGTCCAAGAAGAGGAAGGTGAGTGACGGGCTTCGCCGGGAACTCGCGGCGTCCGTTTCATGGGGTAGATCGTAATTCGCGCCATGCCCGCCAGGAAATCCGCGAGGACAGGCAAAGAGCAGTGCCAACCGCAATATAGAGTGGACCGACGATCCCGTGTGCGAGGGTGCCGCGGAGAAAACGCCCGGCCACCATCATCAGGATCACCAGCCCCCAGGTGCGCAGTGAGAGGAAGCCGCCGAGACAGCGGCCGTCGCCGCGGGCACGGATCCGGTCGACAACCCTTCGCGCCGCTCGGTCGAGCACCAGCCGCGACTTGACCACGCCGAAAGTAACTGCACCTGCCGCAACCCATGGTGCGATAACTGGCGTCGCCGCCCACAGCCACCACACCCCAAACCCGACCAAGGCCGAACCTACGGCTACCCACATCATGCATGCCAGCATCAGCTGCGTAGGCACGGCCGCTGCCGGCTTGTGGCTTTCCGCCCAGTGCGTCAATCGAGACCTCCGTGAAGCTGCTCGCGGGGGCGCTGCCGCCGCCGCGAGAGACAATCCCCGTTCAGTTCATTATGCCCCGTGGCGTTGATTGAGTTCGCGGTGCGCCAATTTGACATTCAATTGCATGGGTGCCCGCCATGTCGTACCTCCATTCAGGGCACAGCGATTGCATCGCCATCATGCGCGAATGGAAGAATTAGCGCTGTCTCCTCCCACGACCGAGCCCGTCTCTTCTGCGACACGCTCGGTGCCGAATGACCCCTCGACCAACGAGGGTCACCTTCCGCCACGAGGCGGCCTGCCTCTGGGCACGGTTCTTGGGATAGCCATTTCGTTGCTCGTCGCCCTGCTTCTCGGTGGGCTGACAGCTGTGCAGCTGCATCGAGACGCACGCAGTGAACTCGCGGCTCGCCAAGGACTGTTGGCCGAGTCGCTGGCACCGTTGGCCGCAGAAATCGAGCGATCTTCCAGTCTCGGCGAAATTTCGGAACATCTGTCGTCCAGTGTACGCGCCGAGATTGCCCGTGGCCAAACCGATTTCAACCTGGCGCTCATCGACGGCGACGGTCGGGTGGTGGACTCGGTCCTCACGGGCGCTGGCAGCCCATCGTCGCCGGACTCTCTACAGGCTCAGATGCCGGTAAGGTCGGCCTTGCTCGCATCGGGGCGTGGGACGCTCACCGCGTGGCAGAACGCTTCCGGGTTCACCACCGAAATGGCGAGCCGCCGACACGCGGTTTGGCTCGACATTGGTGCTACCGTTCTGGCGATCATCATCGTGGTCCAGCTGACCATTTACCTGCTCGTCACCCGTCCACTGAATCATCTATTGACGTCGATCCACAAGGTCGAAATGGGTTACCCGGCAAAGCTTCGGCGGGGCGATATTGCGCGTGAGCTGCGGTGGCTGGCATGGCGGTTTCATCAATTGAGCGCCAGCCTGACCGAAAGCGCCCGGCTGCTGGTGGCCGCCCACCGGCGAGCGATGGAAGCCTCGAAATCATTGCCCGGTTCCGACGTCGATCCTCAGCTATTTGACCCTCTCGAATTGGATCGCCCCGGGCCATCGGCGGATCAGGAAATATTACGGCGGTACCTTCGCAGCCGCTGCGCGTTGCTCGAGGAATATCCCGCAGGAGATATCCGGGCGCGGGAGGCTGCCCTCCAAATCTGGGAGCAAGATGCCGTCGAGGCAGAGAAATTTGGTGAAATGGAACTCCGAGTCAGGGCCGAGAACGCGGCTCTCAAGGTGCTCGATTCGCGCGCCTTTGACCAAGTCACGCGCGACCTGGAAACGATGGTCGAAGCCAGCGCGGAATGGTGCGCTGAAACCGAAGACAAAATCAAATCTGCACTGAGCGCAGACGGGGTATCACTTGTGGCGATTCAACGCCGAACCAAGCACGCTGCCGGAGTGTGGCGAAAAATGCAGGAGAAAAACCTCACCATCGAGGAAGTCCACGACCTGCTCGCGTTCCGGATCATCGTGCTGAGCCAGGACGACTGCTACCTCGCACTCAATACCGTCCATCGCCTCTTCGATCCGGAGCCGTTTCGGTTCAAGGACTACATCGCCGAACCGAAGGTCAACGGATACCAAAGCCTTCACACAAGTGTTCGAGACCGCGACGGTCTTGTGTTCGAAGTCCAGATCCGCACCGTCGAAATGCACCACGCGGCCGAGGAAGGCAGCGCCGCCCACTGGCGATACCGAGCGGGCAAGCCGAGCCATGCTCGAAACCACACCGTGAAGAGGAGTCGGTTTTCTCGCCATCCTTGACATATTCGAATATTTGGCTATATTGCCAAATATTATGTCGAAGCAGAAACTCGCCGGTGAATTCAAGGCTCATATGGAACGTCGGGCCAAAGTGATGAAGGCGCTGGCTCACCCAAGTCGGCTCTTCATTGTCGAAGAACTTTCCCGCGGCGAGCGTTGCGTGTGTGAGCTCACCGAGATGATCGGCGCCGATGTTTCGACGGTCTCCAAGCACCTGGCGGTGCTGCGCGAGGCTGGACTGGTGCTCGACGAACGCAGGGGCGTTCAGATTTTCTATCGGCTTCGGGTGCCGTGCATCCTCAATTTTTTCGGCTGTGTGGAGGCGGTGCTCGAGGAGACGACTCGGGAACGCTCCGCAGTTGGTGAATGATCGTTTTTGATTTGAAATTTATTTGGCAAATTTGCCAAAGAACTGTTCCAGGGGCATGAAGTGATTGACTGGAAGACCGAATGGAAGGTTCTCGCGTGGGGCGTGGGAATCTTCGCTGTCCTCTTCTGGTTGCCGATCGGGATGCCTCGCTTCGATGGCGCGGTGACCGAGGCACTTGCTCTGACCCGTTGGTACGCGCGCGAGCACGTCCTGTTATGTCTTGTGCCGGCCTTCTTCATCGCTGGTGCGATCGCTTCGTTTGTGAGCCAGGCGGCGGTCATGAAATACCTGGGTCCACGGGCGCCAAAGGCGGTGGCTTACGGAGTGGCGGCGGTGAGCGGCACCATCCTGGCGGTGTGCTCCTGCACGGTCCTACCGCTCTTTGCGGGCATCCACCAGATGGGCGCCGGGCTCGGCCCGGCGACCGCCTTTTTGTACGCGGGCCCGGCCATCAACGTTCTTGCCGTGGTGCTTACCTCGAGCGTGCTGGGCGCCAAGCTGGGCGCTGCCCGAGCAATCGGCGCCGTGATATTCGCCGTGGTTATTGGTGTTTTGATGGCATTCATTTTTCGGCGTTCGGAACAGGATCGTGTTGCTGCTTCAATGGCGATGCCCGAACCGGACGACGTGCGGCCTCTTGGTCAAACGGCAGCATTCTTCGCGGCACAAGTTGCGATCCTGGTCTTCGCAAACTGGGCGCGGCCTGACGACTCCTCCGGGTTGTGGTTTGCCATATGGCGCGCCAAGTGGTGGCTGACATCGGCTGGTGCTGTGGCCCTGGGTGTGGTCCTGGTTCGCTGGTTCGGGCTTCGACTGTGGCAGGCGGTAGCCATCGGCGCGCCGGTTGCCGGGCTTGCGTTCACGCTGCCCGGGCATCCCGTGCTTGCGTTCACGGTAGGCGTCCTCGGTCTGGCGCTGGTAACCGCGCGCGATCAGGGTGAGCTGGGACAGTGGTTCGCCTCCAGCTGGGGTTATGCCAAGCAGATCCTGCCTTTGCTGCTCGGCGGTGTGTTGGTGGCCGGTCTCCTGCTCGGCCGGCCTGGCCAAGAGGGTTTGATTCCTTCAGGGTGGGTGGAGGGTGCGGTCGGAGGCAATGGCCTCGGCGCAACCCTCTTCGCATCGGTGGCGGGTGCCTTCATGTACTTCGCCACCCTGACCGAGGTGCCGATTCTGCAAGGATTGATCGGGGCCGGTATGGGCCCGGGTCCCTCTCTCGCGCTGCTGCTCGCCGGCCCGGCGTTGTCGCTGCCCAATATGATCGTCATCGCCAGCGTCATCGGCTGGAGGAAAACTTCGGTTTACATCACCCTGGTGGTGGCGATGGCCACCGTCACAGGTTTGATTTACGGAACACTCATTGCGTAGGAGGTCTGTCATGAAAAAGCTGATAGTTCTTGGCCCGGGTTGCCCCCGTTGCGACCAGCTGCTTCGCTTCACCGGCCAGGCGGCCGAGGAACTCGGCATCGAGTACCACCTCGAGAAGCTCACCGACATTTCGAAGTTCTCTGACTTCGGGCTGATGATGACCCCGGGACTGGTCGTAGATGGCGAGCTTAAAGTTCAGGGCAAGGTGCCATCGGTCGACGACATCAAAGCCATGCTGGCTTAGGAGGAGACATGCACAGAACTGGCCCTTTCGTGATCGTGGCGCTGGTCGCAGTTGTGGCCTTCGCGTTTTCATCGCTCATGCCCGGAGTGTCGGCAGAGGAGCCAGACAAGGGTGCGGTGTCGGGCGCTATCGCGGATGGTGTTGTCGCCATTTATTTCCACGGCAACGTCCGCTGCGCGACGTGCAAGAAGATCGAATCCTACGCGGATGAGGCCGTCCAGTTGGGCTTCCCGGAAGCCCTCGAGGAAGGCGCTCTGGCCTGGAGGGTGATCAACGTCGACGAGACGGAAAACAAGCACTTCATCCAGGACTTCCAGCTCGTGACCAGGTCGGTCGTGTTGGCAGAATACCGCGAGGGGAAAGTGGTCCGTTGGGAAAACCTCGACAAAGTCTGGCAGCTGGTGCGCAGCAAGGACCAATTTGTCGACTACATTCAGAGCGAGACTCGCGAGTTTCTCGGAGTGGGTTGATGGGCTCGTTGTGGCTGGCTGTGGGCACGGCATTGTGGCTCGGGATCTTGACCTCGATCAGCCCCTGCCCGCTGGCCACAAACATCGCTGCCGTATCGTACGTCGGTAGGAGGGTCGGCAGCGGACGTGCAGTGCTTCTCTCCGGAGCGCTCTACACAACAGGCCGGAGCATTGTCTACCTGATTCTCGGAGCCGCATCGGTGTGGTCGCTGATGTCAATGGTTTCGGTTTCGAGCTTTCTCCAGGGAACCTTCTCTCGCATCCTCGGCCCGCTGCTGATCGCGCTCGGACTGCTCCTCTTCGGCGTCTTCGAATTCACCATGCCGGCCATCGGTGTCGGCAGCAAGCTGCAGAAAACTGTTGATCGTGCCGGTCTGTGGGGCGCCGGCATTTTGGGTATGGTTTTCGCCCTGGCTTTCTGCCCTGTATCGGCTGGACTCTTCTTCGGTGGGTTGGTGCCCTTGGCCGTGGAGAGAAACTCGCCGCTGCTGCTGCCCCTGGTCTACGGCATCGGCACCGCGCTGCCAGTGATCGTGTTTGCCGCACTGATGGCTGCGGGCGCGCGGCGCCTTGGTGAGGCGCTCGACCGCGTGCAGATCTTCGAGCGGTGGGCGCGGCGGGTAACGGCAGTGGTGTTCATTGGGGTCGGGATCTACGAGACCCTGCGTTCGACCCTTTTTCTGATCTGATCGGGAATCGATCAAACGACCGTCGTGGCGCTGGGTTGAGCGAAGAACCTCATGCGAAACCAAAGGGAAACGTTGACCAGCCCGATCAGCACCGGCACCTCCACCAGCGGACCGATAACCGCCGCAAACGCAGCGCCGTGGTCGATGCCGAAGGTGGCGATGGCGACCGCAATTGCGAGCTCGAAGTTGTTCGATGCAGCGGTGAATGAAAGCGTCGCGGAGCGGCTGTAGTCGGCACCGACTTTTTTTGACATGAAGAACGACACCAGGAACATCAGGACAAAGTAGATCAGCAGTGGAATCGCGATGCGCACCACGTCGAAGGGAAGCTGAACGATGACCTCGCCCTTGAGCGAAAACATGACGATGATGGTGAAGAGGAGTGCGATCAAGGTGATGGGGCTGATCCTGGGGATGAAGACCTCGTGGTACCAATCCTTGCCCTTGAGCGCGATCAGTGAGAAGCGCGTGGTCACACCCGCAATGAACGGAATGCCGAGGTAGATGAACACGCTTTTGGCGATCTGACCGATGGTGACGTGGACCTCGATGCCCTCGAGACCGAAGAGCGGGGGCAGTACGGTGATGAAGAACCAGGCGTAGACCGAGAAGAAGAGCACCTGGAAGATGGAGTTGAAAGCGACCAGACCGGCGCAGTATTCGCTGTCGCCGTGGGCCAGCTCGTTCCATACGATGACCATGGCGATACAGCGGGCGAGACCAATGAGGATCAGACCGACCATGTACTCCGGTTTGTCGGCGAGGAGGGCGATGGCAAGCAGGAACATCAGCACCGGTCCGACGATCCAGTTCTGGACAAGCGACAGTCCGAGCACTTTCCAATCCTTGAAGACCCGGCCCATTTCCTCGTATCGCACCTTGGCCAGAGGTGGGTACATCATCAGAATGAGGCCGACGGCAATCGGGACGTTCGTGGTGCCGATCGAAAACTGATTCCAGAAAGTGGCGATTCCGGGCCACAGCCAGCCAGCGCCGACGCCGACCGCCATCGCGAGAAATATCCACAGGGTGAGGTAGCGGTCGAGGAGGGAAAGCCGCTGGACGACGCTGTTGGGTGGGGTCACGTCAGGTACCTTCCTGGGTTGTCATCTCTTTGGCCGTCTCGTAACCGAACCGGCAGAGATCTTCGACCGGCATCCGGCGGAGCTCGGCGACCAGTCGATCGTCGGCTTCGATCTGCGGGTCGCCTGCGAGGGGGGAGAGAGCGGCCGCCGTCCACGCGCGGGTGCGTTCGTCTTCGATCAGGGCGAAGTAGACCCATCTCCCATCCTTGCGTTCGGAAATCAGACCGGCCAGCTTGAGTTCCTTGAGATGGGCCGAAACCGTGGATGGCGCGAGCTTGAGGATCTCGGTGATCTGACACACACAGAGTTCGCCTGAGTGGAGCATGGCGATGGTCCGCAGACGGGCCGGGTGCCCGAGTGCGCGGGCCGAGGCGACGGAGGAATCAAGTTTCGAGCTCTTCATTTCGTCATCTCGCGAAATGTAGTAATGTCGCCGAGCGTTGTCAACCGTGGAGGAACGATGCAACGAGTCTTGATCCTTTGCACAGGAAATTCCTGCCGTTCGCAGATGGCGGAGGGTTGGGTCAACAGCGAGCTCGGAGAAACCTGGGAGGCTCGGTCGGCGGGCACCAATCCAGCCGAATGTGTTCATCCGTTGGCGGTGGGCGCGATGGCCGAGGTCGATGTCGATATCTCGGGCGGACTACCGCAGCAGGTTGACGCGTATCTCGATGAGCCCTGGGACCTTGTGGTCACCGTCTGTGATACGGCTCAGGAGAGCTGTCCTGTCTTTCCGCGCCCGGTTGAAACGTTGCATATCTCTTTTACCGATCCAGCCGAGGGCGAAGGGACGCAGGGAGAGATTTTGGAGCTTTTTCGGACGGTGCGAGACGCGATCCGCGACCGTTTGTTGCCCGAGATCAGCCGTCGAACGGTTTGACATTGACCTTCTGACGACCGATCATGATCTTGTGAGTTCTCTATTCAATTCGAACGAGAGTACGTCTCATTTTTCATGAGACGAGAGGATGAGCGGCGAACCCTGCGGGGTGTTGCGGCATTTCCGTCTGAGAGGGGGATCAGGATGAAACGATCGGCCGTCTTGCTTGTTGTGTTCGGACTGATGTTGGCAGGTTGCGGGGGCCCAGCGGAGGAGCCGGTTGAGGTTGAGGAGGTGGCGGCCGTCGGGTGGGAGAAGGTACTCGCCGGTTCGATGACCGACACCCAGAAGGCACAGTCGGAGCTGGTGGCGACCGCGGTCAACGCGCTGGCCTCCGAGATGATGGGTGAGTTGACCGCCGCTCTTGACTCGGGTGACGCGGGTGCAGCGATTGCCGTTTGCAAGGAGAAAGCACCAGCCGTGGCTGTGCACATTCAAGAAACCTATGGTGTACGGATCGGCCGCACGTCGCACAAGCTGCGCAACGCCGCCAATGTGGCTCCCGAATGGGCAGACCCCTATGTCGCGGACCTCACCGAGGATCCGACCTATCTCGTCGGACCTGCGGGTGAGCTCGGCGTGCTGCTGCCGATCAAACTGAGGGCCGAATGCCAGATGTGTCACGGCCCTGTAGAAGGGATCGATGAGGGCATCATGGCGGCGATATCGGAGGTTTATCCCGACGACCAGGCGCTCGGTTTTGTGGAGGGAGATCTCCGTGGCTGGTTCTGGGTCGAGGCGCCTCCGGGCGAGCCGGAAGTCTCAACCACCGAGATGTAGGGCCCACCCAGTCACCGGATACTCGTTTCTCGATACTCGATCCGCCAAGGTCAGGACCATTTGACGCGCGTTGCAGCTTCGGCGACACCGGTGCCACTTTCACAATTGTCATCGGCGCCCTGATGCCCCGAGCGTGCTGCTGACAATTGTGAAGGTGGCACCTGACACACCGAAGCGAGAAGCGCTTTGGATCGAGCATCGAGCATCGAGGTGGCGTGAGACCAGGTTTGACACCTGGAATTTTTCGAGCTACGGTAACCGTTGAGTTGTATATGAACGCGAAACGCCGCCACCATCATCATCACGTCCATATCCCAGATGGGGCACGGTGATGGTGTAGGTACGATTCGAACTGCAACCACGACGCCGGCCCCGCCGGCGTCTTTTTTTTGGCGCCGCGCGAGGTCGGGAAAGGACACAACATGGTCCCGACCGAAATCCAGGACGTTCTCAAGCTCGCGATACCCAAAGGCAGGATGTACGACGGGGTGGTAGGCCTGTTGGATGATGCCGGCATTCACATCAGCCAGACTGCGCGTAGCTACCGGCCACACGCCAGTCTTGAAGGTTACGAGGTCAAGATCCTCAAGCCGCAGAACATTGTCGAAATGTTACATGCGGGTTCGCGGGATCTTGGCTTTGCCGGCGCCGACTGGGTGGCCGAGCTCGACGGCGAGCTCGTCGAGCTCCTCGACACCGGGCTCGATCCGGTACGGGTGGTTGCCGCAGCACCGGCACCCTTGCTGGTTGGCGGCGCGCTGCCCCAACAAAGACTGGTTGTGGCCTCGGAGTACGAGTTGTTAACGCGGTCATGGATCAGCGAGCGCGGGCTCGATGCCCATTTCGTGAGGTCGTACGGGGCGACCGAGGTCTTCCCGCCGGAGGACGCGGACCTGATCGTCGACAATGCCGCCACCGGATCGACTCTCGAGGCGAACGATCTTCAGGTTGTCGATGTGCTGATGAAATCATCGACCCGCCTTTACGCCTGTCCTCGTGCACTCGACGATGCTCGGTTACGAACGCGGATCGAAGACCTGGTGCTGCTCGTGGGTTCCGTCCTCGAGGCCCGGCGGCGGGTGATGGTTGAGGTCAATATCTCCGAGGACCGGCTCGAGGCCCTGCTCGACGTGTTGCCGTGCATGAGGCAGCCAACGGTGTCGTCGTTGGCAGGGGGCGAAGGTTTCGCAGTCAAGGCGGCCGTCCCCCGCTCGGAACTGCCGGCGGTGGTGCCGCGGATCAAGGCCGCAGGTGGTTCCGACATCGTCGTCACCCGTCTCGCCCAGATCGTGGCATAGGGGGAGCGATGAAGGCCAAACCGCTTCAGATCGAACCGAATCCCGTCGTTACCGGGCTCTTTCCATATGTCATCGATCGTCCCGGCATCGATCCGGACTTGATTCTCGACTTCAACGAGAGCCTTGCCCCACCACCTTCGCTCGCCGGCGGTGTACCGCCGGTCAACCGGTACCCCGATTACCTGCAGATCGAGTCAGCCATTGCCGGTCGCCTCGGTGTCGACCCCGAGAGAGTACTCATTACCAATGGCGCCGATGACGCCCTCGAACGGATTGTCCGGTGCGCAACATTTCCCGGTCGCCGCGCCGTCCTCACGACGCCCAGCTACGGGATGATCAAAAGATTTGTTGTCCTCGCCGGAGCAGAGGTTGTCGAGGTCCCGTGGTGGAAAGGCGACTATCCGGTTGATGAAGTCTGCCGCGCCGCCGGCGACGATGGTGGCCTGGTCTCTGTCGTCAGTCCCTCGAACCCCACCGGAGCGGTCGCTTCGAGGAGAGCCTTCGAGGAGATCCTCGATCGGTTGCCCCGATCATTGGTTCTTCTCGATCAGGCCTATGTCGACTTCACAGACCCCGACTACGATCTCGCTCCGGTTGCGTTGGATTTCCCGAACGCGGTGGTGGTGCGGACATTTTCCAAGGCCTGGGGCTGCGCGGGGCTCCGCGTCGGGTGTGCGATCGGCGATTCACGGGTCATTGACTGGCTTCGGAGGGCCGGGCTGCCGTTTCCTGTATCGACACCGTCGGTCAAAGCCATCTTGACGGCCCTCTCCGATGGCCCCGACGCAAAGCGGATTTCGACCATTCGCTCGCAGCGAGAGCTGCTGACCGAATCCCTCCGTGCGAGAGACATCGAGGTGCTGCCGTCGGAAGCGAGCTTTGTCTTTGCCCGCTTCAAGGATGCCGAATTCGTGTGGCGCGGCCTCGGTGCGCTCGGCATCTCGGTGAGACGGTTTCCGGGTCGGGCGGATGTGGAGGGTTGGCTCAGAATGACCCTTCCGGGAGACGAAAAGAATTTCGAACGGCTTCGCCAGGGTCTGCGGACGGCGTGCGAGCCAGAAGCCCTGCTATTCGACATGGATGGAGTGCTGGCCGACGTTTCCAATTCTTACCGGCGGGCCATCATCGAGACGGCGGCGTTCTGGGATGTCGAGCTCACGTCCGAAGACGTCGCACGCGCCAAGGCGGGCGGTGGCGCCACCAACGACTGGGAGCTGACCCGCAAGCTGCTGTTGGAGCGTGAGGTCGAGGTCGATCTCGAAGAGGTGACCGACCGGTTCGAGATCCTCTATCAGGGAACCGACGAGACGCCCGGTCTTCGTTGTTGCGAGTCTCTCCGGTTTGACCGCGAAACGCTCGAGCGGCTCTCGAAGAAATACTTGCTTGCCGTAGTCACGGGACGACCGCGATCAGATGCTCGACGGTTTTTGGAAGAACAGGACATTGCCAATCTGATCTCAACGACGGTTTGCATGGAGGATGGACCGTCAAAGCCGGACCCAACACCGGTTCGGCTCGCCCTGGAGCAGCTTGGCGCGAAAACCGCCTGGATGGTAGGTGACACGCCGGACGATATGCGCGCCGCCAGGGGCGCCTCGGTGCTGCCGATTGGCCTGGTCGCGGTCGGTGATGACCAGTTGTTGATGCAATCGGTATTGGAAGCCGCCGGTGCGGCACGAGTGATCGAAGAACCAAATGATCTCGAGAGGTTATTGTCATGAGTCAACGAACAGTCACGATCGATCGGCAGACACAGGAAACCACGATCCACGGTCGTCTCGCGCTCGACGGAGAAAAACAGATCTCCGTAGCCACGGGTATCGGGTTCCTCGACCATATGCTGACCAGCCTTGCGTTCCACGCTGGATGGGACCTCGAACTCCGGTGCAGCGGTGATCTCGAAGTTGACGACCATCACACGGCTGAGGACTGTGCCCTCGCCCTCGGCAGCGCCCTCAATCGCGCCCTCGGCGCACGGAGCGAGATCGCTCGCTTCGGTTGGGCCTATGCACCCCTTGATGAGGCGTTGGCGCGAGCGGTCGTCGATCTCTCAGGCCGACCGTGGCCCGAGATCGATCTCGGTCTCGAACGTGAGCAATTGGGGACCCTCGCGACCGAGAACGTTACGCATTTCTTTGTCTCTTTGGCAATGAGTCTGAAGGCGGCGGTGCACGTCGATGTTTTGCGCGGCGACAACGATCACCACCGGGTGGAGGCGTCATTCAAAGCGTTGGCCTTGGCCCTCAAAGAAGCGACGGCGCAGGGAGACGACCCAGGCGTGCCGAGCACCAAAGGCAGCTTGAACACGGACGACGGGTCATGAACGCCGATGTGCTGATCGTTCGCACTGGGGCCGCCAATCTGGCGTCGGTGGTCGCCGCCTTCGAACGGCTCGGCCGCTCGGTCAAGATCACGGACAACGCTTTTGCGGTGAGGAACGCGAAGCGAGTGGTGTTGCCGGGAGTTGGCGCCTTTGGCCCGGTGGCGAGACGGCTGGACGAGAATGGGCTTGGTGAGGCCATCCGCCACCGGGTCGAGGGAGACTTTCCGACCCTGGCTGTCTGTCTCGGGCTCCACCTCCTGGCTGAGGGGAGTGAGGAAGGAAAAGACGCCGAAGGCCTCGGGTTGATCGAGGCGAGGGCATCGCGGTACCCGAAATCGGTTGTCGTGCCCCAACTCGGTTGGAACACGGTCGAGGTCGACCAGGAGTGCCGCCTGCTCGAGGAGGGTGCAGCCTATTTCGCCAACTCCTATCGCCTTACCGATCGACCTCCGGGATGGCAGGTTGCGTGGAGCGAACACGGGGGCCCGTTCATTGCTGCTGTGGAACGTGGAAGCATCCTCGGCTGCCAGTTCCATCCGGAGCTGTCTGGATCCTGGGGTGAACAGCTTGTCGAACGCTGGTTGCAGTGCGAGGGAGGTGTGACATGTTGATGCGTAGGGTCATCCCATGCCTCGATGTGCACGACGGACGGGTCGTCAAGGGAATCCAGTTCCAGGCGCTTCGCGATGCCGGAGATCCGGTGGAGCTGGCGAAAATCTACGCCCAACAGGGAGCCGATGAGCTCGTCCTACTCGATGTCAGCGCGACACCGGACGGGCGCGAGCATGCGTTGAAGACCGTCCGAGAGGTGCGACGAGAACTTCCAATTCCTCTCACCGTTGGCGGCGGGGTGCGAAAGCTCGAGGATGCCGCGGCGTTGCTCGAAGCCGGGGCGGACAAAGTAGCCGTCAACACCGCGGCGGTGTCGCGGCCCGAGCTGCTCAGCGAGATGGCCTCGGCCTTTGGGTGCCAATGCACAGTCCTCGCTCTCGATGCCGCGCAGGCGGGCAATGGTTGGCAGGTTGTCGTTCGGTCCGGGCGAGATCGATTGGAGCTCGATGTTGTCGAGTGGGCACAGGCTGCGGTCGAGGCGGGCGCCGGTGAAATTCTGCTCACCAGCTGGAACCGTGACGGAACCGGGTCGGGCTACGACCTCGAGCTACTCCAGGCGGTTTGCGGCGCGGTCGGAGTGCCGGTGATCGCCTCCGGTGGGGCCGAAAGCGCCGAGCACATGGCCCAGGCGCTGCTGGCCGGCGCGGACGCGGTCCTCGCCGCCTCGATCCTCCACGACGGGCACACCACCGTTTCCGCGATCAAACATCGGCTGGACGCTCTTGGCATGGAGGTGCGCCTGTGATCATTCCATCAATAGACATCATGGACGGGCAGGCTGTTCAGCTGGTAGGTGGTCGCGAGAGGGCCCTCGAAGCCGGCGACCCGCTGGCAGTTGCCGAGCGCTTCGCCGTTGCCGGAGACCTTGCCGTGATCGATCTCGATGCCGCTCTCGGGCGGGGATCGAATCGCGAGGTGATCGCCGAGTTGGTCCGACGATACCCGTGCCGGGTGGGTGGTGGCATCCGTTCGGTTGACGCCGCTCTCGACTGGCTCGACCGCGGTGCGCAACGGGTGATCCTCGGCACCATGGCTACTCCGGAGATTCTGAGCCAGCTCCCGCGTGAACGTGTCATGGCCGCCCTCGACGGGGTCGATGGCGAGGTCGTCGTGGATGGCTGGCAGCGAGGAACCGGCGCCTCTGTCCTCGACCGTTTGCACGAGCTCCGCCAAGTCGTCGGGTCCTTCCTGGTGACCTTTGTCGAGCGCGAAGGGCGCCTGGGAGGTATCGACGTCGAAGCGGCGCAGCGGGTTGTCGACGCGGCAGGCGGTACACCGGTCACGGTTGCCGGAGGAGTGACCACCGCCGAGGATGTTGCGGCACTCGACCGGATCGGCGCCGACGCCCAGGTCGGTATGGCCATTTACACCGGTCGCCTCTCACTCGCCGATGCTTTTTCGGCACCGCTCGTGAGCGACCGAGCGGATGGTCTGTGGCCGACGGTGGTAACCGATGAGCTGGGGGTGGCACTCGGGCTCGCTTACTCGAGTACCGACAGTCTGCGAAAGGCGATCGAGGACCGGCGCGGGGTGTATCACTCGCGGTCACGTGGTCTGTGGGTCAAAGGTGAAACCTCCGGAGCCACTCAAGAGCTTCTGCGGGTGGATTCCGACTGCGATCGCGATGCGCTCCGATTCACGGTTCGCCAGCGGGGCCAAGGGTTTTGCCACCTGGAAACGCGGACCTGCTGGGGCAAAGATGGCGGGCTCGGCGCCCTCGAGCGCCGCCTCGCAAACAGGCTCGAGGCAGCGCCGAAGGGTTCTTATACCGCTCGTCTGGTGAGCGACCGCGAAATGCTGGCAGCCAAGCTTTCCGAGGAGGCGCGCGAGCTGGGCGAAGCATCGACACGGGAAGACGTTGTGTGGGAGGCGGCGGACGTGCTGTATTTCACTGCCGCGACGCTTGCGAGTCGAGGTGTTGATATGGCCGAAGTGATGGCTGAACTCGATCATCGAAGTCTGACTGTACGGCGACGCGACGGGAGCCTGACCTTCGGCAAGGGAGAGGGGGCACACGGATGCGAAGGCTGACTGCGGAAGAGGTCTGGGAGAGGGAAAGAACCGCCGTCGATCCTGAGACCTTGAATGGCGCCGCCGAAATCGTCGAGGCAGTCCGGATTGAAGGCGAGATCGCCGTACGCCGGTACGGTGAGCGATTCGGAGAGGTCTCGGCAAATGAAAGACTCGTGATCGGGCGCGGCGAGCTCGATGGTGCCCTTCGACGCGTGCCAAGAGGAGATCGTGATCTTCTCGAGAGGACAGCCGAGCGAGTCGAAATCTTTGCGAGAGCGCAACGAGAATCCCTGTCCGAAGTCACGCTGGATATCGCGGGTGGCCGAGCGGGGCAGTACATCTCTCCGGTCAGGCGGGCGGGATGTTATGCCCCCGGAGGTCGCTACCCGTTACCTTCATCTGTATTGATGACAGCGGTCACGGCAAGGGTGGCGGGCGTCGACAACGTGATCGTTGCGTCACCCCGTCCAGCGTTGGTGACTCTCGCGGCGGCGGCGGTGGCCGGGGCTGACGCGGTCCTCGCGGTTGGTGGGGCCCATGCAATTGCCGCCCTCGCCTATGGCATCGATGGTTTCGATCCGTGCGATGTCGTGGTTGGGCCGGGCAACAGGTGGGTCACTGCGGCCAAACAGGTGGTGTCGGGGAGAGTCGGGATCGACATGCTCGCCGGACCGTCCGAGTTGGTTGTGCTGGCCGATGAGACGGTCGATCCGGCGACCGTTGCCGCCGATCTCCTCGCCCAGGCCGAGCACGATCCGGACGCACTGCCGGTGTTGGTGACCACCTCTGAAACACTGGCGAAGGCAGTCGAGGCAGAGATCGAAAACCAACTCACCGGTTTGCCGACTCGGGAGGTGGCCGAAGTGGCGCTTGCCGGCGGCTTCATAACAGTCGTTCCCGATCTGGAGTCAGCGATTGCGGTCTGTGACCAGCTGGCGCCCGAGCATCTCCAGGTGATGACCAAAGAGTCTGAAAAGGTGGCGGCGACGCTCGACCATTGGGGCGGCCTCTTCATCGGCAGCGGCAGTGCGGAGGTGTTTGGCGACTACGGTTCGGGGCCAAACCACACGCTGCCTACCGGTGGTGTGGCGCGTTACCGGGGCGGGTTGTCGGTGCTCGATTTTCTCCGGGTTCGCACCTGGCTGGAGATTGACGATCCCAGCCGCTGCGAGGCAGATGACCGAAGATGCGGTTTGCCTGGCGCGGCTGGAGGGACTCGAGGCCCATGCCCGCGCCGCAGAACGACGTCTCGTCGATTAGAAGCGCGTTGCCGGATACTGGATGGATACTCGATCCGCCAAGGTCAGGGCCATTTGACGCGCGTTGCAGCTTCGGCGACACCGGTGCCACTTTCACAATTGTTATCGGCGCCCTGATGGCCCGAGCGTGCTGCTGACAATTGTGAAGGTGGCACCTGACACACCGAAGCGAGAAGCGCTTTGGATCAGGTGTAGAGCCTCTTCGCCACATATTCCTTCACGACGTCGCGGGCATAGCCGAGGACCTGTTCGGGCGACTCGTTTGGCTCGGCGAAGTCGGGCGTTTCGACAATATCGGTGACCATTTCTGCCCACCAGTCGGAATGGAGCGTCAGCTCAACGGCCTCGGAAGCAAACCCAGCCTCGGTGAAATCGCCCGAACCGGGCTCGTCGAAAGAAATGACGATCCCGTCGCCGTCCATGGCGAGGTTGACTCGTCCCTGAATCCATGTGTACATCCGCTTGATTTCGTCTGCTTCCATCGGTGCCTCCGATACTCAGCCTGTCAGCGATTGTAGCGGGTCAAAAGATGAAGAGCTGAAACCGCTTCTGGATTCACTCTGCCGGCTTGCGATGACTCTGTAACCGCCAAGACGCGAAGTGCGCAAAGATTGATCCTGGGTAGGTTTCGGAGCTTCTTTGCGATGGCTTTGCGTCTTTGCGCCTCTGCGTTCTCAAAGCCGCAGAAGCCGGTGAATCTTGTCCTGGAGAGGAGGCACGTTAAAGTACCGCCATGCAAAAGCTACCTTTTGAAGTGACGATCGAGTTGGATGGTTGGGAGTTGTTCTGGGCGTTCCTTTCAGTGGGTGAGGACCACAGCGGGCTCGCAGATCTCCGAGCGCGGGTCGTTTCCGGTGTCCGGGAGAGGTTCTCCGAGGCTTCCGAAATCGCCGCGCACCCACCCGTGGCGGCAATGCGCAAGCTCTTCCGCGTGGCCGGTTGTGATCCGACCCGCTACCGCCCGGCGTCGGAGGCCCTTCTGCGGCGGCTGGTCAAGGGCGCCGAGCTGCCAGAGATTCACCCGTTGGTCGATATCAACAACTGCCTGTCGGCGGAGCTCGCGGTTCCGTGTTGCGTTATGAAAGAAGGAAGTCTCGGAACCTCGCTCATCTTCCGGCCGGGCGCCGCGGGCGAAAGCTACGAATCCCTGCGCGGGCCGTTCAACGCAGAGGCCAAACCCTTGTTGGTGGACGAGATCGGGCCAATCGATACACCAATCACCGGCAGCGAGCGGGTCAAGGTTCAGCCCAATACCGAGAAGGCCTGGCTCGTGGCCTATCTGCCGAAGGATGTCGTCCCGGTTGACGATGCGTGGTCAGCCCTCGAGGCAATCGCCGGCGAAGCAGGCGCAGAGGTCGCACGCTTCTCATCAGCCGTTTGACTTCCGCGCCCCTGCGATCCATCATGAAACCGTGAGAACAGCGGCCAGAGTAACCATTCTACTGGTAGTGGCGACCTTGCTGACGTGGCACGGGATGTTGTTGACGATGCCCCACAGCCACGGCGACAAAGCCGTTCCCCAGGAAGAGCTCGCCTGCTCGGCCTCCCACCCGTCATCGCAGTCGAGCCATCTGCACGGCTCGGGCCAGCCAAGGTCTCCGCACTCGTGCGTCGCGTGTCTTGTCGCCTCGACGGTCGCGGAATCACCGGCAATGGCTGAAGTCGAATCGGTGGTGGGTAGCGAGTCATGTGTCGTGATCGTGTCCACGGATCTCCGCGCGCGATTTCAGTCCCATCTTCCGCTGTTTCGAGGCCCACCCCTGACCACCTGAATCGGAGTCGAAACCCGACCGATTTTCGGACGACAGGGGAGAAAAAATGAGAACAGGAAATTTTCACGGCGTGAGCTTTTGGCTTGCCGTGGTGCTGCTAGCCGCGCCGCTTGGAGTCGCGCAGACCGCGGACCCACCTCGAGAACCCGGGCCTGCGGCACCGCCGACCGTCGAGGAGTTACAGCAACAGCTCGAGGAGCTGACCCGTCAGCTGCAAGTGGTCCAACAGCAGCTCGAGGAGCTCAAAAAACAGCAGGCGCTTGAAAATAAGGCGGCCGAGCTCGAGGAACTCCGCCGGGCCGCTGCGGCAGAGGCCGCCAAAGAGGGCAGCGATGAGGTGGTGGATCCCGCCACCAAGTTCGCTTCGGGCACCCGCATGCAGCCGCAGCTCAACCCGGAGCTCTCGGTCACCGGCGACATTTTCTTCGTCGGTGGTGAGCACGAAAAAGAGGAGTTCTTGGCCGACCACTTCGAGCTCGACATCCAGTCTTACCTCGATCCATTCACCAAGATGCACCTGGTGATCGGCTATCACGGCGCCCATCACGAGAGTTCGTTCGGGATGGAGGATCACGAGCACGAGGAAGAGGCGCACGACCACGAGGGTTTCGGGCTGGGTGAGGGCTACATCACGTGGCTCCAGCTGCCGGGCCGTACGTCTCTCACTGTTGGCATGAAGCGCCAGCAGTTTGGAGTTCTCAATCGTTGGCACAGACATGCCCTCGACCAGACCGACTGGCCGTGGGTCATCCAGGAAAGCTTCGGCCCACACGGCCTGGCCGGCACGGGCGTTTCACTGCAATGGCTGATGCCTCGGCTGTGGGCTGACACCAACGAGCTGACAGTGGAGATCATGAATGGCAACAACGATGTCGCCTTTGCTGGTTCCGACTGGAGGAAACCGACCTTTTTGGCATCTCTCATGAGCTACTGGGACCTGAGCCCAAATACGTACATCCAGGCCGATCTCACTGGCCTCCACGGCGTCACTGATCACGAGGGTACCCTCGACCACAATTTCCTGGCCCTCGACCTGGCGTACGACTGGTACCCGGCCGGGCGCGAACACTACCGTGGATTTACCGCGCGCGGCATGCTCCTGAGCTCGTGGTTGGACCTCCCACAAGGTGGCAGCCTCAACGCGTGGGGTTCCTACCTCTACGGTCAGTACAAATTGGCTTCGCGCTGGATTGCCGGGATCCGTTGGGACTGGGTGGAGGATCAGCGAGCGGCGGACCACGACACGTGGGGACTTACGCCTTACCTGACCTTCTGGCAATCCGAGTTCGTTCGGCTACGCGGGCAGGCGACTTATGAAAAAGACAACTGGTATGGGTCCGATCGGCGATTCGAGCTGCAGATCACCTTTTCGGCCGGCCCCCACAAGCACGAAAGCTATTGAGGAGAGCGTCATGAATAGAAAGCAACCATTTCTGATCCTCATCATGACGGCGATGCTCACCATTCCATTGGTAAGCGAGGCCACCGTCAAGGTCGTCACAACGGTCCAGGACTACGCCGCCATCGCCCGCGATATCGGCAGGGATCGGGTCGAGGCCGAGGCCATCGTCGCCGGCAATGCCGACGCTCACTTCATCAAACCAAAACCGTCCTACGCCATCATGTTGCGTGACGCAGACCTCTTCGTGAGCACAGGTCTCGACCTCGAGCTCTGGGCGCCGGTGCTTGTCAACAAGGCAGGGAATCGGAAGATCATCGATGGAGCGGAGGGCTACGTCTCCGCCTCCTACGGCGTGGAGTTGTTGGAGAAGCCGGCGTCGCTGGATCGATCGGCCGGGGATGTTCATATCTACGGCAACCCTCACATCATGACCTCGCCGCTCAACATCACAGCGGTTGCGCGAAACATTGCCACCGGCCTCTGCAAGGTGGATCCCGAAGGCTGTGAAGGGTACAAGGCCAATCTGGACGATTTCAATGACCGCATCGCGCGAAGTCTGTACGGTGATCGGCTGTTGGAAACGCTCGGCGTCGAATCGCTTGATGCTCTCGCCAGAAGCGGACGGCTGGTGCCGTTCCTCGAGGAACACGGGCTGCTCGGAGAGCTCGGCGGTTGGCTCGGCGATGCGATGCCAATCCGAGGCCAGAAGCTCGTGTGCTATCACAAAAACTGGGTGTACTTCACGACCCTCTTCGGGCTTTCCGTAGTCGATTATGTTGAAACCAAGCCGGGCATCCCTCCAACCGCGCGTCACGTGGCGGAGCTCGTCGAACGCATCGAGGAGGAGAACATCCGCGTGCTCCTCACCGCCAACTACTTCGAGCGGCGAAAACCCGAGCTCATCGCCGAACGCACCGGGATCGTTCCGGTGGTGGTGCCGATGTCGGTTGGTGGGGAGCCGGGCGTCGAGACGTACTTCGACCTCGTCGATCTGTGGGTCGGGCGTCTGAAGACCGCATTCGCCGAAACGGAGTGACCAGATGACCGACATGCTGAGCTTCATGGCCGCCCCTTTCGCCGCCTGCCTGGTATTGGTGGGTCTCCACGCCTACTTCGGGATCCACGTCATCGAGAGGCGGATTCTCTTCGTCGATCTCGCGGTAGCCCAGTTCGCCGCGCTCGGCGCGGTGGTGGGTTTTGCATTCGGCCAGCACCCGGGAGAGCCCGGTTCAACACTCTTCAGCCTCAGCTTTGCCTCTTTGGCCGCGGCCCTCTTCGCCTTGACCAGGGTCCGGATCGAGAAGCTGCCGCAGGAGGCGATCATCGGCATCACCTTCGTAGTCGCCTCGGCGGCGACCATCCTGGTTGCGGACCGGGCCCCGGAAGGTGCCGAGCACATCAAGGAGACCCTTGCCGGGTCTCTTCTCTGGGTGACGTGGCCGACCGTTTTCAAGGTGCTCGTGATCTACATCGGGATCGGAGTCTTCCACTGGCTGCTGCGCCGCCGATTCATGCTCATCACCACCGAGCCCGAGGAGGCCTATCGCCTCGGCTGGCAGGTGCGCTGGTGGGACTTTCTCTTCTATTTCAGCTTTGGCGTGATGATCACCTTCTCTGTCGAGATCGGCGGCATTCTGATGGTCTTCGCCTACCTCGTTATCCCGGCCTGCGTCGCCATCCTGCTGCACGCCGGGATGCGGTCTCGTTTGGTCTTCGGCTGGATCGTGGGTGTCCTCGGGTCGGGACTCGGTCTTTTGGCTTCCTACTACCTCGACCTGCCGACCGGCCCGGCAATCGTCGTGGTTCTTGGTCTGTTGCTGGTGGCTGCCTGGATCTATGACAGGGCCTTTGGCCGCAGTTGATTTGAAATCCGGGGTGTAGATCCCGGCCCCTCCATCGATTCAGTCGTCGCGTTCAGCCTCCCGGCGGAGATTGTTGGTGCAATCCTCGTAGGCGTGCTGAACACCCGTTTTGATCAGTGCGCGGAGGTGGTCGTCAGCGAGGCTGTAGTAGACCGAACGGCCCTCCCTTGTCGACTGCAGCATGGAGCGGTCGCGGAGGAGCCGGAGCTGATGGCTGATCGCCGATATCGAGAGACCCGTGTACTCGGCGATCTCGGTAACGTTGAGGCGGTCAGCCTCGGTAAGAGCGTGGACGATTCGGATCCGGGTGTGATCGGAGATGGAGGAGAAGAGCCGGCTCAGGCATTCGACGACCCAATCCGGGAGTGCCTTGGGCGCGGACGTGGAATCTTCCAATTTGTTCATGCACTCATATTCTCAAGGATCTGAAATTCCGTCAAATCTTGAGATATCAGTTATTTTTAAGACTCGATCGCTGTTCAGGGTTTCGAAATCCGGTTGAACATCGATTCAAAAATGATTGAGTCTGTGTCTCTGTGTGTTTCAGGAGTCTATTGCTCGGGAGGTCATCGAAGGTTACAGACGGGTTAGCCCGCTCTTCTCACCAGGTTTCGTCACGAGGGCGATGAGGCGCCGTGGCCAGGCGGGTTTTCTCACCTTGGGGCGCGGAGGCGTACTTGCGGTACGTTGAGCACCCCAAGGTGAGAAAACACGTCTGGGTAGGATGCATCGTCGGCCGCAGTCGACAGCTGGTGAGAAGAGCGGGTTAGAGGGATTCGGGGCTGAGAGAGCCTATTGGCGTCGGTTCCGAGCGCAGGATTCGGCGCAGCAATGCATCGAGGCTCAATTTGCCGGCACCGTAGAACACGAGCCACAGCAGGAAGAGCAGGAAAGTGAAGACCGTCACGTCGGTCGGCGACAGCTGCGAGGCGTTTCCCCACGAGGCGAGGAAGTCCGACGTGTCGGCGGTCAGAAGGGCGCCCACCATCGTGGTGGTGAGACCGGCGGCGAAGAAGCGGGTGAAGAGGCCTAAGATCAGCATCACGCCCGATCGGTTTCATCGCGAGGGCTTGAGGCTCGCGGCTTGGCGAAGCCCTTATCGGAATCTGGTTGGGTGGGGGCAGGTCTCAAGCCCCAGGCCCGAAGCCCTGTGATTACGTCTTCTTCCTCATCTGAGCGGCACCTACGCCAGCGATAATGAGTCCGACCACTACGCCCATGATCTGCTTCCACCCGATTGCGGTTCCCTCACCGAAACCGAAAGCATCGGCAGTCAGACTGACGAAAAACAACAGAACTCCGATGGCGAGGAGAACTACAGGTTTGTTCATTGATCATCCCTTCGTGTGAGTCACCTAGAGGTTACCCAAGCGGAAAACTACCGACCACACCGCCAGTGCGAGCACCAGATAGAAATAGTGCCACTCGGCATGCCAGATGTAGGGGCGCAGGCGGTCCGAATCGATGCTCAGTTTGAAGATCGAGGCGGAGAAAAGAACCGCGGCGACCATCGCGAACATTGCGGTCAATCTGATGTCCCACGGCGCGAGGGCGGCAAAGAGCAGTGGGTTGATCCTGTGGGGCACGATCAGGCGGCGGAAGTAGATGGCGATCACGGTGAAGACCGTGACAATGACCGCGGCAACCGCCAGCAGAAGCCAGCCTTGCGGGGCGACCCGTCCGCCGAACCAATAATCGGCCGGTGCCTCGGTGGCAAGGAGCCGAATTGCCATGACGATCAAACCGGTCGCCGCACCACTGATGACCGAACGGACGAGAATCTTCGTGGCGCCGGGGCGGTCGCTTCGTGGGCACAGGATATAGACCGCCGTGTATGCGAGGCCGAGGAGCCAGAAGCCGTCATACCAGGCCCATACGCCGAGAATCAGGGGCAGGAATGCGACCTGCTGAGGCTTCTTCTCGAGGTATCGCTCGGCCGAAAAGACGGTCGCTCCAAAGAGCATCAACGACAGCGCCCAATCGGCGGCCAGGACTGCCGGCCGGGCCAGCAGGGCAGCGCCGAATAGAAGCATCGAGCACATCAGGTGGTCGCGGTTTTTCTTCTTCAGACCGAGGAAGAGAAAGAACGAACCGGTGGTCGCCTCAAGAGTCCCGAGCCACGGAGTTCCACCAAAAATGAGCTCGGCGATGACGACGAAGACCGAAGCCATGCCGACGTACTCCATCTTCAACCGCCGCCCAAGAACCTCTACGGGCCCCGGTTCATATCCCTCGATGACGATTCCATCGGTCTCTGTCACGATCTCTCCCGCTACGCAATATCGTCGCATCCTGAGCATGCGGACTTCGGATGTCAAGAACGAGTCAATTCGGGATGTCGCCCTTGACGAAATTTCAAAAGGTGCAATATTGTTCAAATATGAGTATGAGGCGAGTCAGACCCTCCGTCACCTTCGCGATCGTAGCGCTGCTCCTGCCGGGGCTTGTTATCGCTGCGCCGATCGCGGGCCCTTGCGGCCTGTGCGGCGACGGGGACGATTGCCACATGCGGCAGTCTCCGGAGTCCGCAACCGAAACCCACTCATGCTGTGATACGGAATCGGAAATGGCCCCGGAGCCTTCCCTTGGTTCGTCGAACTGCGAGTGCGGTCGGGAGGCGCCACCGGCGTTGACCGCCGAGTCGACCGACCACGGTCGAAACCGCCTTTGCGGCGAATTCGACCCAGGAGACGATCAGCACGACTGCTCCGGACGGAACAGCATTTTCGGTCTCCTCTCGTCTGGCGGCCCCACCTCCGGTACCGCCCGCCTACCTCATCGACTGCGCATTCCTGACCTAGGGCGATTCGCTGCGCGAATCGCTGGCTGGGGAGAGGTGTGTCTTCTCCCCGTAATCGAAGGGATCAGGAATGAAAGAAACACGTCCAAGTTCAAAGATATTTGGAGTTCTTGTCGGAGTCGCAATCCTTGCGATCGCGGGGATCTGTGTCGCTGAGCCGGGAGAACCCGGTGGGCTGACGGCGGCTGACGATATTGTGAGGTCGATAGCCGACGTCAAGTTGCGATTGCTCCTCGAAGAGGTGCTTCAGCGCAACCCTGGGTTGGCACGGCTGAAAGCGGAGGCCGCGGCCGTCGAGCAGCGTACGCCCCAGGTCAAGGCCCTGCCCGATCCGACGGCAACACTGACCTGGTTCGTAATGCCGCCGCAGACGCGGGTCGGACCACAACGCGCCGCAATCAACGTGGTGCAGCGATTCCCGTGGTTCGGGACCCTCAAGCTCGACGAACAGGCCGCGCTGTGGGACGCCGTGGCGAGCGGTGCACGGCTCGAAGGCGCACGGATCGCGGTTCTGACGGAAGTGCGGAAGGACTATCACGAACTCCAGTTCCTAAAAGTGGAAAACCTCGTGGTGGAAGAAGACCGGGTGACCCTCGAGCACTATGCGGAACTCGCGCTCGCTCGATACGCTTCTGGTGTAGGTATCGACCAGACGGTGATCAAGATTCAGGCTGAGATCACGCGCACCGAGGCCCGGCTCCTCGCCCTTGGCGCACGACGAGCGGCTGTGGTCGCCCGGCTCAATGCCCTGCGTGACCGGCCACAGTCCACTCCGGTCGTGGTTGCCGAGTCTAGTCGTCGGCGGTCGGTGGTACTCGATCCCGAGGAGCTCCGGATTCGGGCCCTCGACACCCGTCCCGAGATCGCGGCGGCGAACGCCAAGGTCGAGGCGGCCGCCTCCAGGGTGGAACGAAGGAAAAAAACGTACAGCCCGAACGTCGTGGTGGGGCTCAACTACGGCTATGTGAGCCGCCGGGATGATGAGGCCGGCAGGCTCAACCCGCCCGAAGACAATGGCCAGGACATCCTCGGTCTGACCGGTGGAATCAGCCTACCGCTGTGGCGCTCGAGCCTCGAGGCCGGGGTCGAGGAGGGGGTCCAGAACCATCTCGCCGCCGAGGAGGGTCGCCGCGAGGTGACTGCTGCGATTGATGGCCAGCTTGGTGAGCTTCTGTATCGGATCCCCCTTCTCGAGCAACAGACAAAGCTCAACGACCAGGTCCTGGTCGTCCAGGCGACCCAGTCACTTCGATCGGCTGAATCCGCCTATGCATCCGGTACTGCCAACGCGCTCGACCTGCTCGATGCCGAGCGGGTCCTGCTCCAGGTACGGATCGCCGCGGAACGGGTCCGCTCCGATCTCGATGTGGCTTACGCGCAGCTCGAGGGAGCGATCGCGGGACCGCTGGAGAAAGTCAGCGGGGAGGTGGAACGATGGAACATGAAATGAACAGGGGTCGTGACATGCAGGGGAGACCACCCACCCACCCAATTCGGAATTCGGAATTCGGAATTCGGAATTTCCGTTCGCTCAACCGAACCGGAAAACGAAGAAATGGACAGAACGGGAGTGCCGCTCTGCGAGCCGTGATGTGGGTGTTGCCGTGGGCGCATTGGTGATGTTGTCTTCTTATTGTCGATCCCTTGGGTATCAGTCCGGTGGATGGGTGGCTTGGGCTCACCCGAACGCATCCTCCGAGGATATCGGGCACGGGCACGGGCGCGGGCTCGGGACAGAGCTTTGGACCTGCGGGATGCATCCGGAAGTAATCCAGGACGAGCCCGGGATCTGTCCGATCTGTCAGATGGATCTGGTGCCGGTTCGCTCCGGGCACGGAGACGGGCATGAAAACGGGCTGTGGACCTGTCCGATGCATCCGGAAATCCTCGAAGAGGAGCATGGTTCGTGTCCGATCTGTGGGATGGATCTGGTGCAGATGAAGGCTGAAAGCGGAACCGCTGTCGGCGACCGGCAGATTCTCTTCTACCGCAACCCGATGGACCCGAGCATCACGTCGCCCGAACCACGCCAAGACGAAATGGGCATGGACTATGTGCCGGTCTACGACGAGGATCCTGAGTCCGTCGCCGCACAGGGGGCGGTCGTGACGATCGACCCATCGGTGCAGCAGAACATGAACGTTGTAACGCAACGCGTTCAGCGCCGAGACATCGCCCGCGAGGTTCGAACGGTCGGATATTTCGACTACGACCAGGAGCGGATGGTCTCGGTGACCACCAAGTATTCGGGCTTTATCGAGAAGACCTATGTCAACCACATCGGCCAACCCGTGAAGAAGGGCGAGCCGTTGTTCGAAATCTACTCGCCCGAGCTCGTGCAGACCGAGCAGGAGCTTCTCGCTGCGAAGCGCTACGTCCAGAGCCTCTCCGATGCGCCCGCCGGGACGTTTGCCCGCGCCGAGGCGTTGCTCGAAGCGGCCCACCAGCGTCTGGCGTTCTGGGACATCGCACCGGAGCAGATCCGCCGGCTCAAAGAATCCGGTGAGGTCTTCCGCACGCTCCAGGTGGTGGCGCCGGCGAGCGGCGTCGTCATGTTGCGGATGCCAGGTCTGGAAGGTATGGCGACCCGCCCCGGGATGGAGCTGCTCCACATCGCGGACCTCTCCAACCTCTGGCTCACCGTCGAGGTCTTCGACAACCAACTGCCGTGGCTCGACGTCGGCAGCCCGGCCACCGTCACCGTGAGCTACTTCCCGGGCGTGAACTATCGCGGCCGGGTGCGTTACATCGAGCCCGAGGTTTCGGAGAAAACCCGAACCATCCAGCTCACCCTCGACGTACCCAACCGCGACCGTCGGCTGAGGGTCGGGATGTACGCCACGGTGATCTTCGCGCCGGTAACGGCGCCCGATGCCGTCGCGGTACCGGCAGAAGCGGTGATCCGAACCGGTCAGCGGGACATCGTCGTCATTGCCCTCGGCGGTGGTCGCTTTGCGCCACGCGACGTGGTGCTCGGCTCACGGGGCGACGGCTTCATCCAGGTGCTCGAGGGGCTGACCGAGGGAGATGAGGTCGTGACATCTTCCCAGTTCCTGATCGACTCGGAGGCGAATCTCAGTGAGGCGATCCAGAAGATGATCGCCGCAAAACGTGCCGGGGGTGGGTCGTGACAAGCCAGAATTCGGAATTCGGAATTCGGAATTCGGAATTGCGGCCCGGGCTCATGCACCTGGGGGGCGATGCCATGCTAGCCCGCATCATCGAGTGGTCCCTCAAAAACCAATTCCTGGTCATCATCGGGATGATCTTCGCCATCCTCGGCGGGGTGTGGGCGATGCGGACCACTCGCCTCGACGCCATTCCGGATCTGTCCGACGTCCAGGTCATCGTCTATACGCAATTCCCCGGTCAAGCGCCACAGGTCGTCGAGGACCAGATCACCTACCCGATGGCGTCGAAGATGCTGTCGGTGCCCTTTGCCAAGGTGGTGCGGGGATACTCCTTCTTCGGCTTCTCCTTCGTCTACGTGATCTTCGAGGACGGCACCGACCTGTATTGGGCGCGGTCGAGGGTTCTCGAGTACCTCAACGGCCTCGCGGGACAGCTGCCAGAGGGCGTGACGCCGCAACTCGGCCCCGACGCCACCGGTGTCGGATGGGCCTTCATGTACGTCCTCAACTCTCCCGAACGGTCGCTTGCCGATCTGCGCTCCTACCAGGACTGGTACCTCAGATACGGCCTCACATCGGTGGAAGGGGTCTCCGAGGTCGCTTCACTCGGCGGCTTTGTACGCCAGTACCAGGTCGAGGTCGACCCGGTAAGGCTCCGCGCCTTCGACGTTTCTCTCTCAGCCATCAAGACCGCCATCCAGCGCTCCAACAGCGATGTCGGCGGGCGGCTCGTGGAGATGGGCGAAAGTGAGTTCATGGTGCGCGGTCTCGGCTACGTCAAGGAGATCCGTGACCTCGAGCGGGTCCCACTCGGCGTCGGCGCTGGTGGAACGCCCCTCTATCTCTCCGATGTCGCAAACATCACCATCGGCCCTGAGATCCGGCGAGGTCTCGCGGATTGGAACGGCGAGGGCGAGACCGTTGGCGGGGTGGTCGTGGTGCGTTCCGGTGCCGACACCCTATCGACCATCGCCAGGGTCAAGGAGCGCCTGGCGGACCTCGAGGCCGGGCTGCCGGACGACGTCGAGATCTCGGTCGCTTACGATCGCACCGACCTGATCAACGAGTCGATCGAGACCCTGACCGACACTCTGATCGAGGAGTCGATCATCGTCGCGCTTGTCTGCATCATTTTTCTCTTCCACTTCCGATCGGCCTTTGTCGCGATCGTCTCGATACCGATATCGATCCTGCTTGCCTTCATCATCATGCGGATCCAGGGGCTGGGCGCCAACATCATGTCCCTGGGGGGCATCGCCATCTCTATCGGGGTGCTGGTGGACGCCGCCGTGATCATGGTCGAGAACGCCCACAAACATTACGAGGAATGGCGCGACGAACGGAGCCATTTCGAAATCATCTTGCGCTCCGCGCAAGAGGTCGGGCCGACCCTCTTTTTCAGCCTGCTCCTGATTACTGTTTCCTTCATACCGGTCTTTACTCTGCAGGCGCAGGAGGGCCGGCTCTTCCGGCCGCTTGCCTTCACCAAGACCTATTCAATGGCGATGGCGTCAATTGTCGCGATCACGGTCATTCCTGTCCTCATGTACTGGTTCGTTCGCGGCAAGATCCACTCGGAGAAAAAACACCCGGTTTCGCGGCTCCTGCGCGCAATCTACACACCGTTACTGAACGTTGTCCTGAAGTGGCGCTGGCTGGTGGTGGTGCTGGCGGTCGCCGCCGTGGCATCTGTGTGGTTCCCGCTGCAGCATATCGGCTCGGAATTCATGCCGCCGTTGTGGGAGGGTGACCTGCTCTATATGCCGACAACCTTCCCCGGCATCTCCATCACGAAAGCCAAGGAGCTTCTCCAACAGACCGACAAGATCATTGCCTCCTTCCCGGAGGTGGAGTCGGTGCTGGGCAAGATCGGGCGGGCCGAGACCGCCACCGATCCGGCGCCGCTGTCGATGATCGAAACCACGATTGTCCTCAAGGACCCGTCCGAGTGGCGGCCGGGGATGACCAAGGAAAAGCTCATCGAGGAGCTCGATCGGGCGATCCAGTTCCCGGGTCTGACCAACGCCTGGACGATGCCGATCAAAACCCGCATCGACATGCTCTCGACCGGCATCAAGACCCCGGTCGGGATCAAGATCGGCGGGCCGGATCTCTCCGAGCTCGAACGCATCGGCAAGGAAGTGGAGGCCCTGGTCAAGCCGCTCGAGGGCACGCTTTCGGCCTACGCCGAACGGGTCATGGGCGGTAACTACCTCGACTTCGACATCGATCGCGAAGCAGCTGCGCGTTACGGAATCACCGTCGGTGATGTCCAGGACGTCATCATGTCCGCGATCGGCGGCATGAACGTCAGCTGGACGGTTGAGGGCCTCGAGCGCTACCCCATCAACATCCGCTACCCTCGCGAGCTGCGCGACAACGTCCAGGCTTTGGCCGAAACCTTGGTTCCCGCTCCGGGTGGCGCATACATCCCGCTGTCCCAACTCTCTCAAATCCGCATCCACCAGGGGCCGCCGGCGATCAAGTCCGAGAATGCCCGTCCCAATGCGTGGGTCTACGTCGACCTCCGCGGCATCGACGTCGGCACCTGGGTGAAACGGGCGAAACAGGAGGTTGCGGAGCAGATCGAGCTGCCGCCGGGCTACACGATTTTCTGGTCCGGACAGTACGAGTACATGGAGCGCGCCAAGGCGCGGCTTCTGTTGATCGTTCCCATCACCCTCCTGCTGGTCTTTCTCATCCTCTACTTCAACACCGGCTCTCTGACCAAGACTGCGATCGTCCTGCTCGCGGTCCCGTTCTCGGCGGTGGGCGCGATCTGGCTGATGTACTTCCTCGGCTACAACTGGTCGATCGCCGTGTGGGTGGGGCTGATCGCCCTCGCCGGCCTCGACGCCGAGACCGGGGTGGTGATGTTGCTCTATCTCGACATCGCCTACGAGCGCTGGAAAAGCCAGGGAAAGATGACGACCTGGTCCGAACTCACCGAAGCGGTCGATCACGGTGCGGTCCAGAGGATCCGGCCAAAAGCCATGACCGTGGCGACGACCTTCATTGCCCTGCTGCCCATCCTCTGGGCCACCGGCACCGGCGCCGATGTCATGCGGCGGATCGCCGCACCCATGGTCGGCGGCATCGTGACTTCGTTCTTCGGCGAGCTCCTGGTCTACCCGGCGATCTACTTCATCTGGAGATCGGCGGGCCTTCGAAAGACTCCGGGAGTTGAGAGCTAGAGTGATGCTCTACCGAACAGTCGACGGGCCCGTGGTGAAGTGACCGCCGCGAGAATGAAGCCGCTGAGGACGGTTACGAGTCCGAGAGCGGAAACCGCCTGGAGCAGCAACGTGTTGAAGTTGTCTCGGGTCTGGTAGTCCATGATGTGGAGCATCCACAGGAAATCGAAGAGACGCCAGCGGTCGTTGCGCCTCGCGGTGACGTCCCCGCGCTCGACCGAGATATAGAGACGTGTGCCCAGCGGGTCGTCGAAGGTGACACGGAAGGCGGGGAGGGGTCGCTTGCGGTACTCCGATCCGCGATTGGCCTCCGTAATCAGCGAGATGTCGGCGATTGGTGTGTCGGGCAGGTAGGCCCGCTTCGCAATCGCAACAGCCTCATCCCTGTCGATAGCGGCTCGCAGCTCGCCGGTCGATACGTCGGCAAGGGCCCAATGCGGCTCGCCGTTCTCGAGAAACGTGATTTCGTAGATCGCACCACCGAGATGCGGGCGCAGGGCAACCGTCTGGATTTCTGCCTGTGAGTGAAGACGAACGAACTCGGTCAGGGCGACAGCCGGCGACGCCGGCGGGGTACTGAACTCGAGGGATGGCGCTTCGGGCTCCTCGGTCTCCCCGCGCACCTTGGCAATCGGGTTCAGGCTGAAGAACAGACCGCCAACGGTCCACAGCAGCAGCTGGATGCCCACCACCAGCCCGAGCCAACGGTGGATTTTGCGATAGGTGCGAACAGACATGCGGTGCTCCTTTTGCGGGCTTCCCATTGTGCCCGATCCGGCGGGAGCTTTGCGGCCACGAAAGAGCAGCCAAATGGCTTACAATGCCGTTCCGGCCTGTGGCGGTTGCACATGGTGCACCACGCCGACGTCGATTTCGATTGCACCACAGGTCTCCGCGTCCACCCGCTCGAGATCGTGCTGTCGGTGGTGATCAAGATGGCCGCTGTGGCCGTATTAGGTTCCCCCGCAGTTGCCGTCATCATCCTCGAGGAGGTGCTCAACGCGACCGCGGTCTTCAACCACGGCAGCGTCCTTCTGCCGGTGGCGGTCGAAATGAATCAGGTAGAGAGGTCGAGCAAACGCTGCAGCGGCGGGTGCACACCAACGAGGTCGACCTCGTATCCCAGCTGGTCGAGGTCGTTGAGCAGGGTAATCAGCTGCCGTGCCCCCGAACAGTTGAAGAGGCAGACCTCGTTCAGGTCGATGCGGATGCGTCGTTGTTCAGCTATCGGGGTGGCCTGAGTCTCTCGAGCGAGCGTCCGGCCGCCGTTCTCATCGAGATAGCCCTCGACGGCAAGCACCAGCCCTTCGTTGGCTGAAGACTTCGCGGTGACCTGAAGACTCGTGTCGTCCATCTCAGTATTCCTCGGCGAATCGGTTCATGGTCTTCTCGCGCGGCATCTCGATTGTACAGAAGACCTTCTCTAATAATAGACACGCACCAACCCAGAAAGTTACACAAATGATCCAGAGAATCGACGTTGGCAAGGGTATGAAATGGGCGAGGGAGCGGATGCCCATCGAAATCAGCGCACCGATGTACCAGACCTCTGTGAAGCCGAGGATTCGCGCGATGGACACCGCGACGGCGAGCGCGATGACGAGGACGATGAGGCCGATCGAAGCCCATTTGTAGGCTTTTCGGTGAACGGATGTGCCGAACTGGAGCAGTGAGAAGAAGATGAGAATTGTCGTGAGGAGGGCGAGCAGCATGAGAGCGACCGCCGCCGTTCGATTGCGATCGGCCGACATCCGGCCACGGGTCGCGTCGAGGGCAGAGCTGTCACGCCCGGCTCCGCCGACGACTTCCGGTGGCGGCTTTGAGCCCGTGCTCGAGAACTCGGCCGGAACCCGGATGCCGTACACCGCCTCGACGGCGCGTTGCATCTGGTACTCGGCAAACCGTGGCGAGCTCTCTTTCCCGACCTCGAAGGGATCGTACAAAGCCGCCGTACGGCCCTTCCACAGCGGGTGCGCGCCGGGTTTATAGCTCTCACCCCACGATGTGGTGATGGTCGGCACCTGTCCGTCTCTGCTGATTTCCATGTAGTCCCACGGGACCTTGACGCAGCACTCCGAGTAAACGACGTGGGTGAAGGATCGTGGATTGAGGCCGAAGATCACGCCCGCGGCGAGCACCCCGAGAACGGCCGAGATGATGATCGGGCCGACGCTGTGCGCCCACAGAACCCGTCTCGAGATCGGCAGCGGGTCAAACGGGGCCATGCTTTCGAGGGCCGCCTGCAGCAGCGGCAGTTGATAAATGGTCAGAAAAAACAGGGGGAGGAATGCGTTGGTGCCCTTGAGAAATTCAAGAACCGCTATGGTCACCGAAGCACCCACGATACCGATGAGAAACCACGTCAGGATGTTGGTCTTGAGACCTCTAAAGAGCACCCAGTGCAGTGCGTAGGCCGGACTTCGTCGATCGCCGAAGAGCTGATCGTCGCCGAGTGGTTCGGGAAGGGTGAGATCGCTCTCGTCCGGCATCGACCAGACCGGCGATTCGCTCTCTTCGATCGTCGGACCGATCGAAAATGTCGGTGGAACCCTGCAGTAGAGATACACGCCCAGGGAGATCGCGATGACCAGGAGGACGAGGGTACCTGCGATCGAGGAGATCTGCGCCGACGAGAACACCAGGGTGAGCAGCGAGGCGCCGATGAGGTAGACCACGTAGGGTGGACCGATTGGGATGCGGTCTCGTCCGGACTGGGGGAGCTGGAAGAGACAGATCAAGAGCAGGACAGTAGCCGACGCCCGCGCAGCGGCAAGAGCGACGACCACATTCATCGTCACCCGGCGGCTCTCGAGGTCGAAGCTAAGGCCCATGACCGAGGCGAGCACGGCGATGGACAATAGCGCCACCGCCACCAGCGATCCAGTGCGCACCGCCCAGACCCGGCGTGCGGGCAGAGGCAGGCCGAGGGCGAGTCGGCTCGAACGCGTCCAGGCGTTGCTGCTGAGAACGAAAACGGCCACCATGGCGGTGAAGAGCAGATAGAAGGGCACGAAGCCGTCCGGAAGATCGGTGCCGGCGAGCGATCTGACGTCCTCGCCGAGGTCCGGCGCAATCCGCATGACGATTCCGACCCCGAGGCAGGTGAGGACAGCCCGAACGAGCCCCATGTGGGCGGGATCCTGACGCAGCAGACAGAGAGTTGGGTTCACCGCTCGCCTCCCGCGATCTCGATGAACATCTCCTCGAGGCCGGCAGTCCGGCAGAGGGCGTCCGTGACCCCAAGCTTATCGGTAATGAGGGCGCAGGCATCGTCCGGGTCGAGTCTGAAGACCGCGTGCACGGCATCGGTTCGAACGCGGACGCCGAGGCACTCCGGAAGCCCGAGGAGAGCCTCGCTCGTGCCCTGCGGGCGGTGAGGCACGAGAGCGATGGAGAACGACTCGTGGAGCTCATCAAGGGAGTTGTCGATCAGCACCTTCGAGTCATGCAGCATGACGGCCCGGCCGGCCAGTCGCTCGACGTCGGAAAGATAGTGTGACGAGAAGACGATCGTGGTCCCGGTATCGCTCAGGGCCTGGATTGAAGTCTCCAGGAACTCGCGGCGGGCGAGGGCGTCGAGCCCCCCGGCGGGTTCGTCGAGGAGCAGCAGCTCGGGTCTGTGGCACAGCGCGCACAGCAGCGCCACCTGTCGTGCCTGGCCCTTGGAAAGCGTCTTGATGCGCGCCCCTGGACGAAGACCGAATCGGTTGACCAGGTTTATCGCCATCTCGTTGTCCCACGACGGGAAAAGGGAGCGGTGGAGCTCGACCACGTCGCGGATCTTGAGGAAAGCCGGAAGGATCTGGTTTTCGGAGACAAAACCGATGCGCTTTTTGACCTCGACCGGTTTCCGGTGGGGGTCGAGGCCGAAGACCTCGACCGTTCCCTTTTGCTGGTGGAGCATCCCCATGGCGATGTGGAGGAGGGTGGTTTTGCCGGCGCCGTTGCGGCCGAGAAGCCCGACCACCTCTCCTGATTCGACCCTGAGGTCCACGCCGTCGAGAACGGGAACTCCGGGTTCGAAAGATCGGTGAATGTCACTGAGGGCGAGGACGCTCATCTCAGTCCTCCCTTTCGTCTTTTTGAAGCATCAGGCGAAAGACCTTGACGGCCTCGCCGGGTTTGACGCCAAGTTGTTGGGCTGCCCGGACGGCGCCCGACAGATGTGAGCGGAGCTGGTCGAGCTTTTCGAGCTCGAGATCGGCGGAATCCATCTGCGCGACGACCAGGGGCCTGCCGGGCCGCCTCTCGAGAACGCCGTCCCGCTCGAGCAGGTTGTAGGCCTTGGAGATAGTCATCGGGTTGACGCCGAGCTCCGCCGACAACGTACGGGTAGGGGGCAGCTCGTCGCCCGCGTTCAGGAGCCCGCTGGCGATGTGGAACCGAACCTGGTCCATGACCTGCCGGAAGACCGGCACGCCGCTCGAGGGGTCGACCACGATCAGCATCTTGCTGGTCTCGGGGGTGTCTGGCGGGTGGTGGTTGTTGAGTTCGTCATTTTCATACCGTATTAGCGAAGTAATACGCTATGACACAAGATAGGTTTCAATAAAATTTTGTCAAGGCCGAGATTGGAGATTCTGAGAACGATCCAAAGGCAGGGAGGTAAAACGAGAATTCAATCTGGACGCAGGATCTGATATCTTTTCATCCACATTTAGGCCGGATGGCCGCCTCTTCTGACAGAAATGGAGTCACCGATGGAAATCCGTTACGCGCTGGTCAAAGAGCTTCCCGATCTGGAGTACGACGACGCAGTGGCAAAGGCCACCGAGCTGCTGGCCGAAGAGGGCTTTGGTATTCTGACCGAGATCGACGTCAAAGCGACCCTCAAGAAGAAGATCGACGTCGATTTCAGGCGCTATGTGATCCTTGGCGCGTGCAACCCACACCTCGCTCACCAGGCGATGACCGGTGAGCCCTTTATCGGCGTCTTGCTGCCATGCAATGTCGTGGTGATGGAACGCGAGGGTGGCGGGACCATCGTTTCGGCCCTCAAACCGACCGCCGCGTTTTCGCTGGTCGACAACCCCGATGTCGCGCCGATCGCGGAAGAGGTCGAGGGCCGGTTACGCCGAGTGCTCGACAACCTCGACTGAGGTCTCCCGCTCTACCGGTAACCAGTAAAAAGTGGTCAGTAACCAGTCCCACCCACCCCCTCGGGCTCTCACGCTGACTTCTTGTCAATGACAAATTGTTATTGGTCACTGGTTACTGATAACTGATCACTTCGTGAATATGCCAGCCCAACCCTTGACACCAATCAGACTTGTTGTTAGATATAGCAAGTTATGAGGCCTTCACGCCACTCCGTCTTCGCCATGGTCATGTCGATGTACATGCCGCAGCTGCGGGGAAGGAGCGGTGTCGTTTAGCGATTCGCCGAACAAAGACACAACGCTTCAAACCCGCGGCACCGTCCGCGGGTTTTTTGCGTCCAGTCACAAAGGAGAAAGAAATGTTGTTACGAATGCGAATGTGTCGTTCCAATCAGTTGGACCGGAGCCCGGCCGCCTGGCGGCTTATCTACCACCGACCATTGATTCGAGGAGAACGACAACATGACCACCGAGTCCACCGACTACCGCTTTGAAACCCTTCAGATCCACGCCGGTCAGGAGCCATCCCCGGGCACCAACGCGCGTGCGGTCCCGATCTACCAGACGACCTCTTACACCTTCGACTCCGCCGAGCATGGCGCCCGCCTCTTTGCCCTCCAAGAATTCGGCAACATTTACACCCGCCTGCAAAATCCAACCACCGATGTCTTCGAGCAACGAGTTGCGGCGCTCGAAGGTGGCGTTGCGGCGCTAGCGACCTCGAGTGGCCAGGCCGCTCAATTCCTGGCGCTGACCACCCTCTGCGAGGCCGGCGACCACATCGTCGCCGCCTCCAATCTCTATGGCGGAACCTACAACCAACTCAAGGTCGCTCTGCCGCGTCTGGGAATCGACGTGACCTTTGTGGAGGGCGATGACCCCGCAGCCTTTGCGCCGGCGATCCGGGAAAACACCCGCGCCCTGTACGTCGAGTCGATCGCCAACCCGTGTTTCCTCATCCCCGACCTCCGTGGACTGGCCGATCTCGCGCATGAGCACGGGATCCCGCTGGTGGTCGATAACACCTTCGGCTGCTGCGGCTATCTCTGCCGGCCGATCGACCACGGCGCCGACATCGTCGTCCAGTCGGCCACCAAGTGGATCGGCGGCCACGGCACGTCGATTGGCGGTGTGATTGTCGACTCCGGGAATTTCGACTGGAGAAACGGGAAGTTCCACTCGTTCACCGAGCCGTCACCGGGATATCACGGGCTGGTCTTTGCCGATGCTTTCGGACCCGACAGTTCGTTCGGCAACATCGCTTTTGCCGTCCGCGCGCGGGTCGAGGGCTTGAGGGATCTCGGCCCCTGCCAGAGCCCCTTCAACGCCTTTCTCCTGCTGCAGGGATTGGAGACCTTGTCTCTGAGGGTGCAGCGCCAGGCTGACAACGCCCTCGCGCTGGCGCGGTGGCTGGAGGCCCGCCCGGACGTGAATTGGGTCTCCTACCCGGGTCTCGAACACCATCCCTCGCACCGGCGGGCCGCACAATACCTCCGCAACGGCTTCGGTTGTGTGTTGACCTTCGGCATCCGCGGCGGCGCTGCGGCGGGTCGCGAGTTCATCGATGGCGTCGGGCTGGCCTCACATCTCGCCAATGTCGGCGACGCCAAAACCCTGGTCATCCACCCGGCGAGCACCACGCATCAACAGCTCACCGACTCCGAGCAGGTCGCGTCGGGCGTGAGCCCCGACCTCGTCCGGGTCTCGGTGGGTTTCGAGCACATCGATGACATCAAGACCGACTTCGCGCGGTCCTTTGCCCGGGTGTGGGAGGTGACGGCATGTGCACGCATCGCCTGAAGGTGGAGGCGCCGCGGCTGTTCGTTCTCGATGACCCACTCGAGCTCGAGTGTGGCGCCGTCCTCGAGCGGGTGACGGTGGCCTACCGATCCTGGGGTCGGTTATCGCTTGCTGGTGACAATGCAGTCGTCATTTGCCATGCGCTGACAGGGTCGGCGGACGCCGATCTGTGGTGGGGTGATCTCTTTGGCCCCGGCAAGGCGCTTGACCCGGAAAGGGATTTCATCATCTGCACCACTGTTCTCGGCAGCTGCTACGGTACGACAGGGCCAACCTCGCCACGTTCGAATGCCGGCTCGAGCTGGGGGCCGGACCTTCCACCGATCACCGTACGAGACATGGTCGAGGTTCAGCGTCGGCTGCTCGATGCGCTGGGTGTGCGTCGAATCCGGCTGGTGATCGGTGGCTCGCTGGGTGGCATGCAGGTACTCGAATGGGTGCTCTCGGACCCACGAGTCCGGGCTGCGGTAGTGATCGCTGCCTCGGCTCGCCACTCGGCGTGGTGCATCGCTCAATCGGAGGCGCAACGCGCCGCCATCGCCGCCGATCCGAGGTGGAGCGACGGGCGGTACGCGCCTGATAATCCACCGGCGGCGGGTCTCGCGGCGGCTCGGATGATGGCGATGTGCTCCTACCGCACACCGGCCAGCCTCGAGGACCGGTTCGGTCGTGCAGCCTTGCCGGGTGGGGATTTCCACATCAGCGATTGGCTGCATCACCACGGTGGCGCCCTGGTGGACCGGTTCGATGCCAACTCCTATGTCAGCCTGACGCGTGCCATGGATCGTCACGACGTCGGCCGGAGCCGTGGCGGCGTCGAGTCGACCCTCGAGTCGATCACGATTCCCGTCCTCGTCGTATCGATCGATTCGGACGGGCTCTACCCCCCGGCCGAGCAGGAATTCCTGGCCCGCCTGATCCCGGACGCCGAGCTCTACACCATCCACTCGCCCCATGGGCACGACGCCTTTCTGATCGAGACTGAGGAGCTTGAGGACCGGGTGCGGGCCTTTCGGGATGCCGTCGAGTCGAGGAATGTCGTGAGGATGTGTGCGGGAGGTGCGGCATGAGGGTGCTCAAGTTCGGAGGCACCTCGTTGGCCGACCGGCAGCGTTTCGAGGAGGCCGCCCGCCTCGTGGAAGAGGCTGCGAAAGATGAGCAGGTCGTGGTTATAGCGTCCGCAGTGGCGGGCACGACCAACCGGCTCGTGGCGCTGATTGGGGTCTCGGACGACTGGTCCGAAGAGGTGGACGTCATCGAGAGTCAACACCTCGGAATCCTCGAGGCACTGTCTCCCGGCTGCTGCGAACCGGCGGTGCGTTCGATCCAGGCCGTCATCGGTGGACTGAGAAGCGACCTGAGGTTGCTGGAAGCGGATCCGGCGAATCGAAAGGAGATCGCGGATCGAGTGCTGGCGGTGGGGGAGCGGTTGTCCGTCCAGCTCCTCGCGTCGGCCCTTCAGTCCAGGGGATGCGCCGCCCGAGTGATCGATGCTGCTGAGGCGGTGGTGACTGACAGCTCCTTCGGCGAGGCGCAGGTTGACCTCGGCGCGACGCGGTATAGGTGTCGGCGATTGTTCAACGGCAGGAACACCGCGACGCCGATCGTCACTGGTTTCATCGGCGCCGACCCTCACGGCCGAACCACGACCCTTGGCCGCGGTGGTTCGGACTTCACCGCCGCAGTGCTCGGCGCTGCGCTCGACGCCGCGCGGGTGGAAATCTGGACAGACGTTGATGGCGTCCTGACAGCTCCACCACAACTCGTGCCGAGCGTATCGTCGATCCCATCGCTCTCCTACGAAGAGGCGGAAGAACTTTCCTTCTTCGGTGCCAAGGTGCTCCACCCGCAGACTGTTCGCCCGCTGGCCGAAAGGGGCATCCCGATCCACGTTCGCAATTCACTGGAACCGGCGAGGAGGGGCACCGAAATCGCCGCCCATTCGGGGACCCAAGGCCGGGTCGTCGCGGCGTCGGCATTTGAGGATGTAACGGCGTTCCGGCTTCGCAACGGTTCCCTGGCACAAGTGGGCGAGGTCCTCATGGCGTGTCGCGCCTCGGCCGATGGCACGACCCTGGTGGCTGTCCCCTCCTCGAGGGCTGAATCTCTGATCGGGCGGATCCAGGAGAACGAGCACTTCGCAGCGAGTGTCGTCACTCTGGTCGGTCACGACATCGCCTTGCAACCGTGGGTGGCTGGGCGGGCGTTGGAGTCGCTTGCTCGGCGAGGCATTGCCGTGCGGAGTTTTGCCGCTGGAGCCAGTCCCCATACGGTGGCCCTATTGGTCGATCGCAGCGATCTCGAATATGCGCTCTGCACGATCCACGATGCCCTGATGCTCGACCGCGAACCCCTCGCAGTCAGCAGCAAAAAACTCACACCCGGGAAGAAGGAGATCCACCATGTCCCCGCGGCTTAGGGCTGCCATTCTCGGCGCCACCGGAACCGTCGGTCAGAAACTCGTCCATCTGTTGCGTGACCATCCATCTTTCGAGGTGACTGCGGTCGCGGCATCGCCACGGTCGGCCGGGAGTCCGTACCGCGATGCGGTCCGGTGGAGAGAGCAGGGTTCAGTGCCCAACCCGGTAGCGGATCTGGTTGTACAGACTGTCGACGACGATTTCGACTGTGATCTTGCGTTCTCTGCCCTCGACTCGCCAATCGCATCGGTGGTGGAACCGAGGTTGGCGGCGGCCGGTATCCCGGTGGTCTCCAACGCGTCGGCATTGCGAATGGATGCGTCGACCCCGCTGATCGTTCCCGAGGTGAACCCAGACCACCTCGAGCTTTCACGACATCTTCACGACGGCGCCCCGATCGTCACCAACCCCAACTGCGCCACGGTCGGCTTGGTGATGGTGCTCAAACCGCTCCACGATGCCTTCGGAATCGATGCTGTTAACGTGACGACTCTGCAGGCTGTTTCGGGCGCCGGCTATCCGGGTCTTTCGGCCCTTGATATTCTCGGCGATGCGGTGCCATTCATCCCGGGGGAAGAGGAGAAGCTGTGCACCGAGCCCCTCAAGATCCTCGGCCGTCGGCACCGTGGCCGCGTTGAGCCGGCAGCGATCACCATCAGTGCGCAGACGACAAGGGTGCCGGTGCTCGACGGCCACCTCCTGTGCCTGTCCCTCCGTCTGCGACGGGCCGCTTCACCCATCGAGGTGGCCGAGGAGCTGGCTGCGTTTCGTGGCCGCGTCGCGGACCTCGATCTGCCCTCGGCTCCTCAGAACCCGATCACGGTGCTGTCGGGAGACGATCCGCCGACGCCACGACGCCATGCCGGTGCAGGGGACGGAATGACCGTCACCGTCGGTCGCATCCGCCGCTGCCCGGTACACGACATCCGGCTTGTGGCACTGGTTAACAACACTGTTCGCGGCGCCGCCGGTGCGGCGATCCTGAATGCTGAACTGATGGTGAGTGAAAGATTGATAGGCCAGAGATCAACGGAAGTTCGAAAAGTGTTGTGAGCCCTTTGGGGTGCGGCCGTCCCGGCTGCATTTCTTCGATTGCCGTGGAATTGCGCAGGCGAGACGCCCGCACCACAAATGGAGGCGTCATCAATTGGGTTGGATTGTGGGGCAGCCGTCCCGGCTGCATTTCTTCGATTGCCGTGGAATTGCGCAGGCGAGACGCCCGCACCACAAATGGAGGGGTCATCAATTGGGTTGGATTGTGGGGCAGCCGTCCCGGCCGCACTTCTTCGATTGCCGTGGAATTGCGCAGGCGAGACGCCCGCACCACAAATGGAGGGGTCATCAATTGGGTTGGATTGTGGGGCAGCCGTCCCGGCTGCACTTCTTCGATTGCCGTGGAAATGTGCAGGCGAGACGCCCGCACCACAAATGGAGGGGTCATCAATTGGGTTGGATTGTGGGGCAGCCGTCCCGGCTGCACTTCTTCGATTGCCGTGGAAATGTGCAGGCGAGACGCCCGCACCACAAATGGAGGGGTCATCAATTGGGTTGGATTGTGGGGCAGCCGTCCCGGCTGCACTTCTTCGATTGCCGTGGAATTGCGCAGGCGAGACGCCCGCACCACAAATGGAGGGGTCATCAATTGGGTTGGATTGTGGGGCAGCCGTCCCGGCTGCACTTCTTCGATTGCCGTGGAATTGCGCAGGCGAGACGCCCGCACCACAAATGGAGGGGTCATCAATTGGGTTGGATTGTGGGGCAGCCGTCCCGGCTGCACTTCTTCGATTGCCGTGGAATTGCGCAGACGAGACGCCCGCACCACAAATGGAGGGGTCATCAATTGGGTTGGATTGTGGGGCAGCCGTCCCGGCTGCACTTCTTCGATTGCCGTGGAATTGCGCAGGCGAGACGCCCGCACCACAAATGGAGGGGTCATCAATTGGGTTGGATTGTGGGGCAGCCGTCCCGGCTGCACTTCTTCGATTGCCGTGGAAATGTGCAGGCGAGATGCCTGCGCCACAAGGGCGTATCCATTTCGGGGGGAAAGGGCGGGGCAGGCCCCGCCCCTACGTGCGCCTGCAAGCGTGCACTATCAGTGGGGTGGAAGTCCCCGTCAGGCCTGCGCCACGGGCCTGAAACCGAACGTAACTGCGTCGCAGTGATGCGGGGTGGGGAGCAACGGGAGGTGAACGACCAGTCTGCAGGATGACGAACTCGATTCGGCCGGGCGCTGACGACGAGCCAGCGTAGGAATGGCGAAGTCCAGACCACGAAAGTGGAAGGTCTGTCGAGCTGATGTGGCGTGACAAAGCAACGACAGAGGGGCTGCTCGGTGTTTGGGGGTTGAATGGTCGGAAGGCAGTGCACGTGAAGCAGGGAGACCTGTGCGGAGAGGAGAACCGTACAGGAGTCAGAGCCCTCGTAGTAGTAATGAAGCGTCGTAATGGGCGTGGAGCAAAGGAGGGCAGGAAGGTGGATGCGTGAAGGACGAGGGCAAGGAAGTGAAACCGGCGGAAGTGCCTAAGAAGGCTAAACAAGTCGGAGAGACCCGGGCCAGATGGTCGTGGGTCGAACCTTGTGTTTGGACTGATCGCATGCTGACGGCCCTCGAACGGGGGGTGAAAGGAGGCATGTGGTTCAGCTTGATAGACAAGGTCTACAGACCGAGCAACCTCGAGGCGGCCTTTGACAAGGTCACGAAGAATCGGGGGAGTGCGGGAGTGGACCACCAGACGATCGCGATGTTTGCGGACCGGCTGGAGCAGAACCTGGAGTGGATATCGGAAGCACTTGCGGAAGACAGGTATGAGCCCCAAGGAGTTCGTCGGGTGTGGATACCCAAACCTGGCAAGAAGGGTCAGACGAGGCCGTTAGGGATACCGACAGTGAGAGATCGCGTGGTGCAGACAGCACTTCGCAATGTGATGGAACCGATCTACGAGCGAGACTTCGCCGAACACAGCTACGGATTTCGACCCGGACGAGGGTGCAAGGATGCACTGCGTCGAGTCGACGCGTTGCTGAAGCGGGAGTACACGTGGGTAGTTGATGCGGATCTGAAGAGCTACTTCGACACCATCCCTCACGAGCAGCTGCTGGCTCGGGTAGGCGAAAAGATCAGTGACAGTCGAGTGCTAACACTGGTCGAGTCCTACCTGAATCAGGACATTATGGAGACCACGCGGAACTGGGCGCCCGAAACTGGGACTCCCCAGGGAGCGGTGATCAGCCCACTACTGTCAAACATCTACCTTGACCCGTTGGACCAACTCATGGCACAGCAGGGATTCGAAATGACGCGATACGCCGATGATTTCATCGTGCAATGTCGCTCAGAACGAGAGGCCCAGCTGGTGCTCGAGCTGATCCAGGAATGGGTGGATGGGGCAGGGCTGACACTTCACCCTGAGAAGACCCGGCTGGTGGATGCAAGCCAGCGCGGCGGATTCGACTTCTTGGGATACCACTTCGAGCGCGGCTACCGTTGGCCGAGCGACAAGAGCCTGAAGCGACTCAAGGATAACGTGCGCAGCAAAACCCGACGTAACAACGGACACAGCTTGGAAGCAATCATCGTGAATCTGAACCGATCCACCCGTGGCTGGTTTGAGTATTTCAAACACAGCCATCGGACCACGTTTCCCCGACTCGACCAGTGGATCCGAATGCGCCTGCGGAGCATTCTCCGTAGACGTCGGCACCGGAAAGGCCGGGGACGTGGCTCGGATCATCAACGCTGGCCCAACGCCTTCTTTGCCAAGCATGGGGTGTTCTCATTTGTCGCAGCCCATGCAGCGGCCAGTCAGTCCTCTCGGAGGTGAACCGCCGACTGGAGAGCCGTGTGCGGGAGAACCGCACGCACGGTTCGGAGGGAGGGGTCCCCGGGTAACCGGGGATCCCTACCCCTATACCTCATCAGGAGGGTCAATGGTTTGAAATCAAAGCCACGTCGCGGCGGCTGGCGTGGGTCGTGGCGATGATCTCAACCCGGGCGCGGATTCTCGGTGGCAGCTCGTCAAACCTTTTCGCATTGGCGACGGCAAAGACCTGTTCTTCGCGATCGAGGTGCCGCGCCAGATCGGCGATGTCTTTCGTCTCAACCGTGTAGATGCCGTTCGTGTAGAAGGCGTAGTGGATCGGCAGGTTCCCGAGGTCGAAAGCGAATACGTCGTGTCCGGCGGCCCGTGAGGCGGCCGTCTCCTCGGCGATGACCGCGGCGAAATCGCGACCCGATTTGAAAGTGTTGGCCATCGGGTAGACCACGATCGCGACAAAGAGAAAGACGGCGGCGAAACCGGCGCCGGGGACAACGGCTGCGGCGAAATCGTTCTTCTTGATGACGGCCCAGAGGGTGCCAAGACCTGTGGCGAGGAGCAGGCCCGCCAATGCGTAGATGGCCCAGACCGGGACCTCGTCCACCCGCTCGACGGCGAAGGGTGCCGCCCCACCGAGGAGAACCAGGAGGCCGGCGAGGAAGCTCTGGCCGACGGTGATCCAGCGTCGCGACATCGCCGGCCCTTCGTCCCATCCCAGGAACGCGCCTACAAATCGCGCCGTCATCAGGGCAAAGGCGGGAAAGGCGGGGAGCACGTAGAGGGTTCGTTTTTCGGTCGAAATGGAGAAGAAGAGAACGACGAAGACCACCGTCACCAGCAGGAACCGATCCATCCGGTCGCGGCGGCGCCAGGCGAGCACCAGTGCGCCGGGGACCAGGAAGGTCCACGGCAGGAGCTGCGGCGGCAGGACCTTGGCGTAATACCACCACGGTTGCGCGTGGTGCATGCCGTGGATCCCGCGATCGACGAAGTGCTCCTTGAGGGCGCCCCACACCGAGTACTCGGCTGGTCCCCACAGCATGGTTGCCGCCACCCAGACACCGCAGATCGCAGCAAAGAGCAGCGGGCCGGTCAGTGGTGCGAAACCGCGCCATTTGCCGATTTCACGATCAACGGCGAGGGTGGCCAGAGCGATGCCGAGCGGCAGCAGCAGTCCAACCGGTCCTTTCGCCAGAACCGCAAGGCCGCCGCCGCCCAGAAAATCAGCCCCGCACGGCGCCCATCGAGATCACCCGCCCGCCAGGCCTCGAAGGCCGAGAGCGCGACCCAGATGAGGCAGCACATGACGGCGTCGATCTGGACCGACCGCGCCTTGTCCCAGAAGAGATAGCTGGTGGCGAGGATGAAGGCGGCGAGGACCGCGGTTCGCTCGGATGCCGCGCGGCGACCCAGACGAAGGACCATCGCCACAGTGCCGAGCGAGGCCAGGGCGGACGGAAGGCGGGCGGTCAGTGAGGTGACCCTCCCGAGGGGTAGAGACAGCAGGGCGATGAGCCAGAAGAAGAAGGGCGGTTTGTGGGTATTGACCTTGCCGTTGACGTGGGTGACCAGCCACTGGCCGTCGACCACCATCTCCCGCGCGCCTTCGCCAAAGAAGGGCTCGTCCGGCGCCCACAGATCGTAGCCCCAGATATTGCAGATAAAGAGAATGGCGGCAAGGACCAGGACCGCTCGGGAGGCCTTCACCCGTACCGTCTCCCGGAACTCGCCGATCGGAATCCGAACACCCTCACCGAAGGTGGCGTCGCACCAGAGGTCGAAGGCGAGCAGAGTGAAGAGCGGTTTGCGGTGGTCGGTCTGCTCGGAGAGGTGTTCGTCGAGGAGGGCGGTGATGCCCTGCGGGTTGAAGAGGCCGCGGGCTTCGACCCGCTCCTCTGAAAAACGCCGTCGGTACTCGTCGCCGAGTCCGTGCAGCATCCACTTGGAGAATGGGATGTTGAAACCCCGCTTGCGGCGTTTGATGACGTCGACCGGCAGGCGTCTGCGGACCGTTTTCTTGAGGATGTCCTTGGTGCTTTTGCCCTTGAGTTTGAGGGCCGATGGGATCCCGGCCGCGAACTCCGAGAGATCGTGGTCGAGGAACGGCGCCCGCGCTTCGAGCGAGGCAAGCATCGTCGCGCGGTCGACCTTGGTCAGAAGGTCGTCCTGCAGATACATGGTGAAATCCATGTAGAGCAGCTTGGAGAGGCTGTCCGGGAGGTTCTTCCCCTCGATCCGGGAACGAGCCGAACCAAACGGGTCGTCGCCGGTGAGGGCCTCGAGGACCCGTGGGGCGAGAACACCCTGTTGCATCTCCGGTGAGTAGCTGCCGAACCAGGTGTGGTGCCGTTCTACGAGGTCCTGCTCGGCTGCGGACACGAATCGGCTCAAGAGATAGTCGAAAGCGATATTGCCCATCGAAACCGGCATCAGCTTGAGGGCGGCCTTGACAGCGACGTTGGTGATCGGCCGTGGGATACGGTTGTAAATCTCTGCCACCCGGTTGCCGATGTAGGTCGGGTAGCCGGCGAAGAGCTCATCGGCACCCTCACCGGAAAGGATGACTTTGACCTTCTCGCGCGCGAAGAGCGCCAAAAGGTGACTGGGAATGGTCGAGGCATCGCCAAGCGGCTCGCCGAGTCCCGGGCCGACCCTTCGCAGGCCGTCGGCGAGGTGGCTTTCGTCCAGGATCAGCTGGTTGAAGTCAGCCTTGAAGTGCCGGGCCGTGATCTCGGCCATGCTCGCCTCGTCAAAGGCTTTCTCGGTGTGACCGATGGAGAACACCGGCACCCCATCGCCCTGTTGTTCGGCGAGGTAGGAGAGAACGGCGGAGGAGTCGATACCTCCGGAGAGGAAGAGCCCGAAGGGCACATCCGAGCGGCTGCGGCGGCGTACCGCCTGGCCCATGAGGTGGTCGAGCTCTTCGGCGAGATCATCGGTGCTGCGGCGCGCGAGGTCCGGCTGCACGAAGTAGTCGGCGAGGTCCCAGTACTGCTTCACAGTCACCTTGCAGTCCTCGACGATCAGGAGATGGCCGGCCGGCAGCTTGCGCACCCCCTGGAGGGGGCTCATCGGCGCCGGGAAGTAGTCATGGGTCAGGTAGCGGCGCAGGGCCACCGGGTCGAGCGCCTTGGGGATCCGCGGGTGGACCAGAAATGCGCGCAGGTCGGAGGCGAAGACAAACTCCTCGCCATCGGTCCAATAGAAGAGGGGCTTTTCTCCGGCGCGGTCGCGGGCCAGTAGCAGCCGTTGGCGTGGTTCGTCCCACACCGCGAAGGCGAACATGCCGTTGAGGTGCTCGACCATGTCGGCGCCGTACTCTTCGTAGAGGTGGGGGATGGCTTCAGTGTCGGTTTCAGTGCGGAGGGTGTGACCCTTGGCGCGAAGGCGCTCGAAGAGTTCGGGGGCGTTGTAGATCTGGCCGTTGCAGATCGACCAGATCGAACGGTCTTCGTTGGGGAAGGGTGGCGATTCGGCGGTCACATCGATGATGGCCAGGCGGCGGAAACCGAGCGCACAGTCGTCGCGGGCCTCGTAACCTTCTCCGTCGGGGCCGCGGTGAACCATGGTATCGGCCATGGCGTGCACCAGCTCCCGACGTTCCCCGTCGGGCCCCTTGCACCCCAATATACCTACCAGGCCACACATGAGTCCGCCTTTCGGGTCGCATCCGATCGGTGGATTCTATCGTAGTTCCCCTTTCTGCTCGCGGCACATAAGGGGTACGTGGAGGACCAGCGCGGTCAGAACCAACGTTTGCGCCGGAAGTAGATCAGCAGACCTCCGGCGACGGCCGCCATCAGCATCAGCGTCGCCGGGTAGCCCCAAAACCAGTTGAGTTCGGGCATGTTCAGCGGACTCGCCGCGGTGTTGAAGTTCATTCCGTACAGACCGGCGATGAACGAAAGCGGGATGAAGATGGTCGCGATGGTCGTCAGCACCTTCATGATCTCGTTCATTCTCATCGAGACGTTCGTCAGGTAGAGGTCATTGAGACTGGCCACCATCTCGCGGTAGGTCTCGATCATGTCGACCGCCACCGTGGCGTGGTCGGCAACGTCTCGAAGATAGATCAGGGTTTGCTCTCCAATGAACGGTGAATCGATCAGCAGCCGATTGCGAAGCAGGTCCCGTGTCGGCCACATGGACTTGCGCAACAAGAGCAGGTCACGTTTGATCACGTGGAGCGCGTTGAGATTATCCTTTGTCGGGTCGTCCAGAATCGAAGCTTCGAGATCTTCGAGACGGTCGCCAATGTGTTCCAACACCGGAAACACGTGATCCACAACGATGTCGATGAGCGCGTAGGCGAGATAGCCGGCCCCGCCCGCGCGGATTCGACCCTTGCCGGACCGCAGCCTCTGATACACGGGTTTGAAAAGATCGGAGGCGTGCTCCCGAACCGATAGCACGAGACCGGCCTGGACCACCAGGCTGACCTGTTCCTTGTTCAGTCCGGCACCGTCCGTGTTCACCGAAAAGTGGTCGAGAACGAGAAAGAGCGATTCCTCGAAATCCTCGACCTTTGGACGTTGCCCCACGTGAAGAACATCTTCCAGCGCGAGAGGGTGTACTTCGAGACGGGCGCCGAGGTCCGCGATCTGCGCCACGTCGTGGCCTTCGAAGTTCACCCATACGGTCAACTCATCCCCGAGCCCGGGCAAACGGTCAGGGTCGAGGTAGGCGACGTCCGTCAAATCGGTGGAGTTGTAGGCGACGACCCGCGCCGCGGTCGGCTCGGTCGTCTCAGTGCGCGAAGGGAGGGTCCCTGGAGCGGTGCCCGGCACGTGCCTCTGCTTGGTGATCCGCGCCCCGATCAACCTGGGCCAGCGTTTGGGGTCGAATTCTGGTTTGGGGGCCATGACCCAATTGTAGACGGTCGTGCGGAGAGCGCCGGGCGTTCCGCAGCGGTCATTTTCTTTTTTTTGTTGCGGGAACGCGCTCCTGGGGTTGATGGTGGGGGGCGATCTCCGGAGCCGCCATCGCAGTCAGAAGGGGGTCGACGGGCTCCAATGAGCCGCCCAGGCGACCGCGGTTCGAGGATGCAGGATTCCGTCGCAGCTTGTTGATCGGCGGCAGGACTCTGTATCTTCGATTCACACGGAGGAACCATGGATCTAATGGATCGATCGTGGAGTTGTTATCCGGAGGGCCTCCATCCAACCCGCCGTGCCTTCCTCAAGACCCTGGCTGCCGCGGCGGCCGCCGCAGGCGCGTCGTTTCCCGAAGTGGCGTCGGCGCAGGAAAGCTTGCCCGCCGGTGAGCCGATCCCCGGCTTCCCTCCCGGAGGTTTCCGCGATGGTTCGGTTCGGCTGAACTTCAACGAAAACCCGTTGGGGCCTTCGAAGAAAGTGATTTCGGCGCTATTGGAGAGCGGCTTCGCAGATGCCAACCGTTACAACTACATCGACCCTCTGATCGAGGCGATTGCCGATCATCACGGCATCCCGTTCGACAATGTGCTGGTCGGTTGCGGCTCCACCGAGTTCCTCCAGTTCACGCCCTGGGCCTTCTTGAGAGATGGCGGGAATCTCGTCATGCCGACGCCGAGCTACGGTTGGTCGGGAATGGCGGCGGAGAGCATGGGCCGCCAGGTCATTCGAGTCCCACTGGGTGAGAATGGCGTGGTCGATACCGCGAAAATGAAGAAGTCCATCCGGCGGGATACCCGCATCGTGTATGTGGCCAACCCCAATAACCCGACCGGAGCGCCGATTCCGCACGAGGAGATTGTGGCCCTTGCCGAGGCCTTGCCTCCGGGCGCGGTCCTGATGGTGGATCAGGCGTATCACGATTTCCTTCCCGATAGTGACCTCGCCTTCGACCTGGTCCGCAGTGGTGCACCGATTCTCGTTTTGCGCACCTTTTCGAAGGCGTATGGGATGGCTGGCTTGAGGCTCGGTTATGCGATCGGTTCGGACCAGGTTTTCGCGAGGCTTCGAACAGTCTGGTGGGGCGACTTTGGGATCAACACTGCGACCCGGATTGCCGGGCCGGTGGCGCTTGCAGACGAGGAGCACGTCGGTAGATACGTCAAGCTGATCGACGAGGGTCTCATGCAGCTCCGCTCCGGTCTGATCGAACTCGGCATGAAGCCCTATCCGTATCGTGCCCCGTTCTTCATGGTTGATTTCGGCAAACCCACCACTGAGCTGGTGAGAGCCCTCTACAATCAGCAGATCTACGTTCGGCCCGGTCGTGTCTGGAATATGCCGAATTTTATGAGGATCTCTGTTGGTACAGCGAATGAAAACAGCACATTTCTCAAGGCAATCCATGAGCTCGTTTCTTGAGGCGAGAAACATGAAGTCAGCATTCGTTGGGGAGGGGATAAACCCCTCCCCTATAATGGGTAAGATTGTTTCAGCCCTCGTAGGGGCGGGGTTTACCCCCGCCCGCAACACCGGTCGTTCGCTCCGTTGGGGCGGGGGAGGAAGGCCATGTTGATCATCAGCCACTCACAGGTGCGGGAGCTGCTGCCGATGCGGGACTGCATGGAAGTGGTCGGGGACGCGCTCTCCAACCTTGCTCGCGGCGATGGTGTTCAACCGTTGCGATCGGGCATTCTGCGCCCGGACCGCAGGGGCATTCTGGCCTGGATGCCGGGCTTGTTGGCCGCCGGCCGGCCTTTCGGAATCAAGGTCTTGAGTGTAGTCGACAACCCCGGGGAACTGGGGGTGGAGTCGCACCAGGGTGGGGTGATGATCTTCGATGCGGCCACCGGAGCACCGTTGGCGTTGTGCGAGGCTGGCGCCATCACCGCCGTGAGGACTGCGGCGGTGTCCGCCCTGGCCACCGATCGTCTGGCGAGGACTGGTTCAGAGATCCTTGCTATTCTCGGGGCAGGGGCCCAGGCGAGCTCGCATATCGAGGCCATGCTCGAAGTCCGGGAGATCTCGCGCATCCAGGTCTGGAGCAGGGATATTGACAAAGCTCGGGTATTTGCCGAAGAGCAGGCTGTTCGACACGGCGTGATCGTCGAGCCCGCCACCTCCGTCGCATCGGCAGTTGCCGGTGCCGACATCGTCTGCACCACCACGTCGGCTCGCGAACCGGTTCTTTTTGCTGAAATGCTCGAGCCCGGGATGCATATTAATGCGGTGGGCGCCTCGATTCCGTCGTGGCGCGAGATCGACACCGATGTCCTGCCGCATGTGACCCTCTTCACCGATCGCCGCGAGTCGTTGGCCAACGAGGCGGGGGAGTTCATCAAAGGGCTCGAAGAGGGGTTCGTAGAGGCTGGTCTGGTCGTTCCCGAGATCGGCGAGGTCCTCAATGGCGACCACCCCGGTCGTACCTCGGAGACCGAGATCACACTCTTCCGATCCCTTGGGTTGGCAGTTGAGGACATTGCCTCCGCACAGCTGGTCTACCAACGGGCGCTCGATCAGGGCGTCGGCACTCAAGTCGATCTGAGCGGCTAGCCACCAATACGTTTCTCAATTAGGATCTGTGAGTGTTCCACGAAGACCTCGGCCGCATACCTCAGAAAGGGAGGAGCGGTCGTCATGGGCCCTTGAGGTCGGGGCAACTGAGTCCGCGTTCGGCATTGTTGAAGGCTGCTGTTTGAGATTGAGCGAAGGGGGAATGTGATGGACCGTTGTTGCCGAATCTTGCTCACCCTAACCATTGTGCTGATCGCGCCGTTGCTCTTCGGCGAGGAGACTGAGGACACAGACAAGGATAAGGGTCCCCTCCGCGGTCTCGAATACCGGCTCATTGGCCCTTCAGTGGGCGGCCGGGTCTCTCGGGTGACCGGTGTGGCCGGTGACGAACTGACTTACTACGCGGCCACCGCCGCCGGCGGTGTGTGGAAGTCGGTCAACGGCGGCAGCGAGTGGAAATCGATCTTTGACGACCAGCCGGTCTCTTCCATCGGTTCGATCGCCGTGGCGCCGTCTGACCCGAACGTGGTGTGGGTCGGTTCGGGAGAGGCCAACATTCGCGGCAACGTGGCCGAGGGCAACGGCATCTACCGGTCGACCGATGCCGGTGAGACGTGGACACGGGTGTGGACGGCCGAAGGTCAAATCGGGACCATCGCGGTCCACCCTGATAACCCGGATGTGGCCGTTGCGGCAGTGCTTGGCAGCCCGTTCGGCCCCGGTCCGGATCGCGGCGTTTTCCGCACTATCGATGGCGGTGCGACCTGGAAGAAGGTGCTGTACAAGGACGCGGACACAGGCGCCTCCGATGTCTGTTTTCACCCGTCGAACCCGCGGATCCTTTTTGCCGGTCTGTGGCAGACCCGCCGTTTCCCGTGGGGGATGACGTCGGGCGGTCCGGGAAGCGGTCTCTATGTCTCGCGTAATGGTGGAGACAGCTGGAAGAAATTGGAGGGCAAGGGCCTCCCCGGTGGGATCTGGGGCAGGGTTGGGGTCCAGGTGGCGGTCAGCGATCCGAAGCGCGTCTATGCCCTGATTGAGGCCGAGGAGGGCGGACTGTTCCGCTCCGACGATGGAGGAAAGAAGTGGACCCGGATCAGCGCCTCGCGGGGCATTCGTCAGCGGGCGTGGTACTACACCACGCTGACCATCGACCCGGACAACGCAGATGTCGTCTGGTTTCCCCAGGTGGCGATGCTCAAAACGACTGACGGCGGCAACAGCATTCGTTCGGTCAAGGGCGGTGGCTGGGACTATCACGACGTCTGGATCGACCCAGAGAACACGAAACGGATGGTCGTTGCGAGCGATGCCGGGGTCTCGCTGTCCTCGGACGGTGGCGAGACCTGGGCCCGGCCGGCGATCCCGATCGCCCAGTTCTACCACCTTTCGGTCGACACCAGAACGCCGTACCGCGTGCTCGGCAGTCTGCAGGACTTCGGCACCGTATCGGGACCGAGCAACAGCCTTCACAGCGGTGGAATCCTCTCCTCGGACTGGCATTCGGTCGGGGGAGGTGAGGCCGGTCATGTGGTTGCCGATCCATCGGACCCGGACATCGTCTGGGCCGGCGAGTACCTCGGGTTCATCTCGCGTTACGACGGACGAACCGGGCAGGCGCCGCATGTTGGGATCTATCCCGACGATGGATCAGGGCACGGTGCCGCGGACCTCCGCTACCGCTTCCAGTGGACGGCTCCGATCGCGATCTCGCCCCACGATCCGAAGACCGTTTACCACGCCGCCAATATTCTCTTCAAAACTGAGGATGGCGGCCAGAGCTGGCAGGCGATCAGCCCGGATTTGACCCGAAACGATGTCACCAAACAGAAATGGGCAGGGGGACCGATCACCGGTGACAACACCGGCGTCGAGTTCTACAACACGATATTCGCGGTTGCCGAATCGCCGGTAGAGGCTGGCACGATCTGGGTCGGATCCGACGATGGTTTGATCCACCTGACCCGTGACAGTGGCGCGAGCTGGAGCGATGTCACACCCAGCGGATTGCCCGAGTGGGGGACCGTGAGCACTATCGAGGCGTCTCGCTGGGAGGCCGGGGTGGCCTACGTGGTGGTCGACGCTCACCGATTGGACGACGAGACGCCCTACCTCTTCAAGACTTCGGACTTCGGCGGTAGCTGGAAGAACCTGACAACCGAATTGGATCCGGAGATCTACCTGCACGTGGTGCGAGAGGACTCCCGGCAGAAGGGGCTGCTCTACCTCGGCACCGAGCGCGGGGTCATGTTCTCGCGTGACGATGGTGCCAGCTGGAGTCCGTTACGGCTCAACATGCCCACGGTGGCGGTCGTCGATCTCGCGGTGGCGGGAGATGACCTCGTAGTCGGGACTCTGGGGCGTTCGGCCTGGATCCTCGATGATCTGACACCGGTGCGCGAGATGTCGTCCGAGATCGAGGCGAAGACGGAGCACCTCTTCGCGCCGATGCCGGTGGTGCGATGGCGCTACGCCAGCGCGCCCTACGGCAGCGATGATGGTGCCGGGAGCAATCCGCCGAAGGGGGCGATCATCACCTACTCCCTGGCGAAGAAGCCCGAGGGAGAAGTCACGCTCGAGGTCCTCGACGCGGACGGTGTGCTCGTTCGGAAGCTGAGCAGCGTCCTCAAGACTCCATACACCTCGCCCGACCACCCCGATTGGGACTCCGACTCGAAGCCCAAACCGGAGCTCTCGGTCAAAGAGGGCATCAATCGGGCCTCCTGGGACCTCGCCTATGGAGAAGCCAAGTGGGTCCCCGGCGCGCGGTTCGACACCGGGGCACCGAGACCGGGCCCGATGGTGCTGCCCGGCGACTACAGCTTGCGTTTGACGGTTGACGGCAGGTCCTCGACCCAGCCGCTTCGTGTCGAAGCCGATCCACGCTCCTCGGCCTCCGTAGCCGATCGCGAGGCGCAGCTGGCCTTTTCTCTCGGTGTGCGGGAGCAGCTGGCGAAGATCTCCACCATGATCGAGACCATTCGGGGCCTCCGCGAGCAGGTGAAGGACCGCAACAAGCGCCTCGCCTCGGACCCGGACGCCAAAGAACTGCTGGCGCTCGGTGAGGAATTCATCGAGGGCCTCAACGCGGTTGAGAAGAAGATCCACAACCCCCACGCAGAAGTGGATTACGACGTCCTCGGCGGCCGCCATGGCGGGGCGATGATCTACTCCCGTCTGAGCTGGTTGTTCATGACGTCTGGAGCGCACGACGGCCCGCCCACCCAGGGCATGCGGGAGGTCGCCGCCGAGCTCGCCGAAAAGCTGGCCGCCCAGGAGGCTGCACTGGCCGGGTTGATGGCAGAGGATCTGGCGAAGCTCAACGAGCTTGCCAAGGAAGAAGAAGTGCCCTACGTTTTGACGCCGTGATTCTGTAATTTTTTCTAGCGACGAAAATTCACGAGGAGTCATGAAGCATGGCTGGAGTCGAAGGGCGCGTAGCTCTCATTACGGGCGGGGGTCGGGGGATCGGGCGTGCAACCGCAGGTCTCCTGGCATCGCGTGGCGCCAAAGTGATGTGCGTCGCCCGAAGCCGGGAGGACCTGGCAGATGTCGGGCTCGAGTATTCGGTGGCAGATCTCGGAGATCCGGAGGGCTGTGCGCACGCGGTTGCGGAGGCTGAGCAGCGACTGGGGCCGATCGAGATCCTCGTCTGCAACCACGGCATCGGCTCGGCGCATGAGCGGGTCGTCTGGGAACAGGAGCCGGACGTCTGGAGTGAAACGATGCGGGTCAATCTTGATGGTCCATTCCATCTCTCGAGGCTCGTGTTGCCGGGGATGATCGAACACAAATTTGGGCGCATTGTTTTTACGAGTTCGACGGCCGGCTTGATTGCCGAACCGGCCGGATGTGCATACAACAGCTCCAAACACGGGCTGCTGGGGCTCATGCGCTCGGTCGCGGTGGACGGCGGAGCCTACGGCGTGACATCGAACGCTGTCTTGCCCGGCTGGGTTCGGACGGAGATGGCCGAACGTTCGGCTCGCCAGGAGGCGGAGGATCGCGGTATCCCGACCGATCAGGTGTGGGAGGAACGGGCGGCAATGTATCCGCCGGGCCGGGTTGCCACGCCCATGGAAGTCGCCGAGATGATCGCATTCCTCGCGTCCGAGGAATCCAGCGGCGTCAGTGGAGAGGCGATCAGGGTTGCCCTCGGCAGCGTGTGGTAGCTGGAAAAAGTCCTATGGTCGAATGGTCCTGCGCTCGGGAGATCAAATGACAATCGAAAACAAACCCAATCTGGATGTGCCTCAGCTGGTGCTGGAGGCGCACGAGAGATGCCGGGACCACCTTTCACCGACACCTCTTGAGTACTCCATGTATTTGAGCAAGCAGATCGATGGCGAGGTCTGGCTCAAGCTGGATTCGATGCAGAGAACCGCCTCCTTCAAGTTTCGCGGAGCTCTCAACAAGATCCTTACGCTCACCGAAGAAGAACTGGAAAAAGGCGTGGTCACGGCCTCTACGGGGAACTATGCCCTGGCGGTAGCCGAGGCCGTTCGCATTCGGAAACACAAAGCCACTATCTATGTGGCGAAGGATCTCGATGCCTCGCGCCTGGAGCTGTTGAGGGCCCATGGTCTGGATCTGGTCATTTATGGCGAGGGCGCCTGGGACGCGGAGAAGGAGGCGCGCCGCGTGGCCGAGGCAGAAGACAGAATCTATGTGTCACCGTACAACGATCCGATAGTGGTCGGCGGCCAGGGAACCTGCGGGTACGAGATCTCAAAGCAACTTCCCGATCTGGATGCGGCATTCTTCGCGTGCGGAGGGGGTGGATTGCTGGGCGGCTCGGCGGGTTGGCTGAAATTCCACAACCCCGATGTGGAAGCCTTTGGGGTCTCGCCGGAGAACTCCCCGGTGATGTACGAGTCCATGCGAACCGGAAAGATCGTCGAGATGGAGACCTTTCCGACGCTGGCGGACACCTGCGCAGGCTGCATGGATCTGGACAGCATTACGCTGGAGCCATGCCGGCGATATGCAGAGGAGATCATGTTGCTCACCGAGAAAGAGATCGAAGCATCCATCCGTCTTTTGTTCGAGCAACATCGCCTGGTGATCGAGGGGTCAGCAGCCCTGGGTGTGGGGGGACTCCTCAAGCGAAAGGACCGATTGAAGGGCAAGAAGGTGGTTGCCGTCATCTGTGGACGTAATATCGATTTGGATGTGTTCAAACGCATCATTGCGTAAACGCAAGTCAGCAGGCAGCGGAGCCAGTAAGGAGAAGACATGCCGGAGATCTTCAACCGTGCTCAGATCGAGGATGCGCTGCAACGGGTCGACGTGACGAGGGCCATTGAAGACGGATTCGTCGCCTACTCCCAGGGCAAGGTCGTGGTGCCGCCGGTGGGGGAGTTGGTCTTCGAGGACCCGCCCGGTGACGTCCACATCAAGTACGGCCTCATCAAAGGTGACGATTACTTCGTCATCAAGGTCGCCTCCGGCCTCTATGGCAACGTGGATACCGGTCTGCCGCCTTATGACGGCCTGATGCTGGTCTTCAGTCAGAAGACCGCACGGCTCGAGTGCATACTGCTTGACGAGTGCTACCTCACCAATGTGCGCACGGCCGTCGCAGGCGCGGTGGTGGCAAAGCACCTCGCCCCGAGAAAGGTCGAACGCATCGGTGTCTTTGGCGCCGGCGTCCAGGGTAGGATGCAGGTCGAGGCACTGCTGCCGATCGTCGATTGCCGGGACGTGATCGTCTGGGGAACCAGCGAAGTGGAGCTCCAAGGCTATTGCGAGGCCATGAGCCCGCACGGCCTCTCGATCGAGACCACCATGACCTCCGACGAGATCGCCGCAACATGCAACCTGATTGTGACCGCGACGCCGTCCCACGATCCACTGCTGCGCGTCGAACAGATCAGGGGGGGAACCCACATCACGGCCATGGGATCGGACACTCGGGAGAAGAACGAGCTCGAGCCGGAGATCCTGGGCAAGGCGGACCTGGTTGTCGCCGACAGCATCGAGCAGTGCCGGGTGCGCGGCGAGATCTTCCACGCACTCGAGGCCGGGGTGTTGGCTGACGGCGACGCTGTGGAGCTCGGAAACGTCATCTCCGACCCGGCGCTGCGGCGGGCCGACGACTCACAGATTACCGTCGCCGATCTGACCGGCGTCGCGGTTCAGGACATTCAAATCTCGAAGGCTGTCTACGAGGTTCTGACCTCAGGGTAAGGCGAGGGACAACTCCTCGGCGATCCGGCGCAGGCCCTCCTCGAGATAGGCCTTTTCGCCTCCCAGCCAGATGCGCAGGTATCCCTCGAGGCCCAGGTGGATTCCGGGCACGATGAGCGTGCTCTGATTGTTGCGAATCCGTTCGGCCAATTCGAGGCTCGGCGTCGGAGAGGAGTACTTCATAAAGGCCATGGCGCCTGCCTGCGGGGAAAGGAAGGAGAACCCTTCGCCCAACCCGTCAACCCACTCGCTGAAGATCCGTCGATTCCTTTGCAGCAGGGCGCGGCCGCGCTCGTAGAGCCTCTCGCGGTTTTCCTTCTGAACCGCGATGCGCGCCACCGCGTCGGAGAGCTTGTTCGGACAGATCGTCACCGAATCGTGCTGCGACCAGCAATCACGAACCAGCTCCTTCGGACCGACGATCCAGCCGATCCGGACTCCTGGAATTCCAAATGCTTTGGACAAGCCGCTGGTAACGACCACCCGGTCGCTCATCCCCCAGAAGCTGGATGTGCGTGGGCAGTCGATCTCCGCTCCCAGATAGACTTCGTCAGCGAGCAGGTAGGCGTCCATTTCTTCGCAACGCTTCACAATCCGTTCCATGGCGCCTTCGGACAGTATTGAACCCGTGGGGTTGTTGGGGTTTGAGACATAGACCAAGCGGGTATTTGGGGTGACGGCCCGTTCGAACTCCTCCCAATCGGGTTCCCAGTTGTTCTCCTGGCGCAGCTGGAACGTGGCCACTTCGGCACCCATACTTCTGGGCACTCCCCAGAGCTGCATGTAGTTCGGCACTTCCAGGGCGAAGCCGTCCCCCTCCTGCAACAGGCTCAGAGGGACCAGGTAGTTGGCCTCCGAGGTCCCGTTCGTGACTTCGAAATTCTCGATGGTCGTGCCGGGATAGATCTCCGACAACGCCTCTCTCAGCTCCGGGGTGCCGTTGGACTGGCTGTAGGTCAGTGGCGTATCCAGGGCCCACTCCAGGTCGAACCCCATCTCGGACAACTCGCGCAGCGAAACCGGGAGCACGCCGCTCTCGCTGAGGTCGAACTCGACCACGTTCTCCCAGGTCGACTGCATCCGTTCCATTTCGAAGACTTCAATTTTCATGGTTCTGGTGTCCTCACCCGGACGGGTCTTTCCGCCCGAATCCCTAGGAGCGATCCGGCCCCTGGTTCGACAAGACTACCATCGGAGCCGGTTTTTTGACGGGGGCCGGATTTTGTCAATCACTCCCACAGAGCTGGGCAATTCGGGATATCCTGTCGACTCCGATACACCAACGTTTTGATAGCGGAGGAGGGGAACCCATGAGAGGCCGTTTTTCGAGGCTCATGATCGGCGCCGGCGTCCTGTTGATCGCACTCGGGACCGGTTTGGAGGCAGCACAGGATCAAGAGGCGGAGGCCACAAAGGCGTCGCCACATCCACTGACCGTCGATGATTATTTCAAGATCCGCGACGTCGGCGATCCACAGGTCAGCCCGGACGGAAAGTGGGTGGCGTACACCGTTACTACGCAGGATCTCGAGGAGGACGAGTCGAAGACCCGAATCTGGATGATCCCATCTGCGGGCGGCAAGCCTGTACCGATGACCGCGAAGGACAAATCGGTTTCTTGGCCGCGGTGGAGTCCCGATGGGAAGTACCTCGCTTTCCTCGGTGCGATCGGCGAGGATAAAACCCAGGTCTGGACCCTGTTTCGCCAGGGCGGCGACGCGGTCCCGGTGACCGAAATCACCCAGGGCGTGACGTCCTTTGAATGGTCACCCGACGGCACCCGAATGGTCCTGGTCATCCAGGATCCCAAACCCGAGGACCTCGAGAAAAAAGAAAAAGGGAAGGACGAGAAAAAGACATCTCCACCCTGGGTCGTCACCCGAAAACAGATCAAGACCGACTACGTCGGGTACCTCGACAGCCGGCGGACCCACCTCCACGTTCTCGACATGGGGCCGAAGAAGACGACCCAGATCACCTCCGGTGACTTCGACGACTCTGAGCCAGCCTGGTCGCCGGACGGGAAGGTGATTGCCTTTACCAGCAATCGCACCGATGATCCGGACGCTAATTACAACACTGACATCTGGGTTGTGAAGGCGGACAATCAGGACAAGGGACAGGAGCTTCTGCAGATCACCACCAACCCCGGCCCCGACACCTCTCCAGCGTGGTCGCCGGATGGGACGAAAATCGCTCACGTCTCGACCACCGATACCGGCGTCATGTTCTACGCCACCAACCACCTCGCGGTGATCTCGGAGGGTGGTGAGGCCACTGTATTGACCACCGTGCTCGATCGAAACACATCCGACCCCCGCTTCTCAACCGATGGGGAATGGATCTTTTTTGGGCTCGAAGACAGCGGTGAGCAGAGCCTGGCCCGTATTCCGGTGCAAGGTGGTGCCGTCGAGCGCATCATCGGCGGACACTACACAGTGCAGGGGTTCACGCACGAGGTCAACGGCGTGATCGCCGCCCTCATATCGGAGCCCCATCTCCCGCCGGAGATCTTCCTGCTCAAAGGAGAAACGCTCGAACGGCTCACTCACACGAACGACGAGTTCCTTTCGGGGATCACCCTCGGCGAAGTGGAAGAAGTGCATTTCGAGAGCCGGGACGGAACGCCAATCGAGGCCTTCGTCATCAAACCGCCGGGTTTCGAGGCCGGCACCCGCTACCCGGCATTCCTCCGGATCCACGGCGGGCCCCAATCGCAGTACGATTTCGGTTTCCACTTCGGCGCCCAGCTCTTTGCGGCGCACGGCTATGTAGTGGTCATGCCGAACCCGCGCGGCTCCACCGGCTATGGGCAGGACTTCTGCCACGCCATCTGGCGCGACTGGGGCGGACCGGATTTCGAGGACGTCATGGCTTCGGTGGATCACATCATCGAAAAGGGCTGGGCCGATCCGGACAGGCTCGGGGTCGGTGGCTGGTCCTACGGGGGAATGCTCACCAACCACGTCATCACGAAGACCGACCGGTTCAAGGGCGCCTACACGGGCGCCAGCGCGACCCTGTACGTGGCCAATTACGGACACGATATGTACCAGCGTTGGTGGTTGCAGGAACTCGGGCTGCCTTGGCGCGACCGGCAGATATACGAGGACCTCTCTCCCTTCAACCGGGTGGAGAATATCGTCACCCCAGTCCTCATCGTGGGCGGCGAGAAGGACTGGAACGTCCCCATCATCAACTCGGAGCAGCTCTATCAGGCCCTCCGGCATCTGGGCCGAACGGCCGAGCTGGTGGTCTATCCGGGTGAGTTCCACGGCTTCTCGACGCCGTCGTACAACAAAGATGTTTACGAGCGCTTTCTGGCGTGGTTTGCCAAGTACGTCAAAGGAGTACGGGTAACGGCAGACGATGAATCATGAAATCATCCGCCGAGCCTTCGCTGAGCTCGGACGGTCTCATCCGGGGCCTTGGTCGCTGGGACGCAACCCTTCTCACCGTCGGTGCGGTGATCGGGACCGGGATCTTCATCACCACCGCGGACATCGCGCGGGTCCTGCCCCACGAGGGGATGATCCTGTTGGTGTGGACCCTCGGTGGCTTTCTGACTCTCGCCGGTGCGCTGACCTATGCCGAGCTGGGAGCTCTGTACCCCCGCGCCGGTGGCATGTACCACTATCTGAAAGAGGCCTACGGCACCTTCTGGGGATTCCTCTACGGCTGGGCCTGTTTCCTGGTCATCATGTCGGGTGGCATCGCCGCCGTGGCGGTCGCGTTCGGCGAATACCTCGGCAGCTTCATTCCCCTGTTTTCGATCCGCAACATTCTCTTTTCGTTGCCAATTGGAGGCTGGAGCTGGTCGGTGTCCGGCGGTCAGATCGCCGGCGCGTTGGCGATCCTGGTCCTCACAGTAGTCAACCACATTGGGCTCCGCGAAGGCGCCACGGTTCAGAATTTCCTGGCGGTGTTCAGGATCGGTTCCATTGTCGCCTTTGTAGGGTTGGCGTTTTTTGTCGACAAACAAGCCTCGGTGTCCGCCTTCGAATCGTTGCCCGAGGTCAATCTCCTGGCGGCGGTAGGTATCGGTATGATCGCCGCTCTTTGGACCTACGATGGCTGGTACGGCGCGACCTTTTCGGCCGGCGAAATGCGCGATCCCCAACGCACCCTTCCCTTCGGGCTCGTCTGGGGAACGGTCATCGTGATGGTGCTCTACGCCCTGATCAACCTCGTCTACTTCGTCGCCCTACCGCTCGACGCGATTGCTGAGACGCCGCGGATCGGAGAATCTGCCGCCGCCGCACTCTTCGGCAACACCGGCGGAAAGCTGATGTCCTTCGCCATCCTGGTGTCCACCTTCGGCTGTCTGGCGGCGACCATCCTCTACAGCCCCCGCATCTATCTCGCCATGTCCCGCGACGGGGTGTTCTTCCGGAGTCTCGGCAAGGTCGATCGCAGATACCACACCCCCGCGCGCAGCCTCTGGGCCCAGAGCCTGTGGGCAGTCGCGCTGACGTTGACAGGGACCTATGAGCAGATCTACACCTATGTCATCTTCGGCGGCCTCCTCTTTCACGTCGGGACCGCGGGCGCGGTCATTGTTCTCCGCCGCAGGTTGCCGGACGTCGAGCGGCCCTACAAGGTCTTCGGATACCCCTGGGTTCCGCTTCTGTTCATTCTGGCCTCGATTCTGCTGATCGGGAACACCCTTGTCGAGAAACCGATTGAATCGCTGATCGGTCTGGCCTTCATCGCCGCCGGCATACCGGCCTACTTGTGGTGGCGGCGGAACCCAACGCCGACTCCTGAACGAGACTCGTGACCTCAAAAAGCCGGGCGGCGAGGTTTCCCGCCGCCCGGTGGATGAGCCCCTGGTCTCTCCTATCGTTCCAGCCGTTGAGGTCGCGGATGGGGTGATACGTACAACAGTTAATCGAGAGAAGAGAAAGAGTATCAGCCTCTTTCTTGAGTCAAGAGAATAATCAGGTCACCTGCGCCTCGGCGGGACGCGTACACTGTGGCCCATGAAGCGAGGTCCCGAACCGGCCGGGTTGGTTGCTCTGAGGCATGACCTCCATGCCCATGCCGAGCTTGCCGGTCAGGAGGAACAAACCAGCAGGATCATCCGGGATTTCATCGGGCCATTTGAACCGCGCGCTCTGGTGACGGAGCTTGGCGGCACCGGAGTTGCGGCAGTCTTCGAGGGCAGCGACGAGGGCCCGACCGTCATGTTTCGGACCGAAATCGATGCAGTGCCGGTCGATGAGAGCAAAGGTGTCGATTATCCTTCGTGCCGGCCCGGTGCCTCTCACGGCTGCGGGCACGACGGACACATGGCGATCGTCGCCGGGCTGGCCGAGCAGTTGCACAGTCGTCCTCCCCGGCGCGGTCGGGTCGTTTTGCTCTTTCAGCCGGCTGAGGAGACGGGGGCCGGTGCTGCGGCCGTTCTCGACGATGAACAATTCGATTCAATCGCCCCGGACTGGATCTTCGCCCTCCACAACCTCCCCAATGAAAACTTCGGTGAGATTCAGATCAAGAGCGGCCCGTTCGCGGCCGGGTCGGTGGGAGCGATTCTCCGATTTCGAGGCAGGACTTCACACGCCGCATATCCAGAGCAGGGACAGAGCCCGGCCATGGCCGTGGCAGAGCTGATTCAGCAGTTGACTGCGTTGCCTGATTCCCTGAAAGCTGGCGAGGGCATCGCCAAGCTCACGGTCGTCCACGCCAGGATCGGTGAGGCGGCGTTTGGAACCTCACCGGGTGAAGCAGAGGTGATGGCCACGCTCCGGTCGGATCGGGAGGAAGTCCTCGTGCGTTTGCAGGACGGGGTTGTCGAACTCGCCCAGGAAGTTGCACGAGCCCATGGCCTCGAGCACTCTCACTCCTGGACCGATCAATTCCCGGTGACCGAGAACCACCCCGAGGCCGTTGAGATGGTGGAGGCTGTGGCCGGCACCCACGGGATTGCCGTGGCGTCGCGAGACGAGGCCTACCCGTGGTCCGAAGATTTCGGGTGGTTCACCCGGCGATTCAAGGGCGCGATCTTCGGTCTCGGTGCCGGGAAGGAGCACCCGGCGCTGCACAGTCCCGGATACGATTTCCCAGATGAGCTGCTTCCGGTCGGTGTTGGCCTGTTCGAAGGCCTTATCGAAAGGCTCCTGGGATGAGTACGAGGTCGAAGGAAACCGCCGTCATCCTTGTGAACGGGCTCTTCCGTACTTCATTTGCGAAGACTGCCCACGGGTTGATCCGGGGCCCTTGCAGGTATCACATTGTGGGAATCATTGACGACACCTGCGCCGGCGAGGACGCGGGTGAGCTGCTGGACAGCCGAACCCGTGGGATCCCGATATTCGAATCGGTGAGCACGATGTTGGAGGAAATCGGTTCGAAACCCGACTTTTGCGTCATCGGGGTCGCGACCAGCGGTGGAGCGATGCCTCCAGAGCTCCGCAAGGATCTTGTGGACGCGGCGCAAGCCGGCATATCACTGGTGAACGGCCTCCATCAGTTTCTGGCAGACGACCGGGAGCTCGCGAGTATCGTCCAGAACCGCGGAGCACAGATCATCGATGTCCGCCGCCGACGGCCGACCTCGGAACTCAATTACTGGACAGGAAAGGTGTTGAGTCTCGACACGCCCAGCATCGCGGTGCTCGGGACTGATTGTGCCGTTGGCAAGAGAACTACCGCCAGCCTGCTTCTTGGAGCCTGCCGCGATGCGGGCCTCAATGCTCAGATGGTTTTCACCGGCCAGACCGGTTGGCTGCAGGGCTATCCCTACGGGTTCATTCTCGATGCGACCCCGAACGACTTCGTGTGTGGTGAGCTCGAAGCGGCGATTCTCGCCTGTGATAGGGAGACCGCGCCCGATGTCATTTTCATCGAGGGGCAGGCGTCTCTTCGCAACCCGATGGGGCCGTGCGGCTCGGAGCTGATCCTCGCCGGAGGCGCCAGGGGTGTCATACTTCAACATGCCCCGGCGCGAGAATTCTTCGACGAGCTCGAAGATCTCGGGTGCCGCATTCCACCGATCGAGGAGGAGATTCAATTGATCGGTCTCCTCGGTGGGGAGGTCTGGGCGGTGACCCTCAGCGAAGAAGGCATGACGTTCGAGGCCGCGCAAGAGGCCCAATCAAGCCTGGCCGAGAAGCTGGGAGTCCCGGTCGTGCTACCGTTGCGCGACAACCTCGAAGACTTGGTACAGGTCATCAAAGACCGGATCGAACCGGGGAGAACGCCGTGAGGATATCCGGCATCATGTCGTGGTGGGAGGCGGTTCCGCTGCTCCAACCCTACGAGATCGCCTCGATGCGGATCGATGCCGTCGATCTCTTTTTTGTTCGCCTATCGACAGATTCGGGCCTCGAGGGCGTCGGCTCCGCCTCGCCCGCGGAGGACGTGACCGGAGAATCCCCCGAGGCATGCCGAACGGCCCTGAGTCCCAAACAGTTGAGCTGGTTGGGGGAACGGGACCCCCGGGACCTCGATGAATTGGCCCGTGACCTTGAGCGTTCGCATCGGAAAACACCCGCGGCCCGCGCTGCAGTGGACATGGCCCTCCACGATCTTGTCGCCCGGGGCGAAGGGGTGCCGTTGGTTGATCTCCTTGGACGATGTCATGACGTCCTGCCGACATCGTTGACGATAGGGATTTCTTCGGTGGAAGAGACTCTCGCCGAGGCTGAGGAGTTCCTCGGTCGCGGATTTCGATGCCTCAAGGTGAAGACCGGTCGGTCATTCGAAGAGGACGTTGAACGGCTCACCAAGCTGCGGGAGAGTGTTGGATCCGATGTTTCTATTCGGATCGACGCCAACCAGGGCTACACGGTGGAGGAGGCCCGAAGCTTAGGAAATCTGGCCGTTGAAATGGACCTCGAGCTGATCGAGCAACCTCTTCCGGCTGCGTTGGATTCGGAGTTGCGCACACTCCCCGCTTCGACCCGCCGGATCATTGCCGCGGATGAAAGTCTGCACGGCGAGGAGGACGCTCGCGGACTCGCCCGGGATCCGGCGGCGTGCGGCATATTCAACGTCAAGCTCATGAAGTGCGGTGGGATCCGGCCGGCAGTTGCGATCGCCGAGATTGCCAGGCCCGCAAACATCGAATTGATGTGGGGCTGCAACGACGAAAGCGTTGTGAGCATTGCCGCGGCCCTGCACGCAGCCTATGCCTGTCCCTCAACCAGGTACCTTGATCTCGACGGCTCATTCGACCTCGCTCGGGATCCCGCAAAGAACGGATTCGTCGTCGAGGAAGGCTGCCTGCGTCTTCTCGACAGACCCGGCCTGGGCGTTGACCTCTCCGGTTGACCGTACACCGAAAACGTCTGTCAGCACTGTCACCGCGGCAACATCTGTCGCCCCCTCCAGGGGCTTTTTGATTATTTTGCAGGTCCCCCGGGGCTGACGCCCCGGGCTATGCATCTGCCGCGCCTCCGGCGCTCCAATCGTTGAACGGTCCCAAGCCGCGGAGCGGCGACAGATGGTTAGCCCGGGGTGTGAACCCCGGATCTTGCGCTCCATCGTTGATGGCCCCCTGTGGTGTGAACCCCGGATCTTGCGCTCCATCGTTGATGGCCCCCTGGTGTGAACCCCGGATCTTGCGCCACATCGTTGGTGGCCCCTGGTGTGAACCCCGGATCTTGCGCCACATCGTTGGGGACCCCTTGGTGTGAGCCCCTGGAAGGGGCGACAGATTTTTCAGGTGGCTGCGAGCTCGCCAAGCACCTCGTCGAGGGCCTCCAACGTCTCGTCCACATCCTGCTCCGTGAGGACCATTGGCGGTTTGATTTTGATCACGTTGTGGAGGGGGCCGTCGGTCGAGAGCAGGAAACCGCGAGCCTTCATCTCGTCGATGACCCGGGAAGCCTCGGTGTCGGCGGGTTCGAGGGTCTGGCGGTCGCGCACCAGCTCGATGCCGATGAAGAGGCCGAGGCCGCGCACATCGCCAATCAGCGGGAAACGGGTCTGCAATTCGCGCAGTCCATCGAGCAACCGGTTGCCGACCTCGAGGGCGTGTTGCTGCAAACCCTCCTTCTCGATCACGTCGAGAACTGCGAGGCCGACCGCACACGAAACAGGGTTACCGCCAAAGGTGTTGAAGTACTCCATCCCGGTGACAAAGGAGGATGCGATTTCTCTGGTGGTGATGACCGCGGACATCGGGTGGCCGTTGCCGATTGGTTTGCCGAGGGTCACGATGTCGGGGACCACATCCTGGCTTTCGAACGCCCAGAGATGGGAGCCGACTCTCCCGAAACCGACCTGGACTTCGTCCGCGATGAAAACTCCTCCGGCGGATCGTACGGCATCTGCGGCGGCGGACAAAAAGCCCGGTGCTGGAATCACCTGACCACCGCAGCCAATCAGCGACTCAGCCATGAAGGCTCCGAGTTTGCCGCCGGAGCCCTCGATCTCTGCGATCGCCTTACGTACTTCATTGGCATAGTCCGTTCCCGCCCCCGGTCCCCGAAAGGGACCGCGGTAAGCATCGGGCATCGGCACCTTGTGGGCGTGGTCGGCGAGGCCTTCGCCACCCGGGCCCTCGCATTTGTACGGGGAGATCTCGACCAGCGACGGGGAGTGCCCGTGATAGGCGTGGTCGAGGACGATGATCTCCTTTGAGCCGGTATGGGTGCGGGCGAGGCGCAGGGCGAGGTCGTTGGCCTCGGTGCCGGAGTTGGCGAAGAAACAGACCTCGAGGGGTTCGGGGAACGTGCCGGCAAGTCGCAGCGCGTACTCGGTCAGATTGTCGTGCAGGTAACGGGTGTTGGTGTTGAGTTCGGCCATCTGCTTTTTGGCGGCCGCCACAACGAACGGGTGGCAGTGACCGACGTGGCAGACATTGTTGACCAGATCGAGATAGCGACGACCGCTGTCGTCGAAAAGGTACTGGCCCTCGCCGCGGACGATCTTGAGGGGTTCCGAGTACGAAATACTGAGGTTGAATCCGAAATGTCTCCGCCTGAGTTCGAGGATCTCATCGGTGTTGCGAACCGGGGCGCTCGATTGGGCGCAGGCATCTACGAAGGTGCTGGTTGCCTCGTCGGGGTCGATCATGGACATCCTTTCCAACAGGCGCCACACTGGCTTCTCAGAGATCTGCAAGTACTCGTTTTCGGGCTCGAGGTGGAGACCCCGCGTTGACATCAGGACGCTGGCGCAGAGCCTGGCCTTGATGAGATCAAAGAGCATGTTCTGCTCGGCGGTACTGAGTGGTCGAGCGGAGGCGTAGCCTGCAATGACCAGGGCAGCAGTCGTGAGCGGATACTCCTGGTCGAGCATCAGGTAGGCGGCAGCGATAGCGAGCTCGGCAACGGTGATTGTGTAGCGGGAGTCACCAAAATCGATCAGGCCGGCGAGCCGCGGTTCCTCACCGGCCTCACTCCGTACCAGCAAATTGTGGTCGTTGGCATCGTTGTGGATGACACCGCGTTCGAGGCCCTCGAAGCGAGGGACGACCTCGTGGTGGAAGTGCTCGATGTGTCGTTCGACCAGCTCGCGCCGTGCCGGTTCGGAGATCTGTTTGGTATAGCGCCCGAGATCATGGGTGCGTTCGATATTCCAGGGGTGGTCGCGGTGTGCGCCCGGGTGATCGAAGTCGCGGAGGGCCAGGTCGAGGCGGGCGAGGGTCCGGCCGATCTCCTCGAGGAGTGCTGGCGGTCGTTCGTGGCTGTTGACCAGGGGCGATCCGTTCAGGAATGAGAGGATACGGACCCAACAGGGCTCGCCCTCTCCTGGGTCGTACGGCAGCAGGAAATGACGGTCGGCGGTCGGCAGTACCCGTTGCACGAAATGCGTGACTGGAGAGGTCTCCAGAAACCTCATAGCTTCTATCTGGTAGTCGAGCTCGACCCGATCCGCGTTTTCGCGCGAGATCTTGAGAACCCAACGATCACCGTTACCCGCGAGGAGGAGGAAGTTCCGGTCCACCTCGCCCGCCAGCGGCTTGGCTTGACAGTCCAGACCCCAGATCTCGCGGGCGATGGACTCGGCGTCGCCTGCTGTCGGAATGAATGCGGCGCGGGTCAAGCGATGACCTCGGTGACTCGTGCCTGTTCGGGTGTGCCGACCACGATCGACTGAGCTGGCCAGTGGTCGATGAACGGTGCGAGTTGGCGCTCGATATCCGGCAGGGCTGTCTCTGTCACGAGATTGACGGTGCAGCCGCCAAATCCGGCGCCCGTGAGGCGTGCGCCAAGCACTCCGTCGACCTGAATCGCCTCTTCGACCAACCGGTCGAGGGCCGGGTGGCTGACCTCGAAATCGTTGCGCAGACTGAAGTGTGATGCGTTCATCAATCGGCCAAACGCTTGCAAGTCCCCGGTGGCGAGGCTTTCGCAGGCTTCGAGCACACGGTTGTTTTCTGAAATGACATGCCGGCAACGGATAAAGAGATCCGGAGGTAGGAGACTTTTGTGCTTCGCCAGCTTGTCCAGCGTCACATCCCGCAGGGAGGTGATCGAATCATCCGCCTCTCGCAGTCGGGTCACCGCCTCCTCACATTCCGTTCGCCGCTGGTTGTAGGCGGAGTCCACCCGCTCGCGGCAGACGCCACTGTCGACGATGACCAACCGGTGGTTGTCGAGTGGCATCGGTACGTGGCGGGCCTCGAGGCTTCGGCAGTCGATGAGCAGCGCGTTGTCCGATCGGCCGAGGCGCGAAGCGAACTGATCCATGATCCCGCAACGGACCCCGGCGTAGCGATGCTCGACATCACGGCAGAGCCTGGCCATGTCAACGGGATTGAGCCAGAGGTTGAATACGGTATCGAGCGCGAGGGCCGTCGCGACCTCGATCGCCGCTGAAGAACTCAAACCGGCCTCTCGCGGAACCGTGCCACGAAATACGATGTCGACGCCAGTATCAATCCGGCCGCGTTGCATCAACTCGTGAACCACTCCCACCACGTAGGGCAGCCACCCGTAGCCGGTGTAGTCGATTTCGTGGTCAAAATCCTGTTCGCATCTCTCATCGAGGTCGGCAGCGACAACGCGAACCTGCCGATCGGAACGTTTCCGCACCACCACCTCGACGTACCGATCAATGGTCGTCGGCAGCACGAAACCATCGTTGTAGTCGGTGTGCTCGCCAATCAGGTTGACGCGCCCCGGGGCCTTCGCCACCACTGCGCCGGTCGGATCACCAAGATGGTCTCTGAACAAGGCGGCTAAGCGAAGCTTCATCTGCTTGCGACCTCCTCGACGTGATCGACGAGCGGTTCTTCGGGCGCAGGCATCTCGCCGGCCTCGACAAACGCCATGATGCCGAGCAGCGCCCCCCAGGAATGAAATCGGTCCGATGATATTCGTTGATCATCGCCGGCGTGGGCGGTTTCGACGCGTGCCCAAAGCTGCTGCCACTGGATGTCGAGCCGGGTGTAGCTTCCGTCGAGGGTATGAGGTCCGGGGCTGCCGTCGGCCGCCATGACTATCGACGGCAGGAGGGACGCGGCCGCAAAAACCGTAGCGATCACGCTCGGGATGGTCGCTCTGTACCTGCCGAACAGGAACTCCATGTACTGAGTCTACAAGGTTTCTGGCCGCCCACCCACCCAGATACAAGATGCAAGATGCAAGATGCGCGTCACGAGATCGGATGGAGCAGGCGCCAGGTCATGGCTCGCACCTGGTCGAAGAGTTCGAGAGCAACATCGGTCTGAGCTCTGTCGACTACACCAGCGTGTGCCAGGAGGCGAAGGAATGTATCCACCTCTTTTGCCGACCCGTAGGCGATCCGCCAGTGATTGAGCCTATCTCGACCAACCCTGCCGTGGCCCTCGCTGAGATTGGCAGCGACAGAGCTTGAAGCCCGAATCACTTGGTCGGCAAGTGATCGAAACGGGGCCGGCACTCGTCGCGCGATCGCCAGGGCCAAACCCGCGGCTTCGAGGGCTTTCGAATGGGCGATGAGGCCGTTGTGAGGAAGCGTGTCGAGCATGGTCACCTCCGGGTCGTTCATGCCCTTTCCCCAAGCCGGTGAGGCATTCGATGTCAAGGGTGCTACGCACCGGCTTGACCGGCCTGCCCTTGACATCGAATGGCCACCGGCTACCTTCCCCATTTGAACGACCCGGAGTTGACCATGCCGCCGCAACGCCAAACTGTCGCCGGCGCTGTCGATATCGCTGTCCCTGCCGCTGCTGCTGCCGCCGTCGCTGCCGCCGACTCTGAACCTGACGCTGCGGCCGACTCTGAACCTGACGCTGCTGACTGACAACTTTTCGCCAGGACTTGACCGCGGGCTAACGACCCGGGTGGACAAGCGGCCTTGTATCTTGCGACTTGTATCTTGCATCCGGGTGATTGGGCGGGATCAATCTCTCCCGTACTGGAGCTGCTCAACGACCTCTTCTTCTTCGAGGGACTCCATGATGCGGTCCTCCTGGAGGTCGAGATCAAATCCGAGACGATCAGCGATCCAGTTCATGATACGAAGCAACGTGGTACCTGGGAGAATCATGAGGCTCTCCTTTCCATATAGTTCTCTTCGCTCGGCTCTGTGACAAACGACAGCACCGATTGGATCACTTTCGGGTCACGCAGGATCCGATGGTGGCCGAGCCCCGTCGTTGTGATCAGCCGCCCGTCGGGCCAGGCGGCAGAAAGTTCGGCCCCTTCGCTGTGGGGGATGAATCGATCTCGAGTGTCGTGGACCGCCATCAATGGCATCGATAATTGCTGAGCGAGCAGCAGTGGTTCGGAGGCGTCCCAGTCAAATCCCAGGCGGTCCTCGAAAGCCTTCCGCATGCTCTCGATCACGGAAGGTGGGAACCCCGTCATTTCGCCAAAGCGTTCGCGGACGGCGTGCAGTCGCGCCGAGGGAGAGATAGCAATCACCCGGTCTGGGGTCAGCTCACGGTTGGCAAGGGCGTAAACGGTCGCGGTGCTGCCAAGCGAGTGCGCTATGACAGCCGACACCGGACCGAATCGGCGGCCGACGGCGCCGAGGGTCGCGGCAAACGCCGGCATCGATGAGGTACGTCCGCTGGCTTCGCCGTGGCCCGGGGCATCGAAAGTGACGACGCGAAAGCCGCGGGCGATCAGTGGCTCGACGAATGCGCCGAGTTGGAGACCGCGGCCCGACCAGCCGTGGACCAGAAGAACGGTTTCGGGCCCGTCACCCCAAACCCACACTGGGATCCCACCGAGGGGGGAGGGGATTGTGATTTTTTCGGCGTCCTTGGCCCACGAGATTTCGCGCGGCGGCTGTCGCGCGGAGATCGGCGTCAAGAAGATTCGTTCGGCCAACCTGGCTGCGAGCCGAGGTGCCACCCGACTGAAAATCGCGTTGAATTTCTGAAGAATCAACACACGAACGTTCGTGCTTTTTTTAGTTGAAACCTGGTGGTGAAACATTTTCATTTTCCTCTTCAGTTCACTTGGCGCAGTTCAAGAGTTGCTCGAAGGCATCCATCGCGCGGCTGTGTGCTTTCGGCTCTCGCAGCAATCGGTGGTAGAGATGAAAGGCCATAAAAGCCCCATAGACCTCGAAAGCGAACTGGTTCGCGTCGAGGTCCTTTTTGAAATGTCCTTCGTCGATCGCAATTCTGATCGCAGTGGTCAGGGTATCTACCCAATCCTGCTGTGTGGCGACCAATGCGTCGCGGACCGGGCCCGGACGGTCGTCGAGCTCGAAAGTAGCTGCCATAAAGGGGCAGCCGCCGGTGCGCAGGGTTTCCCAGGCGAGCCAGCGCTCGAAGAGGGCCCGCACTCTCGGTTCCCCGCGTGGTTGGCGCAGGGCGGGGGAGACCACTGTCTCTATGAAATTGGCCGATCCCGACCTGAGAACCTCGAGCTGGAGATCCTCCTTGGAGTTGAAGTGGGCGAAGAGCCCGCTCTTTGACATTTCGGTCGCTTTGGCAAGTTCGCCGATCGAGAGTCCCTCGATGCCGACCGTACTCGCGAGGTCCAACGCCTGGCCGAGAATCCGTTCCTTGGTGTCCTGTCCTTTTGTCATGTTGACAATTTAGTACGACCGTTCGTTTTTGTCAAGGCTCTCCCGCCCACCCGCCCAGATTCGAGATGCGAGATACGAGATTCGAGATATCAGAAGAGCGCAGGGTCGCCCTTCTCCTGGTTATGGGTGCTAGAAAATCCAGCCGAAATCCAGTGCGATCACGTCGAAGCGCGGCGTGCTCGTGGTGTTGTCGAAATCCATCCACTGGCTGGTGTAACCCAGCCGCAGGAAGGTGTTGTCGCTGTCAAACGTGTAGCGGAGGCCGAGCGTCGCCTGATAGGAGAAGGCGCTGGCCGTCTTGGTCGGGTAGGTGTTGTAGCAGACGTAGCCCCACCACGGGTCCCACCAGCAACCCGTCGACGGCGCACCGTCGGGGATGTTGGTGTCGATCCACGTCCAGCCGATGCCGGCGCCGACGTATGGTGTCAGCTGATTGTCAGTGAAATTGTAGACCACGTTGGCCGACAGGGTGAACGCGTCGTACCTGCCCGAAACGGAGGTAATATTTTCGTCCGAGAAAACTACGGCGTCGTAGCCGACCCCCGCCCACTGCAGCCCGAAGTTGGCGGCGAGGTTGTCGCTGAAGTTGTAGCCCCCGCCCAGTGCAAAGCCGAAATCGTTGTCGGTTTCCGCCGTCGAGGGGGGCTCGACATCCAACGTGGTGCCGAGCTGGTAGAAGGTCCCCAGGGTGAACTCCCAGCGGCCTTCCCGGTCCTGGGCGTCAGCCGCCGAGGCGCCGGCAAGCAGCGCCAGCGTCAGGGCGGCGAGGGAAATCGTCTTGATGATCCGTTTCGTTTTCGTTTTGGTCATAGAATCCTCCGTTGTCAGATTATTTTGTTGATCATAAGTCTCATGGCCAACGCGGCCGGTGATTGTAACATCAGACTCAAGAGAGCTGTCTGAATTCCCTCAACCCTCTCGGATTATTCCTTTTCCGCTTAATCGAGAACTACGGATTTCGCAAGCCTCGGGCCGCACGACCCGTACCCAGCGCCGGCTCAGAACTTGACCAAATATTTCTTCCCTTCGAGGCAAACGCTGAAGGCTTTTTTGAAGTTCTCGACCTGTTCGGCGGTGGCCTGCTGGACCTGCTGCGTCTGCTGCTGAACATCCTGGCTGGCTTCCTTCTTGGCGCGCTTCGTCTTGCGGCGGGCGACGACCGCACCGGCAGCCGCGCCGTAGGCGGCACCCTGGCCGGCGTCATCACTGGCGATCTCGCCGATCAACGCACCCATGGCGGCCCCGCCCACAGCGCCCTTCGCTCCGGCACCCTGGCCGGCGCCGGCGATTTCCTGCTGCGCCTGCTGGGACTGCTGCTGCACTTGTTCGGCCTGTTTCTGCAGCTGGAAGGGATCGGTGCCCGTGTTTTCGACCGCCCAGTTGTAGCAGGCGGCCTCGTCGGTCGACTGCTGTTCGGGAGTTTGCCCCTCGGTCGGAAACACGTAGGTTTCAAGGGTTGCAGCGAGGGTCTTCTGCGGCGCGGGCTGGGTCTGTGCCATGGCCGCTCCGGCGACGCCAGTGATCAGCCCGATCGCGATGACGATTCTGTAATTCATTGTTCCGTGTCCTTTCATTTGCCGTCAGCTTTGGCGGCGCCTTCGAACGGCGTGCAGACGCCAAATGCCCCCGAGAACTGTCCCGCTTTCGACGCGGACGCGGTCAGCAACCCGCTCACCTCATCGATGTTGAAGCTGAAGGCGCGCCCCATCTCAAGACCCTGGAGGACGATCTGCCCGTCCTCCCTGCTGATAGAAAGAATGGGCGTCTGCCGATTCTCGTGACTGGCCTCGGTGGTCTTGAGCAGACCGGCCTCGAGGTCGAAAACGATGAAATCGGGAATGTTGAATCGGGACGGCGTATCGGTCTCACACTCCCAGTCCATGGTGCACATGGTGACGTCACCGATCGAACACAGGAATCGATCCTGCCCTGTGATGTCATCCGCCCACAGCGCCTGGCCTCCGAAGGCAAAGATCACCGTTAGAGCAATTCCACATATTATCTTCATATTCTGTCTCCCTTTCTCGCCAATCCGTTGACGAGGCTCAGAAACTGAAGGCCACAGCGATCTGCGGCCCGGCGATCAGCATGTCGTAGCGGAAGAGATCGCGCCCGCTGCCGTCCTCATAGTCCATATCGATGGCGCGATATCCCAGAATGATTGAAACCACCTTCGAGGCGCGGAAACCTATGTCGGCGTACGCCTGCCAGGCGAGGTCCGAGCCGACGCCAAAGCCACCGATATCGCCGCGGGCACCGAACCACCAGCGCTCCGACAGCGGCGCCATGAGATGGACGCCGACAAAGGGGTCGATCCAGCTCTTGCCCGCGCTGACTCCTTCGTCGAGGATCTCGCCGGTGTACCGGATCTGGTTTTCGAGGTCCACCCAACGCGCACCGGCGAGCAGGGTGAAGACGGGCGAGACGCGGTAGCCGCCCGCGACCTCGAAAAGGGTCTGCTGAACGGCCACCGTAGCGGTCCCCAGAGCAACCTCGTCGCTCCCCTCGAGGTCGACGTAGAACAGGTCCGAGGTCACGACCCAGTGCTCGTTCCGCATATCGAAGTGGACCATGGCGGCAAAGTCCAGGTTGTCAATGATGTCGCTGAAAGGGACGTCGACGTCGGCCTCGATGCCCTTGACCGTGATCGAACCGTCCATCCCCGCCGCGACCAGGTACGGTGCGATGGAGAACTCCCAGCCATTCGAGCCCGACTGGGCTGCCGCCTGCGGTACAGCCAGGGACACGGCGGCTACGGCGAGTAGCGTGAGCAACGACTTTGGAATCATTTTCTGACCTCCACGGCTGCACGATACCTCTCCCACCCGGTCTTGGGAACTCGCAAAATTACGGGGCGACCGCGGGGCACCGCGCACTCCCCGGTCCGCGACCGACGCCCCTCACCGTTTGCGGTCACTCCTCCACGACCGGCTCCCACGCCGGGTCGGGGTTGTAGAGTTCCATGGCGCGGAACTGGTCGAGCGTCTCGGGTCCGAGGTCCTTTTGATAGACCACGCCTTTATGGCTGACGATGAAGGTCATCACCCCGGTCACCTCGTAATCCGCCGGTGCAGCAACCAGCGCGAATCCGCCGATCATGACGCCGCCTACGACGAAGTCCATCTCGCCCAGTGGTGCCTCCGGACCCTGGCCCTTCAATACCTTGAAGTAGTAGCCGTGGAACGGCTTGTACCGTTCGGTATAACCCTCTGCGATGATCTGAGCGATGGCCTCCCCCACTGGACCCTCCCAGGTCCCGTCCTCCGTCTGCCAAGCAAGCCCGTCCTTTTTGCCGGGAGTGCTGATGATTCGCTGGGCGAACTGGCTGGGTCGCACGCCTTCGGGTCGTTCGAAGGCGTAATCGTATTGTGCCTCGACGAACCCTCGACACACTTCGATGGCGTCGAGCTCATTCTCTCCGATGCGGCGGTAGAGGAGCTCCTCGCGTCCAGCCTCGGTGTCGAAAAACCAGCGACCACCGTCCTCGACGATCGGCATCGGTACCGGCCAGTCCTCGACGCCCACCGACAAGACGGCGACCTTCGGGTTGTCGGGGTCTCGGACGACCTGGGTCTTGAGGCGGGCGACCTCGGCGAACGCCTCGCTCTGGTTGCGGTCTTGAACCGGATCGCCTGTCTCCACGAGGTCCACGCCATCCGGCCCCAGGATTCCGGTCAACGCCGCGACGTCGAAGGTCTCGGAGGCGAGAATCAACGCCTCGGCCGCCTCTTCGGGGCTGTTGAAAACTTCCTGGCCCGCGGCAGGTGACTTGCCGGGACCGGTACCGCACCCTGCGGCCAGCACCAGAATTGTGGCCCCGACCAAGAGACCGAACCCGGGACGCGCGACGCGCGCGCGAGGGTGCAACAGATTCTGAACACGGTGTATCAAGTTCATCGCCTTACCTCCGACGTCCGCCGCCGCCCCTGGAGCCGCCACCTCTCGAACCCATGCTGGAGGCGCCCCGTGAGCTTGCCGACCGGGCGCTCGAACCGCTGAACCCGCTCGAGCTGCCCCCGAAGCCGCTGGCGCTGGGTCCGCTGCTCGACGGAATGCTGCGGCTTCCGATCTTGTCTCCGCCGCCGCTCCCACCGAGGCTGGAGGCGCTCGGCGCACTCGAACGTCCACCGGCCCCTCCGCCCGTCGAGCGATCCATTCCGCCCGCGCTCGGAGCACCCGACCTGCTTCCGCGCGGCGCCCGCGGAGCGGTCCATCCCACCGGCGCTCGGTGCGGAGCTTCGGGATCCGCCCTGTTGGCGGGCACTTGCCTGGCGGCTGCTCATCGAGTCGCCGCGCGCTGATCCGCCGTATTTGCCGGCCGTCGCCTTGTCCGCGTAGGGGGTCCCGCCACGGTGTTGCGGATTGTGCTGCCAGTTCCCGCCGCCTCCACCGCCTGCGTTGATGTTGGTGTTCCGATTGAAATTGTTGTTGACGTTGATGTTGACGTTGTTGTGTCCCCAACCGCAGTGGCAGCACGAACCACCCCAGATCGCGGCGCCCCACATCACTCCAACGCTGAACGCTACGAACGCGCCGCCCGCATGGTAGGGGGGGTAGTAGACGGTGGGTACGGGTAGTAGACCGGAGGCGGGCCGTAGACCACCGTCGGACTGTAGGACGGCACGTAGATCACTTCAGGGTCTGCGGCCTGAACGACGATGACCGTCTGTTGCTCGACGACCTCGGTTGCAACCACCTGCTGTTCGTTGGATTCGAGGGCGCCGTTGTCCTGCGCCTTCTTCCGCATCCGCTGCACGGCATCCATGACGTCGCCCTGCTGCGCGAGAAAGGCGTTACCGAGTTCCGTTGTCCACTGGACGTCGTCGGCGAGGCGCGTCACCACATCGGGCACCGCCGCCATCGACTGAATGCTCGGGTCCCAGGGCTGTTCCGCGACCGCCTCGGCCAGTGCATCGCCCTCGAGGCCCGGGGTTCTTGCCGAGCCACTGCTGGAGCTGGATGATCTCCAGCGGGTAGGTGGAGGCGACAAGCACCTGGGCCAGCAGCGCGTCGGGGTAGAGGGCGATCGGGGCGACCAGCGAGTCGAGCTGATCGGCGGGATCTTGGCCGCGGCCTCTTCGGTCGCGGCGGCCGGCTCCTGGGCCCGCACCAAAGCCACGCCGCTCAATTGCACGATCACGGCCGCAATCGCGATCACCGCGACCGCCCTTCTTCCCGGTCGGGACGAAGTTGTCAGTAGTGCCATGATTCGAAGCCCCGTTTGCGCAATTTCCGTGCCGGTCGTTTTCCGGAGAACGCGCGTGAGATCGTTTCGGTTTTCAATCATACGGTAACTGACCCGCGCCGTTCCGTGAACTCGAAAAAATACGGGGGTAGTGTAGTCAAATCTCGACCACACGGCGCCATCGTATTGCCCAGACTCCGCCTATCAAGGCGACCTCCCCGTAGATTTCCGAGTTTACAGGCCATCGATTTCGAGCTACCGTCCAGGTTAAGATCAGTCGACCCGGGAACCTGAAACGCGGAGTCCGTCAGCAGGAGGCACTCATGATCCGTCAACTCCACACAAGGCCACAGCCATGAAATACGCCACCGACCATCGTCAGGGGTGGCTGCCCGCAACCGTTGCCTGCTGTCTCTTGGCCTGCGTCGGCTGCGCCAAAGAGGCACCGCCGACACCGGAGCCGACGGTGCGGGCGGTCAGGTTGTTCGAGGTCGGATCGCAGGATCTGTTGTCGCAGCGGGAATACCCCGGCCACATTACGGCCGCCACCGAAGCCCAGGTCAGCTTCGAGGTCCGCGGTCGCATCCTCGAGCTGCCGGTCGGCCAGGGCCAGCGGGTTCGCGAGGGCGACCTCCTGGCCCGGATCGATCCGAGCGACTACCAGGCGCAACTCGATGCCTCCATCGCCCAACGCAACGCCGCGCTTGCCGACTACGAGCGATTCGAGGAGCTGCTGGCAAAGGACGCCGTTTCGCAGCGCGACTTCGAGACCCGCAAGCGGAACTGGGAGGTCGCCGAGGCAAACCTGCGGATCGTGGAAAAGAATTTCGCCGACACCACGCTCCGGGCCCCGTTTGCCGGGCGGGTCGCACGGACATACGTCGAGCGCTTCCAGAACGTCCAGGCGCAGGAGCCGATCTTGCTGCTGCAGGACGACCAGCACCTGGAGATCGATGTCTCGATCCCCGAGGCTGCGTTGCTGAAGGTCGGCCGCTCGCTCGACTTGCGGACGCTGAACAGCATGCTGAAGCCGGTCGTCGCGATTTCGTCGCTGCCACCAGACACCACTTTCCCGGCCCGAATCAAGGAGCTCGCCACCGCGGCCGATCCGACGACCCGCACCTTCGAGGCCACGTTTGCGTTCGACGCACCGTCCGAGGTCCTGATCCTCCCCGGGATGACCGCGCTGGTGAGGATGAGTGCCACCATCGATGAACTCGGCGCCGGCGCCGCCATCCCGTCAAGCGCCAGCGTGATCGACGCCAGCGGTGCCTCCTCGGTCTGGCGGGTGGACCGCGACACCATGCAGGTGCACAGGGTCGCCGTCGAGCTCGGTGAGCTTTCCGGCGACTCGGTCGTCGTCGAGCGGGGGCTCGAGCGCGGAGACCTCATCGCCGCCTCGGGAGCAAACCAGCTTCGCGAGGGCATGCAGGTCCGTTCGTCGGAGACGCCATGAGCCCCGCGTCGGGCCCACGTGACGGGAAAGGCGTGTTCGCACCATGAAGCTCGCCGACAGCGCCATCGACAACAAGGTCTTCACCCTCGTTCTCACGGTCGTGATCCTCGGCGCCGGCGTGATGGCCTTCCAGGGCATGAGCCGCCTCGAGGACCCCGAGTTCACCATCAAGGACGCACTCGTGGTGACGCCGTACCCCGGCGCGACCGCCTTCGAGGTCGAGGAAGAGGTCAGCGACGCGATCGAGATCGCGGTGCAGAAGCTCGGCCAACTCGAGGAGATCGAATCGCGTTCGGTCCCCGGGCTCTCGACCGTGACCGTGACCATCAAGGACAAGTACGACAGGAGCACCCTGCCGCAGGTCTGGGACGAGCTCCGGCGCAAAGTCAACGACGCGCAGGGCGATCTTCCCCCCGGGGCCGGGCCGTCAATGGTGATCGACGACTTCGGCGACGTCTACGGCATCTTCTTCACGGTCTCGAGCGACGACTACTCGTACGCCGAGCTCAAGGAGGTGGTTGACCTGCTGCGGCGCGAACTGCTGCTGGTCGAGGACGTCGCCAAGGTCGAAACTTTCGGCGAGCGGGTGGAAGCTGTCTACGTCGAGCTCGACCGCGACCGCATGTCCCAGCTCGGGATCTCGCCGGACATCATCGTCAATGAGCTGCGCGAGAAGAACCTGGTTGCCGACGCGGGCCGCGTCCAGGTCGGCTCGGAGTTCATCGCCATCTATCCGACAGGTGAGTTCAACGACATCGCGGACTTCGAGAACATGTGGCTGAGCGGCGGCAGCGACCAGATCTACCTGCGCGACGTGGCGGCCGTCCGGCGCGCCTACCTCGAACCGCCGGCCAATCTCATCGTGCACGACGGCCGGCGTTCGATCGGGGTCGGCATCTCGACCGCCTCGGGCGGCAACGTGGTGGTTATGGGCCAGGCTGTCGAGCAACGGATGCGCGAGCTCATCCCAGAGATTCCGCTTGGTATCGAGATCGGAATCGTCTCCCTGCAATCAGGGGCGGTGACCACGGCGATCGCCGGGTTCGTCACCAGCCTGTGGCAGGCGGTGTTGATCGTCATCGTCGTGCTGCTCTTCTTCATGGGCGTGCGCTCGGGGCTCCTGATCGGCTTCATCCTGGTGCTGACGATCGTCGGCTCGTTCATCTTCCTGGCGCCGATGGGCGTGGCGCTCGAACGCATCTCCCTCGGCGCCCTGATCATCGCCCTCGGGATGCTGGTCGACAACGCCATCGTGGTCGTCGACGGCATGCTGGTGCGAATGCAGGCGGGCTCCAAGCCGCGCGACGCCGCCACCGAAGTCGTCGCACAATCCGCGATGCCGCTGCTCGGTGCGACGCTCATCGCGATCCTGGCCTTCGCCGCCATCGGCACCTCCCAGGACGCCACGGGCGAGTTCTGCCGTTCGCTCTTCCAGGTGGTCATGGTCTCGCTGCTTTTCAGCTGGGTCACCGCCGTGACCGTCACCCCCCTGCTCGGAATCCTGTTTCTCAAACCGCCCGCAGGCGATCCCGGGGCCGACCCCTATGCGACCCCGTTCTACAACCGATTCAAGGGCCTCCTGAAAGGCTGCATCCGCTACCGTTGGGTCACTGTCGCAGTCGTCCTCGTACTCTTCGCGGGATCGATGTGGGGATTCAAATTCGTCGACCGCAGTTTCTTTCCTTCCGCGACCCGGCCCCAGTTCACGGTCGACATGTGGTTGCCGCTGGGCACCGACATCAACGAGACCGGCGACCGCGTCGCGGAGGCCGAAAGCCACATCCGGGGGCTCGACGGCGTCACCCACGTGACTTCGCTGATCGGTCAGGGCGGTCTACGCTTCCTCCTGACGTATACGCCGGAGAAGCAGAGCAACTCCTACGCCCAGCTCCTGGTCGACGTCGACGACCCGGCCAAGATCGACGGTTTGATCGAAGAAATCGAGACCCACCTCACCGAGACCTATCCGAACATGTTGGCCTACGGCGCCAAGTTCCAGCTCGGGCCCGGCAGCACCGGCAAAATCCAGGCGCGCTTCAGCGGCCAGGATCCCGATCTCCTGCGCGAGCTCGCCGCCAATACCGTGGCCGTCTTCCAGGACCACCCCAACACCAAGGCGGTCAGGACCGACTGGCGAGAACGGACAAAGACCCTGCAACCGGTCCTCGCCGAGCAGCGGGCGAATCTCGCCGGCATCGGCCGGGTCGACGTCGCCAACACCGTTCGCGAAGGTTTCCAGGGCCGGACCGTCGGGCTCTACCGCGAAGGTGATCTCCTGCTGCCGGTCGTGCTGCGCGCCACCGAGGCCGAGCGGCAGAATGTCGAGAACATCAACCAGCTGCAGATCTGGAGCCCCAGCGCGCAACGCATGATTCCGCTGCGGCAGGTGGTCGAGAGTTTCGAGACTTCTTACGCCGACGAGATCGTGATTCGGCGCGACCGCAAACGCACGCTGACTGTCTACACCGATCCGATCAGCGGCTCCTCCACAGCCCTGTTCGGCGATCTGCGGCCGCAGATCGAGGCGCTCGAGATGCCGTCCGGCTACACCCTCGAGTGGGGAGGCGAGTACGAGGACTCGGCGAAGGCCCAGGGCGCCCTCGTCGCCAGCCTGCCGATGTTCATCCTGATCATGGTGCTGGTGACCATCGCCCTGTTCAACTCGCTGCGCCAGTCGGCGGTGATCTGGCTCAACGTTCCGCTGGCTCTGATCGGCGTCACCGTGGGGCTGTTGGCCACCAGCCAGCCCTTCGGTTTCATGGCGCTCCTCGGCTTCCTGAGCCTTTCCGGCATGCTGATCAAGAACGGGGTGGTGCTGGTCGACGAGATTAACCTCCAGGGCAAGAGCAAAGATATCTTCAGCGCCATCGTCGACTCGGCGGCGGGCCGTCTGCGTCCGGTCGCCATGGCGGCCTCGACCACCGCTCTCGGCATGATTCCCCTGCTCTTTGACGCCTTCTTCGTCTCGATGGCGATCACCATCATCGCCGGCCTCATATTCGGCACCGTCCTGACCATGTTTGTGTTGCCGGTGCTCTACTCCATCTTCTATAGGGCCCGGCCCACGGAGGTGTCGGGATGAGAAATCACAAAGCCCCCATCCTCCTGTTGTCATTGGCGGCGGCGTTCCTGACCGGGTGCACCACGGTGGGGCCCGACTACGAAGCGCCCGTCTCCACCGTCCCCGACGTCTGGTTCAAAACCGCGGTCGCGGGAGTGGCCGAGGGCGATGCGTCCCTGCAGACCTGGTGGACCCAACTCGACGATCCGATGCTGTCGTCGCTGATCGAACGGGCCGGGGCCTCCAACCTCGACCTGCGCGAGGCCGTCGCACGCATCAACGTCGCACGCGCCAACCTCGGCATCGTCTCGGGCGAGCGCCTGCCGCGGGTGGACGCCGCGGGTGATGCCTCGCGATCCCAATTGAGCGACAACGGGGCCCTCGACCAGGTGGCACCGGAAGGCGGCTTCCAGGCCCAGAATCTTTTCGGCCTCGGCATCGATGCGAGTTGGGAAATCGACGTGTTCGGGCGGATTCGCCGTTCCACCGAATCGGCGCAGGCTTCCTACGAGGCGTCACTCGAAGACTATCGCGACGTCATGGTCACCCTGTTCGCCGAGGTGGCGAGAAACTACATCGGCGTGCGCGAGAGCCAGAAGCGGATCGAATTCGCCGAGACCAATGCCTCGGCCCAGCGGGCCACGCTTCGGCTCACCCGGGAACGCCACGACGCGGGCGCGACCTCCGGTCTCGACGTGGTCCAGGCCGAATCGAATCTGCGCAACACCGAGGCCCAGATCCCCAGCCTCAAGATCCAGCTCAATATCTACCTCAACTCGCTGGCGGTCTTGCTCGGCGACTACCCCGGTGCCCTCGACGACGAACTGGAACCGGAAGCCCCAATGCCGCTGCCGCCGGGCGAGCTCACCGTCTCCATCCCCGCCGACCTGCTGCGCCAGAGGCCGGACATCCGCAGCCGCGAGCGCGCGCTGGCGGCCCAGACAGCGCGGATCGGCGTTGCCACTGCGGACCTCTACCCGCGCTTTTCGCTTTCAGGCTTTTTCGCCGTCTCCGCCCGCGACGTCGGCGATCTGTTTGACGGCGACAGCGTGACCTGGGGCATCTCGCTGCCCGTCCGCTGGCAGCTCTTCGACCGCGGCCGCATCCGCAGCGCCATCGATCTCGAGCAGGCGCGCACCGACCAGGCGCTGGTGGCCTACGAGCGCACCGTGCTGCAGGCCTTCGCCGAGGTCGAGAACTCACTCGTCGCCTACTCGCTCGAGCGCACCCGCCGGGACTCGCTCGCCGCCGCCACCATCGCCACCAAGCGCGCGGTCGAACTGGTCTCGATCCAGTACCAGGAAGGCCTCGCCGACTTCCAGAACGTGCTCGACATGGAGCGTTCCCTGTCGACGCAGCAGGACCAGCTCGCGGTCAGCGAGGGCCAGATCCTGCAGGACCTGATCGCCCTCTACAAGGCGCTCGGCGGCGGCTGGGACCCGAATCAGGAGCAGGCGCCCGTACCAGAGAGCTGACGGGAAACGCGGGATGTGAGGCTCGCGACGACACTCGTCGTCTGTCTGAGCGGCCTCGGCGTCACGTCGGCGGCAGCAGCGCAGAGTTTTGAGCTCACGCCGTTCGCGGGATGGCGGTTCGGTGGTGGGTTTCTCGGCCAGCGCCGCCGTCGGCCTGCTGTATCACGCCTCCGATCGGGTCGGCATCCGGCTCGAGGCCCGCGGGTGGTTTACTTTCACCGAAGCCGGAGGCACCGTCTTCTGCTCTGGCGGTTTCGTCATTGCATTCTCCGGCAGCGGACTTGGCCAGGGCGAGCTGACAGCCGGGCTGCAGCTGGGGTTCTGATCCTCTTCGAGTCCGTTACGGTTCTCCGCTGCCAGCGGCACCTCTCGTACCGAATCCTCGAACAGCCTCGTAGTTTTCCGAGTTTGCAGCCCTTCGAATCCCGACTACCCTACGTATCTGACCGGTCTCGCTACACGACATGGTGAGATATGTAGGTTAAGGTCTGGGTCGCTGGAGGTCATGAAAACCATGGAGACCAAGTTTGCGCCCGCCGAGCGGGCGCCTGAGCTGGAAATCGTCAACCTGTTCGAATTGCTTTCGGGCGTCCCGCTGCTGGACGAGATCCTGGGTTCGGTTCCGGACGTCCTCCTGTTCCTCAACGAACACCGGCAGATCGTCTTCGCCAATCGCGCGACCTTCTGCTTCCTGGGTATCGAGCCGACAACCGAAGTGCTCGGGAGTCGACCCGGTGAGGCCCTGGGTTGCCTCCACGCAACGGAGACGGCGGGAGGTTGTGGCACGACCGAATCCTGTCAGACCTGTGGTGCGGTGCAAGCGATCCTCGCCGCCCAACAGGGGGGGGCGGATTCCAGGGAGTGCCGGATCGCGATCGGCGACTCCTTCGATGCCGTCGATCTCAAGGTCTCGACGGTGCCGTTTGAGTATGACGGTGAGCTCTTCACCATCTGTGCGTTGCAGGACATCAGCCACGAAAAGCGGCGGCTGGCACTGGAGCGCACATTCTTCCACGATGTCCTCAACACCGCCGGCGGGCTTCGAGGTTATACAGAGCTGCTCCTGGAGTCGGAGCCCGACGAACTACCCGAGGTCGCCGCGACGGTCAACGAGATTTCTCAGCGCCTCATCGACGAGATCCAAAACCAGCGGTCGCTGATGGCCGCGGAAGCCGGCGAGCTGTCGCCGGCGTTGACCTCCATTCGGACGAAGGAGCTCCTCGAAGAGCTGGCGGTGGCTTACCGGCACCACGAGGTGGCCGAAGGCAAGATCATCACCGTCGCCGCGGATTCCGACGACCTGACCCTCCAATCGGACCACACGCTGCTCCTCCGGGTGTTGGGCAACATGGTGAAGAACGCCCTCGAGGCGTCGTCGGAGGGCGAGACCGTAAGCCTGGGATCGAAGGTCCAGAGCGACGAGGTGGAGTTCTGGGTGAACAACGCTGCGGTCATGCCGCGGGAGGTCCAACTGCAGGTCTTCAAGCGGTCATTCTCCACGAAGGGGTCCGGCCGCGGCATCGGCACCTACAGCATCCGGCTCCTCGTCACGAGGTATCTGGGCGGTTCGGTCGACTTCGAAAGCACGGAAGACAGCGGCACGACCTTCCGGGTCCGCTTGCCGAGAGGAGTCTGAACGGAAGATGGTACTGATTGAGGCGATTGCAGAGCCCGGGTGAGTGGAGGCCTTTGTATGAGGACAACGCTCGTGACCGCGGTCGTCGGCTGCTTGTTCGCCATCGGCTTTACGTCAACGGCGGTGGCGCAGAGTTTTGAGCTCACGCCGTTCGCGGGGTATCGATTCGGTGGCGGCTTCGAAGACCTGGCGACCGGCGCCGGCGTCGACCTGGACGACGGGCTCAGCTACGGCCTGGTTCTCGGGATCCCGTGGAATACGCAGCATCGGTCCCGTCTCGAGTTGCTCTGGAGTTGGCAGGACACGACCGTCGGCGCCACGGGTACCGGGGATCCCGACTTCGACCTCGACGTGCACTACCTCCACCTCAATGGCATGGTGCCCTTCGCCACCTCCAGCGACAGGCTGGACGTGCTGCTCTCGATCGGTGCCGGCGCCACCTTCATGCTGCCCGGCATCGACGGCGCGGGGTCGGAGGTGCGCTTCTCGGTCAGTGGAGCCGTCGGCCTGCTGTACCACGCCTCCGATCGGGTCGGCATCCGGCTCGAGGCCCGCGGGTGGTTCACCTTTACCGAAGCCGGCGGCGCTGTCTTCTGCTCCGGCGGCTGCGTGGTCGCATTCTCCGGCAGCGGTTTCGGCCAGGGCGAGCTGACGGCGGGGCTGCAGTTTTCGTTCTGATTTGTTCTTGACGTGAGAAGCACCTATCCTCAGCGCGCACAGGATCGGCATGATGATCGGATCGGAAAACCGACGCGGCCGCAAACGTCTACGGCAGTTCTTCGAGATCGGCGAGGTCTTTTGCCCGACCTGCGGCTTGCTTGTTGCGTTTGAGGTGGTGCAGGCCGATCAGCTTCACCGTAACCCCATCGAGTTCGTCCTCGACCCGCTGCTGGTACGCATCTTCGAACTCGACGCCGTCGATCGAGGTCATGATCTCGATGCGCATTGGCGGGAGGCCCATGCGGATGATCTGATCGGCCGCGAGAAACATCTTCTCGCTCAGCTTCTGCCCGCCAAAACCGAAATCTTCGAGTGCTGCCACGACTCGCCGCGCATTCTCCGGCGTCGAGGCGATCCATATGTCGATGTCTATGGTCGCTCTGGGGTAGCCGTGATAGCCGACCGCATACCCACCGACAAGGAGGTACTCAACGTTGTGGCGATGAAACCACTGAAAGAACTCTTTGAAGTCGGGTGGAAGATGGATCGTACCCATAGATAACCTGCCTCATCAGCTCGAGAGCGGCGAGCCTTTCGGTGGGTGTTTGCGTCAGCCAATAGGCGCGATTCACTCGATTGATCGTGAAGCGCTTCAACCACGACAACAGAGCGTTCAAACTTCGCTGATTCAACGAGACTCATGGCTCGATCATACAATAAGTGGAACTTTCGCTGAGCAGACCAGCAGCCGTTGAGCCCGCATATCTTCCCGAGGTGCCTACAAACGAGAGCGGCAATTTTACAGGAGGCTCAGATGACGACTGGGTCTCTCCTCTTGGTAAAGGTGCCACCCGGGATGCCTGATGTGCCACGGCGATCACACGCTCTGACCATATCGCGGCGGGAACGTCGCGAGATATCGTGAGACCATCGGCTAGACCTCGTTCTCGGGGGCGTCTTTGCCCAGAGCCGCGACGGCGCGGGCATACCACCCGATACCCGGTTTGGCGCTCAAACCGTGGGCGAAGATGCTCAACAGCACCGTCGCCATCACCGCCAGTCGGATGGTATCGCCCGCGGCGCTGTCCGCCCCCTGGAGGTAGACCAGCCCGAGCACGATCGATGCCAGTCCGCGCGGCCCGAACCAGCCCATGAAGAGCACCGTGGCCCAACTCAGCCCGGTCCCAAGAAGCGCCAGCGCCACCGGTGCCATTCGCACCACGGTCAGGCTCAAGACCGCGTAGACGAAGTGCGACGGCTCGAACTGCCCCCACGCCCGCGCGACGAGCAGGCCGAACAGGAAAAACACCGAGAGGTTGATCAACTGCCCCGACTCTTCGGCGAACTCCACACTGTGTTTTCCTGCCCTCTTGAAGTAGATCTGGACCGCCAGGCCGGCAACAAAGGCGGCGATGAACATGCTGGCACCGACGGCCTCGGACGCCAAGGCGCACAGCAAAGGCAGCGCCACGACGCCGAGCCGCTGCCACGACTCCGCCATCCATCCCTTGCGGTGGGCCAACCCGATCAGGGCGCCGCCGGCCAGCCCGATCGCGACCCCGACCATAACCCCGAAGCCCAGCTGTTCGACGACGTACTGCAGCAGCCCGGCATCGTGGCTCTCGCCGCCAGGTCCCACCATCGCGATGAAGAAGAGCAGAAAGGGAACCGACAGGCCGTCGTTGAGCCCGGCCTCGACGTTGAGGGCCTCACGGATCTTCAGCGGCACCCTGGGGCTGGTGACGATGATCTGCCCCAGCCCGGCATCGGTCGGGGCGAGGATCGCAGCCAGGATGCCGGCCTCCCAGATCGAGAGCTGGCGGAAAAGGACCAGCGCACAGAGCGCCCCGAGGAAGATCGTCGAGAGCATCCCGATGCTCAGGAGCCGGGAGGGCAGGTTGCGGATGTCCTTCAGGACCAAGAGGTTGGTGCGGCTGGCGTCGGTGAAGAGCAGCAGGACAAGACCGAGTTCGGCGAGGGTGAGGAAGAGCTCTGCGCCTACCGCACCGTCCGACTCCAACCGGATCACCAGGAATGCCACCATGCCGAGCCCAGTGAACACGATCGGTGCAGTGACGACGCTCCGCTCGAGCCGTCCCGACACCAGGCTGTAGACGAAGATCGCGGCAATGAACAGAACGAGCAGGCTCATGTCTCACCCTTTCCCACGAACGTCTCGAGACGGCGCTCGTCGAGCCCAGAGACCAAACAACCGCAAGTGTTTCCATCATCACGCTGGTTTTCCCGGTCGGTGTCAGATTCTATGACAACTCACTCCGGTAGCTGGTCGAGTCTCAGCCAGGCGATAGCTGGTGCTTCGACCCCCGCCCGGGTTCTTCACAATGATGCCTCGTTCGAGCAGCGTCTGAATATCTCGAAGCGCCGTGTCGTTCGAGCACCCCGCAAGAACTGCATACTTCGAAGTCGTCAGGTGCCCCTTGAAGTCGTCGAGCATGCGGTTGATGACCTTTCGCTGGCGCTCGTTGAGCGGGGTCTGGTTGATCCGTTGCCAGAGCCTCGCCTTGTAGAGCACCGACGAGAGCGCCTTGTCCGCGCCTTCGATGGTGCGGTCGAGACAGGCGAGGAACCACGCAAGCCATGCGGTGATATCGAGGGATCCGCGCTGAGCGGATTCGAGCTGGAGGTAGTATTCCCTCCTCTCTGCCTCGATGCCCGACGACATGCTGTAGAAGCGTTCCTTCGTGCCGTCTGCCTGCGAGAGCGCCATTTCAGCGATGGCACGAGCGATGCGCCCGTTTCCATCCTCGAACGGGTGAAGGGTCACAAACCAGAGGTGTGCGACGCCGGCCTTGAGCACCGGGTCAAGCGACGGAGGCATGTTGAACCACGTGAGGAAGGACGCCATTTCGCTCTCGAGGCGTTCTGCCGGAGGCGCCTCGAAATGAACTCTCTCCTTGCCGATGGGCCCCGAGACGACCTGCATCGGACCCGCTTCGCCGGTTCGCCACGCACCAACCGTGATTCGCCCCATCCCGCTGCGGCCGGTAGGAAAGAGCGCGGCATGCCAATCAAAGAGGCGTTCCGCCGTGAGTGGCGCGTCGTAGTTCCTCGTCGCATCGAGCATCATCTCGACGATCCCGTCGACTTCCCGGCCCGGCTTGGGAAGGCCCGCAATATCGAGCCCGAGCTTGCGAGCGATTGATGAGCGAACCTCGTCAGGGTTGAGGCTCTGCCCCTCGATGGCGGAGGTATTCACCACTTCGTCAGTGAGCGCGGTGAGACTCGCCTCGGTCCGGAAGTCGAACCCGAGCGCCTCCATCTTGCCGAGGTGCCTGCCCTGCTTGTGGCGCACCGCCGCCAGCGCCCCCGCCAGGGCTTCACTGTCCCACTTGAAATCCGGCCATCCGGGCCGCTCGTAGATATAAGTCATAATCGACGCATTTTCTGCGGTGATTATATCCTCCAATCACCGCATCGGCAAGCATTCGATGCATTCCTTGCGGCAATTATCCCGCCCAACACCGCAGGAAGGCCTTCAGTCTTCTATGCCATTTGGCAGTCAGATCAACTGGTGCAGCCACTCACTCCTGACCCTCGCGATACGCCTCCGCGGCGTGGCGGTTGGTCGGGTAGAAACGGTTTTCGTCGATCAGCTCCATCAGGTCGTATTTTTCGAGCCACGAGCGGAAGGACTGGTCGGCGCGGCTGATGGCAAAGGTGATATCGCGTTCTGCCAGCAGGGTGATCGCCTGCCGCAGGGTCTCCGCGCCGGTGGTGTCGATGTCGGTCATCGCTTCCGCATCCAGCACGAACCAGCGGACGGGTGTGGAGGACCCGGTGACCAGGTGCTCGACCTCGTCGAGAAAGAGGGTCGCATTGGCGAAGTAGAGCGGGGCACCAAATCGATAGATGACCAGGCCTGATGTAGCGGTGCCGTTCGCCGTCGCCCGCGGGGGCGAAATAGCTGCCGTCAGGAGCTTCCAGCAGCGCCGATGTTTCCGGACGGGAGGCCCGCCGGATGACGTCGATGGTCGAGAGGAGGAAGGCGATTAGCGACGGCGCGCAGCGGGCCGACCGCCAGCACGCCGAGCAGGCAGACGGCGGCGATCCAGAAGTCCGAACGGCGCATCCGCCACAGCTCGCGCAGCTCGTGGACCTCGATCAGCGACAACACTGCATTGGCAACGATCCCGGCCAGCGCCGCATTGGGCAAGTACGCCAGGGTGTCGGTGAAGAAGAGCATCACGATCGCGATCGTCCCGGCCGCCACCAGGCTGGGCAGCTGGCTCTTCGCGCCCGAGGCCTCCATCGCCGCCGAGCGTGACGGGCTGTTGCCGGTGACCAGCGAGCCCGTAAAACCGGCGGCCAGGTTGGCCACGCCGTAGGCGAACAGCATCTGGTCGCCGTCTGCCTTGTCGCCGTGCTTGGCGCTGTAGCTTCGAACCAGGAGCAGACCTTCGCAGAGAAGAATGGCCACCACCGCCAGGGCGCTCGGCAGCAACCGCAGGTAATCAGCCAGAGGGAATGGCGGGCAGGGTCAAGGCCGGAGGGCCCGAAGGCATCGCACCGAGCACGCCGACTCCCTTGGCGGCGAGGTCGAAGTAGGCAACGACGACCGTCAGCAGCACCAGGGCCACCAACGCCCCGGGGATCTTGGGCGCATACCGTTTCATCAGCCGGACGATCAGGAAGGCGGAGACCCCGATCGCCACCGACCACAGGTTGGCGCGGGGAATCGAGTCGAACAGGGCCACGAGCTCGAGGAAGTAGCCCTCGGTGTTCACCGAGCTCGCCATGGCCCCGTGGAGCTGTTCCGCTGCCGCCAGTACACCCGACCCCGCGTCGGCCACGTGCGGCGCGGCGAGGATCTTCCGCACCTGGTTGGTGAAGACCTCGATCCCGAGACCGGTGATGAAGCCCACCATCACGGCACGCGAGAGGAAGTTGGCGAGGAACGCCAGCCGGAAGACCCAGAAGACGAGGAACAAGAGCTCCGCAGATCACGGCCATGGCCAGGGCGTACTGCAGACGCAGCGGGTCCCCGGGTGCGGCAAAGGCGACGAGGGCAGC
>CAVZOK010000010.1:0-253126 GCA_963776765.1 Candidatus Sulfomarinibacteraceae bacterium
CACCGCCAGATGGCGGCTCCGGCGGGTTCACCACCCTGAATTCATCCCCGAGCTCGTTGTGTTCTTCGGAGTCGTCCATGCCGACACCGTGAACGATGTTGTCACATGCATCCGTCAGGTATGCGTATCCGAGACTGACAAAATCACCGCTCTCCTGACTCGAGAGATTTCGGTTGGTATTGACCACGGGCTGATCGGTCGGGTAGTACCGCACCTCACATGGATCGGCGGGACGGGGAATCGATTCCACGGCTGCCACAGAGCTCTTGCTCAATGGAGCTGTCCCGCCCTGTCCATCGTCGACCTCTACGTTGGCGACAACACTTGCCAAAATGTACTCGGTTGGGACCCAACAGCACGGGCTTCCGTCGGGTTCATCGTAGACATAGTGCGTGCCGGCATCACCGCCTGTCCGGAACGTGAATGGGCCAGGCGTTACCTGGAGCACTTCACAGACCGCGCCACCCGCCTCGATCGCTCCTCCCCTGTCTCCAACAACGGCAACACCCACAGGTTGGCTGATTGGTGCCCGCTCGATTCCACCTTGTGAATTCTGAATTACGGCGTCTGCTTCGACCGTCAAATAGACGTCAGTCATCACCTCATGACCATCGAGAGACTCCGTCGGGACTCCCGCGTCGAGGATCCTCAGCTCGATGTCGACCAGCGTCTCACCCTCGTCGAGTTGCAGCTGGACGGTGCGAAAAACAGGCTTTGAATTCTCGGCGCAGGTGACACTTTGCCTACACCACTCATCGTTTTTGGACAGCGATTTCTTGGCTGTCTGCGTAGCATGTACCTGCGTTCTCTTGGATATTGCTCGCGCTTTTTCGGGGTTTGGCAGATCGACTGACAGCACGGCATTCGAATACACTTCGATTCGACCAAAGACCGCCTCGATTCTTCTCCCGTCGAAGATGCGTTTCGAAACAACTGTTCTCTTCGCCGACTTCTTCAATCCGAGATCTGAAATATATCGTGGCGTCCAAAGGGATGGCTCGCCCGGAGCCGGAACGTGCTCGATAGACGCCTCGCCAAAATAGGCGCTCATCTGCTCGACGGAGGGGCCGCCTGGGCAAAAGTCATCGAGGCCACAGGCGGATCCCGGATACCAGACGACCGGCACTCCCGACAGCGGATTTCCGAACCCGTCAAGAACCGGAACCCTCATGCGGGCGGTCGCCTGTACTTCGGTGGTGAAATGCAGCAAATCATCGGTCCAACCGAAGACCGGCTCGCCACTCCCGCCTTCCTCCACCTTTTCTACGGTTAACAGGTAGTCGCCCGATCCTTTTAACGTCCTCGCAACGATGTGATGACGTCCGTCGAGAGTCAATGTCGCCTCGATCGATGTCCCGGTGTCGCTGAGCCCCAACGGGCCGGAATATGCCGACACGAGACCATCCGGACGGGCGATGAAGATCTCCGGGATCGGTGCGTCGGGATGCTGTGGTGAGGCCCCAGGATCTGCGCGTTGTAAACGAACGCGAACGACAGTTCCCGCTCCGGCAATGAAACCGAAATGATCCTCATCGCCGGGTTCGAACCAGTTCCCGCGGAAAGTCTGGCCGGGAATAATCGGATGGGCGCACTCAGTACCAACGCCACCGCACGAGATGTCCTCCTCGTTGTCAATCACAAGAGGAGAATCCTCGTGACCAGGCGGATGGACCTTGAGGCCAGGCATCCATGGGCTGCGACCGATTCCTTCTTGGTCTGCCGCCAGGCTCACGAACCAGGGAGTGTCCTTCGCATAAACGTCAAGCGGATCGGTGAGAATCCGGACGAACCCACCCTGTTCGATTTCACCGGAATAGACCAGAGGCGGGTTTTCGTCTTCGACATCGTCATCGATAAAAACGAATCCCTCACTGCCGACTTCCCAGGTAGATGAATAGACCCTGAAACCGGTCCCTTCGGTGATCTCTCCTGGCGCCACTCCCCGGAACGAGTGGTTCACCCGGACGGAGAGCAGCACAGATTTCCCATAGCTCCAATTCCCGACGTCTTCATCACACCCATCGTCGGGGTACCGCGCCTCGGCGCGCAGAAAATAGTCACCCTCTGGCAAGCCGAGTGCCTCGGCGGTAGCTTGAACATCACCGTTTGTGAGCGACCAGGAAAATAGTGGGTGCGAGGAGTCGCCAACCGGGTACTCCAGGCGGACGTCGGATCGATCGTAAAATGCCCACCGATACGCGATCGGACTCAGCGTTGTATTGGCGTGGACCTTGAAATGGAATTGGTCTCGCTTTTCGCCGCTGACGTCACCGACGGCACTGTCCACAACCAACGATAGAGGCGACTGCGATTGAATGCACCAAGGATTCACCATAGGCACGACAATCTCCGCCGAGTCGCAGCGACCATCACCAATATTCCACCGACATTGAAGGTCAGAGGCAAACGGATCGGACGGGATGTCGAGCAGGGACGCCGCCACGATGAGCCGCGCTTTGAGAGCGGACTCTCGGGGCATTTCGACGCGCTGAATCAGCCCCGAAGAACCATCGGCAAAACCAAGATCTCGGTACGGTCTCCATTCCCCAATGTACTGGTAGAAGAAAACCCACCGAGCCACCCCGCCCCCGAGTTCGTCCAGTGCCGGCACAATCGACGCTGTGCCGTCAAAGGTCACAATCTCTCTGGGCTCCGCCTCGGGGGGATCGGGACCGGCGATTTCAGCCCAAACCAGAGGTTTCTCGCGGGTCACGGTGACGAATTCATCCATCGTGTTCCCGGCGTGGTCGAAGGCCTGGAACCGGAGCGTATTTTCAGAGGAGGTCTCGCCGGGCGTCAGGCGCATGGGCACCTCAGCCACAAACCAGCCCCAGTCGCCGCGGTCGCGATCGCCCTGGTCTTCAGCGTAGAAACCGTACGCCCTAACTGGTGGATCGAGCGACTCGTTCGTGATCGCAACCGAGCTGACATCCACGTCGTGCAGGAAGTCTGTGATCCGAAACCGAATCGGCGCAATGACGACCTCGTCGTCGGAGAGACTGAAGAAACTTGCGGGCACGTAGTCGAGCGCCGGAGGGTGCGGGCCCCCGAGGCTGATGTCTACGTGGATCTTGTCGAGGTCAGTAGGCGTGTAGTCGGCACACACTTCCTGAGCTGTTTCAGTCGTCGTGATTGGACTGCCATCCTCGGCAAGGATGGATCGTCCGATGTGACCCGTTAATAAAGAGAAGCAGTTACTGATCCTGAGCATTCTGATTTGGTGGTCAACACCGTCTGAGAGGTCCAGGGTCGTTGTCCAGCCCCCGTTCTCATCCGTGCCAACGTGGGTTTTGATCATTCCAGCGGTGGAGCTATACCAGTAGACGTCCGCTGCATAGATGAAATTTTCGTACGGCCAAAAACTCGGTTTGCGCCGGTCACCGTCAGCGCAGTCTGGACTTCGGATCCCAACCGGCCCCAGGCCACTGAGGTGAAATTCATCCACTGCCACATTGGTCCCAAATAGAAGCGGCAACAGCTGATCGTGGGCAGCCTGATGTATGCCGACCTCGTCATGCACTCCGTAAAGTAGTGCGCGCTCCGAGAAACCGCCTCCAGTATCTTCAATCACGAAACGGAAAGCATTGGCCCCGTAACGAACGTTCGGAAGGTCGACAGTTATCGAGTCTTGATCTTCCGGGACCTCAATGACGAGGTCCGGCTCTACCTTTCGATCGACGCAGCCCGGTTCGTCGCGGCCGTTGAATGGGAAGGTCTCCGGCCAGATGATAGGAACATCCCGACCCCTACCATCGAGGGCTTCGAAGGTCGTCTCGTTGAGGAAGAGACTGATCGTGGTTCCGGCAAGGCTCTCCTCCGGTTCGGGATTCAGGCTCAGGGTGAGGGTTCCGTAGCAGAGGAAACGACTGGCGCCGTCCGGACAGTCCCAGCTCACTGACTCGAAGGTGGGCACCGGTCGCGGAGCAGTCCACACCGGAGTGATCACCGGGTCACCCGGCGACTTGAAGGAATTGCCGAGGTAGAACCACTCTGAGAACGTGTCCCACTTGATCCGATAGTGATAGGTCATCCCCGGCGCCGCGGTTCGATCCGCGTACGAGGTATAGATCTCGGATCCGCCCGCGTGGTCCTGGTTCCCGGGTTCTGAAAATGCCACCCAGGTTCCGCCTCCGTCCGAGCTGCGCTCGAGCTCCGTGCTCATCGTGCTCGAGCCGCCCCACACGAGCAGTACGGCGTCGGGGAACACATAGGAGGTCGTAAAAGGAAAGGTGTCCAGATCGGCGCGTTCGATCATCACTTCGTCGCTGGTACACGACGATGTTGGATTTGGATCGGCGCAAGGGACGGATGAAGCCCTCAACACGCCGTCCTCGGGCATGAACCCCGGCGCCGCTACGACCAATCTGACCCGGTAGGCCGGATCGTCCTCCGACGTCACAAACGTGTCAGTAAGACCCGTCGCAAGGTGCACCACATCCATCGGATACGAGCCATCGTCGCGGAGTACGGCAAACCACATCTCATAATCGAGTGGAATGACAGACCCGGAACCATCCATCCCGAGCACATGCCCTTCGCCATACACCCGGCCATCTGGTTCGCCGATGACAGCTCGCAATTCGTCGTCGATGATTGTCAACGTCACGGTTCCGTTCGATCGCAACGCCGCACCCTGCGAGCTGATGAGAGTGACGGTGAAACTCTCCTTCCCCTCGATCAATCCATCATCGAGAATGTCGATAGGGATGTAGCCGCTGGTCTCTCCCTTTGGTATCAGCAAGGGACTGTTCGCAACTTGAAAATCCAGGCCTTCATGAGCTGTACCGTCGGCAGCGGCAAAATCTACGGAAACGTCTGTCGACGGGGCAAAAGAAAGCGACACGCCCACCGAAATCGACCCGCTACCTTCGCCGGCGGAGTAACTGAGTGGCAATATCTCCACTTCTGGAACATCGTCATCAACGATTGTTACTGTGGCGGTCGACGGGCCCAAGATCGGGAGGCCCGAAGTGTCGGTCAAAAAGACCAAAAACGTTTCATCGCCCTCCGGATTCGAGTCCCCAATCATCGGAACCGGAATGACTGTTGTGGTGTAACCGGGGATGAAAGACAATACACCGGAGGCGGCAAAGTAGTCCTCGCCAGCGATTGCCGTAACATCTTCGGTTGCGACCGAAAGGTCAATCCTCTGCTCCATGGGTACGGAAAGATGTACGGTCACGCGCGCCGACAGCGATTCCTCGGGAGTTGTGACTTCCGGCTCGGTGAACGAAACCCAGAGGTCGTCTCGGATGGTCACGACACCTTCATAGGGCAGGTACCCGTCAAGGGTGCAATTGACCGCGTCCGTGAGCACGAGATGAATGGTTTCACCACTATCGGCAATCCCGTCTTCATAGATCGGAATCTCGATCAGCTTTTCGGTTTCTCCTGGCTCGAAGACCAGTGACCTCGAGACGGACAGGAAATCGTCGCCATCTGTTGCTGTTCCACCGATCGCAGTGAAGTTCACCTCGGCACGAACACCGCTAAGTGCCGACAACCGTATCGGGACAATTACCAGCTGGTACTGCTCAAATGCGCGGTACTCGGCGACGAAGCCACCGCCATCGCCAAGGAAGACAAAGGGTGGCCAGTCGTTCGGCTGAATGGTGATGGTCGCCGTAGTCGGCTCGCCAAGGCCGGCGCCCGATGGCTCGGAAATGCTAATTGAAAAACTCTCCTCGAGTTCGTAACTGAGATCGTCAACGATATCGATGAATAGGGGCAGGCTGGTCTGTCCGGGTGGAAACGTGAGAAATTCGTCGACGGGTGAAAAATCGGTGTTGGGCATGGCCTCATCACCATGTGTCACAACCCGCACTGACACCTCGATTTCTGCCGGCCGTTCCATCTCAACGGTCAGTTCGATCTGACCGTCTCCTTCGTTCACGACGAGGGTGTCGGTACTGAATCGAACGGTAGGGCGAGGCGACCCCACAGTTGATCCCCACTTTGAGGTGTCCCCTGATTCGAAACCGTCTGAAAAGACCGTGAGCCGGATCCCGTTGAAACTCCCGCCGTACCCACGATCAAAAACATGATCGCGATTCGCCCGAGGCACGGCGGTGGACGGCTCATCTCACCCCGCCTACCTCCCGATTGGTTACGCAGAAAGCCGTTGAGTCGTCGAATGACCGTGACTGCAGACCCCCCTCAGCGCTCGCGAAACGCCCTCGCATAACAAAATATGTCTGATGAGTAAACAGCACAATCACCTAAAAGGACGAGTTTTCTCATTACTTTGAGTGGTTTTGGCTCAGAAAAAGAAGGATTTCTGCGGTCGGAGCCCGAATTCTCTATTTTCCTACCTCAGCGGGGCACTTCGATTCTCCGATATAATCAACTATGCAACAGACCAAAGGTGATATCGACAACACTGCTGCAGTAACCGAACAGCCCGAGGCGTCCGCGCCGCATGTTGGCCGAGTTCGACGGGAACGATCAGCCAATAATTATTGGCTCAGTCCGCGCTGGGGCCTCGCCACCACCGCGGTCATAATCGGGGCACTAATCGGTTGTGCCGGCACCTCCGGTGTCGCGGTACAAGGCACACAGCCCGATTCCGAGACGAGTGCAATACCTCACGGCAACGTTGGCTCTCGAACAGGGCGACGAACGGCTTGGAGTTCAGATGCTCGAGGAGCTCGCCGAGGAAACCAGCAACAACCGCGCGCTCAGCCTGTACACGAGCACTGATAGCGCGCACCGAGGGGAATCTCGATAGTGTCGACGAGATCCTCCGCGACCTCCCTCCCCCACCGCCAGACGAGCCGGGGGACGGATATGGGTGGATCGAGACACCGCTGGCGTTGCTAGCTGCCGAACGAGAACTTGATCGTGTCCGGCGGGAGAATGACGACCGTCTCGACCAGATCCTGTCACAGCACTACGAGGCGCGGGGTGGGCTCGAAAAGCTGCAGTCGTTGACGGATCTGCTGGCGATCGGTCGATCTGGTGGTCGGCGGCCAGGAACTTCCAATTCCAGCTGGCACGGAAGCGGGAGCGTTTCTACCGCTTCGATCTGGAGATGCCGGGCGGCCTTCGAGTCGAAGCGTTCGACGGGGATGTCGCCTGGGGGTTCGATGGCCCGCAAGGCGACACGCAAGCCACATATCTCTCGGAACCGCGGCTGGCGGAAATCAAGCGCCTTAGCTTTTTCGATGAAGTGCTCGTGCGGTCCGAAACGACCGGCCAAAAGCTCTTCCTCAAAACCAGCGAGATCCTGGACGGTCAGGGAGTATTACCCGATTGACGTCAGCGAGGACGGCCATTTGGTGGAGACCATCTATCTCGATGCCGAGACTCTCCTCGAGGGCCGGCGGCTGGTCTGGGACGCCCATGGATCGCTGCTCGCGGAGCGGATCTTCGAGCACAAAACCGTCGATGGCGTCAGCCTCCCCGCCACGCAGACGATTACGGTTGGGGCGAGCACCGTGACGTACCACTACGACGAGTACGCCCTCGACGTCGAAATACCGGTCCGCGTGTTCGTGCTCAGTGAGTTCAATGAGGGGCTTTCGGAGGGGTCGGAACCCTGATTCTGAGAATTGCCCGCAACCCGAAAATTCCCTATTGCGGGTGGTGACCTAACAGACCCAACGGTGTTGTCGCGCGTCGGGGTTCTTGACGGTTCGTCGCAAAGCGCCTCTCGAATTTCCTACCCACCCTGGATGAAATCGTGGCTGCAGCGTCTTTCCCGGTCAAGCGCGCGCAGAGCGGCGACATAGGCGGAATTCGTTTCGCCCCACTGCGCCTTGCCGTCCGCAGGGATGATCGGTGACAGCAGACGCCGCCCCAACAAACGAAACCAGCCACCCAAACGGAGCCCCATCAAGGCATTCCGGGCGGCCGCTGGACCATAGCATTTGCCGGCAAACCGGAGCAGGTCAGACCACAAGAATTCTGGGTGGAGTTGATCTACCGCGCCTCTTGCGCTGGAAATGGTTCCGCCGTGATGATGTCGGACCTTGAAATCCGGCAGGATCGCGATCCTCCATCCGGCATCGGCGGCTCTCACACAGAGATCGAGGTCCTGGCAGTAGAAGCGGTAGTCAAGGTCAAGCGGACCGACGTCCTCCCATGCCTGCCTACGGATGACCATGGCGGTACCGGCAACCCAGTCGACAGAACCTCCACCTGAACCCGATGGAGAGCGTAGCCTTCTCCAGAACCGGAGCTTCCCGAGTAGAGCCGGAATCCCAGATGCGACAGCAAAGAGCCAAAGCCAACCGGGCTTTCTACCACCGCTCCATTGCGGCGTGCCGTCGAGATGGCGGAGGGCCGCGCCTACGATTCCGAGTTGTGGGTCGCCTGCAAACGCCTGGTAGACCGCACCCAGGGCAGGTGCCTCGATCTCGGTGTCGCTGTTGAGGACGAGGAGCAGATCACCGGAAGCCGTGGCCACACCTCGGTTTACGGCTGCCGAAAATCCTTCATTCTCGGGCAACTGAACGACGATGTGCATGGGGTATTTCTGCCGCACCGAGTGAGCGGTATCGTCGGCGCTCCCGTTGTCGACAACGATCACTTCGTGGGGAAGTGGATCGCACAACCACAGTGCGGCAAGACACCGAAGGGTGAGCTCGCGGGTCTCGTGTGTCGGGATGATTACCGAGAGTCGCAGGTCATTTTCCATGGCGCGCACCCATGGTACCAGCGGTAGGTTTTGCTGTTTCGGTCCCGTGGTACCATTCTGTGGTGTCCACGATGACGACCCCAATCCCGCACAACTCGGCGACCACCAAGTTCAGTAGTCGCGGAGAGATCCGTTACATTGTCCAATATTCCAATCTACGAAAAACCAAGCGTCGGCCATTCGTATCCGTCGCATTACTGGCTTTAGCGGCGCTGATCGCGACAGGTTGCATGGATGCGAGCGAAACGGAAATTCCGGAAACCGATTTACGCCTCACCAAGAACTCCAACCTCCAAAAATATCTACCGATCACGGAGAATCTCAACATCATCGTTGTATCGTTTGATGCGATGCGGCCCGACGTCCTGACGCCATATGGAGGAAATCCCTCTGTGGCACCGAATATTGCGGAATTCGCAGATCGATCCGTGGTCTTCGAGAACGCGTATAGCGTCGCCCCGGTCACACCGACATCATTTGCCGCATTCTTCTCCGGGAATTTGCCAACCCGGGTTTTCCAGGGCTGGCGGTTCGTGGCGAAATCGCCACTTGCGAGTGTTCTTTCGGATGCCGGTTACCAGACGGCAGCGTTCATCAACAACGTACAGCTCTCGCCAAAGGCGGGGTTCGACCGAGGTTTCGACCATTACGACTGGCGACGGAACGGTCCCGACGAGGAGATTCTCCAAAGTGCGCTGGATTGGCTCGACAAAAACCATGACAGCCCATTCTTCATTTGGATTCATTTTCTGGCCCCGCACGCTCCCTACGACGATGTACCTGAAGCACGGCAGCTGTACTCGACGGACTCAACAGGCCAGTATGCCCAGACATCCGGTAGTGTATTCAATCCGGTTGAAGAGCATGAGATCAGGCGCGTCAAAGATCTCTATCTCGGTGAGGTCTGGGTTGCAGATCGAATTTTCGAATCGTTCATAAGCCATTTGAGTGGATTGGATCTGTTGGAATCGTCGATTGTTGTTCTCACGTCAGATCACGGGGAGGAATTTGGTGAACATGGAGGCTTCCAACACGGGAAGCTCTTTGAGGAGCATCTCCGCATTCCCCTGATTCTGTACCATCCCAGGCTCCCGCGCGGCGGGACAACAGACCTTCGGATACGGAACATCGATGTCATGCCGACATTGCTACGCCTCGTTGGGCTGCGGTCGCCGGGCCGCGTTGCGGATGGTAGGGACATACTGCGGCTTTCGGGTAGCGAGCCGCCCCCTGTGATAGGGATATCCATGACAGAAACCGCCAAAAGAGAAACCTGGATCAGTATCCTCGAGGACTCGCACAAGCTGATCCTGACGTGTCAGCCCGAGTGGTCGGTCGAGCTTTACGATATCGACCAAGACCCGATGGAACGGATGAACATCGCAGCCGAACACCCAAACCTGGTCTCCGACCTCTACAGGGCACTACGATCTCATGTCGATGGGAAGCCCTGCGAGGTCATCAAGAATGCGACCAAGGGTAAATTCATCACCACAATGCACGATGAAGAAAGCGTAGAGGCCCTGCGGGCACTCGGGTATATCGACTAGGGAAGGAGAAGTCAGCTGAATTTTCGATCGATTATCTCAAAACTCCTCAGAGGAAGATGGCTCGCTGATCGTGCTCCCAGCGTCATTACCGGAATGACGAACCCTCCTTCAGACCCCTTCGAACGCGTCACGACACCCTGGGATTGGGATCAGTTCCTGAAGGATTCACAGGATCCTGCAATCTGCAACATCTGTTCGTGGAGCGGCGCATCGTTCACGGGGAGTTTGCACTGCGAGTCGGCTCTGTGTCCCGAATGCGGAAGTATTGCGCGAGATCGGTTTCTCTTCTTCTGCTTCGTGGAAAGGGTACCGCCCGGCCAATATCGGATCCTCGAAACCAGCCCGAGGCTCGGAGGTGACTACCGGAGCGCGATGAAACGGTGGTTTGAATACTCGGCGAGCGATTTTGACCTAAGGAGCCATCGTGCCGACCTGCAAATAGATCTCCAGGACATGGATCTGGAAGGTGGTTCGATCGACGTGCTTCTGACTCCGCACGTGCTCGAGCACGTCCCCGACACCGATCAGGCTCTCGGAGAAATCTACAGGGTGCTTGCCCCAGGCGGAAAAATGTTTATCCAGGTGCCGATTCTCCAGGGCCGAACGGCGCGCCCGACGACCCCGGAATTCCACGGTGACAATACACCTGTAGAGTGGAGGTTTGGGTTCGATCTCACAGATCGGCTCAGGCAGCAAGGATTTGAGACTCAGATATTGTGTACCGAGGGATTCTACGGGCACGTGGAAAACGGTGCACCATCCTGGCCCGACCCTTGTTCACCTGAATTTGACGTGGAGGATATGCTGAAGGCCGCGCGCGTCGAGGACCTTCAGCCAGTGGCCAATGAGGAGGTCACGCGAAGGCTCAGCCTCTGGCCGAGTTACATGTTTTTGACGTGGGAAGGGACGAAGATTGAGTAACAAGCATCTTTGGCTTGGCCTGCTCATGATCATCGCGGTCGTGTCGGTGTTGCGGGCGGGAAACCAAAAAATGAGGGCGGGGGAGCGGGTATCGAACTCGACGGATCCTCACGTCATTCTGATCGGGATCGACACATTGAGAACGGACTTCCTCTCCGCATATGGATTCCCACACCCTATCTCACCTGCAATCGATCAGATCGCGAGTGAGGGAGTGGTGTTTACCCAAGCAATCGCGACATCTCCTTGGACCCTGCCGTCTTTTGCCTCGGTCTTGAGCGGACTGTACCCAAGCGAGCACGGTGCGGGAACGCGGAACCGGAGCTCAAAGGGCCGCTGGAGAACCACCAAAGATGCCCCTGACCGGGAGGTGCCTCTGTGCAGGAAATCCTCGGTAACGAGGCCGGCTTCGCAACAGCTCTGTTCTTCGACAACCCGTACCTCAGCAAACCCTGGGGACTGACTCGCGGCTTCGAGGTTGTCAGTCGCTCAAAAGAAGGGGGAAGCCTTTCAGTCCAACGTGCACTCCGATGGATGGGAAATCACAGGGACCGAAGGATGTTCGTTTTTCTTCATGATGGAACCTCACCTGCCCTACAAACCACCAGAACCATTCAAGACACAGGCCAGAAAATGGATTGGAGGTGAACCGCTGCAGCGGGGCGCCGACCCGCAGGCTCGGAAGCAGGTCTCGCTCCGAGCCTCGTATGCCGGCGAGGTTGCGTACGCCGATCATCTCGTTGGTCTCTTCGTCGATGGATTGAAGCAGCTCGGGCTGTTTGAGAAGGCCATCATCGTTGTGACATCCGACCATGGTGAGGAATTCCTGGAGCACTCTGAAACGGAGCGTCTGTTCTACAACGATCCACGTGAGATATGGGGTGTCGGACACGGCCACAGTCAATACCAGGAGTTGATTTCCGTGCCGCTCATCATCCGTTTCCCACAGAAGCGACTGAGCGGCGAACGGGTACACTCAATCGTTCAGGTCCACGATCTCGCGCCATCAATTCTGGAATGGGTTGGGGTCGACGTTCCAGAGGAGATGACGGGAATAAAACTTTCGGGTGCTCTGAAGGGACACCCGATCCGCAAATTCGCGTTCAGTGAGTTCATTCTCTACGGCGATGATCGCAGGTCGTATCGCGAGGGTCACTGGAAGCTCATTCTAGGACCTGATGCCAGCTCTTCAGAGCTCTATGAGCTCTCAAAAGATCCAAATGAAACCGTAAACCTGCGTACAACGGAGCCAGAGGTCCTGCAAAACCTGGTCAAGAAGTTGCGGGCCATTGAGTCCGCTGCAATTGCGCGCGGGCCCAATTCGGATCGCGAGCAAGTCGAAATTGACGAGGCGACTCTCGAGGAACTTCGGGCGTTGGGCTACGTGGAGTGAATGGCGTGTGTGTCGTTGTTATTGCGGGAGTTCGATCACAACCTCGAATTGGCCCCCCTCTTCAATTTGGAATCCGTTCCTGAGAATCACAGCCTTTCCAGCCTGAAAGAGGACATCCCCGAATTCTTGAACCGTGTAGGGTCCTGCGATAATCGTCCGGCACGCCGTTTCGGTCACCGTATTATTGACCACCGATTCTGGCAGCACCTGATGGTCGACCCCCGCCGAACAGTACTCGTCAGCACCAATGTCCCTTAGGCTGTTGCGGTAGGTATCGTCGATGTCGATGGTTTCGGTGCTCGCAGTTGCCTGGTCGATTGCAGGGGAACTTCCGAGAATATGGTAATCAAAATCCGGCGAACCCGGCGAGCTGAAGTCAGCCGATGCTTCAACGATCATCGTATCCAGGCCCGTCAGCGTGCCGGCGTCAAGGATTCCTTCGTTCGTATTTTTCTCGTTACCCGCGAAAAGCCCGCTGTCAAAATTCGCAGACGAGTCTGTGCGGACTTGAACGGCGGGGATGTCTACGAGCGATGTGTGGTCGGCAATCGCGGTGTACTCGATATCGGCGTGACTGGGACTCCCATTTCGCGGAACGACGGAGATCGCCTGCCCTTTCATGGGGTCTGATCCCAGCGAATTCCGCGCGAGGGTCGTGTGAACGATGCTCGCATCATTTCCCAGAACGAACAGACCTCCGCCGCCCCCCCCGATCGTGCCGCCACCGGTCCCAAACGCCACGTGATTATCCGCAACGACGCTGTTTCGGAGCGACGCGGACACCGTTGGATCGAATGCCCGTTGAAGATAGGCACCTCCGCCGCCGACCGAACCTTTTGTCGTGACGCCATCACCTCCGGTAGCCGAATTATCGACTATGAAGACTCGATCGATATCGACATCCGCATCAAATGCGGTGAGGCCACCACCAGTTCCGAGGCCGCCCGTATCCCCACTCCCACCTCGACTGGTGTTGCCCTGCAACGTGGATCCCGACAGTTGAAGCGAAGCAGCCTCGACATAGATGGCCCCAGCCGCGCCAACTCCCCCTATCCCTCCAGTCCCCCCGGCGTCCCCGCCAGTTGAGCTGTTGCCCAGCGCAGACAATTCGTCGATCGTGGCTGAAGTGTTGGCAAGAATCGCAATCCCTCCCCCAAGGGAGTCGGCACGTTGACCGTTGAAGACCCCGCCCCCTGGAGAATCGCCGGCTTCCGCGCTGTTGCCATCAAAAATCACTTGTGAAGCATTCAAGTTGGAGTTGTTGATGAAGAGGCCTCCGCCCAATGCGAATCCTCCTCGCTCCGGTCCAGACCCTCCTCGCGCCTGATTGGCCTGAAACGTCACCCTGGTGAGTTCAGCTTCAACTCGCGGCATGACATCAGCGGTACTGATGGATGCGCCACCGCCGGTGCCGTTCCCACCATCTCCAACCGCGGTATCGCCTCCGGCTGCGAGGTTGTTTTCGAATCTGACATCTCGGATTGCGATTGAGTCGACGAGCGCAGCTTTGAGCCCTCCGCCACGACGATCTTCTGCTGATGAAGGGCTGCCGGCTGCGAGTCCCTGCGCGATCGTGAAACCGTCGATCACCAGATTGGCTCCATTGGGAGACGTTGGCGACGTCCTCATGACAAGGACCCCTCGTCGAGTATTTTCGCCGTCGATAATGGTTGAGTACACGGTCGGGTCTCGGGTGACCCAATTCCCTGAGGGATATCCCCCAACAATCACGAGTTTCTTGCCGACTATACAGACCACCGCCGTTTCGGTGATGCACGGGTCAAGACCGGCTGAGTAAGTATACGAGCCTTCAGCGACCATGATTGTGTCGCCCGATGTCGACGACACATTGACCGCCTGTTGTATCGACTCACAGGGGGATGCCTGGCTGCCGCACGTCGGGATATCCTGCCCCGAGTTGACGTCAACGTGCAAATCGGCGGCGTGCACAGGCGACGGAGCCACCAACAGCACAGCCACGCAAATACAGCCTCTGATTGACCAAAATCTAAACAACATCCCCACCTCTCTACTATATCTGGAAGACTCAAAACAGGCCTGTAACCCAGGGCACAGGCTGAGGTTAATGTGGCAGCAACCCGAGACGCTTTATCACCGCTCGCGGAGCCCGGTACAGCAGGCTCCACTGGATTCTGAGCCGGGTGCGAACATCGACAGCCCTCAGCGAGCGGTGAGCCCTCAAAGCGGTCAGCAGTCTGTAGAGTTCCTCTAGGTAAGCCCGCGCCGCTTGCCCGGGCCGTGCGTGTTTGAGCAGCATGAGCACGCGGTTCCGTCCGACCAGGAAATTGAAGATCGGCGACCACTCCACGCTGGTCGCTGCGTGAATATGCCGGACGACGCTCGCCGGCTGATAGCGGAGTCGGTATCCCGATTTCCGGAGTCTCCAGCACAACTCGGTATCCTCGAAATACATGAAAAAGTCGCGATCCAATAAACCAACGCGATCCAGCGCGGCACGTGAGATCAGCATCGAGCAGCCACAGAGCGCCGTGACGTCTTCAGCCGCGTCATACTGACCACCGTCCGGCTCGAAGATTCCACGGTCTCCCGCAGTACCGTCCTCCTCGAGGAAAGAAGCTGCGTTGTTGATCACGTCGGTTCCTTCCCGTTGAATTATTGTGGGGTCTGCCGAAACCACATGCTCTTCCCATCCCGCACTCACATCGAGGTTCGCGACCGTCGTATTCCCGATCTTTACCGTGACTCCCCCTGGCGCGGAGGATTGGCCGCGGTTGAGGCGGAGACATAAATCGCCCGGATCGTCGAAGTCTTCCACCGGAAGTAAAAATGTGGCGCATCCCTGAGACCATCGCCCCTGTTCACCCTCGATGTCTTCCGAACCGTAAAACCCGGATCGAAAAATGATTTTTTGGTACGAGCAACCGAGAAACCGTGAGCCTTCACCGACGATCACACCGAGTTCACGACGGTCCAGGGATTGACCCCCAAGCGCAGGGGAAAACGTGTCCGTGACAATGGTCAGGGGAACAAATGGTCGCGCAAACAAGATCTTCGAACCGACGGCTCCAATCCCCGGTGAGGTGCTTGCATCTTCGACGAGATGCGAAAGCCAATTTTCATCGACCACCGTGTCGTTGTTGATCAGCGCTACATATGGCCCTTTGGATTTTCGAATTCCGAGATTGTTTCCCCCCGCAAAGCCCGTATTGCGGCGCGCCTGGATCAGGCGAACACCCGGAAAGTTCTGTTGCACCAAGGGGACGGAGTCGTCCGTTGAGCCGTTGTCGACCATCAGAATTTCGAAATTCGGATAGCTTTGCTTCTCGAGGCTCGTCAGTAGATCTGTGAGATATCGCGCCCCGTTGTAGTTCACAGAAATGACGCTAACGAACGGCAGCTCTACCGCCGGCATGAAATATTGGCCCCCCAACCAGTCAGGGTGAATCGACCCAGGCGAAAATGAAGGTCGCTGACCTTGCTCCGCCGCAACCGTTTCATCGCAGCGAATCCCCTCGATCGGTCGAACCCGACTTCTGGAACGCAGCACGCAGAATATGCCTCGTGCGATCCCGAAACTCCTCCCGGCTGAAGAATTGACTTCGCGCGTGAGCCGCCTTCGCCATGGCGGATCTTTTGCGGGGATTATTCGCAAGGTTGACGGTCAGGCGTTCAAGCTCGTCGGTCGCATCCCACAAGCAGCCTGAGACGCCGTTTTCGACGATCTCGGGTTGCCCTCCACAACGGTACACCAGGGGTACGCAGCCGTTGGTCATAGCCTCCACGGTCGACATGCCGAAATGCTCGAGTTTCTCCGGTTCCGCCTCGTGGTCTTCTCCGTATCCTGTCGCGTGCCAGAAGAGCGAACAAGAGTTCAGAAGCAGTTCAAGTTCGATCTGCGATGCGTCGAAATGAAAGAAAATTGGCTCGCCTCGAGCGAGGTCCTTCAGATGGGAAACGTACCCGTCCGTCCCAGGAACGTCGGTCCGTCCACCAACGAGGTGCAACTGCCAGCCCTTCAACCCAGCCCGGTCGAGCCTGCGGAATGCCTCGATGAGAACATCGTGCTTTTTGTTGTGGTTTCCGGGAAAAAATCGCCCGATAGCAAGAATCTGTTTGCTCTTGCCATTCACCGACACCCGAGGCTGCGTCTTGACCGGAGGGTAGAGCACCTCCGATTCGAGATTCCACAAGCGCTGAACCCAGTGTTGCGTGAATTTCGAGTTTGCCACGATCAAACTGTAGGATCCGATCCAGCGCCGGTAGAGCTTGCGCCGGATCGCGACGTAGGGCGATAGGATTCGCCGCCATACCTTCTGCTCGCGGAGATTCCACGGCTCGGGCGTCAGCGGGAACATGCACATGTAGATGCTTCTCTGAGACTGAGGCCGTGCGAGGCTAAAGATCGTGTTGTTAATGAACAGATCATACTCAGAGGACAGTCGTGAAACGTCTTGCTCGTGGAGGAACCGGCGGAGCGGGTTTACGAACGTGAGGTGACCTCGCTCAATTGCAGGCACCCTGCGAATACGTGTTCGACTCAATTTGACGCCGAATCTACGTGTAAGCATGTCAATGCTGAGATCGCACTGCTCGTGAGTGAGAATATCGATCCTCGCGGCAGGAAAATCATTCTCAAGTACCTCGGCGAAAGCGGCAAGGACGTTCTCGCCCCCGCCGAGCGTCGCCAGATATGTATCGTAGAAGCCGATAGCCTTCGGAGTGAAGGGTTGAGCGATTTGGTGCAACTGCACGAAGGCCTCCGGAAGTAATATCCGTGCGAATACCAGGCTGTGGTCGCGTTGAGCGCTCACCTTTCCGGGATCGCGGTGATTCGGCAAACTCCAAGCGTTTCTGCTTCGCAGCGACTGTATCAAACACTGGCGCCGCTGAACAATTCTTTCAGAGCCCCACGATGTTTGCCTCAACCTACCGTGTAGGCCGCGCCTCGGGGCGTTCGGTTCGTGGTTGCTCGATTCAGCGTTGTATCCTAAGCTCTCGAACGGAATATGCGAGAAATTTTCCTATATCGGGACCTTGTTCTAGCGCTGGTAGTTCGCGACCTCAAGGTGCGATACCGCCGCTCCTCCATCGGCTTCCTGTGGACCATGCTCCAGCCGTTGCTCACAATGCTCGTCTTGACGGCAGTTTTTAGCGCTCTTTTCCGGTTCGAACTGCCGAATTATCCCGTGTACGCTCTTGTGGGCATCATGTTTTGGAATTTCTTCAGCCAAAGCATAACCAGTTCCATGAACAGCCTTCGAGGGAACGCCCATCTCATCGCGAGCCTTCCGGTACCCACCGCCGTATTCCCTCTCGCGAGCGTCATCGCGGGCGTCGTGAATCTGCTGCTGGCCCTTGTTCCGCTCTTCCTTCTGTTGATCGTCACCGGCCACCCAATACGCCCCGCAGCCCTCTTCCTTCCGATTGCGATCCTGATTGCGGCCCTGTTTTCCCTGGGAACCGGCCTGTTGCTTTCTCCGCTCGCAGTCCTGTTTTACGATACGATCGAGCTTGTCGGTGTACTCCTCACCACACTGATGTACCTTACCCCAGTGTTTTACCCGATAGCGATTGTGCCGGACCGGTTCCAGTGGATCGTGCGCTTCAATCCGATCCGATCAGTGCTCGAGGTCTTCCGAGATCCAATCTACTTTGGGAAGATACCCCCTGTGAGTCACCTCACGGTTGCTGTCGCGATCGCGATCCTCGCTCTAGTAATTGGTGTCGTGGCCTTCGCCAAAAGCACTGATCGAATTCCCTATTACTTATGACCGAAGAAGCTCCACTCGTCGCCCTGGAAGGCGTCTCGATTTGCTATCGCCTCGCCAAACAGAAGATTGGCTCGCTCAAGGAGTACGCCATTCACTGGATGAAGGGGGTGCTCGCATACGAACAGCTGTGGGCTCTTCAGGACGTGTCGTTGACCCTCCGTCGCGGGGAGACCATGGGAATCGTGGGTCAGAATGGAGCGGGGAAGAGCACGCTTCTGAAGGTGATATCTGGCGTCCTCAGGCCTACTCGAGGCAGAGCAGTCGTACGTGGAAGGGTGGCTCCTCTACTGGCGTTGGGAACCGGCTTCGACTACGAACTCACCGGGCGAGAGAACATTTATCTCAACGCTCTACTTCTCGGGCGCAAGCGGTGGGAGATCGACGAACGATACGATGAGATAGTCGAATTCTCTGGAATACAGGACTTTATACACTCCCCGATCCGAAACTACTCATCCGGAATGCTCGCGCGTCTCGGATTTTCGATTATCACGTCGTGGACACCGGACATTCTTGTTCTTGACGAGGTTCTGGCCGTCGGAGATTCTCAGTTCGTAGGGCGCTGTACGCGCCGCATCGATCAGCTGCGACAGCAGGGAAGCGCGGTGTTGCTGGTTTCGCACGATCTCGAGGCGGTGAGGAATAATTGCGAGCAAGCAGTCTGGCTAGAAAACGGATGTATCCGTGCCCAGGGCATGACCAATGAGGTGTCCCACGATTATGTCACCTGGATCCAGGAGCACCCATTCGACTGACCGATACTTTTCACCACCTCGAAACGGAATTCCTCGAACCTAAGATTTGGGAGATGCCTCTGGCCGACGGGGAGCCGTCGGCCAGAGACCAGAATCTAACGAGAGTCGGACGATGCCGCCTTGCGGGCGCTTTCTGCTACTGAGAGAGAAGCGCCTCCATCGTGGCAACGCGCTCCGTCAGGTCGTTGATGGTTGCATTCTTCTCTTCGAGCAATGCATGGAGACCTTGAATCGCTGCCATGGTCACGCCGCTGGCATCGATCAGGGAGATATTTCTGTCACTGCCTCCGAGCCCGAAGGCACCAGCAAACTCCTCGGCCATCGGACCGATATGGCGCCGACCATTGACTTCGTCCTTGAACGTCCACTCGGAAATCGGCATTGCAACCACTTTTTGCAGCACACCAACACTGTCCACAGCGGCAAACTCGGTCTTTGCCAGTCTGGAAGACGTAAAGGTGACGTTGTCCGCGGCGATGGACCCGTCCACGGTCAGTGTTGCGACACCACCAGCGTCGTTGCGGCCCCGCAAATTGACCTCTGCGCCGCCGGTCCCCGCCTTGTTAAAGCGGAACGATGGGCCCTCAGCCTGGAAGGTCCATCCCGACCCGTCAGGCGAGGTGTCCGTGACACGGAAGTAGGCGACGCCGTTGTTCTGAAGATTTAACATCGTCCTCGCGACTTCGGTCGCTGATTCCTCTTGCACCAGCACCTGGGTGGCTCCATTAGTTCCATACACGTGAAGGGTCGACAGCGGAGATGCTACGCCCACACCCACTTTGTCGCTTTCAACGAACAAAACACCCTGCCCCCATGCCGCCATAGGCGCGGTAAGGATCGCGAACCCCACAAAAATCATGACCACTCGAATGACCTTCGTTCTACTCAACATTTCTATCCCCTTTCTCTTTCGTATACCGTTTATTTCGATACCCGTCCAAATTCATCACAAAAAACTGTCATCGGGCGGCTCTCTGCGTTGCCCAGATCCAATCGTCACTCGAGTCCCAGGACCAATCTGAAACCCGTCCCCGATCGCAACAACACCGCCCGCCAGAATCGTAACCTGCGCTCCTTCATTCGATTTTCACCCGGCTCAGCATCAGGCTACCGTCACCCTCGATCAAACGCGTCCCGCTGATCTCTTCCTCCGAAATAGTCTTTTCCAATGAAACCGGGCTGGGCTGCAGGGACTCATCCACCGAGGCGACGGCGGTCCTTTGTTCCGGGTCAACACTTCGGCGATTCGCCGACTCAGTCGGGAAGAAGAACCGAAGTGCGATCGCTACTCCGCACGCTGCGGCAGCGACATACCACCACGATCGCGATTTCCCCGGGCGTATTGCCCGGTTTGAACCGGCGCCGTCAGCTCTCGCCTCCTCCACCGCTTCTCGAACCAGCTCCATCTCGCTTCCACAGCTTACACAGCTCTCGAGGTGCTGAAGGTCATCAGAATTTCCGGGTTGGTCCTGGACCTCGGGTTGTACCACGCACAGCGCCAGGAACTCACTGTCCAGATGATCGAGGTTTGTATCCATTGCTGAAAGGCTCGCCAGAAGGTCGTGTGCTTCGAGCCAGGCTCGACAGGCGACACATTCTTCGACGTGTGAGGTGACGGCGTTCCGGGAGGCCTGATTCAGGTCACCCGCCACCAGATCGACGAGGAGCATCTTGGCCTCACGATGGTCCATCGCGTCCGCCTTCCCAAAAATCCACACACGATTGCGGGTCTATCCTGTTTAGGATGTCTCTTGCGACTCGGATACATCGATACATCTGCACCCTCAGCCCGCCCTCGCTCTTGCCGAGGATCTGTGCAATATCCTTGTACGACATACCCTTATTCAACCGCATGCCGATGAGCTCTCTGCATCCGGGTTCGAGCGTTCCCAAGACCTGCGAAGCCATTCTCGCCCGCTCACGGTCAAGAACCTGTTCAACCGGGTTCCTTCCCTTGTCACGAATATTCTCTGCGAGCGGATATCCTTCCCTCCTCGCCCGGAGCCAATCAATGCACCGCCGCGACGTTACGACCTCGACAAAACCCCAAAAGCCCGCCGTGAAGTCGAACTCGGGACGATTCACCGCCTGCCAGACCTCGGCCATTATCTCCTGCTCCAGGTCGTCGCGATCCTGATCGGGGATCCTGAGCCGCTTAAATGAGAGTATTCTCTGAACTCGCCTCCGGACATGGTCGACCGCGTCGGGGTCTCCCAGTCGCATCCGCCTCGCACACTCCTCTGGTGGCACACCGGCAAGTGCGTCGGAAATACGGTTCTTATCTCTGTTTGCGTCCATTGCCTGTCGATAATGATCATACTTCCTTTCATTCCATATCACTTAATCGGCCAGGAATCGAATTCGTTACAACGAACTCCACAATTACCCGAATCCTGCAGTTGAGGTGAAACTCCCAAAAAAGCGAAACAGATCTTCCCCTCCAAGGATCAAATCCGAGGAAGTCGATCCGAACCTCCTCATTCGCCAACAATCCGCCAGGGAGACGATCAAGGAGGTTGGGCCACGGATCGTTTCAGTCAAAGTTCCTACCAAGTAACACCTATGACATGACGCTTGCTACTTGAAGGAGGCTCCACGATCAGTCGACTATTCATTCCGAGAGATTGAAAATGGTCGCCCGACGCCAAACAAGGAGGGGTGGCTACGGGTTAGAGCCATTGGGCTGCGATTTGTGGTTGTTAAAAGCAGCCGGGCGGCTATTTTCAATTTTCGCCCAACGCACTAGAAAATTCGCAGCTCAGACTAAAAGACGGAACTGAAGATTGGGCAGAACTGGAGAGCTCTGAGCAGGGTCACGCGTTCGCCTTGAAGACTCGAGCGATCCAGTCGCACAGCCGCCGCCGGAGAGTCTCCTCCGGCGCCATGCGGTTCCCGAGAATCCGGCAAGCATTCGTCAATCGCCACGCCAACGTCGATCGCATCTCGGCGATCGTGTCCTGGTGGCGACCGAGCTGCAGTAACAGACTCTCGGCTGCCTGTCGTTTCTCGACAATTTCACTGCTGAGATCGGTTACCGGCCGCCGAGGTCATCGATTTCGGCTCGTTGCGCAGAAATCAGCTGTTGCTTTTCTTCAATGTCAATTTGGAGCGTTTGAATCTCTCGTTTTCTGCCTTCGAGACTCTCTCGCTGCGAGTCGGCCTGCCGGTCGCACGCTTCGACCTGCGCCTCCAAGGTGATGACCTCCTGACGAAGTTCGTCAGCGTATTTACGAAGTTTCGACGATTCGCGGTCGAGAATTCGACTCTCTTCAAGGAGGGCCGCCGCGGCACTTTCGCGGGCCCGGACGTCCCTGTGCCACAAAATCAACCCTTCCGCAATGTGACGCTGGAACAGTCAGACGTGTTTTTTGACGACGTGGTTAACAATTTGCCCGTGGACCTCAGGTTGTTCCGTGAGGGTTACTTTCGATCCGGGTCGGACGCGATATTCGAAACCCACATCCGGGAGTCGGTAGAACTGCCAACCATGGCTTGCGACATTTATCCAGAATTCCCAGTCTTCCCAGGCCGGCAACGCTGGGTCATAGCCACCTGCGTCCTCCCACGCGGTTCTTCGAAACACGGCGCAGGCGTCGATGTAGTTTCCTCGAAGCAGGTTGGACAAATCGAATTCCGGTGGATTCCGCAAACCCGAACGCATGCCGAACTCGAGGCAGTCGCTGTAGATGACACCAACCTCGGCAAACGATCAAGGGTTTCGACTGCAGCCGAGGCGAAACCTGGCTGGAGGCGATTGTCAGCGTCGAGTGGCAGGATGTATCGGCCTCGGGCCCCCCGAATGCCGCGGTTTCGCGCCTCGGACACCTCTCGGTTTTCCTGGTCGATCACATAGTGGCCCGCCTCACGGAGTATTTCGAGGATGCGCAAGGGTGTGTGGATCCTCAGACCCGTCATTGACGATGATGAGTTCACACGAGTCGAATTCCGTGCGCTCCACGCTGGCGACAGCCTCGACTAAGAAACCGCCCATCGTCGTGACACGGGATGACGACCGACAGGTCCGGGCGAGGGCCACCTCCGTCAGGACGCAACCGGCGGGTCCTGTACTCAGTCACTCCCCAAAGTCCAGCACCAGAGAGATCGGCTTCGCTATCCAGCTCGGCCAGCAAATCGATGCTCTCTGGTTCCGTGGCAGCCAACAGACAGATCAGTGGATCCGAACCTTTGACGGTTGACAACAAACCGGCTTCGTTAACTTCATCCAGAGCGGCATCTCGCAGCGCGAATCCGAACCTTTTGTTCATCAGCGAAACAAAAAGCTCCGGTTGACGGATCAGCGCGTCGATGCAGAAAAGCACTGAGCTTTCACGGTGCCGACGAAAGAAGCGCAGCAACTCACGGTTGTAGTACTTCCAGATGTTGAAACCGTATTCCGGGTGTTCCAGGAACACGTCGACACCTGAGCGCTGCATCGATTCGGACACATCCCATGGGCTGCGGTACACGAGCACGTAACCCGGCGGGCCGATCCCCAAATCATTGATCACGTCGCGCCAGAAGTCGAGCAGCAGGGTCGCTCGCGGGTCCTTCCACCCCCATGGCCCGGCAGTCTCGGAGCGGGTCTCAATGAGTTTCCGAGCCTGCTCTTGAAAACCACTCAGGCAGCTCTTGTCGAAAACCTCGTCTTCGGTGTACCCCCAGTTCCGATGCCCGTCGTTCTTTGCTGGTGTCGCCGCCTCGATCATCCGGCGATGGAGATCCAGGAAATCCAAATCCTCCAAAAAACCATTCGGGCCAAGGTCGTTCGGCGGAGCAGGTTCCCCCATGTCGACTCCAAGCGCCGACAGGAAGGACGCGACCACGGAAATGCCGGATCGGTGCATGCCAGCCACGATCAACGGCGCTCTCACGAGACATCTCCGTCGTCAAAAACCGCGTCGGAGTCGGCGCAGGCATTTCCCGACGGCACGATTTTCCGACTCCCGTACATATGGCTATGCTATCAAGCTAATGTGCTTCGGCATTATGATAATTCAACCTCGCGTTCAAGAGCTGGGTCGAACCAACTAGCGCCCGAGATCTTTGATCAGTTCCTCGAGAACTGATACCGCGAGACAACCGTTCGCCATCGGCTCGGACGATCAGACCTCAGGCCCGATGAACAGAGAACTTTTGTGGTCCGCGCAAGCCTGCCAATTGACACAGGGGCGAAAGGCCCCTGAGTGCGGGCGACGGTTCATCTGCAGAAGGGCGTCGGGAAGGACGTGCGCGCCGCCCGTCAGTCCCCGACGGATTCGACGCTTGCAGCATCAAAAATCCGAACATCGATCGGTTGTTGAAACTGGTACTCGTCGAACAGGTATTCCACCGTGCCCGCCGCCGTCGTAACGGTCTGGCGGACCGCCATCGGCAACCCGTCAATGTCACCATACTCGTACGTAATCTCCGCCTGCACGTTCGTGGGATCCGCCCAAACGAGACGCCTGACCTCCAGCAAGCTCTCCGCGTCGAGGAAGATGCTGTGGTGGCCTCCGCCGGGAAGGTCGACCTCTATCCGATAGGCGTCAGCTCCATCAATGCTCTCCAAGCCAGTCAGAAACAGGCGCTCCCCCGTGCTGCGGAAACGAATGAGAACATCGTCGAAGTTCGACTGGCTCAGCAAGTCCTCTCCCTGCGTCCCCGACAGGAATTCGGCCCGGCCACTGTCATTCGCAGAATTGAACCGCCAGGCAACCTGTCCATCACATGCAGTTGTGCGAATTCCACCCGACGTCGCCAGATCCAGGCGATAAAAGCGGGGACGCTTGCGGCAAAGACGGAAGGGGACCTCACGGTCGGCGACTGTCATCCGGCCAGTGACCACGAGGTCGTCCAACGAGCCGAGCCGGTCGTGCCCGCCCCGCGCCTCATAGTGTCTGGCCAGGAGCGCTTCGAGATCAGCCGAGGCCCGCTTCTTCATTTCTACGAGCCTGATTTCCGCGCCCCACCGCACGAGTTCATCATAGACCCAGGGATATGTGAATTCGCCAGGCGGGGTGTCGGCAAGAATTCTCAGTACCGCCTCCTCAGCGGCGGCGACACGCCCCTCGGCGCGGGCCGTCACGGCCTCGTACACCTGCGCCTCAGGCATATCATCTGGGGCCGAGTCCGTTAGAACATGCAGGATGCTCAGGGCGAGATGGGTTTCGTCTCCCTCGAGCGCCTGCAAAGCGACCTCGAAATTGACTCGGGCCTCGACCTCGCCATCCAAAATGCCGGCTTGACCATAGCTCGGAGCCGAAATGAACGGGATCCCGACAACCACTGCGAAAACAAGAAAATTATTCAGATTCCACATGACAGTTATGAACGGTACACCATCTTCGAGTGCATAAAGTGTACATAAAAAAACGTATTGAATTGACAACGTTCCGCAACTCGAATATACAGGTAGTACATCGAGAGGAAAAACGTGTTTCCAAACCTACCCGAGCGGCGAGAGGTCCAAACTGCCTATTGGTGGTTTTTCTTTAACAGGGGCGGGCGATACGCTCCAGGGTTAAATAGGGAGGAACGCATGAAAAATAGGTGCACGAAATCATCTCAATTCGTGTTGGGGATCTTGGTCATGACTGTGGTTATGGTTTTGGCAGTGGGAGCAGCGGACGCACAGATGGTTATTGTTGAGGACAACGAAGTCCGGATAGAAACGGGTGCCGGTGGACAGACCGCCCGGTTGTATTATGGAGGAGATCTTTTCCTGGGCGGAAGTGGGTGGACAGGGGAAATTAGTACATATACAGGCAGCGACGTTCGGGTGGGTTATTGGGTTGCTTCAACGCTCACGCTGGGCGCCACCGGTGATGATGGAGATATCGTTTTGAAGGACAGTATCAATAACGCAACGACGATCAGTATGGACGGCTCGTTTGGCCAGATTACACTCGGTGGCGCGGGCTCAACTGAAGACGGCGACCTTACGGTCCTCGATAATGACGGAACCTCATCAATCATCCTCGATGGATCTTCCGGCAACGTGACCAACCAGATCGGCGGTAACGGCCTGATCAAGGCATGGGCGAGGATCAATTCGGACGGGACGGTGGCAAGCTGTTTTCGGTGCAACCAGAGCACAGCCGAAACGCGGAAACTTTCAACCGGCTCGTACGAGGTCGATTTCACCATTGCCACGGACATCACATCGCGGCCGCTGGGGGCCATAGTAGACCACCACGGTTACTCGGTTTCCTTCGGGACTGCTCAGGTTGGTTATAGATCTGGCGACACGAGTTCAGTGTGGGTGATTACACGCTACCCAGACGACGCCTACTATGACCGGCCGTTCACCGTCGTAGTCTACTGAGGCCGTCATGATCAACCAATATAGATACAGGTTTGCAGCTCTCGCGTTGGTGCTCGTGCTCGCGGTGGGTGTGCAGGCGGCCGGGACCGGCGACAACGAGCGAGAGCTAGTTGCAATGGCCGAGCGCGCAGAGCTTGCGGGGATCGCAGCGGTCCTGACCGACCCGGATGCTGCCGAGCGGTTTGCAGCGGTGAACGCCCTGTTCAACCTTGCGTCGAGGCATTCGGTCGTGCCGATGGAGATCTCGAACCTCCTCGAGGCCGCAGCCCATGACCCCGACCCCGAGATCGCCCGATTCGCATCCAGCGCCCTCTACCAGGTCGAGATGTGGGAGCGGGGGCGCGCGGAGCAGCCGCCCGAAACGCGGCCAGAGGCCGAATTGATGGAGATTGCCAAGCAGCGCGAGCTTGAGGAGATCGGAGCGATTCTCAACGACCCTCGTTCGCCCGAGCGGTACGCCGCAGCCCACGCACTCTCCAACTTGGCATCAACTTATAATGTCCTCCCTGGCGACGTGCTCTATCTTCTGCAAAGGGTGCACGGCGACGACGACATCGAGATTGCCCGGCTGGCCGAAACCGAACTCGCTCGGCGCGAGGGCCGGCCGATCGACCCGTCTTTCGCTCGAGAGCCGGTTGCGCCGAAGGACCAACCGGCCGAGCAGAAAAGGCAAGACGACACGTTCGAGAGACTGTCCGATCCCAACCCGAACCTGCGCTACGACGCACTCGTAAACCTTCTGGAAATGGCCCCGAAGAACGGCCGCAACACAGAGCCAGAGATTCTGAAGGCATTTGCCAAGGCGACGTCCGACCCGGATCCCAGAGTCCGCAGCTACGCAGAATTCGCGATCGGCGGCGGTCTGGCCGGGGATGAGAACGCTTTGCGGCAGGTCTATGTCGGCACTGTTCAGGCGGAGGCCGGGGACTCGCATGAACTGCAACCAACATCCTCCGAGGCACCGATGGGCGCCGCTCAGTACGAGGGCGCGCTCGACCAGCACGGCGTTTTTATCGGCGTGACCAGTGCCCTGGCGGGGGACAGTCAGGCTCGGCAGGAGCAGGCACACGAGGTTCTGGAAGCAAAGCAACAGGTCGGCGCCTTCGACGAACACGGCGTCTTCATCGGTGTGTTCGTGCCGTCGATCGGCGCCGAGCAACAGCAACAGGCGGTCACGACCGACTCGACGTCCCGCTGATCTGACACGCGGGACCGGAAGGAACCTCAGTACCCGGCCGGGAAACCGGCCGGGTCTTTTTTCCTCGTCTATTTGCCTATGACTGGAGTCGTTTTCGGCTAGATGTTCCTGCCCACCGGCCAGTGTGGCTACGTGTCGGGCGTAGACGCACGCGGCAGAAGCTTCGGTCCTCAACCTCTAGGTGTAACGGGAAACGGAGGCTGGTCAAAAGATGCACGTTTTGAAAACTGCTCGTGGTAAAATTCCAGACGCAGCAAATATTGTCGTTCGATTAACTAATCTGTGGTGAGTAGACGTCAGAAATGGGGGCATATCGTCGGATTTCTAGGAATCAAGGAATTTGCTTCTTGCCGCGCCTTTGTTCGTATCTGCCAAAAAGGAGGACTCATGAGTAACAGTAATTACCTGAAAATTCTAACCATCGTTGCAATTCTGATCGGTGTTTCCGCGGGACCGGCGGTGGCCGGACCGCAGCAGGGAGACGAAGCACTGATCGCTGCCGAGCAGCTCCACGGAACCAACTTGACTGTCTTGCCGAAAATAGCCTACGAGGCAGCCACGCTGAGGGTTACCGGGCCGAACGGATACGCAGTGACAAAGGATATCGTCGCCGGAGACCTACTCTCAGTCGACCTGTTCGCCGATGCTGGATTGCGTTCTGAAATGCAGAAAGGTGAAGGCGAGCCGGCCAAGCAAACGCCTGGGGTCAGTCCGCAGGCTACCTGGTCAACCCTTCCTGAAGGTTCTTATCGTTATGAGGTGGTTTTCACGGATGTCGCCGGCAAGCGCCGAGTTCATACCGGGGTTTTCTACATGGAGGGCGGAGCCCTCGTTAGCAGCGAGGCGATGCGATCTCGTCGCGCACCTGACGGTAGCGCAATCCCCGGCTCTGGCAGATCACACGAGTCGATGCCTGTGAAGGATCCCATGAAGGTTGCCTCTGATGTGATTCCCAAAACTACTAACGCGGACGATGTTGTCCAGATTTATGATACGGCCGAAGACGGCGTTACCCATATCTTCATGGAGTCCGGTGCCACAACCCCGCCGTCCAACTGGCATATCCGAAATGAACAGGGGGACATGCGGTTTAGGGAATACTTAGGGTCGGGGGTTCTTTTTGACCGGATGACACTTGAGGGCCAAAACCTCGGTCTTGGAACCACGGCGCCTGCAACTGATTTCCACATTGCAAAGAACGGAGTCTCAAAGATCTTCATGGAGGACACCGGGAGCGGCGACGCCGACTGGGCGATCTGGAATCAGAATCCCTTTGGTCTGCTGATCTCGACCGGCACGGCCTCGACTATTGCTCCTGTGATTTTTCAAATGAGCCCAACCGGAAACGTCATCATCAAAGGCGACGTGGCCTTAGGCTCGAGCCGAGAGATTAAGCACGATATGGGAGTGGTTGCAGACCATGACGTGCTAGCCACCCTCCAGAAGCTGTCGATCCACCGTTGGAAATACAGGGACGATCCCGAGCAGGCTCGGCACGTCGGCCCGATGGCTGAGGATTTTCACAGGCTCTTCGGGCTCGGTGCCGATGACAAGCATCTATCTCCCACGGACACGAGTGGAGTGGCCCTGGCCGCCGTCAAGGCTCTCCAAGCGCAGATCGCGATACTTGTCCGAGAAAACGCCGAGACCAACCAAGAGCTTGAGACGATCCGCGCGGAATTAGCGAGCCTTCGCAACGTAGACGCGGCTCTGGGAATTGAAGGCCAATAGAGAGGGTCACTGGACTTCCGGCCATCTGTCGGATTGAAAGAAATCTTCAAACCCGGCTGGGCCCACCCAGCCGGGTTTTTCTAGCCAGGAGTTTTGCCTTCTGCTGGGTTCGCATTCCGCCTAGAGCGCCTACCTTGAGAAACAACGTGTTGAGTCCAGCCTAGAATCGGGCTCCGCTCCCCAGCGCAAATCTAGTGCGGATGATGGTGTTACCGGTTAAACCATACTCCTCAAAGCCCCGCTTGCAGGCATCTGCGAGGTCGATCGAAGTGCAGCGGTCCTGGCCCTGGTTGCCGTTAAAAGGTCGCCACGTGCCAAGCATCTCATATACTCATCCACGAATTGCGTAAATAGGAATAGTGATATTCCCAAAACGTCGGATCGGTTCCTCCAATCCAGATCGGACGTGACCCCTGGGTACCGCCGATCCTGCTACGATTGAGATAACGTCGTAGAGATTGTTCAAAACGTTCACATTACCGTTTTGCGGCGTAAAGAGGAAGTAATGAGTAAATACTGGATCTTCATTACCGCAGCCTTCCTATCATCTGCCACCATCGGAGGCACTGCGGAAATTGAACACTCGAACGCCTTTTATCACTACGGCGGCGTCCGGGTTCCGCTTACGATCGTCGCGGATGAGTTGTCGGTCGGACAGGCCGGCGAGGGCAAGTTGTTCAGTCAGGCAACACTGCAGGTCGAAGCGGGCACTGTTGAGGTCAATGCCACCCAACTCGGCGCCGACACATGGAGGCTCCGGCTGGAACCCCAGGGATCTGTGAAGACGACAGCACAGCTGCAATCGGGCCAGCTGAATCTGCCGGCAGTATCGGCGAGTCAAGCAACAAAAGAACTCCAAATCAACCAGCGTGTTGAGCGGCAGCTACAGATCATCGAAACGCTGTTGAATGACGAAACCGTGGAATGGGCTTACCCCGCCTATCGAAACGCAGAGACCGCGACACTCCTGTGGTTGACCCCTCGATTGATCGTGGGGGTCGATCCCTCCATCGATCAAACGTACTTCGAGGAGCTGCTGCCTCCGGAACTTCGAATCGTGCGACCGCTTGCGCAAACTCATCACTATCTCGTCGAACTCATCGATCCCAGATCGGACGATCCACTCGAGGTGGCAGCTCGGCTGCAAGAAGACAACTGGTGGATCGAGTGGGCGGAGCCTGATTTCATCCAGGACTGGAAACGCGCCGCCACACCCAACGATCCGCTGTTTCCCAACCAGTGGCACCTCCAGAACACCGGCCAGGGTGGCGGCCTATCAGGCGCCGACGCGCGCTTACCGGGTGCATGGGATCTGGAGACGGGTGACTCGTCGGTGGTTGTTGCGATCATCGACGACGGCGTACAAACGACCCACCCCGATCTGTCGATCTTCACCAATCCCGGAGAAATTCCCTCCAACGGTGTCGATGACGACAGCAACGGTTACATCGATGACGTCAACGGCTGGGATTTTTTCTACGGTGACAATGATGCCAACCCGGATCTCACCGGGCCGGGTAGCCACGGAACCGCGGTCGCGGGGGTCGCCACAGCCACCGGAAACAATTCTGTGGGTGGGAGCGGCGCCTGCCAGAACTGCACGATCCTACCCGTCCGCGTTTTCAACGCCACCACCGCCGCCAGTAACGCGGCTTTTGGAGATGCCATCGTCTATGCGGGACAGTTCGCTGATGTGCTCAATAATAGCTGGGGGGGAGGATCGCCTTCGACCGAAATTACGACCGCAATTCAGGGTGCCGTAGCGAACGGCCGTGGCGGTCTCGGTTCGCCGACGCTGGTCTCGACCGCAAACTCGGCGAGCGGATTCATCAGGTTCACCCTTCAAGGATTTCCCGCTGGAACATTCACTATCTCGTGGGATTATGTCAAAGATCCTTCTGTTAGCGCCGGTTTCGACACGGCATGGATCGACAACGTGACCTTTCCGGACGGCACAACGGAGGACTTCGAAACCTGCACGTCGCTTCCGTCCGGCTGGACGACTTCGGGCGACGCCAGCTGGCAGGCGGTCGACGGTGGAACGAGGGCGAGCTCGGCGTGGGGTGGGCACTGCTCCATCGGTGCCGGCACCATCACCCACAACCAAAGCACGAGTGTATCCGTAACCAAGACGTTCGCCGTCGGCGGCGATCTCACCTTTTATGTATGGCCCTCGAGTGAGGTGAATCCCGGCCCCACAGGTCCGATCACGACCAGCTGCTATGACTATCTCGGGATGACCATCAACGACATGGATCAGGGATTAAACTTCTGCGGCACCTACAGCAACCAGGGCAATCCTCTCCAGGATGGGGCGATCGCCTATCCGGCCAACCTGAGTGAAGCGATCGCGGTCGGCGCTGCCACCAACTTCGATACGCGTAGCGCCTATTCCCAGTGGGGACCGGAGATCGATTTTCTCTGCCACAGCAACGGCGGCAGCCTCGGCATCACGACCACCGACGTCACGGGCGCCAACGGCTACACCACCACGGACTATACTTCGTCCTTCGGCGGGACCTCTTCCGCAGCTCCGTTGTGCAGCGGCATCGCCGCGCTCGCGATCTCAGCAGATCCCACGTTGACCGCCGCAGAGGTTCGCCAGATCATGAGCAACAGCGGCCGCAAGATCGGCAGCGCTGCCTATGCAAGCGGCTGGAACCAGGAGTACGGCTACGGCGCAGTCGATGCCTCGGCAGCGGTTGCCGCCGCCACACCGGGGAGTGGCGGCATTATCGTTGAAAAGCAGACCATACCTGACGGCGATTCCGCCAGCTTCACCTTTACCGGCGACGCGGCGGGCACTATCAGCGACGGGCAGCAGATCGTCTCGGTGACCGGGCCGGGGGCATTCAGTTCGATCGAAACGGTGCCGACGGGCTGGTCGCTGTTTGAGATCCAATGTGATGACAGCGACAGCATGGGCAACATCGGCACAGCGACCGCGACTTTCAACGTGGCTGCCGACGAGACGGTGACCTGCGTTTTCACCAACTGTTCCGATTCTCAATCGACCGTCGATCTTTCGGGCGTGACGGTGTCAGGCACAGAGACCTTCGTAGCCTGCGACACCCTCACTGCGGACACCTTTGAGGTCGAGAGCACCGGCGACGCGCATTTCCGCGCCGGGAGCAGAATCATCCTCGAAAACGGATTTTCAGTCGCATCGGGCGGGGTTTTTACGGCTGAGATCGTTGGCTCACCGTAGCGTTCCAGCCAACTTTCCAATCGTCGGTTTGGTCCGCCCAGCAGGCTTGTTCAGAGCTGTGCGCAGGATCACAGAGAGCCTTGGTAGTGGACGGAGCGAGCCTTGCTGCTGTATAAAATGAGCTATATATTAGGAACAGTTGTGCAATAGAGACGACCTGGAGGCCGAGCTATGGCAAAGACAAGGGCACTCATCAACAAGAAAACGTTCGCCTTCATATTGGTGATGACGGTCATCACCGCTGGATCGTGGGCGAGCGATCTCGCGGTCAAAGCGGGAGCGGCAAAATCCGGAAGCTTCGGGCTCGAGGTCACGGTCGGTTCGACATGTTCGGGTGATGCCGACCTCGTTGTACCCGATCAGACCGTGGGCGGCACAACCTCCTTCGAAGGATGTCTCACCTTGACGGCCGCGAATGTCGATGTTCTTTCGTCAGGTGACGTCACTCTCCGCGCCGGCGACAGCATCGCCATTCAAAACGGGTTTTCCGTCGCGTCTTCGGGGAACCTCACATTAGCGATCGACTCGCGCTTTGACCGGGCGGGCCTATGTTCAGGACAACTCGCCGTCAGCGGAGCAGCTGTATCGCGCGCGTTTCTACGTCGATCTTTCGAGCCTCAGTCCGGGCAGCGCTCGACACCTTCGATCATTTCGCCGCATATGGCAGCGGCGGTGCGGTCTAGTTCGATCTTCGGCTCGAAGACAGCGGTGCAAATATCGCTCTGGTCGCCAGCGCACGCGACGGTGGGTCCTTCTCGAGCGTCACAGCGGATTCCAGCCTCCCGAGCACCTATTTCGCCGTCGAGTTCGAGTGGAAGGCTTCGGACGCCGGTATGAGCCAACGGCCACCTGGATGTGTGGGTGGATGGTTCCCCGGTCAGCGGGTTGTCAAGCCTCGACAACGAATCCGGCCCGAGTCGACTACGTGCGCTGGGGCGCCGTGGATGGTGTCGACAGCACGACCTCGGGCACGATGAACCTCGACGAGTTCGTCTCCCAGCGCTCTTCAGTCCGATGATCGGAACCCTTCCCTAGCCCTCACATCTGCGAATCACTCAATCCACTCCGCGAGCGACCGCAGACTGTCCGGGTCGTGGATGGTGACGTAGTGTGGAGCAGCTGCGAGAATGCCGTCGTCCTCGAGGCGCCGAAAGGTGCGCGATAGGACCTCGGGGGCGGTGCCGCACTGGGCGGCAATGAGGTTGCGGGGCTCCGCCAGCTCGATTCGATCGCCCGGCTCGAGCTCGACAGAACCGGCGCGGCTCAGAAGATAGATGGCGACCCGTTCTTCAACCCGGCGCTGGGTGTGGAGTTCGAGCTTCGATGCCAGCTTCCGGGTCCACAACGAGATCGAACCGAGCATTGCGACACCGAGTTCGGGTGAAGCGCTCAGAAGATCGAGCAACGCGACTCGCGGCAGGCACCACAGACGGCAGGGCTGCATAACCTCAGCAGTTGCCGGATAGGTGCCGGCAGCAAAGAGCGCTGCCTCTGCAAAGGTCTGGCCGGGATTGACGAGATGAAGCAAAAGCTCGCGCCCCTTGGGCGAGTAGCGCACCAGCTTGAGCTGGCCGTCGATCACCGCGTACAGCGCCTCAGCTGGCTCGCCCTCATGAAACAGGATCTCACCGCGTTCGAGTGACTTTTCGTGGCCTGCTTTGATGACGGCCGATCGCTGATCATCGGTCAGTTGACTCAATAGCGGCAACTCGGCCAGCACGTCGTGGTGATCCGGCATGGACGAATTCTAACCGTGATGCGGCCGTATCACCAACCCTCGGTCTTGGGACATCCGTCGCATGGCGCCGGGAAAGGATGATCTGCGAACGCCTGCTCCAGCTCGCCGTACGCGCGGTCGATATTGGCGAGCGCGACGATCCCCCACCCGGGAGCCACCAGGCCCCACTCGCGGAATCTGAGGTCGGCCTCACAGCGGCGTTCGAACGGAACAGCAAAACTACGGCAGGCATCACCGTTCAAGATCTTGGACAGTGACGCGTCGTCGAGGTGACCGAACCGCGGGGGTGGGATCTCGACCTCCCCCTTTTCCGTCATTCGCGGGATCGACCCGGAAATCGGCAGGCTGAGGTGCACGCAAGGGGAGACAACGCCGTCCCAGCGGACGTTGGCCATGACCCGGGGGTCGAGGGCGCAGGTCAGCATCACCTGTGGCTCCGTTGCCGGCAAGCGGAGATCGACGCCGAGGGTGCGGGCGGCGTGGTCCGCCTCCTCCAGAGCCTCGCGGTCAGGCTGCGTGAGACCGTGTCCAGAGTAGGCGGCGAGGTCGCGAAGCTCGGTTGTCGGAGTGCAGTCGAGGTGGTTGACCAGCACCGCGTCGGCACCCGAAGCAGCGGCGGCGCGCACCACCTCCGGCAGGTCACCAGCGTTGCCGCGCACAAGCAGGAAGCTGACGTGGAGTCGCGGCTTCTCGCGCGCCCCCCGCACCCGCGCCACCTCGGCAAGGACTTTCAAGATCCGACTCGACCGCGCGTCGTCCCGCAGACGACGGTTCCAGTCGTCGCAGCCCGCCACCGACACCGCCACGATGTCCACCTGCGCGGCCACGATCCAATCGATCGCCTCGGCCAGGAGGTCGCCGTTGCTGGTCAGCCCCACCCGGCATCCCGCCGCGTGGGCGTCTCGAACCATGTGCTCGAGGCGGGGGTGCAGCAGCGGCTCGCCCCAGCCCTGGAGGTGGACGTGCTCGACGAGGGGCAGGTCGGGGCGCAGACGGTCCCAGTGTTCATCCGACAGATCACCCTCGAGCCAGCGCTCGTCGAAGACCGTGCTCGGGCACACGGTGCACCGCCGGGTGCAGCGGCTCGTCACCTCTACCTGCAGCGCGCGCAGACGCCTTCGTGCCATCGTCTTAGGATAAACCACCGGCAATCCCGCGCCGGCATCAATCAGCGGCTATCGGACTCCTCCGCCATCGCTGTGCCGCCGACATGGGTGTAGAGCGGCGAGTCGATCTCTTGCAGGCGCCGGTGGTACTCCTCCTCGGTGATCGCGGTGTGCCAGTGTGCCTGTGGCCTTGAATCCGACGATGACCGCCAGGTAGAGGCCTAGCGCGAGGAGAGTCGCAGTCGCCGGGCGCAGCCACCTGGTGGCCCCGACAGGCTTCGGGGGCCGCACTGCGAGACAGGAAGTGACCGGGCACGCAACGACACAGTCCTGGCAGGACGTGCACTCGATGGAGGCCACCCTCTGCATGGTATGGACCTGCAGCCGGGCCGGGCAGACCGTTGTGCAGGACTCACAGTCGGTGCAGAGGTCGGGGTTGCGGGTCACCTTGAGCGGCGCAAGACGGCCGAGTACCCCGACCAAAGCGCCATAAGGGCAGAGGTAGCGGCACCACAGGTCGCGCACGAAGATCGAACCCACGACCAGGATCCCGAGGACCGCGATCGTGACGCGGCTCGGTGGGGCGAAGAAGAGCCACATCTTGGCATCGACAATCTTGGCGTAGGGGCTTTCGAGGAAGGCTTCGACGCCGCGCGGGTCCATGGCGAACCATATCGCCCACACGAAGAAGCCGAGGAGGAGAAACTTGAGACCCCGGAGGGGGATATCGAGCCACTTGGGCGGTGTCAGGGTACGACCGGTGAGTTTGATGCCGAAACGCCCCAGGAGCTCGGACAGGAGACCGACCGGACAGATGTGGGAGCAGAAGGATTTGGCGACGACAAGGGACATCAGGCAGATGCCAATGAAGATGGCGAGACCCGCTGGGTGGATGGCGTCGATGGTGCCCTCGTTAAGGAGATGGCGGAGACCGAGCATGGCGTCGATCGGGAGGAAGGCCTCGACGCCAGCCGGCCGCGAGACGGAGGGCCAGCGGCCTTCGAGGTGGGGCATTACCCACAGCGAGAACTGGATGCCGATCAGGATGACGACGGCGGTCATCAGCCATTGGATGGTGCGGCGGAGTTTGAGAACCTTCACAGCGATAGATTGTCGCATTGTCGGTTGATCTGCATTGACTGAGGTCAATTGAAGTGTCACGGGAGGGTCACCGGCAGATTTCGGATTTCGGATTTGCTGTCGGCCTCCGGCCGACGCGTCGCACCGTCGCCTGCGGGCGGCTCATAGCCTCCTCCTTCAGATGAGGCTTGATCCGCCACAGCAGCCGCCGGCGGGTTCGGATTTCGGATTTTCTTTCCAGCTGCCCAAGCGGACGAGGCGGTTGAATAGGGTCAGCCGTTGACAGTTACGATCTCGAGTGCATTGACGATCGTATCGACGGAGTTACCGCCGTGATCCTCGACATCGATGACAACCGCGTCGGAGGCGTCGAGCTCGGCGAGGAGGGACGGAACGAGGGCGCGGCGCACGACGATCACCGCGCCGAGGAGATCCGGCACCGCCAGGGCTCGCTTTACGGCCGGCATGTGGCCCTGGCCCCGCAGCTCGACCGGGCCGAGCTCGTCGATGATCACCACCGATGCCGCGGCGGCCCGAGACAGCGCCTCGCGGCCGAGTCGAAAGCCCTCTTCGGAGAACCGGAAGCGGGTGCCGAAGTCGCCCTTGCTGCGTTCACCCTGGGTTGCCAGGGCGGCCTCCTCACCGGTCGCAACATCGCGCAGCCTGAACCCGACCTTGCGGTCCTGCTTGAATTCTCCCGGCTGCACAAATCCGGCCACCTTCACATCCTGCGTACGGAGTTCTGCGGCAAGGGCCCTCACCGTTTCGGTTTTACCTCCGTTGCTCGGTCCGGTGACAACGAGAACGCGAACCGGGGTTCGCAACCCGTTCCCCGACCGCGTAAGGGCCGAGTGGCCCCGCAGGGATGCTGCGGCCGCAGCTTCTTCGGCGATGCGTGCGGTGTGCGCGAGCAGCACCTCGCCAAGACCCGGCAGTCTGCGAAGCCGCGCGACGGCGCCATCGCTTCGAACCCGTGACGCGGTCCACACATCAGCCGCAGCCTCGGCGAGTCGCGGTAGCGAGTTGAGGGCGAGACCGAGGACGAGACCGAGGCGTTCCATCCCCATCTTTCGCGTCCATCGCAACAGAGTTTCGGCGTTGACCGAGCGCATCAGCACCGCCGCGGCCACCGTCAGGACCAGCAGGCGCAGCAACACCATGCCACCGAGCTCGATTCCGCGCTGTGGGCCCGCCGCCCATGCCACCACCGCGGCGGTAATCGAAGCCGCGAAGACGATCGCGAGCACCGCGCCGAAACGAAGGCCCGCACGCAGGGCGGGCGGATCCAGAATCCACGCCGCCGCAACCGCAACCACTGCCGCCCATCCGGCGTAGAGCGGAGGGCCGAAGAGGACGATCACCGCCGACGCCGCGAGGAGAAAACCCGCAAGGCGGTTCATGAGCGCTTCCCAAGGCGCCGCATGACGCGGCCGGCCACCCACCACGCCCACAGTCCACCAGCGGCCCCGACGGCACCGGTCGCCGTCACGATGGCGGCGACGATGACGGTTGGGTTGAGATTCCCGAGGCCCACCGCCGCGGCGCTTTCCTGGAGCAATCGAAGGTAGGATCTGACCGCTTCCGTCCCGGTCACCACCCACATCGTGACGAGCTTCTGCAGAGGATTTGTCCCGAGAGCAACAAAACCTCCGATTGCGGCCCCAATCGCTCGACCGCCGGTTCCGGTCATAGCAATCTCAACTGCCAGGGCTTGAACACCGATACCGATGATGGGTCCGGGGTAGAGCCCGCCAAGGGTGAAAATCTTGAGGAAGATCGCTACGACGCCGGCGAGCAGGCAAACACCAGCCCGAGGCTGAAGCCGTCGCAGGCAGACCAGGCAGAGCAGGCCGACAAGACCCATGATAGTGCCGCGGAGAGGCAGCTTGCCAAGGTGGACGGCGGTGCCGAGGGTTGCCTCGATCGCACCCCAGAGGGTGCCGAAGAGGGCGGCATAGGTCCAGGGCCGGGCGTCCTTCACGGCGCCACCTCGACCAGTTCTCCGTTGCTGATTCGAAGGTGCCGGTGGGCCGCCGCCGCCAGCTCCAGCCGATGGGAGATGATGAGATAGCCTCTCCCCTTCTCCGCCCGCCGGTGGACCAGCTTGACGAAGGCCCGCAGGTCCTCCGGGTCGAGGCCCTGGCCAGGCTCATCGACAATCATCACCTTTGGGCGCAGGAGGTCGAGGGCAGCGTGGACGAGACGCTGGCGTTCGCCTCGCGACAGGGTCCAGGGGGCGCGCGCGGAGAGGTGCTCGAGGCGGTGTCTGCGCAGGACTTTTGCTGACTCGTCATGCCTGGCCCCGGCCGCGGCAACCTCCTCGGCCACCGAACCGGCAAAGAGTTGGAGTTCGGCCATCGGCAGCATCAGGGTCGTCCTGCCGGCCAGCGCGACCGTTCCCGCCGCGGCCCGGCGCAGACCGCACAGCACCTCCGCCAGGGTCGACTTTCCGCTGCCGTTGGCGCCGGAGAGCAGGATGACCTCGCCCTCGTGTAACTCGATATCAACGCCGGTCAGCAGCTGTCGTGAACCACGTTCGACCGAGAGCCCGTGCGCCGAAAGCATTACCTCGTCGCCGACCGGAGCGGGTGGTTGGAGCTTCGGTTCCTCCGGCGTCGGGCACAAGGCGGTGCGCCCGTCGGCCAACTCGGTCCACTCGTCGATGGCCTCTTTCAGGCGCCACCCCGCCTGTTCGTTGACGATGAAAGATCCACCCAGCGCCTGCCCTTCGGCCAATACCGCTGCAAGCTGCCTGACTCCGTCGACATCGAGGTGCGCCGTCGGTTCGTCGAGCAGCACCGGCCGCGGACAGCCGGCGAGCGCCGCCGCCAGAGCGACGCGTTGCCTCTGACCCGACGAGAGCTCGGTGATTCGATCCGAAGGAAGGCGATCGACGCCGAGTGCGCCGATGGTCCGCGCCAGGTACCCGGTCTCTCCGTAGAGGCGGCGGGCCGCCTCCATCTCCTGGGCAACCGTCGGCAAGAAGAGCTGCGCGTCAGGTCGATCGAGGCAGGTTGCGAGAAGGTGGGCACGCTGGCCGGGATCGAGGTCGTCGACCGACTCGCCATCGAGCGCGACCTCCCCGCTGACCTCGGCCGGGCGCAGCCAGGGCACGAGACCCGCAACTGCGTAGGCAAACGTCGTCTTTCCAGCACCAGATCGCCCAGAGATTCCAATGGAGTGCCCAGGTTCGAGCGCCAAGTCGAGACCATGGAGAACGGGTCGCCCCTCGCCGGCCAGACGCACGCTCAAACCCCTCACCTCGAGGGTGCCGCTACCGTTTCGATGCTTCGGCCGAGAATCAGACACCCGGAATCAGTAACCTGCCGACCCGGCCATGTCAACGCCATTGTGATTTCGGATTTCGGATTTCGGATTTCGAATTTCCCGACCACCGACTTCACGCGGCCGCCATTCCGAATTCAGAATTCCGAATTCAGATTTCTCACTTCAATTGACGTCGACTGCCGCGCCATGGTTTCCTGTCCCACGACCGCATACTGCTTCACGGAGAGATTTATGATTGACCTTCTCCTCGATCCCGGATTTTGGGCCGCGTTGTTTTCGGTGACCCTGGTGCAGATTGCCCTCGGCGCCGACAACCTGATCATCATCACAATCCTCGCCAACAAGCTGCCACTTGATCAGCAGAAGAGAGCCATACGCTGGGGCCTGATCCTGGCGATGGTCTTCCGGATCGTCCTACTCGGAATCGTCAGCTGGGTGCTGCGATACGCCGGTGCTCCGTTCCACCACTTCGACTTCACGCTACTGGGAATCCACTTCCAGGGCGCGCTCAGCGGCAAGGCGCTGGTCCTCGTCGGTGGCGGTTTGTTCCTGATCTGGTCAGGAGTGAAGGAGTTGCGGCTCAAAATCAAAGGAGTCGAGCACGCGGTGGAGGGCGTGGCCAGCTTCGGCAAGGTGCTGTTCACCATTGTCAGTCTCAACCTCCTGTTTTCTGTGGATTCGATTCTAACTGTCGTCGGAATGACCGATATCTTTGCCGTGATGGTGGGCTCGGTTGTGATTTCGGTGGCGCTGATGTTGATCTTCGCCGGACCGATTGCGGATTTCATGAGTAGAAACCCGGACTTCGAAATTCTCGGTCTTTTCGTCCTGCTGCTGATCGGTTTCGTGCTCTTCCTCGAAGGCGGCCACGTTGCGCACATGACGGTCAACGGAAGCGAGTTCCCGTATATCCCGCAGTGGATCACAATCTTCATCCTGATGCTCATGTTCTCGGTCGACTTCTACCAGAACTGGCTCGAGCGCAAAAGCGAAAGGACCCCGGTAGAGCTACGCAGGAGGGAGAAATGACCGTTTCAGTTCGAGTCGGATTAAGCCACGCATTGATTCTATTCTGCATTCTCATAGCTCCTGGTTGCGCTTCAGAATCAGCGACCGGTACCGAGATGCGCGGCATGTACGTCTACATGGCGGACGCCGCCCTTTTCACCGAGTGCGAAACTGGAAAGCGGTATCCGGTGGCCTTCGAAGGCGACTCGGTGTCCCTCGAACGGGCCTATCTCGAAGCACGGCAGCAACCAGGCGAGGAAGTGCTGGTTTCGGTCGAGGGACATTTCGCCGAAAGACCGGCGATGGAAGGAAATCGGACCGAAGAGAGCCTGGTCGTAGATCGTTTCATCGGCGTGTGGCCGGGTGAGACCTGTGGCGCGAGGGGTTCGGTCTCAGAGCTCGAGAACAACTACTGGAAGCTGACCCGCCTCGGCGACCAACCGGTACCAACCCTCGACGGAAAACGCGAGCCACACCTGGTATTGCACTCCGAAGAGGCCCGGGTTGCGGGGAACGGCGGATGTAACCAATTCTCGGGAGGCTATGAGATCGATGGTGATTCGATAACCTTTGGTCTGATGGCGTCGACAAAAATGGCTTGTCCTGAGGTCGAGGACGTCGATCAAGCTTTTCTGGCCGCACTCGAAAACGCCACGAGTTTTCGAATGACCGCCCACCACCTCGAATTGCTCGACGACGAGGGATCAACGATCGCCAGATTTGAAGCGCGAGAGATGCAATGAAGAAGAAACACCAAATTCACGCAGGAGGATGACGCCATCGCCGAATCCATCACCACCGGTGACCCCAAAACGGCACTTCGTTTCGCGACCGAAGAAGACGTCGGCCTGATATTCGATTTTATCTGCCAGCTTGCCGACTACGAGAAGTTGACCGACGAAGTCTTAACCAATGAGGATCAGCTTCGGCGATCTCTCTTCGGCGAGCGGCGGGTGGCCGAAGTCGTGATCGCCTCATACGAAGGAGAGCCGGCCGGATTTGCGCTCTTCTTTCACAACTTCTCGACCTTCCTCGGCCGGCCGGGCATTTACCTCGAGGACCTATTCGTCATCCCGAAGCTTCGCGGACATGGTATTGGACGCATTCTTCTCTCGTATCTCGCCAGGCTGGCGGTCGAACGGGGCTGTGGACGACTCGAGTGGTGGGTCCTGGACTGGAACGAGCCGGCAATCCGCTTTTACGAGCGCCTCGGAGCAAAGGCGATGGACGAGTGGACCGTGTTTCGGGTCACCGGCGATACCCTCGAGAAGTTGGCCGAGCCGTCGTCCTGAAATCCTCTTCTTTCAGGTTGTTCTGACAGCAACAACTTTGAAACCGCGAAGACGCGAAGAGCGCCAAGTTCGTCGCAAAGAAGAAATCAGAATCATTTCATTGTGTCGTCTTTGCGGTCTTTGCGTCTTTGCCTTTACAACGGCCATACCAGCGCGGCAAACTTCTACCTAGAGCCACACCACGCTGACGAGGTAGAGAATCGGGATGGCGAGGCCGATAATGAGCAGCCATCGCCCGCGGCCGCCGAGGCCCTTTTTGCCGGGAATGATGAAAATGCCGGTACAGGCAAGAATCAACAGGCCGACCGCATACACGTCCGCGAACCACGTCCAGAAGCCCTTTCCGGTGTTGAGATGGAGAAAGTTGACCTCGAAGAATGCAAAGCGCCGCCTGGCGTGTTCATCGACAATATGTCCACCGGGAAGCGTCACCGTCAACGTCCGCTGATCGAGGAAAACCTTGAGTTCTTCCCGATTCATGCGTACCACCGATCTCGGTTCTTCGGCAATGCCCATGCGGCTCAGTACCTCGGCAGCGAGTTCGTTCGGCTCTCCAAACGGCAGCACCCCAACTTCCACGGCCTCCCGCCGGATGACGTAGTTGGGGTTCCAGTCGTCGATGTGATTTACAGCAACACCGGAGATGGCATAGAGCACGGTGAGACCGGCAAAAAAATAGCCGATATCGCGGTGGGTCGCGATGATCAGCCTGCGGAGCTTCAAAGTTTCAGCCTTTGATGACGGCCCCGGTGCCGCGAATCATGTAAACGTATTCGTTGACGGCGGGCGCATCACAGCCGGCACCGGCCGAGGAACTCTTCGGACCGTCTTTGTCGCAGGTCGCGCCTTCCTGGTGGTCGTGCGCGGCCGCGGTCCGGGCTGTGATCTGCTCCGGAGTCAGCTTGATGGCTTCGAAAATGCCCTCGGCCTGGGCTTCCTGGCCCATCGAAGTGTAAGGGAAGACGATCACGCCGTCCTCGACCTTGATGCGGACGCCGTTGCCGCTCTTCTGGTCTGTCACCTGCATCCAGCATCCCCGCTTTTTGCACACTGCGGTGATCACGCCATCCACGCGGACCTTTCGACCCACGTAGTCGTTGGGGTTTTCGAGCAGGACATCAATCGCCACAGCCTCGTCAATGGTCACGCCGTCGCCGTAGGACTCGGAGTCACCGGCCATCACCGGTGCGGCCATCATTGCAATCACTGCAAAGCTGAGAATGAGAAAGCGTTTCATATCATTGCCTCCACTGAACTTAACCCCTTTGGGCGCCCGCATCCTGCCTTCTCGCGCAGCCGCTGTCAAGTCCAATACTGAGTCGTCAACCAGCAAACAGCTCCGATCGGGCAGACCTCAGTGATAGCCAACGCCCCGAGGCGATGATCAGGTGGTCGTGCACCGACACTCCTACAAGCTGTCCGCCCATGACCAAACGCCGGGTCAGGTCGAGGTCATCGCGACTCGGCTCGAGACTCCCGGAGGGGTGATTGTGGAAAAGGAGCAGGCCGCTCGCCCGGTCGAGCAACGCAAGCCGAAAGAGCTCAGCCCCATCGACCGGTGCCTGAGTACGGGTCCCGAGGGTGAGCTCGCGGAGAGCCAGGAAACGGTGGCGCCCATCCAGGCTCACGAATCCGAAGACTTCGCGGTTTTCCCGCTGCATCCTGCTGACCAGGAATTCGCCGGCAATCTGGGGTTGATCGAGCTTTTCCGCGGTCAGCATTTCAGCCTTTGCAAATCTCTGACCGAGCTCCACAGCCGCCAGAAGGGAGGCCACCTTGGCCGGTCCAAGGCCTGGACGGGCCGCTAACTCGCGGAAGTCGAGGCGAGCAATCCCTGCGAGACCTCCAGCGTCTGCAAGAAGGCTGTGGGCCTCGACGACTGCGTTGCGGCCCCTTCTCCCGGTTCGGAACAGCACGGCCAATAGCTCGGCATCGGACAGCGACCGAGCACCAAATTCGAGCAGACGCTCGCGCGGCCGTTGCGACGGCTCCATCTCGCGGATGCACTGTGTCATTTGATTCTCCACGGGGTTTTGACCCCATGCGTGGACGGGAACTGGACGGAGAGTATCACGAACCGACGTCCGAAATATCGGATATTCAGTAATGCTAACAGTTACGGCCCTCGACTCGGCATACCCGGATATGGTAATTATTCTCATGAGGGTGCATTGCGTCTGCATCCTGGGGGGATACATGAAAGACCGTCCACGGACCCGCGAAACCAAGCAACGGCGAGTTGTGTACGAGACAATCAAGAACACCCACTCACACCCCACCGCGGACTGGATCTTCGAGAAAGTCCGTCGACAGATGCCCAAGGTTTCTCTCGGCACCGTCTACCGCAACCTCAGCGTGCTCAAAGATGAGGGCCTGGTGCGTGAGATCTACGGTAACGATCGCCGCGCTCACTTTGATGCAGACATTTCGAAGCACGCCCATTTCATCTGCTCGGGCTGCGACCAGATCATCGACGTGCGCGACGTCAAAAACATTGACTGGCGCACCATGAAGGACCTCGTTGGGTGCGAGGTGGAGGAACAGACGGTTATGTTCTCCGGGCGGTGCCCCGGGTGCCGTCAGGACGCAAAGCAAGCCTGACGCCCAATTCTCAATTCTTAATTCTTAATTCTTAATTCTTAATTTTAAATTCCCGCCCACCCACCCACGGGCGGGTCTATTTTGCGGCAAGGCGGAAATTTAAAATTCAAAATTCAAAATTAAGAACTCGCCGAGTGAATCGCGCGTTTGCGCTGGTCACTCGGCGACGACGTCGGTGATTTCGGGAGCGTAGAGCTTGATCCGCTCGGCCACGAAATCGGTGAGGGTCGATTGGGCCATCGCGCATGTGCGGCACGCGCCCATCAGGCTCACCTTCACCATCGATCCTTCGATACCCTGAAGGGCCACATCGCCGCCGTCGGCCTTGATCGCGGGGCGTACCTCCTCGATGGCAAAGGACACTCGGTCCTCGATACTCCCGGTTGGCCACGAAAAATCGTTCACATTTCCTCCGTTCGCTTCACGCAACGCCATTTGGGTGACGTATCATTCCCATATGGTGTTCCAGTCGGCAATCGCGAACTTTTGTCCCTCAGTCTCCGTTTCTAGGGGGTGAGAATGGATATGGCTGAACTGGAAGTCACTGTCGAGCGCTGTCGCGAGGGCGACGAGGACGCATGGAGCGCGCTGGTGAGCACCACCCTGCGCCCTATCTATCGTCTGTGTGCCAGCTACGCGCCATCCGCAGCCGAGGCCGAGGAACTCTGCCAGGAGGTCTACTTCAAGCTCTGGGAGAACCTCCACCGGTACAAGGCAGGCTCGAACTTCATGGCTTGGGCCTGGAGGGTGGCCAAGAACCTGATCATCGACACCTACCGCCGGAGCCGGCGCGAACGAGAAGCTGCTTGGCTCGACCCCGAGATCATCGACCGCCTGCCGGCTGCCGACGATCCGCATGAGCAGACCGAGCGCAGGCAGCGCCTGCGTTTGATCGCCACCAGCCTACGCCAGATCTCTGAGGAGCTCGCGACCCTCGTTCTGATGCGAGATTTTGCCGGCATGTCCTACCAGGAGATGGCCGAGGCCACCGAATTGCCGCTCGGCACCGTCAAGTCACGTCTCAACCGCGCCCGTCTCGAGCTCGCAACCTCGGTGCGGCGCCGCGCCCAGATTCGCGCCGTGCCCCCTGCGGGCGGTGTGGCCGAGGGGAGCGCATGATGTCCGGGTGCACCGACGTCCGCGATCTTTTCAGCCTCTACCTCGAGGATGAGCTGGAAGAGGAACAGGCGATCATGGTGCGCGAGCACCTCGCCGAGTGTGAGGATTGCGCCGGGATACTGGAAACCCTGGAGAGCATCTTCGATGCAGGATCGGCGCTCGACGAACTCGATCCACCGGACCACCTGCTGTCGGATCTGGCGTCGTCGCCATGCACGAGATGGCTGGGTTTGCTCTTCCAGGCGGTGGACCGCGAGATTTCGCAGCACAACCTGGAACGCCTCCTCACCCACCTTGAGGCGTGCCCATCGTGTCGGCGCACCTGGCAGGACTTGACTCTGGTTCACCAGGTGAGTGATGCGATGGAACCATCGCAGTACCTGCTCAAACAGTGTATTTCGGCGCGCGAGAGGCGACCTGAAGCTCGACCACTCCTCAATCGACGGATGGCAACTGCGGCTGCGTACTTCCTGGCCGTGCTGACGTCACTGGTCATCGGCAACCCCGTCACCCTCGCGCGCAGCGGAGCTGGCGAGGCGGTGGGGCGGGTTGCAGAGGCAGTGAGTACGGAAGTCAGCGGCGTCGCCGAATCGGGGCGTGGAGAGGCCCGCATTATTTTGTGGCGGGTTTGGAAGTGGGGCGAACGCAAGGTTGAAGCCGTGCGCGATTTCGTGAGCAACGACGAAAATGAAACCCAATCAGAAGATGACAACAGTGTTGCAGATCAAGGAGTGACCTCATGAACGACAATATCAACGACGCACCGGAGAGCATCGCGGCCGAAGCTCCGCAGAAGCCGACTCCGCCGTTGCCGCCACCACCCGGCGAAGAGCCGCCGGCACCAGCCCCCGCGGAGCGTGCGCCGCTGCCGGAATACGATCCCGTACCGAGTCCTCCAAAATCGCCCGGGCTCGCAGCGTTCCTGGCGGTGATATTCCCCGGCGCGGGCTATCTCTACGTGTGGGCGTACGAGCGAGCATTCATGCTTTGGGCGGCCATCGCTTTGTCGACTTTCATGGTCGTTGACGGCCTCTGGGGATTTTCGTTCGTGATCGCCTTCGCGTATTTCTTCTCGATCTTTGACTCCTTCCGCGAGGCCCAGTTCTTTAACACCCGCGCCGAGGGTGAAGAGGCCCCTGCCCCACGCCCGGACGGTCAGGGCCGCCTGATGTTTGGCGTCTTTATGGTCGTGGTCGCAGCCGTCTTCGTGACCGATAAGTACCTCGACATCGACATGGGATGGATCCTCGAGTGGTGGCCGATTCCAGTCTTTCTGCTCGGCGTTTACTTCATCATCGCAGCCATCCTCGACAAGAGGAAGGCGCGCAACAAGGCAGGTTCGTTCGGCAACGGTGAAGAGTATTAATCCAATATTCTAATGAGACAAGCGGCCCCGGCGTCACCGCCGGGGCTGTTTTTTTCGGTGCCAGCAAATGAGCATTTGACAGCCTTTGTGATGGGCACCACAAAACACCCCCCCACCACCCCTACACACCGGAAACCCTTGGTACCATGAAATCACGCTATGGAAGTGCAATCGAAGATCAGCATTTCAGTGGTGATACCCACACACAAGAACCGTGAAAGAACTCTGCGGTGCCTGGCCGCGCTGTGGTTGTGCAACCCGCAACCTGACGAGGTGATCGTCGTTGACAATGGCAGCGACGACAACACCGCCCACTCAGTGCTGCGAAAGTATCCCCGCCACATCGTTGTTCGTCTGCCCTCGAAGCGCAGCTTTTCGGCCGCAGCCAACCACGGCCTATCACGCGCATCCGGCGATCTGCTGCTCTTGCTCGACAACAACACCGATGTGGACCCATCAGCAATCGGAGCAATCATCAACGCGTTCGAAGCGAACGACCGCCTCGGGCTGGCCGGAGCGGCACTCAGTCACCCGGGTGGCGGTCATCAGTGGAGCGGCGGCCGGCTGCCGGGTTCCTGGTGGTGCTTTGCCTTCGCCTCCGGCTTCCCCACCGTGTTGGAGCGATCGAGGATTTGGAGGTGGCTGCGCTCGCAATCAGTTCTGCGCAGACGCCACGTCGACTGGGTTTCCGGTGCCGCCATCGCAGTCCGGCGATCGTTGTGGGAGCAGATTGGACCGTTCGACCTCGGCTACCATCTCCGCGGCCAATACATCGATCTTTGCGTCAGTGCCGCGAACGCGGGATGGGGGATCGAGGTCATCTCTGATTTCACTGCAGTGTACGCCGCAAGTGGCGGCACATCCATGGACGGATCTGCGGATCCCTCGAATGAAGAATTGATCTGGACCGACCTCTTGAAATTCGCTGAGAAGTTTTATGGGAGCAGCGCTGTCGAGCAGTCCAAACGTGCATTGCGATTGGGAGGGAAAGCCCGTCTCTTTGGTCGCCGACTGGCAACACCACTGGTGCCGCAGAACCACAAGGATGAGTGGCAGGCTGGGACCGTTGCCTACGCTGAATCACTCCGATCTCTCGAGAAAATGAATGGGCGTGACCAACTCGCCGCGAGATAAGTTGCGAAATCGCCTGCCCCGTTTCGCAAAGCGAAATCCGTGCGACAATCGCATCATAAAAAGGGGCGACACCGATTGAAAACTCACCGGCCAGACCGGCATCGAACCCTGGACCACAGCTTCGATGACGTCTAACTTGAAAATCCTCTTCGTTGGCACCAAACCAGCCTACCCACCATTCGACGGTGGTCGATTGTTGATGTGGAATACGATTGTCTGGCTTGCTGCGCGAGGTCACCGCATCACGTTCGTGGCGCCGGACTTCAGCCTCGATCACCACGAAAGCGTAGATCACCTCTCAAAATACTGCGAGGCGGTCCATCTTGTCCCGGCGAGAAAAGGATTCCTCACTGCGTCCCTGATCAGTACCGTGTTCACCGGGCAACCGGTTTCGATCATCCGGCATTCTCACCGAGCGGTGCGGAAGCTCATCACCGAGGCCATCGCACGCGATACGTACGATGTGATTCACGCGGAGCAGGTCCACGCAATGGTCAACCTGCCGCGCTCAGGAGCCTTGCCGCCGGTAGTGCTCCGGGCGCAGAATGTGGAAAGCCAATTGTGGCGTATGGTGTCTCGGATCAAGCCCAGAGTGGCCTGGCTCGCCCGTCGCGAGGCGCGCCGTATGGCCGCCCACGAGGCAAACACCCTTTCCCGGACGGCGACCAACATCGCCCTGACCGCACACGACGGGGCCATCCTCGGCGGCGCGCTGGGGATGGCTGCGCGCCGCATTCGAGTCATTCCGCCCCCCTTTCCATCGCCACTCTCAAAGGCCGAAGAGCCGCTCGACGGTGATCCCGCAATCGTCCTGGTAACCGGCAGCTGGCTGCCGAACTGGGATTCGACTCGTTGGTTCATCACCTCGATCTGGGATGAGATTCGCCGCCTTTCCCCCGCGGCCAGAGTCTACGTTTTCGGAAGCAGGGCTCCAAGGGGGGCGCCCGCAGTCCTTTGGCAGAATATGGCGACAGACAGCATCTCCCTCTTCCGTCCGGGAGCCATCCTCGTTGTACCGTTGCGGATTGCATCGGGGATCCGTATGAAGATCCTCGAGGCATGGGCCCGAGGGGTACCCGTGGTGGCGACACCCGCGGCAGTGTGCGGCCTCGACGGCACCGATGGGGAAGAGTTCCTTCTGGCGAGAGACGGACCCGAGTTTGCAGCGGCAATCCAGCGGCTCCGCCAGGAGCCGGAGCTCTGGCAGAAACTCGTCAATGGCGGGCGTTCAGCACTTGCGGCCCGATTCGAACCGGACATGGTGGCATCAATGCTCGAAGAAACTTACCTCGAGGCGGTAAAGCGAAGTTCACCGGTCAGCTGAAGAGGTTGCGCAGTGCGGCCAGGTGGCCACGAACGACGGCCGATACGTAGGGTCCGCACCCAAAACCGCGACGAAGGCCCAGCCCTACGACGCGAAGCGAGTTGTACAGCGTGTGAATCCCGCCAGCATAGACCCGGTACAAACGCGACCGAAATGGCTCGAACCTGGTGCGGGTGAGGTTTTCGAGGTAGATCGGAGAGCGGTCGGCCGACGCCGTCGCGCCGCCGATGGCGTGGAAACAGATCATGCCGGGCTCGAAAAGCAGACGCCAACCAGCCCGCCGGAGACGCAGGCACAGATCGACATCCTCGTTGTAGAGGAAATACCGCGGGTCGAAACCGCCCACCTCACGCCACGCCGGCGACGCAATCGCCATTGCGGTCGCTGGTATGAAGCCAACCTCGCGACGGCGCGAGGCTGCTGTCGCGGAACGCCTCTGCCACACCGTCCCCGTGAGGAAATTGATCCTCCCGCCGGCGTACCAGAGCCGGGTTGGATTTTTCGAATCGTAGATCGGCCCTGCGGCGGCTCCGACACCGTGCTCGAGGGCTCCAGCTGCAGCCTCCAAAAATCCTTCGGCGAGCAGAGCATCATTATTGAGGACCAGGTAGAAAGAGCATCGGCGATCGTGATCCGCCGCGTCGAGACCCAGATTGGCGGCGGTGCCGTAACCTGGATTGTCGGGACGGCTCAGGAGGCGGGCGTCACTCCCGAGGCGGGCAGGATCCATGTTGCCCGAATTGTCGACCACCACCACGCGACGATCAACGTGCGAACCGTCCGTGACCACTGACGCCACGCAATCGAGAGTCGGCTCGGGATCTCCGAAATGAACGACCACGACACCTGCGACGGGATCCGTCATTCCGTCAGCACCCAGGGGAAGCCGATGATAAGCAGCCCTGCCTCGGCCAATCTCTCGCCGGAGGCAGACCGCTCCGCGCTTCGCACGACACGTGTCATCACGATCGGATCATAGACCATCGCCACCCGGTCGCATCCATGAATCACGTTACAATCGGCCGATGGCAAAAGACTCCAAGCTTCCTGTTGTGATCTTTTTTGCCCTGGTTGCGCTCATCGCAACCCCGGTTCTCATTGACTACATCCGAGAGATCCGCCGACCGGTAATCATGGAAGTAAGGGTGGTCACTGCAGCCGCAAGTGACCCGGTTTTTCGAGAAGGCCGTAGGCACGTCGAGGCTGGCGAACTCGTAGAGGCGGCCGTGGCTCTGCGGTATGGTCGCAGCGGAACACCCGGTCAGTGGCTGGCGCCGGTCGAACGATTGGTAATCGACGGAGGCAACTCGGGCCACGAGAACTCGGAGACCTGGCCCGAGGAGGGTCGCTCCGTGCGGGTCTTCTGGTTCTCCGTCGAGAGCACCAATCTCGGTGGCAGCTTGAACGCTGAGAATGCCGCCGATCGGCTACGATACCGCACCTTTCTTGCGCCAGAAATGGGGCGGAGTATGCGTGCCGAACGCCTTCCTGAAATCCACAACGACGACCATATCGGTCAGCACTCGACGACGATACCGGATGGAGCGGGCACTGTACGGCTTTACGCTCGAGTAGAGGTCGTCGAGACCGACAGCGACCTTCGCCCTTTGCAGGTAGTGACCTCAACCAGTCTGGAAGAGGTCCTCAATCCAGGATTCCCAGCTGTTCTTCGAGCCGCTGACCTTGGCGAAGGGATCAACTCTTCAGTAGGCGAGTTCTTCGGTCTTCCGGGATTTGAGCCACGCAGCCCGACCGGCGCCTGGAACGAAGTCACCCTCCCCGCCTTTCAGATGCCGTTCACCGACCTGGTATCGGAGCGATTTGTCGTCTCCTCTCGCAGCCTGGCGGCAATCGCCGTTTCAGGAGAGCCTGCAATCGACACCGGCGCATTGACCGCCCTTGGCACCCTGTCGATAACGCAGAATTCGGTCCTTCGCGGGGGTCGTGTTCTCGGTTGGGGAAGCGATGTGAATCCCGGCGATCTGCTGGTCAATGGAGACCATTGGTGGGTACTCCTCGGAGATAGCGGCAGCGGCACTCTCGATCCCTCCGATCCTGTCCTCCACTGCTGGGGCCGGCCGCCCGAACGCACCACGCTTGACGCCTCCCTCGAAACCCAGGAATTGACCGTGGAACACTTCCGTCATGAACGCTGAAGCGTCGATCGTAATCAAGGAGCTGCACGTCGGTTTCCCGACATCGGACGGTGAATACGAGAACGCTGTCAACGGTGTCACCCTGGCGATCGGCGCCGGTGAGCGAGTCGGCCTGGTCGGCGAATCTGGTAGCGGCAAGAGCATCACTGCGCTCGCCTGTCTCGGGCTGGTCCCCGAACCGGGGCGAGTGACAGGAGGATCTGTATCAGTGGCGGGCGTCGATATTTCGAAGATGTCAGATGCCAGCCTCACCCGATTGCGTGGTCGCGAAATCGGAATCATCCTCCAGGAAGCCGCAGAAGCCCTGAACCCGGTTTACACCGTAGGGTTCCAGGTCACGGAGGCGGTTGCCATGCACCGCGATCTTCGGCACCGAGAGGCACGCCAAGAAGCCCTCTCGCTGCTTTCCGATGCAGCCCTGGATGCGCCCGGCGAAATCGCCCGCGCCTATCCCCACGAGCTCTCTGGAGGCCAGGCGCAGCGGGTCATGCTTGCCCTCGCCATCGCCGGACGACCGCGCATCCTGATCGCCGACGAACCGACCTCAGCCCTCGATCTCCTGACCCAGGCGCAGGTCATTGAACTCCTCGATCACCTCGTCGACAAGAGTCGCATGGGCCTCCTCTTCATCAGCCATGATCTCCAGGTCGTCGAAGGCGCTGTCGACCGGGTGGCGGTCATGTTCGAGGGGCGCATCGTCGAGGAAGGCGAAACAGAGGCCATCTTTTCATCACCAAGCCATCCATACACCAGGATGCTTCTCGCCTCGGCACCGGGCCGAAAGCCAGAACGTTCCGACGTGGAATGGGACCATGTCGAAGGTTGAGTCTCTGATCGCCGCGGACGATATCCACCGGTCCTACCGGCGGCTTGGATCACGTGGAAAAGGCCCTGTCACGATTGAGGCGGTAACCGGAGTCAGCCTGCGCCTTGATCCGACTGAGACTCTAGGAATCGTCGGTGGTTCTGGGGCCGGCAAATCAACTCTCGCCCGCCTCCTTCTTGCCCTGGAACGTCCCGACCGAGGGGTGGTCCGTTTCGAGGGTCATCCGATCAGCAATTGGCCAGAGTCTCGAATACGCCCCCTGCGAAAGGGATTCCAGGCGGTGTTCCAGGATCCGAGCCTCTCCCTTGATCCGTGCCTCCGAGTCGGCACCATCATCGCCGAGCCTCTCGTAGCTCACGCCATCGGCGGCAAGGCGGAACGTCGAAAACGCGTCGCCGACCTCCTCGATCAAGTGGGTCTGCCGAAGGCCTCCGCGGATCGACACCCGTCGGAGTTCTCGGGTGGCGAACGGCAGCGGATCGCCATCGCTCGAGCACTCGCGACCGGACCAAAGCTGTTGATCCTCGACGAACCGGTTTCTTCCCTCGATGTATCGGTTCAGGCTCAGATTCTCGATCTGATTTCTGAGCTGAGACGACGACACGAGATCGCAGTCATCCTGATATCTCACGACCTCGCGGTGGTCCGCGAGGTCTGCGCTAAGGTCGTAGTCATGGACCACGGTTCCGTCGTCGAAAATGGGCCAACGGCGCGGATCCTCGAGAAACCCCAGCACCCCTATACCCGTGCTCTGCTCGACGCGGGCCCGCACATCAACGACCGTTAGCGAAACCTTTTCGCGCTTCTCGCTTCGACGTGCATGTTGCCACCCTTCGCATTGTTTGCCTACATGGCGTTACTCATTTGGAATGCAACGAATTCAAACAATGCGACGGGTGGCGCCGGTGTCGCCGAAACGGCCAAGCGCTCTCAATGGCCATCCCTCAGGTATACTCGATTTCGTTGTGCAGTATCTCGTAGATCTCATTGCCTGGATTGAGCCGCACGCCATCCTCCTTGCCCTTTTGCTCCCTCCGTTGATCCGGGTGGTCGGGCACTGGATCCCGGAGGAGCTGTTCATGGTAACCATGGGAGTCCTTGCGGCCCGAAGCCCTTCGGGTGGCACAGCCGTCACCATTCTCGGGACCGTGCTGCTGAGCCATTTTGTGACCGACCAGATCGTTTATCTCGGTGGCAGATGGCTCCGACCGAGGCTCGAACGATTCCCGCGGATAGAAGCCCGTCTCGCTTCCGTGACCAACCGGCTGACAAACTCTCCGACGGCGCTTCTTGGTTTGGTACCCGCGCGTGTCCTCCCTCTTGGCCGCGGGGCCTGGCTCGCTGCGTTCGGAGTCGTTCGAATTCCCTGGATACGTTTCGCCGCAATTGATTTCGCGGCCCTTGTCGTCCACCTTGCCGTATGGTCGGGCCTGGGATGGTGGCTCGCCGGCGATCTGGGTCGCCTGGCTGCCTCGGTCGATACCGGCAGGATGGTCGGGATGTGGCTCGCCGCCGGCCTCCTTGCCTTGATCACGGCAACGATCTTGTGGCGCTCCCGTGAGGTCTGGCAGCCACGAACCGTCCGCACAATGCGGCGTGCCGGACGCTCCATCAGGAGGTTTGGCCGGAATTCGAATTCCTCATTGATACAATAGGGCTGTCATGCTCAGCACGATCGAGCAGATTCGTACCGCTTTGGCATCCGCCTACCCGATCACCCTCCTCGTCAGCCCGGAGGAGGACCGGCAGGAGAAACTTTTACGCAGATTCGCCGCGGCCGCCAAGCCAAAGGAGATTCCGGTCATCGTCTGGAACTGTGTCGACGGCTTTCTCGGTCACGGTACAGACTCCCATCGGGACCCGATGGAGGCCCTCGCCTGGATTGCTTCCGAAGGACCACGCGGCCTTTACCTCTTGAAGGATTTCGAATCCATCAAAGAGGACAAGCGTTTGCGCCGCGGCCTCCGAGATACCGCAATGAAAATTCGCAACACGGGTCGCTTCCTCTTCCTGCTCCAGCAGGACGCGGAGCTGCCCGACTCGATCAAACCCATGACCTACGTCGTCGTCTCGATGTTCCCCGACGAGAGTGAGCTGACGTCGCTTGTCACATCACTCCTCAACGAGCGGAGCAACGACGAGCCAACGATCGAGCGTCTGGTCGCTTCGTTGAAGGGTATGTCGCTGACCGAGGTGGAACATCTCCTGCGCCGCCTTCTCGACCGCCATACCGAGATTGGTGAGGAGTTCCTCTCCGACGTTCTTGATGAGAAGGAGCAGATCACCCGCAAGGAGGGGATCCTCGAGTTCGTGCCTCCAGACGACTCGTTGAGCAAGCTCGGCGGCCTCGATCAGCTCAAGGAGTGGGTCGGTGAGCGGAGTAGCCTTTTCCTCCCTGAGGCCTACAAGCTGAACCTGCCTCGACCAAGGGGCGTCCTGTTGATGGGCATCTCCGGCTGCGGCAAGAGTCTTGCCACCAAGATCATCGCCCGTGAGTGGAAGCTACCACTCTTCCGCCTCGATATGAACCTCGTCTTTGCCGGTGTCCAGGGGTCCGCGGAGTGGATCTTCCATCGTGCGCTCGACGCGGTTGAGACCGTGGCGCCTGCCGTGCTGTGGATCGACGAAATCGAGATGGGAATCGCCGGCTACAACGAGGGCGAAACCGGATCCAACACCCGGATCTTTTCGACCTTTCTGACCTGGATGCAGGAGCACCGGGCCGACGTCTTTGTCGCCGCCACCGCCAACCGCATCAACCTCTTGCCGGCAGAGATCCTTCGCAAAGGTCGTTTTGACCAGGTCTTCTTCGTCGATCTACCAAATGAAGAAGAACGCAAGGAGATCATGTCGATTCACCTCCAGAGAGTCGGACTTGACCCGGCCTCGTACGATCTCATCTTGCTCGCTTCAGCGACCCGCACTTGGAACGGGGCTGAGATCGAGCAGGCTGTGAAATCCGCGGTCATCACCGGCCACGCCAAGGGCGAGGAGGTGTCGCAGCACGACCTGCTCATCGCCTTCGGCAATATCATTCCTCTGGCTCGCACAATGGAGGAACAGCTCAAGGCGATTCGCTCCTGGGCGCGAACTCGCGCGCTGCCGGCGACCAAGCCCGTGAAACCCGAGATGTGAGCAATCAACCTCGAAAAGGGGCCCGTCTTCTCGTCACGCCGGACCGAGACGGGGAACGGCTGGACGTGTTTCTGGCTGCGGCCACGAGCCTCAGTCGTCGAGCAGCGAGACGCATGATCGCGGATGGTTCGGTGATGCGGAACAGGGAGGCCCTGCGGGTCCAATCGCGGTTGGTGATGATGGGAGACGTCATCGATGTCCACTTCCAGGACACCGAGTCCGACATCAAGACCGAACCGCCGGTGACTGCGATCAGGCCGATCTTCGAGGATCCATGGCTGATCGTCGCGGCTAAGCCGCCAGGAATTCTCTCGCAGCCTGCTGAAGGGGAACGGCCGGGTGAAGCTCTTTCCTTCGACCATCAGCTGTTGCTCTCACTTGCCTGGCGGGATGGTCAGAGGCCGTTCTTGCGTCTCGTCCACCGCCTCGATCGCATGACCAGCGGGGCGATGCTCTTTGCCCGAACTCCGGACGTTCTTCCAACGCTTTCGCGCGCCTGGGCCAACGGCCGGGTCGAACGTTTCTACCTGGCCGTGATCGAAGGCCAACCCGAGGCCGGCACCTTCGCCGTCGACCGTCCGATAGGGCGCGATCGCGATCACCGATGGCGATTTCAGTGCGACGATAGCGGCAAGCCCTCACGTACCGAGGTCGAGGTACTGGCCACCCTCGAAAACGACCTATCGGTGGTCGGCTGCCACCTCATCACCGGCCGCACACACCAGGTGCGGGTCCACCTTGCCGCCGCCGGGCACCCTGTTCTCGGCGATCGCCTCTACCACTCGAAGCGAGCCGACCTGGCGCCACGCCCGCTGCTTCATGCCACCTCACTGAGCCTCCCCCACCCCGCCAAAAACGAACATCTGCACATCGTCTGTCCGCCGCCTGTCGACCTCGCAAAATACCTCCCCGAAGATCTAGATCTCTCAAGCATCTGACTGCCGTCAGATGCGATATTCGAGATACGAGTCCACCCACCCCGCCGGTCACAGGTAGGGGGTCACAGGTCCCATCCACCCCCTCAGTTATCGAGTGTCGCTGTCGCTGAGACCTGCGACCTGGATGGGAAGGCGGGAATTCCTAATTCCTAATTCCTAATTCCTAATTCTCCGAGCTATACTGTGGCAGTGACCTGGGGATTTGCATATTTGCTCATATTTCTCGGTGGGTTCACTCTGTCTCTGGTCACCGGTTTCGCTCGACGCCTGCTCCACCCTACCGAGCTCTGCGACAATGTCGTCGTCCCGTCCCACGAACACCTGCAGGGGCTTCGCTATCCGGCGGCGGACCTACTGGCCTCGTTTCTGACTCTCTTCGGGTTCGCCAGCCTCATTGCGCACGGAGTGACTTCCCTGGGTCCCCGCCACGAGATGGCGATTGGAGCCGGCGCAGGGTTGGTCGGAATCTTCGCCATGAAGTCCTGGCTCTACAGAGTCTGTGACCCATCTGAACAGCTCAACGAAGACCCCCACAACGTCCGTGTCGTGCGCGAAATTCCAGCCAACGGCTACGGACAGGTGGAGGTTCCAGTTGAGGGCACCCAGCTTAAAATGGCTGCCCGCACGGATCAATCAAAGCCGATTCCGGTCGGCGCGATCGTCCAAATCCTCGATCGTACCGAGTCCGTCGTTGTCGTAATACCCCAGCCCCGATCGGGATGACCGATCGCCACCTCATCCTGGCCAGCGGCTCGCCGCGCCGACGCCATCTCCTCGAGTTGTTCGGGGTAAATTTTATCGTCAAGCCGGCAGATGTGGACGAGACACCCCTGGCAGGTGAAGATCCTGTCACGTTCGCTTCCCGCGCCGCTCGAGACAAGGCTCTCGAGGTCGCGGCCGGCCATCCAGGACGGTGGGTGCTCGGCGCCGATACGGTGGTCGAAGTCGATCGGGAGATTCTCGGGAAACCGGTATCAGAAGATGAGGCGTCGAGCATGCTACGGCGTCTGTCTGGGCGGTCGCACCTGGTCCACACCGCTGTCTCGCTCGTCAACGACTCCACAGCTCACGACATCGTCGATTCCGCACGAGTCCAATTCGTCAATCTCACCGGCGAAATGATCCGATGGTATGTCGCCACGGGCGAACCGATGGACAAGGCCGGAGCGTATGCCGTCCAGGGCCTCGGTGGCCTGCTGGTGGCGCGGATCGATGGCTCGCCGAACACGGTGATCGGACTTCCGGTGCACCGCTTTCCGGAGCTCTTCGCCGCTCACGGCCTCGATTTCTGGAACCTGATCGGTTCTCGACAGTCTTAAATCGAACCCGCACCCACCGCACTGCCCACAGATCACACAGATACACCCAGAAAAACTCTTCTATGTGGATCTTCGTTGATCTGCATTTCCTTCGGTCAACAGAAACGAATGCTGATCCGGAAAATCCGAATTCCGAAATCCGAAATCCGAAATTGTCTCTGGATACTCGAAAATTCCTAATTCCGAATTCCTAATTCCGAATTCCTAATTCCTAATTCCTAGTTCTGCCCTAGTCTCCCCACATGATGGGTTCGCCGAGTTCGTTGAAGGAGAACCGGCTGAAGATGTGGTGGCCGTTGAAATCGAGCACTCTGAGGTCCTCGGTGTGCTCGAGATCGTCTGCGATGACCTCGTACGGCACCCCGTAAATTGAACGAACCCTATCAAGAGGGACTTCATAGGCAATGAACTTGACGATTCCCTTGTGGGTGAGTTTGGCCACCAGGCGGCGGTCGGTCAATTCCGGATAGGTCGTCAGTATGAGGATGGGTCCGGTACCCGAAAACACGATATATGCGCGCATGTCACCCTCCAAGAGGTGATTGAATCCACCGATAGGATTCAGGCTTCGTAATGGATCTGTCTGCCGAGATCGTTGAACGAGAGGCAGCTGAAAATGTGTGGCCCATCGAAATCAACCACTCTGAGATCCTTGCCTCGTTCGAGATCTGCAGAGATGATCTCGAACGGAGCGCCATAGAACTCGTGCACCTTCTCGACCGGAACCTCGTAGGCGATGAACTTGTCGACGCCCTTGCTGTGCAGGGATTCGAGAAGGATATCTTCTGTGAGGTTCTCCAACGAAGTCAGCACGAGGAGGGGACCGTTTTCCGTCAGGACCAGATATGACCTCATCGTGCCTCCCCTCGAACGTTTGATTCTCTCTCTAATGTGGGTCCTGGTCGCCATCATCGTCAAGGGACCGGCGTCACATTCAATCCGATCCCGATTCCAATCCTGACGGATAGCTTGACCTCGTGATATGAAAATCATGAGAAGCAGGAATGAAGATCCTGCGACTATTTCGCGAACGCAGACGCCATACCCTCGACCACGGCCCTGGCGAACTGTTCCCGCCATGCCGCCTGCTGAAGCAGCGCACGGTCTTCGGTGTTGGCCATATTGCAGGCCTCGAGAAGGACAGCGTTCTGTGCTGCTGTGAAGCGGAGCACGGCAGGGACCCAACTCCGTCGGCCCCGCAACACCCGGTCGCGGACTGGCTCGTATGGGTGGACCCCAAGCGCGTTCTTTTCCAGGCTGGTGATGATGTTGTCCGCAAGGTGCCGGGAAGACGCCTCCACTCGCGCCTTGAAATCCGCTCCCAAACGAATCGTCGGATGATTGCGGTACTCCGCATACTGTTTGATGTCGCGACGGTCGACGGTGAACTTCGAGGGTCTGAGATAGCGAGAAGGGACATACACCATGGCGCCGCGAACGCTTGGGTGCAGCGAGTCCGTGTGCACGGAGAGGAAAACAGTCTTCGACCGCGGAAAGCTCGGACCGAGGCGGTTCAGAATGATGTCGTTGGTGAGATACCACCTGAGATGGACGCCCAGGACGGAGTCCTGCAGCGAATACGGCGGCCGGGTCAGGAGGTAGGCGTCTCGCCGCTGATCAATGCGGTCGGTCGAAGGCACGGCATACCCCCGCCCCTTCTGCCGGATTGTGGTCCACACCTTTGCACGCGTGTGCCTCTCGAGGTTCGCCTTGATTCGGCACATGATGTCGTAGGTGTAAGCGGACTCCCACAGGCCCTCGACCAATGCACCAGGGTCGTTGCCACCATGCCCGGCATCGAGAACCACCTGGACACCGGAGAGATCCGTCGCGTGCACGACCTCGAAAAATCTACCGAGTTCGCGTTGTTCGTCAACCCAGGCGACGCGGCGCGGGTTGTCCGCGGGCAGATACTCAGGCAACAACAGGTCAAGAGGAATTTTGACCGGATAACCGACTGGGATATCGGTGACGTCATCGATCCCAGACCGTCCTGCGATCTCCATTGCAGTCTCGTTGACCTGTTTTGCCAGCAATTGACCGGTGAACCGCACCACCACCGCTGAGTACAGTGCCTCGCCTTTGCGGAGGCGATACACGCCGTATCCACCGAGCTTGTCGGATCCATAATCGAGAGGCACAACGGGTGCTACAGGAGCAAACTGCGTTGGTTGAGTCGGTCGCGCCCGGGCGGTCGGCGTCGCAACCGGGGTCGGTGTCGCCACCGGAGGAAGCGACTTGAAGACGGAGAGAAGAACCGACTCCGGCACGACCACTGTTCGTCCACGTTTCAAACCCTGGGCCGCACGATCCGGGTTCGCCTGCTTGAGATCGCTGGCCCGGTCCTCTCGACCCGCGAAAAGCACGGCAAGCCACTTCCAGTTTTCCTCGCCGCCGCTGAAAGGATCGAGCACCCAATGTTGCCACCCGACATTGATTCGTTGATCGACGGGAAACAGCCGCCCGACTGCCTCGAGCCTGAGGTCGCCACGGAGAACCTCAACCGGTACGCGAATGAGACGATCGCGCATGGGAGCTCGGAGTCTTGGATTCGCCCGCTTCAACGCGGTCGCACCTGCAGAGCCCCCAGTGTAACGCTGGGCTAGCGTGATCCAACCGTCTCCGTGTTGTGGGTAGACCAGAAGGACGGGTTGGCCTCCGCGTTGCCAGCGAATAGTGCCGAAGGGGGAGAAATCGAAATCGATGGTCTCAGGGCCACCCTCTGTGGCAACCGCAAGAGACGGCGCTACAAGTAAAAGTGTCGCCATCGCCCCGGCCACGACCAGACCCAGCCCAGAGGAGACTGAACTCGCGGAGGATACCGGCGAACTGCTCATCTCCGTCGCGTTAGCGATCCCGGTTTTGAAACCTCTGAAATCAAAGGCGAAGGCAGTCCCCCGTTCTAGAATCACCGGGCACCCCGTATACTCGTCGGGGTGCCCTGAGGTGGTTCGATGGTAGCACGCCAATCTCCGTCCGATTCTGTAAACGTCTCGAACCTCGAGGCTCTGCGAGAAGCCCTTGCCGAGCGCGAGACCGAGGTTGCCGAACTGCGTTCGCATATCGAAGAGCTCACCTCAGCCGGCGGAGATTTTCTCTCCGAAGCCGCGCATGCGATCCGCAGTCCCCTGACCGTAACCCACAGTTATCTCGAGATCCTGGATTCCGATCTCCGTGATGGCCTCACCGAAGAACAACAGTCGTTCATCGGTATCGCTTTGGAGAACTCGATCAAGCTGCGTCATCTCATCGACGATCTCGTCGATCTTGCCGCATTCGAAACCGGCACCGCTCAGATCGAACTGGCACCGGTTTCCGTCGAAGAGATCATCGCCTCGATTCGTGCTGAGTATCAACCCATTGCCGAGCACAAAGGACTGAGGTCGTCGTTCGACGCCGCGAAGAAGCTTCCCGCTGTCACCGCCGACAGGGACCGGCTGAACGACGTCCTTCGCCGACTCCTCGACAACGCCTTTCAGTTCACGCCGAAGGGCGGGTCAATATGTGTGCGCGCGATCCACGATCAGCGATGGGTAGCGATCGAGGTCGTTGACAGCGGAGTCGGTGTACCGACAGATCGCATCAGTGACGCCTTTCAGCCATTTGTCCAGCTCCACCGCAGGCCCGGCAAAAACCGTGAGAGCTATGGTCTCGGTCTCCCGCTCTGTCAGCGGATGGTGGAGGCGTTTGGCGGAACCATCGAGCTCAAAAGCATCGAGGGAGAGGGTACAACCGCCACGGTCAAGCTTCCCGTTTACGAGAAGAAGTAATCAGTAACCAGTAATCAGTTATCAGTTCCGAACGCCCACTCTTGGTGTTCGAACTGGTCACTTTTCACTGATTACTGATCACTGACTACTGGTTTCTGGGCGGGTGGGCAGTCACAGGCCTCGCGCCCACTCCGGCATCAGGCGTGACTCGTCGCGCTCCGCGATTACGGTCTCGAGCAGCTCGATAGTCGCCTCTCGATCGCGGGGAAGGCGTAGCTTGAGAGGAAGATAGTTGGAGGCGTGGTTAGCGTGAAAGACCCCGCGGTAGCCATCCATCTCCTCGAGCATCCACTGGAGCTCCTGCAACATACCCCATCGGTCTGGCAGCAGGAAGCTCCCGTCTTCGATAGCGTTCTGCATTTCCGTTCCAGGCACCGGGGTCACCGTCAGCGCGGCGCTATAGGTGGGCATGGCATCGGTAAGAAAACGTCCTGTGGCGCGCGCGTGGCGCTCTGAATCACCGTACCCGGCCAAACCCAAGAGGACCATCACCGACAGCTTGACGCCAGCCCCCCGAACGATGCGGCATGCCTCGATCTGCCGCTCGAGAGTCGCGCCCTTTCGAACCGCCTTGAGGGTGGCCGGATCACCGCTTTCAGCTCCGAAATAAACGATGCCCATCCCCATCTCGCGCAGTTTCCGGAGGTCTTCAGCACCCTTGGTCAGGATCGACCGCGAGTCACCGTATATTCCAACCCGCTGCACCCCCGGCATGGTCTCCCTGATCTCTGTGAGCACCTGCTCGAGAATCTCGAGAGGCGCCGCTAACGCGTCTCCATCGGCGAGGAAGACCCGTCGTACCCTGGTTGCCACCGGTGCAATAGATCGGATTTCGTCCTTGAGTTCTTCGGCTGGCCGCACCCTGTAGGCTTTCCCCCGATACATGCCGCAATAAGTACATCGGTTCCAGGAGCAGCCAACCGTGAGTTGGAGAATCAGTGAGGTCGCCTCGGACGGCGGTCGGAACACGGGCTCCTCGTAGCTCAGGGGCCAAGTTTCCATCGCTCAAGGGTAGCTGATCTTCGAGACCCATCCGGTCAACAGGCGCAATCGCTGCGGTCAAAATGCTCGCCTTGCGAGGAAAGTTATCAGTGACCAGTGATCAGTATCCAGTTTCGCCTACCCTGCCCCACGGACTCTGATACTGATTTCTGATTTCTGGATACTGGTTACTGGCTACTGGTTACTAATTCCTTGGAGGGCGAACGGGGCTTGCATCCCGCACTGAATTGGTGTCTCATCGGTGGCTGATGAAAAGCTTGGATTTCTTTACCCATCGCCTGCAGGACTATCTGGACGAGCTGAAAGATTTCACGGCGATCGAGACGCCAACCGGTGATCTGGTCAACCTCGAACGTGCCGCCGCCTTTCTGACGGAGCGGCTGGCCGCTGTCGGAAATCCCGAACGCTGCGATCTCCAGGATCACGGGCCCCTCCTCCGCCTTCGCCGCGGTGGGGTCGGCAGCAGGGTCCTGCTGCTCGCACACTACGACACGGTGTGGCCTGTCGACTCATGGAAATACTTGTGGAACGTCAGCAATGGTAGAGCTCATGCCCCCGGGATCTTCGATATGAAGGGCGGGCTCCTCTTCATCCTGTGGATGCTCCGTTACTTCGACGCCGGCGGGCTCGAACACCCAGAGATCGAGGTTCTGCTCAACCCCGATGAGGAGGGCGGGGCCCCTGGATCACGGTCCTACATTGAGGAGGCCGCACGGCGCGCGGACTTTGTCCTTGTCCTCGAGCCGTGCAATCTCGACGGTAGCCTCAAGGTCGAGCGCAAGGGATCCGGTGAGTATGTGGTCACCATTCGCGGGCGATCCAGCCACCAGGGGGCGGAGCCCGAAAAAGGCATCAATGCCGTGGTCGAAGCGTCCCACCAGATTCTCCGGATGTTGGAACTCGAAGACCGAGCAGCGGGAACAACAGTCGGTCCAAACGTAGTCACAGGTGGCCAAACGAGCAATACCGTTCCCGACCTGGCCGAGATTCGAGTCGACGTGCGCGCGTGGAAACAGTCGGAGGTTGAACGCCTCGACGATGCCCTCCGCCGCCTTCAGCCGGTTGTCGCCGGCGCTGAAATCAACGTTTTCGGTGGATGGAATCGGCCGCCAATGGAGACCTCACCCGTCGCCACCGAACTCTTCGAGCGAGCACGGTCCCTCGGTGTCGATCTGGGGCTCGATCTCAAACCGATCCGGTGGGGCGGATCCTCCGACGCCAATCTGGCCGCCGCAGTTGGCGCAGCCACAATCGACGGCTTCGGGCCGTCCGGTGAAGGCGCTCATCAGATCGACGAAAGCATCGTCATCGGAGACGTGCCGCGTCGTCTTGCCCTGCTCTCCGAACTCGTGCTCTCTCTCGCCGTACCGCCCGAGGACTGGCTTAGCAAAGAGGCTCTGGCATACTGAAGTCATCTCCAGAGCAGGAGGATTCAAATGACCGAGAAAGTCGTGATTGCCGGCGCAGTACGAACTCCGATCGGTGCGGTCGGCGGTGGCCTCAGTTCAGTCCAGGCCGAAGATCTGGCCGTCACCGTTCTCAAAGCCCTTTTCAGTTCATCCGGGCTCGATCCGACCCTCGTCGAGTACACGTGCATGGGTTGGGTCATGCAGGACCCGCGATCGCCGAACATCGCCAAGACCGCGGCCGAGCGCGCCGGGGTGCCCTGCACCTCCCCCGGCACCACCTTCCATGAGAATTGCGCCTCCGGAGGCGCCGCTATCCACAGCATCGCACGGCGCATCATGTTGGGTGAGATCTCGATCGGTGTAGCCGGAGGCGTCGAATCCCTCAGTAATGTGCCCCGCTACCTCTTCGGCGGCCGTACCAAAGGTCAACTCTACGGTGATATGACCCTTGTGGACGGGCTTTTCGGCGCGCTGACCGATACCAATGTCGGTGACAGTGGCGAGCTGATGGGTCTCCTCTCTGAGCGGCTGGTTGAACGGTATGAGCTCACCAGGGAGGAACAGGACGAGATCGCCTATCGCAGTCACCATGGTGCCATCGACGCGTGGGAGAACGGCGCTTTCGATGGGTATGTGATTCCGGTCGAAGTTCCCCAGCGGCGAGGCGAGCCGAAGATCGTCGCCCGCGATGAAGGACCCCGTCCAGTGACGATGGATGAACTCGCCGCAGCCCGCCCGTACTTCAAGCGCGACGGAGGCACGATTACGGCTGTCAACGCCTCCAGCGTCAACGACGGCGCCGCGGCGGTGCTGTTGGTCAACGAGCAAAAAGCCACCGAGCTTGGCCTCGATCCCCTCGCCGAAATCCGCGGCTTCCACAACATCGGGGTCGCCCGTGAGTACATGGGCGAAGGCGCCTTCAAAGTCATCCCCCCACTTCTCGAGCAAAACGGCCTCGATCTCGGAGATATCGATTTATTCGAAATCAATGAGGCTTTTGCAGCGGTGCTCGCGTCGGCGTTTCACTTCCTTCCGGAGCTCCCGCGCGACCGCACCAACCTGTGGGGCAGTGGCATTTCGCTCGGGCATCCCGTGGGTTGCACCGGCGCCCGTCAGGTGGTCGACATGACGCACCAATTACGGCGAAGGGATCAGAAGATAGGTCTTACCAGCCGATGTGTCGGCGGTGGGATGGGGAGTGGGGAGATTCTGGAAGTCTTCTGAGCAAACCCCCAAAACGCCCTTTATCGTCACCGAATCTCAGGATCGCTGACGCTCAGCGTCATTCATCGAGGCTGCGGCCATCGAGGAGAGGGTGAACGAAGATGTAGGCAGAACGCTGGGTTGGCGGTACGAAAAACGCTTTTCTACTGTTGAATACCCTCTGGCCACTGAACAAAAACTCCATTGTTGACGACCAGGTCGTCGTCAAAAAAGTGGGTCGGCCCAATGGTCCACGGCTGATCAGCGACGCCGTTCATGCCATATGAAGCCAGGGTGTAGTTATTTCCGTCGCTCAGGTACATGTACGATCGGCGCCAACCGTCCAGATCGTTGTATCCGCCCATGTACGCTTGTAGAGAGTCACTAAGGTTGGCGATTCCTACCCAATCCGCGACGACGGGGAACTTCGAAAAATCCTGCTGGTACAAGGCAATCCCGGTGGTGAGGCCTCTGAGATCACCAACCGTGCGTGCCTGGCGTCCGCGTTGGATGGCATTGACCAGGTTTGGAACTGCAATGGCAACGATGAGTCCGATGACCGAACACACTATCAAAAGCTCCACCAGTGAAAACCCGCGAGAGGTTGCGTACGGTTGGCTATTCATAGTTACGACATGACGCAAACGACGTGCCAGCATTTGGCACCGGTGGATCATGTAAGGATTGTAGTTCTTGCCGGGTGTCTATATCAATGTTAGAGTCAGCCCCGCGCGGGCGGGCATAACTCAGCTGGTAGAGTGTCAGCTTCCCAAGCTGAATGTCGCGGGTTCGAGTCCCGTTGCCCGCTCCAAATCGCATTCTCAGCGGGGACTAAAACATGGGCATCTTCGGACGTGACGAAGCGAATCCCGATCAGCAGTCGGCACAATCGACGGTCAGGCTGTCTGCCTCGCCGACGACTCCGGAAACCGCGGATCGAACGGTAATCGCCCGCCCATCAAAAATCGAAGGACGCATCTCGGGCTCTGGGGAAATCGTTGTCAATGGGTTGGTCAACGGCACAATCGAAGCGACCGGAACGGTCAACGTCGGCGAGAAGGGTCGGGTCGAGGCGACGGTTCACGGCAAGATCGTTTCGGTTTCCGGCGCCGTCGTCGGCGATATTTCCGCCGACGAGAGGATCGAACTCGAAATCTCGGCTCAAGTTGACGGCAATATCACCGCACCGAGGATCCTGATCAAAGACGGTGCCAGCTTCAGAGGTCAGGTGAATATGAGGAAACCGGAGAGCCGTCCGCCTCTGCGAACATCGAGTGCTCGCAAGGACTCTGGCGAGCAGTCAGGATAAGAAGCGACCTTCATCGAGGCTGGTCTAAGCCTCGAGACCTGAAAACAGTATGACGAGACTGTCCAACCCGCAACGGGTCACAAGGGCGCCAGCTCATCACCCTTGACGTCTGCCAGGCGCGGCTTGATCAGGAACGGTCGATAACGCTCCCGGTAGATCCCCACAAGCGTCAAAAACAGCGTCATCATCAATGGTCCGAGGAGCAGGCCTACCGGTCCGAAGACAACCGCCCCACCAATCAGTGACAGGAAGACGAGCAAGGTGTGCATCTGTGCCCTCCTGCCAACAAGCAAGGGTTTCAACCAATACTCCACTAGGGTTGCGACGACGGCCAACGGCAGAAACAGCATCAGCGCGCGCGCGGTTTCGCCGGTAAAGAGAAGAATGACCGTGAACGGTACGAAGACCAGGGAGATGCCCACCACCGGGATGAAGGCGAAGATCGCCATGACGACTCCCCACAGAACAGCGCCGTGAAGACCGAGGGCAAAGAACGTAAACCCTCCAATCAATCCCTGGATCATGGCTGCGACACCATTGCCGACCACCAGCGACGAGGCCATATCCATGAAACGGTGAGCCACCAGGTGTTGTTCGTCGACGGGAAGCGGCATCGTATCTTCGATCCACGTCCGGAACTCCCGCCCATCGACCAACAAGTAGTAGAGAACAAGAACCCAGAAGATGAATCCGAAGACGAATCGAACAAGGTCCTTGGCCAGAGAAACACCGGACTTGTAGAAAAAGCCACCGATGCGAACCCCCAGGGTTGCCAGGAGATCGTAGACCCGGTCAATCGTGAGGGTCAGACCGAATGGCTCCAACAACCGATTGGCCTGCTCAATCCTGTCCTGACGTTGCTCGAGCATGTCGCGAAGCCGCCCCTCGGTGAGCTGCGTTGTGCTCATTTCGTAGATGCCGAGGGCTTCCTGGGAAACTTCCTGGGCGATAAGGTAAAGAGGTACGAGAAAGACTACCAGCAGCATGATGCAGATCAGGACAGCCGCCGCGCGCCGGCGATCCATGAGGGCTGTCACGAGCCGTCGATACGAGGGACGAATCAAGCCAGAGGCTACGACAGCCAACAGGATGACTGAAAAGAATGGCGCCAAAACCATCAGAACCACGAACCCAGAGACCGTCAGTGCAAAGAGGAGGCCTATCCATGCCGCGCGCTGTGGGCGATGCGGCGGCCTGATGCTCTGATCCGATTCGGGGTCCGGAGAATGGGCCATCATCACGCCCGCCGATCGACCAGGTATTGAGCGAGTTCCTCGACGAATGCGTCGACGTCCCCAGCAGCGGTTTCCCGGTCGACCTCGAACTCTTCGACAATCCTTTGAACCAGTCCTTCGTGGTCATCGATCCCGTCGCGGAGGGCTTCTACAAGGCACATCCCGGTGTCGTTCACCGAAAAAACCTGCAACGAGTCGATATCGAGAATGACGCCACTATGGTCCGCCAATCGGGTGTGGGAGATACCCTCGGACGATAAAAGACGCGAGAGGTCGACAGCCCGTCTCATCGCGGCCTCTCCGCAACCCGGAAATCAGCCTCGTCAGCGACACGAGCCATCCCATATTTTTCGACCATGCAGCCAGTCATTTCTCTCCCGAACCACGCAAAAACGGTACTGTGAGGACCCGAGTATAGCGTTCCTTCGCGAGATCACCGTCCGCCCCGACCCGGTTTCCGTCGACAGTCACCCAGGCATGTCCGTCGATCGAAGGTTGGTCTTCACCGGGGCGAAACCCGATGTTGAGCATGACCTCGCCTCGATTGGCCAGCAGGCCGCCCAGAACCAGTGAGCGGATCAGACACGTATCGAATCCACCAAACCAACGACGCCATCTATTCGCCGCGCGGACGGCCGCCAACTCGACCCGAGGCACCGGATAGTCCCGTCCTCCCCCACTCCGCGCGGCAATGTCTTCGACAACGTCCGGTACTGGCACCCGTCGTACCCGCTGCGCTCGTCGCGCAAGCTTCAGTGCGCTGAGAAAAAGCAGGATGTCGACCGGGTTGATTCGAGATCCCATTGCGTCAGCTCCTCCGGGACATCGTCGCACATCAGCGCTTCGTTATTTCCGGAACGGATACGGAATAAGGTCTCTATCGCTATCGGCATCGCTACCGATTGCCACTATTCCCAGGCAGCCATTTAATTACAATTCAAGGCGTTACCACGAGTAACATCTCCTCCGGGAGAAGGTACCTGCGAACTACCAATTGAACCTGTTCCGGGGTGACACCGGCATACGCCGCGTCATCCACTGCTAGGGGCGAGCCAGGGCCCTCGAAGAGAGCGCGGCCAACCCGATAGGCCCTCGAGGCGGCTGAGAGACCCCGCAACATCCGCGTTCGCCGCGCCCGGGCGTTGAGTCGTTCGAGATCGCCAGCGGAAATCGGTTCGGCCGACAGCTCCGAAACCAGCTGTTCGAGAAGCTCGGCGACCTGGGCACTGTTGTCGGGCCGCGTGCCCACCGTTGCTGACAGAATCCAGGCCCCACCCGGGATTGGCCGCACACCGGCACCGAGTCTATAGGCCAGACCCTCTCGCTCTCGAATTACCGCCGTCATCCGGTCCGACAGGGCATCCATGGCGACCAGAAGCGCTGCCCGATCCTCGGGCGTGACCTCAGCAATGCGACCCCACAGCAAGGTCACTTGCGGTGCCTCGCCGATCTCGACCGCTGGAGCTTCCTCGGGCGGCATCGGTTCGGGGTATGGCCCACGTGCCGGGAGTCCATCCGGTCCGCCAGAAAATGCATCCGTCACAAGATCGAGCGTCTCGAGTACCGCGAGCGGTGAAGCCACCGTCACCACGAGCCGATCGGGAGCAAAGTAGCCTCGCGGCCAGCCCTGCCACACTTCTCGCACCTTTTCCTGGTCTCCCGCAGTTTCACCAGGTGGCCCGGAAACCGGACGAGCCAGAGGATGGTCCGAACCCAGAAGTGAACTCAGGAAGAGCTGCTTGGCCTTTTCCGAACCCCGATTGTCCGATTTTCGTTCCGAGCTGTGTCCATCTACAGCCGACCGCCATCCAGCATCATCCCAGGCGGGCTGCCGCACCATCTCGGCCAACATCATGAGGGCCGTCGTAAAACTCTGCGCCGGACCCTCGATTCGAACATAGGAGAAATCAGGTACATGGTAACGGTTGTCGAAGGGAATCGCCGGAGAGTCGGCCGTCTTGACGTCGATGCCTGCCCATTCCATCCGACGGGCCAGCTCCCCGCTCCCGCCGAGTACAGTACCGCCAGGTAGCAGGCGATGTATGAAATCCGCCACACCAGGTGCGTCGTCCGGTTCGCGCAGGGTGCGGTCTGCCACCAATAGGTGAATACCAAAGACCTCGCTGCCCTCTTCGGGCAGGATGCCGACCACCACCCCATTGCCGAGGGTTGCAGTCAGGCTCCCAAGAGGGCCGGTTTCGAGAGCAGTTTCGCTCTCGCGCGTGGCCGGTGCGATCACAGCCGGAAGAGCCGTCCTTTCCGCGGGTCCTCCCTCGCCGAGCCACGCAGCTCGCGTCCTTGCCGTCGAATCAGTCAGGAGCTCCGCAGCAGCCCATCTGACCTCGGCGGAATCAACCTCCGACGGCGCCACCGACTCGGCCAACATCCCTCGACCAGAGGCCAGCGCCTCGCCGTAGAAAACAGCTGCGTAGTGGAGACGTTGGTCGTTGAGCGCCCGCTCACCCGACCAGGCCCGCTGAATAGCGGAAACGGCGGCGTCATCCGGACCTTTGGCGGCACCAGCAAGCGCCCCGAGGAGGCGACCCAACAGCTCCTCCGATGCCACACCCATTCCAGCCTCGACCCGGACTTCAATGAAGTCGCGGGGCTCACGAGGGAGTCGAACAACGCTGAGATCGCGGGCCAGATCCGGCCCCAGGGAGGAGACGAGAGGGCCGGAGGGGTCTGCAAGCCATCGCGAAAGGACCTCGAGCGAAGTTCCCGAATCGGTCAGAGAATCCGGTGCGGCAATCACGACCGCCAGAGTTCCACCTGTGGGTCCCTCGGCCTTGGCGGGCATCCCGTGACCCATACCCATTGCGGGCATTCCGCCCGAATTCGAAGGCGCATCGGGTGCAGCAGCAGCACCCCATTCGTTCCAACCAGACCAGCTCGTAGAATCGGGTCGGCTCGGCGGAAGTGCTTCACCCCCAAGCCTGGTAAACGGTTCCATTGCGGCCGCGAGGCCGTCGACCGAAAGGTCACCTGTGATCAGGATGCGATAGCCGGACGGGACGTATCGTTTCTTCCAATAGGCCACGACCTCGTCACGGGGTGTGGCGCTGACCGACTCCACACTGCCACCAACCGGGTGTTCGAGAGGCGTACCACTCCACAACACACCGCGAAGCATCTCCTCTTTGAGTCCGTCAGGTGACGCGTGGTCTTTCGCGAGCTCTTCGAGGATGACTTTCTTTTCCTTCTCGTAAACCGCCGATCCGATGGTAGAACGAGTGAGCATGCCCGCCATCAACTCGGCTGTAGCCACAGCGTCGGACCGCGGCACCAGTGCAAAGTAGACAGTTGCCTGCTCGCGGGTGAATGCATTCATGTAGGCGGATAGACGCTCGAATGCTTCGGTGACTCCGCGCTCATCGAATGCATCAAAACCATCAAAAAGGAGGTGCTCGAGGTAGTGCGAGAGGCCGCCCATCCCAGCCGGCTCGTCCTGCGACCCTGCAGGTACGGCCACCGTGATCAGGACCGTCCCCGAACCCGGACGCGGCCACAGCAATGCCTTCGCTCCGGAGGGCAGGTTGCGTTCGACCACACCTTGCGCTGAAACCTCTTCGGTGAAAGCGGCGGTCGGTAGCATCACGAACAAGGCGCCGACCGCAACGATCACGATCAGCACAGACGAAACACGACGGGTGATGGGTAGGAGCATGGCGCGGATTGTAACCTACCCACCACGCAACAAGCGCTCCTCGTATCAGCGAGGATGGTGCCACTCTTCGCATTATTTCAACCTGGATAGCGCTTCTCGCTTGGGCGGGCAGGGTGCCACTCTTCGCATTGTTTGAATTCGTCGCCTCTCTGCTGGGCGATGCTTAGCGGTCAAACAATGCGAAGGGTGGCACCTGTGTCGCCGAAGCCTCGATGCGCTTCTCATTGGTACCGCAGCACCTTTGGCGTCGATGTCGCGATGCGCGCCTCATAGCCACCGTTAGGCGGATCGTAATTCCTCATTCCTAATTCCTAATTCCGAATTCAAAATGCTACCCTCTTCCGCCATGGCGAATGCTAACGAACTCAGCCTCGCACTGCGGGCATTCTTGAAGACCTATCGATGGCGGCGTATCGATCCGGTGCCGGTGGCGTCGCTCGAGAAGCCAATAAGCGAGTGCAAAGTGGCATTGGTATCGTCGGCCGGGTTCGTAGTCCCGGGCGATGAACCATTCAGCGCCTCGGTGCGCGGTGGTGACTACAGTTTCAGGGAGATAGCCAGCGACCTGGACGTCCAATCCCTCGAGGAGCACCACCGCTCCGATTCGTTTTCCCACTCAGGCGTCGAGGCCGACCGCAATATGGGCCTCCCGCTCGACCGGTTGCACGAGCTTGCCGCAGCCGGTGATATCGGTTCCGTCGCAACCACACATTTCTCCGTCATGGGTTCAATCACTGCTCCCAACCGATACGTCAAACACACCCTGCCCCTGATCGCCGACCGTCTCATCGAGGACCAGGTTGATATCGCGCTAATGGTCCCCGTGTGACCGGTGTGCATGCAGACCGTCGGTCTTGCACAGGCAACAATTGAGGATCGCGGCATTCCGACAGCATCCATCACGATGCTCGCCGAGATCACTGAAAAGATTCGCCCACCGCGAGCGCTCGCGGTCCCCTACCCGCTGGGCTTCCCTCTTGGCGAGGCGAACAATCCGGAGCTCCAAACAGAGGTGCTTCGACAGCTGCTCGCGCTTGTCAGTCGAGACGATGTTCCGGTGCTCGAAGAGTTAAGGGTCAAGTGTTAAGGGTTAAGAGTTGAGCGGGCAAGCGCTTGTCACTTCGACGGCACAGGTGCCACTCTTCGCATTGTTTGCCCCAGAGGCGCTGCCAATATAGGACGCGACAAATACAAACAATGCGAAGGGTGGCACCACGCACTCCGAAGCACGACGAACGATGAATTTGGATCAGGATCGAGACGGGCACGGGACGCATTCTGCTACCATCGACGCGTGACCGAACTCAGAAGAATCATGGCGTACATGCGCCCCTATCTGGGGCAGATGATGGCCGCGGCGGTGATGCTGGCCCTGGCCGGCGCCATGATGACCCTTGTTGTGGCGACCCTCGAACCGATGGTCAACGAGTTACTGCTCTCCAGGCCCGTACAAGAGGCGACGCCCGCCGAGGATGAAGAACCAGGTTTCCTGGAAGGCCTGGTCGAAAGCCTGCCGATCGAAGCGACAAAGATGTGGCTGCGTGAACGCCCGATGGTCAAGGTTCCCGTACTCCTCGTCCTGGTGTTTCTGGTCAGAGGAATTCTGCTCTACTTTGGCGAATATCTGGCCCGGAAGACGGGATCCGCGGTGATTCGGGATCTTCGCGCAGATCTCCACGATACTTTGGTCTATCAAGCGCCGAGCTTCTTCCGCGCCCACCAGACCGGCGAGGTCCTATCGCGTTTGCTCAACGATGTTCACCTCATCAAGTTGATGTCGACCCGGCTTTTCGCAGACGCCGTACGGGTCGGCGCGATGGGACCGGCGATGCTCATCCTGGTGCTGATCTACGACTGGCGGATGACTCTCTTCGCCCTCATCGTGCTGCCGGTGATGGGATACCCGGTCCTACGTCTCGGCAAGCGGCTGCGCAAGGCCGCAACCCGCTCTCAGGAGCAGACTGCGACCGCCGCTAACCAGCTCAAGGAATCAGTTGCCGGCTCAAAAGTCATCCAGGCCTTTTCGATGGAAGAAATTTCCGTCCGTCGTTTCCGCAAGACGCTGGCAAGTCTCTTCCAGGTCGACCTGCAAGCGAGTCGCGCCGCCTCAGCTTCAGGGCCAATCGTCGAGCTGGTGGGGGCAATCGCCGGCGGCGTTCTTTTTTACGTCGCGGGCAGGGGCATCGCTGCCGGCTCGGTCAACCCTGGGAGTTTCGTCGTCGTCCTCGGCGGTCTCGCTTTCCTATTCATGTCCGCCCGTCGCCTCAATCAGATCAACGTCGAGGCCCAGCAGGCTCTTGCGGCCGCTGCCAGGGTCTTCAGAATGATGGACTGGCCACTCGAAATCGCCGACAGCCCGGAAGCATGGGCTCTCGAGGCCGAGCCAGAGGAGATCCACTTCGAGAACGTCGTGTACTCGTATCCGGGGTCTGACGAACCAGCCATCAAGGGCATCGACCTCCACCTCCGACGAGGCGAAATGGTGGCGCTGGTGGGCCCGTCGGGCGGCGGAAAGACGACTCTCGCCAACCTCATGTTGCGCTTCGCCGACCCAACCTCGGGCAAAGTCACGATGGACGGAAACGACCTGCGCAAGCTGACCGTTGCCTCGGTGCGAGGTAACATCGGCCTCGTCACCCAGGAGACGATCCTCTTTGACGACACGGTCCGGCTCAATATCGCAGCCGGTCGTGAAGACTCGTCGCTAGCGGATGTGCGTAAAGCTGCGGCCGCGGCCCAGGCCGACGAGTTCGTCGGCGAACTCCCCGATGGCTACGACACGATGCTCGGTGAAGACGGCGCCCGACTGTCGATGGGACAACGCCAGCGGCTCACCATCGCGCGCGCGTTCTACAAGAACCCACCGTTTCTGGTCCTGGACGAGGCCACCTCGGCCCTCGACGCCGAGTCGGAAGACAAGGTCCAGCAGGCAATGAACGTGCTCCTCGAAGGTCGCGGCAGCCTCGTGATCGCCCATCGCCTGGCTACTATTCGAGAGGCGGACCGCATTGTCGTTCTGGAAGACGGACGCATCGTCGAAGAAGGAAGTCACCGCGCCCTGATCGAGCTGGGCGGGCTCTATGCCCACCTTCACGAACTGCAGTTCCAGAATTAGTCACAAGCGGAACCAGATTTCGGATCTGGGATTTCGAATTTCGGATTTCAGAATTCCCAGCCGCCTTCCCGCGATGCCGACTGCGAGGCAAGCGCGCGATCAACGGAGGTGCCTGGCATCCCGATTTACGGAGGCGCTCCACAGCGACTTGACTCCGTAACAGCGAATCGGCGTGCCTGGCATCCTCTCAAAGCGCTTCTCGCTTCGGTGTGTCAGGTGCCACCTTCACAATTGTCAGCAGCGCGCTCGGGCCATCAGGGTGCCGATGACAATTGTGAAAGTGGCACCGGTGTCGCCGAAGCTGCAACGCGCGTCAAATGGTGCTGACGTTGGAGGATCGAGGATCCAGTATCGAGGATCTGCGTCTGACCGGCTGATGTCGTTCAAACGTTCAGAGCACGCCACAGCAAATAGGCAGATACGCCGAGAAGCCCGATCACCATCCAGTACTCCCGATTTCTCATCATTCGTTCCACCGACCAACTCGCCGGAGTGAAATCCTGATAGGGGCTCAGAGTTGGAAACAGTGCTGGAACCGCCTCAAAGTACCGGTCGTAGGCTTCTCCGTGCTCTTCGCGAAGCCGAGCCGGTTCAATTCGCTCTTTGCGACTCATGTACACGCCGATAAACCAGGCCCAGCCGAAGACCAGTCCGATCAGGCTGAGGTAGTTCGGCAGATTGACCATGATGATCAGTCCGGTCAGGATCAGAAACCGGCCGAGGTAGAGCGGGTTGCGGGTATATCGGTACGGTCCCGCCGTCATCAGCTCCCTGGTTTTCAGCAGAAGACCCGACGACCAGAAACGGACGGTCTCCCCCAGCACCACGAATACGAAGCCGATAGCCACGCTGAGCACCGTCGGCCGGGCATAGTAGATGAGAACGAGAAGGACCACGAACAGCGCCGTGAGGCGCAGGACGCCAAGGATTCTGTTGTACTCACGTTCGCTCATTGGCTACACCCCCGTCGATCGTCCGGAAGGATACCGCATTTCCCAGAAAGCTATCGTTCAGTTTTTGCCTCGAAGACGATCCAAAAGGCCCTTCATGAGTCGACCCCTGCGGTGCCATGCTGCCGCCGCGGGGCTAACAGAGGCCACAGCCGCGCCCTCATCCCCACCCGTGAATCGGGCGCGCATACGGGCCAAATTGACCCGGTCGGATTCGCAGAACCGTTCGAAGAGCCGCTTTCTGATGGGTCCGGGCCGCCGCCCGAGTACCCATGCCGTCGCAAGATCGACAACGTAAAGCGCGTCGTCGGCGCCAAGCAACACATCGCGGTGGTGGAGATCGGCCAGAGCCACACCGCGTCCGTGCAGTTCATCGAGAACCGCACCGAGCCGATCGAAGAGTGCGTCATCGAGCCTGGCTCCAGTGCGTTCCCGCAGAGGCTCGGCGTCGACCCAACGGGTGGCCAGGGCGTAAGGTCCGAGGCGACCGAGATACGCTGGCAGGGCATCGATGACTCCCGCTTCCTCGTAGGCAGCCGCCTCACGGCGAATCAACCACCGACCGAGCGTGTTCCGAACCACCGCGCTTCGCGGCTCATACGTCTTGACAGCCACCCGCTCGCCTTCCAGCTCAAAGAAGAGAACATCGGCCTTGGATCCGTTGCGGCCCCTGATCCGGCGAATCGGCTCGGCTCCAGAGATTGAACTCGGGTCGACGGCCCCTCTACTCCCGGCGTGTGAAATAATGTCGGCCACGGTGAGAGTGTAATCCATGCCTTCTGGAAAAGACCCCATACCCGACCTGCCAACCAGGACCGAACTGGACCAGGCGCCAAAGGAGTACCTGACGAGGGGTGCGCCCTTCAAAGCGGACGTGACGGTCGTCGACGTCGGTGATGGCCCAATGGTGGTCAAAGACTTCGCGAAGCGGTCCTGGTGGCGGCGTCTCATCGGGCGGCTCGAGGTCGATCGCGAATGCCGTGCCTACACCTATCTCGGTCCCATGCCATGGTTCCCCGCCTACATCGGCCGCATCGACGCCAACGCCCTCGCGGTTGAAAAGGTCGAAGGGATCACCCTCAGGTTTGCCGACGACATCGATGACAGGCGCGAGGACTACCTCGGTCAGCTGCGTACCGCGATGGAACGCCTCACCGATCTTGGTTTTCTCCATCTCGACGCGAGAGCCTATCGGAATGTCCTTCGACGCCCAGACGGTCGCGTGGTGTTCATCGACCTCGCGGGGTCGTTTTGGATTGCACCCGGGCATCTCGGTCACCGGCTCTTCCGCCGTTTCATCGCCCTGTATTACGAAGCCAACATCATCAAATGGGAGACCATGCTCGCCCCGGGTGGCGACCCACGCAAGGGCCAGGCCAAACCGCCACGGTATGTACACGGAATCGTCGATTTGTGGAGCGCATGGAAACGGCTGCGCCGCCGCACGCCAAGTAATCAATAACCAGTGACCAGTGACCAGTCACCAGACCGGTCGAGTCCCGCGAAAGGTCGACATCTGAAAATTAATCGCCGCCTCACCGAATGAACGAGATGAAGAGAAGCGCCGGAGGCGCGACAGGTTCTTAGCCTGGGGCGTGAGCCCCAGGGTTAACGCGGTAAATGAGTGAAAGCCCCCGAAGGGGGCGACAGATCATTTTTGTGGCGTAAGCAGCAGGCATCACAGCGAAATATCTGTCGCCGCTCCGCGGCTTCCTCTCTTATTTCTCACCCGTATCCTGGGGCTCACGCCCCAGGCTATGTACCTTTCGCCGCTCCGCGGCTCGCTATCGCATGACAACTTTTCGTCAGCACTTGACCCGTCCCGGTGGACGGAAGCAGATCGAATCAGGTCTCGAACCGGTTACTGATTACTTGTTACTGGTTACTATCTTCGCGAGACGTTCCAGATCTCAGCTCAGCTCCACCATCGTCACATCGGCGGCCGCCTTCGCAAACGTCTCCGCGGTGGCCTGGTGACAAGTGAAAAACACGACCTGGCGACGATCAGCAAACTCGGCGATCACACTTGCAGCGGCCCGTCGCCTTTCGTCATCGAAATTCACCAGAATGTCGTCCATCAATACCGGCAAAGACGGATGGGCGCTGGCCAGGTTTTCTATATAGCTCAACCGTAGGGCCAAAAACAGTTGTTCCGCAGTTGCCCGCGACAAACGTTCAGGAGCTTTTCCGGAGGATGTCGCTCCACTCACCAATGGCTCGAATCGACCGAGAGGCGTCGCCAGCCTCGTATATCGGCCGCCAGTGAGTCGAGTAAAGATGTCCTGTGCGCTCTGAATCACCGAAGGCTGTCGCTCCGCCTCATAGGCTTGCAGGGCATTTTCGAGGAGCCTTGCAGCCACTGACGACACCGCAAAGGATTCAAGCTTCTGCCCGATCCGTTCCTTGATGCCAGCTTCCTCCAGGCGTAACCTCGCCGACGCACTTTCCTCTGCGCCGCGCTGCATTCTTCCTTCGAGGGTGCCTCGGGTTTCCAACAATCCGCTTCGTTCGGCCTCGATTTCGCGAGTCTGGCTTCTCGCTATCGCCAACGTCCCTTCGAGGTCAGCCAGCACCGCGTCGCTACCAAGGCCGGATTTCTCGAGCAGATGATCGAGAGCTTTTCTGGTTTCCACGGCACGACGGGTCTCAGTCTCCGAGCGTTGCTCGCTGGCGATGGCCTCTGCCAGGGCATCGCGCCGCTCCTCACCGATCCGGCGCTGGGCAACCAGACGTGATTGCATCGACCGCATCGCGTGGGCCACCTCTTCGAAACTCATATTTGCCGCGTCGTTCTCCTCGATGGCGCCTATCGCGACGACGTCATCGACGAACTCCTGCACCATCGCGCGCCTTCGCCCGATTTGTTTTTCGAGTTCATCTCGTCCTTCGGTCTTCGATCGAAGATCACGAAGCAGCTGTAACACCCTGCGAATGCTTTCGGGGCGATTCGAAGCGCTTCTCAATCCATGCTGATCGAGCCACTCCAGCCAATTCTGCCAAGCCCGGTCAAACTTGTCGGTGCCTTCGCGTGCACCGGTCTCTCGCGCCGCAGCGGCTCGCTCGAGTTCCGTTGCGGTGGTCCACAATCGTCGACATGCTTCGAGGCCGTCACGAATCTCCATGAGTTCGGGGGCGGTCGGCGAATGGTCGAGACCGATCAAAGGAAGTAGTGAGGAAATATCGGCAGGAACGCGCCGGCGAAGAAGAACTGGCTTCAGGAGAAGACCGACGGCCAACGCCGCTGGCAAGACGCCCGCCCAGGCCAGTAGATGGTCCCCAAGCACCACGCCAACCACCACCATGGCCACAGCTGTCAGCACCGCTGCGATAGCCGGTACGAGAGACGTCTCGGGCGAGCGGAAAACCGAGCCGAGCTCGAGCAGCCGGTCCACGGTTTGCAGGCGCACACCGATAACCTTCGGAATCGTGTCGTCATCACCGAGGCCCAACTCAGTCGCGCTCTCCATCGCAGCCCGAATCGCCTCCTCATGTACGGCATTGGCTTCGGACGCTCTCCGCACGGCCTCGTCCATTTCGCGCTTTGCCTCGTGAATACGCTCCTGCTCGCCATCGAGGAGGTTCTCTAAATCGAAATCTATTTTGTAGGCGGCCGCGGTGTCGACGGTCCAGCCCTCACCCATTTCAGCGCTTTGCCTTCGCAGATCCGCCTCAATTTCCTCGAGCTGCGCCTGGTTCCGGTGGAGCTGTTCGGCCTCGGCGCGAAACCACTCGCCCCTCGCTCCGAGGCGCTCGATGGCCTCCGCACGATCCAGCAAGCTCTGGTCGACCTCGAGCGCATCCGCCTCTCTTCTGGCGCCCTCAGCGGCGAGCCTGTGCTCATCTGCGGATTCCTCATCAACGCGAATCCTCTCCTCGAGGCGTCGGCCTTCCGCCAGCAATGCGGCCAGTTTCTCTTCATCTTTTCTGGCCGCGGCGAGCGCCATGTTGGCCGCATCCAGCTCCAGACTTGTAACCGCGCTGTGTTCGCGATCGGTTCGATATCGCTCCGCCATTTCCTGGAGTCGCCGTCTCTCGTCTCGAATCGACCGCAGCTCCTTGTTGAGGGTGTGGATCATTCGTGTTCTGGCTCGCGGCGCCCACAATTCATCTGTTGCGGATTGCAGCTGACCCAATACGTCGTGCGGGTTCACGCCAAGCCCGGCAGTACTGGCGTAAAGCCGGGATTGAATTCCGGCGAGCGAGCCGAGGTCTGACAGCTCCTCGAGAGAAAAGCCAAAGACAGTGCGATAGACCGCGGCGCTCACTGAGCTGGTCAGTGGTTCGAGAAACCGTTCCGAGGGCTCTTCGCCCTGTGGTCCGAAGACGACCGCATCCCCGCCATGGACACCCTCCGTTCGTTCGACCACCCACTCGGTTCCATCCTCCGAAAATACGAGACGGCCAATCCGCTGATCGCCCGACGGAGGCTGATAAAGCCTTTCGGAAGTGCGTCCTCGCGGAAATCCGAAGAGCACATGCCGGATGAGCGAGGTCAAACTGCTCTTTCCGGCCTCGTTGCGTCCGACCACAATATTGAGACCCTCCCCGAAGGGTCCGAGGGCGACCTCAGAGAGCTCACCGTAGCGGACCGCCTCAACTCTCTGGAGGAACATCACTCGCCCTCACGTGAAAGGAGGTCGAGGCAGAGATCCAGCGCGCGGGTAACCACTTCCTGAGAGCTGATCTCGAGTTTCGGTTGGACCACAAGGGAAGACTGAACCGGCGCCAGAACTTCCTCGACCACTCTCTCGGCCTCGGGATCCTCGGCGAGTTGCCGCGCGAGCCTCGCCAGATCGCCGCGCAAACCCTCCTCGGCGCAGAATCATGTCAAGGTCGAGCGCTGGTCTCGTTCGGTCGCGAATCCGATCCACCCAGATCCAGGGATCCAGCTCGAGCTGCTCCTGGCGAAGATCGGCGGCGAGGTCTGAAATGACTCCCGGGCGACCGAGGTCCGCATGTACAGTTGACCTGCCGGTCAGCCCCAGCCTGACAATCGTCGGTCTTCCTGAACTTGCCTCCCTGATTTCTGCACATACCTCTGAAAGCGCCAATCTCAATTCATCGATACTCTGCAATTTCGAAGTGTCAAATTCGAGTCCCTGCCACCTGACCGAAGCCGTCTCCACAAACTCCTCGACAGCACCATCTTTGTCGAGATCCACCACAAAACAGCCTCGAGGACCTTCCTCGGTGGGATCGAGTCCTTGCGTCGAACCGGGATACACCGCCGGCGGCATGTCCGACACTCTTCCGGCCGCGTGAATATGGCCGAGAGCCCAATAGTCCATACCGGCTGCACGAAGATCGTCAACCGTGCAGGGTGCGTAGTTGTCCCAGCCCTCGCGTTGCCCGACGTTGGAATGCAGCACAGCAACCGCATGCGGGTCGCCCTCTTCGCGAGCGAATCCCAGGGCCAGGTTTTCAGTCACCTGTCGAGTGCCAAAGCTCCGGCCATACACCGCACACACGACCTCACCATGACGGATGACCTCGCTCCTGAGGACTCTGTCCGCCGGAAAGACCACCACCGAGTCGGGAAGCTCCAGACCCGCCGACCAGCCGTCCGCCGGGTCGTGGTTGCCGCGCACTACGAAGGCATGAATGCCTGCGTCCGCCAGTCGCCGCATTGCCCTCTGGAAGGCGAGTTCAGCGCGGAGGCTGTGATCGGCGCTGTTGTAAAGATCGCCTGCGACGACCAGAAAATCCACCTCGCGATCGATGCACAACGCCACCACTCGATCGAGAGCCTCCAGAGTTGACCGCTCGAGGGCACCGATCACCTTTTCATCAGTGGCATCGACACCACCAAAGGTGGCATCGAGGTGAAGATCTGATGTGTGAACGAAGCGGACCGCCCTCATGGTTTTATAGTCCCAGATAGATCACTGACAGCCCGGCCGCTGCGATAACGCAGCCAGCCAAAACGTGGGACCACCGCTCGAGCGGGCCCAGGTTCAGCATCTTCAGTCCCTTCAGTCCTACGAGCGTTGCACCGACCATGGAAACCAGCGTCGCGACGGCAAAGACACCAGCCGTGGCCAATGCCACATCCCACCGGCCTTGACTGGCCGGCAAAGCAAAAAGTGGAATCAAGGGTTCGCACGGTCCAAGAACAAAGACGATGAAGAGCGCCCAGAACGTCGTATTGGCGCCGATCTTGTGGTGTTCATCTCCATGGGGCTTGAGACCGTGGCTGTGAATGTGGACCTCGTCTCCGTGGACGTGGGCCTCGATCCCTTTTCGCCTGCGGAGAGCATGGCGAAGACCCCAGAGCGCATACGCCACACCGAAGGCGACAAGGGCCCAGGCCGCCAATGGGCCACGACTCGATTCCGCCCACTCCAATTGACCGACAGCAACACCAAAGGCGATCCCAAAACCACCGAGGATCACCGACGACGCGATATGCCCGAGGCCACAGATCGAAGTCACGGCTATCGTCCGCAAACGGGACCAGCCGCGAGCTTTGGAAAGCATGATGAACGGCAGGTAATGATCGGGGCCGAGCAGGGTGTGAACAACCCCGACTCCGAAAGCTGCCGCCAGAAGACTCGGCGAAAATGTAGTCACATCCATCAGCAGATTCTCGGCAGGTCGAGGCCCGAAAGCAAGTCAAGCGGCCTCTCGCCACCGACTCTGGTTTTCATGACGACCGGCGGCGCGCCGGGAACAGCTTTCTCCATGCAACCGATGATCTCAGATTCTGCTCCAAGGGGGTGAGAACGCATCGCTTGAACGGCACGTTCCGCGTCCTCGGAAGCAACCCACACCAGTGCTCGGCCCTCGCAGGCCAGCGCGAGCGGATCGAGACCGAGCAGGTCGCAGACCCCGGCCACCTCTCGCCGGACGGGCAACGCTTTTTCCTCGAGGACCACCTTAGAACCACTCCTGCCGGCAACCTCGTGACAGACGGTCACGACGCCACCCCGGGTCGGGTCGTGCAAAGCCCTCACTTCCGCGCCGCTCTCCAACAAAGTCTCGACCAGACCAGCCAACGGCGCGCAGTCGGATTTTAGTCCAGAAGCCACGAGGTCGTGGCGATGGGCGAGCACAGTTGCACCGTGATCGCCGATCGGGCCCGACACCAGGATCACGTCTCCGGGCTCGATGTGGGTGTCCGAAAGGTCCCGCCCCGGTGGGACCACGCCGAGACCGGCGGTGACAGCAAAAAGACCGTCACCTTTGCCGCGCGGCACGACCTTGGTGTCACCGGCCACGACCATTACCCCGGCTTCTCTTGCGGCGCTGGCGGCGCCGCGAACGCAGGTCTCAAGAAGTTCGCCGTCGGCGCCTTCTTCCAGGATCAAGGCCCAGGTCAACCACAGTGGACGTGCGCCGGACATTGCGAGATCGTTGACGGTGCCACAGATGCTGAGGCAGCCGAGATCGCCACCGGAGAATATCGGCGGATCCACCACGAAAGCATCTGTGGAAAGGGCGGGCCGTCCGGGCGGCATCTCAGGCAGCACCGCAGCGTCGGTCAAGGTTGCGAGATGCGGGTTTTGGAATGCCGGAAGAAAAAGCTCCTCGACCAGCCGGCGGGTCAAATGACCGCCGCCACCGTGCGCCAGCAGCACTCGATCGGGGCGCTTCACGATCCTGCTCCTTCCACCCAACGCTCGTGGCGGTACCACGCGGCACAGGTCCCCTCTGAAGACACCATGCAGGCGCCGATCGCGGTGTCGGGATCGCACCCGGCATCAAAGAGCGGGCACTCCGGCGGATCAATCACTCCACGGAGCACATCGCCACAGCGGCAACCAACCGGCTCAGCCGGCGGCGGCACCGCGACCTCGATCAGAGCTGCATTTCGGTGGTCAAACTCGGGCCGAAGACCGAGCCCCGAACCGGGCACGGTGCCGAATCCACGCCACACCTCGTCGGAAGGTTCGAAGAAGCGGTTGACCAGCTCTCGCGCACGAATGTTCCCATCCTCAGTCACCACCCGGCCATAGACATTTCCAATCTCGGCCTTGCCCTTTACGGCTTGACGAACCAGGGCCAGTACCCCTTGCGCTACATCGGTTGGCATGAAGCCGGCCACGACCCCTGAAACGTCGAAGTCTTCGGTCAGGAACTCGAAGAGCCGCCAGCCGGTGATCACCGATACGTGACCGGGTAGCAAAAAACCGTCGACGTCGAGGTCGGGGTCGTCGACCAGCACCCGCATCACCTGCGGCATGGTTTTGTTCCCCGGCAGAATCATGAAGTTCGGTACGCTGTCGGCTTCGGCCTCCGCCAGGGCACCTGCGATCGTGGGCACCGTCGTCTCGAACCCCACCGCGAGAAAGATCACGCTCTGATCGGGGTTGGAGCGTGCCATATCGAGAGCATCCCGAGGTGAGTAAACCACCTCGACCTTCGCCCCTTCGGCACGGGCGTGCTCGAGACTGACGGTGCTCGAAGGTACTCGCATGAGATCGCCAAAAGTGCAAATGACGTTTCCCGGTAGTGTCGCTAGAGCCAACGCACGGTCGAGATAGTCGACCGGAGTCACACAGACCGGGCAGCCCGGGCCAGAAATCAGCCGTACCTTTTCAGGCATGAGGCGCCGTAGGCCTGCGCCTGCAACGCTGTGGGTATGGGTACCGCAGACCTCCATCAGGGTCACACGACGTTCGAGCTTCTCAGCTTCCTCTCGGAGCTCGTCGAGGATCCCGGCCATTGCCCCCGGATCCTGAAACGGGCTCGTGCTCATAGCTCCACCATCGAGTCGGAGTACTCACGGAGCAGCTCCAGGGTCTTCTCTGCTTCATCGGCGTCAACCTGGCCAATGGCGTAGCCGGCATGAACCAGAACGAAATCCCCGACCTCCGCTTCCGGCACATACATCACCGAGATCCGCCGCTGCACTCCATCAATCTCGGCTACGCCTTCGAACTCGTTCCGTTCCACCAGCACCATCGGAATGGCGAGACACATCAGAGACCCTCCACTCAGTACACGGCGTCCGATGAGTGCGGCCGCCGATTTTGTCGCCCGTATATCCTACAGAAGCCAAACCTCTCCGTGTAGTCAATTCCAAATCGAGTCTGGATCCCAAAACCATGCAAGTAAAGAGGGTTAAGAGTTAAAAGTTAAGAGCAAAGACCTTAACCCTTCACACTTTACCCTTAACCTGCTTCGGAATCCGACCAAGATCAAAGGTCTTTCTGTGAAGGCAGCACTCTGCGTTCAGCAGCAACCGCACCAATCACCGCCTGTCCATACGACAGTCCGCCATCACCGGGGGGAACGTTGCGCGGCAGCAGGACCTCGAAGCCGAGCTCTTCGAGGTTCTCGGCCAGACCTGTGGAGAGGATGCGATTGACCACACAACCACCTCCGAGAGCCACGACACCCCTCTCGTCGCCGTTCACTTTCGCAGTGAGATCTGCCGCCAGTCGACAAAACGTGGCATGAAATCCATCTGCCACCGAGGCCACAGCCTCGCCGTCAGCAGCCCGCCTCGCGACCTCGACCAGCAGCTCTGACGACGGAATCAGCAGTTTTTCATCCCTGGCCTCGATCTCGAAACCTGGCCACGGTTCGGATTCGTTTTCAACGATCGAGGCCAGTGCTTCGAGACGCGCCGCAGCTTCGCCCTCCCATCGGTTCACCTCGCCAACGCCGAGCAGGGCCCCCGCCGCCTCGAAGACGCGGCCGGCACCGGACGCCATCGGCCAGCTTTTATCCGCTGCCAACTGGATCATGGTCGCGAGACGTGCCTCTTCAATCTGGGCAGCCATTGGTGTCGAGGCGATCAGCTCTTCCCTGCCTTGCCGTTGCAGAGCGGCCACCGCCACTCGCCACGGCTCGCGCACAGCCGCCTCACCGCCGACCAACGGAAGCGGTTCGAGTTGGGCCAGCCGTCTCCATTCGAGATCTCCGCCCAGGGAAAGCCACTCACCGCCCCATGCCGTACCGTCGGGTCCCCAACCTGTGCCGTCGAGGGCGATACCGAGACAGTACCCACCATCGACCGGGAATCTGCAATGCTCCGCCAGAACCGCCGCAATATGCGCCAGATGGTGCTGCACAGCCACGACGTCGGCCTCGAATCGCGTCCCCGAGGTCGCGCGCCAACCAGCTGCTCGGATAGTCGGGGTGGGCATCGGCGATGATCAACTCCGGCTCCACCTGGAGGAAGTCGAGGAGTCCGTCAATCACTTCGCCAAGAAACTCGCGCGCCGACACCGAATCGAGATCCCCCACATGCTGTGACAGGAATGCCTGCTCGTGCTGAGCGACGCAGGCGGTCACCTGCAGGTGGCCACCGGTGGCGACGATCACCGCCGGCGCGGCGACCGGCAACGGCATCGGTTCGGGCACCCAGCCGCGGGCACGTCGAACCAGGGCCGGGCCGCGCGGCGATGTCCGAACGACCGAATCGTCGAGGCGTCGGACGACATCGCGATCGTGGAGGAGGAAACAGTCGGCTATACCTGAGAGACCTTCCACAGCCTCACGATTCCCTCGCCGCAACGGCTCTTCCGAGAGATTCCCCGACGTCATCACCAGCGGCGGCATCTTCGGATCGCGCAGGAGCTCGACGTGGAGCGGGGTCGTAGGCAACATCACTCCGAGGTCGTCGAGGCCCGGCGCCACTTCAGGCGCAACCGGAGTTCCATCCAGCCGCGGAGCGAGAATGATCGGCGCCCTGGGCGACAACAGAAGGTCCTCTGAGGCGGCATCGAGATTCACTGTCTCGTTCGCTGTCTCGAGGTCGCGCACCATGACTGCGAAGGGCTTGCCGAACCGCCTCTTGCGTCGGCGGAGACGCGTGACCGCTTCCGACGAATCGGCCCGGCACGCGAGTTGAAAGCCACCGAGCCCTTTCACCGCCACGATTCGGCCCGCCAGCAGCTCGTCGCGTGCCCCTGCAACCGGATCTTCGGGCAAACCCAGCGGCTCCCCCTTCCCGTCAGCGAGCCAGAGCTTCGGGCCGCACTGCGGGCACGCTACCGGTTCGGCGTGAAAGCGACGATCCGTCGGGTCCGTGTACTCCCGATCGCATTCTGAACACAATGGGAAGCATTCCATCGAGGTGCGCTCGCGATCGTAGGGCAGGGAACGGACCAGCGTGAACCTTGGTCCACAATTGGTGCACGTCGTAAACGGATAGTGGAACCGCCGGTCTTCCGGGTCCTCCATTTCCCGCCGGCAGTCGTCGCACAGGACAGCGTCCGGCGGCACCAGGGCGCCCTCTCTCCGGCCAAGGGTCGAGCTGCGAACCTCGAATCCGTCCTCGCCCAGGGGCTCGCGTTCTTCCCGCTCGATTCGATCGAGGCGCGCCAACGGCGGCAATTCCCGTGGCAGCCGCTCGAGGAACTGGTCGACGACGTCGACCGGGCCCTCGATTTCCATCGTCGCACCCTGTGGGTCGTTGATGACCCAGCCGTCAAGGCCGAGGCTGGTGGCAATCCGGTGGATCGCGGGTCGAAAGCCCACGCCCTGGACGGTGCCGCGGCACCTCAGCTGGAGCCGGATCCGATTCTCGTGGCTCACCCCTGGCTCTGCCTCTTGGCCTCGAAACGGATGCGGAGCAGGTCGAGCCACCCTTCCAACCCATCGCCCTTGAGCGAGGAGGTCACCACGACGCTTCCATTCGGGTTGAGGCTCACGATCTGCGACTTGACCGAATCGAGATCGAAAGGAACGTGCGGCAGCAGATCGGATTTCGTAATCACCGCCACTTCGGCACGGGCAAAAATGGCAGGGTATTTGACCGGTTTGTCGTCGCCCTCCGCCACCGAGAGCAGAACGACCTTGAAATCCTCACCGAGATCGTAGGTGGTGGGGCAGATCAGGTTGCCGACATTTTCGATGAACAGGATGTCGACCTCCGGCAGCCCGCCTTCTTCGATGCCCTTCTCGACCTGCCGCGCGTCCAGGTGACAGGCTCCACCGGTGAGAATCTGGTGGGCAGGGACGCCGAGAGCGCGGATGCGGTCGGCGTCGTTCTCGGTCGCCACGTCTCCCTCGATGACCGCCAACGTGAACTCGCCGTCGAGCGCCCGCACGGTCGCCTCGAGCAGGGTCGTCTTCCCCGATCCCGGCGAAGAGATCAAATTAGCGACCAGAGTGCCCGACTCAGCAAAACGCGCCCGAAGAGTCTCGGCTCGCTCCTCATTCGCTGCGAGCGCGCGACGTTTGACCGTTACCACCTTTGTCATTTTGGCTTCCTCTTGCTGTGTCGTCAAAAAGGCTCAACCCGTGTCCTCGGCCGTCTCGAAACTGAGATCGACAATATCGAGCTCGCTGCCGCCGGAGACCTCGAGCGGCATACCGCAATCGGGACAAATCCGCATCCAGGAACCGGTGGCGCGGTCCTTGACCTCACCGCAGGCTGCACAACGCTGATCTGCTGGATGCCATTCGATGATCAGCTCAGCGCCAACGTCCGGTCCGTCCTCGACCACCGCCTCCCATGCATACACCAACAGCTCCGGTTCGACTGCCGACAACTCACCAACTGCAAGGCGGGCTTGCCGCAAGCGACCACCGCCATGAGCTTCCACGGTCTCGCGGCAGGTCTTGTAGACCTCGAGGGCGATTCCCATCTCGTGCACCAGGAGAGTATACCCGTCCAACCAACCAACCAAATTTCGAATTCTTAATTTTGAATTTTGAATTTCGGGCCACACTCCCTCACTCTCGTCAACACGGTGCGATCAATTCAAAATTCATAATTCAAAATTCAAAACTCGATTGACACCAGGTATTCATGACGGTTTGTTTGTGTACAATAACCCGCGCTGTGCAATTGCCTCGTCTCATCATCACCGGCGCCTCCGGATTCATCGGGCGGCATCTCCTCGACTACTTCAAGGAGAGTTTCCAGATCATCGCCCTCGCCCGGCGATCACAGCTCCGCTGCGGCGCGCCCGTCCACAAGAACATCACTTGGTACCAGGTGGACATCGGCGACCGGGAATCCCTCGGTTCTGCGTTCCGCAACATCCGCGAGTCGGGCGGCGCCAACTACGTCATCCATCTCGCGGCGCACTACGACTTCACCGGCGAGAAGGACCCCGAGTATTGGCGGACAAACGTCGAGGGCATGCGGAACGTCCTCGAGGAGTGTCGAGACCTCGAACTGAAACGTCTGATCTTCAGCTCATCTCTGGCCGCGTGCGCCTTCCCCAAAGCCGGCGAGATGCTCACCGAAGACAGTCCCCCCGATGGTGACCATGTCTATGCGGTCTCCAAACGCATGGGTGAGGAGATGTTGGCAGAGTTCGACGAAGATATCCCGTCGTGCATCATCCGCCTCGCGGCCCTCTTCTCCGACTGGTGCGAGTACGCTCCGCTCTATATTTTTCTCGAGACCTGGCTGTCAAACGTCTGGAACAGCCAGATCATCGGCGGGCGGGGCACGACCGCCATCCCTTATATGCACGTTCGGGAGATGGGTCCGTTCATCCGCAAGATCCTGGAGCTCGAAAACGATATCGGTCAACGCGAGGTTTTCATTGCGAGCCCGAACGAGACCCTTTCCCATAAGGCCCTCTTCGACCTCGCAAACATCGATTACTTCGGACAGCGCCGGAGACCCATCTTCATGCCGAAGGCCCTGGCACGGATCGGCGTCTGGGGCCGCGACCTCATGGGTAGGCTTCTTGGAAACCGGCCGTTTGAACGACCGTGGATGATCCGCTATCTCGACACAGACCTCGCGGTGAACGCGAGCCGAACCTACGAAAAGACCGGGTGGCGGCCGAGGAAACGACTCTTACTGCAACGGCGCATGCCGTTCATGGTTGAGTACCGAAAGACCAACCCCAACGAGTGGCACCGGCTGAACCGTGCGGCCATGAAGAAGGTCCATCTCCGGCCGAACCTCCGTATCAACCGGCTCCTGGAAAAGCACCTCGACGAGATCTGTACCGCCTTTCTCGATCAGCTCTTGTCGCCCGGATCCGCATCACGTTTTCCCTCCTATCAGAACGTCGCCCGCGATGTGCTCGAGTGGCGGTTCATGATCCTCTTGCGCCACCTCCAGAGCGCGATACGCACCCGCGACCGGGGTCTTTTTACGACCTACTGCCGAGACCTCGCCGAGAAGCGCCTCATGCAGGGCTTCGGGGTCCGCGAGGTTGTCGGCGCATTGCTGACGGTCAGCGCTATCTGCGTCGACAAGCTTCGCTCAGACCCGGAAAGCGAGGACCTCGAGGGGCCGATCCACGACTGTCTCTTGATGACGGTGCAATTCGGTTGCGACCAGATCCTGGAGATCTACGAAGAGGTCGGTGGCGAAGAACTCGAAGAGGAATTCTGAATTAGGAATTAGGAATTAGGAATTCGGAACGCCATTTGATTCTCTGAATTATTGCGCGTGGCAACGGGCACCGCCAGGTGCCATTTTTCGCATTGTCTGATTCTGGCCACCATAGCGATTATCGCGTTGGGGCAGACAATGCGAAAGGTGGCTCCTGATACTCAGTGGCGCTTCATCCTCTCAGCGCTTCACAGCCCGATGCACCAGAAATGCGGTCAGCGCCATCGCGCCGTCGGCGAAGCCCGAGAACCATACCGACCACGGGGTCTGAACCAGGAGCGATCCCCCGATCAGAAACACGAAGGCGATTGTTTTGGCGATCAACAGCAGAGATATGGTCCGCGAGCGGGAGTATTCGACCAGGTAACCCGTCGCCAGTACGAAGTGAAAGGCGCCGGCCTGCCAGATGAAGAAAATCGGATCCGCACCGGCCCAGCCGGCAAAGCGCACCGCCCAGTCCGCAGCGAACAACAGCATTAACCCAACGATGATGCTGTGCAGTGAGATGAGGGAGATCAGGATCCGTTCGTGGGTTTCCGTGAGTTTCATCGATCACTCCCACCACAGGTCGAGCTCGGCCGGCGGATCGCGCCGGACCGGCGGATGGCCCAGCCTCTCGAGCTCCGCCACCACGGTGTCCACGAGCTGCGGCACAGCGGATCTGACCGCTTCCGTCAGCTTCGTGCCCTGCCCAGTGCTCTCGGGCACGACACCGATCAAGAGAATCTCCTCCGGGCTGATGTCAGCGAACTCCGTCGCCATCAGGGCCTCACGGAGCCCCGGCTCGTGCGGGCTCATGCGGGATGGTGGCGGCTTAGCGACAATCTCCCCATCGCGCAACAGCCGCAGAGTGCCGGCGGCCTCCTCGCCTTTGACGGTGTCAAGCACGATGACCATTCGAGCATCGGCAAGGTATGGGGTGAAATCAAGCCCCGGCGTGCCAAGATCGATCACCTCGATCTCCTCGGGAAACTCATACTGGGCCTCGAGGACCTTGATGGCGTACGGCCCGAGCCCGTCATCCGTACAGAGCACGTTGCCGACACCGAGGATGCGGATAGGTTTGGTCTCAGTCATCGGATGATGATGCCAGAACGAGGCGCGGTTTGATAGAGCATCAATACAACTTCTCCGGATACTGGATGCTGGATAAGTCCACCCCACCCCGAGGAATCAAGCGATCCACGGTGAATTCGGAACCACCATCGAGCATCTAGCATCCAGCATCTCAGGATCTGTAAAAAAAGGCCGGGAGCTAGGCTCCCGGCCGATGAGTTGATCGTAAATTCCGAATTCCGAATTCAGAATTCCTAATTCGTCATTCCTACCGTACTTTGACCTTCGAAACCTCATTCCCATCCGGATCGTGGGTATGGATCGCGCAGGCCAGGCACGGATCGAACGAGTGGATCGTCCGCAGCACCTCGAGTGGGCGTTCCGGATCGGCGATCGGGTTGCCGATCAGCGAGGCCTCATACGGCCCAATCTGGCCCTCACCGTCACGCGGCCCGGCGTTCCAGGTCGAGGGCACCACGCACTGGTAGTTCTTGATCTTGCCATTCTCGATCACGCACCAGTGGGACAAGGTACCGCGGGGCGCCTCGTGGAAGCCAAAGCCCTGGATCTCGCCCTTCGGAAATTCGAACGGGGTGAAGATCTCGGTGTCGCCGGAGCCGATGTTCGCAACGAGTCGCTCCCAATGACCGAGTGCAAGGTCGGCGATGATCTGGCAACGGAGGGCGCGAGCGGCGTGCCGGCCGAGAGTCGAATGGAGAACCGCCGGCGAAAGCTTGGCGCCGGCAATGCTTCCCGCCAATTTGAGGAAATTGGTGGCGTGCTTGACGGTCAGCTCGTCCCCGGCGGCGAGTCCTCCAAGAACTGCGGCGAGCGGGCCCACCTGCATGGGCTGGCCGTCGAAGCGCGGCGACTTCACCCAGGAGTAGGCGCCTTCGTGGTCGAACTCGGAGTACGCGGGGACCGTGTCCTCCTCCCAGGGGTGCTTCTGCCAGTCGCCGTCGTACCACGAGTGGGCAATACTCTCGGCGACATTGTCGCGGAAGAGCTCGTCGTTGAACGAGGTGATCTCGCGGAAGCTGCCGAGATCACCATTCATGATAACCCCACCGGGCATGTCGAACTCGGTACCGGCGGTGTCGAGCGGCATGTCCGGGACCGACAGGTAGTTGGTAACGCCCGCCCCGTAGCCGAGCCACGGTGCGTACATTGCACCAATGGCGGCCACATCCGGGATGTAGACCTGGTCGACGAAGGCCTTGACCTCCTCGAGGTAGCCCTTGATCTGGTAGAGCTTCGTCATATTGAGCGTCGCCTCGTTGTCGAGGTTGATGGCGTTCGCCACACCACCGACCGCCAGGTTCTGGATGTTTGGCGTCTTGGAGCCGAGCACGGTGACGACTTTGTTGGCCGTTTTCTGTGCCTCGAGCGCCTGCAGGTAGTGGGAGACCGCCAGCAGGTTGACATCCGGCGGCAGGTCCATCGCCGGGTGGCCCCAGTATCCGTTGGTGAAGATCCCTAGCTGGCCCTTGGATACGAAATCGGTCAGCTTCGCCTTGACCGCCGCAAGGTCTTTCTCGCCGTTGTGGGGCCACGGGGACAGAGACTCCGCGAGGCGCGCCGTCGTGCGCGGGTTGCCCTTCAACGCCGACACCACGTCCACCCAGTCGAGCGCCGACAGGTGATAGAAATGAACGATGTGGTCGTGCAGCGCGTGCGCCGCCACTAAAAGGTTGCGGATCAGCTGCGCGTTGAGTGGTGGGTTGATTTGGAGCGCGTTCTCCACCGCTCGCACCGAGGCGATGGCGTGCACGGTCGTGCACACACCGCAGATGCGCTGGGTGAAGACCCACGCGTCCCTCGGATCACGGCCTTCAAGGATCTTCTCGATGCCGCGCCACATCTGACCCGAGGACCAGGAATTCTGCACCTTGCCCCGGTCGACCTCGACGTCGATGCGCAGATGACCCTCGATGCGCGTGATCGGGTCAACAGTAATCATTCTGGCCATCAGGCCCTCCCTTCTAATGCCGGACCCTGCGCGCTGCGAGTGCCACTCAGGATCGGGTAGCGTTTGACAATGAAGATGTAAAGGAAGATCTCGAATGCGACGGTTCCGAGCGTGATCAACATTTCGAGGGTGGTCGGGAAATACGACCAGTTTTCTCCCGGATTAAAGGCAACAATGTAGGTGTCGAACCGATAGAGCCCACCTGCAAGCATGATCAGCACCGATGCCTTGAAAATGGTGCCGAAGTTCGCGCGGTCCTTGGCCCGCATGAGCATCACCATCGGAATCGCAAAGAGTGCGATCTCGATCCAGAACATGATGCTCAGCATGCCCGAGTTGAACATGAGCATGGTCTTTCCGCTGAAGATGATGTCCGCAAAGCGCAGCAACAGGTACAGACCCAGCACGATCACCATGGCGCCTGACAGCGAGATCAGCATGCTGTCCTCACGCTCGCGCTTGAAGGCCTTGCTCGACACCGCAGATTCCCAGACCACCACCGCATAGCCCATGCCGATGCAGGAGATGAGGTAGAGCAGCGGGATCCAGGCGGTGTTCCACAGCCCGTGCAGCTTCCAGCCACCGAGCAGCATCAGAACGCCCAGAGACGACTGGTGCATGGTGGGCAGCAGCACGCCAAGGGCGATGATCCAGATCAGCGCCTTGTCGTAGAACTTGAGCCCGAACTTGGCGAAGCCAACCAGGGCCGAGTTCTTAGAGGTGGCCTCCCACTTCTCGAGGAAGGCGGGTCCGAGCTCGATCCACAGGACACCCACGTACGCCATAACGCACAGGGCTACCTCGAGAAGAGCCGAGTTCCAGTTGTAGCTCCCCATATCCGGGAACCCACCAAGCGGGATGCGCCAGATTCCCCACCAGCGGCCGACATCGATGATGATTGCCAGGGCCGCCATGGAGTAGCCGAGTGCGCTGGTCAGCAGCGCCGGTCGCACCAGCGGGTGGTACTTGCCCTTGTTGAGGATGTACGCGAGGATCGCGATCGCGTAACCGCCGCACGCCAGAGCGGTGCCGGTGACAACATCGAAGGCGATCCAGATGCCCCAGGGGTAGCCATCGGTGAGACCCGACACGGTGCCGATTCCGGTCGCAAACCGATAGGCCAGGATCAGCACCCACAGTCCGAGAAATATCACCAGGAACTTGGTAAACCGATTATAAATGACGGGACCGCCGACGGGTTCAGCGCGGTGCTCACTCATCGGAGCCCCCCTTCTTCGCCGCCCGGCGATTGCGCCAGATCACGGCACCGAGGATGCCGTAGAGCGCGACCGGCGCGATGAATCCCCTGTAGACGCCGTGCTGGATGTTTCGAGATTGGACCCCGACACCATCGTCGCCGAGTACCGGCAGACCGAGTTTTTCGAAGTCCACGCCGGCCAGGTACAGGACCTGCGTACCGCCGCCTTCGGTGTCACCGAAGATCTGCGGGTCGCCCGCTGGATAGTAGCGTTCGGGATGATCGACGATGCGCTGTCTGGCGTCCGCCAGGAGTTCCTCGTACGTGCCGTAGATCACGGCTTCCTTGGGGCAGGCCTGGCAACAACCCGGCTCTTCGCCTCGCGCCAGCATGTGATTGCACAGCTCGCACTTGACGATATCGGGCACCGCGGTGTCCCACTGGAACTTCGGGATGTTGTAGGGGCAGGCAACCTGGCAGTAGCGACAGCCGATGCAACGATCCCTGTCCCAGGTAACGATTCCGAACTCGCGCTTTTTGAAGGCCCCGATCATGCACGCGTTGACACAGCCGGGATCGATGCAGTGCATGCACTGCTGTTTCATGTACGATTTTTCGCCATCACCCTCGTAGAGCTTGATGATGTTTTTGGTGTACCCGTCCAGATCTTTGGGCGGGTCATAAAGATTGCCGGGGAGGTCGTTGGCCGTCTTGCAGGCAGTCACGCATGCCTGGCAGCCGATGCAGCGGGTGGCGTCGTAGAGCATCCCGACCGCGTCTGGCGGCGCAACAGGCCGGGTTGAGGCCTCGACCGTCGTAGCGGACGAGACCGCGGCGCCGGCTCCTACCGCGGCGGCTCCTTTCAGCAGAGTTCGTCGATTCATGGTCATGACGACCCCTCCTCGCCTCCTCCTTCCGCCATTTTCTTCGAGGCCATCAGCCCTGCGCCGACCACGGCGCCACCGACGAGGCCGGCGACACCAGCAGCAGCTGCGGAGGGGCTGGTCCGATGGTCTGGACGAATCGGCGGGACCGCATTCTCGGGAAGCGCTGCCTCCTGGTGAAGCGCCTTGTGGAACCCAACACCCTTTTCAGTGCAACCGAAGCAAGGGTGACCGATGCCAATCGGCCAGCAACCCGGGATCTCACCGAAATCTGCGACCGAACAGTTGGCGTGGGTTTCGGGACCCTTGCAGCCCATTGCGAAGAGGCACCATCCAAGATTGTGTCCTTCGTCGCCATACTGCCGTACGAACCGTCCAGCGTCGAAGTGAGCACGCCGCGGGCAGTGCTCGTGGATCGTGCGCCCGTAGGCGAAGAGCGGGCGGTTCTTGTCGTCGAGCGCGGGCAGGGTGCCGAATGTGGCGTACTGCAGCGCCGTGCCGAGGAAGTTATAGGGGTTCGCCGGACAACCCGGAAGCGTGACCACCGGAATGCCCTCGAGGATCTCCGGCGCGCCGACCGCACCCGTGGGATTCGGATCCGCCGACGGAATGCCGCCCCATGATGCACAGGAGCCAATCGCGATGACCGCCCCGGCCTTTGAACCGACATCCTGCAGAATATCGATCGCGGTTCGGCCCGCAATCTTGCAGTAGATACCGTCGTACTTGGTCGGAATAGCACCTTCGACCACGCAGATGTATTTGCCGGCGTTCGCTTCCATCGCCTGGTGCAGGGCCTCTTCGATCTGATAGCCCGCAGCAGCAAACAACGTCTCGTGATAGTCCAACGAGACGAGGTCGAGGATCAACTCCGCGAGTCCAGGACTCGAGGTTCGGAGCAACGACTCCGTGCACCCCGTGCACTCCTGGAAGTGGAGCCAGATTACCGATGGCTTGAGGCCCGCCTCGGCGGCCTCCGCCATCTTCAACCCCGCGCTTGCGGGGAGCCCGACTGCGGCGGCAGCCATCGTGCAGATTTTGACAAAGTCCCTTCGGCCGAGACCCTCCTCTTGAGGGGAACCGTCGGGCACACCTAACCTCACATCCCTCCTACCCATCATGGCCTCCTTTGGATTCTTACCATCAGACCAGCAAAAAAACCTGAACCGCATTTTTAACCGCTACACACTACGGCGGCTGATTCTTCGTTGTCAACACGAAGCCCTGAAATTCTATTGATTCTCAAGATTGATTCTGATTGTGAATGCGATTCAGTTGCAAAAAATGCGAACCGAGAGGCCGAGAAATGGCGCTATTGGCGGAAACAGGGGATGTCTCATAGACCGAATATGTAGTCGTTCGTATTCAGATGGCGGATAAAGGACATATTGTCGAAAATCGACCGACGATCGGACGCTCGTCTCCGGATGACTTCAGCCGTTTGGATCACCGAAAGACGAACGGATTCCGCTTCACCCTGTCGAGATTGAGTTGCCGAATGTTTTCCGAAGGAAAACTTCGCTTCGAAACCATTTCCCGATCGTTCCGCTTCGTCGCGCGTGGTGCCACCCGTCGCATTGTCTTTGTCGACTTTCCGCGAGCAGCGCGCCGATGACAATGCGACGAGTGGCACCTGTGTCGACGATGCAGCACGGCGCTTCCGCTTGGCGGGCTCAGAACTTGGGAGGCTCCAGCTTGCCTTCATCGACATACTCCCGCACCCAACCTTTGACCAGCCCGGTAAGGAGGAGGATCGAGATCAAGTTGGGGATCGTCATCAGACCTAAGGCCAGGTCCCCAAAAGCCCAGACCAACTCGAGTGAATAGACGGCGCCTAGGAAATGTGCGATGCAGAAAACGATCCGATAGGGCACCACCCACCGTGGACCGGCGAGGTAGAGGATCGACCGATCGCCGTAGTAGGACCAGCTGATTGCGGTCGAGAGTCCGAAGAAAAAGACCGCCATCGTGACCAACAGATGGCCGTGGCCGAACGCCACCCGTCCGAGACCTTCGCGGAAGGCCCATGCGGTCAGGGGAGATCCATTCTGCATTGCTTTGCCTCGCAAGATCAGCGCGCCCGGTGCGGGAGAGCCGTCGGCTAGATATGCGGTGGCTTCTTCGAGCTTACCCTCGTCCTCGGGCCCTATCTCGATGCTCCCGGTAAAGGTCCGGAGGTTCCTCAACAAAACGGGATCGTCCGCGATCAACAGCTCGACGTCGTCGACCACGGAATGGTTGCGGATCAGCGCGAACTCTGACGGTCGGCCCTCGACCACGGCCAGCATGCCGGTCGCAAGATCTTCTCCTTCGATATCCCCGTTCAAATGGACTTCGGCCCCGGCGTGAATGGCGATGATTGCGGATTGTTCGTTGACCAGCACCTGCTGTTGCTGTTTGTCCTGCCAGACACCGGAGATCAGAATCACCAACCCGGTCATGGTGCAGATGAGCAAAGTGTCGATGAACGGACCGATCATTGCCACGACGCCCTCGCGGATCGGCTCATCGGTCTTGGCCGCGGCGTGAGCGATCGGCGCCGAACCCTGGCCCGACTCGTTGGAGAAGAGCCCGCGTTTGACGCCCCAGGTGAGCATGAATATGAACGTTCCCCCGGCAAAGCCGCCGATCTGGGCGGCCGGTTGGAATGCCGAAGTGATGATCAGGGCGAGGGTACCGGGCACCTGGTCGATATGGAGCAGGACGACGATCAGACTCGCACCAAGGTAGGTGGCCGCCATGAACGGCACCAGCTTCGAGGTCACCCGTCCGATGCGGCGGATACCGCCAAGGATCACCGCCCCAACAAGAGTGGCGAGAATCAGGCCGGTCACCCAGGTGGGTACGCCGAGGTCCTGACGGAATTGGTCGGCAACGGTGAACGACTGGACCGCGTTACCCGAGCCGAAGGATGAAATGATGGCGAAAAGGGCGAAGGCGACGGCAAGTGGTTTCCACTTCCTGCCGAGCCCGTTCTCAATCGAGTACATCGGCCCACCAGCCGCCGATCCACCGGGAAGGATGATTCGGGTCTTCATCGACAGGGTGCACTCGGTGAACTTGAGAGCCATGCCGAAGACCGCCGTCACCCACATCCAGAAAAGTGCGCCCGGCCCTCCGTAGTGAATAGCTGTTGCGACACCGGCTATGTTGCCGATGCCGACAGTCGCTGAAAGTGCTGTGGTCAGGGCTTGGAAATGGGAGAGATCGCCCTCATGCTCTGGGTCGTCATATTCACCACGGATCACCCGCAGACCATGACGGAAGTAGCGAACCTGGATCCACCCGAGGCGGAAGGTCGTAACGAGACCGGTTCCCACCAGAAGCACGACCAGGAGCGGCATCGCCGCAGGCCATCCCCATATGAGATCACTGACGGTAAATATCGCGTGACTCACCCATTCGAACAGAGAATTCATCCGGCCCTCCCAGCCATCCGAGTCCGCCAATGCTAGCGACGTACTCTCAAAGTGGCAACCACCAGAACTTTTTCTCCTGTCTCGCTTCAACGTGCTGGGTGCGACTTTTCGCATTGTCTGAAGTAGCGCGCTCACGACACGGGCATCGCCAGGTCAGGCAATGTGAGGAGTAGCACCTGTGTCAGCGACGCAGCAATGCGCTTCTCATTGGCGGCGAGGGGGGTGCCACCCTTCGCATTGTTTGAATTCGTCGCTGCCCAATTCAGAGACCCCTATCGGGCAAACAATGCGAAGAGTGGCACCTGTGTCGCCGAAGCTGCAAAGCGCCTCTCATTGGCGGCGAACCGAGATATACTCTCCCGCCTAAGGAGAACCATGATGCGTTATACGTCTGCAATCACACTCGCGCTGGCACTCATTTTCGCCGGCTGCGGCGCCGGCCCTGAAACTACCGAACCCGACGTCGAGGCCATGCCAAACGACGATGTCCACGCCGCCACCATGGGCGAATCCATGGGCGGAATGATGGGCGGCCTCAACACCGATATCAATCTCGACCCGGAGATCGCCGGCGCGTGGTCCGGTATCAGGGTGCATGTGGTCAATTCGGAAACTGGAGACGCCCAGATTTTCGAAGCGACCCTGGGTGAAACGGTGCCCCTCGGCGACAGTGGCCTCACGCTATCGGCCAACGTCTTTGTCCCCGATTTCGTCATGGATGAGGGAGGCATCACGAGCCGATCGGCCGAAACTCAGAACCCGGCCGCGCGGGTCCTCATCGCCGAGGAGGGCGCAGCCGACTACGAGGGCTGGCTGTTCGCCGCGATGCCAGAGATCCATCCGTTCCCTCACGACAGGTACAAGGTTCTGTTGGTGGAGGGGATTCCGGCGAAGTAGCGAGTCGATAGTAAAGAGTGACCGGTAACCAGACCCGCCCCCCCCGGTGGACGGAAGCAGATCGAATCAGGTCTCGGACTGATTACTGGATACTGCTTACTGATTACTCGCTAAAAGAGCTTATGTAAGTTCGCCAACAGGGTGCTCTTCCGCACCCGTTGCCAAAATCTCTTCGTCCTGGCGAGAGAGAAAACAGTCGAGAACTTGCCCAAACCCTTGCGGTAGAGCATCGGCAGCGCGGCCCCGAGAAACCGCAAGAAGTCCTCATCATACGGGTAGTGCCATGCCGAAGTATCTCCCTTACCGTCGTCACGAAATACGTACTTGATATTGACCAACTCATGAAGCCCGATGGGTCCATGGGCGCGCCCGATGCCACTGTCGCCAAGTCCACCCCACGGTGCGGTCACCTCTCCGGCCGCAACGATGCCGTGCTCGTTAATCCCGACGGCGCCAGCAGCGAGCTTCCCTTGCAGCCGCTCGGCAGTCCTCTTCGACCGTGTCCAGCCCGAAGCCGCGAGCCCGTAGGGCGAGTCGTTGGCCCGCCGGATCGCCTCGTCGAGGTCAGCAACCCTGGCGATGGGCATCAGCGGGCCGAAGGTCTCCTCCCGCATCACCTTCATATCTTCGGTCACATCCACGAGCACCGTAGGTGGGTAGAAAAATCCGGGGCCCTCTGCCCGTTCACCACCAGTGAGACAGCTCGCGCCCCTGCCGAGAGCATCCGCAACGTGCGACTCCACAACATCTCGTTGACCGGCGTTGGCGAGTGGTCCGAGGTCGGTCCCCGGGCGGCTCGGGTCCCCAACATTCAGCGTGTTCGTGAGAGCGACTATCCGACGCACGAGGCTTTCGTAGATCTCCTCGACTACGTAAACCCGTTCCACCGAGGCGCATGATTGGCCCGTATTCATGAAAGACGCCCACACGAGGCCGTTGGCGGTGCGTTCGAGCGGCGCGTCGGCGGCAACCACGGCCGCATCGTTGCCACCCAGCTCGAGCTGGCACGGCAGAAGGCGTTCCGCGCATGTCGCGGCCACACGCCGTCCGATTTCGACCGAGCCGGTAAAGAGCACCTTTGCGACGTCGGGGTGTTCCAGGAGAACCCCGGTCGCCGATCCGGGGACAGCGACGGCGTTGAAAACACCAGGCGGCATCCCCGCCCTACGTGCCTGATCGGTGAGCATCAGTCCGGTCAGAACCGAGTCCGAAGCCGGTTTCATCACGACTGTGTTGCCCGCCACGAGTGCCGGTACGACCCCCCACATGGGAATCGCCACCGGGTAGTTCCACGGTGTGATGATCGAAATAACTCCCAGCGGCTCGAATCGGTATCCCGCCTGCCAGTGGGAAAAGAGCAGCTGGTCGGGCGGTACCGGACGAAAGGCCAGGTTCTTTTCGGCCCTACGCTCCCAATACTCGAGGGTCGCGCAGGCCGGCACCACGTCCACCAGCAGGGCCTCTGTGATCGGCTTGCCCATTTCCGCCGACATCAGAGCAGCTACGCTGTCGGCCTCGGCCACCATGATCTCAAGCCAGCGACCAAGAATGCTCTGGCGTTCCTTGACGGGGGTTGCAGCCCACATCGGAAAAGCGGCCCTGGCGGATTCCACCGCCCTCTGTACACCCTGAGCGTCGAGGGATCGAGCCGTCGCGATCTCCTCTCCAGTCGCCGGGTTGATCGATACGATGGAGCCTGGGCCCGGTACGTCAGCGTTGTCGATGATCGAATCGGTAAAGATCTTCATGAGCGCATTGTAGGCGATCCACACAAGGCAAAAATCAGGCGCGGGCGACTTGTCGCGGCGGAGCTGAGAGCGGAGCCTGAAGCCGGATCCACCCGTCCACCCAACCCGATGCTTGATGCTGGATGCTCGATGCTCGATAGGTCTTACCGCCAATGGAATACCAGTCCAACCGAAACGCGCAATAATTTACCCGCAGACAACGCAGACAACACCGCAAAAGTCCCGGTTTTGTATCTGCGTGATCTGCGTGATCTGTGGGCAAATTTCCGGCCACTGAAGCAAGGTGGTCGTTTCTAGATCGGATGGCAGTAACACCACCCAAATGGTGTCGGGAGCCGCTCAGGCGTCTAGGGTGCCGTCGACGGCGCTATGCGCTCCGAACGTGCGGTTGGCAACGGTGTCGCCGATGCAGCATCGCAATTCTATTCGGCGGGTTGGGTGAAATCAGAATGACCGATGAATACAGGTCCGTCGGTTGCCTGGACCCGCTCGATTGCGGTTTCGATGTCCCGGCGGCCAAGCTCAATGGCCTTGCTGATCTTCGACCACTCCATCGTCCACCGTCCGACCGGCACTTCTTCGCTCGGTGTGATCACCACCAGGCGCTCTTTGCGGCTGGCCCGGGTGAGCTCTTGTTTAAGCTCCCGGAGACCGTTTGGCGAACATGCTGCGATCCAGAGCTCGTCGAAACGCCCCTCCGGGATCAAACTGAGAGGTACCCGATGGACCAGACCACCATCCATATAGCGCTCCCCGTCGATCGAAACGGCGCTTCGGAATCCGTTGATAAAGGGGACAAAGGCGGTGGCACGGAGCATGAGCCCGAAGTTCTCGTCGTCCACTGCTTCACTGTTCCTGAGATATGACGGCTCGAGACGCGGCAACGGCACACCGGGACCGACCACGCGCGCCGCCGCTACCACGACCTCGGCGTCGGCTGTTCTCGCTGCTCGCACGTCCATCGTCTTGAGCGTAATCTCCTGGATCAGTCGGTCGACGGTGCGCAGCCGTCCGAATGAGAGCCAGGGATGGGGGGCAATCCGCCACGGGTCCGCCTGACGCCACGAGTCGATCATCGCCTCCGGGTCGCCGGCAGCGAACCAGGCTGCTGCGATACCGCCCGCCGACACACCCGCCATGAGCTCGAACTCGATGCCGGCCTCCTGCAGGAGACCAGGAAAGCCCGCATAGTAGGCACCGCGGTTGGCACCCGAAGCCATCAGGAGAGCACGTCTCACAATCTATGTCGTCCGATGGGCGTGCACCGCCGCAGCCTGCGCCGACGGCATGAGAATCATCTCGCGAACGTTTGCGTTCGCCGGACGGGTGGCGCAATAGACCACGGCATCGGCTACGTCCTCGCCAGTCAACGGTTCGAGGCCGTCGTAGACGCCGTTCGCGCGTTCGGCGTCACCGTGGAAACGTACCAGCGAGAACTCGGTCTCCACCATCCCCGGGTCGACCGAGGACACCCGGACACCGGTACCGAGAGTGTCGATGGCCAGGCCACGATTCAGTGCCGTCACCGCATGCTTGGTGGCGCAATAGACGTTGCCGCCCGGATATACCTCGTGGCCGGCGATCGAACCAATGTTGATCACATGGCCGCGGCCGCGATCAACCATGCCTGGAAGGACCGCTCGAGTGACGTAAAGCAGCCCCTTCACGTTGGTGTCGATCATCTCCTCCCAGTCCGAAACATCGCCCTCGTAGAGCGGCTCGATACCGCGCGAGAGACCAGCGTTGTTGACCAGAATATCGATGTCGCACCAATCACTCGCCAGCCCGCCGACCCACTTTTCGACGGCGCCGCGGTCACGAACGTCGATCGAAGTGGTCAGGACGTTCACCCCGTGACGTTGATGAAAGGTGCTCGCCAAATCGTCGAGCCGATCCTTGCGCCGCGCAGCCAGCAGCATTCGGCACCCACGCGCTGCAAAGGCCTCGGCGCAGGAGCGGCCGATACCGCTCGAAGCGCCAGTCACCAATACGTTCTTTCCTTCGAGATCTACAGCCATAACAACGCTCTCCCTTCATGAACCGTCGTGGAGATGCATTGTAGACGTACCTACCTGAAGCTCAGGCTGTGAGCTCCTCACTGGTTTCATCGCCACTCGCCCACTCAGGTTGCCAGCGTCCCTCATACATGGCGCGGATGTATGGGTCGAAGAAAAATCTTTGGTCGCCAAAGGCCGGCTGCAGTTCGTCCAACCAGGTCGTCTGGGAGTCGAATTTCGCAAAGAACACCCGATTGACCCACCTCGGGTCTCTCGCCTGGACCATCTTGAGGACGAAGTAACGATCGCCATCGATGGTGGTCACACCATCGACCAGCACCTTGCCCGGGGTGGCCGACATCGACGGCCCTCGGACGGTTCGGGCGAGTCCGGAGACCTCCGAGTAGGCGGTCGTGAAGATTCGCAGCGCTTTCGCCAACGGCACCTGAAAGTACTGTTTCGGACCGGTGTCCCGCTCCACGAACATGTAGTAGGGCACCGCCCCGAGGGATACCTGACGGCGCCACATCTCCGACCACACTGCGGGATCGTCGTTGACGTGGCGGATGACTGGCGCCTGGGTTCGAATGACCGCCCCGGTGTCGAGGATCCGATGGATGGCCTTCGCGACCTCGTTCGTTTCAAGCTCCCGTTGATGGCTGAAGTGGGCCATGAAAGCGAGTTGACGTCCTGCGGACCGTATCTCCTCGAAGAGGCGAAGGACGTCATCGGCGTCGTCGTCCGTGAGGAAGCGGTCCGGCCAATAGGCAAGCGATTTCGTTCCGATCCGGATCGAACGCACGTGCTCGAGGCCCGGATCGAGCAGCGGCTCGATCACCCGACGGAGACGCGAGGTGCTCATCACCATTGGGTCACCGCCGGTGATCAAGATATCGGAGACTTCGTCGTGCTCCCGCAGGTATTGCACGAGCTGATCGACGTTCCGAGCCGCGAATCGAAGGTCCTTGTCGCCGACGAATTGAGCCCATCGGAAGCAGTAGGTGCAATAGGCGTGACATGTCTGGCCCTGGACCGGGAAAAACAGAACCGTCTCACGGTACTTGTGCTGACAACCGAGCACCCGCTCGCGTTGGACCGAAGGCACGTTGAGCTGCTTCTGGCCACCGGGATTCGGGTTCATACGGTGGCGAATATCCCGCACCGTTTGCCGCAGGCGATCGCCGTCCCCTCCCCGGGAAACCATATCCGCGAGCCGCAGAAAGTCGGCCCGTTCGAGCATCCCAGCTTGGGGAAAAGTCATCTGGTAGATTGGATCGTTGGGGATATCATACCAGTCAATCAGCTTGCGTAGCACGTATTCGTTGACTCGGAACGGAAGGACCGTAGAAACTGCCTTGAGAGCGATCCGCTGGTCGCGGGACGGGCGGCGGGTTTCCGGCAACCGATCAATATGGCGACGGTCGTACGCGCGAAACCGTGGTCGATCGACATCTGTCGGTCTTTCCATCGGTCACCTCCATTGCGCGTATTTCCGTTACCTTTGCGGTTCCTCCGTTTTCGGATCAAGTTGTCGGGCACGGGGTGCGCGACGCGATTCTAGCACCGATCGAATCGACATCCAACCGCTTCATTGGCTCATTTCGACGAAAAATCACCCCGGATCGCTCCGGGGTGGCTGAAAAATCGATTTTTCGAACGATGAACTACTCGTCTTCACCCTCGCAGATCTTCTCCTCGCGGATCTTGATCATGTGGACGCCGGTGTGCTCGACCTTCTTCATGACGCAACCGGTGACGGGATCAAGGTAGTCATCGAGCAGGTTCTCGTCGGCCTTCACCGTCAGCGTCGAGCCGGTTTCCTCGCAGCGATAGGTGACGTAGTCACCACCGCCGTGATGTGCCATGCGTTTGATGATGATTGGATGATCGCCATCGCCTTCTTCCACCCACTTCATCCCGTGGGCGCCGTGGGCTGTGTGGAACTCCTCGAAATCCTCGCCATACTGTTCCTTGAGCGCCTCGATATCGATCTCGCCGTCGGTTCCCTTGAGAATAAAGACGTCATGGTTGCTGTGATCGCCTTCACCGACGAACATCGTATCGACATCGACCTCCACCTCTTCACCACCGCACTTCTTCATGATCACGACGCGGCGTTCTCCGGTGCTCGCCTCGTCTCCCTCGACCCAGATTTTCTGGTGATGGCCGCCGTGAAGGTACTCCTCTGTGAGGCCTTCATGGACGAGCGTGAGGCGGTCGTTGATCCGCTTGACGGTGACGTCGTGGCCACCGACGTCGTAAGTGCGCTCTTCACCTTCGGCGAGATCATCGAGGGTCACGACCTCAGTGACGCCGTTGACGTCGATCGAGATCTCCTTGCCGTCGTCGGCCCGCACTTCGACCCGCATCGTTTTTTCCTCGGCCAGAACCCATGCCGCGCCCACCAGAATGATCAGAGCCGCCGCCACCAGGTATCGCGTCCAACTTTCCAGCTTCATATAACCTCCGTTGTTTTTGGCCGCGTCCGAGATTCGCGGCGTTGATGTCGAGTCTGTGTAGAGCAATCCCCGTGCCAGGGTATTTGGGGCTCGGCTGACCTTAGGGCTTCCCAAATGAGGAACTCAGCTCCCCATTTCGGGAGACTCTTTCACGCCGTTTTCGTTCTCGGCAGCCATACCGAACTTCTCGAGGCGGTAAAGGAATGCTTTGTAGGTCAGACCCAGAAGTCGAGCGGCGGCAGCGCGGTTCCCCTGCGACCTCTCCAACGCCTGCGCCATCAGGCCCCTCTCCACCTGTTCCCAGATCAACCCATCGGCCGGAAGACTGAACGGACAACCATCGTCTCCGACTGCGGATCGCTGCAATTCAGCAGGCAGATCCTCGATCCTCGGCCGGCCGTCCTCGGCGAGCAATACCAGGCGTTCGACAGCGTTGGCCAGCTCACGCACGTTGCCGGGCCAGCCGTGCTCCATCAGGATTCGCAGCACCTCGGGGGGCAACGACCGAATTTCTGCGTTGTGGCGTGCCGAAGCGTGATCGAGAAATGTGGCCGCGAGAAGAGGCACATCTTCCATCCGGTCCCGCAAGGGCGGGAGCTCGATGGAAATCACGTTGAGCCGGTAGAAGAGATCTTCGCGGAAGGTGCCTTCACTGACCAGGGCCGGCAGATCGCGGTTGGATGCCGCGATCACGCGAACGTCGCTTTCGACTTCACCGCTACCGCCGACACGTGTGAAACGGCGCTCTTGCAGCACCCGCAACAGGGTCGCTTGCAACGGCATTGGCATTGACGCAATCTCATCCAGTAAAAGCGTTCCTCCATTGGCCTCTTCAAAACGTCCCTCGCGACGACGGTGGGCGCCGGTAAAGGACCCCTTTTCGTGGCCAAAGAGCTCGCTTTCAATCAACGTATCCGGGATGGCGGCACAATTCACGGCAACGAATGGCCGCTCCGCCCGCCGGCTCGCTCGGTGGAGGGAGCGGGCGACCAACTCCTTGCCGGTTCCAGACTCCCCCACCACCAACACCGTGGCGTCTGTCGCTCCCACCTTTTCTATTGTCCGGTAGAGGGCGCGCATCGGCTGCGAGCGCCCGATCAATTCGCCGAAGCCGTCGCCCTCGCGGACCGCTTCGCGCAGTTCGCGATTCTCTCGCTCCAGGTATCGGGTCCGCAGAACCCGTTGCACAGCGAGAAGCAGGGCCTCTCGCTCGAAGGGCTTGCCGAGGTAATCGTCCGCACCACGCCGTACGGCGTCCACCGCGTGGGCGATCGAGCCATAGGCTGTCATCACGATAAAGGCACAGCCGAGGGCCCGCTGGCGCACCTCATCGAGAAGCTCCCCACCGTCGCGCCCGGGCATCCGCCAGTCACAGAGAATGAGGTCAGGGACCTCCTCCGCAATCACTTGCAGTGCTTCGTCCACCGTCCCGGTCTCGCGTACATCGTGACCCTCTCGCCGAAGAATCTCGGCGATGAGTTTCCGCTGGGCGACCTCGTCTTCGACCAAAAGGACCGAGATACCCTTAGCCACGATCCAACACCTCGCCCGCCTCCATATCCAGCAGAGGCAACCTCATCGTCGCTACGGTTCCACCATCGGCACCGTCTACGATTTCGAGAAATCCTCCGTGCATACCGACCACCAGCTGGCGGGCCAAGAAGAGGCCCATGCCGGATCCCCCCACCTTGGTCGTCACGTGGGGTGAGAAGAGGCGTTCTCGAACAGCATCTGGAAGACCAGGGCCTCCATCGATGATGCTGACCACCGCATTTCCGTTTTCGGTCGCAATCTTCACCTCGACCGGCTCTCCTTCCGGAGACACCTCGGTCGCGTTCTCGATCAGGTTGGCCAAGGCGGCTCGCACTGCGCCCGGAACCACGCGGACCCGCAGATCCTCGTTCCCTCCCTCGACCCGAACCTCGGCTCCCCGCTGCACGGATTCCAGGGCAACTGCCCGCACCAGTAATCCAAGGTCCGTTTCCTCGGTTTCGGCCGACTCTTCGGCACCGAGCGCCAGGAAGGACCGCAGCCAGCGGTCAATCCGCCGAATCTGGGATCTTGATGTGGCCACGAGCTCCTGCCGTTCCCCTTTGCCCGATGCAAGCTCTTCGACGGCAAGACCGAGGGTATGGAGAGGATTGCGCAGGGTGTGGGCGAGGCCCCGAGAGAGGTCGCCGAGCTGCGCCAGGTGTTCTCGCTCCTGCCACATCTCACGCTCTGCTTCGAGTTCGGCGAGCCGTGCCGACATCCTGTTAAACGAACGCTGCAGGTCTCCGACCTCACCGGTCGCGGAGACAGGAACCTGCAACCCAAGATCGCCGTGACCGAGCGCCTCGGCACCTTCCGCAAGCGAGCGCAGCGGCCGGGTCAGCCTGCGCGACATCACCGCGGATGCGAAGAGACCGACAACCAGCAATAAACCTCCTACCGCCGCCCCTTCGCGCATGGTTTCCCGAACACGGCTCACCGCCGGCGATACGGGAATCGGGATCCGATGGACCGCTTCATCGTCTTCGCTCACTACAAGGTAGCGATCGTGGTTCTTTTCACCGTCCTCAACAGCCACCTGGAGCTTTCTGACGTGTTCCGGCAACTCATCAAGGGCCCCTGCGAGGTGCGTGTGTTCATCGATAACGACGCCCTCGGGAAGGTCGAGCTCGCGAGTTTCAATGACCCACTCGATCTTTTCGGTCCCGGGCTCGCCAACCGGTCTCACGAATTCGCGACGTATCACCCGCTTGCCCTTGTGTTCAACCCCACGGGAATTCGCCGGATGCGGGACCATGACAACCTGAACATCTGTATCGCTCTCTACTCCTCGAGTGCTCTCGGCCTCCCCGACGATTTCCGATGTGCCGTCGGTGTTGACCCAAACGTCGTGGGCGCCTGTTAAAACGGCACCACTGAATATGGCCCTTTCGGCGGAAAGGACTCGGGTCCCGACGGTGGTCGCGACCCGAGTAACCTCGTCTTCAATGGACCGCAATTGGCGTGCGTAAAGCCACCACTGCAAGGCCATCAGGGCCAACACCAGTGCCGCCGTTCCCAGGAATAGTCGTGTCTGAATCCGCATGATTTGCTCCGGGTTGGAGTATACGCATCGCTTCGAGCGCCCAGTAGTAAAGCAAACCTCGTGCCACAAAAGACCGGTCATACCGATCGGCTTGGCGAAAGACGGCTATACGGATATACGGCAGGACGGCATCAATCTGGTTTCAGCCGCATAGCCGTAAACCCGAATAGCCGTTTCGCGCGTTGACGCGAAGTGCGGTCGAATCAGTCTTGTGGTTTGCTGGAGCTTCGGTCGGTGCAAGTGAACTCCCAGCGCCCCATGAATTCGACCCAGTTGAGCGGCGACCCGCCATTCCAGCTCTCGACAAAGATCGGGCTGCTGAGGCTCGCTGCGCAGAGCGGCGGCTCCCCCCGCAGATGGCGGCGGTGAGTGGCGTTGCCGTTGCGGGGGATCGACCTTCTCCGAAAATATTTCATTCCACTCCATCGGACGCTCGAAAAAGCAAATGGTTGAATGGCGACTGAATCTCCCGATTCGGATCCAACTTCTGACCTGTATACGGAGCGAATGCTATGTGCATCCGACTATTGTTGAGCAAACCCGAGCCATCGGAACATGATTCCCGCGGTGCTAAACTGTCTCAAATGATCAGGGTCACACCCACCCCCGATTCGGTCTTCCTGATGAACTGTTTTTCGGGAGCCGGAGACGGTATCCCGAGATGACCGAGAATTTTTCGGAGAACCGAGTGACAGCGCCTCGCATCTGGGCCATCGGAGGCGGCAAAGGTGGAGTTGGCAAGTCGGTGATCGCGGCCAACATCGCAGCATCCATTGCCAGAGGCGATCAGAGCGTTGCCCTCGTCGACGCAGATCTTGGTGGCGCCAACCTCCACACTCTCCTTGGTATCCCGAGTCCAAAGGTGAATCTGGCCGACTTCATTTCAAGGAAGGTCGGGTCCCTCGGCGAGGTCATGACTCCGACCCCAATCGAAAACGTTTGGCTGGTGTCCGGCGCGAAAGCGCTGGTCGAGATGGCCAACCCCAATTTCGGCCAGAAAAAAAAGATCCTGCGTCACCTCAGATCCCTCGAGGTCGATCACGTGGTCCTCGACCTCGGCGCAGGAACAAGCTTCAACGTCCTCGACTTCTTCCTTTCCGCACGCAAGGGCGTGCTGGTCGTGGTGCCGGAACCCACTTCCATAGAGAACGCCTACCATTTCCTGAAAGCCACGTTCTTTCGAAAGCTCAAGCGTGCCGAACCGCGTACCCAGGTCAAGGCAGCTATCGAAGAAGTCATGAACGGAAGCGCTCGCAGCAAGGTGAAAACGCCGAAGGATTTGATTTCGCGGGTGTGGTCGGTCGACCCGGATGTCGGCGCGGCACTGGTCGCAGAAGCGAGCAGCTTTCGCCCAGCGTTGATCGTCAACCGGGTCGATCATCCGAGCCACGAAAGACTTGGTGAAGACATGGTGACCGCGTGCCGCGACTATTTCGGAATCCGTCTCCAATTCTTGGGCTCGTTACCAAACGACAAGCTCGTCGCGAGATCGGTGGTCGAGCAGAAACCGGCGACCCAACATTTTCCTCAGATTCCGTTCGTCAACGCGATGCGTGGCGTTGTGGGCAATCTGACGTACGCACGTCCGAGGGCTTCGTGACGATTCGACCGGAAGATTGGGAGATCCTCGGGCTCGAGCCCGAAGCCGACATCGGCCAGGTGCGGCGCGCATACCGCCAGCGAAGGACTCTTTATGAGCCCGCGGCCCTCGCCACTTATAACCTCCTCGACGATGAAGAGCGGGATGGCATGGTGGATCGGATCGAGGAGGCTTACCGGAGAATCATGGGAACCGAGCCACCGGCCGCTTCACAGGCGCCACCGCCAATAGGGAAGCCGACCGTAGCATCCGAGGTGGTGATCGGCGACACACCGGATCCGGTTTCAGAACCCGGCGCGCATCTCCGATTTCATCGAACCTCCAAGGGCATCACCCTGCATCAGATCGCCGCCGAGACCAAGATCGGCGTCACCATCCTCGAGCAGATCGAGAACGAGGATTTCAAAGCCCTGCCCGCGCCGGCATTCGTACGGGGTCACGTCCACCAGTTTGCCCGCGAACTGAAAATGACCGATGCCTACGATTTTGCGAAGTTCTATCTCTCCAAGATGCAGAGCGTTGATACCGGAGAGGACGACTAGCGAGGGCAAGGACCTCCGCGCGCACAACTGCTCCCACAGCAGGTTAAGAGTTAAGGGTCAAGGGTCAAATCCGAATGACGACTGTCCCATCCTGTAACTGGTGACATTTGAGGATGGATGGTCGCCAATCGGAATAAACCGGATGATGACGAGCGCCGGAGGCGCGACAGATGCTTAGCCTGGGGCGTAAGCCCCAGGAACCGGAGATACGAAAAATGTCGAGCCCCCGGAGGGGGCGACAGATCTGTGATGTGGTGCACACAGCACGCATCACCGCGAAATATCTGTCGCCGCTCCGCGGCTTTTTCTCTTTTTTGTCCCTATCCTGGGGCTCACGCCCCAGGCTAAGCATCTGTCGCCGCTCTGCGGCTCGAAAGCGAATGACAACTTTCCACTACGACTCGACATCCTTGCTGCACTCGGCCCGGCTAATGGCTTTTGGTTACTTCCTGAAGTGACAACTGATCGCCAGGACTTGACAATGAACTGACTTCACTCTTGACTCTTCACCCTTTACAAAAAAAGGGCGCCCCGCAGGGCGCCCTTCGAACGTGTATCGAATTGGCTATTCGATTCCAGCTGCCTCTTCGAGCATGGCAGTGGTCAGGGATTTCGGACGCTCGATCGGGTAACCCAGCGCGCGGTCCCAGGTGATGTTGGTGAGCACGCCCAGGGCACGGCCGATGCCGAAGAGAACGGTGTAGAAGTCCCAATCGGTGAGGCCGTAGTACCACTGAATGACGCCAGACTGCGCGTCAACGTTGGGCCACGGATTCTTGGCCTTGCCCTGCTCCTCGAGCACGCCCGGCGCAACCTGGTAGATCATGCTGATGAGTTTGAAGAGCGGGTAGTCGGGCAGGTGCTTGAGGCAGAACTCGCGCTGCGACTCATAACGCGGGTCGGTCTTGCGGAGCACGGCGTGGCCGTAACCCGGAATCACCTGACCGCTGTTGAGGGTGTCCCAGAGAGCTTTCTTGACCAATTCCTCGGTGGGTTCGGCGCCGCCCAGCCCTTCCATGAACTTCATGGTCCAGCTCAGGACCTCCTGGTTGGCGAGGCCGTGGAGCGGACCGGCGAGGCCGTTGATGCCTGCGGAGAGCGAGTAGTAGGCGTCCGACAGCGCGGAAGCAACCAGATGGGTCGTGTGCGCCGAGACGTTACCCGATTCATGGTCAGAGTGGAGGATGAAGTACATCCTGGCAACGTCATCGTAGGGGCTGTCGATGCCCATCTGGTGGGCGAAGTTGCCGCCCATATCCAGATTTGGATCCTCGGCGATCTGGTCGTCATCCTTGTACTTCAGGCGGTAGATGAAGGCGGCCAGCACAGGAAGCTTGGCCATCAAATTGCAGGAATCCTCGTACATCGGATCCCAGTAGTCCATTTTCGACATGCCCTCGTTGTATTTCTTGACGAAGATCGACTCGCGCTGCATGGCGAGGATACCTGCCGAGTACATGGTCATCGGGTGGGTGTCCTTCGGCATGGCGCGCAGAATGTCCTTGACGTAGTCGGGAAGCTGGCGACGGGTCTTGAAGTCAGCAACAACCTCTGCAGCCTGCTCGGCGGTCGGGATTTCGCTGGTCATCAGGTAGTAGAAGAAGCCCTCGACGCTCGGATACTCCTGACCCTCGACCGCTGGCAGCGCCGCGAAGGTCTCCGGAATCGTACGACCCCGGAAACGAATACCCTCGAACGGGTCGAGGTAGGAGACGTCGGTGACCAGGCAGCGGACGCCGCGAGCGCCACCGATGGCCTGGGCGATTGTCACGTCGCTGATCTTCGTGTCGCCATACTCTTTGAGCAGACGGACCGTCCTCGGACGGTGCTCTTCGATTTTCTTGAACAGGGTTTCTTTCAGAGTCGACATGGAGGCCTCCTATTTATTCTGCCGGCGGAGAGGCCGAACATCATTTCGACCGCCTCTCAACCCGGTCTTTATTTGTCAATCTCAGCAAGCGGTAAGACCCAGAAAGGGCCTGATGCGCCGATGAGTATAGAGCTTGTGAAGAAAAGTGACAAGCTATTTCTCAGTTGCTCAGGCACCCAATTCATCGATCGTCCACCATGCACTGAATATATATTCAGTTCGCCGAAACCACCACCTTTCGAATCCTCTGAATGTTGCAGAATTGAAATGCGTCATTCCCCGCTCTTCGAGTGAACTCCGCCCCTCAATATCGACCGCCGCCAATTGACAGAATTCAGGTACAATGTGGCCGTCCAGTCAATTTGATTCCGGATCGTGTGGGCGCTATTGCGAGAAGTTGTTTTCTCCGCGATCGCTTGACAAATGAGACGGGATCTACTGGGTGAGCAGGAGGGTCTCAGCCTTGAAGCGCACCTGGCGTCTGAGCTGCACGGCGGATGGCGACGCCTATGACTTCCGCATCGGAGTCGGCGTCCACACACTCGGGTCCGCCGCGACCAGCGATCTCAGAGTCAGTGATCTGACGGTTTCCCGCAGCCACGCCCGCCTCACGTGCTCCGACGAGGGCGTCACTATCGAAGATCTCGGGTCGACAAACGGCACCGCGGTCAACGGTGCGCCGGTGGACGGTGCCATTCTCATCAGCACGCGCACCAAGCTCAAAGTTGGCCGTTTGGTCTTCGATCTCGGACCGATCCAGAAAGATGAAGAGGCAGACCGGCTCTTCGGCACCGAATCGAGTTCGGGCGCGTCCATGCTCCTGGGTCCCGCCACCGTCGGATTCCTGCGCGACGCCGGTGAAGAGATTGGTGTCGGCGAGGGAGACATTATCGTTCGCCGCGGCGAACGCCAGGAATATTTCTACGTCGTCATCGAGGGTGAAGTGGAGCTGGTGTTGTCAGAGGGCGAGGGCCGCGGACGCCCATTGGCCAGGATCGGCGAGGGCGGCATCTTCGGTGCGGAGTCAGTACTTGGCAAAGAGGGTGCTGCGATCGACGCAGTGGCCGTCACTGACGTACGCCTGCTGAGATATCCCGCCTCGGCCCTGCCGTCGGCGCTCCAGGAATCGGCCTCGTTGCGGCGCAAGATGCTCGGCGGCATCGCCCGCCAAATTCACAAGACAACCTCCGACGCACTCGACGTCATACACGGCGCCGAGGTCATGGCCCGCCTCGTCCAGGGTGACAGCGATCCTGATGAGTTGATCGCGGCCTCGCCGCGGATGAAAGCGATCAAGAAAAAGGTCGCAAAATGCGCCGGGAGCGACGACCCGATATTGGTGCTCGGGGAGGACGGCACCGGCAAGACCCTCATTGCGCGTCTGATTCACGACGGATCTGAACGGGCGCAAGGTCCGCTGATCGCCGTCAACTGCAGGGAACTGGCGCCAGGACACGCGGCTGAGCTGATTCTCGGCGAGGACCTTGGCGGCCGGCTGCCTTCCGGCGAGCGCGCCAGTGGCGGTATTCACCTGGCGCACGGCGGCACCATTGTCCTGCGCGGAGCCGACGCCCTCGAGCCCGCGGCACAGCATCTGATTTCCGCCTACCTCAGGGGGCGATCGAATCCGAGAGCATTCCCGGACACCCGCTTCATCATCACCGCTCGCGAAGCTTCCAGGGGCGAAGAGAACGATGCCCTGACGCAGGACCTCACCGAGTGCTTCGACGAGGTCATCGAGATCCCGCCCCTCGGAAAGCGACTCAAGGACATTCTGCCCCTGGCCGAAGAGTTCATAAAGAGACAGGGGCCGAACCCGCCGGTCATCACCGAGGGCGCCCGCCACGCTCTGCTATCGCTCCGCTACCAGCGCCGCAATATCGCCGAGCTCCGTGAAATCCTCGACCTCGCGGTTCGCGTCGCCGAGGGAGGCGAGATCCGCGCCGAACACATATTCGGCGGTGTCGGCGACGATGCGATTGTGCCCGGCATGGACATCACCAGCACTCCGCTGATGCGGCGGATGCTGCATAAGATGACCCTGCCGGTCCTTCGAGTCACAACCCTCGTGGGATTTGTGGCGGTGATCGCTCTCTGCCTGGCTTCGGCGTCATCGGTGGCTGGCCGTGCCGCCAATACCGCGATCTGGTCGCTGTGGGAGCCGGCCGTCTTTGCTCTCTTTTTCCTTGTCGGGCCGGTGTGGTGCACCGTTTGTCCCCTCTCCACGGCGGCACGGTGGACGAAAAAGCTCCACCATTCGAAAAGGCCACCGCCGGACTGGTTGATCCGTCACGGCCCGTGGTTGGCCATCGTCGGCTTCGCGCTCATCATCTGGGTCGAGCGGGTCTTCAACTCGGCGGAAAACCCGATCTCCTCCGGGCTCCTGTTGCTATCCCTGATAGTTGCTGCAGTTGTACCCGCTCTCCTTTTCAGGCGCGAAGTCTGGTGCCGCCACCTGTGTCCACTCGGCCGTCTGGCGACCACCCTCGCCCCGGCGTCGCCGCTCCAAATTGTCGCCAAATCCAGGGTTTGCGCGTCAACATGCACCACCCACGCCTGCTATCGAGGGACACCGGACATCCCCGGTTGCACCGTCTTCCACCACCCCCTTGAAGGCAAACAGGCCTACCGCTGCAAGCTCTGCCTGGATTGTCTCCAGTCGTGCCCCCACCACTCGGCGAACCTGCAGCTGCGCCCACCCATGCTGGCGCTGTGGCGCCTCGACTCGAGCGCCGCCGATCTCTCGATGTTCGCCGTCACCGTCACGCTACTCGCCCTCGGTCTCGTGGCGGCACGTTCATTCGAGGTACTGGCAAGCCCGCTCCGGTTCACCCTGCTCTGCATCCTCGCCATCGTCGCTGGCGTCGCGCTCCATTCGGCAGTGATGGCTCTCGCTGCAACCGAACGCAGGATGTCGATCATGATCCGCCTCGCGATGACCCTGATGATCCTCGGTTGGGCGGCGCTGATGACGACTCAACTCGCCAACATCGCGGTCCTCAACGACGCCTGGGTAGTGCTCCCATCTTCCACCCTCCTGCCAACGTGGGTGCCGTCAGAATTCAGCCTCTTGACCATGCTCCAGATCGGAACCGTCCTTTTCGGCCTCTTCCTGGCCCTCATCTCGCTCGGCCACGTCAACTTCAGAGGTACGTCGATGTGGACCCGTTTTGGACGGCGGGCTGCGCCAGTTGTGTTCGTCGGATATGCAGTGGCTGTAATCGCCATTCTTCTCGCCTGAGCAGTTACCCTCTCAAATCGGTGACGCCTCAAGAGAATCTTGAAAAAGAGGATTTTCGGATGAGATTCATGTCAATTTGTGACATTTTTCTTGCATTCTTCGTTCGAGAACATCTACAGTATCGGATATTAAAGTTGATGAGAGATGCAATTTGTTCTCGCAAAATACCCAAGCCCGTGACAGTGGAGGCCATATGAAGAGACTCATTCTCATCGTTCTTGCGCATCGCTTTTATCCTGAACACGCCGGTCGCGGCGCAGCAGGCGAGCCAGAATATCCCGGTACTGCCGGTGGTTCCGGAAAGTCGATGACCCGATTGGTACCTCCGGGGCGACGGTTACCTGCAGCGGCAGGTCGAGCCGACAATAGCGGTCTCGACCCGCAACCCCGACCACGTCCTCTCATTCTTCGTCGATTACCGCGCGGTAAACGTACCCGACGATATCGGCCTTGGCGAGGAGACTCAGAACTTCGCCATAGCGATGAAGACCACCAATATGATGCTCGCCGGTCTGATTTCACTGCCTGAATTCCCATTCCTCGAAGCGCCCCCGATTGCGGCGGCCGAGGCCTGGGTGGGTGGCAGCGCCTCGTATGACGGCGGCCTCACGTGGAGCGGATTTATCATGCCCGGCGCGAGCTTTGACGACTCGCTGATCTCCCAGGAATCCCCGGTCTACGGACTCGACGCGGCCACCGACCCGGTGGCGGTCGCCGGACCGTGCGGCTACGTCTACGTGATCTTCATGGGCTTCACCCGCGGTGGTCAGAGCAAGATCGTGGTGGCCCGCTTCCAGGACCTCAACGACAGCGAGAGCGGCAAGACCTGGCAGTACCAGGGCACGACTGTTGCTCGAGACCGGAAACAATGCCCTGAACGGCTATTTTCTCGACAAAGGCCACATCAATCTCGACGTCTTCAGGGACGAGGCCGATTTCAGTACATATGGAAGTCTATTTCTCGGACACCGAGTGCGGTCACCGGGTCTTTACGAGCTATAGCACCTTCAACGGCCTCGACAAGGAAGGCAAGTTCCAGAGCAAGATCAACTTCGCGATGTCAATGGACGGGGGCCAGACCTGGGACCTCTCGAAGATCCAGCAGCCCTACACCCAGAACCAGGGCTCCTTCATCGCCGTCGATCCGAGGCCGGGAACACCCACGACCACCGGCGGCGGCAGCGACAGGTCGAGCCGACAATCGCCGCTTCCACTGTCAACCCCGACCACCTGCTCGCGTTCTTCAACGATTACCGGGCGGTGGACGTGCCTGACGACTCGTATGTCGGCGAGGAACAGTTCCAAATTGCCTCGCTGGCGCTGAACGTCGCCGAGTTCATGCTGGCTGGGATCATTCCCAGAACACGGAATCGCGGTGCACAGAGCTGCCACCGATTGCAGCCGCCGAGGCCTGGGTCGGCATGAGCCGGTCCTACGACGGCGGACTCACCTGGGCGGGTGGCTTCCTGCCGGGCGCGGATTTCGATGACTCGGCCGCATCCCTGGCCTCTCCCGTCTACGGGCTCGAGGCTGCGACCGACCCGGTGCTCGCACCGGCCCCGTGCGGCTACTTCTACGTTGTCTTCGTCGCCTTCACCCGTGGCGGCGAGAGCAAGCTCGCGGTCGCCCGCTATCAGGATCTCAATAACGACGAAGGCGGCGATACGATCGCCTATCTCGGGACGACCGTGCTCGAGACCGGAAACAACGCGGATAACGGCCACTTCCTCGACAAACCCGACATCGAGGTCGATGTGTGGCGCGGATCCGGCGGGCCGGAACAGTGCGGCCACCGTGTCTACGTCACATACAGCACCTTTGTCGGCCTTGACAAATACGAGAAATTTCAGAGCAAGGTCAACTTCGCCAAGTCTGAGGACTTCGGCCTGACCTACTCGGTCGAGAAGATCAACAAGACCTGGAACCAGAACCAGGGCTCGACGATCGCCATCGACCCGGGCATCGGGGAGCCCGGAGTCAAGGGAGGTCCCGGCACGATTTATGTCGCCTGGCGGCACTTCTTCAACCCCGATGCCATCATCGTCAGGAAGTCGGTCGACTACGGCAGCGAGCTGGGCCACACCTGCCGTGGCCAGCAATCCGGCGATGGTTCCATTCGACCAGCCGACCATTTCGACCGACTACGGAAAAGAATTTCTCGCATTCCGCTCGAACGGCTTTCCGACGGCCACAGTCAATGACGACGGCCAGGTATTCGTGGCATGGCAGGAACAGGACCGAGACGAATGGCTCCCCGCGCATTGTTCTGTCTCGATCCGACGATGACGGCAAGAATTGGACCCAGCGCCAGGTCGTCGACAACGACCTACTCCAGAAGCCCTATAACGCAGGTGTCGGTGGCGAGTGGCAGGACACCTTGCGCGGGCCACAAGTGATGCCGAAGCTCAGCTTCGGCGGGGGCCGCCTGATGCTCGCCTACTACGAGTCACGCGGCTTGATCGGTTTCGATGAAGATGGGCGAGAAGAGGTCAATTTTGATGACGTGAACCCCGACGGTGGTGCCGGATTCATTAACGGCTACGATCGAGTGGTCGACTTCCGCGCCGCACTGCTCGAACCGTACGGCGTGGATGCCGGCACGTTGATCGGTACCTCTTCGATCCAGGTTTCCCGCTATCCGATCAGCGGCATCGCGGATCTCGCCGACGGCCAGCAACTCGAGGACGTAATCCACGCCGCACCCTGCGATCCCAACCTACCCCTTGGACCGACCAACCCGCCGTGCGCGCGCCAGGTCAACCGGGTCAATGCGCCGACCTCGGCCGCCGGTACATCCCCTTTATCGGCGACTACCCCGACCTCGTCCCGCTGCTTCAGTTCGTACCCGACGGCTTGGGAGGCTGGAAATGGGCGACCGGCGCCGCCGACGTGCCCGCCCGTGGATTCCACGCCATCTTCGCCGACAACCGCAACATCATCCCGCCGTACTACCCTGACCAGGGCTACGAAGAATGGGAGCGATACGGCTTCTATACCCCGCCCGGTCTGGGTGGCGACCCGTGCCAAAACGCGGGATCGCGCAACTCGAACGTATACACGTCCCGCGTCGGAGCGGATCTCGTGATCAGCACGCCGACGACCTCCAAGCAACTCGATGTGACACAACGCAGTTTGCCGTTCTCGGTCCGCAACCGCACCGACGTGGAGCGCTACTACCGATTCGAGATCGATCCCGCGAACATCGACGATGCCTCGTTCTCGCTCACCGACGACCCTATCGAGTGCGGTGAGGTGACGATCTTCGCCTACTCGAGCGTCTCACAGGTGGTCTACGCCAAGTACGACGCCCCGGGCCCCATCACGGTACACGTGACCGAGATCGACGGACTCACCGGGGAGTCGTGCTTTGGGAACATTACAGACAACGGTCAGACGGGCACCGTCACCTTCAGCCTGGACAGCGACGTGCAGAACATCCCTTCCGGAGAGCAGGATGTCCAGGACCCGTTCGTGCGAAACCCCTTCGTCCGGAACCCCTTTGTCCGGAACAACGACCCCGCGAACCCGTTCGTGCGAAACAGCGGCTACACGAACTACTCGGTCAGCAACCCGTTCGTCCGCAATCCGTTCGTCCGCAACAACGCCCTCGGGGACGACACGCCGTCTACGGTGTCGTCGACACGACCTGGGAGGTGACACCCGACGATCCTGACAACATCGACTGCCCAGACCAACACAGCATCCAGTTACATTCCGATCATCAACATCGACAACGCCGACAAGTACCAGGGCAACTACGCCTTCCAGCTTCTCGTCCACACAACGTCCTACTCCACCGGCTACCGGCAAGCCGAAGATGAGAACGGCAATAAGCTCTTCGACGAGAATGGCGATCCGATCTGCGAGCCCTACAACATCCCGCACGAACAGATCCTCTCCAACGTGGTGCAGGACCCGGACGCCGAGAACCCGTTCGTCCGAAACCCATTCGTGCTCAATCCTTTCGTCCGCAACGAGACAGCCGAGAACCCGTTCGTCCAGAACCCCTTCGTCCAGAACCCCTTCGTCCAGAACTCGGCCTTCGCGATGGCGCCGCCGGATGAACCTTCGTTCAACAAGGCTGCAGCGATTGACGATGGCACGACCAAAGCAGACCGCGCACCGAACTCGATCAACCTCACGTTGCGGGCATTCCAGCTGAAACCGTTTTGTGATCCGGATGGCGATCTGCCGATCACCACAAACTGCATCGATACCCGGTGCCGACCTCGATTATGACCCTGAGACCGACCTGCCGAGTGCGGCGGTCGGCTCCTGGCCATGCTTCATGAGGGAATCCCCAGTGGGCGACCCCGAAGCGGCCGCGTGCTTCAACGCCGCCGCAGCGGATTTGGTTCCGCTGCAGATCAACGGCATGGACCACCTAAACCCGACCGTACTCGATACAGTTCCTCGCGGTGAAATCTTCCGCGCCGGTACCGAGATCACCTTCCCCGCTCGGCGATTGGGACGGGACCTGGGTCCTGAAAAACCAGGCAATCCACGCAGACGCATTTGCCGGCCGCAGAGAACGGCGACCTTACCCAGGGTTACTACCTCTGCCCGAAGGCCTACGTAGACAACTACCCGAAGAACATGCCTCTCGATGTCACCGGGTGCCCCGACCCGTTGTTCCAGGACCCGACACCGGAGGGCAACAAGATGTCTCCCGGCCAACCAATCTCCACATGACGCCGGCGCCGTCGCTCGAGGTCCCGATCGACACCGACCGGCCTCTATCTACCTGACGGTCTACGTGGATGACCAGGTCGAAATCTCCGAGATCAACGACGTCAACAATACCGCCTATTTCCTGATCGAGATCGTGAAATCCAACCACGCGCCAACCTTTACTGTCACGGAACCGATCAGACCGCCCAAGAGGATTCCGGAGAGAACATAATCCTCGATTGGGCCACCGAGATCTACGACGGTGACAACGACACGCAGGCACTTGAATTCTGGGTGATCGGGAACACCGATCCGTACCTGTTTTCCGCCGGACCTTCGGTTTCCTCGGACGGTACCCTGAGCTTCACGCCAGCCGATGACGCGTTCGGCGAGGCCACCATCACCATAGAGCTCAGAGATAACGGCGGCACGGAATTCGGAGGCGAAGACACGTCAGATTCGTTCACCTTCCTGATCACTGTGGAAAATGTCAACGACGCGCCTGTGGTGGAGCCATTCACGCTGGAGGTCGATGAGGACGGTGCCGGAAGCGGTACGTGGGAGTGACCGACGTCGAGGGCGATTCAGTCTTCTGTTCGAAATGCACCGAGGGCCCGAGTCACGGTACAGCAACCATTGATCCGAGCACTGGAGAATTCGAATACAACCCGACCGCAAACTACAACGGCCCCGACGAGTTCACGGTGACTGTCACCGATACGACGGGCGGTGCGGGCGATGCATCCGTCACCATCACGATTGAAAGCATCGAGGATGTGCCGGTAGCAGAGAACCAGACCGTAACAACCCCGGAAGAAACCGCCGCCTTGATTACGCTGAGCGGGTCTGACGGTGACGGCGACACACTCACTTTCGAAGTCGTACTCGGCCCCTCGAATGGCTCGCTTTCCGGTACACCACCGAGTCTGACCTACACGCCAGCTCCGAATTTCAATGGTGTCGATAGCTTCACTTTTAAGGCGAATGACACCAAGGCGGACTCGAATGTAGCCACAGTTACCGTAACCGTGAGCCCGGTCAACGACGCGCCGGTCGCAGTCGGTGATTCGGCAACAGTGACTCAGAACAGCGGTCTGAACATGATCTCTGTCCTCACGAACGATTTCGACGCTGACGGCGACACCTTGATCGTGTCGGCGGTCGGCCCTGCATCCAATGGAACAACATCCACGGATGGCCTCGGTGCGAACTACATGCCGAATGTCGGATTCTGCGGAGTTGACGCGTTCATCTACACGGTCACTGACGACGACTCCCGAGCCCCTGACTTCAATTCCCGCGACTGTCACTGTGATCGCGTGGAACCTCTGTACGACTGGACATTTGTCGGTCTCAAGTCGCCGCTCAATGACGTTCTGTACCTGGCGAATGCCGGCAGCGTCGTGCCTCTGAGCTGGAAGTACGTCGACTCCGACAACCTCACCGTTGACAGCGGTGGCGCTGCATCCGTCCATCAGGTTCAGAGGTTGGGAGAAGATGAAATGCGCCGACTATGATCCGGACACGACTCGGAGACAGTCAATGACTTCATCCTCGAAGAGGATCCGGGATCGAGCGATCTCCGCTACAGCAGCGGTGCGTGGCAGTTCAATTGGCAATCGAAGTACCCGGAGGGTGATCCCGATGCCGGGATTCGCTGCCCAGAGGATGCTACGAGATCAACATCACGAGCAACTACAGCTGTGGAGGCGATCGACGGCCCGTTCTTGGTTCAGCTGAAATAGGCAATCTCGTATCAACGGTCATACCCAAGGCGCCGCATCCGCGGCGCCTTTCTTTTGGCGAATCGTGAGAGGGAGGGCCCGGGCCCGAATATGACTCCTCGGGATCTGTCAGAGCCTGAACCCAACAATCATCTCGCTTATCGGAATGGCGGTGCTCTGAAGCGTCGAGTTTCGTTGAGGAAAGAGAGCCTCAGATCTCGATGAGCGAATGATCCATTGGCTTTGGCGGGCTTGAGTTTGCGAGACTCGTTTTCCTGAGGGTTGGTGCGCCGGTTACGGAAGAGACGCCCTGGCTGGCACGGCCACCCACCCCCTGTTACGGACGCCCTGCCGGCTGCCCCCGATGGGCTTCGCCGTGACAAGCCGGGCGTCAGTAACCGGGCGGGTGGGCGGCATTCCGAATTCCGACTTCCGAATTCGATCACCCACTATCTGGATGGCCGACGAGACGCTTCAATCCCCCAGCCGTGTCGCGGCATCCACCGTCAACTCATCCGGCGGATCCGTCTCGACCCGCAAGGCGACGAACTCTTCGTAGAGATCACGCGCGGCGTCTGAGTTGCCGAGGGCTTCGTGGCAGCGGCCGAGCCAGTAGAGGGCGGGCGGGAAATACCGCAGGGTCGCGGAGTCGACCAGGAACACGTCGGTGATCTCGCCCCGGTTGCGGACACAGTAGTCGAACTCGTCGAGCGCTTCGGGGAAGTGCCCGGCCTCGAAGAACGTTCGCCCACGCAGGAAGTGGCCGAACCAGAAATCGAAGTCCTCACGAGCGTAGCGAAACTCTCGCATCGCGGTACCGAGCTGGCCCTTGTCGAGGGCGCGTTCGCCGCGGATCATGGCCGACAACGCTGTGGTCTGGGTCTGCAGCTTGTTCTCGAGCTCGAGGGCGATCTCATCCGCAGTTTCGGCCCGCCCGGCGGCCATCAGCAGTCGGGCGCCGAGGAATTGGATGCTCTCGTGCCCACTGAGCTCGATGGCCCGCTCGGCCGCGTCGCCGGCGGCTTCGGTCTCTCCGAGGGCAAGCTGGGCCTCCCCTTCGCCACCATCATCGCCGCCGACTCAAACTGATTTTCAGATCCCTCGATCGCAGGACCCAAAATAGCCAACGCCTCGCGCGGCTGGCCGAGATAGAGGGCGAGGTCGGCCTCGCCTATCGGTGTCAGTGACGCGCCCATGGCCTCCGAACCGCCAAGTCGGTCGTACGCGGTACGGGCCGCGGTCTCGTCCCCGGCCGCTGCCGCGGACCGGCCCAGCGTGAAGAGCGCGTAACCGAAGTCGGGATTCTGTTCGAAGATCGTGTTCGATTCGACGATCGCGGTTTCGAAGTCCCCCGCATACATCGCGTACATGGCGTAGTTCATGCGGTTGATGATGTTGTTCGGCTCCAGCGCCACCGACCTCGCGGCCCGATTCGACGGCGCGGTCGAAATCGCGCACCGAGAGGTAGGCGAAGGCGAGGTTCGCGTGCCCAACCCCGTCAGCCGGAAACAGATCGACTAGAGTCTGGTAGTTCTCGATCGCCTTTTCGAAGTTGCGCGAAACAAGGAGGTAGTATCCACCGAGAGTCCGGTACTTTTCGCGCTCGGACATTCGGTCGAGGTGCTTGAATGCCTTTTGATAGCTCTCCTCAGCCTCTGCCTCACGCCTCAGATTGCCGTACACAACACCCATGCCGGCGTAAGCGCGACCAAACCTGGGATCGCTGGCAACGGCTTCCTCATACAGTGCAAGGGCCTCTTCGAACTGCCCCTGTGCGGTCAGCTCCTGACCCTGTGCATAGGCCCGCATGGCCTCCAATGAGGCTGCGGTGAAGGTCTCGGCAGCCGCCAGCCGATCACCCTTCGGGGCAGTGTCACCGAGATCGCCACGGAGCTCAGCTGCGATCTTGCCGACCGCCGCCAAGACCTGATCCTTGGTGTCGGCAGTGGCTCGGGCGGTGGCCAACGGTTTGCCCTCCCCGGGTTCGAGGCCGGGATCGAGCGCTCTGACCGAGAGGACGTACTCGTCCCCGTCACTGGCAATGTCACCGGCGAGGATGACATTGACTCCCTCGCGACGTGACACGAGCCGGGCCATTTCCTCGTCGAGCCGGGCGCCCGAGCTGATCTGGTCCGCGATCTGGTGCGCGGCGGCCGGAGGCACGGCGCTGATAAAGCCCGCACCCTCCATCCCGATCACCAAGGCCTGCTCGAGAGCGCCATCAAACGACGCATCGCCGGTCTGGTTATTGAAGTCCGCGATCAGGACCGACATTGGATCGGGCTCGCCGACCGGGCCCCGCAGGCTGGCCAGCCACCAGGTCCCACCGAGGAGGACCACAACCAGAGCCGCCGCAGCCGCCATCAGCTTGGGTGTGAGAATTCTGGTGATCGGCAGCGGCTCGCCCTGGTCGTCGAGGCGATCGAGCGCCGCCTGGAGTTCGGCGGTGGTCTGGAACCTGTCTTGAGGATCGGGTTCGAGGCAACGGGAAACGATCTGGTCCACCGATTCGGTGATTTCGGGATCCAGGGTGCGGGGAGCTGGTGGCGCTTTTTCGATCCTTCCGCGGAACTCCGCAAAGGCGCTCTGAACTTTCTCGATGCGGCGCCGGCCGACCAACATGTCGTATAGGATCAGCCCGAGCGAATAAACGTCCGCCCGCTGGTCGATCGACTTGCCCATGAACTGCTCGGGTGCCATGTACTGGAGGGTGCCGACAACCGCACCGGCCTGAGTTTCGTCGGTGATCCCGGCCATCTTCTGCGCCTTGGCCTCCGCGAGCCCCTCGACCACCTCATCGCCCGCCGGAGTCGCCGATCGGGCAATGCCGAAGTCCATGATGTAGCTCTCGCCGGTTGCCGGTTCGACCATGATGTTGGCCGGTTTGAGATCTCGATGGACCACCCCTGCCTCGTGGGCGGCTACCAGCCCCTCCACCACCGGCCGGATGATCTTGAGAGCCTCCGGGACCGCGACCTTGCCGTCGCGCTTGAGGATGCCCAACAGATCCTCACCCTCGATGAAGGTCATCGTGATGTACTTGATGCCCTTGACTTCACCGAGGTCATGGATGCGCACCACATTCTTGTGAGTCACCTGGCGTGCCAGGAGCAGCTCGCGCTTGAAGCGCCGGTCGAGCTGTTCGGCGACAGCCGGGTCCTGGGCCATCTCGGGCCGGATCACCTTGAGTGCGACCGGGATGTCGAGAATCTCGTCCCAGGCCTTGTAGACCGCACCCATGCCGCCAAAACCGAGCAGCTTGTCGATGCGATATCGATCACCGAAAGCATCTCCGACTTTGAGGGGGCTTCCGACGTCGTTGGCCGACTCCATCGCCGGCGGGCTCGCACCGCTGGAATCGCCAGACAGCACCGATGCCGCATCCACGCCCATCGTCGCGTCGAACTCGGAAACATCGCCCGACAACACGACGGTCTGGTCGTGCACATCCCCGTCGCCGGCCAGCCCTATGGTGTGCTCGTGCTCGACTCCCGTTCTCGGAGGGATTCGCAGGTGTGCTCATCTTCGGGGTCGCCGTTCTGAGGATCAGCGTGCCCTCGATATCCGCAGCGAGCAGCGTTCCACATTTCGCGCACTGTTCGTCTCCGGGGGAGAGGTCGGCGCCGCACGACGGACAAATCGTCACACGCGCCCCCGCAACTCTTCGATCAACCAGGGCACACCGATCAGACGGTCCAGCGCCGAACCCTCGTGCGGGCCTGAGACAACGTCTGCGATTCGGTGATCTTTCATCGGCATTCTGTCTTTCGTGCGGCTCATGATAGCGCGCACCGGCGGAGAGAGCTACTGCGCCCCAGCCAACTCCCTCATCCACCGGCTCCTATTGATATTTTCTACCGAGGAAACACACGATCAAGATGTTGGCGGTTGACATCCTCTGATGTAGGACGAAGAATCAGCCGATGCAGGAGATCGCAGACAACCGCCGGCCGGCGCAACTGTTCCTGGCAGTGTTGGACACCACCATTCTGTTGGCTGCAGGCCTCGCAGCGGCCTGGATCCGGTTCGGAGCCGATAACTTTCCGCAGGAGCTCGGCCGAATCCTCGATCACCCGGGCTTTATCGCCTATGCAATCCTCGTCCAGCTTGGCCTCGCCATCACCTTCGATCTCTATCGTCCGGAAAGCTGGCTCACAAGAGATTACGTACTCACCCGCATGGCAGCGCTCGGAATCAGCCTCGCGGCCGCCCTCGCGCTCGGCACCTATCTGGTTCTGCCATGGCGGTTCGGGCGCGGCCTCCTCGCGCTGACGCTTGTCCTATCTCTGCCACTCGAAACCCTGCTCCGCATCACTTGGATTGCTCTCAGCAAACTCCCGTCGTCACGAAAAGCGCTCGCGATCGGCGAAGGACCGATCGTCGGCGCGCTCAAAGACGTGCTCGCCGAACGCACATCACCGCCCTTTCGCATCGTCCGTCACTTGCCGACTCCAAACGGGACGGAAGGCTCGGAGTTGACGAGTGAAGACCTCGAGGGGATCGATCTCGTCATTGTCGCCCAGCTCGAGGACGATGCAACGGCTGACAGACTCGCGGCCCTCAATTTCCGCGGCACGGCGGTGATGGACTCAGCCGGCGCCTACGCGGCTCTCACCGGCCGAATCCCTGTGCGGCAGGTGGACTCGCGGTGGTTCATCGCCACCGGCGACTTCTCATCGCTGGCGACAACGACCTTTCACCAGGTGCAACGCTTCCTCGACGTGATAGCGGCCACCGCCATTCTTGTTCTGACCTCGCCGTTGTTGTTGGTCGCCTCCATCGGAATCCTGCTCACCGACGGCTGGCCAATCCTCTACCGGCAAACGCGCTTAGGACGGTTTGGGCGGGCCTTCACCGTCTACAAGCTCCGTACCATGCGGCGGGGCGCAGAGGTTGACGGACCGCAGTTTTCAAACGACGCAGACGAACGAGTATTGGCCATCGGTCGCATTCTCCGCCGCTGGCGCATCGATGAGCTGCCACAACTGGTCAACGTCCTGCGCGGCCAGATGAGCCTGGTCGGTCCACGACCCGAACGGCCGGAGCTCGCCGCGAAACTCGAAAAAGAGATCCCTTTCTATGCCTTCCGGTATTCGGTCCGACCCGGCCTCACGGGCTGGGCGCAGGTCCATTTCCCCTATAGCGCCGAACCGGAGGAACACCTGGTAAAGCTCGAGTTCGATCTCTACTCCCTGCGGCACCACGGACCGGCACTGTACGCAATCGTGCTTCTGCGCACGTTTGGAGCATTGATTTTCCCTCCTGATAAGAGGCGTGCCTCATCCCTGAACGCTGAATAGAGACGAAGTACACCTGCGGTCGAGGCCAGGCGGAAAATAGTCCTCTCTCAGCGGGAGAGTGCTTGACACGCTCGGGGGCGGGCCCGATACTTTCACCAGTTCTTTGGCTTTTTGACGCACAAGCGTTTCCGTGGGGGTGCCCGTTCTTCTCGGGCTGAGAGCAGACCCCTCGAACCTGATCCGGATCATGCCGGCGGAGGAAATTGGAGACGCCCACCCACCATGCCGCAGCATTCTGGAGCGGGCCTCCCCTTCGACCCTCAGGCCCGGATTGAACGAGGAGCAGCGGCATGAATTCGTTCAAGACAATATTGATTTTTGCGGTCCTCGCGGCCTCGGTAGTGGCGATCACAGCCGGCGAGCTGCCCGGAACCCTGATCGACTTCACCACCAAGGAACCGATCGCCGGTGCGGACCTTCGAGGAACCGCCTCCGGCCTCGAGCTGAGTGCGACCACAGAAACCGACGGGTCGTTTGTGCTCGTTCTGCCGGATCCTCCCCCAACCTCGCTCCGGCTTACCGTGAAGGCGGCCGGCTACCAGACGCTCGACCTCAACCTCACCGATCTCGCCCACATGCTCCGCCTGTCCCTCCAGGCGCACCTCCTCTTTTCATCCGAGATCGAGGTCACCGGTCTTCGCGCCGACGTCGGCGAGACCCCTGTCACTGTGACCAACGTCGACAGGGAGGATATCGAGCGCCTCTACTGGGCCCAGGACGTACCAATGTTCCTGTCACCCACCCCGGGTTTCTACGCCTATAACGATTCGGGCAACGGTATCGGCTACTCCTATTTCTTCCTCCGCTCCTTCGATATGCGCCGGACCGCGGTCAGCCTCAACGGTGTACCGATCAACGACGCCCATTCGCATGGTCTCTTCTTCATCGATCTTGCAGACTTCCTTTCGACGACTGAAGACGTCCAGGTGCAGCGGGGAGTCGGCACCACCCTCTACGGTGGCAGCGCCATCGGCGGATCGATCGACCTGCGCACGCGCCAACCGGCCACCGAAAGACGCCTGCGGGTCGAGGCTCTCGGCGGGGCGTTCGACACCTCGCGTTTCACCCTCGAATACGACAGCGGTCTCATCAACGACCAATGGGCCGCCACCTTCCGCTACTCGCGGGTACAGAGCGACGGTTATCGTGACCAGTCGTGGGCCGAGATGTGGAACTACTACGGATCGATCGTTCGTTACGGCAACAAAACGACCACCCGAATCAACCTCTTCGGCGGACCGGAAAAGACCCACCTCGCCTACGAGGGTGTTTCGAAGGCTTACCTTGACGGCCAGATCACAGGCGACCAACGGACCGACCGTCGATACAACCCTCTCGAATACCCCGGCGAGATCGATGAGTTCTTCCAACCCCATTACCAGCTGATTCACAGCTGGCAGATGAATAACGACCTCGTGTTTCAGAACACGTTCTTCTATTTCACCGGCGACGGCTACTTCCAACAGTTCAAGGACGACCGCTGGTTCCCGGAGTACGGCCTCGATCCCTTCCCCGGACCTGGCGGCGAGATCATCGACACCACCGATCTCGTGCGCCACCGCGAGGTCACGGAATGGGACGCCGGCTGGATACCAAACCTCCAGTGGTCCCACGGTGGCGGGCGCGGCAACCTCCAGGCAGGGGTCGCGATCCGCCTGCACAGCGGCCGACACTTCGGCTCCGTCCAGTGGGCTCAATACTATCCGCCGGACCTGCCGCCCGACCATCGCTACTACGACTACGAGCTCGATAAAACCACATTGCAGCCTTTCCTCCAGGAGAACTGGCATTTCAACCAGAAGTGGAATCTGCTCGCAGGTCTGACCTGGACCTCCCACGAATATGAGATGCACAACGACAAGGTCGGGGATGTCACCTTTGACTCGTCGTTTTCCTACCTCCTCCCGCGCTTGGGTCTCGCATATCACCCGAACCAGCGATGGGGCTTCTACGGAAATGTCTCGCGCGGAGGCCGCGAACCGGCGTTCCGCGACCTCTACGACCCGCAGGATTACTGGGCGCCACCCCCGCAAAATCTGGAGCCCGAAAAGCTCACCGACTTCGAGCTCGGCGCGCGCTACTCGTGGAAGAACGGCGGCGCCAACCTCAACCTCTACTACCTGGATTTCGATAACGCCATCGTCTGGGCCGGCGGCCTCGACAACAACGGAAATCCTGTGACTGCCAATGGCGCCGTGACGGAGCACAAAGGCGTGGAGCTCGATCTCGAGTGGGCGCCGATGCCCCGATGGAACGGGCGTCTATCGCTGGCGTGGGCCGACAACACCATCGTCGACTTCGTCGAGAATATCTGGGGTGGCGGGAGCATGGATCACTCCGGCAACACCCTGCCGGTGAGCCCGGAGTGGCTCGGCACTCTGCAAATCCGCGGTGGAACCGGGCCTGTCGATGGTTTTCTTCAGTTTCGGTTTGTGGACGATTTCTACCTCGACAACACCGAGGATATGCGGAAATACCCCGAGGTCAGTCAGGACCCCGGATACATCCACCGCGTCAACCCGGCCTACACCGTCCTCGATCTCGGGCTCGAGGCCGACCTCGGCCGGGCCGTCGCCAATCTTTTCAGTGCCCGCCGGGTTGCGCTGAAAATGCGCGTCAACAATCTCACCGACCAGCTGTTCACGACCTTCGGCTATTTCGACGGATACCAACCGGTGTGGATCGTCGGCGCCACCCGCAACGCGTATCTTGGGGTGACCTTCGACTGGTGATTCCAAGCCCGGCCATCAACTATCAGCCCAGCCTCCCGCAAAAACCGGGGACAAGCTGGGGCCCTCTTCTGTGGCGGCGAGCCGAAGGTATGGAGCGTGGTGCAGGCGCCGAGCGTGAAAGACGAAGACGACCGGCACCTGCACCGGGAGCTGCGGGCGTTGAAAAGTGAGCAAACCAGACACACGAATCGGATCAAGAGCCTGTTGATCAGCCAAGGCGTGAAGATCCCGGCGAGAAACGGCTTTGTTGGGTTGTTGCGAAGGTGCCGAGTTTGGGATGGCTCACTGCTGCCAAAGCACATGGTGAGTCGCCTCGAGCGGGAGTATCAGCGTTTACAGATTGTCCGCGAGCAGATTCGTCATCTCGAGATGCAGCGGCGTGAGACGTTGCGGAAGTCTCAGGACGAAAAGGTGGAGAAAGTGAGACAGCTGATGCGGCTGCGAGGCCTCGCGTACAACAGCTCATGGTTGTTCGTAATGGAATTCTTCGGCTGGCGAAAATTCAAAAACAGAAGACAGGTCGGCTCTTTGGCCGGGCTGACACCGACTCCGTTTGCAAGCGGAGACATGGATCGCGAGCTTGGGATCGACAAATCGGGCAATCCACGAGTGCGCACGATGGCGATAGAGATTGCCTGGTGTTGGCTTCGATTCCAGCCGCAGAGCGAGCTCAGCCTGTGGTTTCAGCAGCGATTCGGAAACGGCGGCAAGCGAGCTCGGCGAATAGGCATCGTGGCACTGGCAAGAAGACTCCTGGTGGCCCTGTGGAGATTCGTTGATCAAGGGGTTGTTCCGGCGGGAGCCGTCCTGGCCAAGTAGGAGAAGCAGAAGATGTCATTCGAAGATCAAATCGGTGTGAGCGAGCCCGTGACCCGCCTTGGTTCCATCAATGGAACCGGTCCTGTAGATGGGGCCGCTCAGCATTGCGCTTCTACACCGCGCCCCAGGCGTACGCAGGATTATGTTGTCGAGCCCATCGCGGTTCGGAACGGATAGAAGGTCGTCAAAGGCCCCGTCCGGCCTGACGCTTCAAGAAGCCACCGATTTGACCTGGAAGATTTCGACCAGCAAGAACACCCAAGGAGGACCTTCAATACGGTAAACGTGGAAGCTTGACAGATCGCGCCACAAGAAGGCGGGTCCTTCAGGGCCCGCCAACGGTCGATTCATTTTCTCTTGCAGTCGAATCTGCTCTATTCCTCGCGCTCTGGCGGGCCCTGAAGGACCCGCCTACAGAGGAACGGACGAGTTATTTGCACGAGGCTGAGATGACTACTGACGGCTGACCGCTGATAGCTTGAGTACCATTTCTCGAGCTTCGGCGATCCTCTGAAGACAGTCTTCCGGGTCAAGGTCGGCGGATGTAAACTATTCCTCGTGACACGGAACGGCTCATGATCAAGGCGGTCATCACTTTTGTACTCCTGGTAGGTGTGCGGACTGCGGCGAATGTCTTCTTCAAGCTCGAAAACGAATGGATCGATGGCGAGCCGGAGGACTACGCGCTGAAAACCCGCATCGTTGCCATCCTCAATCACACCAGTCTGTACGAACCCCTGATCGCCGGCTACGCTCAGTACAGACTGCTATGGAAGTTCTCCCGCCACGGTGTGCTCCCGGTGGCCGAGAAGACCATGAAACGGCGTATAGGGCTGTTCTTCCGCTTGCTCGTACGGCATCCGATCGTGGTCACCCGTCAGCGCGACAAAACCTGGTACAACGTGCTCAACAAGGTGGATTCGAAGGCGATCACTATCATCCTCCCCGAAGGCCGGATGAAACGGGCCAACGGGCTCGATTCCGAGGGCCGCGAGATGACGGTCCGGGGCGGTATTGCCGATATTCTCGAATCCCTGCCCGACGGCCGCATGCTCATGGTCTACTCGGGCGGACTCCACCACATCCAGGTGCCGGGCGAGCTCCTCCCGACCCCGTTCAAGACTCTGCGATGCAGAATGGAAATGATCGACATCCCTTCCTACAAAGAGGAGCTGAAACGGGACTTCCCCGACCTCCAGTTCCGTAAAGCGGTCATCGCGGATCTCACCCGCCGCCGTGACGAGTACTGCCCGACCGACGACGGGAATTCGGAATTCGGAATTCGGAATTCGGATTGATCTCGTGACCCTCCCCTGCCGGGAGTTCAGCAAGAAATCAGCATTCCAAATTCAGGTTTCCTGAATCGATGACCCCCGGTGGCGTCGCTAGATCCAACCGTGGAGCTGGGCGAGGAATAGAGTCGCAATCGTTTTGCCGTCCCGTATGGTGCCGTTGCCGCAAGCGTTGAGGGCTTCTTCCACCGTTATGGTGACGTTTTCGATCGCCTCGTCAGGATCCTGGGCAACATCGGGGGCCGGCTCGAGCGGCGTGGCGATGAATGCGTGCAACACCTCGTCAGTGAAACCAGGGGTTGTGAAGAAGGAGCCCAACGCGTGGACCTCAACCGGCCTCCAGCCGGTTTCCTCCGCCAACTCGCGACCGGCGCATTCGAGAGGTTCTTCGCCGGGATCAAGCTTGCCGGCAGGGAGTTCGAGCAGTATCTCGCCCATCGGATACCGGTATTGCCTGACGAACTCGATCTTGCGATCTTCGTGGAGCGGCAATACGACGACGGCGCCCTTGTGCCGAACAACCTCTCGCGAGGCCTCATTTCCGCTTGCCAACAGCACGCGATCCACCTCGAGATCGAGGATGTTTCCCTGGTAGATGCTTTTGCCGTCGATCTTCTTTTCCACCAATCGGTCGTCTCGCCCCATCTTGCCTCCTCCAGCGGTACAGAATCCTCGATGAATGCTCCAAGATGATACGCCCTGCCCAGGTCTTTCCTACCTTTTCTCGTGGCCAAGGCTGGCATCAATCCTGCGTAGATGACTGGCAAGGAGCAAGAATCATGAGCCAGACAGCAAGTTGCGAACTCGTCTACTCATCTTCGCTGGACGGTCTTTCGAGCGTGGTCACAAACCGCATGGTCGATGGATGGTGGCCCCTCGGCAGGCCATTCACACGCGGCGAGCAGTACATTCAAGCGATGGTCTTCGAGCCGAAATTCGAAGAGCATGATCAAAGTAGCGAAGAGAATTGATCAGCGATACTTCGCGAGAAGCCCCGTCCGCTGGTTGAATTCTTCGATCTGCCGGTCCCACTCCTCCCAGGCGTGGAAGTGGGAGGTCCAGTAGTCATCGTCATACCACTGGGCATCGAGTTCCTCGACCGTCTTGCCCTGTTGCTCTACCCAGGTGAAATACTTGAGGTTGTGGATCCGCTTGCGATCCCAATAACCGAGTTCCAGCATGTGGTCGATGCCCGTCCCCAGAAGATACCGATCGAAATGGACTGCGGCAGAGGTCTCTGTGTAGGCACCGTGCAATTCGCACTCCTCCTCGAATCGGGAGCCGTAGAGCTCCATCGAATCGGTGGCAACGGTGAAGAGCATGTCCTTCGGGCCCATTTCGAAAAAGCGAGCCGTTTTGATTGCAGTCAACAGATTGGCGATGCCCGAGATCCCGAGCAGATCGAGCCGGTCGACAATGTTCGGATCGACGCCGCGCGATTTCAAATGGGCACGGCCTTCCGATTCGTTGAACAGCCGCAGCAAGCTCATGCAGGCCTGGTCGTCGATGCCGGCGACCACATCGGTGGTCTTGATGTTGTGGATCCAGGGTACGTGCTTGTCGCCGATACCTTCGATGCGGTGTGACCCGTAGCCGCCCAGGAGCAGGGTCGGGCATTGCAGCGCCTCGGCCGCCACAACCTTTGTACGGGGGAAGATCTCTCGAAGGTATTCAGCACAACCAAGAGTCCCAGCCGAACCCTGGGTCAGGCAGACGCCGGCGAAGCGGGAGTCGGCCTCGCGTATTGTTTCGAAGACCTCCTCCATCGCCTGTCCGGTGCAGACGTAGTGCCAGACGGCGTTGCCGAACTCGGCGAACTGGTTGAGGACCACGACCTCATCGCCTCGTTCAGCTTGGAGTTCCTTGGTCTTGTCGTAGATCTCCTTGACGTTCGACTCCGACCCGGGAGTGGCAAAAATCTCGGAGCCCACCTCTTCGAGCCACTCGAATCGCTCGCGGGACATCCCCTCGGGAAGGACTGCAATGGACGGGCACGCCAACAAATGAGCGTCGTACGCGCCGCCGCGGCAGTAGTTGCCGGTCGATGGCCACAGCGCCTTCTGGGTGGTGGGGTCGAACGCCCCGCGCACGAGTTTCTCCACCAGCGGTCCAAAGGTCGCACCGACTTTGTGGGCGCCGGTCGGAAAGTATTTCCCAAGCAGCACGAAGATTCGGGCTTCAACCCCGGTCAGCTCGGAGGGTAGCTCCATGAAGTTGACACCCCCGAAACCACCACCGCGCTCGACTGGTTCATTTTTCCAGCTGATGCGAAAAAGATTGCGCGAGTGGAGGTCCCACAGGCCGACGTCCGCGAGCTCGTCACGAATCCCGGCAGGAACGAGCGTGGGGTCGGCCATCTCCCGGTAGGTTGGGATGATGATGTTCCGCTCGCGGCAGCGTCGAACGGTGTTTTCCAGGATTTCGTCGGGTGTCGCCATCGTCAGAGATTCTCCATCGCCAAATTTCGAGCGAGCCGGACTATAGTACACGTCGGCGAACGCGCCGCGAGGGGAACACCATGGCACACAACGAGAACATATTGGATGCGGCCCGTGGCTACGAGAAAGAGATTGTTCGCTTCTTGAGAGATATGATCGCGATCCCGGCCGAAAGCGGCAAAGAGGGTGATCGCTGCGAACGGGTGCGCCGGGAGTACGAATCGCTGGGCTTTGACGAGGTCTTCTTCGACGGGTTCGGCTCGGTCGTCGCGAGGATCGGCTCCGGCGATTTCAAGATTCTCTACGACGGCCATATCGACTGCGTCGGCGTCGGCGATCTCGGCAACTGGGATTTCGACCCGTTCGCCGGCAAGTTCGAGGATGGCGAAATCTGGGGACGGGGAGCGGTTGACGAGCTGCCGGCCATCGCCGGCATGGCCTACGGCGCGAAGATGCTGGCCGACCGCGGAGTACCCGAAGGTGTGTCGCTTTATCTCACAGCCTCAGTCATGGAAGAGGACTGCGACGGCTACTGCATGCGCCATCTGATCGAAACCGAGGGCATCCGGCCCGATGTGGCAGTGCTCGGCGAGCCCACCGATCTCGGAGTCTACCGCGGGCAACGCGGCCGCATGGAAGCCACTGTCACGACCCACGGGGTCTCCGCCCACGGCGCTCACGCCGATCGCGGCGTCAACGCGCTCTACAAGATGGCGCCGATCATCAGCGACGTCGAGCAGCTCAACGAGCATCTCGCCGAGGACGAGTTCCTCGGCAAGGGATCGATCATCGTCTCCTCGATCGAGTGCACGACGCCGTCCCTCAACGCGGTGCCCGACTCAGCCCGCATCTACATCGATCGGAGGCTCACCGTCGGTGAGACGGTCGAGAGCTCGATGGCCGAGCTCCAGGGCCTCCCCCATCTCGGCGATGCCGAGGTCGAGCTGCTGAAGTACGACGAGGTGAGCTGGCGCGGTACCAGGGCCCAGCAGGACAAGTACTACCCGACCTGGGTCCTCGAGGAAGACCACCCGCTGGTGCAGGGGGTGGCGGCCGCCGCCACCGAGGCGCTGGGTGAAGCTCCGAGAATCTCGCGCTGGTCGTTCTCGACCAACGGCGTCGCCACGATGGGTCTCTTCGGCATCCCGACTGTCGGTTACGCACCCGGTCTCGAGGAACTCGCCCACACCACGCAGGAACGAGTGAAAGTAGACGACCTCATCAAGGCCACCGCTGTGTATAGCCTGATCCCCGGAATACTGGCCGCGAGAATGAAATGAACCACAGAGACACAGAGGCACAGAGAAAAACACAGAGAGTGCCTATACCCGACGCGGTGAACGAGACCTCCGGCGTGATCGTTGACGCCGCGTTCCAGGTATACAAAACCCTTGGCCCTGGCCTGCTTGAAAGAGTCTGCGAAGAGTGCCTGCACTTCGAACTCACAAACGGTGGAATCGACGTCAAAAGGCAAGTCCAAGTGCCCCTGACGTACAAGGAACTTCAGCTTGACTGTGGTTTTCGGATCGACCTTCTGGTAAATGACGAGGTCGTTGTCGAGGTCAAGGCCGTTGAGACAGTTCTTCCCATTCATGCAGCTCAGTTATTAACTTATTTTAAGATCACCGAGCGTCGTGTCGGCCTGCTCATCAATTTCAACCAGACAACGATCAAAAACGGAATCCACCGATACGCCCTATGAAAAACCTCTGTGCGACTTTGTGCCCTCTGTGCCTCTGTGGTTTTTCGGACCTTCGGTGAGGGGAGAACAGCAATGACAAGTGACGTTAAAGGCAAGGACTTTATTACGACGCAGGATTGGTCGGTCGAGGAGCTCGAGAACGCGCTCGAACTGGCGGCGGATCTCAAGGCGAAACGTGCAGCAGGCGAGCCCACTCCCCTGCTGCCGGCCAAGACTCTCTACATGATCTTCTTCGATGCCTCGACCAGGACCCGCAACTCGTTCGAGACGGGCATCACCCAACTCGGCGGCCACGGCATCTATCTGTCGCCCGACAAGATGCAGATCAGCCACGGCGAGAACGCCCGCGATACCGCCAATGTGCTATCTCGCTACGGGGAGGCCATCGCCATCCGCCATTGTGCCTTTGGCGAGGGCAATGACTACATCCGTGAGGTCGCCGAGCACGCCTCGGTGCCGGTAATCTCGATGCAGTGCGACGTCTACCACCCATGCCAGATCCTTGCCGACCTGCTCACCATCCGGGAGAAACACGGCAAGACCCGCGGTCTCAAGATGGGCGTCGCCTGGACCTCGGCCCCGAACTATGTCCGCCCGCTGTCGGTGCCGCAGAGCCTGATCCTTCTCATGCCTCGTTTCGGCATCGACGTCACCCTCGCCTGCCCACCGGAGTTCCGTTTGATGCCGGAAATCGAGGAGCAGGCGAAAGCCAACGCCGAAGCCGGCGGCGCACGCTTCGAGATCTCGGAGAACTTCGAGGACGCCTTCACCGATGCCGATGTCGTGGTGCCCAAATCCTGGGGACCGCTGATGACAACCCAGGACACCACCGATGGACTGCAGCTGATCGAGAAATACCCGACCTGGCGTTGCGGAGCCGAGCATATGGCGCTCGGTTCCAACGACCTCATCTACATGCACCCGCTGCCCGCAGACCGCGGTCGCGAGGTCACCGATGAGGTTATCGACGGCCCACAGTCTGTTGTCTATGACGAAGCCGAGAACCGGCTGCACGTGCAGAAGGCTCTGATGGCACTGACCATGTAGACCCTATTCCTGATCGCCCTTCTTCGGCCCCACAGCCTCGGTGGCATGAGTTCGGTTGGTGAAATATGCAGGCTAGCTTGTGGTCGGTCGGTTCCAAGGGAGGAAGAGACAGGCGGCCGCGTAGCAGCCGACGCCGAGCCAGGCCACGCCGGGCAGTCCCCAGTAGGCCGCCAGCGTCACTGACGATACGCTGGCGAGGACGCCGGCCGCGCCATTAAGGGCCCAGAACCAGGCGCGGCTTCCGTCGCCGAAGCGGATCATACCGGTCGGGAACCCGAAGCCGAGTACAAACCCCAGTGGCGCTGTCAGCAACAGGCTGAGTAGAACGCGCGGTGTGAAAGCCCATCCCAGCGTCGCGCGAATGACCCAAGGCGTCAACAGCACAACGCCAGCGCCGGCCGCAGGCAGGGCCCAGCGGGCGCGGGAAAGAAGCGTCCACGAGACCCGGCCGGCGATCAGCGAGCCGATGCCCGTGCCCAGGAGGAGGGTGGAGAGGACCACGGTTGTGGCGTAGCTGGGGTGGCCGAGGTAGAGGACGTACTTCTGGATGAGCGGGATTTCGAGCCATAGGAAGCCCAGACCAATCGCGATGAAGTAGCCACTCCCCCGCCAGAAGGAAGAGACCCGCTCCACCTGGGTGAACAGGAACGGCGTGAAGAACAGCATCAGCGTCAGCAGGCCCACCGACAGGATGAGGAACCGAGGCAGGACCGCCGCCTGGTCGCTCAGCGAGAGGCGGTTCATGAGCCGCGGATCCACGCTCGCGAAAGCCCGGATGTTCTGGAAGAAGAACGGCGCATCGTCGGTTGGCGGCGCCAGGTAGAGGCCGTACGCCTCGAGGCGCTCCGGCCCCTGGTGCAGAACCTCAACGATCTGAGAATTGGACGGAACGGCGGGCGGGAGCGGCCAATGGCGAATAAATCCACGCTCTTCGGCGATGGTGTCGAGCCGCGCGACCTGTTCGGCATCGAACGGGTGGCGGGCAAGCAGTACTGTGACGACGTCGCCCCCCTGTATGGCGGCAAGGTGCTCCTTCGGCAGGGCGAACCCTTCCTCCTCCAGGGCGCGTTCGGCCAACAACACCAACCTCGCCGCCTCCAGCTGGTTCGAGCCCCGCATCCAGCGGGAGATGGAGACCAGGCCGTCGTCCTCGACGCGGTTCAGATACAGACGCATCGCCTCCAGAGTGTAGAGGTAGTTCTCGGACAGAGCGTAGGCGCCGGCAGTGGTGGCGGCCCAGCTGTCGATGAGGGAGATTTGCAGAATGTCAAAGCGGTCAACCGTTCGGGTAAGGAAGCTGCGCCCCTCCTCGGCGTGCTTGCGAACGCCGGGCAGATCGTATACATGTCCGCTGAACTCGCCGAAGACCTCGTTGGCCACCTCGATCATCGCCGGATTCAGTTCCACGGCGTCGACCCTCTCGGCCCCCGACTTGAGCGCCGTCAGGATGTCGCGTCCACCACCAGCGCCGATGATTCCGACTGTGCGCGGCCGACACAACTGGTAGCCGATGGAGGTGATATCGAAGAAGAGGTGTTCCAGTTCGGTGGGAGAGCCGGTCAAGCGGGTGATCGGCGTGCCGGCCGAACCATCCTGTTCGATCCACTTCTGCTCAATCCCTTTGTAAGTGAACTTCGAGCCGAGTCCCCAGCCAAACTCGATTCCATTTTCCTTGTCCAAGGGGTCCGTCGCTTGGAAGAAGACAGTCGGGAAAACGGTCAACCGGGCCGTCGGAGTCCAACGCTCGTACTCGCGCCCGATGACGGTCTCCTCGTAGGTCTTGGTGTAATTCAGCTGAAACGGCTGTCCCCAGAGGACCAGCAGACCCAGCAATACGGCGGCCGCGGCCGGCAAAGGCCAACGGCGACCAGCCGCCAGCGCCGCGGCCGCCAACGGCAGGAAGCCGACTCCAGCCAGCAGAATCGGTGTCGGGATCACCCACATCAATGGCACCAGTACCACCGCCCCAGCGGTTGCTCCCAACAGATCGGCGGCGTACATCGTAGCGATGCCGCGTCCAGGCGCCGCCAACAACAGAAAGCAAACGCCGCAGCCCAGCAGAAGCAACGGCACGAAGACCGCCACGACTGTCCAGGCCACCTGAATCAGCGGGTTATGTAACGTCCCCAGCCCCAAGCGCGGCGTCCACTGCACAATGAATACGAGGGATGCGGGGATGGCGACGCCTGCCCCCAGCAGAAACTTCCACAGCAAATCCCGGGACGGCATCCGCAGCGCGAACCAGACGCCGGGCACTCCCAACGCCAACATAGCCAGCGAGATCGCCAGGAACACGAAGTGGTACCAGAGGACTACACTCAGGACCCGGGTGATAGCGATCTCATAGAGCAACACGGCGCAGGACGTGAGCGCCATGATGGCGAGATCCCGGCGGAACGCGCCCTTGCCGGCGGTGGATGCCACGACCTCAGCTTCCGTCATCGAGGTCCCGCCGAAGCCTCTCGAACTGCGCCCCCAGTTTCAAAACGACGTCTCTGCTTTCGATCCGCGGCTGCAACGTGAGGCACAGGGAGTTCCTTTCGTTCCACTCCAGCCTAACATGGTGTCCGGAGACCTTTTTCAGCACCCAAAATGGCGTTGCGGAGCCGAGCATATGGCCCTCGGATCTGATGACCTCACCTCCATGCACCCGCTGCCCGCCGACCGCGGTCGCGACGTCACCGACGGGTTATCGACGGCCCGCAGTCAGTGGTTTATGACGAAGCCGAAAACCGGTTCCACGTGCAAAAGGCCCTGATGGCGCTCACCATGTGAGCATGAATTTGGAGTTAGGAATTAGGAATTTCCGCCCCTCCTCCCCCGACTCGGTTGACCTTGGGCGGGTGGCAATCCGAGTTCCGACCTTTAAATTCCAAGCACGTTTCTGCGGTCACAGGCCGCACCGCTCTGCGACCATTCCATTAATCTGATTGGAGGTCATACCATTGGGATCCTGCGGGTACTCGGTGAGCCCAGCGTGGTGGAGCGCTTCGTGGATGATGACCATTGCCGCCTGCGAATCTGACAGCCGCGAAAAATTCGACACACCCGCACCGGACCCCCGCCGACCATTGTGTAGGCTGAAACACCGCGGCACACATCGCCGCGAGCCTGGGCCCGCCCGATCGGTAGGAAGATGACCCTGCCGAGGGTCGCCGTACCTTCGGCGTCGAGCTTGGCGAAGAGTTCGCTGCATTCCGGAACCTCATAGACCCGCTCGAGAGCGAGCTCGAACGCATCAGAAATCTTTTGCCGGTTCTTGACTGACACCTTGGTACTGATCGTGGGTTTGTAGATTGTTTCGGTTCCAGCTTCTACTGACGTCGTCCCAAGAACAGTGGTGGTCGCTGCAGGAGCGACCGCGTTGCGGGCTTCCGAGTCGATGGCGTCGGTGGCGTGGGCAGCTGCGGCCAAAAGATGGCCAACAACCAGCATGATGATCGTGGTGCGGCGGGTGGATTTTGAGTGGCGTGTTTTCATGGTTTTGCCTCCACCTGCGGAGACGGGAACCACGCCGGAACTCCCTCATCACGAAGTCGAGGCTCTTCTGGTCAGGGGTGGAGGGCTGAGGTAGGTTGTGTTCAGTGGACGCTGCTGACGGCACTCCGAAGACGATCACGCGCCTCCTGCTCGAGTGGCGCAACGGCGACGCCCATGCTCTTAAGGCTCTGGTGCCGATGGTCTACGACGAGGCGGAGAACCGTCTCCACCTGCAAAAGGCGCTGATGGCATTGACGATGTGAGTGCCAATTCTGATTTCTGAATCGCCTTCCACGTTCCCTCAATTCGGGTGCCCCTTATCGGAGGGCGCAGGCCTCCTCGACCATCTCGTTGATCTCTTCCGGGGTCATGCCAGCGGGATCGTGGGGCGCCTCGCTCATCCCCGCGGTATGGAGGGCTTCGTGGATCAGAACGGCCGCCTTGGTGCGTCGATGCAGAGTATGAAACTGCCTGCATATCATTACCCGTTTCGCCCCGACTGCGGTGTAGGCGTCCACACCGCTCACGCAATATGCCCTCTCCGCTGCTGACTGAACCGGTTGATATCGGGTCCGACCCAGGGCCTGCAGGCCATCCAGATTGAGATCGTCGAAGAGGGCTCGGCAGGACTCGTCCTTCTCGAGCCTCTTGATCGCTCCCCTGTAGGCAATTTTGAGGGCAAATGCGTCTTTCGCGGACATTCCTTTTTCGATCTTTGGTTTGCGAAGCGAAGCCTTGATCTCCTGTGGGGCCTGCTGGCGCTCGAGACCGGACGCGTCGTTCGCTTGAGCACTTGCGGCCAGAAAGTGGCTGACGGCCAGCAGAATCATCAGGGAGCGGCGGGCGGTTTTTGTGTAGCGCTTTTTCATGGTCTTGTCTCCACTCGCGTAGACGGCAACCGCGCCTGAACTCCCTCATGGGTCGGGAATGCTCTTCTGGTCAGGGATGGAGTCCTGAGGTAGGTTGTTCAACGGGAATCGATGTGGGGAATGCAGACGACAGGCCGCAAACGATCACACGCCTCCTGATCGAGTGGCGCGACGGCGACGCCCAGGCGCTGGAGGCGCTGGTGCCACTCGTCTACGACGAGCTCAGGCGGCTCGCCCGATTACAGATGCGGGATCAGGCCGCCGATCACACCCTGCAACCGACCGCCCTGGTGCACGAGGCCTACGCCCGGCTGGTCGATCTGAAGCTCGACTGGCAGGACCGAACCCACTTTCTCAGCATGGCGGCGCGGACCATGCGGCGGGTGCTGGTCGACCACGCCAGGGCCCGACACGCCGCCAAGCGAGGCGCCGGCGCCGTGCGGGTCACGCTGCATGACTTCCATGCCAAGACCGAGCTCTCGTTCGATCTGCTGGCCATCGACAAGGCCATGGAGTCCCTCAGCCTTCATGATGAAAGGGCGGCCAGAGCGGTCGAGCTCCACTATTTCGGCGGTTTGACTGGGCGGGAAATCGCCGAATCGCTAGAAATCTCACCAGCCACGACGGAGCGGGATCTGCGCTTCGCTCGGTCGTGGCTTCGCCGCGAGTTGTCAGGCGATTAGAAGGTGGATGACCCGCGGAGGACGGGAGCCTATTCGACGATGAGATGTCCTCGACGACGTTTCACTCGGCCGCCACGGGAGATCGGGTCACAGAAATGCGGGCCCATCATCCTTTGGGCCGGAGGAATTCTTCGAACGGTTCGAATCCTCGCAGCGGGTCCAGAAACGGATTCCTGTGAAAGGTGAGGTTGAACTGGAATCCCGCACGCAGGGTCGCGCGCAGATGCTCGACCGCCTCTTCCCGGTTGCCGAGACCGGCGGCAATAAAGGCGTGGAGGTAGTGATCCGCGCCGAATAACTGCGGATCCGCGAGCTCCTCGATTCGCTGGGAGATGTCTTCGGCTGTCTGTCGGTCGTCGACATACGCCGCCATCGCCCCGTGCGCACCGACGAAGAGGGCGTTTTCTGGAAACGCCGAGGCGAGGTGGGCGTACAACGCAACGGCGTCGTCCGGTCGATTCGCCACCAGCATCAGGGTTCCCAGGTACCACCGTGTCATCAAATGCCGGGCCGGGTTCGGCGGCAGTCGGTCGAGCGTGCGCTCCGCCAACTCCCTCGCCGCGTCCGGGTATCCGTGGGCGCGCAGCTCTGCGCTCGCCTCGACTGCCAGCTGGACGCGCTGCAACTCCACGCCGGGGAAGCCTCCCTCGACCAGCTCGGCGAGCTCATCCGTCCGCCCCAGCGCCGCCAGAGCGTGAACTTCGCTGAAGGTGAGTATGGACTTGCTGGGGGATTCGGCCACCGCTGTTCGGGCCACCTCCAGCTCGCGCTCGTGCTGTCCGAGCATGTGCAAGGCTTCGCAGAGCGTGTAAAGTTGGGGCCAGCCCAGCTCGTGCCAATCGCCGGGAGCCTCGAGTGTAGTGATGGTCTCCTGCGGGTGGTTCGTCCACAGCGCGACCTGTGCGTGGCCGCTCCTGAAGTGCGGGTTCAGAGGGTCCCGCACCACGACCTCGCGTAATACCGGCAGCGCCTCGTTGTAGCGCTGCTCGTAGAAAAAGCGAACGGCGTCGAGGCTCAGGCGTTCGTACGGACTTAGCTCCCCTCGTCGGTCGCCGAGCTCGTCGAGGAGAGCCCGCACATCACCCTTTCGACCCAGCTGCGCCAATGCATGGACCGACCACAGTCGCGGTGGGAGGAAATCAGGGTCGAGCTCCGACGACCTCTGGTAGTGCTCGAGGGCGGCCGCCGGCTGTTCGATCCACATCTCTCGCCCCGTTACGAACTCTCGATAGGCTTCGAGGGTCGGCGGGGTGAACTCGGAGATGACGGGATCGCGGCCCGCCAGGAGTCCCAGCACCCGCTGGCGCAGCTGCTCCACCAGCGCCATCGGCTCCGAGATCGGCCCGGACACCGGGTCAATGGCTTGCAGGAGCTCACCGCTGGCCGCTGACACCACCTCCGCCTTGATCTGCAGCAGCTCTCCCTGACGGTAGTAGGCGCCGGCGACGACGGTTCCCGCGCCGACCTCTCTCGCCACATCGAGGGACGTGCCCGGTCCGTCACCCACTTGTCGCGCCGCCTCCGCGGCGCTGGAGCTGGCGATGATCGTGAGCCCCCCGGATTCGGGCATGCCCTGCGTGAGCCAGTCAGCGACCAGGAGACCGATGATGTCGTTGTCGGTCTCTCCGGTGCGGTTGTCGAAGGGGACAAAGACCACGCGGTTTGGATCCAGCTCCGGGCCCGCCGGCGTGGCGGGAGCGCGCAGGCGTGGTCCCACGAGAACACCCGCCAGCACGGCAGTCGCGACGATCGCCGCGGCGCTGAGGACGACTCGACGCCGGCGCCTTGGATCCCCGCTTGGTCGAGTGTCCCGTGCCGTCGCCGAGCCGCTGTCGATGGCGCGCGGAGTGGAGCCGGGATCGGAGATCTCCCGGAGCCGTTCGGTCAGGTCGTTGAGATCACGCGCCAGATCGCGGGTCGAATCGTAGCGATCCACGGGTTCCTTGGCCAAACAGCGCTCGACGATCCAGCGCAGCGGCGGCGGCACCCGGGCGTCGAAATCCTCGGGGCGTTCGGGCTCCTCGCGCATGATGGCGACCAGGGTGTCGGCAGCGGTCTTGCCGCCGAAGGCACGCGTGCCGGTGGCCATCTCGTAAAGCACCGAGCCGAAGGCGAACTGGTCGGATCGATGATCGACCTCCTCGCCGCGCGCCTGCTCCGGCGACATGTAGCTGGTGGTGCCCATGATGCGGCCCGGCTCGGTCTTCACCTCCGCCGCGGTGGGCATGTGCGAGCCGAGAACTTCGGGCTCCACGGCGGCCTTGGCGAGCCCGAAGTCGAGGATCTTGATGAAACCATCGGCGGTGAGCATGAGGTTCTCGGGCTTGAGATCCCGGTGGACGACGCCGGCCTGGTGCGCTTTGGCCAGGCCCTCGGCAAATTGCGCCGCCAACCGCAGCAGGGTCTTGATCGGCAGCGCGCCTTCTGCCAGCTTGGACCGAAGATCTTCCCCGTCGACGAGCTCCAGGACCAGGTAACGGATGCCTTCGGCCTCCTCGACGCCGTGAATCGTGGCGATGTTGGGATGGTTGAGCGAGGCCAGCACCTGGGCCTCGCGTTCGAAGCGGGCCAGGCGCTCCGGATCTCGAGTGAAGCCCTCGGGCAGGATCTTGATCGCCACGTCGCGACCGAGACGGGTGTCGGTGGCTCGATACACCTCTCCCATCCCTCCCTCGCCGATCTTCTCGATGATGCGGTAGCGTCCGAGGGTGCGGCCGGGGAGATTCAATCCGGTCGGAATCGAGCCCTCGAGATCGACGGCCTCGATCAGGGCCTGATCGAACGCGGAACCCGTCTCGAGAGCGTGTTCGAGAAGGGACTCGAGAGTGCTCTGGAGCCTGGAGTCTCCCGCACACGACCGAGCGATGAACCCGGGCCTCTCCGAGGCCTCGATGTCGAGAGCGGCGTCGAACAGCTCTCTGAGCCGTTCCCACCGTTCAGGATCCAACCCGCCGTTGGGGATAGGAGTGTCCTTCCGTTCGCCCAGAGGCTAACACGATCTGAGTCAACCTGTTAGAAGCTGTACCTCATCCCGATCTGGATATAGCGCGGAGGCCCGGTCGCGCCATAATTGCCGTAGTTCGGGTTGTCTACGTAGGGAAGATCCGGATTCATCAGGGTCGGCCCGGCGAGGAACTCGGCGTTGTCGATGGAGTTGACGGCGTAGTTCACGGTATTGAAGAGGTTGAAGGCCTCGGCGACGAAATCGATGCTTCCGGTGCCAGCATTGAGCGTCCACGTGAGCCGCAGGTTGAATTGCGAGAACCTCGGCCCGTCCTCGGTGTTGCGGTCAACACCCTCCAGACGATCGCCAAAGCTTTGATCGTTGTTGAAATCGTAACCGAGGCGCCGGTTCCACGGCTGCCCGGAACCGTAGCGGTAGATCGGGGCGAGGGTGAAGTTCAACGGCAGCCGGAATATGCCGGTGAGCGCCACGCGCCACCGTTCGTCGGAGCGGCCGCGGCCCCACTCGGCCTCGATGTCGGCCGGGTCGCTTGGGTAGTTGGTACCAGCCGGGCTGAAGTCGTCGGCGATGTTTTTCTTGTCGCCGTAGGTCAGATTACATGCGATCACGTGGCCGTTGCCCACAATACCGTTGAGGCTCACCATGAGCGCCTTGTACTTGGAGTGACCCTCGTTGGTATACCTGTTGATCTTCGAGTACATGGGGTTGACCCAGCCCGGGTTTTCATTGCCGCCCCAGTTGGTGTCGCGGATGATGATCTCGTTGTCGCCCTCCGAGTAGATGCCCTCGATGTCGAGGTAGAGACCGCTGTTACCCAGACGTTGGGTGAAGCCGAGGCTCGCCTGCAGCGCTTCCGGCGCCTCGAGGCTGTCCTGGAGCAAGGTGACGTTCGGCGCCAGCAGCAGACCCGTGTTTCTCGGATCGGTCGGATCCAACCAGTATGCAGGAGGCAATCCGAGAAACAGTCCATTGAGGCGTGACAGCCAGACGCCGCTGACACCGTTTTGCTGCAGCTCGATAAACGCCGGCACCAGCAAATAACGACCGGTGAAGATGCCCGCGCCGCCGCGGAAGACACTCGCCCCCTTGCCGGTGAGGTCCCAGGTGAATCCAAGGCGCGGCTGGATATTGTCGGAATCGACCGAGCGTGGGCCCACCAGCGGCGTGTCCGCAAAGTCGGGGTTGTTACCGTCGGTGTCGTAATCGTAGCGGACACCGAAGTCGAGCGTGAAGTCGGGCGTGATCCTCCAGTCGTCCTGCGCGAAGATTCCGTAGACGGTGGTGTCGACCTTGAGGTCGGTCGTCCCCACGAAGTAGTCGTAACGGAAAGGCGTCAGTCGGGAATCGGTGAGGTAGAGCATCCAGTCCTGCGGCAGCAGCGGGTAGTGCCAGTCCTCGCTGATCGACGTGATCGAAGCACCGAGCTTGAGATCGTGGCTGCTTTTGGCGCCTCCGAGATACCAGCTAAAGGTATCGCTGAGCGAGATGTAGTCGCCGGTCATGTCCTGGTCGCCGATGATGTTGGCACCGGTCACGAGCGTTGTACCGAACGTGAAGTACTCGGTCAAAGCATCTGAATTGTTAGGTTCCTCGAAGTACTTCTGGCCGATCTGGAAACGAACGTTGTTGACCTTGTTGTCATCCACCATCCAGTTGTGTCCGGCCACGAGGTTCCAGTTCTCGCGGTTGAGCTGCATACCGCTGGACTCGTCGGCCACCCCGCCGACCCGAAAGTTCTCCATGTCGAATTTATCGTAAACCAGGCGGAACTGGAGGTTCTGGCCGATCCCAATCTGGTGGTCGAGGCTGGCGAGGCCGAGGATGCTTGAAACTGGTGTAGGGAGATCTTCGGCCAGGTGTTCAAACTCGCCTTGAGGCCGGAAAAAGGCGATGGTGTCCTCGTCGATGTATTCGAAAGACAAAAAGTAGTGGGTCTTGTTCCTCTTCAATGGCCCACCGAGGGTGAAGCCAACCTGATAGCGGGAGTAGTCCTGGGTGCCCTCCTCCAGGGCGCCGGTCTCACGCAGCGAATCGCTGCGGTAGAAACCGAAGGCGCTGCCGTGAACCTCGTTCGAGCCCGACTTGGTGATCACCGACAGGGCACCGCCGGCTGAGCCGCCGATCTCGGTATCGAAGCGGTTGTTGATGACCCGGAACTCGCCGATGGCGTCCTGGCTGAATTTGGCTCGCGCCAGACCCAAAGCCTGGTCGGTGAAGTCCACGCCGTCGACGATGATGGCGGTCTCGGAGGCGTTCCCCGAGGAGCCGATCAGAGGCGAACCCCCGATGAATCGGAGACCGCCCCGTTCACGTTGCACACCGGGGGCGATGAAGGCCAGATTTTGGAAGTTCCGGTCATGGACCGGCAACTCCCGGATCTGCTCTGGAGTCACGTTGGTCGAGGTGTCTGATTTGTAGATGTCCACCATCGGCACCTCGGCGGTGACCGTGATGGTCTCGGATACCTGGATTCTCAACGTGAAGATCACCCTCACGGTCTGACCGATGCGGATCACCACCTCCTCCTGCGCCGGAGCAAAACCGGGCATCGATACCGAAACCGTGTACCCGCCCGGGGACAACGCCGGCATCATGGCCAGGCCGCGGGCATCGGAGGTGGTGGCCCGCCGCGCTCCTGTGTCGTTATTGACTACCAGGATCGACACACTGGGCAGGGCCTGGCCTTGCTCATCGTTGGTGTCGACCTCGATCTTCCCTGTGCTGACCTGGGCCATCGCCGGTAGGGTGAATCCCACCGCCAAGACGAGCGCCGCCACAAGAATCAAGTCGAAGGAGCTCAACGAGGTCCTTTGCCTCTTCGGGATCGGAGAAAACTGCCTCTCCGCTCGCGAACCGACCGTACACGTGGTACAACCCGCCCCGCTTTCGATGAACACCCTGGGCCGTCGAGGCATGTCTCGCCTCCACCGCCCAATCTACCATCACTTCGAAACTTCGGACCTTCTGGCACATTTTGAGTATGAATTAGGAATCAGGGATGAGGGTTTAGGAATTCCCGCGCCACCGCCCCTCACCCGGATCACCATGGGTGAGCGGGGGTATTCCTCATTCCTAATTCCTCATTCCCAATTCTGAGAAGCTCTTGCTTTTCCGTCCGAAGAAACCATAATGGGCCTACGCGGACCGACGGCCATGTGGGCCCTTGGTTGCTGCGGGGTGGGTGGGAGCGACCATGACCCTTTGGGTCTACGCTCTGCCCGACCCGAAGGCAACCGGAGGCGCTCATGGCAGTTTCAATTTCAGGCAATAACCTCACAATCGAAGACGTCGTTGCGGTCGCCCGACACGGCGAACGCGTCGAGCTCCATCCCGACGCCCGCGCCCGAATCGTCCGTTGCCGGGCCTTTCTCGACGAACGCATCAAGGCTCGCGAGATCATGTACGGTGTCAACACCGGCATCGGCGAGTTTTCGGAGGTCGTCCTTTCGGACGAACAGGTTCGCGATTTCCAGCGCTACCTGATTTACAACCACGCAGCGGGCATCGGCGAGCCGTGTCCCGAGGATAGGGTCCGCGCGGCGATGGTACTGAGGGTCAACGTCCACGCGCACGGCCACTCAGGTTGCCGGCACGAGATCACCGACACCCTGGTCGCGATGCTGAATGCCGGAGTCACGCCAGTGGTGTGCGAAAAGGGTTCGGTCGGAGCCTGCGGCGACCTTGCGCCAATGAGTCAGATCGCCCTCCTGATGATGGGAGAAGGCGAGGCTTTCTTTCAAGGCGCCAGAATGCCCGGCAACAAGGCCCTCGAGGCAGCGGGAATACCGGTTCCCGGGCTCGAGGCACGCGACGGTCTCGCGGTCATCAACGGCTCCAATCTCACGAATGCCATCGGCTGCCTGACGGTGTGGGACAGCGAGCGGTTCTTCAAGCAGGCGGAGATTGCCTGCGCCATGAGCCTCGAGGCCTTGCGCGCCAACATGAAGCCCTACGATCGGCGGTTGCACGAACTGCGCGGATTCCGTGGTGCGGTCGTTTCGGCGACCAATATCCGGATGGTAGTCGACGGCTCCGACCTCCTCTCTGGCAAAGAGAAGGTCAAGGTGCAGGATGCCTACAGCATGCGCTCGTCGCCTCAGGTCATCGGCGCCGCTCGCGACCAACTCCGCTGGACCCGCGAGCAGATCGAGATCGAGGCCAACGGTGTGGGCGATAACCCGATCTTCCTACCCGAAGACGGCGAAGTGCTAACCGGTGCCAACTTCCAGGGGACACCGGTCAGCATGCCGATCGACACCCTCGGTGGTGCATTGACCATGGTCTGTGTGCTCTCCGAACGCCGTCTCAACCGTCTCACCAATCCGGCGCTGAGCGCAGGCCTGCCTCCTTTCTTGACCAAGGGAGCCGGCATGTTTTCCGGGCTCATGCTCAGCCAGTACACGGCCGATACGCAGATCGTCGAGCAACGCATCCTCTCGAGCCCGGCCTTTACCCAGTCAATTCCCGCCGCCGCCGACCAGGAGGATTTCGTCTCGATGGGGATGAATTCAGCCCTCAAGACCCTGTCCATTCTCGACAATGCGTACGGCGTCCTCGGGATCGAGCTGATGGCCGCAGCACAGGGCCTCGACTTCCGCGAATTCGAGCTAGGCCGCGGGACCCGGGCGGCGAAGACGGAGATTCGCCGTCACGTGGATTTCCTCGACAAGGACCGTCCGCTGTATTCCGATCACAATGCGATGAAGGCGGCTACCAAGAGACTCGACATCCTTAACGCCGTCGAGTCAGAAATCGGAGAGCTCCGGACATACTAGATTCTCAATTTTGAATTTTGAATTTTGAATTTTCGCCCATCGTTCTGAGGAACCAGGTCGGGCGGACGGGAATTGAGAATTCAAAATTCGAAATTCAAAATTCGTGGTGCGTGGTTACAATCCTCCACATGGCCAGGTTTCACTATCGATGTATCGAATGCGGCGAGGACTACCCCGAAGACCCGAATCGCCTCGTGTGCTCGCGCTGCAGCAGCAAGCAGGAGGCCGGCAGCACCATTCGCGGCGTCCTCGAAGTGGTCCTCAAGGTGTTGCCGTCCGCATGGCCCCACTTCCGGGCCTCGGACCGGGAGTTCCTTTCTGCCTTCCTTCCGATCAATGACGACAGCGCCATTCCTCCGCTGCCCGTCGGCGACACACCGCTGCTCGAGGCACCACGGCTTCGCGACGAGCTCGGAATGCCCAACCTGTTCCTCAAGGACGATACCCGCAACCCGTCCGGTTCGACCAAGGACCGGGCCTCACTGCTGGTTGTCGCAAAGGCCGTAGAATATGGATGCGACACAGTAGCGACTGCCTCGACGGGGAACGCCGCGTCGGCGCTGGCAGCCGTCGCGGCCTCCGCTGGTTTGCGTGCGGTCGTGCTGGTCCCGGCGGCAGCGCCACCCGCCAAGCTTGCACAGATGCAGAGCTACGGCGCAGTCGTCGTACCTGTAGACGGCAACTATGACCAGGCCTTCGATTTATGCACATCAGCATGCAACGAGTTCGGCTGGTACAACCGGAGTACCGCTCTCAACCCCTTCACCATCGAGGGCAAGAAGACCGCGGCACTCGAGATTGCCGCGGCCATCACGCCCGACCCACCGGACGCAGTCCTCGTACCGACGGGTGACGGCGTCATCCTCGCCGGACTTGCGAAAGGTTTTCGCGACCTCGAGAGGGCAGGCCTCATCGATCGGCGCCCGCGCCTTGTCGCGGTCCAACCGGAGGGCTCTTCGGCGATCGTAGACGCCGTACGATCCGGGGCGGAAAAAGCGACGGTGAAACCTGGCGCAGCCAGTGTCGCCGACAGCCTCACCGTCGAGATGCCTCGAAATGCCATTGGTTGTCTTGCCGAAATCCGTGGATCAGGGGGAGGCGGAATCACAGTGTCTGACGACGCCATCTCTGCCGCCATTGCGCGCCTCGCAGGTTCAACAGGGGTGTTTGCCGAACCCGCCGGGGCCGCCGCCCTGGCCGGTCTCGAGGCCGCCCTCGAGGAGGGTTTGGTCGATCGGAACGAGAGGGTCGTGCTGATGATCACCGGTAACGGCCTCAAGGATGTCGCTGCTGCTGCCGCCGCGCTGCCGACCCTCGAACCGGTCGAGCCAACCCTCGAAGCAGTTGAGCGCGCCGTCACTTCTTGATTTGGATCGAGAGACGGGAGCGGCTTGGAAAACGCCAAGACGCAAAGAGCGCCAAGATCATCGCGAAGAAAAACTCAAAATATTCTCTTTGCGGCCTTAGCGTCTTTGCGGTTTCAACGTTTTCGCCAATGGTCTGAGAGCCAAATCTCGCTCGAGACTCGACGCCCTCGGATTATTTTGGTCCGAGGATCTTCGAGGCAGTCTCGGCGCCGGGAACGACGATACGAGACATTTCCTTGCGTTGATGCTCTTTGACCTCTTCGATCATCGTCTCGACCGCGGCCTGGATCGCGACCGGGAACCGCCCGATGGCGGCCTGCAGGTTTTCGGCTTCGATCTGAGTCTGCACCGGCAAAGGACCAACCTGCGACATGAGCTGAGTCTCGCCGATAAATAGGATCGGCCGGGACAGATCCCGGTCGCCTTCCTTGGTTACTGGAGTCAGTTGCTTGAGCGAGCCAACCCTCAGATCCGTAAATACTTCTTCCTTGTAAAGGTTTGTTTCATCCAGCTTGATCTCGGACAGTGGTTGGGTCTGCGGGTCGTTCATTCATCCTCCTCGGTTTGGCCGGGGGCAGCCGGCGTAGCTTTTACTGGAACACGGATACGCGCCTCCGATATTTCCATGAGTCGGTTAAGGCGCTCCTCAAGCTCTTGCCGGCGCTCCTCGAGCGTGTCGGCGTCGATTTCTTTCTCTACTAGAAATGGTTCGCCGATTGTAATTGTGACCTTGCTCCCTGGGTACGGAATCAGATGGCGATCCCAGGACGGCGCTCGCCAGCCACTGCTCGCCGCGAAACCGATCGGGATGATCGGCACTCCTGCGACTCGCGCGACCATGATAGCTCCCGGTTTACAGTACCGCCTCGGACCCTTCGATCCGTCGACGGCGATTGCCGGCGATTGGCGATCCTCGACGATCGCATGGTTGAGCCTCCTCAGCGCGGCGGCACCGCTTCGACGCGCCGAGCCTCTTACTGCGCGGCTCCCAAAACTCGCGAGAATCATCGTTCCGAGCTCACCGTCGGCCGACGGGCTGATCAGGATGGTCATCCGCACACCCCGCTTGAGCAATTTTGCCACGTACCAACCCGCGGTAAGGATGCCTTCATGCCAGAATGCTAGGACAACAGGCTCGCCCCGTTCGGCGATTTCGGTGAATTTCTCATCCTCCTGAAGGCGAAAGTGGAAGGTCAACCACGCCAACTTCAGAAAGGTCACGATGATCGGAGTCGCAATGGAATAAAGCACACGCCGACCCCACGTCAGTTGGCGGGGTCTGTGAGACGCACCGGCGTCTTTGTTCGGATTGGCAGCGTCATTCATGAGTGATCGAAGTCCAGTCCAACGGCAGACCAGGACCGCAGGATGGTAGCACGAGGCCGGCGTTGAGATTTGAGTTTTGAGTTATGAGTTTTGAGTTTGCCAGCTGATCCCGAGGCACTATCTGAGCTGGTAGTACACCGGAGAGGGTCCAAGCTCGATTTCGGTCCCATCGGGAACCGGCAGTGATGCACCGTCCCGTGAAATTGCTTCAGAAGCAGGTTCAGGCAGCGTCGTCCTGACGTTTCCCGACACGCTCCACCCGACGACAAGCTCGTGTTCGTCGTGTTTGAAGTGGTAGAGGTACGACCCATCCGGCGCCGGCAGGGGTCCTCGGAAGTTCGCACCCTCGATCCGTTCGATGAGCGTGCGAAGCGCCTGCCAGGCTGGGCGTCTGCGCAGCGACCCATCACTCTCAGGTGAGATGAGCCCGTAGCCACGGGCAATTAACCGCCACCAGAATACGCGCTCCACAAGGCCGGTGCCGAGAACGAGCAGGTAGTAGCGAACCAGGTAATCGGCCTGCTCCTCCTCACCGACCGACACCGTTTTCCCGGCCGGCGAATGGGGCCCCTCCCACAAGGGCCAGTTGACTTCGGTGATCCAACAACGGTCACTGCAGTTGCGTCCAATCTCGGCAATCGCTCGAAGCAGGGCGACCTTGTCTACCGTATCGAGCCCCATCTGGCGGTTTTCGGGTGCGCCGCGTCGATCGACGTAGAGGAGGTTTGACACGATGTCGAAGTAGAGACCGGGCACCTTCCTGTTCACGAGGGCGAGGATCGCCTGAAACTCAAAATCGATGACAGATGGCCCCAGCACCTCGACTCCCTCTCGGCGCCGCAGAATTTCCGCCGCCTCGAGATAGAGATCAACATACTCACCATGGGTCCAGATGCCCCACTTGCTTCGGTTGATCGCCTGACCAACCTGAAAGTGCCGGCCATATGGGCTGAACTGCTCCGCGATATCCTCGACCGACTCCCGCCACCGCTTTCGGTCTCGCACGAGGTCCCTGTTTTGTGGGATCACGAAAGATAGCTCATGGCCCTGACTGGCAAGAGCCTCGGCCAGTGTTTCTTCGTCGCGGTGGTCGCTGTCCCACGGGTGGAGACGAAGCAAAACGGGACCGACCCCCAAAGCCTCGATCTCGCGCAGATGAAGGTCAGGATCCTGTGGCCACGGGCGAACTGCGAGGCCAATTCCATCAAAGGTGTGCGGATGCTCGTAAAGGGCTGTTTTGAGCTCGAGGTATCGGCGGCGGACCTTTGCGGCCGAAGCTGTGACAACGCCAAGGTCCCGCAAGTGTGCTGGGCTGTCGGCAAGGCGAATTCCGAACTTCTCGCCCCGACTGGCGTGCTGGTGGGGTTGGTCCGAGAGGTGGTCCCACACCGTCTTGTCCCGAGAAGATGCGCCCTCCGACGCTGCAGGGATATGAGGGTGGTGCGATCCACCGTGTGCGTGCCGGCGTTTCAATCGAAGGAATTTCAGTTGCTTCTTGATGGCATGCTTGAGGATGTAGCCATCAACCGAGAGCGCGTAGAACCACCAGCGAAAAGAGTGGCGTGGCGGTACGACGCCCCAGTATCCCTCGAGAAAGGCGGCGCGATGCTCAGGCCGCAAAACCGGCAGACGGCAAATATCGCGGGTCCTGCTCCAGACTCCGGGTTCACGACCGATGCGGGCGCGGTTGAAATCGACGAGATAGAGGTCGAGGTCATCGCCAGATTGCACCGCGAGTACGTTTCCCATGGAGAGGTCACGATAGAGGATCCCGGCGTCGTTGATTTTCCGAGCGAGCCGCCCGAGACGGGCGAGAAACGCCTCGTCATCGACGTCCGGAAATTCTCTTGCTTCCGGGTCCTCGTTGAGCCGGCGGAAAAACTGCCGAACTTCGACAGCGCCCACCAAAAACCTGGCGACAAAAAAGGACGGGCCTTCGGTTTCGTTCGACTCAACCCACAACATTGGTTCGGGCGTTGCGAGGCCGATTCGCACGAATTCCTTCGCTACTCGCCAGCTCCGTTCCGCCTTGCTTCCCTTGAAACGGCGCTCAATTCGTTTTTTCAAACCCTGATTCTTGAATTGCTTGACGACCACCGGATGACGAGTTGTCGGGGTCCGCATCTTGGCGGCATAAATGTAGTTGCGCCCCCAGTGAATGGTCTCGACAGACGCCGTCGGATCGACCAGACGTGAGATTTCCTCGACAACGTCGGAAGGCCGGTGGGCGCTCGCCACCTCACCGTGGAATCCCCCACCCTCGAAGGGCTCGAACGTCGATTGGACCTTGGCCACCACCGGCGAAGGATAGCAGGGCGGATCTACGAACTTACAAGCATGCGCTCGAGCTCATCCGGGCGGGAGCTGCGAACCCGCGCCTCGTCTGCGTTGATGACATTCGCATGCACCAGCTCCGCCAGCGATTGCTCCATCGAGGTCATTCCGCGCGACCGACCGCCAAGCAACTCGTTGTATACGCGATCGAGTTTGCCGCGCCGGATGTGATTGCGAACCGCATAGTTGGCCCGCAATACCTCCACCGCCGGTACCCGTCCAACTCCATCCGCCGTCGGTACGAGCTGCTGACAGACAATCGCGCTCAACGACAGCGAGAGCTGCTGGTTGACCTGGGCTTGTTGAGTGGTCGGGTAGACGTCAACCACGCGGTGTATGGCCTGGGCCACATCTCCCGTATGGAGGGTCGACAAGATCAGGTGACCGGTCTCGGCGGCAGTGATCGCGGTCGCCATGGTTTCGAGGTCCCGCATTTCACCAACCAGAATCACATCCGGGTCGCGACGCAGGGCCGATCGAAGAGCAGCCGCAAACGAGGGTGAATCGCTGCCCACTTCAATCTGTTCGAAAACGGACTGTCGGTTTCGGTGCTCGTATTCCACCGGCTCTTCGATCGTGATCACGTGTCGAAATTGAGTTCGATTGACGTGGTCGAGCATCGCCGCCAGGGTCGTAGACTTCCCCGATCCGGTCGGCCCACAGACCAGTACCAGGCCATTGTTTGGCTGGACAAGCTCGGCGAGGTTCTCAGGGAGATTGAGCTCCGCCAAACCCGGCACCCGCTGCGGCAATGCCCTGACCGCAGCAGCAAGACGGCCCCCCTGGCGCTGGATGTTGACTCGAAGCCTCACTCCCCCCGCCGGGTCGTCATTCCCCGCCAAGCTGATCGAAAAATCGGCAGAACCGGATTCGGCCAGGGATCTCCGTGCCCGATCTCCGAGATGGGGGGCAAAGAGCGCTCGAACACCCTCCTCCACGACCTCACCACTCAGGCGTTCGAGCCGGCCCCCAACCCGCACAACCGGCGGGGCACCGGGCACAAGGATCAGATCGCTGGCCTCGCGCCGGACCATTTCGCCCAGCAGCTCACCGATACCATCACCAACGCTGACAACGCGGAGATTGGGGTCATCGAGATCGTGAGTCGGATGCCCCTCTTCGCCGACAGTCTCGGCATCACGGTCGACGAGCCGATTCATCTCCTGGACCAGCTTGTCGATCTCGGGGTCGGGAACGTACTTGCCCATCTGTCCTTCATATTACGGCAGAGACCGGCGAATCGTCCGTTCGAATGGCTTGGGATTGCACCACCAAGACACCAAGAGCACCAAGCTATCCACTCATATGGCCCGCAGATCACACAGATGAGTCCGGATGCACCTGGCCTGAATAGAAACGCAGAGACGCAGAGGCGCAAAGACGCAGAGGGGTTTCGCTGGACTTCTGTGCATGGCGAGATCCCGGCCGCCGTTTGACGGCCGGGAACCGTTGGGTCGGGACACCGATCCGAATGTAAGATTCGTAGCGGTGTCCCGACCCAACGGCCTGCGCTCTATGAGCGCAGGCCTCGCCATTTCTCTCTTTCATTCAATAGTCAGACGCGTGCCTCCCCCACTCCAACAACACGGTAGATGGCAGAACCGACGCGCCTCGGGCACGTCGGCCGGAGAGAAGGCCGGGAGTGACGGATGCTGGCATCCGGAGGCGGCCCAGTTCTCACCGGCGACTGGCGATCCGATCGCCTGTCGTTCTGCCGCCAATAAGCGCGACCGCCTTTCAGACTCAGCTTCCGCCTCTCTGCGCCTCTGCGTCTTTGCGCCTCTGCGTTTTTTTCCGGTGAGCGGATCAGGGTCGATCTGTGTGATCTGTGGGCAGTTCTCTCTGTGTCCTCTGTGCCTCTGTGTTTTTTTGTTCTCCCTTGGTGTTCTTGGTGGTGAAGAGACCTTCCTACACGGTGAAGGAGCGCGCCAGGGTATCGGCGATGGCGAGGCCGGCAAGGGTCGGCCGAAGCCTCGTACCATCCACCTCAATGTGACCCGAGGCGCAAAGCAGGTCGACGGCATCTTCGTTTTTTGCCATGAAGTCGACGCCGAATTGTTGGCGAACCCGTTCGAAATCGACGCCCATCGTCGTCCGAAAACCGAGCATCAAGGCCTCGAGAACGAGTTGCTCATTCGATAGCCATTCTTCGCCCACGACAGGCGTCTTCCCCTCGGACAGCGCTCTCTGCCATAGTCGAAGCTTGGCCAGGTTCCACCATCGCCGGCCCCCAACGAAGGAATGGGAGGAAGGACCCAGACCGAGGTACGGGGTGTGATCCCAGTACTTCTGATTGTGCCTCGAACGATGCTCCGGCGCAGAAGAAAAATTGGAGACCTCATACCCCTCGAATCCGGATTTCGCGAGCGTCTCATGGGTCAGAAAGAAGAGCTTCGTCATTTCTGGATCTCGGATTTCCTTCACTGCGCCGCTCGCCACCCGGCGCTTGAGGACCGTCCCCTCGTGGACCGTGAGCTGATAACAGCTCAGGTGATCAACACCGAGGCCAACGGCCGATTCGAGCTGCCGTCGCCAGTGGTTTTCCGATCGCCCTTCGAGGCCGTAGATGAGGTCGACCGAAACGGTTTTGAACCCGGTCTCGCACAGAATCTCCGTGGCACGTTGGGCTTCGGCCGCACTGTGCCGGCGACCAAGAAAGGCGAGATCAGCCTCATCGAAGGACTGGATCCCGAGGCTCACGAAGCCGACACCGAGATCGCGCCAAACGGCAACGGCGTCGCGGCTGACATCCTCCGGATTCGCCTCCAGAAAGAGCTCAGACTCGAGATCCACTTCGAGATGGCGTCTGAGACCGTCGAGAATGCCCACGAGTTGTTCGCTCGTCAACGACGACGGCGTGCCGCCACCGAAATACACGGTGTCGAATCCAAGCCCTGTATCCGAACGAATCTCCGCCTCCCGGACGACGGCATCGACCCATGCGTCGCGCCGATCCTCTCCTGCAATGGTCACCGCAAAATCGCAGTAGGGACAGACCGAAGTACAAAAAGGCACGTGGACATAGAGCCCTGCGGAATTCGACGGAGACGGGTTCATTCTGGGAATTCAATTTCGAATTTCGGATTTCGGATTTCGGATTTTCGCCGGTTCGCCGCGTTGGGCGCGAAATTCGGGTTGCTGTGAGGAAATTCAGAATTCCGAATTCCGAATTCCGAATTCAATCTCTATCCGTCTTCAAAACCGCGACAAACGCAGATTGGGGTATTTCCACCGAGCCCACCATTTTCATCCGCTTCTTGCCCTTTTTCTGCTTCTCGAGGAGCTTGCGTTTGCGGCTGATATCGCCTCCGTAACACTTGGCGGTGACATCCTTGCGGTAGGCATTGATTGTCTTGCGGGCGATGATGTCGCCGCCGACTGCCCCCTGGATGGCGATCTTGAATTGCTGTTTGGGAATGGTATCGGCAAGCCGCTCGCAGTAATGCAAAGCGCGGGCCCGAGCCTTTTCGGTATGCACCAGTTGGGCCAGGGCGTCCACTGGTTCACCGTTGACGAGGATGTCCACCTTGACCAGGTCGGTCGGCCGATAGTCGAGCATCTCGTAGTCGAAGGAGCCATAGCCCTGAGTCACCGACTTGAGGCGGTCGTAGAAGTCGAAGAGCACCTCGGCCAGCGGCATCTCCGATGTCAATTCCACTCGACCAACGGCCAGATAGCTAAAGGTCGTGTTCTCGCCGCGGCGATCCCTGCACAGCTCCATGACTGCCCCGACGTAGCGCTCCGGCATCATCACAGCCGCCTTGATGAATGGCTCCTCAGCAGCCTCGATGGACCCGCGGTCGGGGTAAAGGCTTGGATTGTCCACCCACATCTCAGTGCCGTCGGTGAGGGTCACCCGGTAGCGAACCGACGGGGCGGACAGGATCAGCGACAAATCGTACTCGCGCCGCAACCGTTCCTGGACGACCTCGAGGTGGAGCAAGCCGAGAAAGCCACAGCGGAAGCCGAACCCTAGCGCGATCGACGAATCTTTCTCGTAGGTCAGGGCGGCATCATTGAGCTTGAGCTTTTCGAGGGCCTTGCTGAGGTCCGGGTATTCATCGTTCGACATTGGGTACACCGAAGAGAAGACTACCGGTTTGGCCTCTTTGTAGCCTGGCAGGGGTTCCGATGCCAGCTCGTCGGCGTCAGTTATGGTGTCGCCAATCGCAATATCCGATACCGCCTTGACCCCGGCGATGACATATCCCACCATCCCCGCGGCCAGCTCTTTGGTTGCGACCTTCTTGATCTGAAGAAGGCCGACCTCCTCGACGTTAAAGGTCTTGTCGGAGTGCATCAGGAGAATGGTCTGGCGGGGACGCAAGGTTCCCTCCATGACCCGCACCAACAGCACCGCACCTCGATAGGAATCGTACTGGGCGTCGAAGATCAGGGCCTGGAGCGGCGCCGATGGATCGCCTTCCGGTGGCGGCAGGCGCTCGACGATCGCTTCGAGCACGTCTTCGATGCCATCCCCGGTTTTTGCGGAGCACAGCACGGCCTCGTCAGCGTCCAGGCCGAGGTCCTCCTCGATCTCCTCCTTGACCCGCTCGACATCGGCAGCAGGCAAGTCAATCTTGTTGATCACCGGCACCATTTCCAGGTCGTGCTCGAGTGCGAGGTATAGATTGGCCACGGTCTGCGCCTCGACACCCTGAGACGCGTCTACCAAAAGCAGCGCGCCCTCGCATGACATCAGGGACCGACGGACCTCGTGTGAAAAGTCGACGTGGCCCGGTGTATCGATCAGATTGAGTTTGTAGATCTTGCCGTCCCGAGCGGTGTAGTCAAGGGTCACCGTGTTGGATTTGATGGTGATCCCACGTTCACGTTCGATATCCATTGAGTCGAGGATCTGGTCCCGAAAGTCACGATCCGCCACCCCGCCACAGTATTGAATCAACCGGTCGGCAAGGGTCGACTTGCCGTGGTCAATGTGGGCGATGATGCAAAAGCTGCGGACGTTATCCAAGAATTCCTCCAATTTGGACGGCAATGCGCATTATCGCGGAAAACAGCTGGCGGATCCAGCCCACATATCTCGCCAACTCTTTGTTTCGGCGGGGAGTGGCCAAAATCCGGTCCTGTTTTACAGGATCCTGACCCCCCAAGATCTGTAAAACAGCTATCCTGAGGCATGCGGGTTCTCATCGTCGAGGACGAGCAGGCCCTCCGCGAGGGCCTCACCGACCTGCTCTCAGCTGCGGGGCATGAGGTTGTCGCTTGCGAGTTTGGTAAAGACGCCGTCACCTTCGGCACCGAACAGGTCTTCGATCTCGTCCTGCTCGATCTCATGCTGCCAGACTTCGACGGAATCGAGGTCTGTCGCCGGCTCCGCCGGGCGCGGCCTTCGCTGCACATCCTGATGCTGACCGCCCGAGGATCCGAGGATGACAAGGTGGCAGGGCTCGAGGCGGGCGCCGACGACTATCTGACGAAGCCATTCGCTGTTCGCGAGCTGCTGGCGCGGATCAACGCTCTCGGCCGCCGAGTCGCGGCGCTGCCGGCGGATCCCGAAACCCTCGAAGCCGACGGATGCACTCTCGACCTCGGACGTCTGGAGGCGATTCGCGAAGAGAACAGGTTCAAGATCACTCCCCGTGAGGCGGGAATCCTGCGTTGGCTCCACCGACATCGCGCTCGAGCTGTGTCGCGCGCGGAGCTGCTCGAGAGGATCTGGGGATCCTCGGGAGACCTCCAGACCCGGACGGTCGACATGACCATCGCCAATCTTCGGCAGAAGATCGAACGCGACCCTTCCGAACCTCGGATCCTGCTCACAGTCACCGGAGCCGGCTATGCCTGGGGAGGAGACGAGGAGCGATGAAACCGCATCGACGGACCACCCTGGCTGCGGCCCTCATCGGTATCGCAGTGCTGTTGCCGACGGCTGCGTGGTACGTGACTGGATCGCGCGAGGTCTCCCGCCGTTCGCAGGCAATCGAGGCGGCAGTGACGCGAGAAATTCGGGACGATGTCGAGGGCAAAGCCGCTCGCCTCAGAGCCCGGCTCGAGGACCTGCGCCTCCAGGAGTCGGTGCGGCCGTTCTTCCACTATCAAACTCTTTACCACGATCCTCGGGGAGCTTCCCAGGGGTTGGCGGTGACCCCGTCACCACTGGCGGCAGGAAGCCCCGATCCCCTGGTATGGGCCCACTTTCAAATCGACGAGAGTGGACTCGTCACTCTGCCGGCGGTCAGCGAGCAGTTCCCCGAGCTGACGAGCGATGCCGACCTCGAAGCATTCTGTTCCATCCTCGGCGAACTGCAGAATGCGCTGGTGCTCGGTCAGGAGCCGGGGCACGCGGCGGGCGCTACCGACGAAGAACTCCTCATCACCCTGACCGAATCGGAGTGGGAGCAGATTTTGCGCGCGGACAGCGTCTACGCATCCATAACCGGGGGCCGGGACCAGCCTTCCACCCCGGTGGCGCGTGAAGGCGTCGGCCGCGTGGTGATCCGGGTGCTTCCGCTTCACTGGCACACCCTGGTTCTCGGAAGCGGGCCCGCTCTCGCCGCCCTCCGTGAAGTGCACACGCCGTCAGGTGTCCTGCTTCAGGGATTCGCTGTCGTCCCGGAAGCGGTGGTCAGCTGGCTGGGCGACGGCGATCTTCGCCTCGGGTTCTCCCCAGGACCACCGGTTTTGGAGAATGCGATGACCTCGTTGGTGGTGGACACCGGCTGGTTTCTCGAGACCGACCTTGGCCCATCACTCGCTACGGCGGCCGAACGCGGCCACGCGGAGATTCGTCGATTCCGCAGCGCCTTTGCTCTGACCTCGGCGGCTATCTTCCTCGCCGCTGCAGCGGTGGTCTGGATCCTCTTCCAGATGGACCGCCTGGCGACGAAACGGGCGCGGTTTGCGGCCGCAGCCGCCCACGAGCTCAAGACCCCACTCGCCGGCCTACTGCTGCACGCCGAAATGTTGAAAGAGAATCTCGGAGACTTGGAACACCGATCGCAATATGCAGCGACGGTGAGTTCGGAAGCCAATCGGCTCGGTCGTGTTGTGAGCAATATGTTGGACCTCGCACGCCTCGAGCGAGCGACGCCCCTTGCCGCTCCACGAGCGGATGACCTGGGCCGAGCGGTCAAGCAGCGTCTCGAGCAGCAGCAGAATCGACTCGAGGATGCCGGCGTGACGATCGAGGTCGACATCGAGCCCGACTTACCGTTGGCCCTGTTTGACTCCGATGCGCTCGGTCAGATCCTCGATAATCTCCTGGACAACGCAGAGAAACACACACGCATGGTGGATCATCGCAGGGTTTCCGTGACAGTCGGCGCAGATGCGGACCATCTCCGCATTGAAGTGGCGGACAATGGACCCGGGATCCCACGGAGCCAACGACGCAACATCTTCCGACCTTTTGACCGTTCCGAAGATGCAGTCGGTCGACCAGGACTCGGTCTCGGCCTCGCGGTCGCCCGCAGTTTTGCGCGAGCTCAGGGTGGAGAACTCGAACTCGAAAGCAGCGACCGGCCAGGCTCGACGTTTGTCCTCACCCTTCCCCGCACCTGATGCTCGATGCTCGATGCTCGATGCTCGATGCTCGATGCTCGATGCTCGATGCTCGATGCTCGATGCTCGATGCTCGATGCTCGAGATCGAGCTCGATGCTGGATGATCGAGCATCCATAAGTCACCCTGCTGATTTGTCAAGGGGTGGGTGGGTGGATCGAGTATCGAGAATCTAGTATCGAGAATCGAGTATCTCTAGCGGTCAATGACCTGCGTATTTGGATAGAAACCCGACCATGCGAACCAGTAGACCGGGGTGACAGCGACGCTCTCGAGACGTGAACCCGAACGCGGCCCGGAGATGCATCGCCCGGTGCCAAGGTCCCACGTCGAACCCCCATCATCACGCACCTCGCCGGTCTTCGGATTCCGGCCCAATCCAAGTTCTTTGCCATCGACCGCATGGTGCCTCCTTTTGACAGCGGTTTTGCCGGCGGCGGTAAGAGCTTACTAGTCAACGTAACCCAGGGTCCTGAGCTGCTGGTCCCGCAATCTCTGTTCCTGCTCCGAAATGCGCTGGGACCTGGCGGCCCTCCGCTCCCGATCCGCCGCTGACAGGACCTGAGGATTGGCCCAGAAAACGACCTCAGCCGGATCCGGGAGACTCCCCTCAACATCGGTTTCGATGCACATCGTGACGAGACGCAAAGCGTAACGGCCGATGGACACCGTCTGGCGTCTCCACAGGGGATCAGATTTCTCATTCAGAAAAACGTCAACCAGGGTCTCCGATGGACGTTCGTGGTCGTCGATTGTGAGCCGGAAGCGGGCTTCAACGGCTCGTTCGCCGAGTCGCTCCCCGTCAATTCCAAATTCTGTGCGAAGAGTCGCCCCCACGGGCACGCGAAGGTCCCGGCATCCATCGGTCAATCCAATGAGATGCCGAGCGCGACCATCAATCCTTCTCTTTTCGGTCTGCCTCTTGAATTCGAAACTATAGAGATCTGAATCGACAAAGGGTCGGCGGTCTACTGGAATGACCGGACTCTCTACCGGCAGAGGAAGAGCCGCGAGCTGCGGACAATGATTGTAGGGAACCCGCTCGACCCGCATCGGCAAAAACGGCGGCGTCCACTCCCATACGATCCGCCCCCGACGCGTCACCTCGAATACCCTGCCGCCGTGGCTCGAGGTGATGAGCACGCTATTTCCAGGGAGCGCCTGGGTTGTACCACCTATCGAAGAGAAGAAGAAATCGGACTTGTACTCCCATTCCAGCTCGCCGGTGACTGGATTGATGGCCTGGGCTTTGCTCCGTCGATAGTCAAAGAGATTATGGAGACCGTTATTGAAAACCGTGATCAGGCCGGATCCCCGTGCACCCTCGTCGATCATCGCCGCTTCGTGTTGGCCATCCAGGCCCTTCGAAAATGTCCAGACTACATCTCCTTTGATTCTGTCGATGATGAAAATCGTGTTGAGGCTTCGGGCACTGGCGAGAATATTTCCGGGTCGAAACCGCTCGTCACCGGACTCGAACCATCTGTTTGGAGGTAGCTCGCGAATCGAGTTCGCGTGGGAGGGATCCGTGCTCTCGTGATCCCAATTGGGGAATGCCGCGGTGTGATCTTTGAACCACCACTCCCACACGACGGCCCCGTCCCGGTCGATCTCGAGGAGATAGTCCGAGTAACCGTGGCCGTCATGAGCCAGGATTAGGTAGTTGCCGCTGTGCGTCTGGATCAGATCGTGATGGGGCGAATTGTGCTTGTCGTTGAGCTGGAAATGCCATCTCAACTCTCCATCCCAGCTGTACTCCTTTATCAGGTTGTCAACACCTATGACAGCCAGACTGCCGTCGCGGTTGAGTCGCACCCGTCCAGTCGCGCGCACCTCGGGCCACAAGTGGACAACGTGGCCGTTCATGTCAATGATCAAAGGCACCCGTCTTCGGTAGAAGACGAGGTTATAGCCGGCATTGCTTCGCTTTGGGGAGTACTTTCGCACCCAGCTGGACGGATCGAGATCGAGCAGCTCCAGATGCAGGTCATCGAGCCTTGAAGAGTCATCGACAACCGTCAACGCAGGCGGACGGCAGCGGATAGACCTGACATGATTTCGAACCGGTATGACGGCGGCAGCAATCAGAACCACCGTCAGTACGATAACCAACTTTCTGATCATCGCGCTCGAACCGGCTTCTTCCTTCGGCCCGTCAGTTGACATAGCCCAAGGCTTTGAGCTGCTGTTCGCGGAGCGTTTTCTCCCGCTCACTTATCCGTTCCTGCTCCAACTCTTCATCGGGCCCCTGGCCAGGAGATCGGATCATTGGAGCTCCCCAGGCGACCATCTCCTCTGAATTTTCCATCTCGCCCGAAACCTCGGTGGCTACGCACATCCGCACTCTCTGATAGCCAAACCTCGAGAGTTGGAACCAACGGCCGCGCCACGGGCTTTCAGAATCCTGATCCAGCCTTCGGTCGAGCACCGTCTCCGGATCGCCGCCGTGCCGCTGGAATGTCACCTGAAAGCGTGCCTCGATTTCCCGACCCTGGAGCCTCTCCGCGTCGATCCCGAACTCGAGCCACATCTTCGCCCCCGGCGGCATCAGCAGCTCGCGACACCCATCGAGACTGCGCAGAAGGCGTCGAGAGAAGCCAGCCACATCGCGGGTCGTAAAATCTTCGATGAGAGCAAAGCGGTAGAGATCGATGTCGATGTACGGGCGGGTGTCCCCCTCGACACGGACTTCAATTTCTTCTGGGTGAGGCAGAGCTGCTAGCTGGGGGCAGTGGTCATAGGACAGCCTTTCGGGCCGCATCGGCATGTGTGGTGGTACCAATTCCCACACGATCTCTCCATCGGGGTCGATCTCGAAAATCCGCCCACCGTGACTCGACGCGATGACATAATTGGGGCCTGAAAACTTCTGCACCGTACCAGCGACCGACGAGAAGAAAAACTCCGAGCCATACTCCCACACGATCTCGCCCGTCGGTGGCTCGATCGCCTGGATTCGCGTGCGTCGGTACCCGTTGCGATCATGACGGCCGTTGTTGAAGACCAGAATCTGTCCTTCTCCAGGCATCCCCTTGGCCACCATCGTCGCCTCATGCTGGTAATCGAGGTTTCCGGTGTACTGCCAGACAACCCCGCCCGTGAGCTTATCGACAATGAAAATCGCGTTGAGGTGACGCGCGCTGACGAGGATGTTGCCCGGTCGGAACCGCTCGTCGCCGCCGTCGAAATGTCTATTGGGAGGGAGCTCGTGAATGGAGTTGAAATGGGTGGGATCCTTGCGCTCACGGTCCCAGGTTGGAAAATCATCGATATATTCGAGTGAACGCCACTCCCAGACCACCCGACCCCGCCGATCTACCTCCTGAAGGTAGCCCGTGAAGGTCGTCCTGTCACGCGCCAATACCAGATAATTTTCGTTACGGAGCCGAATCAAATCGTGATGGGGAAAATCGATCTCCGCCTCGAGGCGGAACACCCATTGGAGCTTCCCGTCCCAGTCGTACTCCTTGACAAGGTTATCGGTACCGATCACCGCGAGGCTGCCGTCACGGTTGAGGCGGGCCCGACCGACCGCACGCACTTCAGGCCACGTGTGGACGATTCGGCCGTTCATATCGATGATCATCGGAACCCGCCGGCGGTAAAGGACCAGGGTGTAGCCTCCGGTTGAAGCATCCGGCTGGTACTGTCGGACCCAACTCGATGTGTCGAGATCGTCGAGTTCGAGGTGGAGATCATCGAGAGCCGCGACGTCTTCGGCAACCACCTGGGCCAGGATTTTGCGCTGATCGGCACGAGCTTTGAGTTGCACAGCACCGGCTACGACAATTGCGGCTGCGACAAGTACCAGAAGAACACGCTTCAACATCACATCCAACCCCGGACCAAGGCCTCAGTCCGCATCGGGGGCCGAGATATACCCGTGGCGAGCTAGATACAGGAGAATCTCATCGGCTGCCTCGAGAGGGGCAAGATCGGAGGTATCAATGACTACGTGGGCGTCTTCCGGCGCCTCGTAGGGGTCGGAGATGCCGGTGAACTCCTTGATGATGCCCGCCCTCGCCTTGGCGTACATGCCCTTGCGATCTCGAGCTTCACAGACCTCGAGCGGCGTCGCCACGTGGACCAGCACAAAGCCACCACAAGGTTGGACCATTTCCCTGACTTCGCGTCGTACGACGTCGTAGGGTGCGATCGGCGCGCAGATGGCGACACCTCCCGCGCGAGTGATCTCGGAGGCGACGAAGCCAATGCGGCGAATGTTGAGGTCGCGATGCTGCTTTGAAAAGCCGAGTTCCGACGAAAGGTTTGCCCGCACGAGATCGCCGTCGAGCAGGGTGACTCCGCGACCACCCAGCTCGAGCAGCTTGACACGAAGAACATTGGCAATGGTCGACTTTCCCGAGCCCGATAGGCCGGAAAGAAAGACTGTAAAGCCCTGAGAGCGGCGGGCTGGATGGCGGCTCTCGAGTTCGCGCGCAACCTGATCAAAGGTGTACCAGCTCGGAATCTCTTGCCCATCATCGAGGCGCTGACGGACCTCGTCGGCCGTCAGCCGGAGGACCTGACCGTCCGGAGGTGCGTCTTTGGAGGAGACGAATTTTCCGCGATCCTCGAGATAGACGTTTTCGCGGGCCGTCACCATCTCGACACCGACGTCGGCGTCATGTTCAGAGATGATATGCGCAGCCTCATCCTGCTGGTAGGCAGGTTCGCCGAGAGTGTCGAGAACCGCACCCGATCCGTCAAAATCGACCATCAGGTGAGTGGCACCATAGTTTTTGTTGACGATTGCGTGGAGCAGGGCCTCACGCCCGCCGCCGCCCCGTATCGCCAGCGGTAGGAGATTGAGGCACACACTGGATTCTTGAAACTCGCGCAGCACCGCATGGTAACAACGAATCCGAGTGTAGTGGTCAGAATCTCCTGGTTGATCGAGCCCGACGACCGGATGGATGAGAATATTGGCGCCCACATCCCGCGCGGCCTCCACCATCATTGCTTGTTGAGCTCGGTGAATCGTGCGGTGGGTCTGGAACGTCAGCACCTGCCGCCACCCGAGACTCGAAAATAGTCGACGGAGGGCTGCTGGAGTCCGACGCAGATCGGGATAATCAAAATGGACTGGCAGCTGAAGGGCCTCGACTCGACCGGCCACCGCCCACCGCCTCGTGCGGTGCAGATACTGGGCGACGCCGGCGTTCGAATTGTCGGCCGTGCCGAAGATTGCCGAGACCTCGGCATCGAGATCACGCTCATAACAGTCTTCGACACGCAGCGCAGCGATCATCACACCTTCACCGTCACGGAGGGCCACAAAGTCGCCTACCGCCAAAGTGTCAGAGAACTCATCCGGGATGCTGAGAACCACCGGAATCGGCCAGAATACGCCGTTGGCGAGACGCATCTCCGAGCACACCGAATGATGGTCCGCAGCACTGAGGTAACCATCGAGGGGCGAGTAGGCGCCGTTGATCAAGAGCTCGAGATCGCAGAGCTGGCGCGGGCCAAGGTCGATCGACGGCCAATCTCGAGATTGATCGCGAATTTCGGTAGCGCGATCCTGATCGACCTGGAGATCGACAAGACGCGACCCGTGTGGGCTGATGAGATTGTCCAATGCGGCGGCTCCTTGACGCACTTCTACCTTCGAAATTGACACAAAGACACGCAGCGCGGGATTGTAACCGCTTGCGAGCGCTCTGTATAGGTGGTTAACGGCGACACCTGCCCTCACGTCCACCGACCGGACCAGCGGTTTCCAAACCGATTGACTGTCAGACCAGAATCGGCAGCCGCCAGGTCGGCGTGTATTTGAAAATCAGTCGGGTCTGAATGTGGTCGACCTCGGGCCGGGTCGTGAAGCTGTCGAGGGCGAGGTCGCGCAGGTGGTCCGAATCGCGGGCAGCCACGTGGACCAGAAAGTCATCTCCACCGGTCACGTGAAATACGCTCCGGACCTCCGGGAGTCCGATGACATACTCACGAAACGAATCGACGAGTTCCCGTGAATGCTGACGCAATCGCACAGCGAGCATCGCTTCAAGACCCACACCGACCGCGGAAGGGTCGATATCGGCGTGGTGTCCCCGGATGACCCCCAACCGGGTCAGCCGACGCACCCGCTCGAGACACGTCGAAGGAGCAACGCCGACGGCCTCGGCAAGTCGATTGTTGGCCACGCGAGCATCCTTTTGCAGAACCCCCATGATGGCGAAGTCAATTCGGTCAAGCTGGTCTGAGGGTTTCATTTTTAGAATTATATTCGATTTCTTGATATTCATAGAAATCTTCTCCTACAATCACTCGCGAGCAGAAATAATCCACAATAACGAGACCGATTTTCAGAATTGAAGAAAGACGGTTCCAACCGCAGCACTGAGGAGGCACCATGAGATACCCCCTTCTTTCCCGCGCCTGTCAAGACGCTATCGATGCTCTCAAGGATCATCACGGCGGCGCTCAGTACATCAGCGACACCCTGCGTCAGAAGCGACGTCTGGAGACCCGAAAAAAGATTCTCGAGGAAAAGGGATTCGGAGACATGATCGCCGACGCCGAAAAGCTGGTGCAACGGTTTTCGAAAATCGAGGATTTTGAAAACGTCACTTCTCCGACGTACTGTGACGATTCTGGAATAGCCACTGCCCAGGTCTCAGGCTTCCAGGGTGCGGCCGTCACCCACCGATCGATGCAGAGAATGGCGGAGAGCGCTGCCAGCGACGAACCCTGTTGGGTGCCGTCGGAGTTCATTTCCGTAGTTGCCTTGACCGAAAACTACGTCTACTCCGGCGACCTCATGGCGACCCTGACGATGGCCGAGAACATCATGGGAGCCTCCAAGTTCTGCAGCACCAATTTGATTGGAATCCCGATGCCGGCGAGCCGATTCACCGATCTCGAACAGATCACGGGCAAGACCTTCGAGACCCGCGATCTCGGCGACGGCACGGCGCAGATCATCCTCAAGAACATGGGCACGGCCTTTGGGAACCTCGGCGGTGTCGAGGTGGCAAACGACAACCATCTGGTCTATCTCGACGGCATCACCCGCGCGGCGCTCGAGACCGGCAACGATTTCTTCCTCAATCCTTCCTGGTCATCGATCATCGCCGCCTGTTACTACGGACGCGATATCCCCAATCTCCAGTTCAAGGTCTCGATGCTGCTGTCGACTCAGAACCTGATGCAGTTCCGCATGCTCCTCAACATCATGGCCGAATACCTCAGGGACGACGGAACGACACCGATCTACGAGGTCAACATCGGCAACGGCGTTTCCCCGGAGAATTTCATCCTTTGCTCCGAGGAACTCGACCAGAGCGGAATCAAGGGTGTCAGCCTGGCCGCACACCTCCGGATCAACCCCGACCTCGGCATGCCCGACTTCGATTGGACCAACAACGCGTTCACGGTGCTCGAGAGCGGCACGAATCTGACCTTCAAGTACGAATCGGACGGTACGGCTCGGGAGCTCGATACGATGGGGGCATATTTCATGCCCGAAGAGGATCGAGCAAAGGTCGCCGACACGATCGGTGACGTGATCTACTACAAATCGCTTCGCGCTTCGAAGGACGGCCGCGAGATGATGCGACGCGGCATCCGTACCCGATTCGGGGGCGCATCGTACCGGGGCGAAGCACCGGCGGATCCGACGCACGCGTATTTGGAGACGGTTGGAACGGCGTCGTGAAGCGTCCGGGCACGGATACGGAGACGGGGGTTATTGACCGGTGAAATCAAACTGGCGATCCAGGTTTGCCGAGAATGTACGTGATTACGAGGGATACCCCATTGGCAAGACCCTCCAATACCTGGCCAATCCCGAGATCATCTCTCTCGCGGGGGGTCTCCCCTCCCCCGAGGTCTTCCAACGAGCCGAGCTTCGGCTGGCGACGGAGAAGGCGTTCGACCTCGAGATCGACCGCATCATGCAGTACTCGCCGTGCCCCGGCGAAGCGACCCTGGTGGATGCCGTGCTGCGGTTTCTCGAACGCGACAACATCCATATCGGCCAGGACAACATCCTCATCACGACCTCGGGACAGCACGGCCTCGATCTTACCGGCCGGCTCTTCCTCGAACCGGGCGACGTGGTGCTGGTCGATCGTCCGACCTTCGCCGGCGCGGTGGTCGCTTTCAATCTGCAGCGGGCACGCTTTGTCGGCGTCAACATCGAGGACGACGGGTCCGACGTCACCGGCATGCGACAGGCGCTGGATCGCCTCCGTCGGGAAGGCACGCCGCCGAAGTTCATCTATGTCGTACCAGACTTCCAAAACCCTTCCGGCATCACCATCAGCCTCGCCAAGAGGGAGGCCCTCCTCGACCTCAGCTACGAATACGACGTCCCGATCGTAGAGGACAGCCCCTATCGCGACCTTCGCTACGCGGGCGAAACCATTCCGGCGATATTCACCCTCGATCAGAAGCGGGACGGGGACCACGTCATCGGTCTCTACACCTTTTCGAAACTCTTCTGCCCGGGTATGCGTGTCGGGTTCAATATCGGCCCTGCGGAGGTCGTAAAACGGATGACGCACATCAAAGAGGGCAACGTCCTCAACACGCCGAAGTGGAACCAGGATATGTGCCTGGCCTTCCTCGAGGTCATGGATCTCGAAAAGCACCTAGAGAACTGCCGAGCCTACTACCGGGAAAAGCTCGGCGTTTTTCTCGAGACGATGGCGGAGCACTTCCCACCTGAAACCGGGGTCAGCTGGACGAGGCCGGAGGGCGGTTTGTTCCTGTGGGCCTCGTTGCCACCACACATCGACACCGACGAGTTGTTTTTCGAGGCCATCGAACACAAAGTCGCATTTGTTCCCGGGGCTCAGTTCTACGGCGATAACCCCGAGCATAATCACATGCGAATCAATTTCTCCTTCGTATCGAAGGAACAGCTTGCCGTCGCCGTGGAGCGATTGGCGGCGTGCATCAAGAAAAGGCTCTGACGGAGGATCCTATGCGTTTGTTGTTTGTCGGTTTCGGTACGGTGGCCCAGGGCCTTTCAGAACTCCTGATCGAAAAGAAGGATGAGCTCAGAGAGCAATACGGCCTCGACTGGAAGGTCACCGGAATTGTCGACATGCTCAAGGGCTCCGCGCACAACCCAGATGGGCTCGACCTCTCCGAAATCATGTCCATGGTGGCGGACGGCCGTTCAATCTCGGACTACCCGGACGGCGGCTGCGACTGGGACGCGCTCAAGATGATCGAGCGGGCCGAGGCCGACGCCATGCTCGAGTTGACCTACACAGACATCAAAACGGGGCAGCCGGCCACCGACCACATCCGATCTGCTCTTGGCCGTTGCATGCACGTGACGACCACCAACAAGGGTCCTCTGGCCCTGTTCTCGAACGAGCTTGTCGGCTTGGCCGCGGCCAACGAAGTCCAATTCCTCTACGAGGGCACTGTGATGGCGGGAACGCCGCTTCTCAACCTGATTCGCGAAACTCTCGCCGGCTCAACGATCTCGGAGATGAAGGGCATCCTCAACGGCACAACCAACTACATTCTCAGCCAGATGGAAGCCGGGATGGACTACGGGGCCGCCCTCAAGCAGGCTCAGGAGCTTGGCTATGCCGAGGCAGTACCCGACGCCGACGTCCTCGGCTGGGATGCTCTGGCCAAGGTCACGATCCTTGCCAACGTTGTCTTTGGCGGGTCCCTCTCCCCCGACGACAGCCCCTGCACAGGTATCACCGAAATCTCGCCGGACGAGATTGCAGCCGCCGCCGCTGACGGCAAACGCTACAAGCTCATCGGCCGGGTCTGGCGCGATGGCGACGCTGTTCGTGGATCTGTGGCACCGCAGCTGGTCAACCTCGACCATCCCCTGGCCGGCGTCGGTGGCGCGACCAACGCTATGACGATCACCACCGATACGCTGGGCGACGTCACAATCGTCGGGCCGGGTGCCGGGCGCCGCGAAACAGGTTTTTCTCTGCTGAACGATCTCATCGCGATCGCGAAAGAGAGCCACCGATGAAGATGCTTTTGTCAGGTCAGTGGGTAGACCGAGACAAGACGATCGATGTCCGCGATCCTTTTGACGACTCGCTGATCGACACCGTCCCTGCCGCCACCGCCGGAGATATTGAAACCGCTCTTGCCGCGGCTGAAGCCGCGCGAGGAGTGGCTCGATCCATGAGCGCCTACGAGCGTTCTCAGATCCTGCTCAAGACCGCCTCGATCGTGGCCGACAACCTCGAAGATTTCGCCATCACCATCGCACGAGAAGGATCAAAGACCATTCGGGAAGCCCGGGGCGAGGCGAAACGCTGCGTCAACACCCTGACCATCTCCGGTGAAGAGGCGAAGCGCCTGCTTGGCGAAACCATCCCCTTCGACAGCTTTCCTGGCGGCGAACAACGCCGCGGCCACTTCGAGAGGGTCCCGATCGGAGTTGTACTCGCGATCACCCCCTTCAACGATCCCCTCAACCTGGTCGCGCACAAGCTCGGCCCGGCCATTGCCGGCGGCAATTCGGTGGTCCTCAAACCAGCCACCGTGACCCCGCTGTCAGCTCTGAAACTGACCGAAGCATTTGTCGAAGCCGGTCTTCCTCCCGGTGTTCTTCAATGCCTCACCGGACACGGAGCGGTACTCGGCGACTCTTTGGTTTCCGACCCGCGGGTTCGCATGGTCAGTTTCACCGGTGGCGTCGAAGCCGGCGAGCGCATCGTCTCCAAGGCCGGCCTCAAAAAGATCGGTATGGAACTCGGCTCCAATTCACCAGTGATCGTTTGGCACGATGCCGATGTCGAGTGGGCGGCCGAAACCTGTGTCTCCGGCGCGTTCTGGGCGGCGGGCCAGAACTGCATCGGGGTCCAGAGGATATATATCCACCGTGATGTCTATGACCACTTCCGTGGGCTCTTTGTCGAACAAACCAAGAGCTATACAATCGGCGACAAAATGAACGAAGCTACCGACATGGGACCGATGATCAATGAGGGTGAGGCTCGAAGGGTCGAGCGTTGGGTCGCCGAGGCCGTCGAAAAGGGCGCCTCGGTTCTCGCCGGCGGTAGCCGTGTAAAGGCGTTGATGGAACCGACAGTACTCGAGGATGTGCCGGCTGACGCCACCATTCACCACCAAGAGGTCTTTGGTCCGGCGGTCAATCTCTACCCGGTGGATGATCTCGATCAGGCGATTATCGAGGCCAACTCGGTGGACTATGGGCTTCATGCCGCCGCCTTCTCCAGAGACGTCGAGACCTGCCATCGGTTGATTCAGGGCCTCGATGCCGGCAGCGTGCTGATCAACGACTCGACCGACTACCGCCTTGACTCGATGCCCTTTGGCGGTGTCAAGAAGTCCGGGCTCGGGCGCGAGGGTATCCGCTTCTCGCTTGCCGAGATGACGGAACCGAAGGTGGTTTGTTGGTACCTGCCGGGCCTTTGACCCGAATGAGGAATTCGGAATGAGGAATTCGGAATTCCCACCTACCCTCCCGAGGGGCTGGTGTAATGGCCCGTACACAGGAAAGGGCCTCCACTTTGTGAACATGTCAGGCTCCCGATCCATCGTGATAATCTTCGTGAATTCGCGAAGAGGTTTCAGAGTAAATTGAAAAGCTCAATCACGGCTGTCATGCAACGCAAAGACCTGCTGGCCCTTACCATACTGGTCCTGATCACGGTGGTCGTGAGACTTCCAGGAGTCTACAACCGGGCAATCTGGTACGACGAGGCGATCACCCTCCTCGAAACCGCCGGCAACGCGGCCCCTTCCTGGTCAGCTCATCCAGCACCTGCGGCAGACCAGAAAGAACTCCTGGTAGGATCTCCAACACTTGCAGAAGTGGCCGCCGGGCTGCGTGATACCGATGTCCATCCTCCCGTCTACTACGGCCTGCTTTCGATCTGGCGGCAGGTTGCCGGGGAGTCCATCGAAACCGCCCGCCTCTTTTCGGTCTTCTGGTCAACCGCCTCCGTCATTCTCCTCTACCTACTCTTACGGGCGTTCGGCTTCTCACGCCCATTCTGGCCGAGTCTCGTCTACTCCCTCTCGTCCGGCGCAGTCCATTATGGCCACGAAGCTCGGAACTATTCACTGGCGATGTTTTTCGTGATGCTTGCGGTTTTCCTTGCATATTTTTTCGAACAAATAGATTTCCATAACCGAGGTCAATTCTGGATTTTCACCGTGTCCATTGCCGCGTGTTGCGGCCTCGCTTTTCAAACAAATTACCTCACAGTTTTTTCGATATCAGTCCTATTCTTATGGTGTTTAGTATGGGCTCCAAATAAAAAACGAAAATATTTCGTCCCCACGATCATTCTATTTGCTATGTTTTCACTGATTGGTTTCAAGACATTCTTGAGTCAGCTCGACGCTCGTCCAAATCAATTTCAGAAAGCTCTCGATTTCGGACCAGAACTCGCGAAGATAATTAGAGCAAATTTTGAATTACTTTGGAGCCCAGTGGCGTCGAGCAGCGGTATACGCTGGGCCGTAATCGGCACTGTCCTCGTTCTCCTGGTCCTGAGTGTCGCCTACCTGAAGGCCGCAAGGAATGCGGTTGACAAAAGACTCTTCACATTGATGGCAGGGCTCGCGATCGCCCCATCTCTGGGGCTGTTGGCTCTGGATCTCATCTTCAGCAAGAACCTCGGGAAATCCAGCTATGTTCTTTTTGGCGTACCCGCAATCGTCGTTCTACTGACCCTTGCCGTTGGCGATCGCTCGCAGCGAACGGACGACGAATCCCGGTGGTCGGCGGGAAATCTCGCTCGTATCGTCGCGTTCATGGTTCCCTTCTTGGTTGGGCTTCAGCTTACCGGTATCAACTTCGACCTCGAACGCACGCCTGAATTTGCGGGCAGCACTCTGCGAAGCCTGGCGAGAAAGATCGAAGCTTCATCGCCATCACCGGTTGTCGTCATCGGCGCCGGTCATGGCCGCGGCGACCCTGCGTCCGTCATCTACGAGCTGGAGCCGGAGACTGAAGTTTGTGTCCTCGACAACGATTCCGACCTTTCCTTGCTGAAGTCGGAACTTGAATCGTTCGACGAAATCTGGATTGTGTTTGCAAAAGGTCGTAAGACAGCCGCCAAAGAACAATCGCTTTTCGAAGCCCTTTCGAAAGACGACGGATACCGAGTCGTCTTTCGAGCGAAGAGGGTCGCTCATCTGAAGAAGGCCAGAAAAAGTTCGGACGGCGACTGAAAATATAGAGTTTCTGTCACCGTCTCATTCGGCGTCTTCGTTCAGCGAAATCTGTAGAAATGAACATGTTACGATAAAACAGTGACCGATCTTTCGATAATAGTTCCCGTTTATAACGGCGAGTCCTTCATTGATCGGACCCTCTGTCGACTGATCGATTATGTCGTATCTCTGAAAGAATCTTCCGAACTCATCATCGTCGACGACGGCAGCACGGATCGCACGGCAGAGCTTGTGGTTGGAGTCGTGACAGAGGCCCAGATCCCTGTGAAATTCGTCTCAAGCCCGAAGAATGAGGGAAAGGGCGCTGCGATTCGACGCGGGATGGCTGTTGCTCAGGGCCGCTATCGCGTGTATCTCGATGCCGACCTGGCCTACTCGCCACGCGCCATCTCCGAGGTTCGTTCCAAGCTCGCCGAGGGAGCCGATGTCGTCATCGGCAGTCGGGTCCACGCCGACTCGACCTACCAGGTCAAACCGTCCTTTTTCCGGTACCTTTACACCCGTCACGTTGCAGGGCGGGTCTTCAACTGGATCGTACGGTTCTTCCTCCTGCCCGGCATCTTCGATTCTCAGGCCGGCCTCAAGGGGTTCACCGATCAGGCGGCCGATAGAATATTTCGTGGTTGGTTGCCGGACGGATTCAGCTTTGACCTCGGCGTCCTTTCCAGGGCGCGGCATGAACGACTTTCGATCGTGCAGATCCCGGTTCACTACAGATATGACAGCGAACCAACGACTGTGCGATTCATCAACGACACAGCGGCCACACTTTTTGATCTGGCGGTTGTCCGGCTCCGGATTGGCGGGGAGTACTCGCAAAAAGGTTTCGGCAGACTGACTGCCTGGATAGGTCGGCAGATGAGCCGGGTAGTTGCGGCTGCAAGATCTCCGAAAGCGACTTCGGCAGGTTTCGCGATTGTCGGCCTCGGCCTTGTGGGCCATCTGGTGTTCCGTGCCACGTATCCAAGCAACGCCCTGGCCTTCGTGTGTTGGCTGGCCGCATTCGTGGGGCTTCTCCTCATAGCCGGAAGGAATGACAGGGTTCTCCCCGCGAATAACCAACCGGTTTTTTCCAGCGGCGGCGAACTCGGGATTTTTCTGCTCATCTTTGGCCTCACCGCCGGCCTGAGGTTCTGGAACCTGTCAGAGATGCCGGCGGTGGTCCACGGTGATTCGGCGGAATGCGGCATCCAGGGGCTCGCGATCCTGCTCGGCAAGGTCATCGATGTTTTTGGCTTCTCTCCCTGGTACTCCACACCCTATCCCGCCCACCTTCCCTACACTGCAAGCTTTGCGTTGGTCGGAAAATCGCTCCTGGGCCTCCGCTTGCCCTCAGCACTGCTCGGCACTCTTTGCATGGTTCCGCTCTACTTTTTGGTTCGCGGCTGGTTGGGGCTCCGGGCAGCTCAGCTCGCGACCACACTTTTCGCACTTTCGCATGCCGCGATCCACTTCAGCCGAATCGGCTTGTGGAACATCCAGGCCCTTTTTCTCGCGCTCGTAGGGTTCTCGTTCCTTGCCGCTGCGCTTCGAAAGGGTAGTGCAGTGCTCGCGTCGTTCGCCGGAATCGCCGCCGGCCTTGGTTTCTACACCTACACCGGTGGCAGGCTTATATTCGTTGTTTCGGTCGCTCTTCTGGCGCTCCAACTGCTGGTCGGATTGCGCCGGCGGCTCTTTTCCGTCGGCGGGTTCCTCGCAGCAGCTATTGCCGTGGCCTTGACTCCTCTGATCATCAACTACGCGACGGAACCTGATGTCTTCAAGAAGGATCGCACGGGCACTGTCTTTGCTCTCGCCGAATCCAACCGGGCACATGTAGAAGAAACGACCGGCGAGACCTCACATTCAGGCATTCTCCGGGTTCAGACGATTCGGAGCCTCCGGGGTTTCTTCGACCTTGGCGATCGCAGCGGTCAGTATGGCGGGACTGAGGCCCTCGCCTCTCCCACAACGGCGGTATTGATGCTCGCCGGCATCTTCATAGCGATCATGAGGTTTTGCGAGACCGAAAGCCGGCTCGTCCTCCTGTGGGCTGGGCTCGGCCTGTTACTCGGCAGCATTCTGATCGTCGACCCGCCGTCCCATACCCGACTGATCATGCTCCTCCCGATCCCATTCATCTTTTCCTCGCTCACCCTCGAAACAGTTTTTGGCTGGCTGGATCGTCGCAGCCGGTGGTGGACACGTTGGGCAATTTTTGCGGCCTGCGCCCTTGTTGTCGGTCAGGCGGCCGCCTTCAATATCGGCAGCTATCGAAAATATCTGGATCGAATCGACCGTGAGGCTGAGATCTGGGATGTTGCGCAGGTGATCACGGAGTATGGAACAGAACCTACCTATTATTTCTTCGGAGGACTGAGGATGTCGGCCAGTGCACCCGGTCTGAGGCTATTCGCTACCGACCACAATATCGTCGAGTCCTTCACTCCGACCGATATTCCTCAACACCTATCTCGAGTCGGGGTATTCATCATTCCCGCTCAGCTTTTCGAACCTGAACCACAATTTAGAAATATCGGCACCGTTATCACCGAGCGGTTCCCCGATGCGAAAAGGGTGATCTTCGGCGAGGAGCACGATCCCCAGTTCATTCTCTACGTCGCAGAGAACAGCGCACCCCGCCCGTTGCCAGGAGGTTGATTTGCACGCCAATCGAGAGAAACGCCATATCGAAAGAGTGATGGTCCTTTGCCTGCGATGCATCGCCTCCATTGCTCTCTGTTCGGCTGCGAATGTAGGAGCCCAGACACAGAACGCCGGCGACATGAGGGCGGCTTCCACAACGGCACGCGAACAGCTCGAAATGGCCCTTGCCAGCCAGGACTTCTTCCAACGAAACGCAGCGCTTCGGGTCGCCGAACTCGTCAACGAGTCCTGGATGGCCGAGGTTGTGCTTCCGCTCTGCAAGTCTCCCGATGTCCTAGAACAGGCATTGGCGCTTGAAATCGTCATCAATACCAATCCGGTCCTCGGGAGGGCGGCTTTTCTCGAGGCTCTCTCCTCCGAGGAACGCGCTCTTCGCTTGAGGGGTTTGCTCGGCCTCACTGCGCTCGGCGATTCGGACACAATTCCGGATCTCGTCAAGATCATGACTGACGACCCGGACCCAGACCTTCAGGTAGCTGCCGCCCGGGCACTCGGTGCGATCGGCGATATCAAGGCTTCGATCTCCCTCTTCGGTGCCATCGACAACAAATTTCCCGCAGTTCGTGAACAAGCCGTGCTGGCCCTGATCGCGATCGGTGACCAAGATCTCGGGCAACACCTTATCGACCGACTGCGGAAAGGTCTCTTCCCCGGTGAAGTGGAAATCCTGAGGCTCATGGCTTTGGTGCCGGACCCCTCTATGGTCTCCGTCATCGAGCCCTATCTGATGGATTCTGACCCTGCAAAACGGACCCTTGCCGCCGCCGCAATTCTATCGATCCTGGAAAGATCAGGGAACTCGCAGAGCTGATGGTCAACCCGGCCGTCGCACGCCACTTCGCCGACTCGGCCACCCGCTATTCACGGCTCCGCGGTACTGGCCCTCTTGGATGGTTAAGATCTCGCGAGCAGACCGCGGTCCAGGAGCTCGTCAACCTCGAGGGTGGGCCCACCGTCCTCGACGCCGGTTGCGGAGACGGCGCCACGCTAGATTGGCTGCGCGAGCGCGGAGCCTGTGCTGTAGGCATCGACCTGACGTGGCCGATGGCCCGAATCTGTGCATCGCGTGGCCTTTCGGTCGCAGTCCAGGACATCGAAGACATCGGCCTCCTGCCAGTGTTTGACTGGGTACTGTGCATCGGTTCCCTGGAGTTCGTCCCGAACCCGGAGCGGGCGCTCAAGAACCTCGCTGCATGCCTCTCCCCGACTGGCACCCTGGTCCTTCTCTATCCGCGGAAAGGAGCCCTCGGCGCTCTCTATGCCTTCTACCATCGAACACATGGCACTCACATTCAACTTTTCGACGCCGATGACATCATGACGCTTTTTTCGGGTGCTGGGCTCCAACCGCCCCAATCCCGTCGCGACTGTCTGCTTTCGAGCGTGTGCACCTCTATTCCGACGGGAGAAAACCGTCGGTGAAGAAACTGCTCCTCACCTACGATGTCGAAGAGTTCGACTGGCGTCTCGGTGGCGGCCGACCGTTGCCGGCTGCAGAGCAGATTGGAATCACCGCCGAAGGCCTTCGCAAGCTGTTGCCGATCCATGAACGGCATCGGGTACCCGCTACGTTCTTTGTCACCGGGGCCTTCGCCTCAGCCGAAGCAGAGCTGGTCGCCCAAACGGCACAGGCCGGCCACGAAATCGCGGTCCACGGTTTGGAGCACGGAGACGACTACGCGAATCTCGCACCCACGGTCGCGATCGACCGGCTCAAACGTGCAAAGAAGATTGTCGAAGCCGCAAGCGGCCAGGAGGCCGTCGGTATGCGGACGCCGCGGCTGAGGAGTTGTCTCGCATTCGTTGTCCGGGACGCCGGTTTCTCCTACGACGCCTCGCCCCACCCGACCTGGATCCCTCGCCGCTACTTTGGGCTGCACTTCCGGCGGTCTCCATGGCGGACGGGAGGCATCACCAAGGTACCAATCTCCGTCATCTCCGGTATCCGTATGCCCGTCTCCTGGATGTGGTTCCAGGTTGCAGGCCCGCGTCTCGGCCTTCTCGGCGCCCGTCTCGCCCTGATCCGCGCACCCTACCTCCACCTCTACTTCCACCCGTGGGAGGCAGTGTCTCTCCGGCGCTTCGGCGCGCCCCCACCGGTTTCCTACCGCACGGGCGAGGTCTTTCTCGATGCCCTGGATCGTCTTCTGACCTGGAGTCGCGAGCATCTCGAAGCGAAGACAATACGAGAGGTCGTCGAGATCCCCTCGCTCCAGTAGACTTGCCTACCATGACGAAAAAGAAGAGATCGCGGTTACGACGGTGGTTCCGATACGCATTTTTGGCGTGCGGAACGATTGTTGTATTCGCCTGTCTGTTCGTGGTCGCCACCTGGCCCGATGTGAAACAGCTTTCAGAATCCAACCCGGAGACAACCGCTTTCATTGAACTCGCCCGTTCTCGCGGCGCCGATGTTGAGTGGCGATGGGTCTCCTCCGACTCGATTTCCGTGAACCTCAAGAAAGCGGTCCTTGTTGCAGAGGACCTGAGCTTTTTCAACCACACTGGATTCGACACCCACGAGATTCGAATCGCGGCCCGGGAAGCGATACAGGGCAAGCGAGTCCGCGGCGCGTCGACTCTCACCCAGCAATTGGCCAAGAACCTGTGGCTGTCGCCGTCCCGGTCGCCGGATCGCAAGCTACGGGAGATCATCCTTACCAGGCAACTGGAAAGCCACCTTTCGAAACGCCGCATCCTCGAGATCTATCTCAATGTCGTCGAGTTCGGCCCCGCCATTTACGGCGCCGAGGCTGCCGCTAACCGTTACTTTGACATGACCGCCGCAGATCTGGGTCCGGAACAAGCAGCCCGCCTCGCGGCCTCGTTGCCGCGACCATCGAAATGGCACCCGGGAATTGAAAGTCGAGGCTACGAGAAAAGCGTCAGGCGTATTCTCGCCCTCATGGAGCAATCGGAGTGGCTCGAAAAACACTTCTGAACCGGTGATACGATACGCCCAGATCCAGCAGATAACGGAGGTGCGTTCTGAAGATCATGACCAGTCTTGCCATCGTCGTCGCAGTTGTCGTGTTCGTCGGCTGTGCTCCGGCGGATTCGCCATCCCCTGAAGAAACAAAACTGGAAGGTCTCGAGAACGGTTCCTTCACAGCCGAGCTCAACGGCTTCTCCATCCACTACGAGATCCATGGTCAGGGGCCTGTGTTGATGGCCCTGCCAAACTCGTGGGGACTCTCCATCGAGGGTCTCCGGGGCATCTTTGGGGAACTCGAGCAACGCCTCACCATGGTCTATTTCGACCCTCGGGGCATGGGTGAGACTTCACCGATTATCGAGGAAAAGGACATGGGGATGGCCGCCGTGCGAGCAGATTTTCAGGCTCTGCGCGAACACCTCGGTCTGGATCGAGTCAATGCTATCGGTTGGTCGAACGGCGCCATGAACCTTATCGTGCTCGCCGCCGAGCATCCTAAGACGATCGAGAACGCGATCTTTCTCCACGGAGCGGCCAGTTACTCTACCCAGGACATGGCAGCCATGGCGGCAAAGTACCCGGAGCTGATAGAAGCCTCGACGGCATTCAATCAGGAGATCCAGAACACCGAGCTCACCGACGATCAGAAGACCGACAAAATGCGCTCTTTATGGCTCGAACAGTGGTTCCCGCATAGCTTCGCCAATCGGGAAGCTGCGCCCGCAACACTCGAAAGGATCTTCGGGGGGGCTGAGTTCAGCTGGGCCCACGCCGACTACTCCCAACGCCAGCATCCGACATTTGATGCCCGCGACCAACTGCCGCTGATCACCGCGCGCTGTCTTGTGATCTCAGGCGCCCACGACATGATGCCGGTCAGCAAGGGCGAGGAGCTGGCAGCCGGTCTGTCAAACGCCCAGTTCGTGCTCTTCGAGTCGAGCGGCCACTACGCGCCGGCGGAAGAACCCGAAGCCTTCGAGGACCTGGTTTTCGGATTCCTCGGAGTCAACTAGCCGTCTTCGGATCCTCTTCAACCGGGGGGCCGGGATCGGCCTTTTCCGCCTCGGTCCTGCGGTCCGCGGGCCCCTCAGCGGGCCCGGTATACTTCGCGTGCAGTCGACCGAACGGGAGCTTGAAATCGAGGCGGTAGAGTTTTCTCTTCACATCCGGGCCGATCCAGTAGATGAACTCACCCTTGCGTGAAAACATCTCCCCGTCGGCGGTGAGGGGCTGCACCCGAAGGAGTTCTTTCTTGCCGTCCACCGTTCTGAACCGCTTGAGTTCACCGACCTGGGTCCCGGTAACGATGACACCACGATCGGTCAATAAGTTGAGTTCGAATGTTGATCCCGGTCCCCCGGCCAGCACCCTCCCCCGGTAGACATAGGCGAGCGGGTCGATGGCGAAATCTCCCTCGAAGGGAACCGTTTTTACCTTGCCGTATTTCTCGGCCCTGACGACACGTTTTTCGTAGTCGATGTGATATCGCCTGATCTTTCGCCGGCCCTTTTCGGTGATATCGCTCTCATAAGCGAGGGTGCTCATCGTCTCCGCATCGACCCACGAGTCGATCTGTCCGTCGACCCGATAGATTTTGTTGAAAAATCTCGTGTTACAGGCGGTCATGACGACATGGTAGGCCGGCCTGCCTTCGAACTCCTCGAGGCGGCTCTCGAGCGTCATGTGACCGCAGTGAACCCCCAGGTATTCGATCTGGTAGTGAAATGGGCCTTCGGTCGGAAAGGCGGGCAAAACTTCTACCGTCTCGTGAGATTGCGGTTCGGCGCGGTAGACGAAGAACGTGATGATCACCAGAACCAGCACCGCCAGCACCACACCGAGAGCCACGCCTGGACGACCTGTCAAACTCATTGCAACACCATGCTGCTCGCTTCAGTCCGCGACCGCACCGTCAGCGGTGCGACGATTGCGATAGAGCGAGCCGTCGACCGCAGCAGCCATACGGCCGGCATCAAGTCTCCCGCCGAGGAACTCGGCGACGCGGCGCGCTTCACGCGCCGGCTCGGCGACGACATTTGCGTAGTCGAGGTAAAGAACCTCGAAATATGGCCGGAATCGAAGTTGGAACTGGACCTTCTCGAGGTGCGATTCGTACATCGTCAGCAGATCCTGGTCGTCGGTGTGGGACTCCTCGCCGCGCCGGTCAAGCATCTTGGTCTGCGAAGCGAGCACCTCGTGCAGGTTGCGACGCATGAATACGACCTTGTAGGCATTGCTCGCCGGGAGGTAGTTCAGCAACGACGACACCACCTTGATGACCTTTCCCCGCGCGTCGTTGAGCCACTCTTTGTCTTCCATCTCGGCGAGATCCTTGACGCGCTCGTCTTCGTAGTAGCCCTTCGGATTGTCTACGTCAGCGGTGCGGATGTTGTCCACAACAAGCTCCATGCCGCCAGCCTCCAGCATTTTCATTGCCATAGAGGTGCCGGAGCGGGGCAGACCGGAAACGACCACCACTGGACGTCCGTACTTCAGCCGTCTCGCGATCTTGTTAAACGTCGATGCCATTGTTGTTGACTCCCTGCGGCGGGCCGGAATAGCGCCTAGATCCACCGCGTTTCCAGTAACTTGATACGCTAGCATGCAGGTACGCAAAGAATCTACGGACGCGTCCCTGCAGGTATATTACAATGCCGCGGCCGAGAACCCTCCGAGAGATCGAGGTTTGAGGCCTATCGTAAGTTCTCGGGAGTTTCATGACGACAACGTCGGATCGCTCAAGGATGCCACGCATCCGTCCGGCCGCCCTCTTGCTGGCGTGCATCGCCATTGCTGCGCCATCCACGGCCGATGCCTACATCGGTCCTGGAGCCGGCTTCGCTGTTCTCGGCTCCTTTGCAGTGATTTTCGTTACCATGATTTTGGCGGGCGCTTCACTCCTGGTGTGGCCGTTTCGCATGTTGTGGCGCGCAATCCGCCGCCGCACCAAGAGCAAACCGTTGGTCAAGCGGCTCATCGTGTTGGGTTTCGACGGCCAGGAGACGACGATCACCGAGCGGATGATGGCCGAAGGCCGGCTCCCCAATTTCCAGAAGCTCGCTGCAAGCGGGTGTTACAGTCGGCTGCGCTCGACCTTTCCCTCCATTACCCCGGTCGCCTGGTCCTCTTTCACCACCGGCACCAATCCCGGTAAGCACAATATCTTTGATTTCCTCGACCGCGACCCGCGCACGTATCTGCCGAGGCTGTCATCCACCGAGATCGGATCGGTGGATAGGGTCCTCAAGCTCGGCAAATTGAGGATTCCGCTGGAAAAACCCTCGATTCGTCTGCTGCGGAAGTCGAAGCCGTTCTGGACGATCCTCGGTGAACACAACATCTGGAGCACCATCATCCGGGTGCCGATCACATTTCCTCCGGACAAGTTCTACGGCGCCCAGTTGGGGGCGATGTGCATTCCGGACCTCCTCGGTACGCAGGGGACCTTCCTCTATTTCACGACCCGTTCGGGTGGTGAGAGCTTCCAGGAGGGCGGACTGCAATTCGAGCTCAGCGCCAATGGATCCAAGGACAGCTTCGAGGGAACCATCGAGGGCCCCGAGAATTCCTTCTTCGAGGGCAACCCTCCAATGACCCTGCCACTTCACATCGATGTCGACCGTCAAGCGGGCCGGGCGCTGGTTTCGGTCAACGGTGACTCGGTAGAACTCGAACCACGGGTCCTCAGCGACTGGGTAAAGCTCAGCTTCAAGGCGATCCCGGGAATGAAGGTGACCGGAATCTGCCGATTGATGATCACCGAAATGGACGAGCATGTTTCTCTTTACGTTTCGCCCATCAATATCGAACCCGAAAAACCGATCATGCCGATTTCACATCCCGGGTACTACTGCTCCTATCTTGAGAAAAAGCTCGGTTCGTACGCAACCCTCGGTCTTGCCGAGGACACCTGGGCCCTGAACGAGAAGATCACCGACGACCACACCTTCATGACCCAGACAACCGATATCGACAACGAGCGCGAAGAAATGCTCTTTGCTGCGCTCGATCGCTTGAAAAAGGGAACCCTGGTCACCGTCTTCGACGCTACCGACCGGGTCAACCACATGTTCTGGCGCTATACCGAGGAGGGTCATCCAGCGGCCGAGGGTATTGACAATCCCGAATACGCCAACGCCATCGAGGACCAATACCGGCGCAACGATGAGATCGTTGGCAAGGTAATGGAGCGTCTCGGCGAGGGCGATGTTCTGTGGGTGCTCTCGGACCATGGTTGCACTTCGTTCCGGCGAGGCGTCAACCTCAACGCCTGGTTCCTGGAGAACGGTTATCTCGCGCTGAAGGACGGCGCCGACGCCTCAGAGCCCTGGCTGCAATCGGTGGATTGGTCACGGACCAAAGCCTATGCCGTAGGCCTGGTTGGAATATTCCTCAACATCAAGGGTCGTGAGGCTCAGGGCATCGTCGCCTCCGGTGCTGAAGCCGAGGCACTCAAGGCCGAGCTCAAGGCGAAGCTCGACGGTCTCGTGGACACCGAAAAAGGCGATGTGGCGATCAATGACGCCTTCGACACCGACAAGCTCTATCGCGGCCCATACAAGGGCAATGCGCCAGACCTCCTGATCGGCTACAACCACGGCTACCGGATCTCGTGGGACTGCGCCAGCGGAGTAGTGGCCGGATCGGTCTTCGACGATAACACCAAGGCGTGGAGCGGCGACCACATCGTCGACCCGCGGCTGGTACCGGGGATTTTCCTCGCCAACCACGCGATCGAGACCGAAGACCCGGCGATCATCGACCTCGCTCCCACTGCTCTCACGCTTTTCGGGATCAGGCCTTTGGCGCATATGGAAGGTAAGCCAATCATCGACAAAGAACGCTTCGACGGACAGTAAGGGAGAGACCATCATGTTTGGATTCACCAAGGTCAAGCTCGAAAAGAGCCTGGTCGACAGAATCAGCCGCTTTTCTGAAATCGCCGGGTACTCGTCTCCCGAGGAGTTCATCACCCACGCCCTCGAAAAGGAACTCGCCCAACTCGAGGACGCCGACTCCGAGGAGGAGATCAAGAAACGTCTCCAGGGCCTCGGCTACATGTCTTAGAAGGGACCGCAGCAGCCTCCATGAAGCTCCTCAACGATCTCCTGCGCCCGGTCTTCGACCTGCTGCAATCACCGTTCATCGGGCTGCCGGCATTCGTCGGAATTCTGGTGTGGTCGATTCCCGTCGGCGTCTTCGCTCTCTGGGTATTCGGTAAGACCTCGAACCAGGAACGGATCGCCGAAGTCAAACGACGAATCCACGCTGGTCTCTTCGAGATCCGCCTCTTCAATGACGATCTTGGCGCCATCATGCGCGCCCAGGGGGAAATTCTCCGCCACGTGCTCCACTATCAGGCACTGGCGCTCAAGCCGATGATCTTCATCCTGCCACCACTGGTGCTTGTGATGGTCCAGCTCCACCAGTTTTACGGATTCCGAGGGTTGCATCCCGGTGAGGAGGTCTTGCTCACCGTCCAACTCACGCCCGACTCGGTTGAACCCGATCGGCGCCCTGAGTTTTCGCTCGAAATGCCCCCCGGACTCCATGCCGCAATGGAACCGGTGTGGGTCCCCTCATTGCATCAAATCACCTGGCGCCTCGGGGTCGACGACTGGGGCGATTGGGACCTCGTCATCGACATCGACGGAACGCAATTCCATAAGAGCCTCGGTGCAACCGAAGAATTGATCCGACTCTCGCCGGAGAGGCCGCCAGACACCTTCATGGACCAGCTCGAGTGGCCGTCCGAAACTCCGCTGGACAAGAACGGCGCGGTCTACTCCATGACCCTCGGTTATGCTGAAGGCTCGGTGAAGATTCTCGGCTGGGATTTCGAATGGTCCTTCGCGTGGATGGTGGTTTTCTTCGTCCTCACGATGGTCGTAGCGTTGGTCCTCCGGAAACCCATGGGAGTCGAACTCTGAGATTTCCCATTACCGGCCATCAATCCTGGCCCGCGCTCGCGGACCGCGCGCACGATGAGAAATCCATTGGTTCACCTGCCCGTGGAGCGGTGGTCTGGGCCCCGCGGTGGGTGAGTGAAATTCCGAATTCCGAATTCCGAATTCCGAAATCGAAAATCAGTTTCCTTGCGGGCGAGACGCGCGCACCACAATCATGAAAAACCGCGCTTCCGCTATCGGGGCCGCACTCATTTGCCTGTCGGCCGCACTGTGGGGCCTTGACGGCGTTGTACTCACGCCGAGACTTGCCAATCTCCAGGTCCCATTCGTGGTTTTTCTGTTGCACGCGATTCCCTTCGCCCTCATGCAGCCCTTCCTGTGGCGTAGCTATCGTCGCCTCGGCACCATGCCGGCACGAGGCTGGCTCGCACTCGCTCTGGTCGCTTTCACCGGCGGCATGCTCGGCACGCTGGCCATCGTCAAGGCCCTTTTTCTGGTCAATTTCAACCAACTCAGCGTCGTCGTTCTTTTACAGAAACTGCAACCAATTTTCGCGCTCGCGCTAGCGGCCATTTTGCTCGGCGAGAGGGTCTCCGCCCGGTTCCTTGCTGCCGCGGTTGCCGCGCTGGGTGGAGCCTATCTCCTCACCTTCGGTCTGTCGGCCCCAAACACGTCCGCCGACGGAGTTTCGCTCACGGCAGCCTTGCTCGCCATCGTAGCGGCCGCCGCATTCGGCGCCGCGACGGTCCTCGGCAAGATGCTCCTCGGCTCCCTCGACTTCAAGGATGCCACTTTTGCCCGCTACGGCATGACCGCCGCAATGACTCTCCTCTACCTCGGGATCAGGGGCATCGGTCTTCCATTTGCCACGGTCACCGAAGCCAACTGGGTGATGATCCTCGTTATCTCCCTGACGACTGGTTCAGGGGCGATATTCCTCTATTACTACGGCCTCACCCGGGTACGTGCGAGCGTCGCGACGATTTGTGAGCTGTGCCTCCCGCTTTCCGCGGTCCTCTTCGACTATCTGGTCAACGATTCCGTGCTCGGGCCGTGGCAATGGGTCGGTGGCGCCCTCCTGGTTGGTGCGATCCTCCGAATATCGATTACCCCGGACAGTGAAACAAGTAATCAGTAACCAGTAAAGAGCAACCAGTAATCAGTGAACAGAACAAAAGCCCAAGGGATCTGGACTGCTATCTGGTTACTGGTTACTGGTTACTGGTTACTGGTTACTCTTTACTGGTTACTGGCTTTGCGGGGTACATCCGTGGCAATTTCGCCTCGACCGCGTAGGCCATGAGGGCAACGACACTCTTGAGAGTTACCCAGCGCGATGGGTTCCCGAGCGCGAAACCAACTGGAACCGCCAATGACTTTGGTACGGGAACGTCTCGCCGCCACCTGCCACCGTCCATCTGGCGTTGTTGAACTCTCTTCAAAGCGCGAACCATGACAGGCTCCAGAGGCAGTCCCTCACGGGCAAGCGCCCACAAGAGTTCCACCTCATCCGTTCGAGCCAGGCAGGGATGACCATAACGGTTAGGCACCGCGTCTTGCGTTCCAATCGCCCTCACAAGGGCCTCGACAGCCCGTTCCCTCAGGACCTGTCGCGGTCGATCAACCCGCGCTGTGAGGGCGCCGAGGAGAGCGACCGCGGTCACGTTGCACTCACCTGTCACAGATTGACGACCCACCACCAACCACCCACCGTCTGGATGGTTCCCGTCGCCGTCTTCGAGCCAGGCCAATCCTTCCTGAAAACGGGGGTGACGACACCAACCCAGCTCAGCCAGTCCATGCAGCACCCGAGCCGTCAGCCACGGGACGGCGCCCTGACCCTCCCGAAGTGAGAAACCGCCCTCACCCGGAGCTGTTTCGAGCAGTACCTCGGCCGCCGCTTGAAGTCGGGGATCGGCTGGATTGGCGCCCCATTGGATCGCCGCAAGGAGGAGCCAGCCCGGTCCTGAATATGGCCTCCACAACGGCCCATCGACTGCCCAGTTCCCGTCTGGATGAAGGTCTTCGAGCAGCGACGCCACCGGCTCGACCGCATCAGAACCTCCACGGGCGCGAACCACTGCCGGGCTCTCCGGTGGTCGTCGAACCAGCTCCACCAGCACCCTCCAGTGAAGGTTGGGCCGTCGCTGATCGAGGAGCCAGGGAAGCGGATCACCCCGCAGCGCTTCCCAGGCGTCGATGCATATCGTCACCGATTGACTCGGACTAGATCCGCCCGGCCCGACGTAATTGAATGGTGTGCCGCAGGACCCGCAACGCGCCCTCGATGCGGGAGAGTCTTCGATTGCGGGCCTGAAGGGCCTGTTGATCGTTGAGATCCACCGCTTCCGACCGGGTTTCACGAACACGTTTGTCGAGCTCGAACTCCAGGGTCGTCATCTGTTCGAGGCTCAGACGCTTGAGGGACACCTGGGAAAGGAGCGAAAAACCGTCACAGACCTGCCGTGCCATCGCGGGCGCCGAGCCGCCCTGGTAGCTTCCCATTGTCACCTCCGCCTACCAAGTGTACCGCTCCCCAACTCACCCGGTTACCAGATTCTGAATACCCGATGCCAGATACTGGACACCCTGCGATCGGTCGAAATCTGAGAATTGACGGCCGCCTCATCGATTGAACGAGATGAAAAGAAGCGCTGAAGGCGCGACAAGCTTTTAGCCTGGGCTCACGCCCCTGGCTATACAAATGGTCGTCGGGACTTGACCTAGGTTAGTCCGCACGTAACAGCTCTGCCCGTTGAACGATCCAATTCGTTTTCCCGCAGATCACGCCGATTGACGCAGATAACATCACAAAACGCCCGGGTCTTTATCTGCGTTATCTGCGTATCTGCGGGCAATATTGGGATGATGGGTGGACCGAGTATCGAGGATCTAGCATCGAGTATCGAAAAAGAAGAACCCCCGCAACATTGGCGGGGAAAATTCCGAATTCCGAATTCCTAATTCCGAATTCCTAATTCGCCGGGCAATCTGCCCGGCGCAGCGCTCCCTGCCGGTACTCGACAACCTGGTTGGCGCGGTCAGCGAGATCGCGATCCGGAGTCAGCCAGATGGCGGTTCGGCCTACAGACGCCCTCACCACAGCCGATCGCCACAACTCTCCTCGCACCGCATTGACCCACGGCATCGGGTCGACCACAACCAATAGGTGATAGGACGACGGAATCACTCTCGCCACCAAAACCAATAGTCGATGATATGGCGTCAGCGGGTTCCCATCTTTTTCGAGAGATCGATCTCCGAGTGCCTCAACAACCTCGTTCAGTGCGCACGCTTCGCGGATGGCAGCGACCGCGCCGCGTTCCAACGGTTGGTCGACGAGAGCTGAAAGATTGGCCACCAGACTGCCGGGAATGAAGGGTTCTCCAGGTGCAACGACGGCTGTCAGGGGTTCGCCAACTTTGAGCGGGGCGCCGTCGACCAAAATCTCGCCCGCATGCGGCGTCCGTCGGGCGGTGAGCAAGTCGGCCAAACTGGCTGCATCCTCGGGCGAGTCGCAGAGAATCGCGAGCGAATCGCCAGCCCGCATCTCGAGGTCGATAGGCACCGACCGGGGCAGCGAATCGGCGCCCGAAACCACAACCCGACTGAGGCTTAGGGTGCCCCGAATCTCTCGACTCGGTGGACCCAGCTGCTTTGGAGACGAATCCGCGGTGGGGGTGCGCGCTAACCTCTGGGCTGCGAGAATCATCAACGCCGGCGCCAGCCAACCACCGTTGTCGAAGACAATCAACCGGGGCGCGAGTGCGAAGACCACGCCCCAACCGCCGATTGCCAGAAAATCGGCGGCATCGGGCCGGCTGCCATTGGGACGCGGCAATGCGCGCGCGACTCCCGCCACCAGCAACGCCAACAAAAACCACCCGAGCGCCAACTCCCACCCGCCCCGGAACAACAGATACGCGGCTGCAGAGACCGCCACTAATAAGCTGGTCCAGGGTTCCGCGGCTCGCGTCCGATCGACCAGCCCATGGAGGGCGAGCACAGCCGCCACAACCACCGGCGCCCAGCCCGGGCTCCAGGCGGCAACCCACACGAGAGCGGCGAGGAGGGCCGCGTGATACCATCCGGCGACCACGGGCCAAGGAATCTTCACGGGGCGATGTTACCCCGTTGTCGGCATGGCACCAAATTTCGAGAGGGAATCATGAAAGAGCTCGATGGATTCGATCTCCTTCACATCGACGAAATGCTCGGGGATGAGGAGCGGATGGTCCGCGACACCGTTCGTCAATGGGTCGACGAACGGGTGCTTCCCAATGTCGAGGAGTGGGCCTGGGATTGTCACTTCCCGCCTGAGCTGGCGAAGGAGTTGGGCGACCTCGATCTCCTCGGTGCGCCATACTCCGCCTTCAATCTTCCAGGAGTCAATGCCGTCACCTACGGGCTCATCAACCGTGAACTCGAGCGTGGCGACTCCGGGCTGCGATCCTTCGTGTCGGTGCAGACTTCGCTGGTCATGTACCCGATACTCACCTGGGGTAGCAGCGGGCAGCAGGAACGTTGGATTCCCTCCCTCGGCCGGGGTGACGCGATCGGCTGTTTCGGTCTCACCGAACCCGACTTTGGATCCAACCCGGGCGGCATGCGGACGCGAGCTGTTCGAGATGGAGATCACTGGGTCATCAACGGCGAGAAGGCGTGGATCACGAACGGGGCGATCGCAGACGTCGCGGTGGTCTGGGCCAAAACCGACGAGGGGGTCCGCGGCTTTCTGATTGAGGCCGGCACCACGGGCTTCTCCACCGTCGAACACAAGGGGAAGTACTCACTAAGGGTCTCGGTGACCTCACAGCTGGTTTTCGAAGATTGTCGGATTCCGCTCGACTCCATACTGCCGGCAACCAGTGGCCTCAAGAACGCTCTTCAGTGTCTCAACCAGGCCCGCTATGGCATCGCGTGGGGAGCATTGGGCTCGGCAATGGCAACATTTGGCGCGGCCCTCTCATACGCCAAGACTCGAATCCAATTCGGCGGCCGACCGATCGCTGCCCACCAGATACAGCAGGAGAAGTTGGTGTGGATGTACTCTGAAATTCTCAAGGGACACCTCACTGCGCTCCAGATCGGACGCCTCAAAGATCGTGACCAACTGCGTCACGAGGCGGTGTCTCTCGCCAAACGCAACAACGTCTGGGTTGCCCGCGAATGCGCGAAGCTGGCGCGGGAAATTCACGGCGCTGCAGGCATCGTCAACGAGTTCCCGATCATGCGCCACCTGATGAACCTGGAAACTGTCTACACCTATGAAGGTACTCACGATATCCACACGTCTGGTCTTGGGTCAGTACCTCACCGGAATCCCCGCCTTTGAGCCGCCGCCCGAATAGTTCGATTCTAGATACTCGATACTCGATACTGGATGCTCGATGCTCGATGCCGATGCCAAGCCCACCCAGGCTGTCCACACAGAAAATCACCATGAAAACAGACAACTCCGTCCCTCTCGCTCGTGTCTATCCCAGCCCTGAGGAAGAGAGCCAGAGCGCGTGGGCAGAATCCAGGATCTGGTGGATGGCATGCAGGTATAACCTTTTCTCAATTCCAACGTATAGATCAACAGAGAACAAGGGTCGAAGAGGCCGACCCAAAACGCCTTCGCACAGCGTTACTACAAAGACCTCTATCAAACTCCTCCTTCATGGCTCCTCCCCCGGGAGCCATCTTTTTTTTGCTATTCTGCCAGCCATGGATTGGATAGCTTCACTGACCCCGGAGGCGGCACCTGATCCGATAAAGGCAATCTCCGATCCTCCTGCAGGGGCGTCAATCGTAGAACTGAGGCTGGATCGGTTTACCGGGATCGACGTTAGAGCGGCGATCAACTCCTGTCCGCTGCCTGTGCTTGCCACGCTGCGGTCGAGATCGGAGGGTGGCGAGGGGCCAGACGATCCGACGACACGGGCACAGGTTCTTGGGGCAGCCCGTGACGCGGGTGCAGCGCTACTTGATTTTGAGTTCGAACGAGACGCATCGCTCGTTCGTGAACTGGGCCTCGCTCCTGAACAAACGATTCTGTCCTGGCACGATCCCGGACGGACGCCTGAGGGACTGTCGGACATCGTCAGTCGAATGATGCAGACCCAGGCGCGCTGGATCAAGGTGGTGCCAACCGCAGAGAGTGTGAGGGACCTGGTATCGGTCCTGGCGCTCCATCGACAGTTCAACAGAGGTCGGGCGCGCGACCGAAGATTGTTGACCTTTGCCATGGATACGCCCGGTTTGGCCAGCCGCTACCTGGCACCCTTGCTGGGACCTCCGATTGGTTTTGCCGCCTGGAGCGATACAACGCCGGCGGCGCCTGGTCAGCTCTCAATCGCCAGTACCGAAGCGGTCATTGGCCACCTCGATGGACCGCCACAGCGTCTCTATGGTGTGGTCGGTAGCAACGTCAGCGGCAGCCTGAGCCCGGCCCTCCATGCCGCCGGTTACAAGGGCCTGGATCTCTCCTACCTGCTGGTTCCGATCAGCGTCCCCAACCCCGGCGAGCTCATCGACCTCTTTTGTCCACAGGGAGCCACGCCCTTCGATCTCGTCGGTCTCGAGGCCCGGGGCTGGGCGGTCACCACACCGTACAAGGAGGCGGCGGCAGCCGCAGCCGACCAACATGCCCCGCGGGTATTGCGCGCTGGAGCTGCCAACACGCTGATCCTGGGAGAGCAGCAGGTAATGGCCGAGAATACCGATGCAGATGGGGTCGTCGGATCACTGGTCAATCTCGGCATTGATCCTCAGGGCCATACGGCGGTGGTTCAGGGAACGGGTGGTGCCGCCAGGGGTGCGGCCGTAGGCCTCCATCTCGCCGGGGCCAACGTAATCCTCCGAGGGCGGTCGGCCGAGAGGACCCGCAACACTGCGGAGGCGATGGAGATCGACTGGTGTGAGCCGGCCGAGAGAGCTCCCGGCGGAGCAATCCTTGTCAACGCGACCCCGGTAGGACACGAGACCGGAGAGATAGGAGTGTTCAGCGAGGAAGAAATCGCGGGATCCTCCGCTGTGGTCGATATGGTCTACGGTAAGGACACGACCAATCTCATCGAAAGCGCCCGCGAGCTCGACCTGTCGGCGGCCGACGGCCGAGAGGTGTTGCTCCACCAGGGTATCGCGCAGTTCGCAGCATTCACCCAACGTGTGCCACCGAAGGATGTCATGCGCGCTGCTTTGCAGCGCAAGTAATCAGTAATCAGTGATCAGTTATCAGTCCCAACCCACCAACCTCTCGGACTTTCCAACCGAAAATTGAGAACTTGGTGGGCGCGTTGGACTGGGCGGACGGATTTTCCGAATTCCGAATTCCGAATTCCGAATTCCGAATTCTGACGATGGAGTCGTCAGCGTATGCCGACGACCCTACGGACTTCGCCCATGAGCGGTGCGGCGGTTTCGCGCGCAATTTCGGCACCTGCTGAGAGGATGCGGTCCACTTCGGCGGGATCGTTCTTGAACTCATCGTAACGTGAACGCGCATCACCAAAGGTCGCCAGATAGTAGTCGAAGAGTCGCTTCTTCATGTCTCCGTAGCCGACCCCCCCTTCAGAGAAGGCGGTTTCGACCCATGCACGTTCCGACTCGTCGGGAGCAAAGAGTTTCAGCAAATCGAAAAGAGCGTTGTCCTCGGTCGGTTTAGGTTCCTCCACCGGTGTCGAGTCGGTGACGATGGACATGATCTTTTTTCGAATCGGTTTTTCAGGGCCGAAGATGTCGATCGTGTTCTCGTACGATTTGCTCATCTTGCGTCCGTCGACGCCTGGCACCACCGCCACTTCGTCGAGGATCAAAGCTTCGGGCAGGACGAAAAGCTCCGAGCCGTAAACGGTGTGAAATGACGCGGCAACGTCGCGGGTCACCTCGAGGTGCTGCTTCTGGTCCTTACCTACGGGCACCAAATCACTCTTGACGATCAAAATATCCGCTGCCATCAACACCGGATAGGCAAAGAGTCCATGGCTCGGCACCACGCCTTGTGCCACCTTGTCTTTGAAGGAATGGCACCGCTGCAGGAGACCCATCGATGTGACTGTCGAGAGGTACCAGCTGAGTTCGGTGACCTCGGGGAGATCGGACTGACGGTAGATCACGCTGCGTGAGGGATCGAGACCGAGGGCAAGGAAACCCGTCGCGAGGTCGCGGACAAGACCCCGGAACCGCTCAGGATCCTGAACCGTCGTGAGGGCGTGCAGGTCGGCCAGGAAGTAATAACATTCGTGTTCCTCTTGCAGCCGCAAAAACTGACGGATGGCTCCGAAGTAGTTTCCGATGTGCAGGTTCCCAGAAGGCTGGACGCCGGACAGAACGCGCATGGACACTCCTTAGCGGCGGATGATAGCAAATAGAGAAAACCGGCCGGTTATGAAGCCGGCCGGGGGATCAATGAGAATTCAGTAAATGACGCTGATCAGCCGTCGTCGCCAATGGCCTCGGTCGGACACGACTCCATGGACTCTTCCATCTGCTCGGTTTCTTCGTCATTCTCGGGCTGTTTGCTGACGAAGGAGTAGCCCTCATCCTCGTTGGCCTCGAAGTTGTTCGGCGCCGTCGTCCGGCACACGTCGCAATCGATGCAGTTTGAATCCACGTACCACTTTCCGGGTACGTTGTCAGCGAGTTTGTCATCAATGTCAGCCATCATTCTCTCCTTTCAAGCGGGATTTCCCGCGCATCCGCGGGATGATACCACCCGCTTCGTTCTTGTCAATTCGCGGCTGCAACTGTTTCACCGCGAAGGAATCTCAACGGGGCGCCGACTGACACGCGGGTAGGTACCGTCGCCGGCACTTTTGGCGTCCGTTGACGGCCACTGACACTCGACGTTGTACGGATAGCCAAACGCGGGCAGGATTGCGGTCGGATCCTGGGTCCTGTTGTCGATCATCGTCCCGTACACCGTCAGCCCAATCACCGGCTCACTGCTGCCTGATGTCCATTGTACGAAGGAGATCTTGAGGGTCGTGTCATCCGGGACGTTTTCGAGCCCGAGTTGCTCGCTGAAAATATTGACGTACTGGAGATGCGCGGCGGGCGGCAAGACCACGATCTCTGCGATGACCGAATCGTTTTCATTCAGGTATGGATCACCGTTCCCGTCGAATGGCTGAATAGCAACAGTGATCGTGGTCAACGGATCCGAAGCGTTGACGAGGCCCACGTTGTATCGGTACTCCGAGTCCTCTTTGGCGCCGGTCAAGATTTTAAAACTGAAGTCTCCATTTTCGCCCACCGCTGACGGGTCCGCCAGGTTGTACCAGGCAACCCCGGGCAATGTCATTCCATAGGTACCGTCTTTCGGCAGGAACTGGCCCTCGTTGTCCGGATCTTCATAATAGAATCTGAACGGCGTGTAGGCGCGTGAGTTGACGATCACATTTTTGAAAACCCGAGTCCCGTCGTCCTCCAGGGTGTCGGCCTCGTAGGCGAAGATGACCAACGCTCCCGACTGGCGTACGCCTTCCAGTGTCAACCAGTACTCTTCAACCGGATCTCGCAGGACCACCGTACCGTTGGGCGGAATGTTCGCGAGTTCTGTATTGATAAACCCGAATTCGTCGGATTCCCGGCCTCCGAGCCAGAAAGTTCGGTCGTCGAAGGCGAAACTGTTCTCGAGACCACCTGTCTGGAGATAGATAATCGCGATATCGATTGCCACGTCGTCAACATTCGTAATAAACACATCTGAACGCCATCGACTCTCATCCACTCCGTTGGTGTGAGTCACCGCTGGCAGATAGATGAGATCTGCGGCCATAAACTGCGCGGCAGCCTGACCTGCGCCCAGTACAAAAACAAATACAAGAGCTGTGAGCAGCCCTTTTCGGATCATGGGACCTCCATCTGGTGTCGGTGACATTTGGGTCTCAACCGATCACCCGCTTATCTTGACAGTTTCACGATCGATGGGCAAGACAACGCGCGCCTCGAACCCGCAAGGTTCAAGGTTGACGAGGCCGATATGCCCTCCTTGCGCCTCAATGAACCGTTCTGCAATGGCGAGGCCGAGGCCGCTTCCTCCCCTTCTCCGGGTATAGAATGCCTTTCTGACCCGCTCCATTTCATCAGGTGGTATGCCGTCGCCCCGGTCCCTCACCACGAGCTCCACGAAATGCTGTTCTTCTTCGGCATTGAGCTCGACGACTCGCCGATCCGGCGGTAGCGAGCGAACGGCCTGTACAGCGTTCAAAACGAGATTGAGCACAACCTGCCTCAGCTGCGCCTCATCGCTCGCCACGGATACAGTCGGAAGGCCTGGTAGGACTCGGAGGTGGACCCCCATGCTGTGGGCTTCCGCGGTCAGAAACTCCCCGATATCCCTCAGCATGGCATCAACCCGAACCAAACTCATCTCCGGTTCGCTGGGCCGCGCGTAGGTCAAAAAATCGCTGACCAATTTTGCCAACCTGCCAACCTCCGCGCGGGTGCTCGCGAGAGAGTCGCGAGCGTTTCGACCGTCATCCGAAAGATCTTCGTCGAGCAACTCGAGATTGAGGTTGATAGAGTTCAGGGGGTTGCGGATCTCGTGCGCGAGATTTGCAGCCAGCGCCCCGAGGGCTGCCATCTCTTCAGCCTCGAAACGCTGTGCTTCGAGCCTTCGGGTGCGCTGTATCAAGAACCACACGAAGGCGAATGCGAAGAGGAGCGTTCCAAAAGTCAAAACGGCGATACCGATTGTCTGGCTGAGGAGATCTCCCCGCAAATCCGCCACTCTCTCAGCGACCTCGGAACGATCAACGTTGAGGACCACCGATCCGACCTCGCCCAGTGGAACACTGATCCGGTACGGATTCTCCGTTTCGATGACGTTCTCATCCGACAGCATCCCCTGGAGCTGGAGGTCGTTGGCCAGTGTTTCCGGGATCTCCTCGGTCAGATGGCTGCCGGACGAAAACACAACCTTCCCCTCGCTGTCCGTAACTTCGATGGATCGCCAGATACGCCGCTCTGGATCGCCCTCGAGCGTACGGGTGAGAACCTGCCTCCGAGTTTCGACGACGTCGAGTTGTTTGACCTCTGCGCCGCCAAGCTCTGCCGCAATCCGTTGCGCCTCGTCACGGCCCCCGGCGAGCACATCCTCGAGATAGCGACGTGACAGCGAGCCAGAAATGAGATGACCGAAAAGGAAGATAATACCGAGGAGGAGGATCAGGAAAATCCCAGCCGCTACTGCGTACTGACGCCGAAGTGGACTCCGTGTGCCGAAAATGCGTCCTGCGTTGGTCAATGTGGCCTATTCCCTACGCCGGCTATTGGATGAACCCGGCCACCATTGGCAGGGATCCGGCCCAACTCGCGACGCAAGAATTCTCACGCAAGGTGCGTGCCATCTCTCAAACTTCGCTCTACCCGAAATTCCTCATAGACCGCACGCGGTCCTCAGATCGCCTGTACGATCGGTTCGCTCCCAGCTGAACTCCGGCTCATCGCGGCCGAAATGGCCGAACGCCGCGGTCTTCCTGTATATCGGTCGCAGCAAGTCGAGGTACTCGATGATTCCCAACGGAGACAATGGGAAGACCTCGCGCACAGCTGCGGTGATGCGGTCGTCAGCGACCTCACCGGTCGAAAACGTATCGACCATCACCGATACCGGATCGACTACTCCGATTGCATAGGCAAGCTGCACCTCGACGCGACCTGCGAGGCCGGAGGCGACGATGTTCTTGGCCACATGGCGCGCCATATACGAGGCCGACCGATCGACCTTCGACGGATCCTTGCCAGAAAATGCTCCACCACCGTGCGAGCCCACGCCACCGTAAGTATCTACGATGATCTTGCGGCCGGTCAGACCACAGTCACCTTGAGGCCCGCCGATTACGAATCGACCCGTTGGGTTGATATGGATCTTGGTATCGTTGTCAAAGAGTTCGCTTGGCAGCGTCTGCATGATGATGTCGTTGCGAACTTCCTCTCTCAGTGTCTCAACAGCGATGTCCTCCGAGTGTTGGCATGAGACAACTACAGCCTCAATACGTCGGGGCCGGTTGCCCTCGTACTCGATCGAAACCTGCGATTTCCCGTCCGGCCGAAGCCAGTCCAGTTGGCCACTGCGTCGCGCGGTGCTGAGACGCCTTGTGAGCTGATGTGCCATAACCAACGGCATCGGCATGAGTTCGGGAGTCTCATCGGTTGCATACCCGAACATCAGCCCTTGATCGCCCGCGCCACCCGGATTGACACCCTGGGCGATATCAGGCGATTGCGGATCGATCGAGGAGACAACGGCGCAGGTCTCATAATCGAAACCGAACTTCGCCCGTGTATAGCCGATTTCCCGGATGGTCTCGCGGACGATAGCCGGAAAATCGACATAGGTCTCGGTTGTGATCTCTCCGGCGATGAATGCGAGGCCCGTTGTGACGAGGGTCTCGCAGGCCACTCTGCCGTTCTTGTCCTCGGACAGAACCGCGTCCAGAATCGAGTCCGAGATCTGATCTGCAATCTTGTCCGGATGACCCTCCGTCACTGACTCCGAGGTAAAGACGTATTTTCCACTGGGTGCCATTGTTCCTCCATTGATTCTTCGAAACCGCACTCACGATCGAGCCCGCCCTCGAAATCCGGCGGTGGCTCGGGTTGCTTGGCTCCAGAACACATACCGTACCACCGTGTTTTCCGCCCGGTCAATCTTCACTTTACGACAACCCCTGTCAGGTCCTTCGTCTTCCTGTTGACGTGAAGTCAACAAGCGCCCATGATCGGTCGATGGTCAGCTGGAACGAATCCTCAGTTCGCACATTGGCGCAGCACCTGGATGACTTTCGCCGCGAATGCCGGGTCACCACTCTCGCGGAGGAGGAGAAAACGCGCTCGCCGTTTCGACTCCTGGTCGCCTGTGTGATCTCGCTGCGAACAAAGGACGAGGTGACGGCCGAGGCGAGCCGGCGACTCTTCGCCATCGCGCCCGACCCGGAGCGGCTCGCAGAACTGGACGTCGAACGCATCGCGAAGACGATCTACCCGGCCGGCTTCTACAACACCAAGGCCCGCCAGCTGAAAGACATCGGACGGATTCTGCGCGACGAGCACAGCGGCGAGGTACCAGCCGACGAATCAACCTTGCTCGCTCTTCCGGGGGTAGGACCTAAGACTGCCAATTTAGTTCTCGGCCTCGGATTCGGAGTCCCCGCCATCTGCGTGGACACCCATGTCCACCGCATCTCCAATCGTCTCGGGCTGGTGCAAACGAAAACTCCTGAACAAACGGAACGCGCCCTCAACCAGGTGCTGCCAAGGGACCTCTGGGTGCCCATCAACGATCTCCTGGTGACCTTTGGCCAGAACCGCTGCCACCCCACATCGCCTCGGTGCACAGGGTGCCCACTCGAAGATCTCTGCCCTCGCATCGGCGTCACCCGACATCGATGACACGTTGAACCGGTTCCCGCTTAGCGCTTCGGCGTGCTGGGTGCCACCCCTGATGCTAAGGGCTTCCCGCTTCGACGTGCCAGGTGCCACCCCTCACATTGTCTGGCGAACCGCGCTCACGACAGGAAAGACCTCGGGCAGACAATGTGAGGAGTGGCACCGGTGTCCAAATCTCCCGACTCAAAACTGGGTGGGTGGTGGCAGGGCTAGTTGACTTGTCGTTGTTCGCTCAGCACTGCGAGGCGATCAACCACGTCCCGGTAAGAGGAGCCACCGGCCACGATTTCTTCGAAGATACCGAAGGCCTGTTCCACATCCCCTGCTGACTGGTAGGCTGCCGCTAGATCATATCGAAGACCCACGCGGGCCTCGGGTGTGATGTCGGGCGCTACCAGGGCCTTCTGATACCACTCAGTGGCCTCGGACCACATTCCCTGCTCCTGATAGCAAACCCCGATGTTCGAGCAGCTCTCGACAAAATAGGAGTTATCTCGGGACGCCACCTGGAATTCGCGAATAGCCTCGGGCAGAAGTCCCATTTCCCGGTATGCGATGCCGAGATTGAAATGAGTATCGGCATCCTCTTCCGACAACTGTTCCTCGACACCCTTTTGGAACTCCTTGAAAACTTCTTCGAGGATTGCCTCGCCCTTGCCCCGCCCTGTCGCTTCCTCGACCATCGCTTCCTCGGCGGCAAGCTCTGCTTCAAGCTCCTTTGCGAGATCGATGTACTGCTCTTCGTCGGCAAAGAGCTCTTCAGAGCCCTCTTCAACCGCCTCAACCTGATCGAGCAGAACACCGACCTCTTTCAGCTTGCGCCGACGTTCCAGAACCTCGGCATCGCCACTGTGTTTCTCTTCGAGGTCGCCCAGGACTCTCGCAGCGTCCTCGTACAACTCCTGATCGATGAAGAAATCGATTTGCTCGAGGTCTCCCATCGACGGTCCGGCAAAGGAATCGCTGATCTCCACCAATTCCTCGGCGACCTCTTCCACAACCGGCTCGTGTGGCGTAACGGTGACGGGTTCGGGTTCCGGGCTCGGGTTCAGGCTCGGGTTCAACTTCGGGCTCAGGTTCGGGTATAGGTTCGGGTTCTGGTATGGGTTCGAGTTCAGGTTCGGGCGCAGGTTCAGCTTCCGGCACTTCATCGACGAGCGGAGGTTCTGGAACGTCTTCTACAGCGATCTCTGCCGGCACATCCTCTTCGGCAGGCTCCTCTTCGGCCTCCGCGACAATCGGTTCGATCTCTTCCGTCGCGACGGCCTCATCTGAGATAACCTCTACTCCGGAATCATGATCGACCGGAAATTCCTCAATCTCGGGTGCAACGTCATCGGCCGAAGGCGCCGTCATTTCACCCTCAATGTCGACAACCTCGATGAGGTCACTCTCTTCATCCACGAACTCGACCGGTACCTCGACAGCCTCCGTAGGTTCTTCAACCTCAGTCTGTTGAGTCGCTTCGGTAGTGGCAGCTGACACGGTCTCGGTGGCGCTTGCCGCCTCGCCAAGCTCTGGAATCGCGGTCATCAGCTCGCTGAGTTCGTCGGTGGTGCCACTCGATCGATAGTGTTTCAGCACCGGAGTCGCCATTGCCACTGCCTCATCCCTATCCCCATGCTCGGCGTAGAGAAGGGCAAGACGTCGCCTCGGTTCAGGTTCCTCCGGACAGAAAAGCACGACGTCTTCGAGATGGCTGATCGCTTTTTCGACAAGGCCGTATTTGGCGAAGACCGTCGCCTCAGCCATGCGCTCCTCGAGATCGAAACCTTCAGGAACTGCTCCGTCGCTTTTTGGCGCCGGTTTTGGCAGTTCGATCTCTACCTCATCAACAATGATATCGTCCTCGATGTCGATGACAATTTCACCATCAGAGACTTCAATCACCTCATCGTCATCAAGTTTGCCGACGTCAACACCGTCAAGCTCTGCCAGCCGTTGGCGAAACTGCTTATTTTCGGGCTCGCTTTCCAAGAGAGTGATGTATAAGCGTTTGGCTCCTTCCTGCTCACCCGATTGGAAGTAACTATCTGCCAAAGCCGCCTGCAAGGTGACTAACGTCTCGCTTTTACCTGATGAACGGTAGGCCCGCACCCCCAGCTTCAAAATCTCTTGATCGTCGGGCATCTCCTGCAGTAGATCCTTGAGGGCGGCCTGGGCCTGCTTATGCTCGCCCCTCTCGAGAAGATCGGCCACCGCTGGAACCAGCATCTCGCGCGCATCGCCGACTTCACCGGAAGTCAGCATCGCGCCGCCGACGATGCTCCGCACCTCGGCGTTGCCGGGATCGGACTCGAGGATTTCACGAGCGGTTTCCAGGGCTGCCTTGGTCTCACCGTGCGCCAGGTGGGTACGCACCAGTAGGACTTTGAGCTCGGAATTCTCGGGCGATCGCTTGACTCCGAATGTCAGAAATTCGAGCACCACCGATGATCGGCCGGCATCGAGGAAGGCATTGCAGACGGGCAGAAGGAAATCGCCCTCCGGCGGATCCTGATCGAGGACGTGACGATAAAGTCGCTCAGCCTCATCGAGCTTGCCGGCGTCGAGCAGCACCTGACCGAGTCGTTCGTAAACCTTGAGTGCGGCAGTGGCCTCGCCGCGACGAAGCAGGAGATCGGCGAGCCTCAGGGCGGAGACGTGGTTCGACGGATCGAGATCGACGAGTTTCTCGTGGGCCCCAATTGCCTTTTCCAACTCCCCGTTCTTGACGTACCAATCCGCCAGGATCTGGTACTCCCGTTTTGCCTCGATCATCAGACCCTGATCGAAATAGAGTCCGGCAAGGCGCTCGAAGATGTCGAGGCGTTGGGGGTCGAGGCGTTGGATCTTCTTGAGAATCGCGATCGCCTTGGTCGTGAACCCATCACGGGTGAAGTGGTCGGCGATTTCCTCGTAAAGCTCGATCGCCCGCTGGAGCTGGCCAACCCGCCCATACAGATCACCCACTCGGTTAATGATGGTTGTGTCGTCTGGAAATTTTTTGAGGACCTTCTCGTACTCACGGATCGCCTGCTCGAGCTTGCCCTTTTGGACAAGCTTTTCGGCATCCCTGAGGATTTTGTCCCGTTTCAGCGCCATCTATGACAAGCTCCCGGTCCGGACCGTTCAGTGGGTGGTTTTCGACGACGCAACCTTCCTGAACAAACCGGACTGATGTGTCCTGATCTCAGGCTTTATGGTAACACAGGCGACCACCCGAAACTGCGGCGGTGAAGGCTGCCTGGACCCAGGTTTTGAAGGGCGCGGCGATGGTCAACGGTGCCGTATCCCTTGTTTCTTTCCCACTTCCAGCGCGGGTCTTGTCGGTCGAGATCAACCATGATCCGGTCGCGATGGACTTTCGCCACGATCGAGGCAGCAGCCACACAAAAGAACTCGCGGTCGGCCCGTTTGGGAGACAGAATCCGGCAACCGAGATCGCCCGGATCGACGTAATCGGTAATGACCACTGATCGTGGAACTATCAGTGTCCGAGCAGCAGCCGCCATGGCAAGCCGGGTGGCCTCGAGGATGTTGATGCGATCGATCAACTCCGGCCAGACCTCGCACACCGCCCACCGGGCGCCGCTGTTCCGAAGCCGGCCCGCGATCGAGTCTCGTTGGCGGGGGTTCAGCAGCTTGGAGTCCTGGACTTCACCATCGTCCGGAATCTCTTCGAATGCTGCGGCACATACGACCACCGGCCCGGCAAGCGCACCTCGGCCAACCTCATCCACTCCGATAATCGTGTATGCATCGAGGAGGAGCTCCCGATCTCTGGAACCGAGGACTTCGACTCCTGATGTCATATCCGCAAATGATCAGCGGCCGCGGTCGCGCTCCTTGATGCGGGCAGCCTTGCCTCGCAGATTCCGGATGTAATAGAGCTTGGCTCGGCGGACACGGCCCCGGCGCGACACCTCGATCTTCGCTACCGAAGGTGTATGCAGGGGGAAGGTCCGTTCGACGCCGATTCCGGAAGAAATCTTGCGCACGGTGAACGATTCAGAAACACCGCCATGTTTTCGGGATATCACCAGACCCTCGAAGATCTGGATACGCTCCTTCTCACCCTCCTTGAGGCGAACGTGGACCTTGACGTTGTCGCCGGGACGGAAATCGGGAATGTCACTCTTCAAATACTCTTGCGTCACTTCACGGATGAGGTCCATCTTCTTTGCCTCCAAGGGGGATCGAGAACCGACGAGACCGGCTCCCGGGGCCGGGAGTATACATATGTTCCCTTGAGAGGACAAGGGGTTACGACATTCAGGCTCGAATTCGGAATTCGGAATTCGGAGTTTCACCCACTCAACCCGAGAATATCGGAATTTCGGATTTCGGATTTCGGATTTCGGATTTCCACCTCGGGCGTCGACGCGGGTTCGCACACCCCATTGGGATCTGTCACCCCTCCGGATGAACAGGCAGCCCCTCGCGTTCCTGGTCCTCTTCTTCCTCATCACCCCAGCCCTCCGGGGCGGGGATTCCGAAAACAAGGATCTCGTCGCCAGCTGGCACCAAAACCACTCTCCCGTGGGAATCGAGGACCTCATTGGTGGGCCACACCTCCCCGCTCTTCACGTCAAATGATCGAAACCCGAAAGGCACTTCAGCGCCGTCCGGCGCCAACCAGTCCGGAGCCACCAGGTCCCATCGCTCCTGTTCTTCAGGCACGCTTTGGAAGAGGAGTTCGGCGCTATGCCGCGAACCCAACTCCTGTCGTTGGGCGACCAGTTCTTCAGCTTCGCTGACCAAATCCTCGAGCATCTGTTCGGTAAACGCCTGCACCATCTCACGGTTCTCTGTTCCAGCGATCTCGGCTGAGAGGAGTAGTTGATAGCTCTGGTCTTGTAGCTCGTCGCCGGCCTGGAAATCGAGTGCAAGCTCGGTTCCGTCTTCCACGGCCTCCACGTCGAAAGAGGCACCGTGAACAAGATCTCTCACGACCAGGGCCAACAGCAGTTCATCCGCATTCGTGGCCGGAAACCCGACCTCCCAACCTGTTTCCCAGGATTCCATACTCACCTCCTTTTACCGCCTCGCTAGGGTGCAAGGTGAAACGTTGTTAGCTTTGTTGAGCCACCCGCATTGGTCACCATTTTAGAGGCCAAAAACAAAGTTAACAACGTTTCACCTGGCACCCTGCCCACCCGCTCGCTCACTCATCAGACTCTCAAACTGCCTCACGGCCGCCCAATAGAGTTGCCGCCTTACGCGATTCTGGTCGCGACCGAGGGCCGAGAGCACCCGTCGGATCCGTTCCCGCCGGGCCTCGTCTTCCCGCCTACACCTCGCAACGGGTTCCGGAAAGTCCGCGAGCCGGGCGAGGCGCACCAGTTCGCGACGTTGGAGTTCGTATAGCGGTCGAACGATCGTGACTGCGCCATCGAAATAGGATCGGACCGGTGGGATGCTCTCCGAGTGCCCGGTGTACATCAGGCTCAATAACCAGGTTTCCACGACATCATCGGCATGATGCCCGAGCGCTACATGACTGACGCCCCGCGCATCAGCGGCCTCCAGTAGCGTCCGTCTCCTGGCTCGAGCGCAGGCAAAACAGTCGAGCGGTAACTCTTCTGATCCATCCATCCGGCCCTCGACTTCGATCAACTCCACCCCTTGGGACCCCAACCAGCGTGCCGTGGAATCGGGAAGCTTTTCGGCTGGCCCGTCGGCGTCCAGACAAACATGGATAGCCAAGATCTCCAGCGGTCTTTTCATGCGACGGCTGTGCTCGCAAACCAGGTACACCATCGCGAGGCTGTCGATCCCTCCGGATATCGCGAGCACCACGCACTCGCCCTCAGGCAACACAGGCCATCTTCGGGCGGTACGGCGCAGTTTTCCTGAAAGGCGGCCCAGACAGCGGCCGAGATCAGTCTTCGGCATCCCGTTTTTTGCCGAAGATCGCTGCCACCCCTACTCCGAGCAGATAGAGCAGAATCATCGGTACGGCGAAAACAGTCTGGGTCGCGACGTCGGGGGTCGGAGTAATGATCGCGGCGACCACAAAGATCAGAAGAACAGCCCATCGGAACCAGCGCAACAGCTGACCAGCGCTGACGATGCCGAGCCTGGCGAGGAAAAAAATCAGCATCGGCATCTCGAAGACCAGTCCGAGGCCGAGGAGGATCTTCGACATCATCGAAAAGTACGCGTTGATGGTCACGACCTGCTTGAATCCCTCGCCAACACCGAGGAGGAATTTCACGACCATGGGGAAGGCGACCAGGTAGCCGAAATAGCCGCCAGCAACAAAGAAAAGAGTCGTAAAGACGACGAACGGCACGAAGAGCCGGCGTTCTCGTACGTACAGTCCCGGCCTCAAGAACAGCCACAGTTGAATGAGCAGTATCGGCGAAGCAACAAAGATAGCCGTCAGAAGCGCGACCTTGATGTACAGCATGAAGGGACCCGGAAGATCGGTAAAGGCAAGCTTCTCGCCCTCCGGGACAGCCGCGAGGAACGGTTTCTCAAGCCAGTGGAAGATATCCGGAGCGAAGTACCAGCTTCCAAGAAAGGCGACGAAGATCGCGATGATGCTGTAAAGGATCCGGCGACGCAGCTCGTCGAGATGATCGAGCAGCGTCATCCGGGGAAGCTCTTCTTCGCTTCCCTCTTCGCCGATCCCCACCACCTCGGGCTCGGTGCTCACGACTCCCCTGTCTCCTTCGTCGACGAAGGACCCGAGTCGTCAGCCGGGAGGTCAAGGACTTTCTTAACGGTGCTCTCGATTGGACTTTCGACTGTTTTCTTGAGGTCCTTGAACTCCTTACCGATATCGCGGATTCCCTTGAGATCCTTTTCGACGTCGCGGAGGTCGTCCGATGCTACCTCGTCCTCGATAGTCCTCTTGAATTCGTTGGAGGCGCGCCGGAACTCCCCCATCGCACGGCCGATAGAACGTCCGATTTGCGGCATCTTTCGTGGGCCGAAGAGCAGCAGCGCGACCACGAAGATCAAGATCAGTTCGGGCATGCCGAGGGTTCCGAACACAGGTCCTCCTCGCGTAAGTATACCGATGTCGCTGTTGGGCATGGTCACAGATCTGGATACACGTTGCTCGATGCTCGATGCTCGATCCACCCACCCTCCCTTGAAAAACCGCAGATCACGCAGATTTACGCAGATGAGTGATTCATTCTGAATTCCAATGTTCAGAGGGCGGCGGAAGGATCGAGTATCCAGGATCACTGCTGTCCAAAACAAATCCACAGGTGACGTTGCCCATCTGATAACACAAGGGTTACGGGTCGGTTTTCGGCCTTTCCAAGGCGAGGTTCCCTTCAACCAACTGATGCTGTCCAAGGCGCGGGCGACCGCGACAGTTAACAGCGGCAGTATTCAGCGGCAGCGACAGGGAGCAGCGTCAGGAAACAGCGCCAGCCATCAGCGACCGCGTCGGGGGCAGCACAACGCCGAGCCGCGGAGCGGCGACAGATGGATAGCCCGGGGTGTCAACCCCGGATCTGGCGTCAGATTTCCCGTGACGCCGGCATGATCACCTCCGGGTCGATGAGCCGCCAAGATTACCTTCGGGACGACAAATAGGGGATGAACTCGCCCTCAGCAGCCATCCGTGGCCGTTGCGATGGGGGTCTTCGAGAGTGAGGGTGGTTGGCTTACGGCCACTGGCTGGTGAGGGTGAGTCACGGCGCGCCCTGCGCGCCAGTAACGACCCGGAGGTGACCATGTCCAACGCCGCCACGAAGCCAAACCTCATTGCCCATACGAAAGCCCTCGAAGCAGCAGGAATCGCGATCAAGCTGGTGATGAGGGTTCCCGCTCCTCTGAAGCCGATTGCCGATCAGGTGATCCGGTCGGCTACCTCGGTTCCAGCTAACCTCGCAGAAGGGCACGGCCGGGTCGGACGGGACCGGTCGAACCACTGGAGAATCGCCTACGCCTCGGCCAAAGAGGTCGACAGCCACTTGAAGCTCCTCGCGCACGCCGGGGCGATCAGTCAGACAGCCGCCCGTGACGTCATGAAGGCCTTCGATCAGGTCCGTGCCATGACCTGGCGATTGCTCAACCCAAGGTCATGATTTCAGTATTTTATATATCCCAGTCAGACTGGATGCTGTCGCTGCCGCCGCCTCTGATCGCTGACGCTGATTGCTGTCGCTGGTGGCTGCCACTGCACCTGCCGCTGCAATGCCTCCGCCAGTCAAATCTGAGCCGGCTTCCCGAGACGCTGTCTTGGACAAGAGTGATCCAGGATCGAGTATCAGGTGGACGGGTGGAAACCGACCACCCGGAGTATTCGTAAGACTAAACGAGTTACACTTGTGTGCGCGCCCGGAGAATGGAGTCTTGGAGCGCCATAGGGAGTTCGATGACACAGAACAAGAGCAGATTCAATCCAATCATTATCGCCTTGGTTGTCTTGCTGAGTGGGACAACCGCGGGCGCGCTCTTCGGGGAACGCTCGATGCCTGAAGAGGAGACAGAATTGATGCTACGCGCCTCGAGAGTGGTCAATCTTCTTCTCGAGTGGCTGCCGACCGAAGAGGATCCGGCCGACATCGTGTACGACGGCATCAGCGGCATGCTCGAGGTGCTCGACCCACATTCCAACTACCTCGACCCCCGCACCTTCACGAGGATGCGGTCGCGACAGGAAGGGTCTTTCTTTGGAGTCGGAATCATCATCTCCACTCGTGACGGCAAGATTACCGTCATCGCGCCAATGGCCGGCACACCGGCTGCAGCAGTCGGACTACGCGCTGGCGACGTCATTTCAGCTGTTGGCGATGAATCGACCGAGGGCTTCAATTTGGATAATGTCGTCGATCTCGTGCGGGGACCCGAGGGAACATCGGTTCAACTGACAATTGCCCGGCCCGGACTCAAGGAAGAGTTCACCGTAGAAATCACCCGGACGCGCATTCCTCAGAACACAGTCCGATACGCATTTCTGGTCAGACCGGAAGTGGGATACATCCGACTTGGAGAGTTCAGCTCATCGAGCGAACGCGAGGTGCGCGAGGCTGTTGATCGCCTCGAGGCCGAAGGCATGAAGCAACTGATTTTGGACCTCCGCAACAACCCTGGCGGATCATTGGACGCGGCCATTGGTGTTTCCGATGTATTTCTTGCAAAGGACAACCTCATCGTCACGACTCGCGGAAGGACAGCATCAAGCCACTCAACCCTGACCGCTCCCGGACGGGATGAACCCTTCAAAGGGCCCGTCATTGCGCTCGTAAATGAGGGCTCAGCCTCGGCCTCTGAGATCGTCGCCGGCGCCATTCAGGACCATGACCGAGGTCTTGTCCTCGGCGAGGTAACATGGGGGAAGGGCCTTGTACAGACCGTGTTCACGGTCCGAGATACCGGACTCGCCCTGACCACAGCCCGCTATTACACCCCGTCAGGCCGCTCGATTCAAAGGGGCTACGATTCCTACATCGACTACATCACCCACAAAAACGGTACCAATGGCGAGGAGATCTACGAGACCGATGCCGGCCGAACCGTGCTTGGAGGTGGTGGCATCACACCGGACGTCAACCTGGAGGCCCGTACCCTTTCGGAAAACCTCGCCCGCCTCTACGGAAAGTCTGCGTTTTTCCTCTACGCGGTAGAACTGCTGAAGGATGTACCTGAGGAAGAGCAGGCAGCAAAGGCCCGGACCTTTTCGGCCGATGACGAGGTGCTCGATCGGTTTTGGACATGGATAGGGGACGAGGAACTATTGTCCGAGGACAAAATCGTCGAGCTCAGGGAAGCGCCGCAGGATGTGTCGGATGTCGCGCTGGGTATCAAAATCGAAATCATGAACGCCACCCTGGGTTTGGACGACGGCTACCGGGTGGCGCTCGATGCCGATGATCAATTTCTGGCTGCGCTCACGCACCTCGATGAAGCGACCGACTTCTGGCTCACCTGGCAAGACGCAAATCTCGACTGAGCCAGATTTCGGATTTCGGATTTCGGATTTCGAATTTTCCCACCCGCCGCCTCAGAGAACGAGGAGGCAGGGCGGTAACTCAAAACTCAAAACTAAGAAAAAACTCCCACGGGTGGGTGGGCGGCATTCCTAATTCCTCATTCCTCATTCCTAATTTGCTGCTCGGGTGTGTCTTCCCAGATCAGCGTGACGGGTCCGTCATTTACCAGCTCGACATCCATCAAAGCGCCGAAGATCCCGGTTTCGACCGTCACCCCTTGCCCGCGTAAGAGCTCGAGAAAACGATCGAAGAGCGGTTCCGCCGCATCTCCGCCCAGGGCGCGATCGAAGCTCGGTCGCCGGCCTTTCCGGATCGACCCTGCGAGAGTGAACTGCGAGACCGCGAGAACGACCCCGCCCACTTCATCGAGACCGCGATTCATGCGCCCCTGGTCATCCGAGAAAACCCTCAGGGTCGCCAACCTCCGCGCCGCCCGTTCGAGATTCTGCTCACCATCACCTCGCTCGAGCCCCACCAACACCGCGAGACCGACACCGATGCGCCCCACCACCTCTGATTCAACCCGCACCTGGGCACGGGAAACCCGTTGGATGACCATCTTCATTTCTTTTCTCCGCCTCTGAAGGTCGACAGCAACAAGCTCAGCTCGCGTCCTCCGAGAAGCGTTACTAGACCCACATACAAGGCGCCGGCCGGCACCAGGACGGCGGCGAGCCGAAGGGCACCGTCCAATGACGTGTGATCTATCGAGGCCAGCCACGGTTGTGAATAAAAGAGGCCGGCCGCCATGACGGCGCCACCCGCGAGCTGTCGGCCGGCGGCAATCAGCGCGCCAGTGACGCCGGCGCCTCGAAAGCCGTAGCGGAGTGCGTAGAGCACGGTGAGAAAAGTCGCGAAGCAGGCCATGGCGATGGTGTTGGCCCAGCCCAGGCCGACGGTGCCCCACGGTCCGACAAGGGCAGCACACGTAGCGGTGAAGATGATCAGAGCAACCAGGCTCCCCCACATCGGCGTGCGGGTGTTTTTCTGAGCAAAAAATGCGGTTGCCATGACCTTCACGTGGCCGGTGCCGACCAGTGAGAAGGCGTACGCCGCGAGGGTCGCCGCGGTGACCTTCACGTCGGCGGCATCAAAGCGCCCACCCCCGAAGAGCAGGCCGATTACCGGGCGTGAAAGGACTGCCATGACCACGGCTGCCGGAAGCGTCACAAACGAAACCAGAGTGACGGTACCGATAAGCGTCCTGGGAGCATGCTCCGGATCTTCCCTCAGCTGCCGCGAAAGAAGCGGCAGGAGCACGGTTGTCAGCTGCACGACAATTGCGCCAAAGACAAGCTCCGTCACCCGGTAGGCCCCATAGGTGTAACTAACACCAGAGTCGATGAACGAAGCAAAACGATTCGAGACGAGCTGGTTGATCTGGTTGATGCCGAGAACAGGTATCCCGGGCAACATCAACAGGAGGACAGCCTTGACCTGTGGATTGGCGAAGCCGCTCCACAGCGGTCGAAGGGAAAAGCCCAGGTGCCGCACCGCGGGCGCCTGGACCGCGAACTGTAGAAGGCCCCCGACCAGGACCGCCACCGACAGCACCGGCGCAGGGTTGGCAACCCGTGGCAGAACCCACCACGTAGTGCCAGCAATGGTCAGGTTGTAGAACATCGGCGTTGAGGCGGCGAGGAGGAACTTCTCGTGGCTGTTGAGAACTGCCTGGAGGAGGGCTGCGAGTGAGATCAGGAGCAGGTACGGGAACATGATTCGATTCATCAACACCGTAGTCTCGAGCTTTCCCGGCGTCGCCGAGAAACCCTCGGCGTAGAGCCGGACCAACCACGGGGAAGCGAGGATTCCTAGCGCCACGACCAGTCCCACGACCAGCAACATCACAGCCAACAGGCCGCGGAACAACTCGACCGCTTCTCTGCGATCGCCGTCCTTCCCAGTCAAGCGAGCGAGGGTGGGAACGAATGCGGCGTGCAGGGTGCCCTCGGCGAAGAGGCCGCGAAACGCGTTGGGAATGCGATTGGCGGTGCGGTACATGTCGTAAAGCGGGCCCGCACCCATGACTGAGAACAGCGCCTTGTCCCTCAGATAACCGGTGATCCTGCAGACAAGAGTCACCACCGCCATCCGGGAAGCGTGGTGAACGACGCGCTTTTCCTGACTCACAACTTCACGGTACCACCGCCGACGGCACATCGAGATGGCGCAGGAGTGCCGAACCCAAGGCACTGGGCGACGCTCTAACAAGCAGAAGATACCGTCGAATTCGGAATTCGGAGTTCGGAATTGCCACCCCTCTCCTCATTGACGCTGCGGTGGGTGGATAAAATTCAAAATTCAGAATTCAAAATTCAGAATTTGGGGGCTTCGCCCAGCGTTCGGCGCTGTGCTAAGCTCCCGCTGTCCCATCCGCGCTGGTGAGGAGAGAATCATGGGTATCAACAAGGTCATTTTGGTAGGAAACGTGGGTCGCGATGTGGAGTTCCGAGCCACCCAGGGCGGTCAGAACCTCGCCAAATTTTCGCTGGCCACGACCGACAGGCGATTCAAAGACGAAAACGGCAACCCCCGCACCGAATGGCACAACATCGTAGCCTGGGGCAAGCTGGCAGAAATCTGCGATCGCTACGTCACCAAGGGCAAACAGCTCTACATCGAGGGGCAGATCCGCACCCGCACCTACGAACAGGACGGCCAGAAGAAGTGGTTCACTGAGATCCACATGGAGCAGATGGAAATGCTCGGATCGAAGTCCTCCGGCGTCGGAGCACCTGGTGAAGACTACGGCACCGTCGCCAAGGGATTCCCCGACGATGCCGACGATGTACCGTTTTAGTTCACGAATCGAACAGTCTCAACTCCCGCGGATACCGCGGGAGTTTTTTTATGAGGGCCTCCTGCCCGGCTACCCGACGGACAAAACCGCAGGATGTTCATGCTAACCCTTGACAATGATTGAGCTTCCCGGTAACTTCTCAATTCCCCGCGTCTGGGGAAGGAGGAGTGGATGATCAAGTCGGATCTGGTCGAGCGAGTCATGCAGGCCACCGATCTTCCGAAACCCAAAGCGACCGAGGCAGTGAACGCCCTCTTCGATGGGATGAAGAGAGCACTCCTGCGCGGTGATCGCATCGAGTTGCGTGGGTTCGGCGTGTTCCAGGTCAAGGATCGAAAGCGCGGCATCGGGCGCAATCCCAAGACTGGACGCGAGGTCGAGATTCCCCCCGGGAAGACGATCCGGTTCAAACCGGGCAAGGCGTTGCGCGATATGAGCTGAGCGTGCACACGCTCCCTCCAAGCGAAAACCCCGGCCCCGACGGTCCACCCGCCGGGGCCTTTATTTCACCCCCAGACACGTATCGCCCGCGATGGTGGCTCCACATCACGTTGTTCTTGGCAACATTCGCCAGCACAACGATGGTTGGCGGCCTGGTTTGGGGTGGCCTCCCAGCGGAGATGGCACGGCTCGGACTCGTCGACCTTCTGACAGATCCACGAGTTTATTTCGCCGGTCTCAAATTCTCCGTACCGCTGCTGACGATTCTGTGGTGCCATGAGCTCGGACACTACATAGCCGCTCGGCGGCATGGACTGACCGCCACACCCCCCTACTTCATTCCCTTCCCGATTCCGGTCCTCGGCATCGGCACCCTCGGTGCAGTGATCCGGATCAAGGACCCGATCCAGAACAAGCGGCAGCTTCTCGATGTCGGCGCCGCAGGCCCGATCGCCGGCTTCATCGCCCTGATCCCTTTTCTCGCCTACGGGATCATGACGTCCGAGGTTGGGGAATCGGTGGTCGAGGGCGCGTATCTCGAATTCGGGGAACCTGTCATCTACAGGCTTCTCGAAGCCATGCTCCGGCCCGGACTCAGTGACGACATGACCCTGTGGCTCCACCCGACCGGCGTCGCCGCCTGGTTTGGCGTCCTCGTTACACTTCTGAACCTCCTGCCATTCGCGCAACTTGACGGCGGCCATATCGGTTACGCCCTATTCGGCCGTTGGCACCAGCGGCTGGTATGGCCGCTCCTCGGCGTGCTTGCAGGCCTCGGATTCATTTGGCCCGGTTGGTGGCTGTGGGTCGTCATCGCCCTCGTCATGAGACCGCAGCATCCCCGGTTGTGGGACGAGGACCAGCCCCTCGATCGACGCCGACAGCTGATCGGCTGGGCAGCGATCATCATTTTCGCGCTCTGTTTTGTCGCCGAGCCCATCAGAATCGCGTTCTGACAGCGACGCTGAACGGCTTTTCGGCCTAACGGCTTGACGGCTATTCGGGTCTCAGGAGCCGCCTCCATCAAGTGCTATGATCGCGACAACGAAACTGGATTGCCAAATTTTCAATGCTTGCGGCTGAACCGAGCCCGGGGTTCCCGCGGAACCAGAATTGGAGCATCCAGATGCCCTCGATCGACCGAAACGGCGTGCCAATCTACTTCGAGGACGTGGGCTCCGGCCCACCCGTCGTCATGGGTCACAGCATTCTATGCTCGGGTGAAATGTGGGTGAACCAGGTGCCTCGGCTCGCACAACGATACCGGGTGATCAATATCGACCAGCGCGGCCATGGGCGGTCGGTGCCCGCGACGAGTCCATATGAACTCCGCGACATGGTGGAGGACGCATTCGCGGTGATCGACCACCTGGAGATCGACCGTGCGATCTGGGCCGGTCTATCGATGGGTGGGATGGTAGCGATGCACGCCGCGATCGCGGCGCCGGGCCGGGTGGCAGCACTTCTTCTCCTCGACACACACGCAGGCGAAGAGACGCCGTACAAGAAACTCAAATATCGAGCCATGAGCATCGGCGCCAAGGCCTTTGGGGTTCGGCCTTTCCTTCCGGCCGTGATTCCCCTCCTGTTCGGGCGCACGACGCTGGCTGAAAACCAGACTCTGATTGCCGACTGGAAACCGCGGTTCGAAGAGATCCACGTGCAATCGCTTGCGAGGGCAGTTTCGGCGTTGACCCGCAGACCGTCAATTGTGCGTGAGCTCTTCGAGGTCCGATGCCCATCCCTGGTGATCGTCGGCGAGGAGGACGCCTCACTGCCCCCACACCTATCAAAAGAGATCGTGAACGCTTTGCCGAATGCGTCATTGGTGATCGTCCCGGAGTCTGGTCATCTCTCGGCACTCGAAAAGCCGGAGGAGGTCACCGGCGCGATGTTAGGGTTTCTCGGTACAGTGAGCTGACTTCGAGGCGCTCTTCTCCCAGCACGCTACCCGAGAGGATGCCAGGTACGTCCGAGAGACGCGCCCTGGTCTCGCAACCCAAAACCCGGGTGGATTGAAATTCCTAATTCCTAATTCATAATTCATAATTCCGAATCCATCAGATGCTACCCTCTGCCGATGGAGACGGTGACTCGCATCCTCGCTACGACCTCGGAGATCAGCCTCAAGGGCGGTAACCGCCGATGGTTCGAGCGCACCCTCACCGACAACGTTCGAACCGCTTTGTCCGATCTGCCGGTGACATCCGTGACACGACCCGCGTGGCGGGTTCTGATCACATTCGACGAGTCCGTACCCTTTGCCGAGGCAGCCCGTCGTCTGGCAACAGTTTTCGGCATCGGCGGAATCAGGGCGGTGGAGCTCGCGGGCCACACGATCGAGGACCTCCAGACCCACCTCGAGCCTGGTCTCAAGGCATTGAATCCGGAAAGTTTCGCAGTTCGGTGCCAACGATCCGAAAAGCGTTTTCCCATGACCTCGCCCGAGATCGAACGTACCGTCGGCAGCTTCGTTCAGGAGCAGACCGGATGGCCGGTCGACCTCAGCAACCCTGATCTGACCATTCATATTCTGGTCGACGAAAAGGGTCTCTTCACCTGGACCCGCCAGATTCCAGGGCCCGGCGGTCTTCCCGTTGGAGTCGGTGGACGAGCGACCTGTCTGATCTCCGGCGGCATCGACTCTCCGGTCGCCGCCTACCTGCTCATGAAGCGAGGCATGCGCCTCGACTTCGTCCACTTCCACTCGGTGCCCCGCACCGACCCTGCAAGTCTCGAAAAGGTAGAAGATCTGATCAGAATTCTAATCCGCTATCAGGGCCCTGCACGCCTTGCCATGGTGCCGCTGTTGCCGATCCAGGAAGAGATCGCGGCCCGTTGTCCAGCCGAACTCAGGGTGCTGCTCTACCGGCGCTTCATGTTGAGATTGGCCGAAGAGGCCGCGCATCGCCTGCGGTCGGATGCTCTCATTACCGGGGAATCGTTGGGACAGGTCGCCTCGCAAACCATCCAGAACCTGCGCGCGGTGGAATCGGTAACGTCGATGCCGATTCTCCGTCCTTTGATTGGCCTCGACAAGCCCGAGATCATCGCCATCGCCCGGCGTATGGGGACATACGAGACCTCAATCCTCCCCCACTTTGATTGCTGTTCTTTCCTCCTCCCCGACAGACCCGCCACGAAATCGACTTCCTCCGAGCTGGATGACGCCGAAACAGCCCTCAATGTCCATGCCCTCGTTTCGGATGCCCTCGACGCGACCGACATTCGAACGATCGAAAAGCCCGTCGACTGGCAGGAAATCCCGTTGCCCACCGAGGTCTCGCGATGACCGACAACGACGGCCGATCACGCCGCGACATCCTCACCGGATGGATGGATATGTTTCGCGAAGTCACCACGGCAGCTACCGGCACCACCAAACACGACCCGGAAAAGCTCTTGCGGCCGCCAGGCGCACTCAAACCCGACGAGGAATTCACTGCAGCGTGCACCGGTTGTGGAGACTGCATTCCGGTGTGTCCCACTTCGAGCATCTTCACCGTCGAAACCGCCGACGAACAAAAGATTCCGGTGATCGCCCCGTCTAACAAGGCTTGCTACCTGTGCACCGAGCTTCCGTGCATCGCAGCATGTGACGAGGGAGCGCTGGTGGATCCGGGCGGTCCCGAAAGGGTGCGCATGGGCATCGCCAGGGTCGATCCCCGCCGTTGCGTGACCTTTCACGGCGAGATCTGCGACAAATGCTATTCGGCCTGCCCCTACCCGGACCGCGCGATCATGTCGATCGGCGGACGGCCGCTGATCGGGAGCGGCGCCTGCACCGGCTGCGGCCTGTGCGAGATGGCCTGCCCCGAACACCCCAAGGCCATCGTTGTCATCGCCGAACGCAATCTCGTTCCCGGCCTCCGAATCCCGAAGGACGAACAGCTGGGTGGATAACACCGCCAATTGAGAGCGCTGTACCGCGTCAGCGACACAGGAGCCCCGCCAATTGAGAGCGCTTTGCCACATCAGCGACACAGGAGCCACCCTTCGCATTGTTTGCCCTGAATGCGTTACTCGCCTGGGGTGTGACGAATTCAAACAATGCGAAAAGTGGCACCTACACGCCGCCCATCGGGAGCGCGTTGCGGCGTCGACGTCCTGGGGTGCCACCTGTCAGGAGCCCTTTCCGCTTCGACGAGCTAGGTGCCATCTTTTGCATTGTTCGAATTTGTCGCTCTGCACTGGGGCGAAACGTTCCGAGCGAACAATGCTAAAGGTGGCTCCTGTGTCGTCGAAGCAGCTACGCGCTTCTCAATGAGCTGTTCCTGTGTCGTCGAAGCAGCTACACGCTTCTCAATGAGCTGTTCCTGTGTCGCCGAAGCCGCTACTCGCTTTTCAATGAGCTGTTCCTGAGCCGTCGACGCGGATTCGCACGACTCACTGGGAGTCACAGGTGGGGTGGGAATTCAGAATTCAAAATTCAAAATTCAAAATTCAGAATTCGGAGCTCTGAGAATCCCCGATTCTCAGAGCTCCGCTTCGACCTTCAGCTCACGCGTCATGAGCTCCCGTAATGCAGTTTGTGCGTCGGTTTCACCCTTCAGCAATCGGCTCATGGCTTCGGTGATCGGCATGACGACGTCGTGGTCCTGAGCCAGCCGGGCGGCGGCAGGAGATGTCCGCACACCCTCGACGACCTCTCGCATGGAGCCCAGGATATCCTCCAGCGACTCCCCACGTCCCAGACGTTGTCCGAGCGTCCGATTGCGCGACAGACCTCCGGTGCACGTCAGAACGAGGTCTCCCATGCCAGCCAGACCGCGGAAGGTCTCGGCGTCCGCCCCGAGAGCGACACCGAGACGGGTGATTTCGTGCAGACCGCGGGTCATCAGTGCCGCCTGGGTATTGAAGCCCAGACCAAGTCCGTCGACAATCCCGGCGGCAATGGCGATCACGTTTTTGAGTGCCCCGGCCAGCTCGACACCGATAAGATCGGCGCCCGCATAGCAGCGGAGGTGGTGATCGGAAAACTCTTCCTGGAGGGTTGCCGCAAGTTCGAGGTCCGGACAAGCGAGAACCGCGGCAGATGGATCTCCCCTGACGACCTCGCGTGCAAAGGTGGGCCCAGAGAGGCAACAGAATCTGTCTGGCTCAATACCCAACGCCTCACCCGCAATTTCGTCCATACGCCGCAGGGTCTCGGTCTCGATGCCCTTCGAGGCGGAAATGACTGCAACGCCGTCCCTCATTTTTCCAGCAAGCTCCGCCATCACTGAGCGGCTGAACTGCACCGGTACGACCCACAGCCAATGGTCGGCGTGATCAGCCGCGGCACCGAGATCATTGACGGCCTGTATCCCAGGATGAAGATCGAGGTCAGAAATGAAGAGCGGGTTGTGATGCTCCGCGTTGATCCCCTCTGCAACCTCGGGTTCGCGCGCCCACAGCACGACCTCGTGCCCGCGCCGCGCCAATTGATGAGCCATCGCGGTACCCCAGGATCCACTACCAAAAACGCTGAGCCTCACGCGTCACCTCCAGGAGTCATCACCGATCCTGACCTCTTCCCCCGTAAGCATTTTGCGAATATTCGAGGCATGTCGAAAAATGATCAACACCGCCGCGGCGCTGACCGATATCAAGGTCACCATGTCGGGACTGTCGATCATTTTGAGGGCCAATGGGAAGACCGCACTGGCCACCATCGACGCCATTGCCACCCAGCGCGAGATCACGAGCACCACGAACCAGACTCCGAGGGCGGCGAGCGCGCTGAGGGGGGCAATGACGAGAAAGGCGCCAAATCCTGCGGCGACGCCCTTGCCGCCGCGAAACCTCAGCCACACCGGATAGCAGTGGCCCACCACTACCGCCAGCATGGCGGCCGCAACCCATCCGCTTTCAGGGTTATAGAGGCGCATCAGCCACACCGCCAGCGCTCCCTTGGCGACATCGATAACTGTAACTGCGACCCCGGCCTTCCATCCCGCCGCCCGCAGCGCGTTGGTACCGCCGATATTGCCTGACCCCTTGCGCCGAACGTCTTCGCCGGTCATTAGACGGACCACCAGCAGAGCCGTCGGCAATGAGCCCAGGAAGTAGGCGATCAGGACCAGTACGAGTTCGAATTTCACTCCAGGGAAAACCTTTCCAGCACAGTGTACACCGCGCCCCCGGGTTGAAGATCACTCGAGAAAAGCACAACCTCCCGGCACGTGAAGGCCGAGAGATCCAGATTGTCTCCCCACCCGAGAAAACGATCGACAGCAGCGTTCGACCACTGCCTCTTCAACCTGGCCTGGGTCAAGTGGACCGTCCACGGACGCCGTTCCCGCGGGAAACCGGCAATTTCGGCCGCCTCCTCGACGGCTCCAACAACTCTTTCAATACCGTCAGCGGTGCCCCCGACCCAGGCCACCCGGGGTCGCATCGACGACGGGAAGAAACCAGTCTTCTCGAGTTTCACTTCTACCGCCCCGATTCCACCAATTCGGCCGCTCAACTCGGCCTCGAGGGCGGTGAGCACCGGTCGCTCGACCTCACCGAGAAATTTGAGGGTCAGGTGCCAGCCTTCCGGGCGCGTCCACCTCGCTCGCGGAAGCTCGTCCCGCAGCCCCTTCTGGGCCGACAGCAGCTGCGCCTTGATCGCTTCCGGAATTTCGAGTGCCAGGAATGCGCGGATCGGCTCTTGGTTCATCCTGCGAGCGCCAGCAGGCGTCTCCGCAGGAGATCGAGGGTTGCGTTCAGACTCCACACGCGGACGATCGACCGGTCACCGAGAAAGACGCGGTGCTTTGCCGACACCCCGTCGGGGCCCGCGACCGCCCAATGGACCAGCCCGACCGGCTTCTCTTCTGTTCCGCCCGTCGGACCGGCGATGCCGGTGATTCCGGCACCCCAGTCGGAGCCGAAGCGCGCCCTGACGCCCTCCGCCATCGCGCGTGCGACCTCCTCTGAGACCGCGCCGTGTTCGACCAGCAATTCGTGAGGAACGTCGATCAGACTGCTCCTTGGCTTCGTTGGAGTAGGAAACAACCCCGCCGAGAAAGACTTCGGAGGCGCCCGGCACGTCGGTCAGGTGGGCGCTCAGGAGGCCGCCGGTGCACGATTCGGCAACCGCCAGGGTCTCCCGACGACCTCTGAGCCCTTCGAGGACAACCTCCGGCAGATCGTCGACGTCGACGGCGGCGACGTCCATCCCCAACACCTCTCGGAAGGCGGCCTCCATGGAGTCGAGTCGCCGGGTCGCAGAATCCTCGTCGCCCTCGGCGGAGAGGACCAGGCGCAGCACGCCGTACGAGGCGAGGATCGTAATGTCCTCCCGGCCGAAGCGGTCGTAGAGGTGGCGGATCTCGACCTCTGTATCCGATTCCACGACTCCGCCGAGCAAAAGGGTTCGCGAGAGCTTTGTAAGGCCCGGGTTCCAGCCGGCAATCTCCGGCACCAGGTCGCGCTCGAGCATCTCCTCCATCTCCCACGGAACGCCGGGAAAGACAGCGAGGAGGTGGTCATCATCTTCGAGCAACAATCCCGGCGCCGATCCACGATTGTTGCGCAGAGGCCGTGAGCCGGCCACGACGCGGGCCATCGTCGTACAGATGTCGGGCATGTCGCGGCCAAGCTCCGCGTAGCGGGCTCGGATCCATCCCTCGACCTCGCCGTCCACCTCGATCTCGCGATCAAAGGCCCGAGCTACCGCATCCCGAGTGACATCGTCGGCGGTCGGGCCGAGCCCCCCGGTGACGACCACCAGATCGTGCCGGGCGAAAAGCCCGCGGATCGCCTCGGCGACTCGTTCTACTGAATCCCCCGCCACTCTTTTCTCGTCAACCGTGACCCCGTACCGGGCCAGCGTCCGGGTGATGGTGAGCGAGTTCGAGTCGAGGCGGTGATCACCGAGCAGCTCCGAACCCACTGCGAGACATGCTGCTTTCTTTCGCACTCCGCCCATTCGATCCTCCTGGGGGGATCATACGCTTTCAGCTCGATCAATTTCGGATTTCGGATTTCGAATTTCGGATTTGGAGCCCACGTGTGCAACGATTGATTTCTGGGCGATTCTGCGGGAATTCCTCATTCCTCATTCCTAATTCCTCATTCATTTCGGGTACAATCTCGCCGCCGCGACGCGGCATCCATCAACTTTCGGGAGGCATTGCATGACGACAATCACCCGCACCATTTCCGACTGGGCGTGTAGCGTCCAATACGAGGATCTTCCCCCCGAGGTCGTCCACGAGGCCAAGAGGTACCTGATGGACTCGGTCGGCTGTGCCCTCGGAGGCGCTCAGCAGCACGACGTCCACATCGCCCGCGAAGTCCTCACGGAAACCGCCGGCTCCGGAAACTGCCGGGTCATGGTCACCGGCGAACTGTGGGACCCGGTTTCGGCGGCGCTTCTCAACGCCTTGATGATCCGGGTGATGGACTACAACGATATTTACTGGAAGCAGGATCCGTCCCACCCCTCCGACCTCATCCCCGCCGCCATGGCAGCCGCCGAGCGCGCTGGAGGTTGCGGACGCGATCTGCTGGTCGGCATCGCCCTCGCCTACGAGTTCGAACAGCGCCTGTGCGAGGTCTCCTACCCTGGCGTACGCGAAATCGGATGGCACCACGCAACCCTCACCGCCGCCGCTGCGCCGATTGCAGCGGCTCGCATGCTCGGCCTCGATGCCGAGCAGATGCAACACGCGATCGGCATATCGGCCTCCCGCCACTGCACCACGGGTTCCGTCACCGCAGGCAAGCTGACGATGATGAAAAACACCGTCGACCCGATGGCGACACAGAGCGGAATGCTGGCGGCGCTGCTCGCCGAGAAGGGTTACACGGGTCCAGAGCACGTCCTCGATGGCAAGGAGGGCTTTAGTCACGTCTTCGATTCGGAGTGGAAGTTCAACATCCTCACCGACGGTCTCGGAGATTCGTGGCGCATTCTCCAGTGCGGGATGAAGTTCTTCCCCACCGAGGCGCTGACTCACGCCCCGATCTCCGCCACACTCGATCTGATGATCGACAACGACCTCGCTCCCGAAGAAGTCGAGACCGTCACGATCTACTCGCTGGCACGGGCCGCCGACATCCTTGCCGATCCGTCCAAGTACGATCCGCGATCCAAGGAAACGGCCGACCACTCGCTCCCCTACGTGATCGCTGCGGCGGTCGCCGAACGCCAGGTGACGCCGGTGCAGTTCACCGACGCCAAGATCATGGACCCGACGATTCGCGCTCAGCTCGACAAGGTCAAGGTCATCGCCGACCCCGAGATCGAAGCGGTCTTCCCCGAGCTGCAACGGGTGCGCGTCGTCATCAAAACGACGGACGGCCGCGAGTTCGAGAAACAGCTGGACTACCCCAAGGGCGACCCGCGCAATCCTCTGACCGACGATGAAATTGCCGGCAAGTTCAAAGCCCTGGCCGAGGGCATCGCGACACCGGCGGACGTGGAGCGAATGCGTGCCGCGGTCAACAGAACTGAAGGCTACGATGATGTGCGGGAGCTGATGGCCCAACTTGTCGTTGGGAATTAGGAATTCGGAATTAGGAATTAGGAATGCCACCCATCCACCCCAAAGAGATTTCGGATTTCGGATTTCGGATTTCGGATTTTCCCCCCACCTGCCGACGTTCCGATCTGCGAGGCAAGGGCCCGTCCACCGGAGGTTTCTGGCTTCAGCCTGGCACCTCTCGTAGAGGGCGATCACAGAAGACCGCGCCACAAAACGTGCCGTCTCTGACGATTTTGGAAGCCGAAACGTCCCAACAGGGAGGGCGCCGAGGCCAAATATCGTCAGAGGGGGCACTCCTCGGAAGCGCACCGATAGAAAAGCGCCTTGAAGCCAGCAGCATCTAAACAGGAGTCAACATGCCGCAAACAATCACCGAAAAAGTAGTCCAAGCACATTCAGAGGGCCTGCCCCCTGGACACGAGGTGCGTGCCGGCGACATGGTCACCGTGCGTCCGTTCCACGTCATGACCCACGACAACACCGGCGCTGTAATGCCGAAGTTCCAAGCTATCGGGGCCGAGCGGGTCGCCGATCCGGGGCAACCGGTCTTCACCCTCGACCACAACGTCCAGGACACGAGCGAGGAAAATCTGGCCAAGTACGCGCGAATCGAGCAGTTCGCGAACAGCGAGGGGATTGCGTTCTTCCCCGCCGGGGCCGGGATCGGCCACCAGCTGATGGTCGAGCAGGGCTTTGTCCACCCGGGGACCCTGGTGGTGGCCTCCGACTCCCACTCCAACATGTACGGCGCCCTCTCGGCGGTCGGCACCCCGGTGGTGCGGACCGATGCCGCTGCGCTGTGGGCGGGTTCCGTCACCTGGTGGCTGGTGCCGCGCACGGTCAAGGTCACGCTCGAAGGCACCCTCCGCCCCGGCGTCACCGGCAAGGACGTCATCATCACCCTTTGCGGTCTCTACAACTCGGGCGAGGTCCTCAACGCGGCGATCGAGTTCCACGGCCCGGGTGTCGCAGGGCTTTCGATGTCGGAGCGGCTGACCATCTCCAACATGACCACCGAGTGGGGAGCCCTGGTCGGTTGGTTCCCGTTCGACGAGATCACCTCCGAATTCCTCTCGGACCGGGCCACCGCACTCTCAGCTAAAGGTGTGGTTGATCGCCTCACCGAAGAGATGATCAGAGACTGGGAAGCCGACCCGCCGGCCCCCGACGCCGACGCGTCCTACGCCGCCGAGATCACCCTCGATCTCGGCCGGGTTTCTCCGCACGTCGCGGGGCCTGACGGCGTCGGCGTCATGCATTCTGCGGCCGAGATGGCCAAAGACCGGATCGCCGTCCACAAGGCCTACCTCCTGTCGTGCACCAACGCACGATACGACGATCTAGTGGAGGCGGCAGCGGTTCTCCGTGGCCACACGGTGGCCGACAGCGTCGAGCTCTATGTTGCGGCGGCTTCGGCCGAGGTGCAGGCAGCCGCCGAAGCCGACGGCGCATGGCAGGATCTGATCAAGGCTGGGGCGCGGCCCCTGCCTCCAGGCTGCGGCGCATGCATCGGTCTCGGCGTCGGTCTGCTGGAAGAGGGCGAGGTCGGGATCTCAGCCACCAACCGCAATTTCAAGGGAAGGATGGGCTCGCGCGACGCCAAGGCCTATCTGGCAAGCCCCGCGGTCGTCGCCGCATCCGCGATCGAAGGATTTATCACCGGCCCCGAGGACCTCGGTTCGTCGGTGCCCGACTACGCCTTCACCGATCTTGGCTGGCGGCCGCTCGAAAGGAAGGTCGACATCAGCGAGGGATTTCCGACTGCACTCGAAGGGCGAGCCCTGCTCCTGCCGGTCGACAGCCTCAACACCGACGGAATTTACGGCAAGGACGTCACCTACCGCGATGACCTCACACCCGATCAAATGGCGACATACGCCATGGCCAATTACGATCCGGCATTTCAGGAGATCGCAGCCGATGGCGATATCATTGTCGCCGGCCGCAACTTCGGTTCAGGATCATCGCGCGAGCAGGCGGCGACCGCCCTCAAGTACCGCGGCATCCAAATGGTCATTGCCGCCTCCTTCTCCCAGACCTATCTGCGGAACGCGTTCAACAACGCTTTCATCTGCCTCGAAAGCCCTGCCCTTTCAGACGCGATCCGGTCGGCGTACGCGGATGAAACGGCGGCAGGATTGAAAACCATCCCGGCCGGTGACCTCACGATCGACTTCCCGAGCGCCACAGCAACCTGGGGAGGCAAGACCTATCCCCTGTCGCCCCTCGGCCCGGCAGCACAGGAGCTTGTTCTCGCCGGAGGCCTCGAAGCACTTACGAGAAAACGTCTGGGGCTCTGAGGCCGTCGAGTTCGTTGAATCACGGTCGGGATCTATCCCGCCCCTGTAACCGCAGCAGGGAGTCATTTCGTAGGGGCGGCAGTCAGCCGCCTGTTCTCACAATTTCATTTTTATCAGAGATAGTTAATCAAGAGAACCTGTCTCAAGCTATTCAATCTATTGCACTTTTCAACAAGTATTCAAATTGACAGCGAGAATCATTAGGAATAGCGTAGGCCACCGTAGGGGGTCCTCATGAAAACTCGCTGGTTGGTTACGCTCGCTGTAATGACTGCAACACTCACACTTTTCGCCTATGCCGCAGGACCTGCCGGCGATGCCGCCCTCGGCACCCGATCTTACGACGACTTCGAGCCCAACGAGGTGTGCGCCGAGTGCCACACCCTGATCACCCGACAATACGAAGACTCGATGATGTCGGAGAGCTTCACCCACCACTGGGACGAGATCGAGTATTTCGACCTCGCCCTCCCCCACTCCGAGAAGGTAGAAAAGGTGGCGGGCGTCAAGGCCGGCTGCAACGGCTGCCACGCGCCACTCGCATTTCTCGCCGGCGACATTCCGCCGAAGAGGCCCTCCGAAGGGACCCGGGCGAACGAGGGAGTAAGTTGCGATCTCTGCCACTCAATCGTCGGTTTCGAGGGCGAGGTGCCCTTCAACTTCAATTTCATCGTCGATCCGGGCGATGTTCAGCAGGGAGTTCGAGTCGGAACCGAGAGCCCCGGTCACGAGATTGCGGTCAACCCTTTCATGGCGAGCGCCGAGCTCTGCGGCACCTGCCACAACGAAAAGGACCCTTGGGGATTGTGGGTCAAGGCGACCCATCTCGAGTGGCAGGACAGCCCACAGGCAAGGGCCGGAATCGTCTGCCAAGACTGCCACATGCCACCGGCGGCCGGGAACTCGGCGCCCGAGGCTGGTGGTCTCGATCATCCCGACATCCGTCAGCACCTTTTTCACGGCGCCCATGACAGCGGCAAGCTGGCCGGATCGGTGGAGGTCCGAATGTACGCCGCAATCGATCGGGCGAAAGCAGGCGGCGAAGCGCTCTTCACAGCCACAGTCGTCAACGCCAAGGCCGCCCATATGATCCCGTCCGGCTCGGCCGAAGAACGCCTGCTGTGGCTCGATGTCAGAGCGGTGGACTCAAAGGGCCGGTCCTATCACCTGCCGGTCGATCTTAAGGGCTTCGAGGGCGAGGACCTGACTATCGCCTCGGCCGATGCGCTGGCGTACCAGGACATCGGGGACATTCAGAGCCTCGAAGATTTCAAAGGTCTGCTGCGCGATGCGCCGGTGCCGGCCGGCGACCGGATTTTCAGGCTGCCGTACCTCGACCCCGAAGGACGGATGACGATTGCCCAGTGGAACACCGCAGCTTTCGGCCCCGATTATCGGCTCGCCCCGTTGAAGGCGGTCAACGAGACGTTCAGCTGGGTCCTGCCGGAAGATGCTGCGCCGGGCACGGTGACGGTCACCGCCACCATGTGGTACGCGAAGATCGTGCAGTCGGTGGCCGACTTCCTCGAGGTCCCGGCCGAGGAAGCGGTGCCGGTCAAGATCAGCGAGCACAGCGCCACGATCGAGGTCGTGTCGCCGGCTTCATGAGGCTGTTACCGGCGGGCTCGAGGCGCTGACTCGGTAACGATTGGGCCTGGATAAATAAAAGACGCAGAGACGCGGAGAAGGTCACTGGGCCGGACACCTGGCTCCTGTCTACGTTTTCAGCGCTCACGGATCACCTTTTCGTAACGGAGCCTTGATTTCGACCAGCCACGTTGAATAGACGTCGACGCGACCCGGATAGGAGGTCTTCAGGTTTGAAACCAACTCTGCGCCTCTGCGTCTCCGCGCCTCTGCGTTGAAATCGATCGATGAATCAAGCGGCAACGCACCGGTCTGCATCGAAGACGGCCTTCCGCCCACCCAGTACCCACAGATCACACAGATAAATTCTTCTGTGTGGATCTGTGTGCATCTGTGTCATCTGTGTCATCTGTGGGCAGTATTGGCGGGCTTGGGATCGAGAATCGTGTAACGAGTATCGAGTATCCAATTCGAACCCTGATACCGAGTCAAAATAGGCCTAGTCTCAATCTCCTATGAACGCCCTTTGACAACACCTGCTGTGTTATGCTTCGCAACGTCATTCGAGCTGAAGTTAGAGTCACATCGCATTGATGCCGGACACGGGGAGAGGGGGTTGGCGTTGCGACGAATGTCGGGTGCTCTCGATCGCATCCCCGCGCTCGCTGGTCGTCAATCTTTGCCCCAGAAACTCCCGCACCAGACAACCCAGAAATGCCGATTCCATCAGGGCCCTCCAAACAAGCCGATCGGAGGGCTGATTTTGTGCGCCCATACGGTATCAATTGAACGAAGGATTGGAGGGAGGAGATGAGCAAAATGTCGCATATCAAGAATATCCCGAGGGTTCGAGCCGCGGGAGCAATTGTGCTCGCGGGCCTGCTCGCGTTGGTGTTCACGGCGCCCGCCGAGGGCATCGACCTATCGGGCAAGAGCAGCTCGTTTTCTCTCAACCTCGACGTCACGCTGTCGTACGGAGTTCGCTACCGTATGGAAGAGCGCGATCCCGCGATCATCAGCCCCTTCGAAGGAGGCACCGCGTGGTCGGTCAACGGCGACGACGGCAACCTCAACTTCGACGAGGGAATCGTCAGCAACACCCCCAAGGCGACGATCGACCTCAGCTTTGCGTCCAACCCGAACAAGAGCGTCCGCTTCGGCTTCTTTGCCCGCGCGAGCGCCTTTTACGACTACGCCCTCATGAAGGACTGCTGCGAACGAACTGAACTGACCGATGAAGCACTCGACTGGGCGGGCAGCCGTACCGAGCTACTCGACGCCTATGCCTGGTTGGATTTCGGCGTCGGCGAGATTCGGGTCGGCCGCCAGGTCCTCAACTGGGGCGAGAGCACCTTCATCCAGGGTGGAATCAGCATCATCAACCCGGTCGATGTGTCGGCCCTGCGCGTTCCGGGCTCCGAGCTCCGCGAGGCCTTCCGGCCCCAGGGCATGGCATGGGCATCCTTCAACCTGTCGCAGAACATCTCCGTCGAGGGTTTCTACCAGTACGAGTGGGAAGACATCGTCATCGACCCGCCGGGAACCTACTTCTCGACAAACGATTTTGCGGGTCCGGGCGGTGAGCACGTCTTCCTGGCGTTCGCCAGCTTCGCCGACACTGGTGAACCACCCGTGTTTATTCCGCCTGACTATGCCGCAGCCATGGACTACCCGTTCATGAGCGTCCCGCGCGGCGAAACCCGAGAGGCCGAGGACGGCGGACAGTACGGCCTGGCCTTCCGGCTCTTCGTTCCCAGCTGGGGTGGAACCGAGTTCGGCCTCTACTACGTCAACTATCACAGCCGGCTGCCGACCATCAACGGCACCACCGGACCGATCTCGATTGTTCCAGAATTGGGGGCGATTGGCACGGCAACAACGCTCTGGAGCTACTATCTCTTCGGCGTGCCGCCGGGCCTCGACCCCGTCGTTGATGCAACAGTGGCGGCCTATGCACAGGCGGCCGCAACCGCGGTCTACGCCAACTCCGCACAGTGGTACACCGCCTACCCTGAAGACATCAAGCTCTACGGCCTGAGCTGGAATGCTCAGCTCGGCACCTCGGGCATCGCCTTCCAAGGCGAGGTTTCCTACCGCCAGGACAACCCCCTGCAAATGGATGACGTCGAGGTGCTCTTCGCGGCGTTGTCGCCGATCTCGCCCGGGCTCGCGGCCGCCAATCAGGTCGCACCCGGTGGTGTCGGTTTCTCCGAGGAAATCGAGGGCTCCCGGCGATTTGACACGAGTCAGCTCCAGTTCACCCTGACCAAGATCTTCTCGCGGTTCCTCGGCGCCGACCAGGGCGTCATCCTCGGCGAGTTCGGCTTCCACAAGGTCTTCGACATGCCGTCGAAAGACGAGCTCCGTTTCGAGGGCCCCGGCACCTATACCAGCGGTAACCCGCTCATGTCGATGCCCGGCGGCGCTCACGCGGGCAAACCCTATGAGGAGCCCGAGCACTTCGCTGACGACTTCTCGTGGGGCTACCGAATCGTCAGCCGCCTGACCTACAACAACGCCATCGCCGCCTGGAGTCTGTCTCCGCGGATCAGCTGGCAGCACGATGTGAGCGGAGTGACGCCCGGGCCCGGCGGTTCCTTTATCGCCGGTCGTCAGGCGCTTTCAGTCGGCATCCAGGCAGGGTATCAGAACGCCTGGCAGATCGACCTCAGTTACACCATGTATCAAGGCGCCGATCGCTGGAATCTGATCAATGACCGCGATTTTCTCGGCGGTTTCATCAAGTTCTCGTTCTAGGTGAAGGGAGGAACAGAGATGCGTAAGAACACGACACTGATTCTCGGGTGCGCGCTGGCTATCGCCGTCGGCATGACGGCGACGGTGTGGGCCCAGGTGACAGCGGAGGAGATCGCCAAGCTCGGCAACGAGCTCACACCCATGGGTGCCATCAAGGCCGGCAACGCGGACGGCACGATTCCGGCATGGGATGGTGGCCTCGCAACGCCACCGGCGGCGTGGGAGAAGGGCACGCACTTCATCGACCCGTACGCGGACGACAAGGTGCTCTTCACGATCACCTCGGACAATGTGGATGAGTACGCGGACAAACTGACTGAAGGTCAGAAGGCGTTACTGTCGACTTACCCTGACACTTACGAAATGCACGTTTACCCGACCCGTCGCAGCGCCGCGTTTCCGCAACGGATCTACGACGCCACCAAACACATCGCCGCCACCGCAACCCTGACCGGGGGCGGGAACGGTGTCACGGGCGCAATCAACGGCATCCCATTCCCGATCCCCAAGGAAGGCGTCCAGGTGATCTGGAATCACCTCTTCCGCTATCGCGCCAACGGCGCAGCCCGCACGATCGGCCAGGCGGCGCCGACCCGTGGCGGCAGCTACACCCTGGTCACGTTCCGTGACGAGTTCTACATGCAGTACAGCATGGAGGACATGAGCGAAGAAAAGCTTAACAACCGGATCCTCTTCTTCAAGCAGGAGGTGATGGCGCCGGCGAGGCTCGCGGGCGGCATCCTGCTGGTCGCGGAGACCATGGACCAGGTCAAGGAGCACCGCAACGCCTGGCTCTACAATCCCGGGCCAGCGTCGGGTCCGCCGCGCCCCAAACGTGGCATACGACAATCCAGGTACTGCGGCTGACGCGATGCGCACCTCCGATCAGTTCGACATGTATAACGGCGCTCCCGATCGTTACGATTGGGAGCTGGTCGGCCGCAAGGAGATCTACATCCCCTACAACTCCTACAAGCTCCAGGACCCATCGGTGAAGTTCAAGGAAATCCTGACTCCGCTCCACATCAACCAAAAATATCCACGCTATGAGCTGCACCGGGTGTGGGTTGTCGACTCGACCCTCAAGGAGGGCGCGCGTCACCTCTACAAACGACGTACCTTCTACCTCGACGAGGACAGCTGGCAGATCGTGGCCGTGGATACCTACGACAAGCGTGACCAGTTGTGGCGCGTTTCCGAGGGTCATGCCATGACCTACTACAACGTCCCAAGCGTCTGGACCTCTCTCGAGGTCCACACCGATCTCCAGGCTGGACGCTATCTCGCGATCGGCCTCAATAGTGAGTTTCCGCCCTACGACTTCGACATCAAACGAAGCCTCGACGACTACACACCGGCCGCGCTGCGTCGCGCGGGTAAGCGCTGAACACATGACCGATGCGGCGGACGGGCCACACGGCCCGTCCGCTTTTTTTTTGGTGAAGAACCATGACGAGGAGAACGGCAGATGGAAAAACCATCGGGCACCACCTCCGCCAGGGTTACTGATCTCGTGACCCGACATCACATTTTTCAGACCTTCGGGTGGACCACGATCATCGTCGGTCTGGTTTTGGCCATCGGTCCCGCCATGGCCCAGGACGAGGTCGCACCCGAGGCGGCAGTGATGGCGCGCCTCGCTTCCCGCACGCTGACCCTCGACGCGTTTGCCGTCGACGGCGCCTACGTGGCGGTGGGCGAACGGGGCCACATCCTGATCTCGACGGATGGTGGGGAGACCTGGCAACAACAGCAGGTCCCGACCCGAACGGCCCTCACCGGCGTCTATTTCCATGACCGTAACCTCGGCTGGGCGGTAGGCCACGACTCGGCGATCCTGCGCACAGCGGACGGCGGCGTGACGTGGGAGCTCATCAACTGGGCACCGGACGACGAAGCGCCGTTTTTTGACGTCTGGTTTTCGGACGCCGACAACGGAGTCGTCATCGGTGCCTACGGCGGGTACTGGGAAACCACCGACGGCGGCGTAACGTGGTCCACGCGGTGGATCAGCGAGGACGACTGGCACCTCCACAAGATCGCCCGATCCGAGGGCGGCCGGTTGTACATCGCCGGCGAGGCCGGCTCCGTCTATCGTTCGGACGATAATGGTGAGAACTGGGTCACCCTCGCGACCCTGTACCAGGGTTCGTACTTCGGTGTTCTTCCGCTCGAGGGCGACAGTGTGCTCATCTTTGGCCTTCGCGGTCACCTTTTCCGCTCCGACGACGCCGGTGAGACCTGGGAAGAGCTCGAAACAGGAACCGTTTCCATGCTCACCGACGGTCAGCGGCTGGCGGACGGCACGATCGTCATTACGGGTCTTGGCGGGACCATTCTGACTTCGTCGGACGGTGGGCACACGTTCACCCTCCATCAACAGGCCAACCGCCGCGGCATCTCGGCCGTGGTCGAAACCGGTGACGGCTCGCTGCTGCTGGTCGGAGAGTTCGGAGTCAAGACCGCGGCTCTGAGCGAGCTGACCGCAGGCAGCGATTGAGCGGAAGGGAGACAGCGATGATTCACGTTATTGAAAACCTCATCTTCCGCAACCGTCGCCTGGTGGTGGTCCTCTTTATCCTGCTGACGATCTTCATGATGTACCAGGCCTCTCATCTCAGGATCGATGCCGGCTTCGCCAAGATGCTGCCGCTCGAGCATCCCTATATGCAGACCTACCTCGAGTATCGCGACTCGTTTGGTGGTGCGAACCGCGTCGTGATCGCGATCAAAGCCCGTGAAGGAGATATTTTCACACCGAAGTTCTTCGAGGTATTGGCTGAAGCAACTGACGAGGTCTTCTTTATCCCAGGCGTCGACCGCACCAAGGTGATGTCGCTCTACACTCCCAACGTCCGTTTCACCGAGGTCGTGGAGGACGGCATATCCGGCGGCAACGTCATTCCGGATGATTTCGAGCCGACCGAGGAAGGGCTCGCCAAGGTCCGCGAGAACATTCTCAAGTCCAACTACATGGGACGGTTGGTGGCCAACGACTTCTCGGCCGCGATCATCGCCGCCGAGCTGCTCGAATTCAACCCCGCCACCGGCGAGAAGCTCGACTACATCGGAGTCGCCGACGAGCTCGAGGCAATACGCGACAAGTTTTCGAACCACGATGTCGGGGTCGACTTCGACTACCACATCATCGGTTTCGCCAAGGTCATTGGCGACCTCGCCTCGGGGGCGGCCAGGGTCGTCCTGTTCTTCCTGATCGCCTTCATCATCACTGCGGTCTTCGTCTACGTCTACTCGCAAAGCTTCAAGCTGACGGTCATTGTAGTCGGATGTTCGCTGACGGCCGTGATCTGGCAGCTGGGGCTCCTCACGCTGCTCGGCTTCGGCATCGATCCGATGTCGATATTGGTACCATTCCTGATATTCGCGATCGGGGTCAGCCACGGCGTTCAAATGGTGAGCGCCTTCCGTGCCGAGGTCTTCGACGGGCTCGACAGTCTCGACGCCGCGCGCTCTACTTTCCGGCGCCTCATCATCCCGGGAGGGATCGCCCTGCTGTCGGACACCATCGGCTTCATCACCATCATGCTGATCAAGATCCGTATGATCCAGGAAATGGCGATCACCGCCAGCCTCGGCGTCGCGGTGATCATCCTCACCGACCTCATCCTGGTTCCGGTGCTGCTGTCCTACGTCCGCTTCGATGACTCCTACCAGGAGGTTCTCCGCAAGCGGGCCGTCAAGATGGACAAGCTCTGGTCAAGCCTCGGCCAGGTCACAACGCCGAGGAACGCGACCATCATCGTCGCCGCAGCGGCGGTGCTCTTTGCGGTCGGTGGCTGGAAGGCGACCCAGATCAAGATCGGCGACCTCCACGCCGGCGTTCCAGAGTTGAGGGCGGACTCCCAGTACAACATCGATACCGAAGTCATCACCAGCCACTTCTCGATCGGTGTCGACGTCATTACGACTATCATCGAGGCCCATCCCGAAGCCTGCACCGAGCACGCAGTCATGAGTGTGATCGACGATTTCGAATGGCACGTGCGCAATGTGGAAGGTGTCCAGGGCCTCTTTGGCATCGGCGGGGTCGCCAAGATCATCAACGCCGGCTGGAACGAGGGCAGCCTCAAATGGCGCGAGCTGCCCCGCAACCCGTCGATGATGGCCCAGTCCGTGACCTATATCGACACGGCCACGGGCCTCCTCAACGGCGACTGCAGCGTGATGCCAGTTTACATCTACACCGCGGATCATAAGGCGGAAACCATCGATCGGGTCGTAGCCGCGGTCGAGCAGTTCAACGACGAGCATGGCACCGAAGAGCTCAAGTTCCGGCTCGCCACCGGCAACGTCGGCGTCATGGCCGCCACCAACCAGGCGGTCTCCGCCGCCCAGTTCCCGATGCTGATGTGGGTCTTTGCGGCGATCATCGTCTTTGTCTGGTCACCTTCCGATCTATCAAAGCCACCCTGTGCATCGTCATTCCACTGGCCCTGGTCTCGATCCTGGCCTACGCCCTGATGGCGATCCTCGAGATCGGCCTCAAGGTCTCGACCCTACCGGTGGTCGCTCTCGGAGTCGGCGTCGGGGTCGACTATGGCATCTACATCTACAGCCGATTCAAGAGCCTCCTCAAGGAAGGCCAGTCGATCCACGACGCCTACCTTGCAACTCTCAAACTCACCGGCAGCGGCGTGATCTTCACCGGAATCACCCTGGCAACGGGCGTCGCGACGTGGATCTTCGCTCCGATCAAGTTCCAGGCCGACATGGGAATCCTCCTGACCTTCATGTTCCTTTTCAACATGTTGGGGGCGATCGTCCTCCTGCCCGCCCTCGCCTACTGGCTCAAGCCGAAAGGATAGAGATTAGCTGTCAGCTGTCAGTTATCAGCTATCATTCCACCGCAGGGAGAATTCATCGGGCGGGCACCTTTTCGGGTGTCCGCCTATATTCTCATCGAATTGAACCGCAAAGACCGCAAAGAGCGCGAAGAAGATCCCTTTATTCGAGATACGCAAAAGGTCCAATGCGATGTCTTTGCGTTCTTGGCGTTCTTGGCGGTTCAAGTGCACGCTCAATCCGCCGATCGCTCTACCTCGAGAGAAGGGGGCATTGGAGCTTTCGTTGGCGGGGTCTGAAGGGACCCGCCCACAAAAAGACTCACTCCCCTTCTGCTGCGAGGCGGTCTGCGAGCTTGCGCCACGGCTCCATTCCGTTGCACGGAGTCTGATCCATCACCGTGCTGCCGCTGTGTTCCGGAACTTCATATCGCCCGAAGTACCGGTCGAGGGCGGTGCTCAGCTCGGCGCGAATCTCTCCATAATCGGAAGCGTCGATCAGATTCGTGGTCTCGCGGGGATCGGCCTCCAGGTCGTAGAGTTCGTCACCGAATCGCGGGTCGAGCGGCGGGTACCGCCGCACGAGCTTGTAGCGGCCATCGCTGATCTGCCTGGCGTTGCCGTGCTCGGTAAAGCGATAGCGGCGCCATTCAGTTTCCGGGTCGCGAAGTCTGGGGAGGAGACTTTGGCCGGGGCTATCAATCTTCTTGCGCAACTCTTCGGGAAGCTCGACGCCCGCCGCATCGAGGATCGTCTGGAAGAGATCGAGGTGATCGAATGGCAAATCGAGGACAACTCCCCCATTTGAGAAGCCCCCGGGCCAGCTGAGAATCATCGGCACCCGGATCGATTCTTCGTAGAGGTTCTGCGGGATCGTCGCATTCGATTTGCCGATCAGACCGTGGTGGCCGACCATCATGCCGTGGTCCGAGGTATAGATCACCAGCGTGTTGTCCAACCCGCCTCGGGTCTCGACCAGGTCGAGGATCTTGGCCAGCTCGGCGTCCTGATGGCTCACCGCAGCGTAGTACTGGGCGAGCGTCTCGCCGAAGTCCCCGGGCGCCTCTGCGGCCGGATAGGCCGCGGGGAATGGAGAGGTCTCCCCTATCGGTACCTCTTCGAGGTTGATGTTGCGGTATTTCTCGACCAACTCTTCCGGGTGTCCAACGATCGGTTCATGCGTGTCGGTGGGTGCAAAGACCAGGAAGTACGGCTGATCCGGGTCGCCGGCGGCGATGAACTCCCGCGCCGCGCTTCCCAGGTGCTCGAGCTGGAAACCGTCGACGCTGATCGCTGTTCCCTGGTCCGAGAAATGGACCGTGCCGTAGTGGAGGTATTGATTCGGCCAGTCCTCGGGGCCCTGGTCATAGCTCAGCCAACGGTCGAATCCCCTCACAGGTTCGAAGCTCGTCGCGCTGCCATGCCACTTGCCGATCAGCGCCGTCCGGTAGCCGGCCTGTTGGAGGAGCTCGGGCAGCAGCACCTCGCCGGCCAACCAATCATGATCGAAATCGGGTCGCTCCGAGAGGAAATCGTGGACCCCGTGCTGTGAGGGCATCCGCCCGGTCATGAGGCTGATCCGCGCCGGAGAGCACACGGGCGCGGGGCTGGAGGCGTTGGCCATGAGCAGTCCCGAGGCAGCCAAACGGTCGAGGGTCGGGGTCTCCACCTCGTCATTGCCGTAGGGTCCGGAGGCCCACTGGCCGTGGTCGTCGGCGAGGAAGAGGATGATGTCCGGCGGACGGACTGAACCGGCATCCTCCGTCGGCGGAGAACCACACGCGAGAGTTGTGAGAATCAGGCACACCGCACCGAGACGATTCGTCATAAGGCCTCCGGGCGCGATGGTAGCAGGGGCGGTTCAGGTCACAAAAAGCCCCCTCCGGTTGGAGGGGGCTCGGTGAACCGATTTCCGGTGGGATTCTCAGAACTTCGCGACGAACTCGACGCCGATGATCCGCGGGTCGTTCATCATGCCGGTGAGGTTGTTGAAGTCGATGCCGTTGCGAACGATTTCGGCATCGGTGAGATTGCGGCTGAAGAGGGCGACCTCGTAACGCGCGTAGTTCCAGGCGTAGCCGAGGCGCAGACCGAGCTCGAACGCATTGCTCACGAACTCCACCGAGTCGTAGAGGAAGAAGTGTTTCTCGCTCTGGTATGCAAAATCCAGCGTGCCGAAGAAGTTCTTGTTCACCGGGTCCGACTGGAAGTTGATGATGCCGTTGAAGATGTACTCGGGGGCGTGGGGCAGGCTGTTGCCGTTGATCAAAGCGAATCCGGGCTCGGGCACGGGATCGGTCACGGTGCACATGCCAGTGCCGCACGTGTTAATCATCAGATCCTCATCGACGATCTCGGTCGGGTTCCAGCTCCCGCCCAGGGTGATCATCCAGTTGGCCGACGGATACCATTCCATATCGGCCTCGATGCCGTGGCCCTTGGTTTTGTCGACGTTATACAGTGTGGCTGTGTTTTGCGCGCCGCCGACCGCGGTCACCTGCTGGTCATTCATCTCGAAGATGTATGCGGTCAGATTGAGGCGAACCTTGTTCTCGGCCAGGATCGACTTCACACCGACCTCGAACGACAAATTCGACTCGGTATCCGCAGTCGACACGCATTCCGCGGGCACGTCACAGAAGGAGATCCTGCCCTGGACGGACGGGGCACGGAAACCCTGGGAAAGGCGACCGTAGACGTTGACGTTCTCGCTGGCCTTGTAGGTGGCGCTGAGATCCCAACTCACAAAGCTGTCTTCGAGGTATACCGTAATCGGCTCGTCGAGTTGGCCGGGGAAGAGCTCCAGCGGCATGTCGACCCAGAAGTCCTTCTCATCGCTCGAGTAGCGCAGGCCACCGGCGAGATTCCAGGCATCCGAGACCTGCCAGTTCAGATTGCCGAAGAAAGCATAGGCTGTAGCCTCCTGGAACTGCTGTGCCCACACGAACAGGGGGTAGTCCGGCGGGACACTGGCATAACCGTAATTGTTGATGTTGATTTCCTCGTTGAAGTAGAAGAAACCGGCCAGCCAGTTGAGGGCGCCACCACCGTTGCTGGCGAGGCGGAACTCCTGGGTCCACTGGTCAAGCGAGGGTATTTCGCCCGCCGATTCGACCTGGAAGAAGATCGGACCCGGTCCGTCCGGCGTGCCACCATCAATATCGCCCCGGCTGTACATGTCGCGGATGCTCTCGTAGCCGGTGACCGAAGTCAGGGTGGCGCCACCGAAATCGTACGCCAACCGCAGCATGCCGCCACGGGCGGTAATTTCCTGGGTGTTGAGGCCGTTCAACCAGACCTGGTCCTGCTCGAAGCCGTCAACCAGGTTGCTACTGCCGGTGTTGAAGACATTGGCGCGGAAGATGCGGGCGGTGCCGTCGCTCACATCCCAACCATGGACCTTGACGAGACCGGAGAACTTCTCGTTGGGCTCCCACATGAGCTGGAGGCGGAACGCGGTTGTATTGTATCCACCAAGGTCATCGCCCGGATCGTGGTTGTTGTTCACCCAGTCGCTACGCGACTGGTAGAGGCCCGAGAAACGCGCCGACCAACCGCCACCGAGCGACCCGCCGACCGCAGCCTGGATGTCGGTCGTCGAATAGGTGCCGTATGAGGCTTTCGCAAAGGCATCGAATTCCTGCGAGGGCCTGACCGTCTCGAACTTGACGATGCCGGCGGGAGTGTTGCGTCCGAAGAGGGTGCCCTGCGGTCCGCGCAGAACCTCGACCCGGTCGAGGTCGAACATCGGCATGCCCTTGACGACCGGGTTTTCGAGCACCACCTCGTCGACGACCATAGACACCGGCTGCGACGCGTTGTAATCGAAGTCGGTGTTGCCGAGGCCGCGGATGTAGAAACGCGGGAAGGCGCGGCCAAACGAGGATTCCATGACCAAGCTGGGCGCGCGGCCGGAAAGCGCCCGGATATCGGCGCCACCGGTCGTGAGGACCTGCGAATTCCTCCTTTCGAAGAGCCGTCACCGCTACCGGCACGTCCTGGATGTCCTCTTCCCTCTTTTGCGCCGTGACCGTGATCTCGCCGACCGTGGTCGGCAACTCGTACGTCTCCTCCTCTGTGGCAGGTGGCTCCTCGGCCGGCTCTTCCTGGGCAAAAGCAAGACCGCCGAAAGCGGTCAGAATAAGGCCGAAAACAAAGACTCCAAACAGACCTCTCCACATCGAGTTCTTCACGCTTGACCTCCCCTTTCGATTTGGAACGAAATTCGTCATATTTCTGCCGCCGAGGATAGCATTTCCCCGGGGACCACAACACGGCGTTTTCGCTGAGGTAAAACCGCCGTGAAGAGACTGAGAATCAGCCCTCAGTCGCGAGTCAGGCGCTGGCAGATGGCGTCACCCATTTCAACCGTGGATACGGCCCCCGACGGCGCAAGATCGGCCGTCCGGATGCCGGCTGATAGGGTCTCCCCCACCGCGTTTTCGACAGCCGAGGCCTCCGCGGGAAGACCGAGCGACGAGCGCAGCATCATCGCCGCGCTGAGGATCGCACCGATCGGGTTGACCGATTCCCCGGCCCGCGATGTCGGGGGCGGACCCGTGGATCGGTTCGTACATGCCATTGGAACCCTCGCCAAGGGAGGCGCTCGGCAGCATGCCCATGGATCCCGCCAGTACCGAGGCCTCGTCGGTGAGGATGTCGCCGAACATGTTGCCGGTGACGACGACATCAAAAGAGGCAGGATTCTGGATCAGGCGCATTGTTGCCGAGTCAACGAGCTGGTGCTCGAGCTCGATCTCCGGAAAGTCCTTCGCCACCTCGGTCGCCACCTGTCTCCACAGCCGCGAGGTCTCGAGCACATTGGCCTTGTCGACCGAGGTCACGAGACCACGCCTTTCACCTGCGAGTTCGAACGCCAATCTCACGATCCGGCGAATCTCTCCATCGGTGTAGACCATCGTGTCAACGGCGCGGACACCGCCGTCCACCTCCTCTCGGAGGCGCGGCTCACCGAAGTAGATCCCGCCGGTGAGCTCACGGACCACGAGCACATCGACTCCGTCCAGGAGCTCGGGACGCAGCGGTGAGGACTCTACGAGCTCGGGAAACACGGCCACCGGCCGCAGGTTGGCAAAGAGACCAAGCTCGGAACGCAGCCGCAGCAGGCCCTGCTCGGGTCGTACGGCGGCGGTCGGATCGTCCCACTTCGGTCCACCCACCGCACCGAGAAAAACGGCGTCTGCCGCCCGACAGGCGTCCAGGGTTTCGTCAGTTAATGCCGTGCCGTGGGCATCGATCGAGGAACCGCCGACGAGATGCTCCGAGAACTCGAAATCGTGATCGAAGGCCGCGGCAATCGTCTCCAGAACCTTACGTCCCTCCGCGATCACCTCGGGCCCGACACCGTCACCCGGTAGCAGAACGATCGAAGCCTTCATCTCGAACCCCCGGCTTTGTGTAGGGGCGGGATATATCTCGCCCTCCTCACCCGACGTCCTACGGGTCTTTCAAGGGCGGCATATATGCCGCCCCTACAGATCGTAGACCGTGCTGCCGTAGGGGCGGGGTTTATCCCCGCACGTTTTTCCAGGGTTTTTGCAGGAGACTCAAATACCCGATTCAAGATGTTCCTCCTCGTACGTTGCAATGGCGTCCTCGTGCGCTAGCAAGTATCCCAGCTGATCGACCCCGTCCATCAGGCATCTCTTCGAAAATACATCGATTGGGAACACGACCGAACGGCCATCGGGAAATCGGATACTCTGGGACGGTAGATCGATGGTCAGAGTCACACCCTCCCCTACCGAGGCCATTTGCGCCAACTCGGCATGGGTCGCCGGATCGATCTCGACCGGAAGGAGCGAATTTTTGAGCGCGTTGCTTCGGAAAATGTCGGCGAATGAGGTCGAGATGATCGTCCTGAACCCCCAGCCGACCAGGGCCCATGGCGCATGCTCGCGTGAGGACCCGCAGCCGAAGTTGTCACCCGCGAGAAGGATCTGGGCTCCTTCGTACCGCGAGTCGTTGAGCGCAAAACCGATCTTCACTTTCGCCTGTCCGGCGGCCTCGAGGTTGGGCACCTCGTCTTCATAACGCCAATCGCAGAACAGTGCTGCACCGAGCCCGGCCTTGTCGGTGGTCTTCAAGAAGCGAGCCGGGATGATCTGATCGGTGTCGATGTTGTCGACCACAAGCGGAACTGCCCGTGATGTGAGTGTCGAAAATTCTTGCATCAACCCGCCCCCTCAGCTCTGTCCTGCACCGAGCGCCACCGGCGACAGGGTTCGGACATCGGTGATCTTCCCGGTTACGGCCGAGGCGGCGGCGGTCAGCGGGGAAGCCAGAAATGTGCGCCCGCCTGGGCCCTGCCGCCCCTCGAAGTTGCGATTCGACGTGCTGACAGCCCGCTGACCCGGCTCCAGTTGGTCGCCGTTCATGGCGATGCACATCGAGCACCCGGGCAATCGCCACTCGGCGCCCGCATCGGTAAACACACGGTCGAGTCCCTCGGCCTCGGCCTGGCGCCGAACCGCCTCCGAACCCGGGACCACCAACATTTGCACGCCGTCTGCAACCTTGCGGCCTTCGACGACCGCCGCCGCCTGGCGCATATCGGAGATCCTCGAATTGGTGCACGAACCGACAAAGACCACATCGATCGGTTGGCCCGCCAGCGGTGTGCCCGGCTCGATTCCCATGTAGTCGAGGGCCTTTAGCAATGCCGCACGGTCTCCCACATCCGGCATATCGGTCGGTACGGGCACGTTGCCACCCACGGAAACGCCCATACCCGGGTTCGTTCCAAAGGTGATCATGGGTTCGAGATCGGAGATTTCGAGCGTGATTGTCCGATCAAAGCTGGCGCCGTCATCGGTCACCAGCTGTTGCCAGTTTTTGACCGCGTTCTCCCAGTCGGCGCCGGTTGGAGCGAACTCCCTGCCGGCCAGGTATTCGAAGGTCGTGTCGTCCGGTGCGACCATTCCCGCCCGCGCCCCGGCCTCGATCGTCATGTTGCAGAGCGTCATCCGCTCATCCATCGTCATCGACCGAACGGCGCCGCCCCGGTACTCGAAGACCTGTCCGGTGCCGCCGCCGGTGCCGATGCGGGCGATCAGGGCAAGGACCACGTCCTTGGCCGTAACCCCGGGACCCAGAGTGCCCTCGATCCGGACCTCGGTCGCCTCGGCCTTCCGCTGCAGCAGACACTGGGTGGCCAGTACGTGCTCCACCTCACTTGTTCCAATACCGAAGGCGAGAGCGCCAAAGGCACCATGCGTCGCGGTGTGGCTGTCGCCGCAGACGATGGTCATTCCCGGCCGGGTCAGCCCGAGCTCGGGGCCGATGACATGGACGATGCCGTGGTGATCGCTGCCAAGCCGATGAAGCTCGATTCCATGGGTCTCGCAGTTGCGGACGAGGGTTTCAATCTGGACGCGCGCGATCGGGTCCCCAATCGTCAGCCCCGTCGTCGGCGTCGAGTGGTCCATTGTCGCCACCGTCAGGTCCGGGCGCCGCACCGGGAGGCCCCGGGCCTCGAGTCCGGAAAATGCCTGCGGAGAGGTGACCTCGTGGATCAGGTGGAGATCGATGTAAAGCACTGCCGGCGCATCGGGTTCCGCCACAACCACGTGGCTGTCCCAGAGCTTGTCAAAGAGTGTCTGCCTGTCCTTCGTTTCGCCTTTCTCAGCTGCCATTTACTACCCCTCAAAAACCAACCGCCCCCGGTTGGGGGCGGTTTTCATCGGCCTTCCCAACCGGGCTCAAACAGAGTGGCTAAGAAGGAGGACCTCGCTCATCATCTCGAAGGTGGATATTTTCGACTCTCTCATAGCCGCCGACTCTAGCGGCATCGATTGTCCAAGTCAAAGACTCGAACCCCGGCCACGGATCGACGGACGCAATCCAGTTTCGACCTCACAATCTCAAATTGGATGACGGTTGACAGAAGACAAAAACAATTCATACTCGGAGGGTTATGTTGAACCGTTGCGTAACCCGAGATCGTGGTACCGGCGTCGCCCAGGCGACGGCCTTTGACACGTCCGTCCGCGGCCTCGCTCTGGCTCTCCTTCTTATCAACTCGACAGAGGGGGCACAGACGTAGGTCGTATCTGATACGCACAACGTCGCAAGCCCCCGAGGAATCGGGGGCTTTTTTTTTGGAGGAAAAGGACACTATGACACCGGCAAACGAGCACGTACGAATTTTCGACACCACACTGCGCGACGGCGAACAGTCCCCGGGCGCCACCATGGGCACGGGCGAGAAACTGGAAGTCGCTCGGGCCTTGTCGCGGCTCGGCGTGGACATCATCGAGGCGGGCTTCCCTGCGGCCTCACCCGACGATCTGCTGGCGGTGAAGACCATCGCCGAGGAGATCGGCAGGGGTGAATGCGGGCGACAACCGCTCGGCTCCACCGACGATCTGCGGCCTCGCGCGAGCCCACAAGCCTGACATCGATCGGGTCCTGGAGGCCATCAGTCCAGCCGCCCATGGGCGGGTCCACACCTTCATTGCCACCTCTCCGATCCACAGGGAGTACAAGCTGCGGATGAGTGAGGAACAGGTGTTGGAAAAGGTGCGGACGATGGTCGCCTATGCCCGCGAGCGCTGCGAGGACGTAGAGTTCAGCCCCGAAGATGCGGGACGCACCGAGTTCGACTTCCTCTGCCAGGTGGTCGAAACGGCCATCGAAGCCGGCGCGGGAACCATCAACATCCCGGATACCGTCGGCTACACGACGCCTTCCGAGTTCGCGCAGACCATCGCCGGCCTCAAAGAAAAGGTGCATGGAGTCGATAACGCCATCATCTCGGTCCACTGCCACAACGACCTTGGAATGGCCACCGCCAACACCCTCGCCGGGCTGAAAGCCGGTGCCCGCCAGGCGGAGGTCACGATCAACGGTATCGGGGAACGCGCCGGCAACACCGCCCTCGAAGAGGTGGTTATGGCCCTGAAGACGCGGGGCACACTCTTCGGCCTCTCCACAGGAATCGACACCCGCCACATCAGTCGCACTTCGAAGCTGGTCAGCGCAGTGACCGGGATGCTGGTGCAGCCAAACAAAGCCATCGTAGGTGACAACGCGTTCGCGCACGAAGCCGGTATCCACCAGGACGGTGTGCTCAAGCACCAGGAAACTTACGAGATCATGAAACCGGAGTCTGTCGGCGTCGCTCAGTCGCTGCTCGTCCTCGGCAAGCACTCGGGACGCCACGGATTCGCTTCACGCCTGACCGAGCTCGGCTACTCGCTGGAAAAGGAGGCGTTAGACAAGGCCTTCCAACGGTTCAAGGACCTGGCCGATCGAAAAAAGACCGTCACCAATGCTGACCTCGTTGCTCTGGTGACATCGGAGATCGCCCAGCCGGAAGAATTCTTCTCACTGGCCGGGCTGCAGGTGGCCTGCGGCTCGATGGGCATGCCCACTGCGACGGTCAGGCTCACCGGGCCCGATGGCGCCAGCCACCAAAAGGCCACGATCGGAACCGGGCCAGTCGACGCGGCCTTCAAGGCCATCGACGGCATCGTCGGTGTCCACTGCGATCTCCTGGAATACACCGTTCAAGCGGTGACTGAAGGCATCGACGCCCTTGGAGAAGTCAGCGTCAGGATCGGCAACGGGCACACCGAAAGCTCGCGGATCAACCCACAGAATGAAATTTCGGGGCGGGCGATTTACCACGGCCACGGTACCGACACCGACATCATCGTCGCCAGTGCCAAGGCCTACCTGGCTGCTCTCAACCGCCTGATCGCATTTCGAGAGGTCACGTCCGGCGAAGCCACCGAAGAGACTCGAAGGGACTCGCAGGCAGCCACGCTTGAGCGCCGCGAACCGGTACCATCCGCTGTCTGAGCGATGAAAGGGAATTCAACCATGACATTCGACGAACAGCGCGCATCGACATCACGAACAAACAACTCGGGACCGTTGGAACGGGTCAGCTTCGGCAGAGACGAATCGGGAGAGAAGAGCCTGCTGGATCTCATCGAGGAGCGTTCAGCAGACAGGTCGCCCGGCAAGCCTTCAGAACGCCGGAACGACAGCTTCGCGAACGACATCGACGATATCGACGAAGCAAATCAACCCGATATCGACCAGATGATTCTGCGCCTCGGCGGCAATGGTTTCTAATCAAAACGCTCTCACAAAGCCGTAGGCCGGATTTTCAGAGTGCCAATTTCGAACTTTCTCTCTGGAGGCGGGTCCTCCAGTTTCGTTCCTACTGTGGAGTCTCAGGCAGCGTCTCTGGCCAGTGGGCGCTGGAGTCAACGCCGAGCTCACGCGAGCGTTCGTACGCCGCCCAGATCGCTCGGGAGATCGCCGTGCGAAACCCAGCCTTTTCGAGATAATAGAGCGCAGCGGCCGAAGTGCCTCCGGGCGAGGTCACCTGATTCCTGAGCCGTGCAAGGTGGAGCGGGTCGTCCGGCTTCGAATAGAAGTCCACCGATCCGCGGAACGTCTTGGCAACCAGGATTTCTGCGACACGCCGCGAGAAACCGAGATGGACGCCGGCATCCACCATCGCCTCCATGAAGAGAAATACGTAGGCCGGACCGGTGCCGGAGAGAGCTGTCGCCATATCGAGGAACCGCTCCTCATCGAGGAAGACCTCGTCACCGAAGGCTGTCAGGATCTCTCGTGCGATCTCCTTCTGGGTGTCGGTCACGGCCTCGGCCGCCGTCCACACCGTGATTCCCTCGCCGATCTGGGCCGGGGTGTTCGGCATTGATCTGACGACTGCCTCATGCTCGAGCCCCGCGCTGATCTTGTCGATGGTTGATCCCGCTACGATCGAAACAACGAGCGCAGATGCACCGACAGAACCGCGAAGATCAGCTAGGACATGATCCAACCGCTGGGGCTTGACCGCCAGCACCACCACATCCGCATCTTTGACGGCTGAGGAGTTATCGGTCTCGGTGCGGATCGCGTGGCGTTCACCGAGTTCGTCGACACGTGCAGTACTCGGACCCGATGCGACGATCGACTCCGAGGGAACAACATGCTGGTTGATAAGGCCGGCAATCATGGCCTCAGCCATCACACCCGGGCCGATGAACGCGATCTTTGTGCCGTTCTCCACGTCGAATCCCTCCGTTTACTGGAACTCGGATCTGAGTTTTTTCGTCGCGATGGTATTACGCAAGAAACTCCGCAACCGTTTCCGGCGCCTTCTGAAGCGCTTCGTCCAGCTTGGAGACGTCGGGCCCACCCGCCTGGGCAAGATTCGGTTTACCGCCGCCCCGGCCGCCAACAACTGTCGCCAGCTCGCGGACGAGGTCGCCGGCCTTCACTCGATCGGTGATATCGTCGGTCACAGCGGCCAGCAAGGTGGCTTTGCCTCCCGACTCCATTCCGAGCACCACCACGCCGGAGCCGAGCTTCTGGCGCAGGGTGTCGGCGAGATTGCGGAGTTCGGCCGGTGACATTTCCGGGACCCGCCGCGCCTGTACGACGATGCCTTCGACCTCCTGCCGAATTTCGCTACCGCCGGAGTCGCCGGAAGCGAGCTGGTGCTTGAGCTTGCGGACTTCCTCCTCGAGCTCTGAAAGGCGCTGGTCCCGGTTGGAGAGCAGCTCCGGAAGTCGTTCGAAGGATGTCTGGTACCGGCCGGCCAGCTGGTCGGCGAGACGCTCACGTTCCTGCATGCGCTCGACAGCGCCGCGGCCGGTCACGGCCTCGATGCGCCGGACACCCGCCGCCACACCGCGCTCGGAGACGATCGCGAAAGTCCCGATATCTCCAGTTCGCTCGACGTGGCATCCGCCGCAGAGTTCGACCGAGAAGTCACCTTCGCCGATCGTCACAACCCGCACTGTATCGCCGTACTTTTCGCCGAAGAGAGCCATCGCGCCTCGTCCGCGGGCGTCGTCCATGGCCATGTGCTCCATGGATAACGGCTCATTTCGGATGATCGCCGAGTTCACCAGCCGCTCGATCTCGAGTAGCTCTTCGCCTCCAACCGGACCCCCCCACGAAAAGTCGAAGCGCAGCCGATCCGGCTCAACGAGCGAACCGGCCTGCTGCGCAGCGTCACCCAGGACATCGTGCAACGCAGCGTGCAGGAGATGGGTCGCAGTGTGGTTGCGTTGGGTATCTGCACGTCCCGACTCTGCAACCTCGGCACGGACTTCATCGCCCACGTTGAGCTCACCTTCCTCGACCACCACGCGGTGGGCTATGAGGCCTTCCATGGGTTTCAAAGTGTCGAGGACTACAGCACGCCCGCCTTCCCAGACCATGATTCCCCGGTCGCCAATCTGCCCACCCGACTCGGGATAGAACGGGGTTTCGGCGAGGATCACCTCTCCGCCCTCGCCCTTCGTGAGTGTGTCTTCAAGCCCATCGTCACCGATCAGCGCCATCGCTTTGGTGGTCATCTGCAGCGACTCGTATCCGTCGAATTCTGACTGGATGCCACTGTCCACAACCCACTCGTACTCGGGGCGAAAGTGCGAAAGCAGATCGCCTCGCCACGAGGCCTGGCCACGTTGCCGTTCCTCCTCGAGGGCCGCCTCGAAACCTTCGCGGTCGATGCCGAGGCCCTCCTCCTGGGCGAACTCCTCGAGGAGCTCGGTCGGAATGCCATGGGTTTGGTAGAGATCAAAGACAGTATGGCCGGGTACGATTTCCTGACCGCCCCGTTTCAGCCGTTCGAGCTCACGCTGAGCGACATCGGTGCCGGCGTTGAGGGTCCTCGCAAACCGTTCCTCCTCCTGCCGCAACTGAGTAGCAACCACCTCGCGCCTTTCCAAGAGCTCCGGGAATACACCGCCCATCAGATCCACGACCACCGGTGTCAAGCTGTGGAGGAACGCGCCATCGAGTCCGAGCATGCGACCGTAGCGGAGGGCGCGACGGATGATCCGGCGCAGCACGTAACCGCGACCTTCGTTCGACGGAACGACGCCGTCGGTCATCAAGAACGCGGCGGCGCGCAGGTGGTCGGCAATGACCCGGTATGCGGGCGCGAGCTCGCTCGACGGGTCGTATGGGCGCTCTACCAGCTTCGCCACAGCATCGATGATCGGCGTGAAGAGGTCCGTTTCGTAATTCGTTTCGGCCCCCTGAAGGACCGCCGCGAAACGCTCGAGTCCAGCGCCGGTGTCGACGCACGGTTTCGGTAGTGGATGCAGATTGCCCTCTGCGTCACGGTCGTATTGCATGAAGACTAGGTTCCAGATCTCAACGATATCGTCGCCCTCGCCGTTGACCAGCTCGGCGCGGCCGGGTGCAAAGGGTTCCGGGCCACGATCGAAATGGATCTCCGAGCACGGTCCGCAGGGCCCGGTCTCTCCCATCGCCCAGTAGTTGTCCTTTTCCCCAAAGCGGAGGATGCGCTCGGCGGGCGCGCCGACCTCCTCCCACAACTTGGCGGCATCATCGTCATCTGTATAGACGGTGAACCACAGCCGATCGACTGGCAGACCATAGACATTGACCACCAGATCCCAAGCGAACTCGATCGCCTCCTTTTTGAAATAGTCGCCAAACGAAAAGTTGCCGAGCATTTCGAAGAAGGTGTGGTGACGAGCGGTATACCCCACGTTTTCGAGATCGTTGTGCTTGCCGCCGGCGCGCACACACTTCTGGGTTGAAGTGGCACGAGAAAAAGGGCGTTTTTCACGTCCCGCGAAGACGTCCTTGAACTGGTTCATTCCAGCGTTGGTAAAGAGGAGTGTCGAATCGCCCGCCGGCAACAGCGCCGACGAGGCCACAACTTCGTGGTCCTTCGAGGCGAAGTAATCTAAAAAAGCCTGTCGTATTTCCCTACTGGTCATCGAGCGCATGGTTGGTCTCCCGGGAGGCCGCCAGATCATCGACGGCGGCGATCGCGACCTCTGCTTCGAAACCGCGAGTGATGAGGGAGCTTACCATCCGTGCCCGGCGCTGGCCATCCCGCCACCAGCCGGCGGGCGCGCGAACCTCGAGCTTTCGCAGAGCAGTGCGCATCGCGGCCGCCGCCAGATCCTCGGACGGGTCGGAGAGACGATCGGCATCGTCCACCGACATCCCCCGCCTCCGGAGCTCGGCCGCCAACCGGTGAGGGCCCCAGCCCCTTTCGGCTGCGCGCACCTCAACAAATCGGTGTGCGACCCGTTCGTCGTTCAGCAGATTTAGTTCCACGCAGCGCACGATCGAATCTTCGATCTCGTTCGCCGGGAAATTCCTCGTGCGCAGCTTTTCGACCAGCTCACGTCGAAAGTGATCGCGCCGCGACAGGAGGTCGAGGGCGGTCTGATAGGCGGACCGAGGTTTTTTGGCCATGAATCACCCTGACCGGTCGCTTCCGCTGAGAGAGGCCATCGATATGAAAATCTGGTTTTGACTCAGCTGTCGTTCCCGAATTCAAACGGCGATTCCTCGGAAAACGGATCGAGATCGGATTCGGTGCCCAGTTCCAAGACCCCGTCCATCTCCTCGCGCGAGATGTCCGAAGTCGACTGAATCCCCTGGATCTTGAGCTTGAACTCGTCGGGATTCGTCGCCCGCCGGAGCGCCTCCTCGAGCGTAATCAGACCGTTCTTGTACAGCAGGTAGAGTGATTGATCAAAGGTCTGCATGCCGTATTGGCTGGTGCCCTGGACGATGGCGTCGCGGATGAGCTTGGTCTTCTCTTTGTTCTCGATGCAATCGCGGATGTAGCCGGTGGATATCAGCACCTCTACCGCCGGCACCCGGCCGAGACCATCGGCGCGCGGCAGCAAGCGCATGGAGACGATCGCCTTGAGTACCGCAGAGAGCTGAATCCTGATCTGCTTCTGCTGGTGCGGTGGGAAGACCGAGATGATTCGGTTGACGGTCTCGGTCGCATCGACAGTATGTAGTGTCGAGAGGACCAGGTGGCCGGTTTCGGCAGCCAGAAGCGCCGTCTCAATGGTTTCATAGTCACGCATCTCACCAACCAGAATCACGTCGGGATCCTGACGCATCGCTGAACGTAACGCGGATGAAAACTGTTTGGTGTCGACGTCGACCTCGCGCTGGTTGATGATCGACTTCTTGTCCCGGTGAAGGAACTCGATTGGGTCTTCAATCGTCATGATGTGCTCGATCCGCCGGGTGTTGATGAAGTCGATCATCGACGCGAGGCTGGTCGACTTACCAGAGCCGGTGGTGCCGGTGACCAGCACCAGGCCACGCTGTTCCTCGCAGATTTTTTCGAGCACCTGCGGCAGCATCAGCTCCTTGAAGGTCTGGATACGCGCTGGAATCAGGCGCAAGACAAGCCCGACGGAGCCACGCTGCTGGAAGATGTTGCAACGGAAACGACCCATACCAGGTACCGAGTACGCGATATCGGTCTCGAGTAGGTGCTTGAAGCGCTCCTTCTGACGGGACGACATCATCGAAAAAGCCATCGCGATGGTATCTTCCTGCATCATGCGCTTGAACTCGGTCAGCACCTGCAAACGACCGTCGATGCGTAGCACCGGGTGGGCGCCGACCTTGACGTGGACGTCCGACGCCTTGCGTTCGACGGCCACTTTCAGGATGTCATTAATGTGCATAGTTCCCCCTAAAAGGTCCCAAATAAGTGTACCGCACGTTGAAATCAGTAATCAGTTATCAGTGCTCAGTTTAGGGCTTGGGGCTTCAGGATTGGGGCTTGATAAACGGTTGACTTCGGAGGCAAGCGTTACACTCGCCCCGTGAATACGCTTGCCTTGATCCTGCTCGTCATCTACGCCGTCGCGCTGTTGGTCCTCTCAATAGGCCAACGTGGAAGCGGCGGTGTCGACTACCTGCTTGCCGGTCGGCGCCTGACCCTGCCGGCATTTGTAGCCACCCTTGTCACGACCTGGTACGGCGGCATTCTCGGCATCGGCGAGTACGCCTGGCGCTTTGGAATTTCAACCTGGCTGGTCTTCGGAGTCCCTTATTATCTGGCCGCACTGCTCTTCGCTTTCTGGCTCGCACCGCGGCTGCGCCGGTCTGGCGCCATCACCATCCCCGACCTGCTGGTTAAAGCCTATGGGCGCAAGGCATCGTCGGTCGGTGCGGTGGCAGTCTACGCCTCGACGGTGCCGGTGGCATACCTGTTAATGGTCGCCACCCTGCTCGCCCAGATCACGGGTTGGCCGGTCCTAACGACGGTGTTGATCGGCGCCGGCTTCTCCGCGCTGTATGTTGCACTCTCGGGCTTCCGGGCAGTGGTGCGGACCGATGTCCTGCAGCTCTTCCTGATGTACGGCGGGTTTGTCATCCTCCTCCCCGCGGCCCTCGCCCACACTGGCGGTTTCGAAGGGCTCTGGGGTGCGTTGCCCGACAGCCACCGCACCTGGGACGGCGGGCTCGGGTGGCAGACGGTCCTCGTCTGGTACCTGATCGCGCTTCAAACGGTGGTCGAGCCCTCCTTCTACCAAAGAGTCTTTGCAGCCCGCAGCCAACGCATAGCCAAAGTCGGGGTCGTAATTTCGGTCGCCATGTGGGTGGTTTTCGATTTCTTTACCGTTTATTCGGGGCTCGCCGCACGGGTTCTGCTGCCCGACCTCGCCGACCCCATGGCCGCCTACCCTGCCCTCGCCGACCTCGTGTTGTCGCCGTGGGCGGCGGCATTTTTCACCATCGCTCTTTTCGCTACCGTGATGTCGACCCTCGACTCCTATCTCTTTATCGCCGCCACCACCATCGGCCACGATTTCGCGAGAACACCTGCCGCACCGGAAGTGGTCAGGCGCCGCACACGGTACGGCCTCGTTCTTTCGGCCGGGCTCGCAGCCCTCGGGGCGTTGTTGTTTTCATCGGCGGTGCAGGTCTGGCATGACATCGGATCAGTCGTGACCTCGACCCTCCTGCTGCCGGTCCTCGCCATCCACCTGCCGCCGCCATGGAGACCGAGCGAATGGGGAGCAGTCCTGGCAATGGTAGCCGCCGCCACCACCGCGGGCGTGTGGATTCTGCTTCGTGGGAACGGCGGCTATCCTCTGGGGATGGAGCCGATGTTCCCCGCTCTGCTTGGAGCCGCCTGTTGCCTGCTAGGGGATCGACTCCTTCGCCGATCCAGACTTCCTTGACTGCCCTCTCATGGCTTTGTAAGCTAACCCAATAGGTGAGCATGCGCATTGCCAGAATCGTCGTTGCCGTGTTTCTGCTCTGGCCGACGTTCGTTGTCTCGGCCGCTGACGATTCGTCGCCGAATCCCGAGCAGGCAGTTTCTTCGCAGACGGATATTGAGGAGCCGAGGTTCGAGGGCTATCTCTTCCTCGACACCGAAGGACGGCCGTTACCGATTCAGGCCGACGCCGAGATCGAGGCGTTTCTGGCCGAGGCGGAGCTCGTCGAACAACAGCAGATCCCGATCGGCATCACGAACCCACTGAGATTGACCCTCGAGGCTGATGGCATCAGGGCCTGTGCATGCTTCAGCGACGCCAACATCAGCCGGCGCAAAGTCACCGAAATCATCAACGGCCGCTCATATTTTTCCTTTGATTGGCACGACAGCTACCGTTACAGCATTGCGGCGTACCGTCTGGATCGCCTGCTTGGCCTCGACAGAGTGCCACCAGTGGTCCCACGCCAGGTCACGAGGGAACCGGGTGCAATCAGCATCTGGCTTGCCAATACCGTCACCGAGACTGAACGCCAAACCAAGCTGAAGGTCGATCCGCCAGACATGAGAAGATGGAACCAGCAACGCCTGATCATGCAAATATTCGATGATCTCGTGGCGAATCGCGACAGTAACCTGAGCAACCTCCTGATCGACACCAACTGGCGCCTGTGGTTCATCGACTGCACCCGCTGCTTCGGCGAGACGAAAAACCTTTACTACCCTTTGGAGAAGATCAGCCAATGCGAGCGGGGCATGTGGGAAGGATTGAAGAGCCTGACGGAGGCCGAGGTGAGGGAGCGCCTGGCGCCATTCCTCAGCAAGGCCGAAATCAAGGCGCTGATGGTTCGCCGCGACAAAATGGTGCGGCATTTCCAAAACCTGATTGATGAGCGGAGCGAGGCCGCCGTACTCTACGACGTGGACCCACCCTCTGAAAAGGCTCCCTGGGCCGACGACTGAAGTAGAATCGCACTCAACAGAAACGAGTTGGTGGGATATGAGATCCTCGGACCAGAGGCGGATACTCCGGATGCTGCTGGTGGCGGCATGCGCCACGATGGTTGGAATTTCGGCAACCTCGGCGGGTGAGAAGCATCAGGCGCCGTCCGCCACCACCACTGCACGTTTTGAGGGCTACCTCTTTGTCGATGTTGACGGCCAACCCTTGCCGTTCCAAACCGACGAGGC
>CAVZOK010000011.1:0-157329 GCA_963776765.1 Candidatus Sulfomarinibacteraceae bacterium
TGGCTCATGGGCCGAACGCTCGGCCTCTCGACTCTCGTTGTTTTCCTCTCCCTCGTGTTCTGGGGCTGGATGTGGGGCGGCGTCGGCATGCTTCTGTCGGTGCCGCTGACGATGATCATGAAGATCCTCCTCGAGAACACCGACGACCTGCAGTGGGTCGCCGTCATGCTCGACAACAAGCGTTGCGCCGAAAGGCGCCTGGAAGAAGCTGAGGGCGCCGCGAGCTAGCCCGAAATCGCCGTTTGGGCGGCCGCTTCCGCTACCCCCTTCTCGACCGCTGCTCCCTCGCTTGCGAGAATCGTCTCGAATGCGCTGACACAGAGGAGAACATTCCTGAGGTTGCAGCTGTGGCCCATGAGACCGATCCGCCATACCTTACCCGCCAGCGCTCCGAGACCTGCACCGACTTCGAGCTGATACTCCTCGAGCAGCCGCCCGCGGACCCTGGCCTCGTCAACTCCTTCCGGAACTCGAACCACGTTGAGTTGCGGCAGACGTTCTGCTTCCGGAACCGCGAGCTCAAGCCCCATGGCTTCAAAACCTGCGCGGAGGGCGCGGTGGTGCTTCTGGTGCCGCGCCCACGCATTCTCGAGGCCTTCCTCTTCAAGAATAACCAGGGCCTCGTGGAGACCGTAGAGCGCGTTGATGGGCGCCGTGTGGTGGTAGGAGCGTTTCTGACTGGTGCCCCAGTAGCCCATCACAAGGTTGGTGTCCATGAACCAGCTCTGGACCGGGGTTTTTCGCCCCTGGATGGCCTCGACGGCGCGCGGGCTGAAGCTCACTGGTGACAGCCCGGGGGTGCAGGAGAGGCACTTCTGAGAACCGGAGTAGATGGCGTCGATACTCCATTCGTCGACCTTCACCGGCACGCCCCCCAACGAGGTCACGGCATCGACGATCGCCATACAGTCGTGCGCATGGGCGAGAGCGACAAGGGCCTCGGCATCGGAGCGAGCGCCGGTTGACGTCTCGGCGTGAACGAAAGCGACGAGCCTGGCCTCGGGATGGTCCTTCAAGGCCTTTTCGACCTTCGCCGGGTCCACCGCCCGGCCCCACTCGTCCTCGACCACCACTGCGGTGGCGCCGCAGCGAGTGACGTTCTCCTTCATCCGACCGCCAAAGACGCCGTTGACGCAGACAACGACGGTGTCGCCGGGCTCCACCAGATTGACGAAGCAGGTCTCCATGCCGACTGAACCGGGACCGGAAATGGGCATTGTGAGCGGATTCGAAGTCTTGAATGCGAATTGCAGAAGCCCTTTGAGTTCGTCCATGAAATCAACGAAGACCGGATCGAGGTGACCGAGGGTGGGCCGCGCCATTGCCTCGAGAACTCTTGGTGAAACATCGGAGGGCCCCGGTCCCATGAGGGTGCGTTGGGGGGGGTGGAAAGACTGTGGCATCTTGAATCCTTTCTTGGGAGCGGATCTTACCACCCACGAAAGTAAACAATGATCGGTGACCAGTAACCAGTCCATACCGTCCACCCCCGAGGACTTTCAGACTGATAACTGATAACTGATCACTGGGTGGGTGCGGGGAGGGGAATTGACAACGGGCCTACAATGGGTGTCGCAAGGAGGGGCCTTACGATGAAATCCGTGCGTCTATTCAGCATCCTGTTCTTGATCTGTGCGACTTTTTCCTCAGTCGCGATTGCCCAATCGGGTTCTGAAATCCGGAGTCCCGAAAGCGTCTTTGGTTTCGTTCCAGGCAGCGACGGCCAACTCATGGATTACAGCGAGTTGGTGAAATACCTTCTCGATCTGTCGGCTGCATCCGACCGCATCGAGATGCGCGATGTAGGGAAATCTCCCCTCGGTCGAACGATGTATGTAACGTTTATCTCGGCCCCGAAAAACCTGAGCCGTCTCGACGAGCTCCAGGAGATCAACAAGCGCCTCGCCCTCGATCCGGCGATTCCCGAAGACGAGAGGGCCAGGTTGGTTCGGGAAGGTCGCGTCTTCTTGCTGGAAACGCTGTCGATGCACTCTGGCGAGGTCGGCCCGAGCCAGAGCTTGCCGATCTTCGCTCACCGCATTGCGACCACCGAAGACCCGGAAATCCTCGCCCAGCTGAACGACGTGGTTCTGATGATGGTTCCGAGCCACAACCCCGACGGCATGGATATGGTCGTCGAGCACTACCGCGAATATGTCGGCACCAAGTATGAGGGCTCGCGATTGCCGCAGGTGTACCACAAGTATGTCGGCCACGATAACAATCGAGATTTCGTGACGCTGACCCAGGAGGACACCCGGGTCATTGCCGCTCTCTACAGTACCGAGTGGTACCCGCAGGTGATGGTCGAGAAACACCAGATGGGCTCGACCGGACCGCGCTACTACGTGCCGCCCAACCATGACCCGATCGCCCAGAACGTTGACGAGGGTTTGTGGACCTGGTCGGCGGTTTTCGGGTCAAATCTGTCGCGCGACATGGCCGCCGACGGGCTCCAGGGTATCGCCAGCCACTGGACATTCGATGACTATTGGCCGGGATCGACCGAGACCTCGATCTACAAGGGTGTGATCAGCTTTCTGACTGAGGCGGCGAGCTGCCGTACAGCCACCCCCGTCTTCGTGGAGCCGACCGAACTTTCGGTGCGGGGCAAGGGGCTGGCCGAATACAAGAAGGGCGTCAACCTGCCCTACCCGTGGCCGGGCGGAAGATGGAGCCTTGGAGACATCGTCGAATACGAGCTGTCGTCGATGAACTCGATCCTCGCCACCGCTTCGCGACACCGCGCCGAGATCCTCGAGTTCCGCAACGACCTTTGCCGCAAAGAGATCGAGAAGGGACGATCTGAAGCCCCCTACTACTTCGTCTTGCCGCAGGCGCAACGCGACCCGGGCGAAATGTCGGCGCTTGTGCGGTTCTTGAACGGCACGGGGTCGAGGTTGACCGTCTGTCGGATGCGGCGGTGGTGGGTGACTACCATTTCGCCACAGGGGATATCGTCGTGCGGTTGAGCCAGCCCTACCGTACGTTCGTCAAAGAGGTCATGGAGAGCCAGCGCTATCCGGAACGCCACTACACACCCGGCGGCGAGCTGATCAGGCCCTACGACATCACCAGCTGGTCTCTACCCCTTCACATGGGAGTGCGTTCGATTCAGGTTGACACGCGTTCAGAGGAGCTCGAGGCCTTGCTCGAACCCATCACCGGGGACGAGCTCTCCAGTGAGATTGTCCTGCCCGACAAGGTGTGGGCGATCGCCTATCCATCAACCAGCAACCAGTCGTACAAGGCGGTGTTTGCGGCTCTTGAAGCCGGTTTGAAGGTCAGCCGTTTCAGCCATCCGTTTGGCCCGCTGCCATCGGGGAGCTTTCTGATCGTGGCCGCTTCGGCTTCGGACAAGAAGCTCCGCAGCGTCGTCGATCAGGCGTCCATCAAACCGGAATTTTTCGAATCTGAGATCGCGGTCGCCACCATGCCGCTTCGCTTGCCGCGCATTGGCCTGGTCGAAACCTACTTCCACGACATGGACGCAGGTTGGACGCGTTACCTCTTCGATACCTATGGGATCGGATATCGGGTCCTCCATCCGGAAGATTTTGACACCGTCGATCTGAAGAAGGATTTCGATGTCGTTGTCTTTCCAGACGCGAGCAAGGATGTGCTGACCAAGGGCAAGTACAAGAGATTCGATCGTTATGTGAGCAACGACTATCCGCCGAAATTCCGGAAACCGATTTCGAAGGAAGCGCTCGCCAAATTGACGGAGTTCATCACCGGCGGCGGCATCGTGGTTTCCTGGGGGCAATCGACCGGTCTCTTCACGGAGGGCTTGCCGCTGCCGAAGAATGGCGAAGAAGGCGAGACGCTCGAGCTGCCGGTTCGTGATGTGAGCGACCAGCTCGACGGGGTCTCGGTGCCGGGCGCATTTCTGGCGGTGGACCTCATTCCAGATCATTTTCTGACCTGGGGCATGCCGGAGAAGGCGGGGGCCTTTTCGCGCGGCACTCCGGTCTTTGCGACCTCGATTCCGGTGCTCGATACCGACCGCCGGGTGATTGGAATCTACCCCGAGCGCGATCTGCTTTTGAGTGGTTTCATCGAAGGGGAAAAAGAGCTTCAGAACCGTCCGTCGATGGTATGGGTCCGCGCCGGGAAGGGACAGCTGGTGCTTTTCGGTTTTCGACCGCAATTCCGCGGGTCGACGCCTGCGACATTCAAGCTGGTCTTCAATTCGCTGCTGCTTCCACAGTTGAAGTAGACAGCCTGGAGAGAGTTATTTGCGCGGTCAGCTTGCTGCAATGGTGCGAGGTGCGTGTGGAAGGACACCTGTGGGAGCGGTGCTTTTATTGACGGTCCTCTTGACCGCGACCAGTGTGGCCTTCGCCCAAGATTCGATTGAATCCAAGAAACCACACACGGTCCCCAAGGCGACGTCCGAGGTCACGATTGACGGCGTCATCGACGAACAGGCTTGGGTCGACGCGCTGACCCTCGAGCTGAACTACGAGGTTCAGCCGGGTGAGAACATCGAACCCCCTGTGCGGACCGTGGTCTTCATCACCTATGACGAGGGGAACGTGTTGGTAGCGTTTCGCGCTTTCGACCCCGAGCCCGAGAAGATCCGAGCCAGGTATCGTGACCGCGATCAGGTTCGGGGAGATGACTGGGTTGGCATCCTGCTCGACACCTTCAACGACGAGCGCCGGGCCTACGAGTTCTGGGTCAATCCACTCGGTGTGCAGACGGAGGGCATCTTCAACCAGACAGGGGGGGAGAGGGCGGCGGAAGGAACTTCGACGATTCATGGGATGCCATCTGGTTTTCCGCTGGCCGCTTGACCGATTTCGGTTACGAGGTGGAGATGTCGATTCCGTTCAACCAGATCCGGTTCCAGGGTACCGACGGCCCGCAGATCTGGGGTGTTGATGCGATCCGCAGCTGGCCACGTTCGGACCGGCATCACATCGGGCTCTTCCCTCGAGAGCGCGGCGCCAACAGCTACCTCGCGCAGGAGGAAAAGCTCATCGGTTTCGAAGCCACATCTCCCGGACGCAATCTCGAGTTCGTGCCGACGCTCACCGGCTTTGCCCTCGAAGAACGACCGGACTTTCCACCCTCACTCGAGGTCGAGGAGGACAAGCATGTCGAGGTCGGCGCAACGGTGACCTGGGGTATTACGCCGAATATCACCTTCACCGGCGCCCTCAACCCCGACTTTTCTCAGATCGAGGCCGACGCGGTACAGCTCGCTATCAACGAAACCTTCGAGCTTTTCTTCGAGGAGAGGCGACCCTTCTTCCTCGAGAGCGCAGACTACTTCGAGACCGGGGTCGATCTGCTCTACACAAGGATGATCGCCGACCCTCTGGCGGCGGCAAAAATCACCGGCAAAATGGGGCGCCACACCATTGGAGTGATTTCCGCCTACGACGAGGTCACAAACCTGATCGTGCCCGGAACCGAGGGCTCCGACTCCGGTACTTTCGAATCTCCCAACACCGCCTTTGTCGGCAGATACCGATACGACCTTGGCTCCGATTCGACGATCGGGGCCTTCGTTTCCGATCGTCAAGGTTCAGAAGGCTATTTCAACCGTGTTTTCAGCGGCGATGCACTGCTCCGCCCGACCGAAGCCGACTCGATATCGATCAATGCAGCCTGGTCGACCTCCCAGTACTCGGAGGAGATGCAATCGGACCTGGACCTCACTTCAGAAGAGATTTCCGGGCACGGCTTCGCGATCGAGTATGTCCACACCACGCGAGACTGGTTCGGCTTTGCGGAGTATACGGATCTGGGGGATGACTTCCGGGCGGACCTCGGTTTTATTCCCCAGGTTGGCTACCGTGAGGCCGCGGCGGGGGCGGGATATCTCTGGTGGGGAGAAGAAGACAACTGGTACAACAGACTGGAGGTTGGCGGCTTCCTGGGTCGATCCACGAATCAACAGGGGGATCTGCTCAATCAGAGATCACAGATCTGGTTTCAGGGCCAAGGACCGCTGCAGTCAAACTTCCATCTCGAGGTCGGCGAACGGACCGAAGTCTATGAGGGCGTCCGCTTCGAAAACCTCGTCGACTCTTTCTTTTTCTTCAGGGTCCGACCATCGGCCTCATTTTCGATTCGGGGGAATGGGCGCATCGGCGACGCGATCGATTACGACCATATCCGTCCGGGCGAACAGGTCCGCCTCAGGGCTTCGCTCGATTTTTCCTTCGGCCGACATCTCGAATGGGAGCTTTCTCACCAATACTCGACCCTCGATGTGGAGGGCGGCCGACTCTTTTCCGCGAATGTCCCCGAGTCGGCGCTCATCTGGCAGTTCAATACCAGGACGTTTGTCCGCGCCATCATCCAGTACACCGAAATCCAACGCGACCAGAACCTGTACGTTGACATCGTCGATGAGTTGGAGCGCGACTATTTTGTTCAGTTCCTCTTTTCCTACAAGGTCAACCCGAGGACGGTGTTCTTTGCGGGTTACAGCGAGGGCGGTGCCCAGACCCAGGACTACGACATGACCAACACCGGTCGCTCGGTGTTTCTCAAAATCGGTTACTCCTGGCTCTGGTAGCCGTCCACCCACCCAGATGCGAGATACGAGATTCAGCCATCCGCGTTGACAACGAAGCTGGCCTTGGGACCGATTTTTTGCCTATCTCGCATCTCGAATCTCGGATCTGAATGTCGGGTGACGATGACAAACGCTGGACCTCTGAGAAATCAAGGTCGCTCTGGTGTGCGGATCTGGAGGCACACGAAGAGGCCGACGAAGGCGATCGCACCGGCGAGGATGAAGACCCACTGGAAGCCGTATGCCTCCCAGATATAACCCGAGAGGATCGGCAAAGTCATGGCGACGGCGTGATCGATCGTGATCCCCATCGAAATCGTCGGGGTGATATCGGCCGGGTCGTCGGCAATCTTTTTGAGGTAGGTCGTTCGCGCGACCCGAAGCGCAAAAAGGATGATGTCGAGAATATAGGCACCGTAGAGAGCAAACAGCACACCATTCCCTGAGAAGATTTCACCGGCGAACGCGTAGGTCAGACAGATTCCGAGCAGGAGGAGCTCGTCAGCAGCCAGCACCGTGCGCTCGCCGAGCCAATCGACGACCTCGCCGAGCAAAGGGCGAAGAATGACGCCAAAGGTGGCGGCGATGAAATAGAGGAGAGCGATTGTGCTCACCGAGACCCCGTGGATCTCCACGAGGACCCAGGCTCCGAAGGCGAGAAAAATCTGCTTGCGGATTCCGAAAAGGGCGGAAATTACGTAGAAAAGGCGGTACTTCTTTTTGTAGACCAGGCGTCTGGAGGGTTTGTCTCCACGGCCGACATCCAAACCTGCATAAAGCACTCCAGCGATCAGAGCGCTGCAGGCAGCGATCGCGTAGAACAGCGAAAAGCGATCTCCGAGAGTGCGGGCAAGGACGAAAATGACCCCGACGCCGAGGATGGTTCCGAGGTTGCGAGCGCCGCCGAACTGACCGAGCCGACGCCCCTCTTTGCCACCTTTGGCGAGCTTGAGGCCAATCGGCCCCTCGACGGCAAAAATGATGTGGTCGCCAAGGGACCAGATGATGATGAAGACAATCAGAGCTGCGTGGGTCGGGGCGAGGTAGCCGAGACCAACAGCCCCTACTGCGGTGAGCAGCATCGCCGCTGCTGCCATCTGCGTCTCGCGGAACACGGTGAGCATCGCCCCTGCAACGAACATGATCAGAAAGCCGGGGAGCTCTCTCGGGAGCTCGAGCCAGCCGCGCGCTTCGGCACCGAGATGATGGACCTCGGCAAGATAATTGTTGAGTGTAGCTACAAAGATGCCGGACGCCGCCCCGAAGAAGAGGGTCGCAAAGAGCGCGCGTTTGAGGTCCTTTGTCGCCATGATCCTCCACAGTAGCCTTCCAGGCCGAACCGCCCGATATCATACGCGTATACTGAGCGGAGTAGAGAAAGAAGAAATGGCTCTCAAAAAAACTGTTATTGGCGCCGCTGCCGCGGCCACCGTGCTGACGATGTGGCTCGCAGTCGATGGGGTCATCGCCCGGCCGGACCCGAAGCAAGAGCAGGAAAAAGAACCGCAGCGCGTGCTCTTTATTGCTGAAAACGACGCTGGAAAGGTCTGGGCGAATATCACCCTGACGCTCCAGCGGACCGCTGAGCCCTATCTACCGATGGTGGTGGCGGTCGAAAATATGTCAAGAAACTCGATCGTGCTTGACCGCGAGAGCTTCTGGTTATCGGATCTCGACAATATTGTCTATTTCATGCCCACTGTCAAAGAGGTCCGCAAGAACTACGACAAGATCGTGATGGATTACCGGATGGTCTCCTATGCGGGCATTCCGTGGGAGAACTGGCGCTGGACAAACAGGCTCGATTCGGCGAATTTCTTTCCCGATCTTCGCTCCACCAGGGGCAACACGGTTCGAGACCATCTGACCCTCCGCCAACGTCACGCGATGGTGAATCTGCTGTACTTCGAGCGGCCGCGAAATCTCCAGCTGGGAAGACCATTTTTCCTTGTCGTTCACCCGAAGGGTTGGGAGATTCCGATTCGGATTCGTATTCTCATTTCGTAGGTTGTCCGAGACCTCTCAACAACTAGCACAGATAGGGAGCATGTGATAGATTTCACGTGCTCGGCGGACCCTGCCGGAGCCCCCTATTTCGGAGTGTCTATGGCAACGTTGAAACCCTTTAGAGCGTGGCGTCCACGGCGCGCTGTCTGCGCCGATGTCGCGAGCCCGCCGTACGATGTTTTGTCGAGTGACGAAGCGCGCGAAATGGCGGCGGACAATCCGCTGTCATTCCTTCATGTCGTCAAACCGGAAATCGATCTCGAACCCGGCACCGACGTTTACGCGCCCGAGGTCTATGAAACCGGGGCCGTCAACCTCAGGCGGTTGGTTGACGATGGCGCCCTGATCCGCGAGGAGGCACCGGCGCTGTATCTCTATCGGCAGCGGATGGGCGACCACGTTCAGACCGGTCTTGTGGCTGGAGCCAGCGTCGATGAGTACGAGGCGGACCTGATCAAGAAGCACGAGCATACGCGGCCTGTGAAGGAAGACGATCGGACCCGCCATATCGACGCCCTCGACGCGAACACCGGTCCGGTTTTTCTGACTTACAAGGCACGTCCGGAAATCGATGTGTTGGTGGAACAGATCACCGCCGCTGATCCGACCTACGACTTCGTGGCGCCCGACGGCATCCAGCACGTGTTATGGGTTGTCGACGACGAGACCGACCGCGACGCGCTGGTGAGTGCTTTTGGCGAGGTTCCGGAGCTTTACGTGGCCGACGGACATCACCGGTCGGCCGCTGGAACCAGGATCCGCGCGCTGCGGCGTGACGCCAATCCGGACCACAGCGGCGACGAGTCCTACAACTTCTTTTTGTCGGTGATCTTCCCTGACAATCAAATGATGATCCTCGACTACAACAGGGTGGTGCGGGATCTCAATGGACTCGATCCCGAGGCGTTTGTTGCGGCGCTTGGCGAGCGCTTCGAAACGGAACCGATCGAGGATGGCCGCCCGGCGCGAAGGCGATGCTTTGGGATGTATCTCGGGGGCCGGTGGTTTCGATTGACGGCGAGGGAAGGGAGCTTTCCTGCGGATGATCCGGTCCGCAGCCTTGATGTCGCCATCCTGCAAGACAATCTTCTGGCGCCTTTGCTCGGCATCGGCGATCCGCGATCGGACGAACGAATTGACTTTGTCGGCGGTATTCGCGGGCTCGGAGAGCTCGAGCGAAAGGTTGATTCGGGCGAATGGGCAGTTGCTTTTGCCCTCCACCCGACCTCCATCGATCAGCTCTTTGCGGTTGCAGATGCCGGGTTGGTAATGCCCCCGAAATCGACGTGGTTTGAACCCAAGCTGCGGTCCGGGCTCATCGTCAGGCCGTTGAGCGACTGAGGACCGGGGGGAGGTAGCGATGAAGATTTTGATTTCCGATGCCTTCGATTCCTCGCTGCCTGCCAAGCTCGAGGTCTTTGGTGAGGTGACCGATGACAAGGATCGCTTAACGGATATGGACGTGGTCCTGGTGCGGTCAAAGACAAAATGTACCCGCGAGTACATCGATCAGGCCAAGAACCTACGGCTGATTATCCGCGGTGGAGTTGGCCTCGACAATATCGACGTTGAGTATGCCCGCTCGAAGGGGATACAGGTCTTCAATACCGCCGAGGCATCCGCGGTGGCGGTCGCCGAACTCGCAATGGCTCTGATGATTGCGGTGCCGACGCGTATGGTGGAGGGCCATATCGGTATGACCAACCGTGAATGGCTCAAGAAATCCCTCAAACGTACCGAGTTGATGGGCAAGACCCTTGGATTGATTGGTGCAGGCAACATCGGCACCGAGCTGGCGCGGCGTGCGATCGCATTCGGTATGCGGGTCATCGCCTACGATCCTCTGCTCAAAAACCATGAGTGTGTTGATCTGGTGAGTCTCGAAGAGCTGTTTGCGGAAGCGGACTATATCTCGCTGCACGTGCCGCTCACGGATTCGACGCGAGAGATGTTCAACTCCGAGACCATCGGCAGGCTCAAGGACGGCGTTGTGATCATCAATACTGCCCGTGGACAATGCGTTTCGGAGAAGGATATGGCGGTGGCGCTCGAATCGGGAAAGGTCAGGGCCTATGCGACAGATGTATGGTATTCGGATCCGCCCGATGAGGCATGCCCGCTTTACGATGCACCCAATGTCATCATGACCCCGCATCTCGGTGCTTCGAGTGGGGAGAATATGTTGCGGATTGGCGACGTGGTCGTCAGAATCCTCGAAGATGTCTCACAACAAACCGCCTAGGAGGAAGCCATCATGACCCGCACCTGGAATTTCTACGCTGGACCCGCCACTCTGCCACCCCCCGCCCTCGAGCGGGCCCGGGTGGAAATTCCCAACTGGGAAAACACCGGTATGTCAGTGATGGAAACCTCCCACCGATCACCCGAATACGATGCGGTTCATGAGGAAGCCATCAGCCTCATGACCGAACTTCTCGGATTGGACGATGATCATCAAGTGCTCTTCCTCCAGGGGGGAGCCTCGACGCAGTTCGCGATGCTGCCGATGAATTTCATTCCGAGCGGCGGGTCGGCGGATTACATCAACACCGGTACGTGGTCGCAAAAGGCGATCAAAGAGGCGAATATCATTGCCAGTTGCCGGGTCGCCGGGTCGAGTGAGGACGACGGATTCACGAGGATACCGAAGCAGGGTGAGCTGGACCTCGATCGCTCCGCCGCCTACGTCCACATCACGAGTAACAACACCATCAAGGGCACCCAGTTCCACGATTTCCCCGACACCGGTAGTGTACCCCTGGTGGCTGATATGTCTTCGGACATCTTGTGGCGGCCCATCGACGCCAACGGCTTTCACCTCATCTACGCCGGGGCGCAGAAGAACATCGGGCCGTCCGGCGTGACGATCGTCATTCTCAAGAAGTCTTGGCTCGAAAAAGCGAACGAAAATCTTCCGACAATGTTGTCCTACGCTACCTACTCCGCCAAGAACTCGCTCTACAACACACCACCCACATTTGCCATATACATGGTGCGCAATGTCCTGGATTGGGTGAAGGAGCAGGGGGGGCTGGCCGCTGTCGAAAAAACCAACCGCGCCAAAGGCGATCTTCTGTACGGCGTGATGGCGGACAATCCGGATTTCTTCAGTTGTCCTGTGGCAGAAGACAGCCGCTCCTATATGAACGTCGTCTTTCGCCTGCCATCAGAAGAGCTGGAAGCCAAATTCGTGAGCGAAGGCAAGGCGGCGGGTATGGTCGGTCTCAAGGGGCACCGTTCGGTCGGCGGCTGCCGGGCCTCGATCTACAACGCCATGCCGCTGGAGGGCGTCCAGTTCCTGGCCGGATTCATGGAGGAATTCGCCAAGAACAACGGCTGACGAGGAAGAGAATCAGCAGCCTTCGGCCGCCACCTGGATACAGGATGCAGGATGCAGGATGCAGGTCCCACCCGGCCCAACCGTGAACTTGAATATATTTAGGGTGGGTGGGTGGCGTTGAACCCTGTGCCCTGGATCCTGAACCCGGGTGGGTGTGTGGGTGTGCGTTACCATGACAGCGTGAAAAGACTTATCATCGCTGACTCTCATGTCGGCCAGGGAACCGACGACGCCGGCGCAATGACCTCCCTTGTGCGTCGCGCCGCGGCGATGGGAATCGAGGAGGTGATCTATCTCGGCGATTCCTTCCAATATCTCATCGGCATGTCGAAGTTCTGGACCAGCGCTCTCCGCGAGGTCATTGAAGCGTGGCGCGAGGCGCGCCGACAGGGCGTCCGCATCCTGCTCATCGAGGGCAACCGGGACTTTTTCCTCGACGGGCCCGAGTTGGCGGCAGAGGTTGATTGGGTTGGACGCATTTTCGAGTTCGAAGCGGGCGATCGGCGGTATCGGCTCGACCATGGTGATCTCGTCAATCGCCGTGACTTCCAGTACCGGTTCTGGTCCAGGATCTCCAAGTCGGCGGTAGCCCGTCTTTGGGCACGGCTTTTGCCGCAGTCTTTGGCCGTCGCAATTGTCCGTCGAATGGAAGCGCACCTCGCCACGACCAACCGCAAGTTTCGTTATACCAAACCGATTGACGATCTTCGGCGCAACGCCTCCGTCGCATGGGCGGACGGAATCGACGTGCTTTTCTGGGGACACTTTCACACCCATTGGGAGTGTCGGGAGGGCGACCGTCTGGCGATGATCCTACCGGCCTGGCTCGAGACTCGAACGGCCATTCTCGTGCACCCGGACGGCGCCTGGCATTCGGTCGATGCGGACCTCGAGAGATGTGGCATCCCGGGCAGAGTTGACTGATGACGGGCCTGACCTTACCGCCCCACCGAGGAGATCTGCGGGGGACTGTCACCCTGCCGACGTCGAAGAGCCTTACCAATCGGGCTCTGATCGCATCTGCGGTCGCCGATGGAGGGACCATCGCGGCGCCTCTGGATTGCGTGGATACGAGGATTCTCGCAGCTGCCCTCAGAGCTGCAGGGTGGCCGGTCGAGTGGGGAACCGAGATTCAAATCGGTGAAAGAGTCATCCCCGAGAATCAGGTCGCGCTCGATCTGGCCGATTCGGGTACCGGTTCGCGCTTGACTCTCGCGTTGCTCGCTGCAAGTCCAGGAAAATCAATCATTGACGGCAGCGCGCGCCTGCGGGAACGCCCAATGGCTCCGCTTCTCGAGTCGTTGACCCGGCTCGGCGCTCATCTCAGCTCACGAGGTGGGTTTCTGCCGGTCGAGATTGATGGTGGGATGCTCAAAGGTGGCGCCGAGGAGATCGAACCCGGGGTCTCCTCCCAATTCGTCTCGGCTCTCGTCATGGTGGGTCCTCTGATGGTCAACGGCCTCGACCTCGAGGTATCAGGGTCCCTCCCGTCGGCTCCTTATCTGGACCTGACTGTAGACGTCATGCGGTGCTTTGGTGCCGAGCTTGAGGTGAGCGACGACAGGCGGTCCTGGAAAGTGATTCGGAGACCACTTGCGCGAACCCGATACACAGTGGAGGGCGACTGGTCTGCGGCAGCATTCGTTCTGGCAGCGGTGGCGGTGGCTGGAGGAGAAGTCGAGCTCGGTCCCCTCGATCCGTCGAGTCGCCAGGGTGATCGTGCAGTGCTGGAAATCCTCGTCAGAGCTGGCCTCAAAGTTGATTGGATCGACGATCGTGTGATCGCGCGGGGGCCCGTGACTGCTCCAATATTCGCGGATCTCAGGCACACACCGGACCTCTTTCCAGCACTAGCAGTTGTGGCGGCAAATGCACCAGCGGGCTCACGTTTCTCCGGTCTCGACCACCTCAAACACAAAGAAAGTGACCGCCTCACGGTGATGGTGAAAAACCTCGAGCGGCTGGGGGCGAGGCTGACAGTCGACGACGCTGGGTTTGAGGTCGCAGAACCCCTCTCTCCCGGGTCGAAATCGATGATCCGTGTGACTGCCGCCGGGGATCACCGTATCGCGATGGCTATGGCCCTGGCAGCGATGGTCTCGGGCCCGATCGAACTCGACGATCCCCATTGTGTTTCAAAATCATTCCCAGGCTTCTGGACGGAATGGGGCCAAATGCTGGGCGTGACACTGATCGAGGAATCCGCGAGGTGAGAATTCCCGAGCCGACCGCCCTGCTGGTTGAGCATCCAGCGGTGCCGGTACCGACGGTCGACGGAACCGCTTCAGAGTCACTGCCAACGGGAGACGAGGTTTCGGCATCGTCCCTAACCCGTCGGGAACGATTCAGCGCCGCCCTGCAACTCACTGCTGCCGCCTCACTATTAGCGGAGTTCGATCTGTGGACGGGCCGTGCTGCAATCAGAGCCGCCCGCTTCAGGCGAACATCCTCTGGGTTGTGGGCCTCCCTCTCGCGTTTCCCTGTGCCGATGTCACGTGTCTACTCACGGCTCGGCGGTGGGGAAGGCGCAGCCGCGACGACCCGCGCGGCTGTTCTCGAGGCCATTTCGGATGCGGTCGGGCTGCCGCTGGCGTCCATCGACGACCTCAAGGGTGAACCGGGGTTCTTTCTCGAGGCGGCGATCGCTCGCCAATTGCGGGAGCTCAAAAAACCCCTTGACTCGTGCACCGCACGTGCCTTGTGGGCCTTCCGGTGGGACGAACTGCCGCTACCCGAACAAGGTGCCACGAACTACTGGAGAGTCCCTATCCCTCACCTCGCCCGTCGCCTGGGCGGATCGCTGTGGGCCAGCGTTCGTCGTGGTGGGGGTAATGCCTGGCTTTGGGGGGTGGGCACGAAAAACGAAGTCACCCCACAAGTACCCGCGATCGGGGGCGAAGGAACGCTGATCCTTGTTGGCGAGATTTCGAACGATGAGCTCGCCGCGGTTTCCCGTTGGGCTCAGCGCGATGGGTGCAGCGCCGTGGTCATCGGTCGGTTTCCGACCGGTTGGCATCCTCCCCGACCTCCGGGTTTCGATGCGCAGAAGCTGTTTCGTCATTTTGCTGTGACCGGAATGCCACTCGAGGAGGCCCGTCGGGTGGTCGAGCAAAGGGAGGGGCGCATCGATCCTCTCGAAGCGACCGACAGGCGTGCGCTCACCCAATCCGGGAGCAGAGTTTTCATGTTCCCTCCCGACCGGAGTCGCGCGCCTCGCCGGGATGCCGAACCGGATATGCTGTGGCAGACGCTGGCACTTTCACCTGATGGTCTGCCACCCGGTTTCGTGGCTCTCCATACCAAACTTTCAAATCGTGTCATCGAGGACCGGCGACGTGAGTTGGGGGTTGTCGATTCCAGTGGCAGATGGCGACTGGCTGAAGTCGTCCCCCTGGAACCCGATCCCCTGCACATGGCGGTCGCAGACCTCTATCGCGCCGACGACCCCAGGAGTCGACTGCATAAAGCTCTGGGAGGCGGGGACACAACCGATCTCGAGGCCTGGGCGCGAGACCGCCTCGATGAACTTGACGGATTCTCGGTTCGGGATCTTCTTGTCGCAGTTTCTCCCGGTGCGCTCGGATATCGGATCGATTCGCTACTGGCGGAGGCCTGCCTTTCGGTCAGGGATATCAGCGGTGCACGGAGATCTATTCATGCCATCCCAGTCGGTCGGGGCCAATCTCTGAGTCGTTGGCTAGATGCCCTCGACGATCGATCGGGAGGACGGCGAAAGCTCCCAGAGGAAAATCAGCTCGACATTGTGCCGCGTGCCGTTGCCGAAACGGCGATTCTGGTCCTCAATGAGGAACGCCGACGTGGGAGCGGTCAAGCCGATGCTGCGCAACGGATGATTGATCGTGCGGTCCATCTGGTTTCGCCGCTGTTGCGCCGACGGATCGAAATCGAGCTTGCCTGGATAGCCGATTCCGGTGATTTTGACGATCCGGCTTGGCGACGAAGGGTGGTTGGAAACCATCCTGTACTCAGAGTTCAGTATACCCATCGTCGAGCGCTCCAACTCATGGACAGGAGCCAGCCGAAATCGGTCCGCCGCCTACTCGAACTGCTGACTGATGATTCTCTGGGCCCTGGATTTCTTGGGTTGATCGAGCATGATCTCGGCGCGACCGCTCTCGACGAGGGGAGGAGCCTCGAGGCTGATCGTCATCAACTACGAGCCTACCGCCTCCTCCAGGCGGCCGGGTATCGGAATGTCACCCGTCGCGTACTTTTCAACCTTGCAGTCGGGGATCTCGACCAACTGGAGATCCAGCGAGCGGAGGATCGTCTGACTGAGCTGGCAGAGGAGGAGCCTGATGGGCCATATATGATGGCCGAACGAGCGCGTCTCGCCTTGGCCCAAGGCCATCTCGCTGAATTTCGTCGGCAGCTCGATGCGTTCGAAGAAAGCGTTGAGAAAGAGAACCCCAGGTTTTCAGAAGGATTGCACCTGCTCCTCGGTGTTGCGGCGTTGTTGGACGGAGAGCTGGCACGGGCTCGCGTAACACTGGAGGCAGGCGGACAAGAGGGAGTGGCTTGGTCGGGGCTGGTCGATACGGTCGCCGGCAGGGAGGCTGATTCGTGGCAGCCCGATGACTGGGGTGTGTCGCTGGCAGCAGAACTCCTCCACGATGCGCGGAGTGGGGGAGGACGGTCCCCGGCATTTTTCTCTACCGAAAGAATGACCAAATCCCAGGCCCTGGCAATAGCGCTTGCCGAGCACCTGGGTCGCCTGCGTTTGGCAGTCACCGAGTCAGTGCGGGCTCAAGCCGTTCGGGTCCTTCGTGAAGCAAGAATGGATGGCTGGGCAGACGCAGTGGGTGGCACCTCGCCGTTGGATGGGGCGATTGTCGAAGCTCTGGCGGAGATTGTAGAGCACGGCGGACCCGAAAGCTTGACCCCTGATCTCGTTCATCGGCTGTTGACTGCTCTAGGTGTTAGCGGGCTCGAGCTCCGCAATACCGCCGATAGGCGACTTATATGGCAGTTCGGCAGTGGTTCCGCCGGGACCGAAATCCGGCAAGGGAGGATCGTCATAGTTCCGCTCGGAGGAGAGGCGCATGAGGGGGCCACCTGGCGACTTTTGAGCGGGGTAATCGAGCTCTTCGCTCCGGCCGGCACTGCACCTACCGAGCCAGAAGTGGAAGAAACCGGGTTCTTTGGGATTTCTGCGGGCGCCCGGACGGTGCGGCGCGAACTGTGCGAAATGGGACCGACCCATCTGCCGATCCTGCTTGTAGGGGAGACGGGAGTCGGCAAGGAGGTCGCCGCTCGAGCCCTTCACCGCCTCTCCGACCGTCGCGGCGCTTTCGTGCCTGTCAACATCGCCGCGATTCCGACCAACCTCCTCGAAGCCGAGCTATTTGGTTCTGTGAAAGGCGCCTATACCGGTGCGGATAGAGCCCGCCAGGGTCTGGCATTAGCTGCAGACCATGGGACGCTTTTCCTTGACGAAATAGGTGACCTCGATCCACCCCTTCAGGTGAAGCTTCTCCGCTTCCTCGACAGTCAGGAGGTGCGCCCAGTCGGCGCCACCCAGTCGAAAATCGTCGATGTTCGTATCCTATCGGCGACCAACTCGGATCTCGATAGGCGGGTGAGGGAAGGGGGCTTCCGGCAGGATCTCTATTACCGGCTCGCGGGGTCACCCCTGACGATTCCGCCGCTGCGGGCACGGAGAGAGGACATCGGTTTGCTCAAGGACCTCTTCGAACGCGATGCCGTGGCTCGTCACGGCATCGCCCCCTGTACGTGGAGCGGTCAGGCGGAGGCGAAGCTGAGGAGGTACGGTTGGCCTGGGAACGTGCGAGAGCTCCGCCAGGCTGTCGAAGTGGCGCTGGTACGCGCCGGAGGCGGGGTGGTGCAAACGGAGCATCTCCCCATCATCGAGACCGAGGTCGGCCCGACGGGCACTTGGGACGAAGCCCAGAAGGATTTCAGGAGGAAGTTCCTCCGTGCCGCACTCGAACGCAACAATGGCAATCGCAGTGCGACGGCCCGTGAACTCGGTATTTCGCGTCAGGCCCTTCTCTACCACATTCGAATTCTCGGACTATAGATAAATACAAAAAGGTGCGGGCCAGGAGGGCCCGCAGGAGGAAGGAGGAGGTATGATGTCGTGTACCAGGTCGTTGTGTGCCCGGCACTCAGATTAACAAGCAAACGGCGTGCCAATTTTCACGCGGGTGGGTTTTTTCGTGCTGAACGGATCTCCTAATCTCAAAAAGGACCTCCGAAGTATTCGGGAAAACGGTGAGCCTGAGATCCACGAGCGTGTAGATTTGCGAGCCTGGACGGTTCTCGGGGTTGGTGGTCTGGCCGACCTCCTCATCCGTTGTCGCAGTGCTGACGGGCTTCAGCGGGCCCTTGACGTTCTCGCCACCCATGGTCAGAGCTGGTTGGTTCTCGGGGCTGGGAGCAGACTCGTGCCGCCAGATCGAGGTCTGCGCGTACCAGTCCTCAATCTCAGTGGCGGCCTCGGTCTCTGGGAACTGGATCTCGATGGGGCGGTCGCCGGCGGGGGTGCCAACCTGGCACAGTTGTGTCGTGCGGCGCAACGGACCGGACTCTCCGGAACCGACGAACTTATTTTCACTGGTTCCTCGGTAGGAGGCGCAGTGCACGCGGCAACGAAGGGAGACATGAACCTGGCGCCGGTGCTCGACTGGGTGGAGCTTGCCCGGCCTGGCCGTGCAATCGAGAGGGCTCAGCTCCCGGATCGCCGGGGAAACCGCGCAGCATTCAACCTTGATTTGGGTCGGTCGGTGGTGGTGCGCGCGCGTCTTCAGCTGGTGAGTGATCGAACTCCATCTCTGTCGGCCCAGAGCGCCTGGCGCCGAAAGCAGCGGCAGCAGAGACCACCACGTTCAGCGGATCCCTTGTTTATCGATCCCGTCGATGGCAAGGCTGAAGCCTTTTTGACAAATGCCAATTGTGTGGAACTCAAGGTGGGTGGAGCGCGGCTCTCGAGTCAGCGCCCAAATCGTATCTACACTGCGAAGACCGCTCGGACCTCCGATGTTCTTGAATTGACCCGCAGGATCAGGGACAGAGTTTTGGAACGTGAAGAGATCGATCTGAAACCTGCCATTCGATTTGTGGATGAGGACGGAGAAGGGATCGATTTGTGAAACGGCCGCGGACCTTCTTGCTGGTTGTTGCGACATCGTTCGCCGTGTTGGTAGCCGCAGTCGACAGCGTTGGGTGGCAGCTTCGACGAGCAATTGCGAATACGCTCACAGTCAATCCCGAGGCGGCAGCAGTCAAGCTTGGAACCAACCCGCTGGTGGGTCTCCCATCGCTGATGGTTCGGTCGCGGCGGCTCGTTACAGGAGATCTCGTAGGTGCTACAGAGGAATCGCTACTCGGGGCGTTGACAAGGGTGGGGCAACTGCAACGTGCCTGGCTGCCCGCGGATGCCGCGGGATACGTCAACCTCGCGAGAGAGGAGTTTCTTCGAGGAAGAATGCAGGAGTCGGTAGACGCCTTGGAGAAGGCCCTCATCCGCGACCCGACTTCCGCCTACCTGCACCGAATTCTCGCGCTTTTTCTGTTATCGGTCGGCGACCGCAATTCGGCGCTCTCGGAGCTTTCAGTGGCCGAAGCCATTGCTCCGGGACTGCGACGCCCAGAGGTGGAACTGACGGATGAAGACCAACGGCAGGTACGTCTCGAGGGCCTGCGGCTGCGGGCGGAATACTATCCGCGTCGGCGGACGGAGACCTCTCTGGCTCTGGCCCGTGAGCTCCGAATTGACGGTGATGAGGCAGGAGCACGTTCGATGCTCGAAGACCTTCGAGGTCGACCGGACGTGGAAATCGAGATCGCACGATGGGCGATCGAAGCAGGTGCCTATTTGGAGGCCCTCGAACTCCTTTTACCTATAGCTCGCCGGCAGGCAAATCCGAGGGCGCTGCGGGCGCGGTCTTGGTCGATGGTGGCAATTGCACATGACCTGGACGGAAACGGAGAGGAAGCGCTGTCAGCGGCCAAAAATGCGCTCAACCTCGATCCCGATTCGCCGGCTCCGTACGTGGCCCTGGCGGGGCTCGCTCAGGGTCGGGGTGATCTCGACGATGCCCTCGATTATCTGAGGAGAGCGTGGGGAATGAATCCTGCTGATATTCAGCTCTTGACGAGGATCGCGTCGGTCGCCGAACAGGCCGGAAAACACGAGGATGCGCTGTTGGCCCTGGAACGGGCCGTGGAGGTTGAACCGGACTCTCCACAGCTGGCCGCTCGATTGGTTGAACTCCAGCTTCGAACCGGTCGCTACACCGAGGCGATGGTAACGCTGTCAACATCTCTTGACCGGCATCCAACCGATCCCGGGCTCTTGAACCTTGTTGATCGACTTCCACGAGAGGTTGGGATCCGCTGAGCGTGGGCGCGCTGAACGGAGGTGCCTGGCATCCTCTCGGCGAGCGCGACAAGAGGAAAGTGTCTCGATGTCGGGAGCACGTATCAGAGAAAAGGCGATCTCCCTTAGGTTTCGTCTTCAGCTTCGCCGCGGGTGAACCGACCGGGCCTCGCTCCTGCCGCCCAATCCATCTGACGACAAATCCCTCGTAGGATCTTGACTTCGTTGGCGGTAACGCCCGCACGTCCGAAAAGGCGCCGGAGCTGGCGCAGGATTCGCTGTGGGCTCTGAGGATCCAGGAATCCGATGGTCATCAGGCTTTCGTTGAGGTGGTCCATGAGCCCATCGACCAGGTCCTGAGCCGCGGGTTCGGGAGCACTTGACGCTGAAAATTTCTCCACGCCGTGCACCGTTGAAACCAGAATCGCTACAGCCTGAGCGAGGTTGAGCACAGGGAATCCAGGATCGGTTGGCACCCGAATCACAAGATCGCAGCGGTCGAGATCTTCCCGTTTGAGGCCGCGGGACTCGTTGCCAAATACCAGGGCCACACCTTCGAGACCGCGATCGACAAGGACCTTCACCGCATCACTCGGTTCCAGCACAGGGAGATTTTTGCGACCGCGGCCGGAAGCCGATGCAGCCAGCGTGTGGTACCCGGTTGCCGCATCCTCGAAGCTATTCCGTGAGGAATACGCGATCCGGTTTTCTGCACCACAGGCCCAGCGATGTACCTCCGGATCGTTGGCATCCACTCCAGGCCGCACCAGATCAACACGCTTGACGCCGAAATTCGCTGCTACGCGAAGGGCCGCACCGATATTACCGGCCAACGACGGTTCAACGAGAATCAATCCACCAACTGACATTGGCCGACATCATAAACGGTTCGGGAGCGATTCCTCGAAATGCTCGATGCTAGATACTCGATTCTCGATCTCCCACCGAGCTCAAAAATCTCAGAGCGATACGACGGAGGCTTTGGGACGGTCCGCGTGAAGTGAAACGTCTCTGATGGCTTCGCTCGGAGGGTGGGTGGATCGAGCATCGAGCATCCAGTATCAGGGCGCTCCGGGAGATATGGACTCAGAGTTCTTCCTCCCCAAACACCTGCGCAGAGAAGGTTGATATGACGGTGTCCGGGTGACGCCAGCAGCCGGGTTCGAGCCCGGCCTTACGACAGGTATGATCGAGGAAGGTTTCCCGATCCCAGCCAAACTCCGCTGCGACCTGCGGCAGGAGGAGGCCGCGGGCCCGGCCGCGCTCGAGCAGAATCCCATCGCGGCCGACGACTACTTCATGGAAATCTACTCTTTGGAGGGGCGTGAGAGCGGATATTTCGATGTGCGTGCGGTCCATTTCTTCTTTCAGCAATGGGCTAAAACGGGGGTCCTCGAGGGCTGCGGCGATGGCGTTGTCCCGGACCGCTCGCCACAACGGTGCGACGCCGATGACATGACCGATACAACCTCGAAGCCGACCTTCGATCTTGAGAGTTACAAAGGCACCTCGCGGTTCGAGGAGTTTCTGGTCGCTCGGCTCTGGAGAGGGTAGGGGTTTCCCGTCGAGGCGGCATTGGATCGTTTCGCGTGCCAGCGCGAGCAGAAAAAGGGTCGCCTGCTCGTCGATCGCGAGGTCGGAGGTATCCCCAGTCATCTGTACCAAGATGGTATCGTGACACCGTGATTGTCAAACTTCCGTTCGGCAGCGATCAGCTCGCATTGGATCTTCGAGGGCTACGGGTTCGCGCATTGGCTCCGAGCGCGCCGCCCGGTCGCGATGCTGGTGAGCTGGCTTCTGCGGCCCTCGATCAACCGCTGACCGGCCCTGGCCTCGTCGATATGGCCCGAGGTCGCAGGTCGGCAACCGTCGTCGTGCCGGATGCAACGAGAAAGGCCAGCCTCCCCGAGATCCTCCCGGTCGTGATCGAACGCCTGCAGCGAGGCGGGATCGATGAGGGTTCCATCACAGTCTTGATTGCCAATGGCACCCATCCGGCGATTGGGCCGGAGGCTGCTGCTTCGCTTGTCGGCCCGTTGCCAGGTTCGGTCCGGGTCATCGAGCACGACAGCCACGACTCCGAGCTCGTGAGCGTCGGCGATCTGCGGGAGGATCTGCCCCTGCGTCTCCACCCGAGCGCCGTCGAGTGTGGATTTCTGATCACCGTCGGTACTGTTCGCCATCACTATTTCGCCGGTTTCGGTGGCGGTCCGAAGATGGTCTTCCCGGGTGTAGCAGGTTACGAGGAAATTCAGGCCAACCACGGCCTGGTCCTAGATCTCGCAGGGGATCAAGCCGTTCGAGACTCAGGATGTGAACCAGGGGTTTTGATCGGCAACCCTGTTGCCGAGGAAATCAAGCGTGCCGCCGCGCTGCGACCACCGGACATTGCCATATGCCTGGTTGAAGGGCGCGAAGGCGGGGTTGCGTGGGCAGGAGCAGGACCGTGGGAAACCGCATTTGAAGGTGCGGTCGAACGGGTTCGGAAGTGGTTCGAGGTGCCTCTCCAAGATCGATTCGATTTCATGGTCGCCGGTTCGGGCGGTCATCCGACGGACGCGACCCTTATCCAGGCGCACAAAGGGCTCGACGCTGCGTGCCGATTCCTCAAACCGGGTGGCGAACTCCTGTTGGCGGCCTCACTCGACGAGGGCCTCGGTTCAGAAGATATGGCGCCGTTCGTCGACGATCCAAACCGCGATTCGATTCTGGCGAGGATCTCGACCCGCTGGGTTCAGTACGGACACACGACACTCCGAATCGTCGAGAAGACGTCGCGCTACCGTGTGCATCTGCATTCAAACATCGCTCCTGATATCTCAACACGTTTGGGCTTCGAGCCGGTGGTCGACCCTGCAACGCTCCTCGATACGTGGCGAGAACGGCACCCTGGAGCACAAATCGGGGTGATGGCAAACGGCGGAGTCTATCCGCACTCCCCTTGACCTCGATCAAGGACAGATTCGATTTCAGCAGCCAAAGTGAACGTATCGGGTTGATCCCGTGATTGGAGCAACGATGACAGCTGGACCTGAAAGAATAGCGGAACCGCTGGCCTCGGATCGGGCGAGCATGCTGACCGAACTCGTGGACGTGGCCCCAGGCGCAATCGTCAGTCGGGTGCTGGCGAAATCTGCAGGGGGCAATGTGACTCTGTTTGCATTCGATCAAGGGCAGGGCCTGTCGGAACATACCGCCCCATTCGATGCGTTGGTCCAGGTGGTCGATGGGTGCCTGGAATTGACCATCGGCGATACCGAGATGCGTGTCGGCGGGGGCGAGATTGTGCGTATGCCGGCCAATGTTCCGCATGCTCTCCACGCCGTCGAGGCGAGCCGGATGGTTCTCACGATGCTGCGCGACAAGGAGTGATTGATGGCCGTACGTGAAGTCATCGAAATCGACGAAAAGCTCTGTGATGGATGTGGGGATTGTGTCACTGCGTGTGCCGAGGGTGCGATTGCGATCATCGATGGCAAGGCCCGCCTGATCAGTGATGTTTACTGCGACGGACTCGGAGCCTGTCTAGGCCACTGTCCACAAGGGGCCCTCAAGGTCATTCACAGGGAGGCCGGGGAATTTGACGAACAGGCGGTGGAAGACCGCCTCACGCAGCTGAGGGAGAAAAGTAGTGCTGCGCCTGGCCCGCCGCAGCTGTCTGTGGTGTCTCCACAGCCGATGATGGCGGGAGGGGGTTGCCCGGGTTCGAGGGCGCAGATGCACCAGCCGGCCGCCCCGAATCCGTCTGTTGCCTGCGAAGGACCTTCATCTCAACTCCGTCATTGGCCAGTTCAACTCCACCTTGTGCCGCCAACGGCACCGTTCTTTCAGAACCAGGATGTCCTGCTGGCGGCCGACTGCGTCGCATTCGCGGTCGGAGATTTCCATCAGCGGTTTCTCGCCGGTTCATCCCTCGCTATCGCCTGTCCCAAGTTGGACAGCAATCAGGAGATATACCTCCAGAAGCTGGTGGCAATGATCGACGAGGCGGAAATTCGCAGCCTCAAGGTGATGGTTATGGAGGTGCCGTGCTGTGGCGGCCTGATACGGTTGGTTGAGGAGGCTCTCCGGAGGGCGAAACGCAGTTTGCCCGTAGAGTGTCTCGTGGTCGGCACCCAGGGCCACATCCTCGGCGAAAACCGGATTGCCGGCTGATACAATCAGATCGTTAATCGGCGACCGGGAGCCAAAAGGCGGCCGGTTGCTCCGAGGTGCCCAGGAGGCAACATGATGCGTCACTCCCGCGCCGTCGCCCTGGCGGCAGCGTTTGTATGTGTAGGGTTCGTCACAACTCACGTCGCTGCAGTCGAGGACCCCATACCCTCGTTCTGGGTTGAGGAGGCTCATCTGGATCTGGGAATCATCGTTGCGGGTACAGTCGCAACCGCAACCTTTGTTTTCCACAACGATGGTCCGGACGACATTCACATCATCCGTGCGAAACCTTCTTGAGGCTGCACCCTGGCCGAGTATGACTCGGTCATCCCGGCAGGTGGGTCGGGACAGCTGATCGCGAACATGCGAACGTCGCCCCTTCAAGACAATCGGGTCAGCAAATCGATTGCCGTCCGAACCGACGCCAAAGACCTCCCGACCCTCAATCTCCGTTTCAGTGTCGAGGTCCGGGCGCCGATCGTCTTCCAGCCCAGCAATCGACTCGTAGTTTCTACGGTGGAGGGTCAGGAAAAGAGCAAACGGTTGCTCCTCCGGCGCGCCGATGGCGAAGCCCTGAAGATACTCAGCGTAGAAACCGGCGATCAGAAGCTGATCGTAGTCACTGAACCGGTCGTCGAAAAGGAGAGAACCAAAGACTTCGAGGCGGCACCGGGAGATGTGTGGTTGGAGTTGACTCTGCCGGGGGATTCACCGATCGGACACCGAACGGGCAAGCTTCGGCTTTCAACCAACGATCCCATCGCGAAGTCATTTGAGTTACCTTTTGTCATGCGGGTCAGGGCGCTCATCGAACACCGACCGGATGGCATCCGGTTGTGGCCCACACCGAGCCGGACCGGGGATGGATACTCGGGCTTTCTCACCCTGAACCGAAACGGAGGCGGGTTCTTTTCGATCACCGGAGTCGACGTCTCGCATCCTGAGGTCTTTTCCGCCGTAGTGGTGTCGCCGGAGGCTGCCAAACGTCAGACGGTTCGGGTGGAGTTGGTTGAGGGTCTGGGGCCCGAGGCAATCAACAACACGATCGAAGGTTGGATCGAGATTTCAACTGACGACCCGATTCGCTCGAAAATCGAAGTGCCGGTTCTGGTGGCGTCGTCGAGGGAAGGTACCCGACGTGGATTCCCGAAGGTGCGTCGCGATTGATGGAGTCGGAGCGCCAGGACGAAACCAACAGAAGATCGCAATGAGCAGAAAGTCCAGTGTTTACGGCGACGGGCTCGAACTCTCAGATTTTTACCGGTGCTGACGTCACGAACTGCCATACCGGGTCGCCGTTCACGGTATTCAGGGCGGAAGCTTCAATTTCATTCCGGAAAGATGCGAACAGCTCACCGAGTGAGCATCCCGAGGCAGCCTTTTCGAGGGCAGCATAGGCTGAACAATCGCCGCGGCTGAGATAGGCCTGCCAAAGGGATTCCCGGTATGCCGGCCGGTCGATGCGGAGATTGCCGACACCGGCGAGACCGTCCAGGACGATCTGGAGGCGTCGCCTTGTCTCCTTTCGCGTCAACATGGGTTGGCGGGCGTAGGGCGTATAGGGCTTTGGTACGAGAACGTTAAACCCGGCGTGGAGGGTCCCGACGTGACCCCGTTCGCGGCCGTGGCCGACCATCATTTTCTGGACCTCGCGCAAGAGATCAGCTATGCCAGTCACATCTTCGTCCGTCTCGCCCGGCAGGCCGATGATGAAGTACATCTTGAGGCTATCGATTCCGCACCTGAGAGCAGTGGCGGCGGCTTCCAGGATGGCGGCGTTGGTGATCGGCTTGTTGAGGCTGCGTCGGAGCTTGTCGGTTCCTGTTTCGGGTGCGATGGTCACCGAGCGGGCACCCGACTCGGCGAGAGGACGTAAAACATCTTCTCGCATCGCGGGAATCCGAAGCGAGGAGAGAGCGACCTCCAGATTACGAAGGCGACACTCCTCCAGAATCTCTGCGAGCTGTGGGTGGTCACCGACTGCGGTCGCGACGAATCCGACGCGGTCTGTCACACGTGCGATTCGATCCACCTGCTCGAGAATAGCCCCAGAGGGGTAGCAGCGGAGACGACCATAGTTATAGCTCACCCAACAGTATCTGCACTTTTCGGGACATCCGCGGGACATCTCAACCAGACCACGGCTGCGGTACTCGGTGTGTGGGGTGACGACATGGGAGGCCGGGACCATCGAAGGGTCGGCCATGTGAGCGTCACGTTTTTCGATTCGGCGTCGTTTCCCTCTGGGGCGATGGTCAGCTCCGAGATGGTGGGCGGGCACGAAGTAGCCGTCACGATCAGCGAGCTCGAGCAACAAACGGTCGCGATCCGCATTCTCTCGAACAAGGGAGAGGAGCGGTGGCCACAGCAGCTCGGCCGAACCGAGCACGAATACATCGATAACAGGGGCGAGGGGCAGTGGATTGATCGACGCGACGGCACCTCCCAGTATCAGGAGTGGATGCCGATGGTTGCGATGACCACGGAGTCGCGGAATGCCGGCGGCATCAAGGGTGGTCAGCACGTTGACTGCATCGAGTTCGAAGGAACAACTCCAGGCGAGCACATCAAGATCGCCAAGGGCGCTTCCGGTTTCGAGGGTCCGGCCGATGTCGGTTGACGCGTCGGCAAAAAACCGCTCAACGCCAACGTCTTCACAGGATCCCGCAAGTTCCACCGCCCACTGAAATGCCAGCGATGACATTCCGACCGCGTAGGAATTCGGGTAGCCGACTCCGACTCGCAGGCTGCCTGCCGGAGTGACATCGAGGACACGTCGTTCCGCATCCAGCAGATGACGATTCACCTTTTGCACTGCTAGAGGATAGTGCACGCTGTACAATGTCGCCTCGCAGTTCGTGGCAAAGGACCCGATTTTGGCAAATACCCCGCGGGAATCTCGAAACTCCAGGCTCATTGTCGCTATTGACGGGCCTGCCGGCGCAGGCAAATCAACGGTTGCTTCGCGGCTTGCAGGCCGCCTCGGAATCCCCTACCTGGATACCGGAGCGATGTACCGTGCGGTTGGGCTGCTGGCAATACGGGATAGGCTCGAGCCCCCATTTGACGAGGTGGGGTCTGCGCGCGTCACAGAGTTGATGGATCGACATCGAATAGAGGTCGAGGCTGTGGATGGGGGAACGGTAATCCTCATCGATGGGCGCGATGTCGGAGAAGAAATTCGCAGCCCTGAATGCTCCTTGATGGCTTCCGCGGTATCGGCGCTTGCCGAGGTGCGGAAGGCCCTCGTTCCACTTCAGCGCGAGTTGGGACTGCGAAAAGGCGGGGTCATGGAAGGGCGCGACATTGGCACGGTGGTTTTTCCGGACGCCGATCTCAAGGTCTTTCTCACCGCAAGTGTTGACGAGCGGGCGCGCCGCCGCCACGGAGACCTCCGCGAACGCGACGTGATTACAAGTCTCGAGGAGGTTCGGGAACAACAACAACAACGTGACCTCCAGGACACTTCGCGGGCTGAGTCACCGCTGCAAGTGGCACGTGGATCGGTAGTCGTTGACACCACCGGGCTGACCCTTGAACAGGTGGTGGAGCGATTGTTCGAGGAGGTCACGCGAATCCGCTGATTTTACCTGCTTGACTCAACGGGACAGAACCCGTAAGGTCATCAAATTACGGAGGCTAGGTTCATATGGGATGAATTTAGCGAGGAGGAAACGGTCTTGAGTATGGACGCGGATATCAACGGTGAACAGGAACAGGGAAATGGGATGGACGAGCTTTCTATGGAGCAGCTCATGGAGTCCTCCCTACAGTCCCTCAAGGAAGGCGAGGTCGTTCATGGCACGGTCGTCGCCGTGGACAGCGACGAGGTGCTGGTCGACATCGGATACAAGTGCGAAGGCAGCGTTCCGGTAGCTGAGTTTACCGACCCGGTGACCAATGAGGTCGAGGTCAAGGTAAACGATGAGGTCGAGGTGTATGTCGAACGCCTTGACGAATCGGAGGGTCGGGTACGACTGTCTCGTGACCGTGCCGCCAAGCTCAAAACCTGGCGCGCAATCGAAGACGCCTACAAGTCCGGAACCCCGGTCAAGGGTCAGGTACTCGATCGTGTCAAGGGAGGGTTGTCGGTGGACATCGGAGTCCGTGCCTTCCTGCCAGGATCCCTGGTCGATTTGCTGCCGAATCGTCGTCTCGAAGACTACCTCGATCAGGAGGTCGAAGCACGCATCATCTCCTTTGACCGCCGCCGGTCGAATGTCGTGTTGTCGCGGAAGGCGATCCTCGAAGAAGCTCAGGGAGAAGTCAAAGAAAAGACCATGGAGACCCTCGAAGAGGGTGGACTAGTCAACGGTGTGGTCAAGAATCTCACCGATTACGGAGTTTTTGTCGACCTTGGCGGTCTCGACGGATTGCTCCACATTACCGATATCTCCTGGGGCCGAGTGGGCCATCCTTCCGAGTACTTCAAGGTCGGCGACGAGGTCGATGTGGTGGTGCTCCGCTTTGACCGCGAGCGTGAACGCGTATCTCTTGGATACAAACAGAGATTCGAGGACCCGTGGATTCTGGTGCCTGAAAAGTACCCGGTTGGCAAGCGCGTGGACGGCAAGGTCGTGAGCATTGTCGATTACGGCGCATTCGTCGTCCTCGAAGAAGGCGTCGAAGGGCTGATTCACGTCAGTGAGATGTCCTGGACCAAGAAAGTCAAGAACCCGAGGTCGATTCTTGAGGTCGGCGAGGAGGTCGGGGTCGTTGTTTCTGAAGTCGATCCTGATAAACGACGGTTGTCGCTGTCCTTGCGTGCCACGGAGCCCAACCCGTGGGAGCAGGTGGCGGAGACCTATAGCGTTGGAGCGAGGATCAAGGGTACTGTTCGAAATCTGACAGATTTTGGCGCCTTTGTAGAAATCGTGCCTGGTGTCGACGGTCTGGTTCACATTTCTGACATGTCTTGGACCCGCCGGATCAACCATCCCAGTGAGGTGGTACAAAAAGGCGACGACGTCGAGGCGGTGATCACGTCCGTCGACTCGTATAACCAAAGAATTTCGCTCTCGATGAAGGAGCTACTGCCCAATGAGTGGGAGGAGTACGCCAACTCTCACGGCGTCGGTGATGTCTCGACGGGCCAGATTACAAATGTTACGGATTTCGGCGTGTTTGTCGAACTCGCTCCCGGAGTTGAAGGCCTTTGCCACATCTCCGAGATCGATCGTGACGAGGGGCTCTCGCTGGCGGAAATGTTTAGCACCGGACAGGCAGTGCGCTGTCGAATCCTCCGGGTCGATTGGCACGAGAGCCGCATCGGTCTTTCCATGCACTCAATCGAGCAGGATGGTGCCGAAGACGAGGTCACGGTCGAGGCTGTAGAGAGTGCGGCAACCGACACTGCGATGGCCGCCGCCCTTCGCGCCGGTGGTGTCGTCGAAGAAGACGAGGCCACGGATGATGAGACGATGGCTGGCACCGAGGGCCAGGAGGAGATCGACTCCGAAGCGGTGGAAGCCGTGGCGGAAGAAGAGGCTCCGACAGAGGGTGCGGAAGATGAAACCGGAGTTGAGGCCGCCGCTGAAGAACTGCCGGCTGAGGAATCTGGCGGTGAAGAGGAACTAGAGGCCGCTGCGGAAACGGCTATCGAGGATGATGTTTTGATCGATTCCGATGCGGACTCGGGCGCAGCCGAAACCGAGGCCGTCGACGACATCGCCGAAACTGCCGCAGATGAGGGCGAGGCGGAGTCTTCGGAAGTCGAGGTGAAAGCGGAAGCTGAAGATAGCGATGCCGAAGAGCAGGGGGAGCCCGAGGAACAGGCTGAAGCTGCGGCCGAGTCTGAGGGCGATATCGAAGAAAAGAAGGACTGAGGGCAGTCTTGCGGACTGCGTCGGAGCAAGGAGCACCGCAAAATGACGATGACCAAAGCTGATCTTGTGGAGACGGTGGCTGATGCCGCCGACGTTCCCCGGAAACAGGCGGACGAGGTCGTTCAAGTGATATTGGAGAGTATTATCACGGCCCTTCGTCGCAACGAGAAAGTCGAGCTTCGAGGGTTCGGCTCCTTCCGAATTCGGCAGCGTGGCGAACGAACCGGTCGGAACCCGAAAACCGGCGAACAGGTGCATGTGCCGCCTAAGAAGATCCCCTACTTCAAACCCGGGAAGCATCTCAGGGAAGAATTGCTGCAGCAGTGAACGGCGGTGGTCGAGACTCTCTTCGCACCGTGGCGGCTCGAATACGTGTCGACAGCCGACGAACGTGACCGAAGTGAGTGCATCTTCTGCGATGCGTTTGCGTCGGCGGATGATCGCGCAACCCTGACTCTCCGGCGGGATCGATGTTCGTTCTCGCTTCTCAATCTCTATCCCTATACAACGGGCCACGCCATGGTGGCACCGATCCAGCATTGCAGCGACCTGTCTGATATCGACGAAGTCACCCTGACCGAGATGATGCGGACGGCACAGGACCTGATGGCAGCTATGAGAGAGGTTTACCACCCGCACGGATTCAATGTCGGTTTCAACATTGGCGAGGCAGCCGGCGCAGGGATCGAGGAACACATTCACCTGCATGTGGTGCCCCGTTGGCGTGGAGACAACAACATGATGACGGTCGTCGGTGGGACCCGCGTCATTCCTGAAGACATTGGTCGCACCTTTGAACGGATGTCCGAAGCTCTGAAGGATGCGGGGGAACAGCGCGTATGAGCGAAAGAGAATCGAAATCGCAGAAGAAGAAACCCGCTGGTTCGATGAAAGACCAAGCGACCGGGGAAAAGAGCCGGGCGTCGCTTCCGCTCTTGCTGGGATCATGGTTCCTCCCCGGATTTGGACACTGGAGACTTGGCAAGAAGAAACGGGCCGGAGTGTTTGCAGTCGTCGTTTTTTGTGCGTTCGTCACCGGAGTCTTTCTCCATGGTGAGATCGGGACACCGAAACCTGAAAGTCCATTCTCCTGGCTTGCCGCGTTCGCGTGTCTCGGGAACGGGGTTTTGGCGATTGGGAGACTTGTGTGGCTGAACGGACTCGGCGGCCTTTTGAGCGGTTTCCCGTTCGCTCTCCAGGGCGGAGGGAGCCCTTCGGCGGCCGGTTTTGCGTACGGAAACACATTCCTCTATACAGCCGGTCTCATGAATCTGCTCGCGGTGCTCGACGTCTCGGACATCGCCCGCGGAGAGAAGGACTGAGATGGATCACCTCCTTCTCATGATCTGGCACGCTCTGCTGGTTTCCCTGTTTTTCGCCTTTCTCTGGAGATCGACTGCCGTCGGGCGACGGAACCTGTTCTTGAAGACCTTCCTGATCATGGCGGTTGGGGCGGCCGCATTGGGATGGCTGATGTTCCCGTTCCCCTGATGGCGAAACGAATTCGCGGATTCGTGATCGCTGCAAATCTTGTGTACGCAGTCTCACTAATGCTTCTTGGTGTCGCTCCCGACGTGCCCAGCGTTGCCGTGAATATCCCGGATTTCGTTGCTCACGGGATCGCCTATGCGGCTCACACCGCCCTGATTTTTGCCCTGTTCCTGCCAACAGTCGGCAGAGGCAACGCCGCGATCCTGGCCTTTGCTGGAGCGGTTGTTTACGGAGGACTTGTCGAAGTCCTGCAGTTCTTGCAACCGGCTCGCACAGTGGAGATTCGGGACCTGCTCGCCAACTCTGTCGGAGCGGGGACGGCGGCGGCGGTCCTGTTCTTACTGACTGGCCCGAGAACGACGGGTGACAGAGAATGAGTGAGAGAGACCTGATGGTGGTTGCAGGGGAGGTCTCGGGAGACATCCACGCAGGCAACATGCTCGCCGAACTCCATCGAACCAATCCGCAAATCCACGCCTTCGGAGTTGGTGGGGAACGGCTGGCGGCTGCAGGTCTCGATCTGGTGGCCTCGACCGATGAGCTTGCACACATGGGGCTGGTAGAGGTTTTGCGTGAACTTCCTCGAATACGGCAAGTCATGCGCCGACTGGTGGCCGAGGCCGAACGCCGCCGACCCGCTGTTGCCGTATTGGTGGATTCTCCAGACTTCAACCTTCGCCTCGCAGCGCGTCTCCGGAGGTTTGGCATCCCAGTCGTTCTTTATGTCTCGCCACAGCTCTGGGCGTGGCGACGGGGCCGGGTTCGGACCGTGCGAAAGCTGGCGCGAGAAGTTCTCTGTATCCTCCCGTTCGAGGTTCCGTTTTATGAGGCTCACGACGTACGCGCTCGTTATGTCGGACATCCTCTGGTGGATGAGATCGATCGCGTCGGTCTCCTCGATCGGACTGCGACCCTGGAACGGGGATGGCTGGCCATGCTGCCGGGTTCACGCGCCATGGAGGTTCGCCAGCTTCTTCCGGTGATGCTGCAGACTCTTCAAATGATGGCACCTTCGCAGGTCGAAGCAGCAGTGTTGGTCGAGGCTCCGGGTATGGAAGCGGAGATCGATGGCGTTCTTGCCGACTGCAAAAACGATCATCGGCTTCGCCGGATTCGTGGCGAAATGCGGCGGCTCGAGCTGTCGAGGTGCGAGCTTGCGTGGACGGCCTCCGGGACGGCCACCCTGGAGTGCGCACTCCTCGACGTGCCAATGGTCGTTGGATATCGGCTCCAACCGGTTTCATATGCGCTGGCGAAGCTGTTGGTCAGGGTGCCAAACGTTGCACTCGTCAATCTGATCGTGGGCAGAACCGTGGTTCCGGAGCTTCTCCAAAGGAGTTGGTGTGCAGAACGCCTGGCCGCGGTCACCTCAGAAGTCTTCAAGGTCGGTGCGGCAAGGCAACGGGTGGGTTTGGCGGAAGCTCGTGCGCTACTCGGAAGGCCCGGAGCCTCAAGGCAAGCGGCGGAGGCGATCGCTGAGTATTTTGGTTGACCGATACTGGAACGAGCACACGCTCCATCGTTTTCGCAATTGCCATTCGATCAATATCGAACTATGCCGACTCTATTTTTGAACCTCGACAGCGATAGGGATCCCAATTGCGATCGCGACAGGTAACAGTACTGAGAATAAATCCGGGGTAGAATCCCCCAACCTGGAGGCTCGATGTCGGGAGCGCAGAAAGAGAAATCAAAAAGAACCGATCAACCACCCGTGCGGGTTGGGATGATCAGTCTCGGCTGCGCAAAAAACCTGGTCGATGGCGAGACCATGCTCGGCCATCTCGAGCACAGTGGAGTCGAACTGACAGCTGACGCCACTCGAGCCGACGTGGTGTTGGTCAACACCTGCGGCTTCATCGACGACGCCAAACGCGAATCCATCGACTCCATCCTCGAAGTAGCCCAGGCAAAACAGAATGGCGATGTTCGCAGGCTTGTGGTCACCGGATGTATGGCCCAGGCATATGCCGAGGAGCTCCGGCGAGAAATACCTGAGATCGACGCATTCGTGGGATTGGACGAACTCGAACGGATAACCGAGGCGGTGCGTGGTGAGCTCTCGGGTCACATACCCGACCAACGCGGCGCTCTCAGAGTCTACGACCACCACAACCCGCGAATTCTCTCAACCGGCAGCTACGCTTACCTCAAAGTTGCCGAGGGATGTAACAACCCGTGCACCTTCTGTCATATCCCGGAGATGCGTGGAGCCTTCAGATCACGGACAATCGATGATCTTTTGAGCGAAGCGCGTTCGCTCGAGGAGCGCGGCGTCAGAGAACTGGTACTCATCGCTCAGGACACCACTCGCTACGGCGAAGATCTCGGTCTCGAGAACGGCCTACGGTCATTGGTAGAAAACCTCCTGGCGTCGACAACCGTGCCGTGGATCCGATTCCTCTACGCCTACCCAGCAACGCTCGACGAGGGGTTGTTCGAACTCATGGCTGCCGAGAAACGTTTTCTCTCCTATCTCGATATCCCACTGCAACACGCCAGCCGGCCGGTTCTCAAAGCGATGAAAAGAGGTGGCGATGCACGCTCGTATCGTGGGTTGATTTCGCGCGCCAGAGCAGTGGTTCCAGAACTGACCCTCCGTACGACCTTCATCGTCGGTTTCCCGGGGGAGGGTGAGGAGGAATTCGCCGAGCTTATGGATTTTGTGCGGGAGGTTAAGTTCGACCACCTCGGCGCCTTTTCCTATTCCTGGCAGGAGGAAAATCCGGGTGCCAATCTTGGCGACCCCGTCACCGAAGAAAAGAAGCTCGAGAGACACCAACTCCTCATGGAAGCGCAGCAGAAAATTGCTCTCAGCCACAACCGCGCTCTCATCGGCAGGACCTTGCCGGCGTTGGTTGCCGGACCCCTGCCCGAAATGGAGCTGCTGCTCGAGGCCAGGCTCCAGAGACAAGCACCTGAAATTGACGGTCGTCTGTTGATCAACGATGGCACCGCATCGCCGGGTTCTTTGGTCGAGGTAGAAATCACAGATGCCCACGAGTATGACGTCGTAGGCCGAATGGTTCGAGTTGTGGCTCCCGGTGAAACGACATCGTTGCGCCTCCCGGTGATGGGCTGAGGCATTCACGTGGAAGTCCTTCGCGATCCCCTTGGCAACGACGATCCACCCTGTGGTTCCGTCCTCAGTATCGGAAATTTCGATGGGGTTCATCGGGGTCATCAGGCCGTGCTGTCGCACGTCGTCGAGCGTGCCCATACCCTTGGTGTGGGTGCTTTGGCGATGACTTTTGATCCCCATCCGATCAAACTCCTGCGTCCGGCGGATGCGCCACATCTCGTGACGACTCTCGAGCAACGCCTCGCTCTGATCGCCCGAACCGGCATTGAAACCTGCCTCTTGGTCCCCTTCACCCATCGAGTGGCAAGAATGACCGCGGAAAACTTCGTTCGTGATGTGCTGGTGCGACGCCTTGCGGTCCAGGAGGTATACATCGGCAAGAACTTCAGGTTTGGTGCCGATCGCGGCGGCGACGTTGATTTGCTGACGAGAATGGGAGATGAGCTCGGCTTCCAGGCCGCCTCTTCTCCAATCGTCGAGCACCAAGGTGGAGTGGTGTCATCGACCAGAGTTCGAGAGGCTATAGGCGATGGCAGGGTAGAGGAGGCGGGAGGTCTTCTCGCCCGGGCGGTTTTTATCGATGGGCGAGTGCTGGAAGGCAAACGGCTCGGGCGGACCCTCGGATTCCCGACTCTCAACATCGAGGTTGAGAACGAGCTTCAGCCGGATCGTGGCGTCTACGTAACGGCTGTTCATATCCCATCGTTCGAACGGATATTTCCGGCCGTCACCAACGTTGGAGTGCGCCCCACGATTTACCAAAACTCCCTGACAACCATCGAGAGTCACCTCCTGGATTTCACCGCTGACGTCTACCGTGAGCGGGTCCGGCTTTTCTTTCTGCAAAGGCTGAGGGAAGAACGAACATTTGATTCGACGACCCAGTTGATGTCCCAGATTCGCCTCGATGTCGAAACTTCGAGGAGTTACTTCGAGCAACATCCAGTCGACAGTTTGCCATTGGTCCTTGCGTGAGCCTCGCAACCGCTCTGATTCTGCTTGCAGCGCTGGCTGTGTCAGCCGCAATACTGCTGATTGTGGTCGCTTTGGTGTGGTGGGTCGATCGCTACGATCGCGAGCCCCTGCACTTAGTGGTGATGGTCTTTCTTTGGGGGGCGTCAGCGGCACCACTGATTACGGTGACCCTATTTGGTGTGGTGGATCGATTGCTGGGGGGTGTTGAGGCGACATCGACGGGCACCCTGATCAGCTTCGGCCTCGTGACGCCAATGGTCGAAGAGTTTTCAAAGGGCCTGGCTGTGGCGTTGGTTGTGCTGTTTTCGAGTAAATTCGACAATCCCACCGACGGTGTGGTCTACGGCACCGCAGTTGGTCTCGGGTTTGCCGTTTCGGAGAATGTAATTTACGGCGTATCTGCCGGTGTCCATCTCCAGAGCGCCACCGGAATTCTGGTCCTGGTTGGCGGCAGAACCCTGTTGTCGGCCGGAGTTCACGCCGTCAGCAGTGCGGCTTTCGGAGGGTTTCTGGGACATGCGGTGATGAGTGGCAAACTGCGTGCAAAAACAATATGGGCTTCGACCGGATTGCTGGTGGCGACTGTCCTTCACGGGTCGTGGAATCTCTCGTTGCTGCGGTTCGGCCCGGTCGGGGAGGGCGGTGCTCCCCGGCTCTGGCTGGCTGCTCTGCCGGTTCTCTACCTGGTCTACGTCACGGCCCTGGCTCTGGTCCTCCACTCTGAACACCGTATCCTCAGAAGGCAGCTTGCCGACGAGGTGGAGCTGGGATTGGTTCCGTCCTGGGTCCTAGATGTGATTCCATTCTACCGGCGACGAATCCGCGCCAACTGGTGGCCGTCAAGGAGCGAACGCACCGTCATCGCACGCCTTTTGACCAGATTGGCGTTCCGAAAACATGCCATTCGAAATCTGCCCCCGAGCGAAGCGGCTATCGCCTCACTCGAGGTTGTGAAGCTTCGGCAGCGGTTGAGAGAAATCCTCGATCCAGAGGTGCCGGAGCCCACATAGCCAATAGCTTTCAGTGTTCAGCTGTCAGCTATCAGCCAATCGCAGTTTAAAAACTGGTTGGAATGACCAAACAATTCCTTTGACAATACCGAAGGTGGAATCGATCCGTCTGTAGCTGATAGCTGATATCTTTCGCGACTTCATCTTCGTCAATTGTCAAAAATTTGTTGTAGCTTTTTTCCTCGGCGGTCTCTGGCGGTACGATAGGGCATGGACAGAAAGTCCATTTCCGAACTCGATTCAGACGGGCTTTTGGAGCTTGTTCGTGCAAGCAAACTGGATGGTATCGGGATTCTGCAGGTCTTGAGATCGCCGTTCTGTACGGCTCAGATCGCAGAGCGAATTGCCTCCGATCCGGGACTCATGGGTACGCACGAAGTTCGGGAAATGCTGGCAGGATTCCCCGGTTTTACCTTTGGGCGCGCCCTGGATCTCCTTGCAACACTTCCGTGGACCTCGCTCCTTTCTCTGTCACAGTCGCCCCGGACACCGCCCGTCGTTCGGCGTCAGGCTGAACGCAAACTGATCGCTCAACTCACATCAATGACCCTTGGCGAGAAAATCGCCCTTGCACGGCGCGCCCACAGAGCCCTCTTCCAGGCTCTGATCAACGCCGCTGACGGACAGGTGCTTTGCGCCCTTCTCAACAACGCCCGTCTGGTGGAGAACGACATTCTCGTCATTCTCAACACCTCCGAGCCGCCGCTAGAGTTCTTCTCAGAGCTTGCGAGCCATCGCAAGTGGGGGCCGTACATCCGGGTCCGACGAACTCTCGTCGTGTGTCCACACACGCCGCTGCCGCTAGCCTTGAGTGTGCTCGTGCAGCTCTCGGTGGCGGAGCTTCGCCGGGCCTTGGAGCATCCCGATCTGTCCGAGAATGTGCGCGATGCCGCCCGGTCCCTGCTCGAAAGAGAAGCCTCAGGACAGCGAAGGGTGATAGACTTCACCGGTGATGACAGCGTTGGAGGGTGTGCCCAACCACCCGAAGGCTTTCGGTGAGGAGCTGCAGAGGCTACGCGAAAGCACCGGGTTGAGTTTGGAAGACATAGCGGAAGAAACCAAGATCTCGAGGCAGATACTCAGATCCCTCGAATCGGGCGACTTCCGGTTTCTCCCACAAAAAGTTTTCAGCCGGAACTTCGTGACGCAATACGCGGCGGTTGTCGGGGCCGATCCGGAGCAAATGGCGGACAGTTTTGAAGCAGCCTGGGAGCGGTTTCTGCTCGCTTCCGGAGCTCACCTGCAGATTGAAGTCGATGAGGCCCCGTTCATTCATGGGATCCGTTGGCGATTCTGGCTGCCGCTGACGATTGCAGCGGCAATCCTTATCGTGGCGGCTGTGGTGATTCTGAGAGGGTCGGCGTCCGAGGTCCACCTCGCGGCTGAAAACCGATCCACGCCAATGCCGCGGACCGCAACTCATCCTATTCCGGCATCACCATCGATGCTCCCTACTGCAACCGAAACAGTGGACGAGGACGATCTGGTTTCCATCCTGATAAGGGTCCATCCAGAGATGGAGTGCTGGATTCACTTCCGCGATCGTGATGGCGTTGCCGGAGGAAGACTGCTGGCAGGTGGAACAGAGGAACGTATCGACCTCGTGGGTCCGGTGAAGCTCACGGTGGGCGATGCAGACGCTGTCGTGATCGAAATCGCTGGTGTCGAGTACGGGGGCCTTGGCCGACCAGGTCAGGTCGTTCACACCGAAGTCAGCAGTGAAGGTCTGGTCGTTCTTGGGCCGAGAGCACGAAATGAGTGAGCAAAAACCACTTTCCGGCGCCGACCTGATTGCCGGGATTGTCAAAGGGCAGGTTCCGCGTCAGGTCCGCCTCTTCGCAGCTCAGGGTTTGCTCCCAATTTCACGCGAGGAACTCCTGAGTCTCCAGTCAGTCCTCAGTTCAGATCCCGACGAGGAGTTGGCCAACGCGGCGGCGGACTCGGTTCGAGGCGAAGAACTGACTACGATTCTCGATTGGCTTCGGGACCATCCTCCGGAGTCATTGGTACTGGACCAATTGATTCGGGTGCGCGACGAAGAGGCCATCTGGGCGACGGTGGCGGCACACCCGGATGTATCAGACGAAACTCTGCGAGTCATCGCGAGGAATGCCACCCCCATGGTGCAGGACATCATCATCACAAACCAGGTACGGGTACTCGGTTGCCTCGAAATTCTCGACGACCTCCGTGCCAACGTTCAGGTCAACCAGGTGGTATTGCGCAGGGTCCGCGAGTTCGAGGAAGAGTTCATCGAAAAGGTCTTAGCGGAAGAGGAAGCCGCGGCCAAGGCTGGACCGAGCGTCGAGGAGGCGATCGAGGCATTGCACGCAATTGGTGCCCATATTCCAAAAGAAATCTCGATGCCCTATCCCCTGACCGAGGATGAAGAACTCGCGGAGGCAATCAGGAAGGCAGGCGAGTCTGTTCATTCCAAACTCCTGATGATGAGCGTTCACGAGCGGATTATTTGCGCCCTCAGAGGCACCCGGGAGGAAAGGGCGCTTCTGATCAACAGCAGGAATCGGCTGATTCAACGGTCGGTGTTGGCATGTCCAAAGCTCAGCGACAGCGAGATCGAACAGTACGCTTCCTCGCGGAGCGTTGCCCAGGAGGTGATCAAGCTGATCTCCAGCAACACCCGGTGGTTGCGCCAGTATCCTGTAATAATCGCTCTTGCGATGAACCCGAAAACTCCGGTCTATACGGCGAAGTCAATTCTTCCTCGCCTCAATTACCGCGATAAAATGAGGGTTTCTCGCGATCGAAACCTCCCTCCCGTCACCCGAAAAATTGCTGAGAAACTACTCGACACAAGGCGGTAGATGGGCGCTGCGCCGCCGTAACCAGACTCATCCTCAGTCATTGCGAAGGTATTATGAACGTGGTAGTTTCGTCCTGACGTCTATGGAGTAATCGAGGATGCGAAAACAAGTCACGTTATACGACACGCTAGGCGTTGAGCGAGATGCGCCCGACCAGGATATTCGGAAGGCGTTTCGCAGGTTGGCCTTGAAATATCACCCGGATCGTTTCGCCGGCGATCAGCGGGCGGATGCCGAAGAACGGTTTCAGGGCATCACCGAAGCCTTTAATGTCCTCAGCCATCCCGAGAGTCGAGAAAAATACGACAAAGAAATTGCGCAGGGCACGGATGTCAAATCTATGGACGCCAAGGAAATTTCGCGCAGGCTGGCTGCCAAAGGGGCGCAGCTGATGCGGGAGGGCAAGATGGCGGAAGCCGTCGAATGCCTCAAAACGGCGGTCGATCACGATGATGACAACGCACGGGCCCACTACTTTTACGCACAGGTCATCGGGCGAATTTCGGGCAAGGAACGTGACGCTCTGCGACATGTCGAAAAGGCTGTCAGTCTGGAATCAGGTAATGCAACGATGAAGGCTGAGGCCGCGATGCTTGCCATGGCTGCTGGAATGAAGACTCGCGCCCTGCGTCACGCTCAACAAGCGCTCAGGTTGGATCCGACCAACGTCAAAGCATCGGAGGTCGTCAACGAGGTTGAAGGCGGGGAAACAGGCAAAGGGGGAAGCCTTATGGGGCGCCTCCGGGGAAAGAGCTGAACCATAGTGAATCTGAAGACGAGTGATCTGTTCGTTGTTGAGGCATCGGGCGCCACCGATGTTGGCATGAAGCGGCGCCTCAATGAGGACGTGTTTGTTGTTGACTCGGACGCTGGAATGTACCTCGTTGCCGATGGCATGGGCGGACATGCGGCGGGAGAGGTCGCTTCGAGGGTGGCAACTGATGAGATTCTGAGAGCATTCAAGGAAGGCTCGAACGACGCGGATGAAACCTGGCCCGAACATTGGGACACAGATCGTAGTGCAACAGCCAATCTCATAGTTGATGCGATCGTAGCCGGCCACCATCGGGTCACTACTGCGATGAACAACGACGCCGAGCTTAAAGGAATGGGCACCACCGTGGTTGTGGCGGTCTATCTCCGCGGTGAAAGCAAGATCGTAATCTGCCACGTTGGTGACAGTCGGGCTTACCGCTATCGACGAGGCGGGCTGATGGTCCTCACCAATGACCACTCCTGGGTGCACGAGCAGGTCGAGGCAGGGTTCCTGACCGAGGAGGCGGCGCGCACTCATCCGTTGAAAAATGTCGTTACACAGGCCCTTGGCGGAAACAGCGAACCAAAGGTCGACGTGCTCGAGGACGAAATCGACGAAGGCGATGTCTACATGCTCTGCTCCGACGGACTGAACTCGATGTTGACCGATGCGGAGATCGCTGCGGTGCTGGAAACGGGTGGATCGCTGGACGAAACGTGTAACCGCCTGATATCCGAAGCCAACGAGCGTGGAGGCAATGACAACATCAGCGTAGTCCTGATGCGTCTGCGGAGCGGCAAACCGGTCAATCCCTCCTAAAAACACCAGATCTGGTTTCTTCGAGCACCGAGAATACGGTGTGCGAACGCTTTGTTGAACTTGAATGGAGCTGACAATGCCTCAATTCAAACTTGAAACTTGCTCTCAGTACGGCGGTATCCCCGGACAACTCCTTCTGGTAATCCTCGATGGCGTAGGACTTTACCGAGGACGCTCCGATGGTTACGACGGGAACGCATTTGATCTAGCCTTTACCCCGAACCTCGACCGTCTCTTTGCAGAGGCGCCTGTCTTTCTCGAACTCAAGGCCCACGGTTCGGCGGTCGGTCTGCCGAGCGAGAACGATATGGGGAATTCCGAGGTCGGCCACAACGCAATCGGCGCCGGCAGAGTATTCGAGCAGGGCGCAAAACTGGTGAACCAGGCGATTTCAAGCGGAGCCGTTTTCGAAGGCCAAGCGTGGCAGCGGTTGGTCGAAAACGTCAAGGCCAACGACGGCGCCTTTCACCTGATCGGCCTGCTGTCAGACGGGAATGTCCACAGTCACATCGACCACCTCGAGGCTCTGATTCGGCGTCTTGCCATTGAAGGAGTGCGGAGGGTCAGGGTGCACGCTCTGGCGGACGGTCGGGATGTCGATCCGGTCTCATACGATTTTTATCTCGATAAATTGGAACAGATCCTGGATGAGGTCAGCACTGGTGACGTCGACGCGCGGTTGGCCTCGGGCGGCGGAAGAATGCAGATCACGATGGATCGCTACCAGGCCGACTGGGAAATGGTACGGCGAGGATGGAACACGCATGTAGCAGGCGAGGGGAGGGGCTTTGCGAACGCCACCGAAGCGGTCGATATCTTGCGGAGTGAAAACCCAGGGGTCATCGATCAGGATCTGCCGCCGTTTGTCATCATCGATAGCGACGGGTTACCCGTTGGTTCTGTCAGGGATGGTGACTCGGTAGTGTTCTTCAACTTTCGGGGTGACCGCGCCATCGAGATTTCGCGCGCATTTACTGAATCCGATTTTGAGGTCTTTGAGCGGACGCCAAACCCGGACGTTCTGTTCGCCGGAATGATGGAATACGACGGGGATTTGAAGATTCCGCCCCACTTCCTTGTAAGTCCGCCAGCCATCTCTCGCACGCTCTCGGAGTATCTGGTTCATAACGGCATCAGTCAGCTCGCGGTCGCCGAGACTCAGAAATTCGGACATGTGACATATTTCTGGAACGGCAACAACTCGGCGCCCTTCGATGCGACCCTCGAAGACTGGATCGAGGTGCCTTCAGACAATGTATCGTTCGACAAAAAGCCGGAAATGAAGGCGCGCGAGGTGTGCGAAGAGGTGATCGAAGACCTCGAGAAAAACGAGCACAGATTCATCCGGGTCAACTTTGCAAACGGTGACATGGTTGGTCACACGGGTTCTATCGAGGCAGCGATCCAGGCGATCGAGGTTGTTGACGACTGCATTGGGCGCATCGAGGTCGCGGTCCGAGAGGCGGGAGCGACCATGGTGGTTACGGCCGACCACGGAAATCTCGAAATGATGTGGGAGGTCGATCGGGGCACCGGATTGACCAAGCTCGATGGCGATGGCAACCCGGTCGTCAAGACCAGTCACACTCTCTCACCGGTGCCGTGGTGTCTTGTTGGAGAGGACGCCGATCGTTTCAAAATCAGCACTTCAGTAGAGAACCCGGGACTCGCCAACATCGCGGCGACGTTGTTGACCCTCCTCGGCTTCACTGCCCCTTCCGATTACCTGCCCTCCCTCGTGGAACCGGCTGAGTAAGCTTTTGACTGAGTTCACTGCCTTCTGTTAGAGTCCGTCAATGGCGATTCCGACCCCAGCGTTCCTTGGACCCATCGAAGAAATGCGGTCGCGCATCATCGACCTCGAGGCCGGAGGCACTTCGAGCTCGACGACCGAGGAAGACCTGATTCAAGCGAGGCGCGAGCTTGCGGTGAGGATCGATATGATCTTCTCCAATTTGTCGCCGTGGCAGCAGTGCCAGCTCGCTCGGCATCCGGAACGGCCATACACGATGGCCTACATTCACAGCATTTTCACGGATTTCACCGAGCTGCACGGAGACCGCGCATTCGCTGATGATCCTGCCGTGGTTGCTGGACTCGCTCGTTTCGACGGCGAGCCGGTCGTCATCGTCGGTCACCAGAAAGGACGAGATACCGCCGAGAAACTTCGGCGGAACTTCGGCATGCCGCGTCCCGAGGGGTACCGAAAAGCGCTTCGGATTATGAAGATCGGTGCCCACTTCCGCCGACCGATCATTTGCTTTGTTGATACTCCAGGAGCGTACCCGGGGATTGATGCGGAACAACGGGGACAGGCGGAGGCCATTGCCAACAATCTCGTCGAGATGGCCGCCCTACCGGTACCGATCATCGTCATTGTGACCGGTGAAGGAGGGTCGGGCGGGGCCCTCGCCCTGGGGATCGGCGACCGCATATTGATGCTGGAACATGCAATCTACTCGGTTATCTCGCCCGAGGGATGTGCTGCCATCCTGTGGAAGGACCAGGCACGGGCGGAAGATGCGGCACGTGCTCTCCGGGTGACCGCAAAAGACCTTAAAAAGTTCAACGTCATCGACGAAATCATCCCCGAACCTCCCGGTGGTGCCCATATGGATCCTGGCCAGATGGCGGAGTCTATTTCGCTCGCCATCCGTCGAAACCTCAAACCCCTGCGCAAGCTCAAGCCAGATTCGTTGGTTGCCAGGCGATACAAAAAATTCCGGTCGATGGGCGTCTTCACCGACCGCTGACCGACCATTCCCATGTCCACTCGCGACCATCTGGCCCGCGGTAAATCCGGTCACCCGGCTTTACACCGCACTTCCCGACAGATTTGCGACGCGCCGGCGAAAGATGGTGAGAATTGCGGTCTCATGACGTATTGTGGCGTCATGGTCCATTTGATTGACGGAGCAGCGCGATGAGTGAGTCGTCAAGAACGTGGATTCGGCGCCTCTCAACTGGCGCAATGATCCTGCTGCTGGCCGCTCTGGCGGTGACAGTCAGTCAACGCTTTCGGAAATTCCGCGCCCCTGTTACCGAGGTCGACCGAGGTGACGTCGAAAGTGGCGGCGGCGACCGCGCTATCGGCGTCTACACGGGTTTTGAGTTCGTCGAGAGAGTTGCGGGGAAGTTGATTTTCGAGTTGATGTCCAAGCGCACGCTTGGGCTTTCATCAGGCTGGCACGAAATCGAAGGAGTGAGGCTGCAGTTTTATAGAGATGGAGGGCCTGGGCCGGTTCTGGTCTCCGATGGTGCAAGCTTCAATATTCAGACGCGGGACGCGCGCCTCGAAGGTGGCGTTCGGATAGAGATGCCCGACGGAGCTGTATTGACGACGGATGCGGGGAGATTCGAGGCCAGTTCGCGACGATTCACCGCCAACTCGGATGTCTATTTCTATTCTGGCGCCAGCTTCGGGCGAGCTCGAAACGCGGCCTACGACCTCGAACGCGATGAAGTGATTCTTTCTGATGGAGTGATAATGACTGCCGATGACGGCACCACTCTTTCGGCCCCATCTGCCGTTTATCAAAGATCGAAGCAGACTATCGATTTCCGGGATGGCGGTAGAGTTCAGCTCAGGGATGCTGAAGTCAAAGCTCCGAGGATGACGGTCCTTCTCAAAGAAAACGATGGCCCGCCCATCAGAATTGAGCTTTCCGGCGGTGTTGAGGCACGGGTTGGTGGGTTGTCGGAGGGAGGTTCCGTTGAAGCCCGGATGGAGAGAGCCGTTGCAGAACGCGACGCCAGGGGCCGCTGGCAAATCGACGCCACCACCTCCGGGCCGTGGGTCACTATCCAGTTCAGTGGGGGCGAAGGTTATTTCGAGCGAACCCTTCGGACCTGGATCCTGCGTGCTGTTCTCAGCGACAACGGAATCCTCAATCTCCGGGCCGAGAGGGGCGTCTGTATTCACGAGATTCCGACCGAAGGCCCGCCGAGATGGGGAGAGGCACAGGAAGCACGTGTTTGGTTCTCGGATGGACAGGCGACAGATGTCGAGCTTCTACAGGATGTCGTACTACGTGCGGGTGAGATAGAGGGACGTGGCTATCGCGCGCGCCTCTCGCCGCAGGCCGGATTGACGATGCTGCACGGAGATCCGACCGGACCAGAGAGAGTCCTTTTGCTCAACGACCGTGGACGCGTGAGCTGTGATCAGGCGCAAATCTTCAATCGGGATGGACGGGCGGAGGCCCGCGGTAACGTTCAGGGTTCTATTTCGGATGTCTCGATCATGGTTGACGGCGGAGACGAATCGTCCGATCCAGCCCACTTTGCCTCAGAAATCCTAGAGGTCAGTGGCGAAGGTTCGGTCTATCACCTTCGCGAGAACACCAGGTTTTGGCAAGGTCATCGGCTCCTTCTTGCTGATGATGTTGTGTACCAGCACGAGCTCACCAAGGTACGTGCCGCTGGCCACGTCAGAACGACCCTCCCGGCCTCACAGCTCGAGCTCGAGGGCAGCCCGGAGGAGGATGTGGTGGTCGTTGCTCGATCCCTTGACTTCGATCAGGCCACCGGCGAGGCAATTTACCGCGGAAACGTTCGCTACAGCGATCCCAAGCACACGTTGGCGGCGGCGGAGTTGACGGTGTACTTCGACAGTAACAATGAGGTGACTGCGGTCGAGGCTATCGGGGCGGTCGAGCTGGTCGAGTTGGAGACTGGGCGCCGAATGACCGGCCAGCGGGCTCGACGAGAAGTCGCAACTCAGGCGGTAACCATCACCGGCAACCCGGTGCGGCTCTCCGACGACGCTGGAAACGTGGTCTCGGGGTCTTCGTTGACCTGGAATCAGGCCGATGGTACCGTCTCGGTCGCTGGAGGGACCGAGACCATCTACTACCCAGAGGAGACCCCCTGAGCCCCAAAGCCCTCGATCTCGTTGCGCAGGGCCTTCGCAAGGCCTACCGGCGCCGATGGGTCGTGGATGGGATTACATTGGGGATCGCACCGGGGGAGATCGTTGGTCTCCTTGGCCCGAACGGAGCCGGAAAGACCACCACGTTCTACATGATGGTCGGTCTCGTCCAACCAAACGAAGGTCGGGTAATTCTAGGTGATCGCGATATCACTTCCGAATCGATGTATCGGCGCGCTCGAATGGGTGTGGCCTACCTCGCGCAGGAGCCCAGCTCGTTCAAGAACCTCTCGGTCGAAGACAATATCTGGCTGATTTTAGAGGTGCTGGGAGTCGAGACGCGGGAGGCACACGACAGGATCGATCGCCTGTTGGATGACTTCGGTTTGGGCGATCACAGGACGCAGCGCGCAGAAACTCTGTCGGGCGGTGAGAGGCGCCGACTCGAGGTGGCCCGCGCTCTGGCAACCGAACCGACCTTTATCCTGCTGGACGAACCCTTCGCTGGCATCGACCCGTTGGCGGTGCTTGACCTGCAGCGAATCATTCGTCGTCTTAAGTCCCTGGGAATAGGTGTTTTAATCACAGACCACAACGTTCGAGAAACGTTGAAGATCACTGATCGCGCCTATATAATCAAAGACGGCAAGATTTTTGCTACGGGTGACCCCGTCGATCTGTCGGAGAACCGGGACGTGCGTCGCATCTACCTCGGCGAGGACTTCACGCTCTGAGTTCACCAAGAGGTCGCTTTGCATCAGATGAGCAGGTTCGGAAACATCGAAAAACGGGGAGCGACTTGAGGATCCAAGCGACATATGGCTCTTGAACAAAAACTCAGACTGAAGCTCGCTCAGCGATTGGTGATGACGCCATCGTTGCAGCAGGCAATCAAGCTGCTCCAGCTTTCGCGTCTCGAACTCGAGGAAACCCTGGCTCAGGAGATCCTCGAAAACCCGTTGCTTGACGTCGAGGAGTCGGCCGAGGAAGTTTCCACAGAGACCGAGGAGGATCGCGCCCCCATTGACGAGGGGAGAGCGGAGGAAGCGCCAGTCGAGGACGATCCGCTTCCTTCGGCGGAAGAGACGTATGAGGATATCGACGTAGAGGCCTTCTTCGCGGACTATCTTGGAGACGGACGGGCGGAGGGCCCATCGATGGCGGCACCCTCGCTCGAGCAGGACAACCGGCTCGAAAACGTGGTCTCCGCTTCCGGTGGCCTTTCCGAGCATCTCCAATGGCAGCTTCATCTTCTCGATCTCGACTCGCAGGTTATCGAAGTCTGCGAGTTCATCATCGGTAATCTCGACGAAGATGGCTTTCTCCGAGCAAATGACGAGGAGATCATTCGTGGCACCGGGTGCGATGGTGCCGGCGTGGTTGAAGCGCTGGCAGTCGTTCGGTCTCTCGATCCTCCGGGGATCGCCGCAGCGAGTCTTCAGGAGTGCTTGACGGCACAGATCGAGCATTTGCTGATGGATGAGGTTGAGAATGGAGATGGGGAGCTCCTCCACAAAGCGCACCTCGTAATCACCGAACACTGGGACGAACTCCTGCATCAAAAGTGGGAGATACTTGCCGACTCACTTGGGTACGAAGAATTGGCCGAGATCAAACCGGTTCTCGACGTGATCCAGGGACTCGAGTTGAAACCTGGACGGATATACCGACAGGACAACAACCAATACATCGAACCGGATGTCTATGTTCGCAAGCTGGAGGAGGAATACACCATTGCCCTCAACGACGATGGACTCCCGAAGCTGAGAATCAATTCGCGGTATCAGCGCATGCTGGCGAAAAAGGATCTCGATCCGAAAGCCAACGAGTTTCTCCGCGACAAGATGCGTTCAGCGATGTGGCTTATGAAGAGCATCGATCAGCGCCAACGCACCATTTACAAGGTTGCGCAGAGCATTGTTTCATTTCAGAAGGATTTCCTTGATCACGGGATCGAGCACCTGCGTCCGATGGTTCTGAGGCAAGTGGCAGAGGACATCGGCATGCACGAATCGACCATCTCACGGGTTGTCAGCAACAAGTTCATGTACACCCCGCGCGGTCTATTTCCAATGAAATATTTCTTTCATTCGGGCGTGGACTCGGCGCGCGGCGAGAACGTTTCATCGATGGTGGTCAAAGAGCGGATACGAAAGGTAGTGGAGGCCGAAGACCCGGCACGGCCCCTTTCCGACTCGAAGATCATGAGAATGCTTCAGAAAGAGGGAATCCGACTTGCACGGCGAACTGTTGCGAAATACCGGGAAGAGATGATGATTCCTTCATCTGATAAGCGAAAAAAGGTTTTTTAGGGAGAGCATAATGAAAGTCGAGTACATCGCCCGTAAGGTCACCCTCACCGACCAGGCGCGTCAGGTTGCGGAGAAAAAGCTGGCGAAGGTCAAGAAGTACTTCAACGATATTCTCGATGTACGGGTCGAGGTTGAACAGGAACGGCATCTTCATGTCGTAGATATTTCAGTGAGGGGCAAGGATTTTGTTGTCCAATCGACGGCGCAGAACAAGGACGTGATGGCCGCGATTCAGGAGGCGGTTGATAAGCTCGAGATCCAGGCGCGACGTGCCAAAACCCGTTTGAAGGACCACAAGAAACGGGCAGGATCAGAGGCCAAAACTGAACAAGGTTGGGCTGTGGACGTGCTCGAACGGGAGTCCATCGCATCCGGGGAGCCACACATTGTCGAACGCAGCAGCATCCCGATCAAGCCGATGTCAATCGAAGAGGCGGTCCTTCAACTCGACGATTCAAGCCAGGACTTTCTGGTCTTCAGAAACTCCTCGAACGATCGAATCAACGTTTTGTACCGACGACAGGATAAAAACCTGGGGTTGATCACTCCAGAGTTCTGATGAAGATCCACAAGCTCATCAATCTGGAGAATATCTATCTCGATCTCGAGGGATCCGAGGTGAGGTCTGCGTTGGCCGCGGTGGCGGATGTATTTTCACCTGGCCTCGGCCTCGAACCGGATCAGGTGGTCGAGGCTCTTGTAGAACGGGAAGAGCTTGGATCAACGTCAGTCGGGGAGGGATTCGCAATCCCTCACTGCAAAACCCAGGGACTCGCTCAGATCGCAATCGCCCTCGCAAGGTTTACCGACGGAATTGATTTTGGTGGTACAGGGCACGACCCTGTCCGCTTCGTATTCGTTGTTTTGTCTCCACCCGACCAGCCAGCCGCCCACCTCCAGGTGCTTTCCCAGATTGCGAGGGTACTGAAGCGGCGCGAACTTCGTTCCGAGTTACTGTCCGCGGCCGACGCAACTGAGATCGTCAATGCTATTTGTCGCGTTGCGGAGGAGGAGGGTCTGTGACTGCCCCAGAGCCGATCCTTGTGGAACGGCTGTTGGTTGAGCGCCGGCTCGCCCCGCTCAAATTCGAAGTCGTCGCCGGCGTTGAGGGACTCGAAAAGCTACGAATCTCGAACCCGAGGATTCAGAAACCGAGCCTCGCACTCGCGGGATATCTGCCATCAGTAAAACCGGGGCGCCTGCAAATACTCGGCGAGTCAGAGTACGATTTCCTGCGCACTTTCCCGGCCGAAGAAGCTGAGAGACGTCTTCGAAAGTTGATGGAACTCGATATTCCCTGTGTCGTGTCGACAAAGGGCACACGGCCTCCAAGGGCGGTACTGGCCGCGGCGGATGCTGCGGGTGTACCGTTGATGGTGACACCGGTTCAGACCTCGGATGCCATTGAGGCAATCTCAGATTTCCTGGAGGATGTCCTCGCACCGCGCATCCAGTTGCACGGCGTTTTGATTGATGTCTTTTCTCTAGGAACTTTGATCGTCGGTGATCCGGGAATCGGGAAAAGCGAGTGCGCGCTCGAACTGGTCTACCGAGGCCACCGGTTGGTTGCCGACGACACAGTTGTGGTCCGTCGAATCCATCATCGAGGGCTGCTAGGAACCCCCCATGAGTTACTCGAGAATTACCTCGAGCTTCGCGGCGTCGGCATCATTGATGTCCGTAAGCATTTCGGAATGACGGCGACGTCGCCTTCGGTCTCTGTGTCCCTCGTGATTCAGCTCACCATGTTGACTCCCGAAGCGCGCGAAATGGAACAGAAATGGCGCGAGCAGATGATGGAGCGGCCGAGTGCGTGGACTTCCACTGAAGAGATTCTGGGGGTCGACATACCGAAATACACTATGGTGGTTGCACCGGGACGCGATCTCGCAATCATGGTAGAGACCGCCGTGCGAAAGTGCCTCCTGGCGCAACGGGGTATCGAAGACGAGCGCGGATTTTTGGAGAGCGTTAATCTGATCGCGCAAGGGGCCGACGATGAACGAAGCTAGCGAAAAACAGCCCTTCAGCGGACCTTTTGTCATCACCGGCTTGTCCGGCGCAGGGAAGTCGGTGCTCAGTCGCAGTCTCGAGGATCTCGGCTATGTCTGTGTCGACAATATCCCGCTCGAGCTCGTGCCTCGTCTGTTCGAACGAACCGACGGTGAAATGGACCGTCTGGTAGTGGTCCTCGATATCCGGACCCAGGGGATGATCCAGCGCTTTCCGGAGTTCTTTCAGGAACTCAAGGAAAAGATCCAAACCCTCCGTCTGATTTTTGTCGAAGCGTCTCCCCAGGTTCTGTTGCGGAGATTTTCAGTCGCGCGGCGTCCCCATCCGCTCCGCGAGTTCAGCCTCGAGCAGGCGATTTCTGAAGAACGCAAGGGACTCGAAGGCGTTCGCAACCTGGCGGATATTATTTTCGAAACCTCGGAACTGTCTCCGCACGATCTGAGACGGCAGGTACTGGCCCTTGCCGGAGGGGAAGGGGACGGGCCAACCATGACGTTGGAGGTCCAGAGTTTCTCTTACCAACAGGGCGTTCCGGCTACTGCAAGCCTTGTTTTCGATGTCCGATTTCTTCCCAATCCGTTCTTCGAAGAGGAGCTTCGCGCCTTTTCTGGAGATGATCAACCTGTAGCGGATTGGCTGCGAGGGTTCCCAGAAGTGGATGAAGCAGTCGATCGGATCATGGACCTGATATCGTACCTTCTGCCCAGGTACGCCGCGGAACTGAAAACAAACCTCGGCGTGGCACTGGGATGCACGGGTGGACGTCACCGCTCGGTCTACATAGCAAACCGAGTGGCCGAGGCCGTGAAGAAGCTCGGACATGAGGTGGTGGTCCACCATCGTGACAAGGAGCGCTGGAGGTACTCATGATTCCGGTCCTCATTCTGACCCACGGGAACCTGGCATCGGAGCTGTTGCAGGCCGCACAAACTATTGACCCGAGCCTGAGTGGACATGCTGCGGCGATGTCGTTGCCGTGGGACGTGGACTCCGACGAGGCATCCCGCTCTCTGAAAAAGCAACTTCGCGAACTCGATCAGGGAGAGGGAACGCTGGTGCTGACGGACATGTTTGGAGGCACCGCCACCAACCTCGCGCTGCCGTTCCTAGAACCGGAGAAGGTCGAGATCGTCACCGGCGTCAATCTGCCGATGCTTGTCAAGCTCGGTTCACTCCAGGGCCGCACAATGTCCCTCGAGGAGCTCGCGACAGGTCTCACAGCTGCCGGCCAGAAGAGCATTCGGGTGGCGAGCGAATTCCTGCACGCCAGAGCGTCGAGCGTGGGGTAAAGCGCGGAAATCAACAGCTACAATAGAGTGACCGATTCAGCTTGATCTCCGGATCCTTTCGAGATCCTCTGCTTCCGGAAACGAGGAACACATGACCACTGAACAGGTAATGATCACCAACAAACTCGGACTCCATGCACGCGCTGCAGCCAAGCTCGTACACACCGCGAGCGCGTACGAAGCTGAGATCTATGTTGGCACCGAGCACGAAGAGGTCAATGCCAAATCGATCCTTGGGATTCTCACTCTCGCCGCCACCAAAGGAACGCCGCTCAATGTTCGCGCGGACGGTTCGGACGAGGCGGAGGCGGTTCGGGCGATAGTGCAGCTCTTTGGCGACAAGTTTGGAGAGGAGCAGTGAGCCGAGCCCTGAGCGGCCTCGGGGTGAGCCCGGGAATTGCCATCGGTGAACCGGTGGTTCACGAGACGCGTACGATTTCGACCCTTCGTATAACGATTCCTCCCGAAAAGGTGGATGCAGAGATCGAACGTTTCCGTCAAGCCGTGACCACCACCGTCGAGCACATTCAGGAGAATCGCGACCGCGCCTCCCAACAAATGGGGGAGGAGTACGCCGCGATTTTTGAGGCCCATCAGCTGATCGCTTCCGATCCCTCCTTCACCGGTCCGGTCGAGAAGGTGATCCGCGAGCAGGAAGTCAATGCGGGCTGGGCCATCGACCAGGTCCTTGAAGAGCTGATTTCAAAATTCGAGGCCCTTCCAGACGAGTACCTTGCAGACCGGAAGCTCGACGTTCTCGACGTCGCTACTCAGATTCTTCACGCCCTTCACGGCCTCCACCTTGGCCAGCTCGAACAGCTCGACAGGTCGGTGATCTTGGTTGCCGACGATCTGCCGCCGTCGGCTGCGGTTCAGCTCCCGCTCGACAAGATGTTGGGGTTCGCTTTGGAGATGGGTGGCCCGACATCCCATACCACGATCATCGCCCGTTCACTCGGTATCCCCGTGATCGTTGGAGCTCGGGGGTTGTGTGATGAAGCAAAACGATCCCGCCGAATAGCGCTCGACGCCTTTGAGGGCAAGATAGTCTTCGACCCCAACCCGGCCGAACTCAGTGAATATAAATCTCGACAACGGGAATATGAGGAGCAGCAAGCCACTCTGCTGCAGATGCGGCACGTGCCGACGGTGACTCGCGACGGGCGGTCGATTCAATTGTTGGCCAACATCGATTTGCCGAACGAACTTGATCACGCGATGGACTGGAACGTCGCCGGGGTCGGGCTGTATCGATCCGAGTTTCTTTACATGAAAATGAGTCCGGCGTTGCCGACCGAAGAGGATCACATCGAGGTCTATCGCGAAATGATGTTGAGGATGGCACCTCATCCGGTGACCATCCGCACCTTTGACCTCGGGGGCCGCAAATTGGCTCGCGAGATCATCGGTGAGGGCTCCGAGGCCAACCCGGTCCTCGGGCTGCGCGGCATTCGCCTATGCCTTTCAAAACCGGACTTTTTCCGAGCCCAGCTGCGGGCATTGTTACTGACCGCAGGTGAATTTCCTGTCGGTCGCCTCAAGATCATGTTTCCTCTGATCAGTGGTATCGAGGAAATTCGGGTGGCCCGCCTTTTGGTTCGAGAGATCTCTGCCGAACTCCGGGCCGAGGGCCATGAGATCCCGGATGGCATACCCCTGGGAGCAATGGTGGAAGTGCCTTCGGCGGCGATCATGGCGCGGGAGTTGGCCCGCGAGGTCGACTTCATTTCCATCGGAACAAACGATCTCATCCAGTATTCGTTGGCCGTGGATCGGTCCAACAACCTCGTGGCTGATTTGTATCGTCCGACGAACCCGGCCGTGCTGCGATTGATCGCCAACGTCATCGCTGCCGGTGAGGCGGAGAACACGGACGTCTCGATGTGTGGCGAAATGGCGGCTGACCCGCTCATGGTGCCGGTACTGGTTGGGCTTGGCCTCCGCAGCTTCAGCATGAATCCTCAGGCCATCCCGGTCGTGCGCGCACTCATTCGGCAGCTGTCGTATCGCAGGGCAGGACAGATTGCGAGGCAGGCAGCGAAATTCGTCACCGCTCGGGATGTCGAAGAACATCTCCTCGAGCGACTCGCATTCCTGCTCGCAAAGACAAAAATCCAGGTTTAGTGGACGAGGCTGGTGGAGAGGGAATCATGGATATCAAAAAAGCGCGCAAGGTGATGAAGCCCTGGGGTTACGAGGAGATTTTTGCCGAAACAGAAAATTACGTCGGCAAGCTTCTTTACGTGAGTCAGGGGGAGGCCTTGAGCCTCCAGTACCACGAGGTCAAAGAAGAAACCCTTCGGGTCCTCGAAGGTACTCTCGAGTTGGTCACTGGCCCCGATATTGACCGGCTCGAAAATCACCAGATCGGGCCGGAAACCGTGTTTCATATTCCACCACGGACCCTTCACCGTATGGTGGCTGTTACGGATTGTCTGTTGCTCGAGGTATCGACAACTCAGCTCGACGATGTGGTCCGGCTCGAAGATCGCTATGGACGCGAGGGTACCAGCGAACCTTAGGCGTCAGATCTCATCATTCCCCTGATACAACCGTCGATTCGCTCCGACCGGCTCTCGTTTTGCTCGCCTCGCCGCTCCCGCAACACATTCCGTTGAGATATGCGGCCGAACGATTTCCGCTTCCCGGCCGTATAATTGGTAGGGGAGAGGTGACACATGGCTTATCAAAGGCTCGTAACAAACCGTCTGAAAGCCCTGACGGGCGTTTTGGTGCTGTTCGGAACAGTTGCCATGGCGGCCGATCAACCCACACCCACCCCGACCCCCAGGGCAACTGGGGGCCAGTCCCTGAACGAGATCGCAAAAGACAAGAAGCTCAAGGGCGACACCGCGGGATCTTCAGCGGGATCGATTGTAATCACCAACGAGAATCTTTCCGACTATGCATCCAAGGGCGGCCTCACGACCGCCAAACCCAGCCAGAATCCGGCAGCTCGCGGCGTTCACGCCGGAACCAACGTCAAAGCCGTCGACTCGGAAACCAATGAACAGAACAAGCGGAAACATTACTGGCAACAGAAATATATGCAGCAACTCGAACGCATCGCATCCATCAAGAGTCAGATCAGGGATCTCGATCTCGAAATTCCGGCACTGTGGAATGAGTTCTTTGCCAGAGATGATCCGATGTATCGAGACGGAGTGATCAAGCCGAAGATCGACCGATCGTTGGTACGAAGGGATGAACTCGCGAAACTTCTCGTGGAGGAGGAGCCGAAGCTCCCCAAGATCAAGGAGGAGGCGAGGCGGGACGGCGCCGAACCCGGGTGGTGGCGCGACATCAAAGAGCCTACTCCGAGGCCTCAAAACCCAAATTCCGGTCCTGGTGATGCGATACGCCTTGATGACAGAGGATCAACAGGGCCTCCTAAGTAGTTGAAATAAAATAAGTTAGAAATATTTTCGAGATGCCGGTTGCGGCGAAAACAAGAGAACGTTAAAATCTTCTCCCTTGGATGATAACTGCGAATGAGATCCTATTTCATAGAGACATGGGGCTGCCAGATGAATCAGCACGACAGCGAGCTGATCGAGGGACAGCTTCGTGAACACGGGATGGCAGCGGCGTCGGCTGCCTCCGATGCTGACCTCGTGATTCTCAATACCTGTTCGGTTCGGGAGCGCCCCGTCCACAAGATTGTCAGCCGGATCGGTGCACTCGAAAAAATGGCGAATCCACCGATCATTGGTGTCTGTGGATGTGTCGCACAACAAGAGGGAACGGAGTTACTCAAGCGATCGCCGAACGTCGGTTTCGTTCTCGGACCAGGGCAAATCGCCAGGGTGGGGGAGGCGGTCCGCGCAGTTGAAGATGGTGGACGCAAGGTTCTCATCGGCTTTGATGCTGAACGGGACCACAATTTTCATTCAATTTTCAGAAAGAGCTCCACCCGCGGAATGGTGACGGTGGTCGAAGGGCTGCAACGAGTTCTGCACCTTTTGCGTAGTCCCATACACCAGGGGTCGGGAACTGAGCCGGCCGCTTTCAGAAGTTGTTAAAGAGGTTCGCCATCTTGCGTCAACGGGGTTGAAGGAAGTCGAATTACTCGGGCAGACGATCAATGCCTACCAATGCCCGGAGACCGCCTCCGATTTCGCCGATCTGCTGGCGGAGGTAGCTGCCATTCCCGATTTGGCCAGGGTACGGTATGTCACGTCGCATCCCCGTCACTTCAATTCTCGACTGATGAATGTGTTGGCGGACAATCCAAAGGTCTCGCGGTACCTTCATCTTCCGTTTCAATCCGGTGCGAACGAGATTCTTGACCGTATGCACCGCCGCTATACACGTGAGGAGTATCTTGACCTGGTGGGGAACCTCCGCAAGATGGTTCCGGATATCAATCTCTCGACCGATGTCATCGTCGGTTTTCCGGGGGAAACCGAGGAGTACTTCCAACAGACATTGGATCTGTTGCAGGAGATTCGGTTCGGGCAGGTATTCGCGTTCGCGTTCTCACCTCGGCCGCACACCCCCGCGGCGCGATATGATGACCAGGTCGAAGAGGCCACCAAGATGGAGCGACTTCATCGACTTTTTGCACTCACCGAACAGATTTCGTCGGAGCTCAATCAGGAGCTTGTGGGTTGCGAGCTTCCGGTGCTGATTGACGGCGACAGCCGCCGCGATCCAAACCACTGGCAGGGCAGGGGTGAAGACAACCGCGTGGTGAACTTTGCCAAATGTGGGCGAGAGGGAGTCGGAGATATCGTTGATGTCCGGATCACGCGAGCGGGTGCACACTCGCTGGTAGGCGAACGCACCTCCGGTGACGGCAGGCTCCCGGTTTTCGGCGCCGCTTGACATTGCGCCTCGACATCGACACATTGGATGAATGAGCGAAATTGCTGACTCCTCACCACCCGTCCTCATGACGGTCCGAGGTCTGGTCATGGACCCAACCTCCAACAGCCCTGTGGTCATCCTCGAGAACTCTGAGAGCACCGCTTTCTTGCCCATTTGGATTGGTGTCTGCGAGGCAAACTCCATAGCCCTCGAGCTCGAGGGAGTCGAGACGCCACGGCCGATGACCCATGACCTCATCCAGAATCTTCTCGGATCCGCCGGCTGCTCGGTCGATCATATCTATATCCACACGCTTGACGACAACGTTTTCATCGCTTCGATTCAACTTCGAGACTCTTCGGCAATCACCCATCAGGTGGACTCTCGACCATCCGACGCGATCGCCCTGGCGTTACGGGCGAAGGCCGACGTTCTGGTCGACCCGTCAGTCCTCGAGCGTGCGGTCATTGGAGAAGCTTCGACCGAAGAAACCCTCCGCTCTATTCTCGAGAAGATGCGGCCTGAAGACATGGGCGAGTACGAGATGTGACCGTCGTCGCATCGGATTGATTGACACCTCCTTCTTCACCCCCCTATAGTTGCTCTTCCGCCATGACATGAAGTCAGGCGATCGAAGGCCGGAGACGCCATGAAAATCGCTATCACCAATCAAAAGGGCGGGGTGGGGAAAACCACCACCGCGATAAATCTTGCGGCGGGTCTCGCCCAGAAAGGCCTGCGTACACTTCTTATCGACCTCGATCCGCAGGCCAACTCGACCATGTCCAACGTTGAACTCGATGATATCAACGGCAACATGTACGATGTACTCTCAGCCATCACACCCCTCAAAGAAGTAATTATCCAGGGTGCCTATGACAACCTCTGGATCGCACCGTCTCGAATTGCGATGGCGAAGCTCGATGTTCGGCTGATCGGGGAGATTGACGCACCATACCGCCTCAAGGACGCCATCAACACGGTCAGGCGACGATTCGATGCGGTGATCATCGATACTCCACCGACGCTCGGGTTGTTGACGGTCAACGCCCTAGTCGCAGCCACACATGTCCTGATACCGATCCAGGCGTCGTATTTTGCGCTCGAAGGTACGGATGACCTTCTGGAGACGATCGACAAAATTAAGGCACGTCCGAATACTCAGCTCCGAATGCTCGGGATCCTGATCACGATGTTCGACCGTCGGACGATTCTGGCCAAGCAGGTGCGACAAGAAATTCTCGATGTCTTCGGTGATCACGTTTTCGACACGTACATCACAAAGAGCGTTCGTCTCGAGGAATCCCCGGCTCACCGAGCCAGCATTTTTGCTCACGCTCCGTCATCGAGCGGAGCGTACGAGTACTACAGATTGTGCGAGGAGGTCTTGCAGCGTGTCGGATCTAAATAGCTTCCAGACTTCGCCAACGTTACCCTGTCATGTCCTTCCCGAAAGCTGGTGAGGTATGGGAGCCGGTAAATCAAAGGTGGGGCTTCCACCCGAACGACGCATGCGTCACGATCGCCATTTCGTCGACGAGCTCGCGCAAAGGATGGGGGAGGGGATCGGCCGAATGGTTCGCATTACGGCTATCACCGCCAATCAGAACCAACCGCGTTCCAGCCTCGGTGACCTCGAGGATCTCCAATCGTCCATCAATACACACGGGGTTCTCGAACCTCTTCTTGTCAGGCCGCTCGACGATGGTCGGTATGAGCTGGTTTCCGGGGAACGCCGTTTCCACGCTTCGATGGCCGTCGGTCTTGCCGAAGTTCCCTGCATCGAGCTGAGAGTTACAGATCAGCAAGCCCTGGAAATCGCTCTCATCGAGAACCTCCAACGCAAGGATCTCACATCATTTGAGGAAGCAGACGGCTACAAAACCCTGATCTCCAAATATGACTACACCCACGAACAGGTTGCTCAAGCTGTTGGCCGTTCACGGGTCACAATAACCGAAACCCTGCGTCTCCTGCAGATTCCCGATTCCATTCGCGACCTATGTCGGCATGCCGACATTACTGCCAAGGGCATACTTCTCGAAATTGCTAAAGCGTCCGATCTCAATACAATGGCACAGCTCATCAAAGAGATCGTCGAGAACCGCCTTGATCGGTCGGCCATCCGGCAACGACGTGCCCAACTCGATCATCCGACCACGGAAGGTGACGCCCAAGCATCGGCCCGGATTCAGCGACCCTACATGATGAGGTTTCGGAATCCTGATCGGGCATTTTCCATGTCGCTGTCATTTCGGACCGAATCCGAACCGGAGCCACGTCAGGTCATCGAGGCCCTGCGCGAAGTCATAAGAGAAATCGAAGCCTCGCTTTCAGGGGAGTCCAAAACCGAGGCCCCATGATCCTCGGTGGAGGAGAGTATCAAACAGGACCGCGTCGTTCACCTGCTTTACTGTCTTAGGTTTACATAATATAACTTATCGGACATTGCATATGGCAGCGAAATCTGTGGAAAATCACCTTTCTGTGGAAAACCTGTGGGAAGGTCCCCCAGTAGCAAGAATTTCTCAACGATCAACACCAGACAGTTCAATGGAGACGCAAAAGGTGTAGAATTTCCCGGATGAACCTTTGCAAGCATCGATCCGAGGAGCAACGCGCGTGAAGTTTTTCGGCGTCATCGATCGATTGATGATTCGCGAGATCGTCCCACCCACGGTGTTGGGGTTCATGACGTATACGTTCATGGTCGTCATGCGCGGGATCTTCAACTTGATCGAGCAAATTCTGGTTCGGGGCGTAGCGGTCAAGGACGCCCTTCAGGTTCTCTTGATCACCCTCCCCCACATCGTTGTGTTGACGATTCCAATGAGTTTCCTCTTTGGTGTCCTGTTAGCGGTAGGCCGGATGAACGCGGAGAACGAGATCGTGGCGATGCAGGCCGGTGGTATCCCGGCGAGACGCCTTCTTCGGCCCATCGTTGCTCTTGGGATTCTGCTGACCGTTCTTAATGGGTACCTCTATCTTGTTGTGATTCCAGGCTCAGGCCGTGAACTGCGCGAGCTGAAGGTTCGGCTTTTCGCGGAGGCCAAAAACCTGGGTCGTATCGAGCCGGGAGTCTTTCACGAACAGCTTCCAAATGTCCTTCTGTACCTCCGCGACGCGGACATGGATACTGGGGAATGGAGCGATGTTCTGTTCTTCGACAGTAGCAATCCCGAAGAGGAAAGGCTGACTCTGGCGAAACGCGGGCGCATGGTGACGGCCGGGGTTGATACCAAAACGACCACTGGCGAAATGCCCGAAGTGGAACAGTGGATACGTCTCGAAGAGGTGGTAACCCACCAATTTTCTCGAAGTGACCCCAAGACCTACCGAATCAACCGAACACAATCACAGCTTTTTCGGCCGAATATGGGAGGCGGTGGCACGGTTCGATTCCGTCTCGGAATGAGCGAACGACCAACATCCGAGCTTGTGACCTTCCTCCGTGGTGGAGACCCGAGTTTGCTAGAAGACGCTGAAGGCAGTTTCAATAAGGGTGATATCGAGGTCGAGCGACGTCACGCCGCGGTAGAGCTCAACAGACGGCTCGCTATCCCATTCGCGTGTCTGGTTTTCGCCTTTCTGGCACTCCCCCTCGGGGTCGGCTCACGATCGGGTGGCAGGGGCCGTGGTTTTGTGGTTTCGGTTGGTGTTGTTTTGGTCTACTACTTGGTTGCCAACCAGGGGGAGATGATGGCTATGGAGGGCCGGGTTCCGCCTTGGTTGGGGATCTGGCTACCGAATATTGTACTAATGGTCGTCGCTCTGTATCTCATGACACGCATGGGACGGTGGCTTGGAGAACGGGAAAAAGCAGAGAACCCCGTTTCGCGTGTCGTCAGATCGATTCGGGATTGGTGGGCGAGACGGCGACAGCGCGGAGGGAATGGTCTCAAAGGTCCGCCTCATACCGGAAGTTTGCCCATCCAGGTTCAGCGTCGACGATATGCCACCCGCTTTCCTGCGCTCTTCGATCGCTACATCACCAGGCGTCTGCTGCCGCCGTTATTGTTGGTCGTATTCAGCGCTGCGCTGCTGTACGTCGTTGGCGATCTCAGTGGGAATGTTGAAGACATGGCGAGGAACGACGTCCCCGGAGGAGTGATCCTGGCTTATTACGCAAACCTCGTTCCACAGGTTTTCCTCGACGTCACTCCATTCGCCCTGATGATCTCAGTTCTTGTTCTGCTCACTCTCCTCGAGCGGCAGCAGGAGATGACGGCGCTCAAGGCGGCAGGAATCTCACTGTTTCGACTGACGATACCGATTCTCCTCGTTGCGGCGGTATCCGCCGCCAGTCTTTGGGTTCTCGGAGAGGTGGTCGTACCGAACGCCAACCGCGAAGCGCAAAGACTTCTCGACCGGATCAAGGGACGGGAAACGACGCGAACCTACCGAGCCAGTGACCGTCAGTGGCTCCTCTCCAGGGATAGCGAATCACTCTACAATTTTCTGCGTTACGATGATCCTTCAAAAACATTGATTCGTTTCACGATGTTCCGGGTCGACGACAACATGGACCTGAATTTCTATCTATTCAGCCGTCGGGTCCGATATTTTGACGGCGTCTGGGTTGCCGACTCCGGCTGGTTCCGACAGATTTTCCCGGACGGAACCGACGAGTTCAGGCGTATTACCGAGCCGATGAAGCTCGAGATACCTGAGGGACCGAGCTATTTTGGCCAGGAGTATCGGCGGCCGTCGGAGATGTCGGTCGGCGAGCTGTCCTCTTACATTCGTGAGCTTGTAGATTCCGGCTACAGGCCCAACAAGCTGATTGTTCGCTGGCACCAGAAGTTCGCCTATCCCCTCTCAGCCTTCGTAATGGTCCTTCTCGCCTTGCCGTACGGACTCAACCGCGGCGGCCGCAGAGTCACGACGATGCAGGGAGTCGCTGCCGCTTTGATTCTCGGCATTGTCTATTTCATGTCGACCGCCCTGTTTGGCCGGCTCGGTGAAGTTGATGTGTTGCCACCTGTCATCGGCGCCTGGGCACCGGTTGCTCTCGCCATTCTATTTGCGGTCAATCGCCTGACAACCCTCAGAACCTGATCGAAAAAAATGTCGGCATGCCGACATCCGGCGGTGACACGCTCTTTGCAGCACTCATGGTTGGTTTCGCGTGATTCTCGTAGCGTAGGTCGGAGGCAACCGCCGCCTACTGTTGTGTTTTAGCCCCTGCAGCCAACCGGTGGAAAGCTCTCCGCAAAGGATGGAGATCGTTGCCCCTCTGCGCAGGGTGGTTTCGGTTCGTCAACAACGCATAGATCGTCATTTCCTTGGGATCGCACCACACCGAGACCCCCGTGAACCCAGTGTGACCGAAGGCCTCCGCCGATAGCGCCGGACCGGCGGAACAGCCTGAAGATGAGGCCAGTTGCCAACCCCAAGCCCTCCCCTGTTCGAGGTCCGCGGTTTTGAGATCTGTTGCCTCAGCAGCCTCTTCAGATGACAACAGCGATCCCCCACCCGGAAGATATTCGGACGCCAAAGCCAGTACACCTCGTGCGGTGCCAAAAAGCCCTGCGTTGCCTGCACTACCACCTAAAAAGCGGGCGTTGCCGTCGTCTGGGAGACCGTGCGCGATTGGAGGAAGCCAATGTCTGTCGAACCCAAGATCCCTGATCATTCTCGTTTCGATTGCAGCTTGCGCAGCACCACCAGCGAGAGAATGAGTCGCTAGATCAGCCGAAAAACCAAGTTCCCCTTCCAGCCCAACGACCTTCAAAACCTCACGCTGAAAGAGAGAGTCGAGTTCCTCGTCGGCGATTCGCGCCAACATCAGCCCGAGAATGACATAACCAACGCAAGAATAGACAACCTTGTCACCGGGTCGGCCCTCCAGCCGGACTCTTGCAAGGCGAGAAGCCAGCCGATCCAGACGACTCTCCGCGAGGCAGTAGAGGGGCAGCCACGCCGGCAGGCCGGAGGTGTGTGTCAGGAGATGATTCACTTCGAGGCCGCCAACATCGGTCCCGCGGACCTCGCGCAAAACTTCCCCGACTTTGGTTTTTGAAGCCACAACACGACTACGGAATGCGAGCAGGGTCAGCGTCGTCGTCACCAGCGGTTTGGTCAGCGACGCAAGATCGAACCAGGTGTCCTCTGAAGCCCGGGCCCGTTCGGGGAAAAGGGTTGAGAACCCAAGAACTTCGCCCGAGACGCCTCCACCGACCCTTCCCCACGCGGCCACGGCAGCCGGCGCAGCGCCGGCGCAAATCGCACGCTTCAAGAATCCGCGGAGGTAATGGTTGCCCTCAGACACTATCTTGGTGGGTCGGTGGGTTCAGTGGTTTGGGTCGATGATCGTTGTCGATGTTGACGTAGGTGATCTCTGCCTCGGTCACCTGGACGTCTTCGGTCCGATCCCAGCGACGGGCGGCGGTGACCTTGACCCGGACTGTTATGGAAGTCTCCCCGACACCGACGAGCTCGGTGTAGAACGAAACGAGGTCGCCGACAAAGACCGGTTTCAAAAAGACCACCTCCTTCATGGCAACAGTTACCACTCGGTCGGCGCCCTGGTAACGTGCCTCCTCCGCGCCGGCCTGATCGATGTACGAGAGGATGACCCCGCCAAAAATGGTGCCCGCCGGATTGGTATCGCGCGGCATCATCAGGACCCGAGTCTTTGGCTGGGTTCGACTGTCGTTCATTTGCCCCTCCCCTCACATCTGCTCCGAGTATATCGTCAGCTCCAGTCCCCCAGCCGAAAGGAAAACAGGCAATACGGCTATGCGGGTTGACGGCTATACGGCACACACTCTAGACAACGCCGACGCCTCGCTCGGTCATTTTGCGGAAAAGGCGTTTTTCGCGCTCTCCCAGCCTTTGACCCTGCACCGCGTTACCCCTCATAATCGATGGATGTCGCGCTTTTCAAAATGGCTCCCCGAATTGGCCCGCAATAAGCCCGGCAAGGTTTTCATTTTTTCCTATCAGGTTCCGGCCGGCGATTCGCCTGAGGACGCCGAAAATAGAATTGGCGAGGCATTGCGAACATCTGAACTCACGGCCACTCGAGACAACCCGTCGACCTGGCGAACGATTATTCCGTGGAGGACACGGGTCTTTGGACTCATACCCCGAGATGTTGATGAAGATGTGACCTTCCACATCGAACAGCATCCAGATCACTGGGAGCTGAGGGTGAATTGTCGTCCTCTCGAGACTCATGGGGCGCATGCCGCCGGGTTCGCCGGCGTATTGTTTTTGGCGTCTTCGGTCTGGATCGCAAGCGGAATCGCAACCGGTATGGTCGCCGCTCTGGCCACAGTCCTTGCCGGGACCCTCGTTGTCGAGGTCACCCGACAGTGGGCATTCGACGCTCTTGAATACCGTTTACGGGTTTTCGCTGAAGATTTGGGGAGCGCTCTGTGGCCGGGGCGGCCGGCGCAGATCGTCGCGCTCAGCGGATAAGCACGCAATGTGCTGCACCTCAGAACGCACAGCAGGAACTTGGCTAAATATGCGAGCTAGTCAGCGGAGATTGTCTCGTCCCTGACAAGTTCTTCAGGATCGGGAAGATCCTCGGGGCGCTCGAGACCAAAGTGGATGAGGAACTCCTTCGAGGTCCGGTAAAGGAACGGTTTTCCGACCACCTTCTTGCGTCCGGCCATTCTCAGTAGCTTTCTCTCGAGCAATGTCCTGACCACGCTCGCCGAGTTGGCGCCTCGGATGAAATTGATTTCGGGGAGGGTCACCGGTTGTCGATGTGCGATGATCGCCAACACCTCGAGGGCGGCCTGCGAAAGGCGCTGCCGCGCAGCGATGCCGTGATAGCTTCTCAGGTAGGAATCAAGGGCCGCGGGCGTGACGCAGCGCCAACCGTCGGCAACCTTTTCGAGGCGGATCCCGCTCGCGGCGCGGTCCCACTCCCCCACTATCGAGGTGAGAGCGTTTTCGACCTGTTCCGCGTCCGCGTCTTTGTCGTCAAGGGCCTCCACCAATGCCGCTATCGCGACAGGCCCTTTGGCGGTCAAGAGGATCGCCTGGATCGAAGCGGTGAGAGTCTCTCTATCCACCATTCTCCCCGCGATGCAGCAATTCCTTGGTGCTGAGTTGTCGGTCGCCTGGACGCAGGTAGATCTCGGCAAATGCTTTTCTTTGTTCGGCAAATACGCCCCGAAGCCGGACAAGTTCGAGAACCGCAACGACCACCGCCACCACCTCTTCCGGATCGGACCTCGCGTTGAGATCCCGTAGCAACGGCACCAATCCATCCGTTTTCACCCGCTGATAAATGTCGGTCATCTTCTCTTCGACTTTGTAGCGAAGCGGAAGGACCTCGATCGGTGGCGGGTGGGAGGCCTCGAATCGTTGCATGACGTCGAGATAGGTCTGCGCGAGCAGCCGAAGGTCCACATCCTCCCAGTCGAGTTCAGGCTCAGTCGGCGAACTGATTTTCGTCTCCATGTCCGGCGACCAAAGGCAGCGTCTTACAGTGTCGCTGTCGTGTAAATATGACGCAAGTTCCTTGACTCTCCGATAAGCGAGCAGTCTTTCGACGAGCTCGTCTCGCGGATCCTCTTCGCTCTCGACGACACTTGGCAACAACATCTTGGATTTCAGGTGCAGCAGCCATGAGGCCATCCACAGGAAATCGCCTGCGATATCGAGATCGAGTTCCTGCATCGCGCGCAAATGCGCATGGTATTGGTCGCAGATACTGACGATTGGGATGTCATAGATCGATACCTCGTTCTTGCGAATGAGGTGCAATAGCAAATCGAGAGGGCCCGAAAAGACCGTCAGCTCGACTGGCGGGCTGTTCGATTCAGGTTCTACCGTAGTCATCATCGCGGGGGAGTATACAGGTGCCCACCCCACCCCTGTACCCATATCTAACCTCTGTACCCAATTGATAGCCTCCCGAGTTCGGGATACAAGATGCAGGATGCAAGATGCACGTCCAAGTTTCCCCAACCCTGAATCATATATGCCAATTCGGGTGGAACCGTGGCCTTGCATTCTGTATCCGGATGGGTGGGCGATCGGGCGGTGCTACACTCCCCCGCGCGCGGTGAACATTGGAGGAAATCTTGGAGCATTGGGACGGCCAAATGGACCTCTTCGAAGCGAACCCTCAGCGAGAGGTCAAGGCCGGTGACAAGGTTGTTGTATTCGATCTCGAGACTCAGCGCTCATTCGCCGAGGTCGGAGGCCGCAGCCAGTTCCACCGGCTCGGAGTTTCCGTAGGTGTCGCATATCGATATGATCTTGATGAATTTCTTGTCGTCAATGAGGAAACCATCTCGGAGCTCTTGAACCTCCTCCTCGACGCCGACCTGGTCGTCGGCTACAACATCCGCGGTTTTGACTATGAGGTTCTCCGTGCCTACACTGAGGAGAACCTCCATAAGCTTCCAACCTTCGATTTGATGTTCGATCTCGAGGAACGCCTCGGTTTCAGACCCAAGCTCGACAGCGTCGTCTCGGCAACCATCGGTGAGGGAAAGATCGCCGACGGTATGCAGGCGCTCGAGTGGTGGCGAACCGGCGAAATCGACAAGATCATCGAGTACTGTCAGGAAGATGTTCGGGTCACGCGAGATCTCTACGACTTCGGAAAGCGGAATCGATGGGTGTACGTGTCGCGATTCGGCGGTAAACCACGCAAGGTCGAGGTTGATTGGTAAAATCTCTTTTGCGTTCGACAATTGAGAACCCTGTTTAATTTTAAATTAATTTTTCGCGACATATTTGACTCATCTGATCATTGTCCGGGAAGCCGAGCCGCTTCAATATTGATGTCATGAGCCCACTCGCGGGACCGAGGCCTGTGAGCGCTGTCCGGTATTCGCGGGCCGCGGCCCTCGATCTTCCCAATCCTTCGAGTACGCTCGCCAGCAGAAACCGCACCTCATCCATCTCGGGCGCAAGATAAAGCGCGGCGCGATAGGCGTGCGCCGCTCGTTCCGGATCGCCCTGTCGCTCGAATGCAACACCCTCGAGCCCATGGATCACCGCGCTCTCTGGGAGCTCATGTCGAAGGGCTTCCAAACCTGCTGCTGCCCGTTGAGTTTGACCCTCCTCCAAAGCTCCAATCATTGCTTCGAGACGGAGATCGAATGATGGAACCGCGTCCATGTCATTGGAGGGGGGTCGAGGCGTTGGAACGTGATCCGGTGACGGACCCGTTGCGGGGTTCACCACGCGATTGGCGTCCTCCTCCGCTATTACCGGCGGCAGGCGGTAGCAGAAACAGTCGCCGAGGTCCCTCGCCTGCAGCCTCGTCCCAAGGTGAATCAACGACTCACTCGGTCCGAGAAAAACCGTCCCGTCCGGTTCGAGCGCCTCTTCGACACTCTCGACCACTCGCCGCTGGATTTCGGGCCGGAAGTAGATCAGCACGTTGCGCAGAAAGATCACATCGAATGCCTCGCCCGAATGGTCCAGCGGTTTTTCTATCAGATTCAGACGCCGGTACTCGATACGTCGACGAAGCTCGGGTTTGAGCTCGTAACGGGGACCGTGACGAACAAAATGGCGTTCAAGAGTCGCGGAAGGAACTCGAGCGACCGCCCGCTGCCCATAGACGCCTTTTTCCGCTTCGCCAAGGGCAGAATCATCCACGTCGGTGGCGAGCACGCTCCATTGCCAGGTCCCGACGATCGGATGCTCGGCGAGCACGATGGCCAGGGTCGCGGCCTCCTCTCCGCGCGCGCAGCCGGCACACCACACTCGAAGGTTATGTGCGGCCTGCCGTCCGGCGATCTCTCCGAGAATCGTGTTTGCGAGTGCCTCGAACTGGGAATAGGCGCGAAAGAGATAGGACTCTTTGATCGTGATCTTGCTGAGGAGGTGGCGCCATTCCTCTGATTCTGGGTGCCGGCGGAGGTAGTCGATATAACGTTCCACCCCTGCAAAACCACCCCGCGCCACACGATCCCGAACGAAGGATTCCAGTACATCTGTGCTCTGACCGCCGATCACGAATCCACTTGCGGTTTCGATGAGCCGCGCGATTTCTTGGATCGGCTCGCTCACCGTTGAGTTCCTCCTGCCCTCGCGAGAAGGCGGCCGATCTGCGCCGGGGCGAGAGCAAATGCGGCAGCTCGGCGATCGATGGCGGCGCGCGGCATACCGAAGACGGCACACGAGGCTTCGTTCTGAGCTACGGTCAAGACATTCGCGTTTCGCAGCTCCGCCATGGCCTCTGCGCCGTCTGACCCCATCCCCGATAGGAGAACAGCCGCGACTCGAGACGGAGGCTGACTACGCAGGCTCCGGAAGAGCACCTCCACGGCAGGGCGATGGCCCCCGAAGGGCGCCGCCAGATGATCGAGGCGCAGCGCGCCGCCGCGATCGACCATAAGGTGGTGGCCAGGTGGAGCGATGCGTATCTTGCCGGTGCTCAGTCGTTCGCCATGCCGAGCGACGGCCACATCCATTCCAAGCTCGGTCGCCAGCCATTCAGCGAGGGCACCTTCAAATCCCTCGGCAATGTGCTGAACGACCGCAATCCCGACTCTGGTTCGCCGGCCAAGGGCAGCCAACATGTCGTATACCGCTCCCGGCCCTCCGGTCGAAGCTCCCACCGCGACGTATCGCAGCTCGCTGCTGACGGCGAGCGTCTCTTCCGGTTCGGGCGACACGCCATTCCGATCCGTCGAATCCAACCCGAGCTGCCGCACTTCCTCGCTCAGGGTCCGACCGAGAGCGTTCCATTCGGACGGCGACTCCGGTTTTGGAAAGACAGCAACAACACCGAGGTTGTGAAGACTCATGGCGGTTCGGGTGTTTTCGTGACTTCGTTTCGGCGTCAACACATAGATTGGGATCCGCATCCCCGCGGTAATTCGTCGTATCAGTGCGCGGCCGCTCAGGGATGGAAGATCGAGGTCGAGGATGAGAGCCGCTGGAGTCTTTTCAGCGATGAGATGGACGACCTCTCTGCCATCGTTGGAGTCGGCTACCACCTCGATCCCGGGTGCCTGCTCGAGCAACCGTCGTAGGACCGCCCTAACCGAAGGCGAGCGATCGGCCACGATGACCGTCACGGGGCCGCTCAATGAACGCCTCCGACGCGATGAATCAGAGCGACCAGCTCGCGCACATCGAGACCCTGCTTCGTCAGATAGGCATTAGCCCCCGAGTCGAGACCTGCAAGTCGGTCGGACGAGCGATCGAGAGTCGAAACAACGACGATCGGGAGGTCTGCATACTCGGTTTCGCTTCGGAGTCGCCGAGTCAGATCCAATCCGTCGACGCCGGGCATTTCGATATCGGTCACCAGGCAGTCGACGTGCTCGCGTGCGAGCGCAATCAACGCGTCGTCCGCTGAACCGACGCCGGTGACTGCAAATCCCGCATCCTCGAGTAGTCGGCGCATCATCTCCCGTGTCACTCGTGAGTCGTCGACAAGCAAAACATGGACCGGCACCGACGATGTCGCGAGGCGCGTGTCGCCGACAACGATGTCCTCCGAAAATGGGATGAGACGCTGAAGTGAAAGTACTGCCACTGGGCGCCCGCTTGCGAGCAGAGCGATGCCGTCCATCGCTGCAGGCGCACCAGCTGCTCGTGGCAGAGGTCGAACAACCACCTCCTCCTCACTGAGGATGGAATCTGCGACGAGTACAACGACCTTACCGCCGACGATCATCTCGACCATTACTCCGGTTTCGGACGGGCTTTCGCCGACAAGCTCAGAGAGAAATCGTGCATCGACGGTCTCTCCCCGAACCCGGAGCACGGAGCGATCACCATCGGCCTCAACCATCTCCGGCACGACACTGCGATAGGCGCGGACCGGTGATGCCGGCACGGCAACCTGATGTTGGCCGATTCCCAGGACCAGCACCCGGTCGCCGCGTCGGGCCACCGGCACTTCGACGGTGACTTCGGTCCCCTCTCCCACAGTAGATTCAATCCACAGGTCGCCACCTGCAGCCCTGACCGTGGCTGCTACAGCGTCGAGGCCGATGCCGCGCCCCGACAGCTCGGAGGTCTCCGCGCGGGTCGTAAAACCCGGACGCAGAAGGAATTGCAGAGCCTCGGCGGTGTCGACGTATTGGGCCATCTCCGGAGTCACGATCTGGCGTTCGACCGCCGTTTTCACAACCGTACCGATATCGATCCCCCGTCCGTCATCGACCACTCGAATCCGAACACGGTCGCCCTCATTCTCCGCCACGATCTGGATGCGCCCGACCGCATCTTTCCCTGACTTGTGGCGCTTTTCTGGGCTTTCGATGCCGTGATCCACCGCGTTACGCACCAGGTGGAGAAAAGCCTCCTGGAGAGCGTTGACGATCCGTCGATCGAGCTGCGAGTCTCCCGCCTTCACCGTTACCTTGACCGTTTTTTCGATCGACGCCGCCAGCTCACGCGCGTGAGCGGCGAGGTTTCTCAGGAACGGTTTCAGCGGCTGGACCTGGAGGTGGAGAAGGGCCTCGAGTTGGCGGTCGCTCAGCCGACGGAAGATCCGCTGTCCGGCTTCAAACTCCATCGCCACCTGACGTAACGAGATTGCCAGTGTCGCGAGGACCTGCCGCGGATCGCGTTCGCCGACACCCCCCTCGGCCAGGGCGGCGAGTCTGAAGATCCGATCCGCAAGCCCCTCGGCCGCTACCGACACAACCCGTAGGCGCGCACCGCGATCCGCGAGGTCGTCAACGACGCCGGACGCGACCCGTATCTCCTCCCGACCGCGACGCGGGTGGCCGGAAATCCGGGCCTCCGGCTCCGCAGGGCTGTCCACGCAGACTTTGGGTTCGTCGCCGATATCTTCAATGGAGTTGACCATTGACCGGAGGTGCTCGCAAATCGTCAGGAGTTCGCCGGGTTGCGCCGGATGGGGACCCTCGAGGTGGTCCTCTGCCCGGTGGCACCCGTCAGCTACCCCTCGAAAACCCATCATCCGGCTGGCGCCCTTGAGGGCGTGTAGCTCTCGCCGGAGTTGAGTCGACGCCTGCTCGTCGTTTTCTAAACCCGCAGCCAGCTCGAGGATCCGATCCAAACGCTCGCCGGCCTCTTCAAGAAAAAGTGCGTGCAGATCGTCGTCAGGCGTATTCGTATTCAGATCTTCGTCCAGTTCAAAAGGTTCACGTCGACTCCGAGGATGCCGACCAACTCGTCTTCAGGATCGCGGACTGCGACGGCAATCGTGAAACAGGGATCGTCTGTCAACAGCGATTCGTAGATTGGCGTCACAGCCGCCCTCCCGTCCCTTGAAAGCGCCTGGAACCAGGGACGATCGGCATAGTTCTGCCCCACCGCAGCGCTGCCGGGGTGCTCCCGATCTCCAATAAGATCGCGATTGGCAGCAAAAGAGATCATCGACCCGCCGAGATCAACCAGATAGGTGAGCTCGAGGTACGGGCATTCCTCCAGAAGATCCTCGAGCACCCCGCCGACTGCCTCCAGATTCCCCGAGTAATCACGCAGGCGATGAGTCCAGCGTGCGAGGGTGTGCTTGAGCGAATGTTCGGAATCGATACGGAAGCTCTGGGTAAGGAGCTGAATCGAAAGGGCCAATTGGTTGAGCCGGTCCGCGGCACCGGTGTACTGTCCCAAACCGTCAGCGATGCGCTGCACGACCTCGCTCACCTCTCGCAGGGTCAACACCACCTGGTCCGATGCGGCCCCCTGTTCCTGGGTCGCGAGCGAGATTTCGCGTGCCGCTCTGGCAGTATCGGTGAGAGCGCTTCGCAGTTGCGCGATGGCCTCCCGAGTGTGCGAACTACCCTCGAGGACCTGTTGCGCGGCCTTGCTCCCCTCCTCGGTTGCGACCACCACGCCACGAATCGATCCTGCGAACTCGTCGAGGTGGGTTCGCACCGAGTCCACCGACTCGCGTGAGCGCTCGGCGAGTCGGCGTACCTCGTCCGCGACCACCGCAAATCGTTCGCCGTGCTCGCCGGCTGCGGATGCTTCGATGGCCGCGTTGAGAGCGAGGATATGGGTCTCCTGCGCGATTTCTGTAATCAGATCAAGGACTCGATAGATCTCCCTCGAACGGCTGCCGAGAGTGTCGGCGCGACCCGCGATGGCCTCCATATGGCGGCGCACTGCTTCGACACCCGAGACCGCCGATTCGAGCGCCGCCGCGCCCTCGTCACCCGCGGTTTCGGAACGCGCAGCGAGCTCAGCCTGACCTGAGGCATTGCTTGCGATCTGCCCTGCCGTGCGTGCCAGCTCCTCGGTCGTGGCGGTGATCTCGACCACCGCTGCAGCCTGTTGGCTGGAGGCCGACGCGAGTTCCGTTGAAATTCTCTGAACGGTACCGGCGGCGGTTGCGACCTCAATAGAGGATGATTGGATCTGTTGGATCAGTGCGGCGAGAGCCCGACTCGCGGCGTCCACCGCTCGACCCATTTCTTTTGGCAGACCACCAACCGGTTCGCGAGCTGCAACCATGTCGCCGTGTCGAAGATCTTCGAGAGAAGAACCCAGTGCCTCGCATTGTGCGTCGTAATCGATCTTGAGTGCCCGATAATCCCGTAATGTGCGTCGAGTCGGTAGATGAACGAGCAGCACATAGCTGACGACGGCGAGCAGACCTACGACCAGAAAGGCCCGAAGAAACCAACCCTCACCCGCGCCGTCGACGGTCGCCTCGAGAAAGGCGCCGCCCACCAGCACAACAATAACAATGAGGCCCGGCCCCAGCCAGCCACGCAACCCTCCCTTAGCCTGCATATCCCGCCTCCGAATCGTCGCTCGTACCTTGCAGAAGTCGATGCGTGTTCAAAACCGTGAACTCTTCTCCCTCGAGATCCACCGTTTCGCCCACGAGCCCGGTGTCGTGAATCGCGATAGCTCGCTGCGGCAACTCCACCACCCGAAGAACTTCGTCGACGGCCAAACCTAGAATCGAATGACCGAATTCTCGCCCCCGGCCCAGGATCACTGTCGATTGATTACGTGCATTCGAAACGCCGTGATCCATCAGCACGTGAAGGTCGAGCACCGGCAGCGGATCACCGCCATACTGGGCGAGACCGACGAGATGGGAGCGTGATCCTGGAACTGCATGGCAACGCAAATGGCGGACGACGCGCACCACGTCAGACGCGGGCAGTGCGCAGCTCAGCTTCCCCGTACGGACGAGCAGGAAACCCTCACCGGGTTCCCTTCGAGTCAATTCCTGAACCATAGCGATCAGGATAGCACCCTGGGTCGAGCCTGTGCCCCTGCCCACGTACGCAGCCGGCTGATACCGGATACCCGATCCACCCACTCCCCCGCCGCAAGACTTGTCTTTCGCCCTACCCGGAATCGGGTTTCTGGTATCCAGCTTCCGGTATATGGTATTCGGCATCCTCCGAAACGGTTTCGACCTCGGACCAGTCGAGTTGCGAGCCACGAGCGCTGTGAGGGATGAGGAAGATGCCCATCATCACCACCCATCCGAGCACCACAGCCAGCCTCGTGTTGGAATGGCGCCAGGCCAATACAGTTGCTGGGAGCCAGGCGAGAAATGCAATCAGGGTCTTGTTATCGGTGAGGTCGTGCCCGAAAGGCCAACCGGTCCAAAACGCCCCAAACGCAAATCGCTGGACTACCGGTCCAAGGAACAACCCGCCTATCACCAGGAGCGCCATCGATACGAGCACCAGCCCACGAGCTTTTGGAGCGCCCGGTCGGAGCACCTCGAAGAGTGCCCTCGACGACACCATCATGCTGAGAAACATCGCGAGGATGTGTGGAATCAGCACATATGCTGGAACCTCGGCGCGATACCGAGCGACCACGGTCTCGGCGGCCGGAATCGAAATCAAACCTCCAGCGGTTTCGAACAGAATTTGATATTCGACCTTGCCGGCGGCCGGTTGCGGCGGGATACGTGTTTCGAACTGCCCGTTATCATTCACAGTCATGACCCGAGTCCGAAAAGGTTCTTCGGTCGGGTAGCGCCGCCACTCGAGGATCGCCCTGCTCGCCGTCGACGGCGCCGGGACTTCAATGCGAAGCTCGTCCCGGCCCTCGTTGGAACGCGGCAATCTGTAACTGACCGACTCTCCATTCGGAAGAGCTTCTTCTCCTCGAATCGGATAGCTGGGACCGGTCATCCTCTGGAAGACAGCGAGAAGAACAGTGACTGCAAACGCAGCAATCCACAACGCCATCGAAGAACGGCGAGAAACCATGATTCGCCCTGTTCAGCCCCTGGCGACAGCCTTGGCCACCATCTCCTCAATCGTTCCCGGCTCGACCTCTTCGAGCTCATAGCGGATGTTGGCGATCGGTTTATTCACCGAAATAATCCGTTTGAGGTCAATCGGTGTGCCTTCGACCACAACATCTGCATCGGTCGCGTTGATGGTCTCCTCGAGATCTTTGACCTGTTGGTCGCCGTAGCCCATGGCCGGCAGGATCTTCGCCGCATTGGGGAACTTTTCGTAGGTCTCCTTGATGGTGCCGACCGCATTGGGCCGCGCGTCGACGATTTCGGACGCACCGGCCTGTTTGGCGGCAAACCAGCCCGCGCCGTACTCCATTCCGCCGTGGGTGAGCGTCGGTCCGTCCTCGACAACGAGGGCACGCTTGCCGGCGATCAGCTCTGGCTCGTCGGCAGTGATCACCGAACGGCACTTGATGGTTCGGGCACCGGGGTTGGCCTCGTGACAAGTTTCGAGCACCTGATCGACCTTTGCCGGATCGGCGGTATCAACCTTGTTAACGATCAGGAGGTGAGAGATGCGGAGGTTGGTTTCGCCGGGATAGTAGGACAGTTCATGGCCGGCACGGTGTGGATCGACGAGGGTGATGTGGAGATCCGGACGATAGAACGGCGTGTCGTTATTGCCACCGTCCCACAGGATGACGTCGGCTTCCTTCTCAGCCTCGCGGACAATCATCTCGTAGTCGACCCCAGCGTAAACTACAAAACCATTGTCGATGTGAGGCTCGTACTCCTCACGCTCTTCAATCGTGCAACGATGCCGGTCGAGGTCCTCGTAGGTCTCGAAACGCTGGCAGGCCTGTTTGGCGAGATCACCGTAGGGCATGGGGTGGCGAATCGCGACGACGCGTTTGCCCATGTCCTTGAGGATGCGAGAAACATAGCGGGTCGTCTGCGATTTGCCGACACCGGTCCTGACGGCGGTGATAGCAATGACCGGCTTGGTCGACTCGATCATCGTCTTGGTCGCGGAACAGATTCCGAAGTGCGGTCCCCAGCCGATGACCTCGGAGCCCTTGTGCATGACGTAGGTGTGGGGAACGTCGGAGTAGCTAAACCACACTTCGTCGATGTCGTTGTCGGAGATTAGCTTCTGAAGATCAGCTTCAGGGAGGATTGGAATACCGTTCGGGTAAAGCGACCCGGCAAGCTCGCCGGGGTAGGTCCGATCGTCGATATCGGGGATCTGAGTAGCGGTAAAGGCCACCACATCGTAGTCCTCGTTGTCGCGAAACAGACAGTTGAAATTATGGAAATCGCGGCCAGCCGCACCCATGATGACGACCTTGGTCCGTGCCATGAGTTGCCTCCTCTGGGAACCGTCTTCTCCGACGGTCAGGCCGCCGGGTAAAGCTGAACCGGCAGCGGCGAGCATTCTACCATCCGCCCCAGGTCAATTTTGAATGTGAAATTTTGAATTTTGGATTACATCCCGTCACCCTTGACGAATGGGGTTGGAGCGGGAAAATTCATAATTCAAAATTCATAATTCAAAATTCGCCGCAGGCGCTACTCCCACTCAATCGTGCCTGGAGGTTTGGACGTGATGTCGTACACAACTCGATTGATTCCGGCAACCTCATTGACCAGCCGACGGGCGATACGATCGAGAACATCGGGTGGGAATCGATACCAATCGGCGGTCATGAAGTCGGTGGTTGTCACCGCACGCAGCGCGAGAACGTTCTCATAGGTCCTCGAGTCTCCCATCACGCCGACACTCTTGACCGGCAGGAGAACGCAAAGAGCCTGGGAGATCTCGTCGTAGAGCCCGGCAGATCGAATCTCCTCGATGAAGATCGCGTCGGCCTCCTGCAGGGTCTGTACACGACCCGGTTCAATCGCTCCGAGAATCCTCACCGCCAGTCCGGGTCCGGGGAAGGGGTGGCGCCAGACGAAATCGTGCGGCAGGCCGAGTTCCTCCCCCACCCTGCGAACCTCGTCCTTGAACAAATCGCGCAACGGTTCGACGAGAGCAAGACCAAGGCGGTCTGGCAGTCCACCAACATTATGGTGGGTCTTGATGACTGCTGCTGTACCGCGAACCCCTGACGATTCAATAACATCCGGATACAGGGTTCCCTGAGCGAGAAAACGCGCATCTGGGAAACGTGCGGCTTCTGCCTCAAAGACCGCGACAAACTCTCGCCCGATGATCTTGCGCTTCTCCTCGGGGTCTTCAATGCCGGCCAGAGCGGTGAAGAAGCGCTCGCGAGCGTCCACACGATCGAGTTCAAGACCAAACTCGGCGAAGCTTCGCTCCACCGCATCGCCCTCGCCCTTGCGAAGCAGCCCGGTATCAACAAATATCGAAACGACCCGGTCGCCGATAGCCTCACGAAGCAGGACTGCGGTCACCGATGAGTCAACGCCACCCGAAACCCCACAGATCACCCTTCCGTCAGCGATATTTGCTTCGAGTTCCTCCACCAGCTCGTGGCGAATGGCGGCCGGGTTCCAATCGCGTTTCGCCCCGGCAAGAGAAATGAAGTGGTCCAACATGGTGGTACCGTGCGGCGTGTGCCGAACCTCCGGGTGGAATTGGAGACCGATAAAACGCCGCGATGGGTCGAACATGGCCGCGACCTCGGTGGCAGAGGTTGTGGCCAGGAGCTTGAAACCATCCGGCATCTTTTGGACCATGTCCCCGTGACTCATCCACACCGGTTGTTCGGATGGCGTGTCTGCGAACACTGATCTCTCCTCGACGACCTTGAGTTCTGCGAGTCCATACTCACGTAGAGACGAGGACCGCACATTTCCGCCCAGGTCACGGGCCATGAGGTGCAGGCCGTAACAGATGCCGAGTACCGGTACACCAAGATTGAAGACCATCGGATCCGCCTGCAGCGCGCCTTCCTCGAAGACGCTTGCTGGCCCACCAGAAAGAACGATCGCGATCGGCGACAATTCGCTGATTTCTTCGCCGGCCAGATCCCCTCGTTCGATCACGGTCTTTACACCGAGCTCGCGGAATCGTCGGGCGATGAGTTGGGTGTATTGCGACCCAAAATCGAGGATGAGGATGATTTCGTGTTGCATGACTGCTCCGCCGCGGTCGCCAGCCGCCCTTGGTGGCGTGGAGGATACCACTCCCGCAGCGCCGCAGAGCTATCAGCTATCAGCTATCAGCTATCAGCTATCAGCTATCAGCTATCAGCTATCAGCTATCAGCTATCAGCTATCAGCTATCAGCTATCAGCTCCAAAAAGGTCGATCTCCCCCTCTGGGTTGTCAAGGCGTTGTTGGATCATGCCTACAAGTCTTTGAAATGCGATGGGCTGACAGCTGATTGCTGACAGCTGAAAGCTCGAGATCAGTGATCGACATACCCGCGTGGCGCCCTGACCTCGACTTCCTCGCCAGCTACCACGACTCTGACCTTGTGCCAACGTCCGTCGTTCCGCCTGTCGCCCGGGTAGAACCCAAGCACGTACTGCTCGCGAAGCTCCTTCAGGATATCGATGAAAACGGGCCGAATTTCGTCCGGTGAACCGACCTCGAGTATCCGTCCGCCACTCTCGTCTACGACCTGTGTCAGCAATTCGAGCTGTGCATTGTATTGGGAAGAGTCCTTCCAGGCCGAGGTCATGTGGACGCCCCCATCGTGAACCTTCCCGTCACTGCTGCCCGAAATGCGGATCCAGTAAACCAGTGCGTTACTCTTTCGGGCCACCTCAAAGACGAGTGGCATCGTCACCACGCTGTGAGTATCGACGCCGTCCGAGAGCAAAATCATGACCCTTCTTCCCTGGCGTTGAGCGATGAGTTCCAGGGCCATGAAGAGGTGGTCCTGGAGTGCCGTTCCTCCACGAGCTTCGGTGCTGCTGAGCCCCGCCGTCAGAACCTCCCTGGCGTCTGTGATCGGGGTTGCACTCAGGAGCTCATCCGAAAACACCAGGACCTGGGCCTGGTCGAGCTCCTTCATGCCATGGATAAAGGATGCGGCTCCCGCGACAGCCGATTCGATCTTTTTCCCGAACATCGATGCACTCGCATCGATCAGCAGAACGGCGGTGAACGGAATATCACCTCGAGCGAAGGTCACCAACTCCTGTGGGACACCTTCATCATTCACAGAGAACTGATCTCGCTCGATATCGAGCACTCTTTCTCCCTCACGAGAGACCGAGACATAGAGTTGCTGGAGCTCGACCTCGTAGTCGGCTGATATCGGTATTGGCTGAGTGTTTACCGAGTGCGTGGCACGGTTGCCATCAACATCGACCGCCACCACCGACAAGCGATGCGGCAGATTTTCTTCTCCGAGGTCGATGGCCATTCGGAAGGGTTCCATTGACAGGGTGCCGATTGGACGCCCATCAAGTTGAAATTCGACTTCGGCGATGTCGGCACGGGCAACCACCTCGACAACGATATCGAGCTCGCCAATGACGAAATCACCTTCCTTGGGTTCAACGATGCTGACCCAGATCTCTTGCGCACCCGCGGGCAAGACTGCCAACAAGGACAACACCACAGCCAGCGAAAGAGACCTCATTTCGCACTCCCTGAGGACAGTGCCACTTTGAGGGCGGGCACTGCCTCTGAAGCACGAGCACTCAGGTGGGCCTGCGAGGCCCTGACGCCCAATGCCGGCCACTCCGCATAGCGTGCACGAGGAGAAACACCACGACCCGCCGGCGGAAGGTCTCTGAGCGCCTCGAGAGTTTCGTCGTGCCGGCCTAATCGCTCGAGAATGGCGGCGAGCAAGATCCACAGCCGTTGGTCATCTGGCAAGAGCTCGAGGGCCGCACGAACCTCCCGCTCCGCGTCCGGCAGGAGTTTCATTTTCTCGGCCTTGAGTCGAACCAACTCCTGAGCCGCAATGGCTTCGACCCAGGGCATCGCCCCGGTCCCCACCAGGCCCCTCAAAAGTTCTTCGCCCGCCGCATCCCTACCGGTACGAATCAAATTGATTCCGAGACGCAGCCGGCCTTCCTCGAAGTCAGGGTGGGTGTCGACGAGATTCTGGTATGTCGACGCGGCCTCCATATAATCAGAATTCCGCTCGAAACTGAAACCGAGCGAAAGCATGGCGGGGCGAAATCCGCGGTTGAGGCGCAGCGCTTGCTCGAGCAGGCCTCTCGCTGCGCCCGACGCGCCGGACTGAGCGAGGTCAGAAGCGAAATTGACCATCAAGCCTTCCGAAAAACCGAAATAGGGTCTCTCGCGTCCGAGCTCCTCCGCGTACGTAATTGCCATCTTTCGAGCGTGGGAGGAAAGCAATCCTTCACGACGCGCCGAATAACCCCGATAGAGGTCCCGGTGCAGTAGAGCCAGGGGCATCAGACAGGCCGGATTCGCCTTTGCCAAAGCCTTCGCCTCGGCGAACTCCGCCTCGCTCAGAGTAGAAATGGCAGTCCGCGAAGGGCCCGTCACCACGAGTCGTTCGAGCTCGGCCACCCTTTGGCGGGCCAATACGGCATCGCCATCGCCCAGCGGGCGGAGAGCCCGACGGTAGGAGGCTCGGATGTCCTTTTTGTTGAGCTTCTGTTTGTCCTCCGAGCCTACGGAAGAGTCGGTGGTGTCAGCCCTCGATGCCGGCTCGCCACCTTCGGCCCATCCTCGTGCTTCTCCCTCCCCCACCACCGTCAATCGGGTTGCCCGCCGGAGTACCTCGCCAATGTTCTCGTCGGCGAGTGTGACAACGAGGCTGTATTCCCCCGGTGGCAGGTCAACAGGAGAAAGAGCGATCCGTCGAAACTGAAAATCGCCGTACGGAGGATCGGTGAAACGAACAAGAGGCTCGAATACTGTTCGACCGATCTCGTTCAGAACGCGAATGCCGATGACGGCTTTTTCGTCCCAGCCGCAACCACCGAGGTAGACCTCGGCCGGTTGATTCTCGACCAGGGTTGGCTTCGCGGCGGGTAAGACGCCGGCATCGGTTCCAACTGCAAAGGGGGTATCTTCGCCGTTTTGGCGTGCGACGACCCACGGAGAATCGGGATCGGGGAAAAGCGGCGGCAGGAGTTGTGGCGAATTGTCTTCGGTGCCCGGGACGGTCAGAATGCTCCACGACATGAAGTAGTTGCCGGTACGGCCGTTTTCGACCATCACCCTCAGTGTGTATTCCCCGGGATCCAGGACGAAGCGGCCGGTGAACTTCAGCCCCGAACTTCTGATACGGTCTCGATAGGCATCGGAGCCCAGCAAAAGGCCCTGAGCGATGTAATCGATAACCCTGCCTTCTCCATCCATCACATATGCATAAATGCCGATTGGCAACCTGCGCGCACTGGGACCCGCGAGCAGCTCTCCGCCATCAACCTCGAGCACAAACGGAACATCGACCCTGCCGGATTCGTCGCGTCCTGCAAGCGACCAGATCAGCGCACCTTCGACACTGCCGCCGGCCTGGCCGGAGACCAGCAGACCGCCAATATTGGCTTTCACCGCACCGATCTCTACAGCCTCGAGCACCGCCAAGGCCGGCTCTTGGGATTCCGCTTTGAGAATGCCGGCTCGTGCGAATATCAAGAAAATCAGACCGCAGGAAAGTGCGCGAAGGACCCGGTGGCGGATCCGTCCTCGGAGCGGCATTTCCTCTCTTTGAAGGAGCACCTTCATCAACTATCCGCAGCGGCATCACCAACATCAACCTCGACGTAGGTGACGGATTCGGTGCGCGCGACCTCGTCCCGAAGCCCGACAGCGATTCTCTGCCTTCCAGGACGTACCGCAAGGCGCATGGTGAACCCGGCGCTCTGACTGAGCGCGCCGGCAAGACGATCGTTTGGAACCATAATCGGGTATTCGCGGCGCACCATTGGTGAAAGGTCGCCCCGTCGATCTCGTACCGTGAGGTTTATCGAGATCCGACCCTGATGTTCGTCCACCGACGGAATCAACACCAACTGTCCGATAGGTACCGTGATGATTACCGGGAGGAGAAATGTGCCGTCGTTTCGATTGATGAATTTCCCACTGGTCGCGACCGTAACTCCGAGGGGATTGTCTGCTACGCCGTGAATGGCTGCCGCCAACGTCTTGTTGTCGATTCGCTCTACCTCAGGCACATCCAGATAGCCATCACGGTGGCGAAGGCGGACCCCCGGCCGATCGGTTTTGACGGCGAGTCGGTGGTACTTGCCATCGCCCAGATGCTGCGGTTCGAAGGCCAGAGAGTAATAGCTTGCCAGTTCCTGCGAAACCTCTTCGAGTTGTCCCGCGAGCGCTGCGGTGTTTTGCAGGGGGCGACCGCCGGTGGTGCCTGCCATGTTTGCCATCATGACTTCGGCGCTCATGCCCTGGCTGATGGCAAGCCGTTGCTCATCCATCAGTTTTGTCTCTGCCGAGATTGAGCGCGCGAGGCCTGCGCCGGCTGCCGACAAGGTATAGAAGCTGACGCGGTGACCATTTGCATACTGGGCGAGACCGTCGAATTCGTTGCTGAGATCGTTGCGCGATGCCTGTAGAAAGGCACGCTGCGCGTCGATTCTGAATTCTGGTACCACACCAAAAACCTGACCCCACGCCTGGTACAGCCCTTCCGCGGGGCGTGCCTCGACGCCATCCGTCACAAGGAGAATGGCCTTGCGGCCGCTGAGGCCGGACAACGAGCTGATAATTCGTTTTTCGTTTTCAATGCTGGTTCGCGTCCGATGAACCGTCTGGTCCGCAAAAGTTTCGATCGACTGCCAGAGGGTCCTGCCCGATTGTTCCAGAACCTCCATCGACATGTCGCCGGCGTTCGCTCCGACGGCGGCGGCGAGCTCGATTTCGCGTAACAACATCGTCTCGTCGATCCGGCGTGAGAGCGAAGCGGCATTTCGAATAGTGTCGAGCGCCGCCAAAACTTCATCGGTCTCCTCGGTGAATCCCTGCTCGATGTGGTTCCTCCCGTCGTACCGAACCAACATCACTTTCAAATCAGGTGGTAGTTCTGAAGAAAGGAACTCTCCCAAATACTCGATCGCGGCCTGTCGCCTACCACGGTAGAGATTGGTGTCGTCGAAGTAGATTACCAGGTAGAGATCCTGGTCCGGTCCAGGTTCCACGAAATCGACACCCGATACCTCAGCCATTTTCTTTTCTTCTTCTTCTTCTTCTTCTTGAGGAGCAGCCACCTCTTCAATTTCCTGAGGAGCGGCCACAACACCCGGGGAGGCGTAGAAATGCGAGATCTCCACCCTTTTTCCATCCTCGAATATTTCGAAGTCTTCGAGGGTCAACCCCGGCACCGGGCGCCCATTGTTGTCGAAAACGTAGACCTCGACACTGACCAGAGGGACGTCAACCGGGGCGAAAAACATCGCCTTGGGTTGCTCGTTCTCTTGCGTCACTGCCCAAGAGGTTGCCATAACCAGGAAAATGAGACCGCCGATCACCCGACGTGAAATTGTTCCCATCTCTCTCCTCGTTCAGTTTCGGATTACACCATTGATGCGAATGCGAGCATCCGGTTTCAGAAGGTTACTACGGTTCTCGTCGACCGTTGTTTGGATTTGTGTCTTCAGTTGCGAATTGTGACCGCAGGGCATCGCTACATTCGTTACCGACCCTTATCTCTCACCAGCTCTCTGGCGCGGCGACCAGACTCACAGGATTCTTTGCTCTACCTTCGGCAAATCACCAGAGAAAGGGTCCGGAGGACATCGAACTGATTTGACCTCCTTCCACGGCGCGGCTACGATCCGCGGTGGTAAACCTCGAGGCAAAGGATAGTCCATGGCTGATCAGTTCATGCCGGTCCTCATCACTCTGGTGGTCGCAGCGGGGTTTGCGGTGATTCTGCTCGGCACCGCGGCCCTGCTCGGTCAGAAGACACGGCATCACGCACCTGCCAAGAGGCAGAGCTACGAGTCTGGCGTGCCCCTCATCGATCGCGCCCAAAAGCGGATATCAGTTAAATTCTATCTCGTCGCGCTGGTCTTCGTTGTCCTCGACATTGAAGTTGCGTTTCTCTACCCCTGGGCCATCAATTATCGTTCGATGGTCAAGGATGGTTCGTTGACGCCAATGTGGGAAATTGTCGCTTTTCTCGCCCTTCTCGTTTTCGCTTATCTGTATCTGTGGCGAAAAGGGATCTTTGATTGGGGACGTCGCCCACCTTCATCGCTCAAAAAGAGTCCCAGCGCAGGACCGATACCGTGACTTCGCCTCTTGTTGTCGCGTCTCCGGAAGAGGTTGCCGACGTCACCTTCGATCGCTCGATGGAGGCGCAGATCCGACGGATTCTGGAGTCGTATCCGAATACGGGGGCCGCCCTCCTGCCGGTACTGTGGCTGTGCCAGGAGCGGTGGGGATGGATTTCGGCCGGAGTCATGGAAGCTGTCGGGAAACGCCTCGATCTCGCTCCGGCGTTTGTCGAGGGGGTGGTCAGTTTTTACACCATGTACCGGCGTCGGCCACCAGGGAAATATCTGCTGCAGGTCTGCACAACGCTTTCGTGTCAACTCTGCGACACCTCTGCCCTGGTCGATCATCTCAAGCAGAGGCTTCATATCGACTTCGGCGGAACTTCCGATGACGGCCTCTTCACCCTGGTTGACGTGCAATGTCTCGGCGCGTGCGGGGAAGCGCCGGTGATCCAGATCAACTCTGACTACCACACCGATCTCACCGTCGAGAAACTGGACGCTCTTCTCGACAGGCTCGCCGGCCAATGACCGATCCGATTCTCCTCCGTGCGCGTGGCCTCAAGAATTCGCGTTCCCTTGCCACCTATCGGAAACTCGGTGGCTACTCAGCACTTGAAAAGACGCTGACAATGACACCGGCTGATGTGATCGAGGAGGTCAAGGCGTCTGGGGTTCGTGGTCGCGGCGGAGCCGGGTTTCCGGCCGGTGTTAAATGGGGATTCGTTCCCAGGGACACGACCAAGCCAAAGTACATGATTTGCAATGCCGATGAATCGGAGCCGGGGACCTTCAAGGACCGCGAGCTGATACTCGTAGATCCCCATATGGTTCTCGAAGGGATTGCAATCGCGTCATATGCGATCGGCGCCAACACCGCCTACATTTACATTCGCGGCGAGTTTGTTGAAGAGGCGCAGATTCTGACCAAGGCGATTGGAGAGGCGAAGCGAAAGAAGTACCTTGGCAAGAAGATCCTCGGCAGCGAATATGACCTCGAGGTCCATGTGCACCGTGGTGCGGGCGCCTACATCTGCGGTGAGGAAACCGCTCTCATCGAATCAATCGAAGGAAAGCGCGGGTTGCCCCGGTTGAAACCACCGTTTCCGGCCGTGGTCGGTCTTTTTGGATGTCCGACCGTGGTCAACAATGTCGAAACTCTGGCCTGTGTGCCCCACATTCTCGAGCGCGGCGGCGCCTGGTTCGCCGGAATCGGCACCGAGCGCAGCACAGGCCCCAAGTTGTTCTGTGTCTCGGGCCACGTCGAACGCCCCGGCGTCTATGAGGCCCCGCTGGGAATCACATTTCGGGAAATTATCGAAGATCTCTGCGGGGGTATGCGTGGCGGCATAGAACTCAAAGCGTTCATCCCTGGAGGTTCGTCCGCGCCTGTCCTGCCTGCCGACAAGATTGATGCGGCCGCTGATTTCGAATCTGTGGCGCAGGCCGGATCTATGCTTGGATCCGGTGGTCTCATCGTCATGAATGAAACCGTGGATATGGTGTGGGCACTCGAAAACCTGCTGGTTTTCTATGCCCACGAGTCTTGCGGGCAGTGCACCCCTTGCCGCGAGGGCTCTGACTGGGCTGTCGACATCGTCCGCCGCATCCGCCGTGGCTGTGGTCGGCCGGGAGACATCGAAACCCTTCACCGGATCGCAAGATTCGCCAGCCAGGGGATGACCATCTGCCCTCTCGGCGACGCATTCTGCGGTCCAATCGCGAGTTTCCTGGAACACTTTGGCCACGAGTTCGAAGAAGCGATTTCCACGGCTTCTTCGGTGACGACAAAATCCCCACCGATCCTCCCGGTCCAATCCGACCGGGAGCTGTTTGGATTCTGAGGCGGCGTGATGGTGACCTTGACCATTGACGGGAGGGAAATCACGGTACCCGAAGGCGCCAATTTGGTGGAAGCGGCTGCAGTAGCGGGAATCGACATCCCGACCTACTGCTATCATCCCGGACTCACCGTTGTCGGCCAGTGCCGAATCTGCTTTGTCGAGATCGAGGGCATGCCGCGTCTGGTCACCGCGTGCTCGACGCCCGTACAATCCGAGATGGTTGTCCAGACCGGATCGGAACGCGTGCGCGAGGCGCGCGCCGCCGTCATGGAGTTCCTGCTCGAAAACCACCCACTCGATTGCCCCGTTTGCGATCAGGCTGGTGAGTGCGGGCTTCAAGACTATTCCGTCGAGCACGGTCTCGACTCGACCCACATGGTGGACGAACGACGCACGAACCCCGGCCGCGAGCGGCACCTCATCGGTCCCCATGTTGTCCAGAACCAGAATCGATGCATCCACTGCACACGATGCATCCGTTTCACCACCGAGATCTCAGAGACATCCGATCTGACCATGAAGTCACGCGGCAATCACTCCTACATCGATACATTTGATGGGCGCTCGTTCGACAACCCATGGTCCGCATGCGCCGCGGATATCTGCCCGGTCGGCGCACTCACCGTCAAGGAGTTCCGTTTTCGAGCGCGGGTCTGGCATCTCGAAGAAACCAAGACAATTTGTCCCGGGTGCAGCATTGGCTGCAACGTTTTGCTCGGCCATCTCAACGGAGTGGTCCATCGTTTCGTGCCACGAGGAAACGCGGAAATCAACGGCTGGTGGATGTGTGACTACGGCCGGTTTCTGGCGGACGGCCTCGAACACCGGACGATCGATGTCCCTCTCGAGAGGGTTGGCGAGAATCAGCGCCGAGTATCCTGGGATGAGGCGTTGGCGGAGGTTGCGCAGTGGCTCCGTGATGCACCACAAACGCTCGTCGTAGCTTCTGCGAATATGTGCAACGAAGCGCTGTTCGCAGTTCGTCGAAACCTGGTCGAAGGGGCACAGATGGAGGTGATCGTTCCGATCAGTGAGGGCGAGATCCGTCGCATCAAGAATGGCCGTGGGATTTGGATCAGCAGTACCGATGCTCACCCGAACTCGACCGGTGTTCGCCACCTGGGTCTAACTACGGTTGATGCCGCAAATCTCGAAAGCTACCTGCGCGATGGGACGGGTCCCGTGCTTATCCTCGATGCCCACGCTCATTCCTGGCTGGAATCGGCGGGCGCCGCTACGATCGCAGCCAACCGACAGGTCGCGGTATTGGCCCGGCATGGAACGCCGCTAGTCGATACTGCACAAATTGCCATGCCCCTCGCGTCCTGGGCCGAGACGGACGGCACATTTACCTCTTCGACCGGGCGCGTCCAGTTGGCAAACAACGCCCTTCCGCCGGTCGGACAGGCGCAACGAGCGTGGGAGGTGGTCTACCGCCTCGCCGTCGAGCTCGGAATTGAGCAGGAGCGTACCGTGACCACCCGAATTCTCTTCGCCGAAATGGTGGCGGAGGTCGCGGCTTTCTCAGGAATGACCTGGGGTCGTCTCTCGGCCGAGCCGGGGATGCCGGTTCATGAGGAGGTGGTCGGTGTTGGCTGAACTGGCGGTCGTCGGCGTGAAGCTGGCTTTCGTACTCGCCGTGATGCTGACCACGGTGCCGATCATGGTGTGGGTGGAGCGTCGTGGCTCAGCCCTTATCCAGGATCGCCTCGGGCCGAACCGGGTCGGCCCCTTTGGTCTCCTGCAACCCGTGATCGACGTCGTCAAGCTGCTGACCAAGGAGAACCTCAGACCGGAGGGGGTACAGACGTTCCTGTACCTGCTCGCACCAGTGATTGCCATTGCAATCTCTCTCAGCACATTTATCGCTGTACCCTTTGGACAGGATTCCGGGCTCGAATTATTCGGCCAGCCAGTCGACGGTTTCATTGTCGCCCCCGACCTCAATATCGGAGTCCTCTACATCTTCGCCATCGCCTCCCTCGCGGTGTATTCAGTCGTACTCGCCGGGTGGTCCTCGAACAACAAGTTCGCACTGTACGGCGGCATCCGCGCCTCAGCGCAGGCTATTTCCTACGAGCTGGCGATGACGGTTGCGGTGGTCGGGGTTCTGATGAGCGCGGGTTCCTTGAATCTCCAGCACATCGTCGATGCCCAAGCGGGCATCTGGCTCGGCTTTCTTCCGCGGTGGAATTTTTTCCAGCAGGTGTTGGGCGCAGTGACGTTCATGGTCGCGGTCTTTGCTGAAACCAACCGTCTGCCGTTCGATCTTCCGGAAGCGGAAGCTGAGCTGGTTGCCGGGTATCACACCGAGTACTCGTCGATGGGCTTTGCCGCGTTCTATATGAGCGAATACCTCCACATGTTCGTAGGGGCATCTCTGATCACCGTCCTCTTCTTTGGTGGCTGGAACCTGCCATGGATAGACATCCCATTGGACGGTTGGGCCGGTGCTCTGTTGTCTCTAGGGGTTTTTGCCACCAAGGTGGCGCTCTTCATGTGGTTCTTCGTGTGGGTGCGCTGGACCCTCCCCCGCTTTCGATACGACCAACTCATGGCCCTGGGATGGAAGGTCATGATTCCGTTGGCGACTCTCAATTTTCTCTGGGTCGGCGTCGGCATGGCCCTTGGGTATTTTTAAGTGGATCGCCGATGGTGACCTACGTTTTTCTCGCTGCAGCGGCCCTCGCGGTGATCTTTGCGATCCTCACCGTCGTGCCGCGAAACCCGATGATCAACGTTCTGTCGCTGGTGGTTCTATTCTTTTCGATGGCCGCGATTTTCGCCATCCTCGGCATGGACTTTTTGGCTGCCATCCAGGTCATCGTTTACTCGGGCGCCATCCTGGTTCTCTTCCTCTTTGTCATTATGTTGCTCAATATTCGCGAAGTGGAGGCGTTCGGCAGCGGCCGCCGGTGGCAGGCGTTGATCGGGACCCTGGTGGCAGCTGGTATCGGCGCGATGGTCCTAGTTATCGCGGGCCTGCTCCTCCCCGAGCAAGGATCGGTGCTGCCGGGAGTAGCCGATATCGGCACAGCGGTGCCGATCGGTAAGGCACTTCTGAGCACCCACCTCTTCGCCTTCGAGTTCATCACTCTATTGTTGGTGGCATCTATCGTCGGCGCGGTTTATCTCGGGAGGAGGGAGGATCGGTGACACCCGCTGAATTGGTGCCCGTTCCCTACACCTGGGTCCTCGCCCTTTCGGCGGTTCTCTTTGCGATCGGTGTTGTCGGGGTCCTTCTGCGTCGAAACGGCATCGCAATTTTCCTATCCCTCGAGATCATGCTCAACTCCGCCAACCTCGCCTTTGCCGCGTTCGCCTACCGTTTCGCGGCCGGGCACGCAACCGCCGCCGCTGCCCTCGACGGGCAGATTTTTGTCTTTTTCGTTATCGCGGTCGCCGCCGCCGAAGCTGCGGTCGGTCTGGCCCTGTTTATTGTTTTCCATCGTCTCAAGGATTCCATCGATGTCGACCGCGCCAACATCCTTCGCTGGTAGGAACGAGTGATGCTCGGTTCCCTCTGGTTGATCCCGATCTTGTGCCTGGCCGGCGCCATGCTCAACCTGATTCTCGGCGCCGTCAAGGCACCAAAGACTCTTGTGACCGTGGTTGGTGTCGGCTCAATCGGCGCTGCGACTGTAGCGACATACGGAGCGTTGTGGGAGTACCTCCATCAACCGTACGCTGAAATCATCGAACGGTATTTCACCTGGATCTCCGCCGGTGAGATTACCGTCAACGCTTCCTTCCAGCTCGACCCGTTGTCGGCGGTGATGCTCGCATTCGTAACTCTTGTCGGCCTCTTGATTCACATTTACTCCGTTGGATACATGCATTCAGAAAGCGAGGCCGGCTACGCGCGATACTTCGCCTACCTCAACCTCTTCATGTTCGCCATGTTGTTGCTGGTGCTCGGTTCCAATCTGCCGGTCCTTTTTGTCGGATGGGAGGGTGTCGGCCTGTGTTCCTACCTTTTGATTGGCTACTACTTCGAGCAATCTTGGTGTGCGGCGGCGGGCAGCAAGGCCTTTATCGTCAACCGCATCGGTGATCTCGGATTCTTACTCGCGATATTCGCCACCTTTGCGATCTTCGGAAGCGTCGAGTTCAACGAGGTTTTTGCGGCCGCCTCCAGCCATCCCCAACAATACGCCGGCGCGGCGACTCTTATCGCGCTGCTTCTCTTCGTCGGCGCGATCGGTAAGTCGGCACAGATTCCCCTATACGTCTGGTTACCCGATGCGATGGCGGGGCCGACACCTGTGTCGGCACTGATCCATGCTGCGACGATGGTCACCGCGGGTGTTTACATCGTTGCTCGGTGTAACGTTTTCTTCCGCCTCAGTCCGACCGCCATGTTGGTCGTTGCGACAGTAGGTGGCGTAACAGCCATCTTTGCCGCCACCATCGCGCTCGTGCAAAACGACATCAAAAAGGTCCTTGCCTACTCGACGGTGTCCCAGCTCGGCTACATGTTCCTCGCCGCAGGCGTCGGTGCCTTCGCGATCGCGATCTTCCACGTTGTCACCCACGCATTCTTCAAGGCCTGTCTCTTCCTCGGATCCGGATCGTTGATCCACGCCAACTCGGGCGAGCAGGACATGACACGAATGGGCGGCCTCCGCAAGTACATGCCGATCACCTACTGGACCTTCCTGGTGGCGACTCTCGCGATTGCCGGCATTCCGATCTTTGCCGGTTTCTTTTCCAAAGACGAGATCCTTGCGCGCGTGTTCGCAGCCGGCGCCAACGACCTCTACGACATTGGTGATGTTTACAGGGTCCTATGGTATCTGGCCGTAGCCAGTGCCCTGCTCACGGCCTTCTACATGTTCCGCGTGGTCTACATGACATTCCACGGCGCCTACCGCGGCGGTGAGGAGGCCGAGCACCATCTCCACGAGTCTCCGCGGAGCATGACGGTTCCGTTGATCATCCTCGGGTTCCTGTCCGTCGTCGGTGGCTTTATCGGATTCCCCGGACAACTCTTCCACAAGAGCGGATGGAACCTGATCGAGGAGTTTCTCCAGCCCGTGATCCTCCAGATCGGAGACAGCCATGGCGCTGCGGAGGCGACAACACATGCGGCCCACGCGGTCAGTTTCGGCACCGAGTGGTTGTTGGTCGGAATCTCGGTCGCGGTCGCCGTCATCGGCTGGTTGATCGCTCGCCGCTTCTATGTCGGCGACGGAGCTTTCGCGATCCCGCAAGCTCTCGCCGGACGCCTGCCGATGATCCACAAACTCCTCTTTAACAAATACTGGATCGATGAAATCTATGGTGTGCTGGTCATCAACCCCATTCATCGGCTCGCCGTGATCCTATGGAGAATTGTTGACGAACTCATCATCGATACTCTTTTCGTCAACGGTGCGGCATTCACAGTTGAATTGACCGGTGATGTGCTGCGTTTCATCCAAACAGGTAACGTCCGTAATTACGCTTTGGCGGTCGCGGCAGCGGTCCTGGCCCTCGCCGCGGTCCTGTGGTGATGGGGGGCGTATGCTGAACGAACACCTCCTCTCCATCGTCACCCTCGGCCCGACGGTCTTTGCCGTCCTCCTTCTCTTCATACCCATGCGGTGGAAGACGGTCCACCGGATCGTCACGCTCATCACTTCGATCATCATGTTCGCCTTCTCGACCCGCTTGTGGACCGGATTCAACCCTGATGATCCCGGTTTTCAATTCGTCGATCATTTCGAGTGGATCCCGCAATTCGGCATCCACTACCACGTCGGAGTCGACGGGGTTTCGCTGCTGCTCGTGCTCCTCACCACGCTCCTGCTGCCAGTGGTCGTCCTCGCCGCGTGGTCGCTCAACATCGAGCACATTAAATCGCTTCACATCACATTTCTATTGTTGACGACAGGAATGATCGGCACCTTTGTCGCCCTCGATCTCTTTTTGTTCTATGTCTTCTGGGAGATCACCCTGATCCCGATGTACTTCATCGTCGGTATCTGGGGCGGTCCACGCCGGATCTACGCTGCGGTCAAATTCTTCATCTTCACGATGGCGGGATCGGTCTTCATGCTGGTGGCGATCCTCTATCTTGCATGGTTCCACCACCAACAGACCGGCGTCTGGTCGTATGCCTATCTCGACTTCCTACAGACGGCTTCGCTGATTCCAACAACCGGAGGATTGCTGCCTCCTGGGCTCCTTGTCTTCGCATCTTTTGGTCTGGCCTTCGCGATCAAGGTCCCGATCTTCCCCCTCCACACCTGGCTTCCCGACGCCCACGTTGAAGCACCGAGCACCGGTTCCGTGCTCCTGGCTGGCGTCCTCCTGAAGATGGGCACGTACGGCCTCCTGCGCTTCAACCGAGCGCTCCTTCCCGACGCCTGGGACGTTTTTGCGCCGTTGTTGATGGTGCTTGCGGTGATCGGCATCATCTACGGTGCCCTCGTTGCGATGGTCCAACCGGATGTAAAGAAGCTCGTCGCTTACTCATCGGTCAGCCATCTCGGTTTTGTGGTCCTCGGGTTGGCCGCAGGCACCCAGGCCTCGACGCAGGGCGCGATCCTGCAAATGGTCAACCACGGGCTCACCACCGGGGCTCTCTTCCTTCTCGTAGGAATGCTCTACGAGCGCACCTACACCCGCCTCATCGATCGCTATGGAGGCCTCGCCGAGGTGATGCCGATCTTCACAGGGATCTTCCTCGTGGTGACTCTCGGTTCGATCGGATTACCGGGTCTCAACGGCTTTGTTGGCGAGTTCCTGATTCTGGCCGGCTCGTGGGCAGGACACCCGGTTGCAGTCGTATTCGCCGGGCTCGGTGTTATTCTCAGCGCCGTTTACATGCTATGGATGGTGCAGCGGGTCTTCTGGGGCCCGGTCGATATCACGGCCAACTACGCTCTCCCGGACATCAACCTCCGCGAGATCTTCGTGGTTGCACCGCTGATCGTGCTGATCTTCTGGATCGGCATCCATCCCAACACCTTCCTCGAACCCATGGAGGCTTCCGTCCGCCTCCTGCTGACGCGATGATTGGGAGGTAGCTCGATGCTGACACCCACCCACGCCGACATCATCGCAATCGCGCCAGAGATCATCCTCACCATCACCACTGGATTGGTGCTTATTTTCGAGGCCTTCCTGCCAGGACTTCGGCGGTATCTGAGTAGTCTGACGATGCTTTCGATCGCGGGAGCAATCTGGGCAAGATTGTCACTCGAACTGCCGGGAGCGGTGTGGGCAGGGATGTTACGCGTCGATCAGCTGACCTCCTTTGTCGATACCTATATTCTGATCGCCGCGTTTTTCGCGGTATGGATGGCAGGCCCGTTCATGCGCAGGAGCGCCGCGGATTGCGGTGAGTTCTATGCCTTGATTCTATTTGCGACAGTCGGTTCAATGGTCATGGCTTGTTCGGTGAATCTGCTGACGGTGTTCCTCGGCCTCGAACTTCTTTCGATTCCGCTCTACGTGCTGAACGCTTTCCTCAGGCGCAACGAGGTCAGCGTCGAGGCTGGGCTGAAATATTTCGTGGTCGGTGCATTTGCCTCCGCCTTTGTCGCCTACGGGATGGCCCTTCTATACGGTGGATCAGCGAGCACGAATCTGATCGAAATCAGCCGCCAGGTCGTCGAACTCGGCTTTCTCAACCCGCTGGCTGCGGTCGGATTCGCGATGGTCGTTGGAGGGCTGGCATTCAAGCTCGCGCTGGTTCCTTGCCACGCTTGGGCTCCCGATGTCTATCAAGGCTCGCCGACGCCGGTCACAGCATTCCTTTCGGTCGTGCCAAAGGGCGCAGTCCTCATCGTCCTGCTGAGGATGGTAGAAGGCATGGACCTCCTCCATGTCTCACCGCGTTGGGTGTTGGCGGCGAGCGTCATCGCCGTTGCTTCGCAGACCTTTGGCAATATCGTCGCGATCGTTCAACGAGATATCAAACGAATGCTCGCCTACTCGGGAATTGCCCACATGGGGTACGCCCTGGTAGCAGTGATCGTCGGCGGCGCCGATGGCGGCGCAGCAGTCCTCGTCTATCTGGCCGCATATACCCTGATGAACATGGGCGCCTTTGCATGCATCGCGCAGCTCTCCGAACGCGAGGACCGTCCACATCTGATCAACGATCTATCCGGCCAAGGGTACAACCGGCCGGTAGCCGCCCTGGCGCTGACCATCTCTCTCTTCGCCCTTTCAGGGATCCCGCCGTTCATTGGTTTCACCGCCAAGTTTGTTGTATTCCGGGCCGCTATCAACGAGGGCTTCGTTTGGTTAGCCGTGATCGGTGTCATCAATTCGTTGATTTCTGTTTTCTACTACGTGCGGGTTATCTACGTTCTCTATATGCGTCCCCTGCCCGAAAGGCAGCCGGAATACGGCTTTTATTTCTCGATCTGCGCCGCCGCCTCGGCCGCGGCGTTGGGCACATTGCTGCTCGGGATCTATCCGACTCCAATACTGGCTGCGGCCCAGAGTGCTATTCTCTGTCTTGCGAGGTAGCGCATGGTTGCATACAAGCGTCACGTCGACACCACGAAAATTTCTGAACTCACGATCTCACGTTTGTCGATTTATCTGAGATGCGTCGACCAACTCCTCGATCTCGGCGTCGAAACCGTCTCCAGTCAGGAGTTGGCGAAAAGATTCAACCTCAACTCGGCTCAAATTCGCAAAGATCTCGCGTACTTTGGCGAGTTTGGTGTTCGCGGCGTCGGCTACAACGTGCGCGAGCTCCGTCAATACGTCGTCGAGATTCTCGGCCTCGACAGCGAACGGCGTTTGCTGATTGTCGGCGCCGGCAACCTCGGTTTCGCGCTCTGTCACTACTCAGGGTTTTCGAGCGGAAATTTCCTCGTCGTTGGCGTTCTTGACTCCGATCCGAGTCGCATCGGCGATTCAACGCCTGCCGGGCTGCTGGTTGAGGATGCGGAACGAATGGCTGAGATTGTCGCCCAACGTTCAGTGGATATCGGCATTATCACGACGCCTGCAACAGCAGCGCAGCAAGTCTGTGACCAGATGGTCGACGCCGGGCTACGCGCCATTCTCAACTTCGTTCCGATCCGGGTTCGAGCTCCGGAGGATGTGCTTGTCAAAACGGTCGACCTCAAGGTTCATCTCGAAGAGCTCTGCTTCTTCCTCGCTCACTCCGCTGCAGGTTCAACGTGAGGCGTTCAGAATTAAGCCCAACCACCACGCCGAGTTCCTTTACCTTTAGCCCTTGACTCTGAGCTCTTAACCCCAGCCACTGTCATTTGCACATCGCTACCACGACAATCGTTCCCCTCGTGGCGCCTCAGATGAGAATCCGCTAAAGTAGGCAACATGGATAAGCCGACGACAGTTGGTAAGTATGAGGTGATCGAGCAGATCGCCGTCGGCGGCTTTGGCATCATTTTTAAGGGCTGGGATCCATTTATCAAACGGAAAGTGGCCATCAAGATGTGCGCCGTTCCGGATGACGAGGTGCGACAGCGCTTTCAGCAGGAGGCCCAGTTTGTTGGCAACCTAGTCCACCGCAATATCACCCTCGTTTTTGACTACGGGGTCGAGGACGAAGTCCCATACATCGTTCAGGAGTTTCTTTCGGGATACGATCTCGACGAACTCCTCAAGGCGGATGTGGTATCGGACGAGGACACGATCGTCTCAATCTTGATCCAGGTTTGCGAAGGCCTCGAGTTCGCTCATCAACGCGGGATCGTCCACCGGGATATCAAGCCATCCAATATTCGAGTCCTCGAAGATGGAACGGTCAAGATCATGGATTTCGGCATCGCGAAGTCCATCATCGGAGCCAGCAAGTTGACCCAGACCGGCATCGCCCTTGGTACGGCGGGGTATCTCGCGCCTGAACAGATCCAAGGCCAAACCGTCGATGCGCGCACCGATATTTTTGCGGTCGGAGTTGTCGCATTCGAGTTGGTGACCGGGATTCGCCCTTTCGAGAGCGCCACCCTTTCGAATGTGCTGTACAAGATCCTCAACGAAGAGCCAGAGTATCCGCCCGAAGCCGACGGCGTTTGCTCGTCAGAGCTTCAAGCGGTCCTTCGACGCTGCATGGCGAAAAATCCAGAGGAGCGCTATCAAACCGCAGCGGAGTTGCTGCCCGACCTCCGAAGCATTGCGCTCACCACGACCCCGGAAGTGGCTGCCACCAAGGATCTCACCACCGGCGTGCTCCGCCAGGCAATGCGTGGGATGGCGACCCCGACCGGAAATAATCCCAATCAGCCTACACGTCGTGTTGCGACTCCGAGGTCTCAGCCAACCACGACGACACCACCTCCGACACCTCAGAACACCAGACTTCACCGCACGCCGGAAGTCCGCGGCGACGACTCGGAGCGACGAAGCCCGGTCATTTACATTTTTACCATTCTGTTGGTCCTTCTCATTGCCGCTGCCGGCATTCTGTATATCTCGCAAGAGGCGCAGCAGTTAGTCTTCGGTGACGCGGGTGCACCATGGATACCTACGCCGACGCCGACTGCCACTCCAACTGCGACCTACACCCCAACCGGAACCGATACTCCGACACCAACAGAGACCCCGGAACCCAGTCCGACGGCGACACCGGCGCCGGTCGACGTTCGCCTGATCGTCGATCCCCCAGCTGAAGTCACGATCAACGGTAGATCTTTTGGTAGCGGTCGAACGCCTGGTGGGTCTATCCGTTTAACCCCGGGGTCGCACACGTTCACCCTCTCACTACCCGATTTCCCGACCACGAACCTGACTCGGGAGATCACATCGACGACCAAGACGATTTCGCTCACTCTGGAGATAGGGCTTCTGACCGTTACCGTGGATCCCCAGCGAGCACCGCCCGGAGGGGTTGCATACCTCGACGGTGAAGCTCTTGGGCCGGTGCCTCTGGTGCGACGCAAAGTGCCTGCAGGTGAGCACGAGCTGGTCGTTCGATGGAATGCCGCTACGCCTTTCCGTAAGCAGATCGTCGTGCCGCGCCTTCCCAATCCGGCGCTGATCATTCCCTCAATTGCACCCCCCGCGGAGTAGAGTGCAGGACGCTCCAAGCACTCCGAAACCCCCACCTTTGCCCTTCCCCATTCTGAAAGCCTTTCAAGAGCAATGGCGTAAGGGTAACTGCGCCCTATCTCCCTCAACTCTTAACCGTTGACCCTTTACACCATGGTTGGTTCTTGAATCCTCGTGAAAGAGCCCTGCCTTGCCGTTGCGCAACGTCAACGGTAAAGTGAGGACATGTACGGAATCACCCATCGACCCGTTGCGTGCGTCTTGACGCTGCTCATCCTCTTTCCGGTCTTTGGTGGTGCCCAAAGCGCCACCCCAAGTGAAGAGTCCGCCCTTCAGGCCTATCGTGCAGGCGAGATCGATCGAGCGGTCGATCTCTATACCAAGGCGTTGTCCGAAACAGACGACCCAAATCACCGTGCTCGACTCCAGGTCCAGATCGCTTGGAATCTCTTTTTTCTCGGCCGCAGCGAGGAAGTGAAGACACACCTTCGCGCCGCGCTGGTAGAAGACCCCAACCTGGCCCTGGACGACGCCTACTACAACCAGGAATTCCTCGATCTTTTTCAACGGGCGAGACGTTCCAATTTCGAATCGGCCGCGAGCGGCGCTGCTCCGCCGCCTGACCTCGAGGCGACAGTGGCTGGTATCAACGAAAGGATCAGCCAGAAAGCGGACCTCGAAGGAGCTCTCGTAGATATCGATCGGCTTATCAAGTCTTATCCTCGGGACGGTCGGCTTATTCCGCTCAAGGTCGAAGTGCTCCGTCAACTGGGGCGCATCGACGAAGCAGAGAGCTTGAGTCGTTCCCACGGAGTGAGCGTAGATGGCAGGAACTTCGAGGACAGCTATTCGGTTCCCGATTTGATTCTTCGGGCCAATCGTCTTCTCGAGGAAGGGGACTCTACGACAGCCCTCCAACTCGTGCGACAAGCCGTCAATCGCCAGCCGAACAACTCTTACGCGCTGGAACTCATGGCCGAAGCCGCAATGCAAACCGCAGACTGGCAGTCGGCGGAGTTCGCCCTCAAATCCGCGCTGGGGCTACAACCTGACAACATCGGTCTCAAGCTCCGACTCGGCGAGGTCTACCTTGCGACCTACGAGGCCTCGGCCGCCAGGGATATTTTCAAATCGCTGACGGAACTTTATCCGACTTCGGATCGCGCCTGGGCTGCGCTCGGCCTCCTCGAGGCGCGCCTCCAGAATAACGAGAGGGCACTGGATGCACTCGGCAATGCACTGAGCGAGAACCCAATGCTACCGGCGGTGCAGCTCGCGAACGGCGAACTCCTTCTCCTCAAAGGAGACTACGAGGCGGCGCTTGCGTCGTTCGAAGCGGCTCAGAAACTCATGCCCAACGATCCCCAACTCGAGGCCCGTCATGGTCAGGCCCTACTCGCCGCCGGACAGTATCACGAGGCTCTGAATCATCTGAGAACGGCGGTAGAAGGCGGTTTTGACGCCCCCGAGGTCCAGCGCTCACTGGCCCTCGCCCTGGCACTCAACGAGATGTACTCGGAAAGCCGTCGGGTTCTCGATGCTACGGAGGAGGATTCGAACGGGGACCACGACCTGATCGCCGGGTATCTCGATTTGCAGCGCGGTCAATACCCGGAGGCCGAAGCGACGTTCAAGTCGGTCGCCAATGCCCGTTTGAACGACCCCGCCGCCGTCAACCTTCTAGCTGCATCTATCTACCCGCAGGCGCGTTTCGAGGAGGCGGTAGTTCTTCTCATGCTTTCACATGAACTCGATCCTTTCCTGGAGACCGTCAATGCAAATCTCGAAATGGCGCGTGCTGCGAGGGCTGCCGAAATCCTCGCCGAAAACGCGAAGGTCGTGAAGGCGCTGCCGAAATAGGGATCAGAGTTTTTCGAGAAAGGCGACAATAGCCTTCGCCACTTCGGCAGGGCGATGGAATTCCTCGTAGACAGCGCGAGCTGCACGCCGCCGCAGTTCCCAGGTCTTTCCGCCGGCCTGAGCATTCGCCAGGAGGCGAGCAATCTCTGCCGGCCCGGACGCCCCCGGGGTAATTCTAGGAGCAGCCTCTTCCGGCCACTCGAGAAACTGCCGCAAGCCGCTCACCGCCACCGGTGTACCGGCGGCCAGAAACCGAACTGCCGCCGCCGACGTTTCACCCGCAGAAGGCGTTCTCAGGACGATACCAACGTCGGCAGCAGCCGGTATTGCCGGAAAAGCCTCAGGTTCGATCCATCCCGTGGCCCTCACGGATCCCTCTATTCCTACCGCAGCCGCAGCGCGCCGAACGTCTTCCACTCCTCGCCCTTCACCAGCTAAGAGCAGCCGCACCGGAACGCCAACCTTTTTGGCGGCGGCAACCCCGCCGAGAATCTGCTCCAGCCCTTTTTCAGGAGTCAGGAACCCGAGGTGCATGAGAACAACATCGTCTGGAGGAATTCCCAAGCGCCCCCGCTCCGCTGCACGAACCACGTTCCCCGGGTCGGCCACAGCTAGCCCGACTCGCGCCCTCGGGAGATCCGGGAATTCGCGGGTCATCACTCTTTCAGCAAACCTGGAGTGAACAATGACGCCTTTCAAAGAGCCCATGAAAGCGCCACGTGCCGGGAAGAGGAAAGGATCCATCGCGCTTGTCAGACCGAGTTGTCGCGCGCGGGCCATTGCAGTGCCGGCTTCGCCGTGTGCCTCGTGCAACGCGCTTTCGAGAAAAACTCCATCACCGGCCGCTGCCTCCACCAGAAGATGGTGAAGCACCAGATCATGGAGAACTGCCACGGTATTCGGTCCTTTTAGGCGGTCGATCAACCAAGCGTGATGGGGGTTGTTCCCGAGGTGAATCAGCGACACCTCATCGACTTCCGGGGCGGTATCCGTATCCACGACGTGGATACCGTTTCCAAACGTCCAGATCTCAGATTGCACACCCTCGGGCGGCGCCAGGATTCGCACTCTCGCCCTCTTCCCGAGCTCCGCGAGAAGCTCGACGGCGTAGTCGCTCACGCCCGACCGTGTCGGAGGAAGCGGCGAGCCCCAGAGGATCTTCATGATGAAAACCTACCACAGGGACTGGATAGATTTCGGATTGCGGATTTCGGATTTCGAATTTGCGGAAAGAAGGCGCCTTTCGAATGGTCGCAGGTGGAGTGGAAAATCCGAATTCCGAAATTCGAAGTTCGAATTCCAATCAGGAGTGCCGTCCGGAGGATCGCGCGCGAAACATATATGATGGCCTGGTGAAGCTGAGCCGCTTTCTTCTCATCGTTCTCTATTTGGGTTATCTCGTGAATGCCGGGCTGATGCTCATCATTCTGCCTTGGTCGATGATTTGGGGCCTTTTGTTGTCACGGTTTCCATTGCCCATTGCAGGCCTGCTCGATTTGCCATGGTTGCGTGGATTTCTGACCGCTTTTGGCGTTCTTCATCTGATGCTCGTGGCTTGGGAACTCTTCAATCCAACGTTGTTGACGCCTGAAATTGCCGTGCAAACGCAGTCTCAGAAAGACTGTCAGTCTTGATCTGAGACCACGACAAGCATAAACTTGCGCATGTGGGGCGCCGCGTTCTAATTGTTGACGATGAACCGCATATTCGGCGGATTCTGTCGTTCAAGCTTCGCCGGGAGGGCTTTGCCACCTTTGAGGCCCCGTCCGCCGAGGCTGCAGAGGCTGTCCTCGCCGAACGCGAAATAGACCTCGTTCTGCTCGACGTGGCACTCGCGACACCCACCAATGGTTTCGATCTCGCGGCCGGACTGCGCCGTAACGCGAAAACCCAACATCTGCCGATCATCATGCTCACGGCCCGCGGCTTCGCCTCCGATGTTCTCCGTGGTCGCGAGGTTGGTGCCGCCGGCTACATCACCAAGCCATTCACGGCTGAAGAGGTCATCCGCCGCGTCCGTGCTTTCCTGGGCTGAGATCTAACGGTTACGAGCCTCACAATTCGAGGCGGGATATTGCACCACCAAGACTCCAAAGGCCACCAAGAAACCACGAAGGTTTTCCATGGAGTTTTTCCGCTCCAACGCAACCGAAGGCGGTGGACAGCTCGATCCAGGATGGTCATCGGGTGGATCCTCTGCGATGACAGAGAAATGACTTGGTGATCTTGGTGACTTGGTGGTGAATTGAACGGGCGGAGCCGTTTAGCCTATCGCCCTGTCCCACCAACACCTTGACGCGATTGCCCACCCCGCGTAGGCTCGCAGGCCGGAGAACGCTTGATGTACCGAAAAACACTGAACCTACCGAAAACGAGCTTCTCGATGCGCGCCAAGTTGCCGCAGCGGGAGCCGGAAATGCTGAAACACTGGGAGGAGACCGACCTCTACGGGAAGATCCGCGAGGCCCGTGAGGGTTCTCCTAGATTCATCCTCCATGATGGGCCTCCCTACGCCAACGGCTCTATTCACGTCGGAACGGCGCTCAACAAAATCCTCAAAGACATTGTCGTGAAATCGCGAACGATGATGGGTTATGACAGCCCATATGTCCCGGGCTGGGATTGCCACGGATTGCCCATCGAGCACCAGGTCGACAAGAAGCTTGGCGTGAAAAAACTCAAGATGGGCGTCCCCTCCATCCGCCGTGCCTGTCGAGAATATGCTGAGCGATGGTTCAAGGTTCAGCGCAAGGAATTCGTGCGTCTTGGGGTGCTAGGGCAGTGGAATGATCCATATCTGACGATGGACCACGATTATGAGGCTGAAATCGCCTCTGCTCTCCACGGCTTCATGCTCGCGGGTTATGTCACGCGCGGTCTGAAGCCGGTCCACTGGTGTTCAGAATGTCGCACGGCCCTCGCGGAGGCAGAAGTTGAGTATAGTGATCACACCAGCCCCTCCGTAACGGTCGCCTTTGCCCTCGATGACGATGCCCGCGAGAAGCTCGGTGTCCCCGACGGTGAAGAAGCTGCAGCATTGATCTGGACAACGACGCCGTGGACCCTTCCAGCCAACCTTGCGATCGCGCTCCACCCTGATTTCGAATACCTCCTGGTACGCGCTGACGGTCACTTATGGGTCGTCGCCGCCGAATTGCTGGAAGCCATCAGCCAGACCGTCGGGTGGGCCGAACTCGAGACGGTCAAGGTCTTTAAGGGAGGCATCCTCGAGGGCACCCACTACGTGCACCCTTTGACCAAACGCCAGGGCGTTTTTATCATTGCCCCGCATGTGACCCTCGAGCAGGGCACGGGTCTGGTCCACACCGCGCCCGGGCACGGTGCCGAGGACTACGTAATTGGTGTCGAATACGGCCTCGAACCTTATGCACCGGTCGACGACGACGGAAAATTCACCGCCGACGTCGAAGATTGGGCCGGCCTCCATGTTCACGAGGCCAACGGCCTCATCGTCGACAAGCTACGCGACCTTGGGGTTCTCCTCGCGCACAGCGAGATCACTCACTCCTACCCCCACTGTTGGCGGTCGAAGAACCCGGTCATATTCCGTGCCACCAACCAGTGGTTCATTCGTATGGATCGACACGAGCTCCGCGAACGATCGCGGGCGGCCATCCGCGATGCCAATTGGATGCCCCACTGGGGCGAAGCCAGGATCGACGGCATGGTCGAGAACCGTCCCGACTGGTGCATCTCACGGCAACGGATGTGGGGCGTTCCGATCACGGTCCTGATCTGTGAAGCCTGCGGAACGCCAACTATCAACGAGTCGGTCTTCGACCACATCCGTCGAACCTTTGTCGAGCAAGGATCCGATGCCTGGTACAAAATGGAGGCCAGCGAGCTCCTGCCGCCGGGCTACTCCTGTGGCTCTTGCAGCGCGACCACTTTCCGCAAGGAAACCGACATTCTCGACGTCTGGTTCGATTCGGGAGTCAGCCATCTCGCGGTCTGCGATACGGACCGTTATGGCCTCGACTGGCCTGCCGACCTCTACCTTGAGGGCCAGGACCAGTATCGAGGCTGGTTCCAATCTTCCCTCGTGGCTTCGGTCGGTCTCAAAGGCTCTCCCCCGTTTCGAGAGGTCGTGACACACGGTTTTGTGGTCGACGCCGAGGGCCGCAAGATGTCCAAATCGGTGGGCAATGTCATCACACCGGGTGAGCTCCTCACAAAGTATGGAGCTGACATTCTGCGGCTCTGGACTGCGATGGTCGATTTCCGCCTGGACATCCGCATCTCAGAAGAAATCATGACCCGCAACGCCGAAGCCTATCGCAAAATCCGGAACACACTTCGGTTCCTTCTTGGCAATCTCGCTGATTTTGACCCCCAGAAGGATGCGGTTGCTGAAGATGAACTGGTCGGCCTTGATGCCTATATGCTGCGGTCAGGACGGCGACTCGCCGAAGAGGTATCCAATGCCTATCAGACGTACGAGCTGTCCTCACTGTCGCATCGCATCCTCAACTTCAGCACAGTTGATCTCTCGAGCCTCTACCTCGATGTGAACAAGGACAGGCTCTATTGCGACCATCCCGAAGATCCAGCACGTCGAGCCACCCAAACGGTGATCTACCGCATCGCTGAGATCCTCGCGACGCTGCTCGCTCCAGTACTATCCTTTACCGCAGAGGAAGTGTGGGAACACCTTCCTGGTGAGCGCGAGGAATCGGTCCATCTGGCGGAATTTGAGGTACCAACCTCCGACCAGACTGCCGACTCCCCCCTCGATGGGCCGATCAAACGGCTTCTCGGGCTTCGAGACTCGGTCCTCGCCGAACTCGAGGAGCTGCGGCAGGCAGGGACCATCGGCAAAAGCGAGGAAGCGCAAATGATCTTCGCCGGCGACACATCGATCATTGTCGAGGATCTGGCCATTACTGGAATCGACCTCTCACGGTTTCTCATCGTTTCCGACGCCCACGAAGGTTCGATCGCGGACGGTGGATCCGAAGTCGCTTCCTATCCCGGCCTTCGGATCAGTGTCGGACAATATGAAGCCCATACCTGCAGTCGCTGTTGGCGCCGGGTGGAAACACCGGTAGACGACGCCGAGCTTCCAGATCTCTGCGAACGCTGCCACGGCGTCGTGAGTCGGCTCCTCCAGGAGGGGCGCGCGGAACTCCGCCAGGTTGACGGCTGATGCGTGGCGTCTTGCCATGGATAGCTGCGCTGCTGGTGGTGGGCGCCGATCGCATCACCAAAGCCATGATCGTCGCCCGAATCGAGCCTGGCTCCTGGATCGAAATAATGCCTGGCTTTGCTCTGACCCATATTCACAACCGGGGTATCGCTTTCAGTCTTTTCGCCGGCGGCGGCCCTCTGACCCGAATGATGCTCCACCTGGTGATCTTTACGTCGGTTGTCATCATCGCAGCGATGGTCGTCCGTCACGGCCACCACAGCCGCCTTGCCGGTTTGGCGTTCGGATTGATCCTCGGCGGGGCTGTCGGAAACCTCATCGATCGAGTGCTGTATGGAGCGGTCGTCGATTTTGTGCACGTGTGGGTGAAGATCGGCGGACGGACCTGGTCCTGGCCGGATTTCAATGTCGCCGATGCCTCGATCACGGTAGGCGCACTACTCCTCATCGCCAACGAGTTCAGAACCCAACCCTCCGAGCCACAAGATGCACCCGATTCTGATTGATTTCGGTTTTTTCCAGCTCCCCTCTTACGGGGTGCTGCTGGCAACCGCGGTCATTGTCGCGCTGTGGACGTTGCGTCTGCGCGCCGACCGGGCGGGTATGGATGGGACCCAGCTGGTGGACTTCGGTCTGTGGCTGGTCATCTGGGCCCTGATCGGGGCCAAGTTGCTGCTGATTCTCGTCGAGCTGCCGCGTTACCTGAGAGACCCGGCTTCCATTCTCGGGACGATCCGCGCGGGCGGCGTCTTCCTTGGCGGCTTCTTGGCCGCAATAGTGGCGGCGGTCATTCTCCTCCGCCGCTACAATCTTCCGACCCTGCCGTCATTCGATGTGCTTTCACCGTCGCTTGCTCTCGGCCACGCGATCGGACGCATCGGCTGTCTGCTGGCGGGATGCTGCTGGGGCGCGGCTTGCGAGTTGCCTTGGGCTATCACCTATTCAAGTCCAATAGCGGCGGAAAACCTCGGAACCCCTCTTCACCAGCATCTCCATCCATTTCCGGTCTACTCCTCAATCTTCAATTTCGGGTTGTATGCACTTCTTGCCGTCTACTACAGGCGACGCCCGGTGGCGGGACGCGTTTTCGCCACCTATCTGTTGCTTTACGGTGTCGGCCGCTTTCTCCTCGAGTGGACCCGCGGAGACGCTATTCGAGGTTTTGTCCTTGGTGGCGCCCTCTCGACCAGCCAGCTCATCTCGGCCGCTCTGATCATCATCGGCATCGGCCTCCATGTATGGATCGGCCGGCGCAAAGCGGCGTGACGACGAAGCACGAGTTCACGGTTCCTGAGGAGCTTGAAGGCATTCGACTGGATCGCTGCCTGGCAGAACTCAACCCGGACTGGACTCGATCCCGCGCGAGGAAACTTATCGACGAAGATCTTGTCCTCTTCAACGATGCATTGGGGAAGGCCTCAACTCTGGTCCACGCCGGCGACACTGTACGAGTTGACGAACCCCCGCCCCGCCCCCTCGACGTCGAGGCAGAGAACATCCCACTGGCTGTCATCTACGAAGACCAGGATCTCTTGTTGATCAACAAACCGGCCGGTCTCGTTATCCACCCCGCGGCGGGGAACCCCTCTGGAACTCTTGTCAACGCTCTTCTCCACCACTGTCAGGATCTCTCGGGAATCGGCGGTGTCGAGCGCCCGGGTATCGTCCACCGACTCGACAAAGACACAACCGGAATCATGGTGGTCGCCAAATCCGATCGCGCCCACCTCGCACTTGCTATCGCCTTTCGCCAGCACACGATTCGCAAGACCTATCTCGCTGTCTGTTACGGAACTCCGAACAACGAAGATGGAATTGTGGATGCGCCGATTGACCGCCACCCGCGCAACCGGCGAGAGATGGCAGTTGTCCGCGACGGTCGTCCCGCTCGCACCCGTTTCGAGATCGAGGAGGGGTTTGCAGGGACATCGATTGTGAACTGCCACCCGGTCACCGGTCGCACCCATCAGATTCGCGTCCATATGGCCCACATTGGCCATGCCATTGTCGGCGACCCTCTCTATGCCGGGCGTCAGTGGCGAAACCTCCAGGACTCACGCGTTCAGACCGCCTGCCGAACCTTCCCCCGCCAGGCGCTCCATGCTCGACGTATCGGCTTCGAACACCCGGTCACCAAGGAAAACGTCGAGTTCGAAGCTCCCCTCCCCCCTGACATCATAGATCTCGTCGAGACACTGCGCTCAGCATCCGGCTGAACACTCCCCCACCCTCCCATTTTTGAACCGCGAAGAGCGCAAACAGCAACTTTTTTGTGAATCGTGAGTCAAAAGAACTCTTTGCGCAGACTTTGCGTCTTTGCGTCTTTGCGTTTACAACGTCATAGCAATCAGTCTATCTGCCAAGAGCACTGAGGAGTCGATGTCGGAGTGTTCCCGGCGTTCGCGGGTGGTCGAGTACGAGATCGAGGTCCTCGACGGTGTCGATATCGACCAGCTCTTCGAGCTCGGACCAGGTACCCCCTAGAGCCGATATGCGTTTTCGTGTTCGCTCGAGGGTTTCCGGGCTTGACCAAGGTATGCGCTCAAACATTGCGAGACCGGGCGGGCGCTGCGCCACTAGCCAGTAGCCGCCATCGGTCGCCGGTCCGAGCACCACATCCGAACCGTCGAGCGCTGCCGACGCCTCGGCAATATGATCGGCGCTCAACCATCCGCAGTCGGAACCAATTATCACCACCCGCTCCTCCCCTTCGGCAAAACGGTGTGCAAAGGCGTCATCCATCCGTTCACCGAGGTCGTCGCCGCGTTGGACTTCCACAGGCACCTCTGCGTTCGCGACTCCAGGAACCCGATGGAATCTCTGCCAGCGACAGCACGACCCGTGCACCACTTTTTCGTGCTACATCGAGAGTGTATTCAAGAATCGCGGCGTAGATCCGGGCCGCAGTTTCGTGACCGACGCTGATGGCGAGCCGGCTCTTCACCTCACCGGGAATCGGTGCACGCCCGAATACCACGACGCAGGTCTTCACCGGCTATTCCCATACCATCGCGCCAGGGTCTCCGGTGCGATGCCGAGCCGAAAAAGGGTGGGAAAAGTGACCAACATGATGGTGGTTTTGAGCGGCATTTGTTCGACTCGCCGGGCTGTTGTCCGGATCTCCATCGGTAGACGGTGCACCTTCCCCAAACTGCGGCAGGCGCGGGCAAAGGCAACATCCTCCATCAGAGGGATTTCCGGAAATCGTCCGGCGTTGTCGAACACCGCTCGTCGAACAGCAAACCCCTGATCGCCGTAGGGCTGTCCGAGGCCACGGGAACGAAGATCGAAAACGCGGAGCCACAGCCGATGCAACATCAATGGCTTCGATCTCGCGGAGGACAGGGTCCGGAGCCGGAAACAGGCGAGAGCGACGTCCTGGTCGTCGAGGACACGACTGAGAGCCGGCATCCAGCCCTCCGGCAGCCTGCAGTCAGCGTGGAGGAACAACAATCTGGCAGCGGAAGTCGACGCGGCACCGAGGTTGAGCTGCGGTCCGCGGCCGAACGCCCCCGTCACAACGTGAGCTCCCCCCTCCCGCGCGACATCTCGCGTCCGGTCACTGCTACCGCCATCGGAGACAATCAAATCAACGCCGTCGTCCACTCCAACTGAGGCGATGCACTCTCCGATCGAGATTTCCTCATTGAGGGTCGGAATGACGACCGCCAGATCCACCTCTTAGGCCCCCTCCCACTTGTGCTGAAATGAATTCTAACCCGCCAATCTCAGCTGTATTCTCCTTCGACCGAAACTCTGAACCTCTCTGCAGGTTGACGCAGGTTGATATGATTCTCTGAATGGAACGTATCGCAGCCCTCGACGAGATCCCCACCAAAGGTCTCCGATTCAACTACCGCGATGGACCATTCGATGAGGAGGGCATCCTCTTGAGGTTGCACGATGGCGAGGTGCGGGCCTACAAGAATGAATGCCGGCACCTGCCGATGAAGCTTGATGATCGCGAGCCCAGAGAGTTGTGGGACGCCAATGGCCGATACCTGGTGTGCTCGTCACATGGCGCGAGATATCAACCCAACGACGGCCTCTGTGTCGGCGGTCCGTGCGAAGGTTCCCACCTCAGGGCTCTGCCGATAGAAGTTCAGGACGGCGAGGTTTTCCTCGATACCTCAAAAGTCGGTGCCTTTTTCAACGTCTAACGTAGCCATTTCTTTGAGAAGCGCGCTGAGGCATCGATGACACAGGTGCCACCCATTAGAAGGCGCGTGTCAAGTGGGCAGCACGATTCCAAGCGGGGCCGGAGCTGCCCGATCTTCGATTGACTGATTTCGCTAGCACCTGACGACCTTCTGTCCGCGGCCGGACTCTCGTTGAATTCTGTGTCGGTCTGAGACCGCACCAGCCACCCATCAGGATCAAGGCGATGAGGATCTCTTTATGAGTTCCTCTGCCCCTGGCGCCATCCGGCGCCCCAGAAAGTCCTCGAGCTCAGCCGGCCGGGTCCATGAATTTGGAATGTCACAGCTTTGGGTTTTCCCTGGGGATGCCATCACCTCCTGGCTCACGGCCGACGCGCAGTCTGATCACCAGATGATGTGCGCCGGGGCGGGTCCACTCACCCTTTTCTGGTTTCACCAGCACCTGATCTGGCTCCCACCCCGGCGCATCTTGTTATCCGAATGTCTTTTCCGGTTCGAAAGCGACCTGGTCCTTCATCACGTAGTAGGCCGCTCGTGCAAGCTTGTGTGCCACCGCCCTGATGGCGATGATGCCGTTGGTCTTTGATCTTTTTCGCTGAAAGTACTTCTTCGCCTCCGGGTGGTATCGCACCGCGAAGTGGGCGCTTTCAGAAAACGCCCACGACAGATATGGGTTTCCGTTTCGTGCGTTGCCGCTTCCTTTGCGTTTGCCGGCGCTGAGCCTGGTTGATTTGACCAATCGACAGTACGAAGCGAAATTCCCCACCTTTTTGAAGCGTGAGATGTCACCGACTTCGTACATCATCGTGAGGGAGAGGACCTTCCCGATTCCCCACACCGTCAGCAATGGGCCAAACTCCTCCCTCAGCCTCGCCCGGGCCAGAGCTTCCTTCTCGATGATCCGGATCTGGCCGTTCAGAGATTGCATCGGCTCCAGCAGACACGTGATCCCTAATGCTTCGATCTCGTCATCCAGATAGGACTCGACCTCCTCGGCAGTCCACTGCTTGACCTCTGAGGAAGTTGTTCTGATACCGGTACGGCACTCGAAGGCTCCTCGCATCGCCAGCAAGAACGACGTTCGTTTTCTCACCAGGAATGCCCGCCGCCTCAGCAGGTCCCGCACCGATCGCTCCTCTTTCGGGCAGATCCAGCCGACGGGCAGGATCCCCAGCGAAGAAGATGGGCAAGCCACCGCGCATCGTGTCGGTCGTCGGTGTACTTCAGACCCTCCCACTGCTTCACCGCCCACGTGTTGACCAGGTGCATCCGATACCCGGCAGCCTCCAGCCCATCTACCAGCCAGTACCAGTTGTAGGTCGACTCGACGGCGACCCCTTCCAGATCCTCACGATATGGCTCGAGGATCTCGAGCAGAGCCCCTAAATCGTTGCCGACCTTGGTTTCGTGGACGACCTTTTGTCTCTCGTCCAAGATCGCCAGCCAGCAGTCCCTTGAGTGAAGATCGATCCCGCAGTACAGTGCCATTGGCTCCTCCTTCTCCCGCTGCTATCCACAGCAGGATTCTTTTTCCCAACGACGAGCCTAACCGCTCGTCGAAGGGGGAGCCTTCTAGAGGATTCTCACCCTTCGCATTGTTCGAGTCCTTCGCTTCCCAATCCAACAACGCAATCAGAACGAACAATGCGAAGAGTGGCGCCTCGCCCGCCGAAGCACGAAGGGCTGACCGTCGGGTCAGAGGGTCCTTACAAATTCCTCCATACGGTCAAATGCCTCGCCGATGGAGTTCACGCTCCACAGCAGGGGCTGATAGGTGGTGATCGGATATGGCGTGTCCTTGGCCTGCCAGGGATCGAACGGCCGAATCTCGACCTCTCCCGACAGAGAGTGCTCGAGCTCCCCAAAGCTCGACAGCAGTCCGGCACCATAGGCACGGAGCTCTCCCTCCTCCACGAGCACGCCGTACTCGATCGTGAACCAGTAGAGGGTTGCCAACTGTTCGATCTGTTGATCGTCGGCGCTCAGTGAACCTTCACCGATTTTCTGCGACAGATCGGCAAACTCCGGTATAGCTAACATCGGAGCATGACCCATCAATTCGTGGACGATGTCGGGTTCCGGCGTGTAAAGCGGCTGCGAGTGGTGACGAATGTATTGGGTCGCTGAGAAGACACGGCGGGAGAGGGCGCCGAGAAACTGACGCGCAGAGACCAACCCGGCAACCGGCTGAAGACTGAATCCGGTACGGTCGGTCAGAAAGGTGCTGACGTCCGCGAGCTGTGGAACATCCGTGGCCGAGTAGCCGATGTCACCCACTACCTCGACAAACGGCCGACAGGCGTGAGTCCGATAGAGGGCCGTGAGTTGGTTAAAAGCGGTCGCCCAGGTCAAGCGTTCAGATTCCAGATATTCGACCCTCTTGGGCGCCTCACCCGAATCGAGAGGTGGCGCGAGGAGGGCGATATCGTCTCGGCGCCGACGATAGTCGGGATCGTTGAATCCCGGATGGTCCGCTTCCAGCTCGACAATGTGATCCGGCATGGTCCTCCCGCAATGTTTCCCGGTGATGCACTATCGCATGTCGTCGAAACGACTTGCAAGGTGCCTCGCGGTACGAATGGATGCTCGATACTCGACTCATCCGCCCGCCCTTTAAAGCGCGAAACAACTTCGACGACACCGGTGCCACTCTTCGCATTGTCATCATCGCCTAGCCATCCGCATCGCGCAGGCGACAATGCGAAGGGTGGCACCTGACACACCGAGGCGAGAAGCGCTTTCCGGGTTCGAAGCTCTCACCGCCAAAAACTCGAACGCGGAAAAATCGTCGCATTGTCGCCCAAATTGGTTAATCTGAGCGCAGGAGGACCGTTTCATGGTTGACGAGCGAAATAAGGAGGAACGCGTGGAAGCTGCTCTCGCCAATCCTGAAACACAAGGCGTCGGATGGCTTGAAAGGATATATCGCGAGGACGCCACCGCGGTACTCCAGGCTGCCTATCGGGTCACCGGCAACGCCGACGACGCGGAGGATGTGCTTCAAACCGTCTTTACTCGCCTCGCAAATCGCGATCGATCTCCGGACTTTTCTACCGGTTCGCGGGCCTACCTCAGACGGGCAGCAACCAATGCCGCCCTCGACATCGTGCAGTCGAGGTTCGTTCGCAGTGGGGTGTCACTGGAAATCACTGGTGAAGACGTAGAGCGGGATCCGGGGCCTGCCCCAGATCGACAGCACCATGGTCGTCAACTCCAACAACAACTCCGCCAGGCATTGTCGAAGATCAGTCGTCGCGGAGCCGAGATCTTCGTGCTTCGCTACTTTGAAGGTCTCGACAATAACGAGATCGCCACACAGCTTGAAACCACAGCCAATACAGTTGCGGTGACCCTTCACCGCGCTCGCGCCCGACTCAAAGAAGAGATGGGTGAGTTCATGGGAGGATTGCAATGACTGACCGCCATTACGAAAACGACAGTATCGATCGTACCGCCGCGGAGATCCGCACCCAGAAGATCGATGACGCGACAGCCCGCCGGATCACCGACAAGGTGGCGGAACAGCTTGGAATCGGTCGTGAAAGCAGCGGTCCTCTGAATTCCTGTTCGGACTATCAGGCAGAGATCCCGGCGTTTGTTGCCGGCAGTCTTTCTGAAGCGAGATCCCTTTTGGTGGGCGACCACACCCGTCGGTGCGTTCCCTGCCGGCGTGTCCTCATGGAGGTGCGTGGCGCCGCCGCCCCGGTGTCACCGCGAAGTTTCGAACGGAAAACACCCCGTTGGATGGGTCCCGCACTCCGCGTCGCGGCCGCCGCCATCTTGCTGCTCGGAGGCTTCGCGACGGTGCGAGTCATCGGAAACCTGATGATCGACCGTAATCTCCACGCCAGTGTCGAGACGGTCGACGGCTCTCTGCAGCTTGTCGAAAACGACTCGAGCAGAGAACTCACTGCTGAAACAAGAGTTCGCTCCCGTCAGATGCTGCGAACAGCCAACAATTCAGGTGCGGTGCTGCATCTGGCAGATGGCTCATTGATCGAAATGGATGAACGCTCCGAACTCCAACTTCGTGCCTCCCGGCGCGGTACCACCATCGATCTTGCCCGTGGCAACATCATCGTCCATGCAGCCGATCAGGGCGGTGGGCAGCTGTTTGTCTCCACCAAGGAATGCGAAGTCGCGGTCAAGGGGACCATTTTCGCCGTCAATCACGGCCTCAAGGGCTCCAGGGTATCAGTCATTGAAGGCGAGGTAGAGGTGCACGAGGGCTCTTCCAGCGCACTCCTGCGTCCGGGTGACCAGATCAATACCGGCGACCGCCTGAGGCGGGTGCCGCTCGAGGAGGAGATTTCCTGGAGCCGCGATGCTGCCAAGCACAAGGCGTTGCTTCGCGAGCTAACTGATTTGCGCCGTGTCATCGCCCACGCGGTCGACCACGCACCTCCGAGAACATCGACCTTCCTCCTCGATCTCGCTCCCGGAGACACCCTTGTCTACGCCGCGATGCCCAACATTTCTGGAGATCTCGACGAGGCGCGTGCAGCTTTTTACGAGCGCCTGGTGTCGAGTGAAGTGCTGGCGGAGTGGTGGCAGGAGAATGTCGTCGCACATGGTGCCGACGAGCAGATCGATCAACTCCTCGACCGGTTGCAGCCGCTTGGCGAGGCCATCGGCGCCGAAGCCATCGTTACCGTGCCCGTTTCAGCAATCCGTGACCAGGGCTTGCCCCTTTTCATGGCCGAACTCGATGACCCTTCCAATTTCATCGATCTGCTCGCAAATGTGATCGACGAGGCCAACTCCGAGGCCGAGGACCACACCGTCGCGGTTCTGGTTGACGATCCTCAGACGGCCTCTTCCGAATCCGCTGAAGTGTTCATGTGGGTCGAGGACAATCTCTTTGCCGCCTCTGGAAGCCTGCACACACTCCAGGAACTCGCCGCCCGCGTCGACGACCCGGCCGAACGCTCATTCCATGGATCCCCGCTACACACTCAGCTCTCCGAAATTTACGCCGGCGGCGTTTCCTGGCTTCTTGGAGCCGATCTCGCCTCCGCCATCGCCGAGGGGACGAGCCAGATGTCTGAAGAACAGGCTGCGAATTTGCATCGCCTCGGGATGCTTGACGCAACCACAATGGTGATCGAGCGACACCGGGACGGCGAGTGGTACGCCACGAACGCCGAGGTTCGGTTCTCCGAACAGCGTCGCGGCGTCATGGCGTGGCTCGCAGATCCTGCTCCCATGGGAAGCCTCGATTTCGTGTCACCTGACGCTTACGTCGCAGCCTCCGCCGTCACCAAGGACGCGGTGGACATGTTTGACGACCTTCTCGGGTTTGCTACGGCCGAGAACGATCAGGCCCTGGGACAGCTGCAACTCTTCCAGCAGATCATCGGCATTGACCTGCGTGAGGATTTTGCTGCCACAATTGGCGGCGAGGCGACCTTTGCTCTCGATGGTCCGATGTTGCCGGTGCCATCCTGGAAACTGATCGTTGAAGTCTACGACCCCGGGACCCTGATCCACACGATCCAGCGTGCAGTTGATCTGATCAACCTGAAGCTCGCCGCCGAAGACGCGCCCCAGTTGGTATTCGAGGTATCGGAAGGTTCGGGCAGCACGTTCTACACCATCCGCCGTGAGGGACTCGACCAACAGGCAGTGTTTACGACGGTTGACGGTTACCTCGTCGTAGCGCCGAGTCGGGCTCTCATCGAGCAGTCCATCGCGTATCGCGCCGCCAACGTCACCCTCGCCAGTTCTGGTGTCTTCCAGGCTCTGCTCCCCGACAACGCTTACTCGGACTGCTCAGCCCTCGTTTACCGCGATCTCGGATCACTGATCGACGCCATTCCTGCAGAGATGCTCGGAGAGCTCGAGTTTGCCGACGCCTTGAGTGACGGTCTGAGTCAGGGTCTGGTGTGTGTCTTCGGTGAGAGTGATCGCATCACCGCATCTGCAACAGGAGGGAGCCTCATCGGTCTTGCCTCCACGCTCGGGATGTCCGGTGCCGCATTCGCACAGAAGAACGAGATGGGCGAGGTCGAAGAGACGGAAGCTGTATCATCACTTTGATGAGTCAGCCGGATAGCCCTTCAACGCCTGCGATCGTGCTCGATGGTCTGACCGTCGATCTCGGTGGGCGGCCGATCCTGATCGATTTGAGCGCCTCCCTCGGGGGGCGCGCAATCGGCTTGCTCGGTCCCAACGGCGCGGGCAAGACGACTCTCCTTCGGACCCTGCTTGGGTTCTTCCCGACGACCTCCGGCGGCGCCAGCGTTCTCGGACTGTCACTGGCAAACGAGGGCAAGGATCTCCGCGCCCAGGTCGGTTACATGCCCGAGAACGACTCCTTTGTCGCCGGTATGACGGCGGTTCACTTCGTGCGTCTGATGGCCGAGCTCAGCGGCCTCCCGCCCGAACCGGCCCTCGAACGGGCGCATGAAACCCTTTTCTACGTAGGTCTTGGCGAGGCGCGATATCGTAAGCTCGGGACCTTCTCGACCGGCATGAAGCAAATGGTCAAGCTCGCCCAGGCGCTCGTCCACGGTCCGCGTTTGTTGATGCTCGACGAACCGACAAACGGCCTCGACCCACCGGCCCGAAAGCGCATGCTCGATCTGGTCACCGATATCCGCGATCGAGGCGAAACCCATATCCTTTTGTCGTCGCATCTGTTGCGCGACGTGGAATCGGTCTGCGACGAGGTTCTGATTCTCAAGGAAGGTCGTATCGCGGCGAGCTGCGATCTCGAAGCGGAACGCAGAGCGAACCGCTCCTTTGTCGAGGTCGAACTGCAGTCCGCCGATCAGCGTTTTGCCGACGAACTCCTCGAGCTCGGTTGCGAGCTCGCAATACACGACGGCGGACGCTTTAAGTTGGTCCTGCCAGAGCCGTACACTGTCCGTGACCTTTACGCGATCGCCCATCGTCTCGGGGTCGGCATTCGCCACCTCGACCTCAAGCGGGATTCACTGCAGGACATTTTCCTACGCGCCATGGAGGGTGATAATGGCGGTCTATGAGCGCATCTGGCGACGTTATCTCGGCAAGCTGACGCCGCTGCGGTGGCGCTGGCTGGTGGTAACCCGTTACGCCCTCGCCGATGCCTTCGCCTCACGCCTCTTCACCGCGTTTTACGCGCTCTGTTTCCTGCCGTCGGTTGCCGGGATTTTCTTCATCTATTTGAGCCACAACCTCTCCCTCCTCCAGCAGCTCGGGATGCCCCCCGACTTGATGAACGTCCTGACCGACAAGTTCTTCATGCTCCTCTTCTCCTGGCAAGCGCTGCCGGCCTTTCTGGTGGCGGTCATCGTGTCGCCGAGCCTCATCGCGGCGGATCTTTCGAACAACGCCCTCCCGCTCTATCTCAGTCGTCCAATCGACCGCCACGAGTACGTGTTCGGCAAGATGGCGGTACTGGCGATCCTCCTGTCGCCGATGACCTGGGTCATGGGTCTCGCAATCTTCATCCTCCAGGCTTATTTCGAGGGTGGCGGTTGGGGATTTGAAAATTACCGGATCGGTTTGGCGTATGTGGTCGGGCACATCGCCTGGATCGTCGTCATCTCTGTGCTGACCCTGGCGATTTCTGCATGGGTCCGATTCAAACCCGCCGCCCGCGGCGCCCTCTTCGCCATCATTTTCATCCTTGCCGGCTTTGCTCAGGCGGTCAACGCGGTGACCCGGACATCCTTCGGCGATCTCATCCACCTGGTTCGCGCCATGAACAGCGTTGTCATGTCGCTCTTTGGCGCGCCCACCCCGAGCGGTCTTCCGGTGTCTCTCAACTGGTTCACGCTCGTCGCCGTGACCGCCTTGAGCATCTGGCTGATCAACCGCAAGCTCCGCCCCCACGAGGTCGTGCGATGAGCGCCGGCCACATCGTTTTCCGCGACGTGTCGAAGTTCTACGGCGAGGTCCTCGGCGTCAACAAAGTCAACCTCGAGGTGGCGCCGGACTGACCGGTCTGGTGGGACCCAACGGTTCCGGCAAGAGCACTCTGATGCACCTGATGACAGGCCTGCTGCGGCCGAGCCGAGGCGAGGTTTCGGTCCTCGGAGTTTCTCCCGATAGCCCAGAGGAACTCTTTCGCCTGGTCGGCTACTGCACCCAATATGACAACTTTCCGAACGGCTCGACGGGGCTCAGCTTCCTTCGTTTCGCCCTCGCCCTCCACGGATACTCGAAGAACGAGGCCGATGAACGCGCCTGGGCCGCATTGGCGCGGGTCGGTCTCACCGAAGCCGCCAACCGCCGAATCGCGGGATACTCCAAGGGCATGCGGCAGAGGATCAAGCTTGCGCATGCCCAATGCCACGACCCGCAGGTCCTGGTGCTCGATGAGCCGTTGAACGGCCTCGACCCGATGGGCCGCGCCGAGATGATCGACCTATTCACCGATCTTGCGAAAGAAGGCCGGCACGTCATCGTTTCAAGCCACATCCTTCACGAGGTCGATGTGATTTCAGACGGCGTGATCATGATTCATGGTGGTGCCATCGTCGCCGAAGGCGAGATTCGCGAAGTTCGGGGCGAAATCACCTCACACCCTATCCAGGTGCTGGTTCGATGCGACCAGCCTCATGTCGTTGCATCTCGCCTCTTCGAGCTCGAGCACATCGTGGAGGTGCGTGTCCTCGAGGACGAGGGCCTGCTGGTCAGCACGCGGGACGCTTCCGACTTTTTCAACAAGTTCAACGGCATCGTGATTGACACTGGTGTCATAGTCGAAACGGTCGCTCCTGCTGACGAAAGCGTGCATGCGGTCTACGACTACCTGATCGGCGAGGGCTTGGGCGGGGGAAGCGCGTGACAGCTCCAGCCACCCTCTTGCGCCGCCGCCAGGTGTTCACCCTCGCGAAACACGAGGTCCTCCGCAGCCTCTTCAGCCGGCGCTCCCTCGCGGTCTACCTCCTCGTCGGCATGCCACTGGCCCTGATGCTGTTGCGCGCATTCTTCATGCCGGGATCGATGCGCGCCGATGCCAGCCATGCAACCACCGAGTTTGCAGAGGTCTTTCACTTTTTCCTCCTCCGTTTCGTGGTTTTCTTTGCCAACGCGATGATCTTCGTCCGTCTCTTTCGCGGTGAGATCCTCGAGAAATCACTTCACTACACACTGCTCGCCCCCCTGCCCCGGATGGTGCTGGTGCTCGGCAAATACCTCGGAGGGGTGTTGTCGGCCTCTCTGATTCTCGTGACCACGACGATTCTGACCTACATCCTGGTTTATCTCCCTCATGGCACAGCCGGTCTTCAGCTGTTGCTTTCGGGCTCGGGGATCGCGAACCTCGCGAGCTATCTCCTGATCGTGGTGCTTGCCTGCTTTGCCTACGGCGCCCTTTTCATGCTCGCAGGTCTGTTCTTCAAGAACCCGATGGTGCCGGCAATTCTATTCCTGGGTTGGGAGACCCTGACGCCGTTCCTACCGACCTTCCTCAAAGTCCTGAGCTTTGTCCACTACCTGGTCTCTTTCGCACCTGTGCCAGTGAGCCTGGGTGCATTCGCCCTGCTCGCGCGCCCCGTTTCGTGGTGGATGGCGTTACTCGCCTTGTTCATCAGCTCCGCATTACTGGTGTTCATTGCCTCTCGAGTCGCGCGCAATCTCGAGGTCACCTACTCCGCAGATTGAAATCCGACCACCGAACGCAGATCGACACCACCTCCCACCTCTTTGAACCGCGAAAAACGCCTAGAGCGCAAAGAAGGTCATTTGTGTGAATCGTGGGTCAATAAGAGCATTGCGATGTCTTTGCGGGCTTTGCGATCTTGGCGGTTTTGGATGGGTGGGTGGCAAACCCTTCCCGAGGAATCTCAGTCCTCGAGTGGATTTGTGGAGGAGAAGCCAAGAAATACCGGTTCCGGTTGAAGCTCGATATCGAATTGGCGCCGCACGCCCTCGCGAATGTCTTTGGCAAGGGCCAGAAGATCCTCGGTGGTGCCACCGCCGTGATGGACGAGTGCCAGAGCGTGGGCCGAAGAAATACCGAATGCGCCTCTCCGAAACCCTTTTGCGAAACCCGCTTTCTCGATAAGCCACGCTGCAGGGACCTTGAAACACTGGCCGCCGGACGGATAGCTCGGCACTCGTTCGCTCGATCCGAGGGAGCCAGAAGCCCGGGCCTGCTCATTCAGCCTTGCCAGCGCCAACGCATCCAACACCGGGTTGACGAAGAAAGAACCGGCGCTCAAGCGATTGGGATCGCTTTCCTCGATCACCATCGACTTCGAGCGACGGAGTTCTAGGACCGCCTGGCGCACCTCTGCCAATGACGGTGTCGCGCTCCCGTTCCCGAACGTCCTCATCAACTCGCGATACTCGATCTTCGGACGGCGGCCGCGTTGCAGCGCAAATGTGACCGAAAGGACCATGAAGCGGTCCGGAACCTCGCGAAAGGTGCTCGTTCGGTAGCCGAATCCGCACGCTTTCCGTCCCAACGTTTTCTCCTCGAGGTTCTTCAGATCGAGCACGCGGACGCCCTCGATCGCCATTGCCACATCCTGTCCGTATGCGCCGACATTCTGGATCGGCGTGGCACCGACCCACCCGGGGATACCAGACAAACACTCGAGGCCGCCGAGGTCTTCCGCGACGGTCATTTCCACGAGTTCGTCCCAGGGTTCGCCGGCCGAAGCCGTTACCCGCACGGTGGCCCCATTGTCCTGGAGTTGGACACCGCGCAGAACTGCACTGAGGACCAAGCCTTCGACGCCATCATCGGACACCACGACATTCGAACCACCGCCGAGAATTGCCACCGGCCGGGAGTTCCTATCCGCCCAGCGGATAGCCTCTTTTGCCATTCCAACGCTGTCGATAGCTGCAAAAGAGGACGCCGTCCCCCCGAGCTTGAGAGTCGTCAAGGGCGCCAGTGACACGTGTCGTTGAATTTGCAGGATCGACCCCTGATTGCAGTCTGCTTCTTCTATCATCAAGCCCAGTGTGCCCCAACGCGTCTGTTCGCGCCACCGCCGATCACTCGGAGAAATTCGGAACTCTTTCATTCGATTCGCTATAATGAATGGTGAGAGTGCCATTTGATGCCAATTGAAGTGGTGATGACCCGCACCGATGAATCGACCTTTGCGAAAGTGAAGGATGTGATTCGCGGATCTGATATCAACCTTCAGATGGCACCCTGGAACGACAACACCCTCGAGTTGGTCCAGAACACCTCATTCGACGCAATCATCATCGGTTTCCCGGGACCCATCACCGCCCTGAGGCGTTTCGTTCAGTGCGTAAGGTCGCCCGGATCCGCTTGCCAGCGAAGCGGTGTTGTTCTTCTGAGCGAACCAAGACATCTCGAAGCTGCCCAGACCTTTGTCGGCATTGGCGCCGGGATCAATCGAGCAATCTGTGCCACCGATATGAACGAGACGTTGGCCCAGGCTCTCCTCGAGATCTCCGCGGTCGCGCCACGGTCCCCACTGCGGGCACCAACCCGGGTGGTTCTCCACCTCGAACAACGGCCACTGAGGACTTTCTGCCAGACCGAAAACGTCTCTGAAACGGGTATGCTCCTTCGCGGATTCGGTCACTACCCGCCCGGCACTACCATCGACTTTGAGATCAACATTCCTGGTCAGAGCGATCCAATCCGTGGGCAGGCTACGATCGCCCGCACCACCAACGTTTCATCAGAAATGATGGAAGGCGTCGGCGCCCGATTTAATGATTTTCGTGACGGCGATCGAGCCCGCTTGACCGAGTATCTCAATGAGATGGTTCACTAGCCCACCGGCCCACCTGATACTAGATACTCGATGCTAGATGCTCGACCCACTCATCTGCGAGAGGTCGACATCTGAGAATTGACCGCCGCCTCATCGAATGAACGAGATGAAGAAAAGCACTGGAGACGCGACGACTTTTCGTAATCCTGCATCCTGCATCCTGGATCCTGGATCGAGGAACGAGGATCAACTGATTTCTCGGGAATCTTGAGCTAGATCCTCGCCCGCCACATCCGTTCCAACTCGTCGACCAATTCGATATCGGCGCGGATGCCGTTGACGCGATTGACCTGGACAATTGTCGTCGGCGACGTGAAGTTGACCTCTGTCAGATCATCGCCGATGAAATCGAGGCCGAGGAGATAGAGCCCCAACGGGTTGAGCTCCTCCGCCACCACCCGGCACGCCTCAAGCTGGCGCGGTGTCGGTTCGAGTCTCGCCGCGACCGCACCCTGGTGCAGGTTGGCCAGCCGCGAGCCCTCTGCTGGAACCCGCAGGACGGATCCCAGGACCCTGTCGTTGATTGTCAGGATCCTCAGATCCCCCGACGACTCGATGGCCTCGAGAAAGGGCTGTACGATGACGTGCGGTTTCCACTCATCCCAATAGGCCGCGAGCTTCTCCTCTGAAACTCCGCTTTCGAAGAACTCAATGCCGATCCCGCAGTATGTGTTCTCCGGTTTGAGCACGGCCTCGCCTGGAAGGCCGTGGACGGCTTCGACCAGTTCCTCGAGGTTTGTGCAGACAGCGGTCGGGGCTGCATACTCGGGAAAGCGAAGCGCCGCGGTGTGCTCGGAGAGCTCATAGGTTGCCGGTGGGCGGTTGATCTGGACGATCTCTTCCGGCGCCTCTTCGAAGTGCCGGGTGCGTGAAATAAAACTCTCGTTGACCGGCGGATCCTTCCTTTGCAGAATGACCCGATACTCGCGGACGTCGGCTGAACGCCCGGGTCCGAGCTGCCAGAAGGGATCGCGTTCCGCATCCGACGACAGGATCTCACGCACTGGTAGGTCGGCGAGATAGTCCTCAGCGCTCTGCTCGGGGTTGGTGGCGGGAAGGTCGAGGTAGTCGACCGTAATCCCACGGCTGATGAGCTCCGTGCTCACGCACACTCCAAGATCGAACTCCGGATTGAGATCTTCGAGGCGATCGGCGACCAGAAGGTAGCGGGTCTTCATATCTGCATTCTGCCATGGCCAACAAAACACCTCTTTCCAATCTTCCGGAGATTGACTGTAACCGCCATTCCCTGGCAGCATGGATTCATGCCCCTTTTTGAACCCGTGCCCGCTTTCTCCGATAACTACGTCTGGCTCATCACGGACCCTCCGTCACCAACGGCGGTGGTCGTCGATCCGGGTGAGGCCTCACCCGTCATCGAGATTCTCCGGAAACAGAGCCTGGAACTCGTCGCAATCCTCCTCACCCACCACCACGGCGACCACGTTGGCGGCGTCGCCGAGCTGCTCGGCGCGCGGAAGGTACCGGTTTTCGGTCCAGCTCGCGAGAGCATCTCAACGGTCGATCACCCGATCGAAGGCGGCGATGTTGTTTCTCTTCCAGACTTCGGACTCGATCTCGAGGTCCTCGACGTTCCGGGTCATACCGCCGGCCACATCGCCTATCGTGGACCGGAGTTCGCATTGGTCGGCGATACCCTTTTTGCTGGTGGGTGTGGACGAGTTTTTGAGGGCACATCCGAACAGATGCATACCTCATTGACCCTTCTTGCGGATCTAGCCGGCGAAACCCAGATTTACTGCGCCCACGAGTACACGATTGCCAACCTCAAGTTTGCGCGCGAAGTGGAGCCGTACAACGGAAGTCTCGAGAAACGCCTCGAAGCCGCCCATAGGACTCGTGCCGAGGGACGGCCGACCGTGCCCTCCGCCATCAACGAAGAACTGGAAACCAATCCGTTCCTGCGATGCCACACGTCTGCGGTGATCGCCGCTGCCGAGGCCAGGGCTGGCCTCGATCTTCCGACCGCGGTCGATGTCTTCGCCGTAATCCGCGGTTGGAAAGACGGCTGGCAGGGTTGATGGGGCCGAGTACGCTGGCCCACGTTCGCATCTATACACGACGTTGGTGCGGCTACTGTTTTGCCGCCCGGAGGCTCTTCACGCGGCTCGGGGTGGATTTCGAGGAAATTGCGCTCGACGGTCAACGGGAATTACGGCGGGAAGTTTCGGAAAGGGCCGGAAATTGGCGGACGGTGCCGATGATCTTTGTCGGCGATCAGTTCATCGGTGGCTATCAGGAGGCCGCCGAACTGAATCGCCGCGGCGCCTTGAAGAAGATATGTTTTCCGGATTGACAGTGCAATCGGCTGAGCGTCCGGCTACAATCCCCCAGCGAAACGGCTCTAAAGGAACATATGGCGACACCTCGAACCCAACTCAAACTCGTCCTCCTCCAGGTCCGGAACGAGCTCGTATCGCTCAAGCAGGAACAAAGCTGCTTCATCGATCGCTGCCGCGTCGCCCGGCGCCAATTCAAATTCATCAACCTCGTCGACAACCCGAATATCCGTTGGCGAGACGTCGAGCACGCCCACGCCGTCCTGATCGGAGGAGCAGGGGCGTTTTCAGTCACCCGGGAACATCCGTTCACCGCTCCGCTGAGAGAAGTCGTCCAACGCCTGTTCGACGACGAACGCCCGGTTTTTGGCGCCTGTTGGGGCCACCAGTTTCTGGCTGATCTCGGTGGCGGTACCGTTATCGAGGACAAGGAAAAATCGGAAGTCGGGACCTTCCCCATCCGTCTCACACCAGCTGGAATCGCCGATCCCCTGCTGGCTGAATTTCCCGAGAATTTCCATGTGCAGCTGGGCCACAATGACCGCGTCAGTGAGCTTGGTTCCGGCTGGCTGGAGCTCGCACAATCGAATGTATGCCCGAACCAACTCATTCGCCTCGAGGGCAAACCCGTTTACGGAACCCAATTTCATAGCGAGATGGACGAGGAGCGATTGCGCCAACGCATTCTCGTTTTCCTCAAAGACTACGTAGCGGACGAGGCCGCATACCAGAAAATCCTGTGGAGCCTGCGTCCGTCTATTGAGGCTGATCGCCTGCTCGAGCTGTTCCTCGAACGCTACGCGTAGCCTCTTCCGCCCAATCCGTACAGACGAAACACAGGGTTTGTTTTTGTGGTGCGGCCGTCCCGGCCGCACATTCATCAGCTAAGACCCTTTGTGCAGGCGGGACGCCTGAGAATCATAGAGAAGGCTCCTCCATCCGAGCGTTATGCTCGGAGAGCCAAAAAACAAAAAGAAGGAGGAGCCAATGGCAATGTACTGCGGAATCGATTTGCACTCAAACAATAATTACGTGGCCATCCAAGACGAGGCGCATGAGGACGTCGCCTGTCGGAGGCTTCGCAACGACCTCGGAGTGGTCCTGGAGTTCCTCGAGCCGTATCGGGAGGAGCTCGAGGTGATAGCGGTGGAGTCGACGTTTAACTGGTACTGGCTGGTGGATGGGTTGAAAGAGGCCGGCTACGACGTCCGGTTGGTGAATACGGCAAGAGCGCGCGACTACAGCAGGAAGAAGTACACCGATGATCGTCATGATGCGCGGTGGATCGCTCACCTTCTCGCGCTGGGTATTTTGCCAGAGGGCTACATCATGCCTCCGGAGGAGCGGGGGCTGCGAGACCTCCTGAGACGACGCTCCTACCTCGTTCACCAAAGGACATCTCTGTATCTTTCGACTAAAACGATTTTCGCCCGGAGCAAGTGTGAGAAGATTACGACTCAAGATATCCGGACCTTGGACTCTGAAACGGTTCGTGGAATGTTTGACGATCCTCATGTCGCCGAATCGGTCATCGCCATGCTCCCAGTCGTGCGAGTCGTCACAGCTCAGATTAAAGGGATCGAGAAGATCGCGTTTCAGACGGGGAAGCTCCGGGATGAATTTCAATTCCTGCGCACTGCTCCGGGAATCGGAGACATCCTCGCGCTGACCATCATGTGCGAAACCGGCGACATCGGCCGCTTCCAAAAAGTTGGGAATTACGGCTCTTACTGCCGATGTGTGAAGAGCGAGAAAATCAGTAACAATAAAAAGAAGGGCAAAGGCAACCGTAAGAACGGAAACAAGTATCTGTCGTGGGCGTACTCGGAAGCGGCCCATCACGCGAAGCAATACGAGCCCCTCGCCAAGCGCTACTTCGACCGCAAGAAGTCACGCTGTCATCCAATGGTGGCGGCCAGGGCGTTGGCAAACAAGATGGCGCGGGCTTGCTACTACGTGATGCGTGACCAGGTCCCCTTCGACGCCTCGCGCACTTTCTGTTGATGGAAAGGCCGGAATGGGATCCCGTTGTGGTGCTGGCACAAACCAAACGCCTGAGTGGACCCATTCCGGCTAATGCTGCCCTTCTCGGACTACGCGACCAGGTCATGAGCCCCTTGTGGTTGGCGCCTTCACCGGCAGCCCTTACGACTGTACCCACTGGACATGGCCTGGAGATCCCGATGGCTTTCTGGAGCGCGACATGCGCAATGGGCACGAGCCACGGCTCGAACGCCTCGATCCCGATGGGTGCACGGTGCGGAGCTAATCCGAAACCAAACCCCGAACGCCAGGACACGCGAGGACACGATTGGCAGCTGGAACGGTATCCCGCGAACTCGATGAGGAGGACAATCTTCTCCTGTGAGAGGTCCATCAACTTGACACGGGCCTTCTCATGGGTGCACCACAAGACGAGCTGAAGGCGATCGGCGATTTCAGAGAAATTTCGTGAGAACGATCCACACGATAATCGCCGAGACCGCATGCAGAATGACAGTCGCCCATACGCTGCGCGACCGCTCGCGAACACCTCCGCACACCAGACCGAAGATCAGCGCAGCACCTGCCCAACCCATCCACCATCCACCGATGTCCGTGGTGATCCACGCCGGCGGCAAAACGCAGGTTGTCACCGCGCCGGAGTAGACCATCGCCGCCACCGCGTTCGGTGCAGATATAAACAGCCGTCCGTTCGCCGCCATTACCGGGAAGAAGCGAAGGAGGTGCCCGTGTAACGCGCCCCGCAACAAGGTCTCGATCCCGACAATTCCTGCGAGCATAACCGCCAATATGCCTGCGGTGCCGGCTCCTGCAGCGACCGTTGGTTTGCTCATCCACGCCCCACCGGCAAGACCGAGGATCGCAGTCACCGGGAGCATTGCGAGAAAACCGAGGCCTCGAATTCGGCGCAATCCAAATCTGCCCGGTATTCGGGAGTTCCCGAGGTAAACGAGACCGAGCCCAAAGACCATCAGCACCACGGCTGAGATTGCCGCGCCCTTCAGATCTCCGCGAACCATCAGACCCGGCGGCACACCTCCTCCAAGCTGTGAGCCGCCTGCAAGAATTGCGACCACAATGGCTGCAACGCTCGCCGCAACTCCAACCCCGACCGCCGCCAGCCGACGCCCACCCGACGGCGGTTGGTAGACCCACCGGGTCACAAACATGATCTCGCGCAGGCTGAGCCCTGTCTTACGACCTCTCGGTGAGCCGCCGATTTCATTTGACCCGCCCCACAGAGCTTCGCCGACGGCCTCGGGATCGAGCAGGTTGAGGCGTTCATATAGGCTCTCGAGGTCGGTCGGCAGGAATGGATCCACCTGTCGCAGGGTGTAGATTCCAGGTTCCTTTTCGAGGATCACAAGCCCGAGGCGGTCTCCGTGAAGGTCGCGGAGTTGCTCCTCGACCTCGTAGATTCCTGCCTCCGACCGGCATGCAACCGCGATCCGTTGCGGAAGGATGCCTTCCCGGGCGAGTTCTTCAACCGCGTGGCCTTCCTCGAAATCGTGTGGCGTGTAGACCAGCTCGTCCAGTTTCTGCAACGAGGCGATGGTGAAATCGAGGAAATCCGTATCACCCCACCGGTTATCCTTCTTGAGCTCGACCTCCTCGCTCCGGAGGCCGTTGATGACGGTCAGCGCGGCATCCTGAAGATTGTCGGGAAAACCTGTCAGCTCCTTGAGTTCGAAACCGTGGGCGTCAATCACGCCTTGCAGCCGAACAATCGGCATGATCTTTTTGCGCACGGCCGAGTCGGATTCATCGATCCGCCGATGATTGAGCAACAACCAAATCGCAAGGACCGTATCGAGGTCGGGGTCATTCGCCCAGATTGTCCACCGTTCGCCGTCGAGATCGAGCCCTTTGCGGATAACGATCATCGCCTGTTCACAGGTCGAAAGGGTGAACGAGCGCACACAGCCCTCGTGGTGGTCGAGGTTGTAGACACCGCGCGAGGAGTCGATGAACGGCTCCCCTTTCGCGGCGCCGTCGAGGAAGATCGTGCCCTTTGCGTACTTTCGAGCCGACGAAGCCGAAACGCTGAGCGACCGGTCGATCCGGACCGATATATTCGACGCTTCGATGCAGGTCAAATAACGGCCGTCCTCGTCATCTTTGATCAGGTAACGCATCGGCAGCGCTCTGCGGGTCACGGGCAGCTCTGGGAGTGCCTCTGTGACCGCGTCGTGGCGCCCAGTCGCGGTCTTCAGGAGGTGAGCCGCACTCCGGAATCGCTGAGGCAGCGTTCCAATCGGGTTGCCATCGTCCCCGCCAGGAGGATCCATGGTCACGATTGTACCCGTGCTTCAGAGATTCCGTCGGTGGGCCGTTATAGAATCATCGTTTGAAGGAGGCTCGAACCATGCAAAAATCCGCTGTGCTCTTCCTCGTCGTCATTTCGATTTTCATGTCAACCGTCGTCGTAGCCGACGATCCGCCAAAATCCGACGCGGTCACCGCGGTCGAAAAGGCTTCGCGCCGGGCCGGGCATGAGTTCGACGCTCTGGCAAAGAAAATCGACGATGTCCTGTGGTACGAGCGTGTCGGTGATGTAGCGGTGATCGACAAGTCCCGAATCTATGGACCTCCACGTTGGAAGGAAGAAAACCCAACCGGCGTCAACGCCGGCAATGAGCTCAAGTTCTACACCTACCTCTTCACTCCGAAGGGTTTCGACGATGCGGGCAAATTGCCGCTGCTGGTCTTGCCCCACGGCGGGGTCCACGCCGATTTCACGACCTACTACGCCCACATCGTGCGTGAACTGATGGTCCAGGGCTACATCGTGGTCGCGCCGGAGTACCGCGGTTCCACCGGCTACGGGCGCGGCATGTACGAGGACATCGATTACGGCGGTCTCGAGGTCGAGGATTCCCTTGCGGCACGTGATTGGGCGGTCAAAAACCACCCCCGCGTCGACCCCAAAAGGGTCGGTATCCTCGGCTGGAGCCATGGCGGCCTGATCACCCTCTTCAGCCTCTTCAACTATCCAGATTCCTACGCCTGCGGCTATGCCGGTGTGCCGGTCTCGGACCTCGTCCAACGTATGGGCTACCACGGCCAGGGCTACCGCGACCTCTACGAGGCCGACTACTTCATTGGCGCCTCGGCGCAGGAGAACCTCGAGGAGTACAAACGCCGCTCGCCGGTGTGGTCGGTCGACAAGCTCACCAAACCCCTGCGGATCCACACCAACATCCACGATGAGGACGTCAACTACATCGAGGTCGAGCACCTGATCCAGGCCCTGACAGCGGCCGGCAAGGATTTCGAGCACCTGGTCTCCGACGTTCCCGGCGGCCACAGCTTCGACCGCCTCGACACCCCCGAAGCCTGGGGCTACCGCAAGCAGATCTATGACTTCCTCGCGCGCTACCTCAAGCCACCGAACCCCAAGATCTCGCTCGGTATCACTTCCAAGGGCATCGCTGCGCCGTAGATTCGCTACAGACTAATTCTCAGGGGCGGGGTTTGTCCCCGCCCTTTCTTCTTTGTCATCCTGAGCAACGCCACGCCGCGAGGCGGCGCCTACTCATGGAAAGAACAAGGGATCGGCCCGGCAGAATCTCGAATTTAGTCAAATATTGACAACAAAAGAGTTACATTTATGGCTTGAAATTTGTTCTTTGGGAGCGAGGCCCTCCGAGGGCCGAGTCGATGGATCCCCCGAAGTCAGGGACTGTCTCCGAAGTATTCGGGGGATCCCTCGACTACGGCGTCGCTTCGCTCCGCCTTCGCTCGGGATGACAGGCATGCGCGACAACACACTCTATTCAAATAACTTAGATTCCACGATAACTCACCTAACAACTCCCTAACAACTCACTTATATCCCCTAAATTTCTTCTGACCTGCCGCGGCCGATCGTGTCGGTATGGGGCAGGCATTCCTCCACAGCGAACAGAAATCGAACCGGCGCGAATCCGCGCGGCGGTTTGAAGATGATCGTGTATCCGCCTCGCCCCGGGAGGTCCTCATGGGGGCGAGGCGTTCGATCGTGTGTGTCGTAATTCTGTTTTCCACCATCGCCACAACTTGGGCTGCGGACAGCATCGAAATGCAAGTGTCAATCGCAGTGAATGAAACCGTGCAACCGTGGATCCACGGCGGAATGAACGATGGCCTGCGCGACAGCGTCGAGGTCGCCTTCGAAATCGCCGCCCAGCGCGTGCAGGAGATCGAAACCTGCTCCGATCTCTTCGCCGAGTTCGGGGTCGACGCCATGGAGGCATTGGACAAGGCCGTCTACATGCCGGTCTTTTCGAGCCATAAAGTGAAGAAGGTCTGCGGACGCAACCTCGCCTACACCTTTGTCGGTGCACCGACGACCTTCATTTGCCCGAAGTTCGAGAGAGTCTCCGACCAACACGCTGCCATGGTCCTGATCCACGAGGCCCTGCACACCGCCGGCCTCGAGGAGGCCCCCACAACTCCAGGCGCAAAAACCTCACAGCAGATCAACTCCATGGTCGCCAAAAGCTGTCGTTTCTAGCCGCTGGCGGGATGCCTGCCCCGGCTTCCCAAAAACCGGTGGCCTTTTATTCCTTCCTCTGCCCGCGCTCCTCACGCGGGCCTTTTTTGGCTTTTTTCTTCACCTTCGCGTAAATTAATCTCAGCGTGACCCTCAAAGTCGAATCACACTCCTTTGCAAAAGGGCCATTCCGCCTCGGCGAATGGCTGGTCGATCCGATGGCGAACCAGGTCTCACAGGGCACTACAACCGTTCAGCTCGAGCAACGAGTGATGGCGGTGTTGTTGTGTCTCGCTGAGCACGCCGGCGATGTCGTGACCCGTCAACGGCTGGTCGATTCGGTGTGGGACGAGGGCTTTGTTGCCGACAACACGATTACCCACGCCGTAGCCGAACTTCGAAAAGCGTTTAGTGACAGCGCTCGGGACCCGTTGTTCATCGAGACGATCCACCGGCGAGGTTATCGGCTTATCGCACCCGTCATCCTCGATGCGCCCCAGCCCATTGGGTATCATCTCGAGCCCGTCAGGTTTCTGGCTATATTCAGAGACGCCGAATATCCCCTGAGTGATGGTGAAAATCTCATTGGCCGCGACCCAGAGGTCGCCATCACGATCCCTTCGATGAAGGTCTCACGGCACCATGCGCGAATCACTGTCGAGGGCCATAGGGCATTGCTGGATGACCTCGAAAGCAAGAATGGCACGTTCCTCAACGGAATCAGAATCCAGTGTTCGACCGCCATCAACGGCGGCGATATGATCGGTATCGGACGTGTCACGGAGACGATCCGTTTTGTAGCCTCTCTCAGCAGGCGGACCACCGAGCCAGAATTTGACGCCTGATTCTGTACAACCCGGGCCTTCAAGACCGGGCAGGCTCCGCGATGGCGCCTCGGTGCACGGGGACGCATTCATCAAACCCCAAAGTATTCCGACTCTGCTACAGTGCCAGCAGAATCTGTGAGGAGGACGGACTGAATGGCTCTGCTCGAAGGCAAGCCGATGTCGAACGTCGATGCGGCGTGGCTGCACATGGAATCGCCCACCAACCTGATGCTGATCAGCGGGGTGATGTCCTTCGCCGAAAAGCTCGATTTTGGGGAACTCAAGGAGCTGCTCGAGGACCGGCTGTTGCCCTTCGAGCGATTCCGGCAAAAGGTGGTCACATCATCTGTGCCGGGCGTTGGGCCGCGGTGGGTGGACGATTCGCACTTCAACCTCCGTTCGCATCTGCACAGAGTGGCGCTGCCGGACCCGGGAGGCCAGAAGGAGCTTCAGGAGATGGTCAGCACCATCATGAGCACACCCCTGGATTTCTCCAAGCCTCTCTGGCAGTTCCAGTACGTCGAGAATTATCGCGGCGGGTCGGCAGTGGTGGCACGGATCCATCACTGCATCGCCGACGGCATCGCCCTGGTGCGGGTGCTGCTCAGCCTCACCGATGACTCACCCACAGGCTCCCCCAAGACACGGCGGGCGCGGCGGCGACGCAAGCCTCTGGGGGGCGGCTTCTGGCTTCCCGAGGTGGTCAACGACGCGGTCTACTCGGTCGGCCGGATCACCGCCAAGATGGTCGACAAGACACTCGAGACGCTGACCGATCCCGCACGCGCCGCCCAGATGGTGACCGAGGGCGCCAAGGGCACCGGGGTGCTCGCCCGTCTGGCCACGATGCCCGCCGACCCCGACACGCTCTTTAAAGGCGAACTCACCACGGCCAAGCGCTGCGCGTGGTCCGAGGTCATGTCCCTAGCCGACGTCAAGGAGTACTCGAAGTCCCAGGGGGCGACTATCAATGACGTTTTGCTGGCGGGGGTCGCCGGTGCCATCCGGCGCTACATGATCAAACGCAAGGCTGATGTCGATGACCTCAGCATCCGCGCGGTAGTGCCGGTCAACCTGCGGCCCGATTCCGACGTCATCAAACTCGGGAACAAATTCGGTCTCGTCTTTCTGGCCCTCCCGGTCGGCATCGCCGATCGCGGTGAGAGGCTCGTCGAGCTCAAAAAGCGGATGGACAAGATCAAGAAATCGTCCGAGCCGATGGTCATCTACGCCATCCTCAACGCGGTCGGACTTACCGGACCCAAGGTTGAGAGCGTTGCGCTCCAGCTCTTCGGCTCCAAGGCGACGGCGGTCATGACCAACCTTCCCGGTCCCCGCGAGGAGATCTTCCTTGCCGGTAAGCCGATGCGCAGCATGATGTTCTGGGTGCCGCAGTCGGCCCGCCTCGGGCTCGGCGTCAGCATCCTGAGCTACGCCGGTCAGGTCCGTCTGGGTGTCGCGACCGACTCAGGCCTGGTCCCGGATCCGGAATCCATCATCGAAGCCTTTCACGATGAAATGAAAGCGATGATGAAGGAGGCCCCCGCCTCATAGCCGGAGAATGCTTGAAGGCATATGTCTGTCACCGTTCCGCGGCTTTCACCGCAGATCGAAAAAAAGCGCCGGAGGCGCGACAGATGGTTAGCCCGGGGTGTAAACCCCGGATCTCGCGTCACCTATCGAAAAGCCCCCGGTGGGGCGACATGATGTTTGCCGAAGTCGGCTGATCACGCGTTGTAGAACTTGAGTCGCCCCTGCCCACTTTCCATATCGAGCAGCCACTTTTTGCGGTCGAGACCACCGGCATAGCCGGTGAGGTCTCCACTCGACCCGATCACCCGGTGGCAAGGGACAATGATCGCAATCGGGTTGCGTGCATTGGCGAAACCGACGGCCCTTGCTGCATCGGGATCACCGAGCCGACGCGCGATCTCGCCGTAGGAATCGGTTGCACCGAACGGGATCCGTCGCACCTCGCTCCATACCTTGTGTTCGAATTCTGTGCCATCGGGCTCGAGCGCGAGCTCGAACCGACGTCGCTCGCCCCGGAAGTACTCCTCGAGCTGGCTGAGGGCGCGAGAGCAAGCATTGTCGGTATCCATTTCGGACACCGGCTCGTCTGTGAACGACACCGAGAGAACGGCGGCTGCGTCGTTCACCGTCACCTCGACCGCACCGATTGGAGACTCCAGACGACCGCGGCGTGACGCGTTCATGGACTCCGTCCTTTCGAAATCGATCCTCGATACGTTGAAGCAAACTTTAGCATGGAGAAAATGACCGTGGAACGCCAGCCTTCCTCTGTCGGGCACGGAGACGGAGACGGGCACGGGATGGGCACCCTATACTCGTTCGGTGGCTGAGTTCTTCACGACAGCGTGTCCGAGAAATTGTTACTCGACCTGTGGTATGCGGGTCGAGGTCGAAAACGGCCGGCTGCGTTCGATCGAGTCGCACCCGGACAACATGGCGACCCCGGAGGGTGTTTGCCTCAAGGGGCTTTCCTATATCGAGCGGGTCTATGCCAAGGACCGGATTCTCCACCCTCTGCAACGAACCTCGAGCGGTGATTTCGAACGGATCACATGGGATTCCGCCCTCAACCGGATAGCCTCTGAGCTGATTTCGGCACGTGATCGCTTCGGTCCGCGCAGCGTCTTCTTTTATACCGGCAGCGGCACCAAGGGACTGCTGAACGAGGTGTCGACTGATTTCTGGAGGCTCTTCGGCGGTTGTACGACGACCTATGGTGATCTGTGCTGGCCGGCCGGTCTCGAAGCGACTCGTCTGACCCTCGGTGACAACAAGCACAACGCGCCCTGGGACCTGGTCAACGCCCGCCTCATCATCTTCTGGGGAAAGAACCCGGCCGAAACCAACATCCATCAGATGCGCTTTGTCGAGGAGGCCGTGGACAACGGCGCCCGCGTCGTCGTCATCGACCCCCGGCGAACCCAATCCGCCGAAGGCGCCGAATTGCTGGTACAGATACGACCTGGCACGGACGGTGCTCTGGCCCTCGGTATTGCTCATCTCCTGATCGCTCGCCGTACGATCGATGACGCGTTCATTCGCGACCACGTCCATGGATACCGGGAGTTCGCGGCAATGGTCCGCGACTATCCGCCGGACCGCGTTGCGGAGATCACCGACGTACCGGTCGAAGTCGTCGAGCGCCTGGCCGATCTCATCGGCTCGATCACGCCGCTCAGCATCTGCGCCGGTTTCGGGATGCAGCGTTATACCAACTCCGCCCAGACAATGCGTTCCCTGATTGCCCTCCTGGCGCTCACGGGCAATATCGGTAAGCCAGGCGCCGGTTGGATCTACGCGAACCTCCAGAGCAGTATTTTCAGCTCGGTCCGCGAGCCGCTCGCGCTCTATCCACCCGCGACCGATGACGACCCGATCCGGGTTTCCGTCTCGACCGCGCGACTCGGTCCGGAGATGCTCGAGCAACGAGACCCGGAGCTCAAGGTAGCGTGGGTCGAACGCGGCAATCCGGTGACCCAGAACCCGCAGACATCGAAGGTACTCGAAGCCTTCCGCGCCCTCGATTTCCGGGTGGTGGTCGACCAGTTCCTGACCGACACAGCCCGCGAGGCCGACATCGTCCTGCCCGCCAAGACGATGTTCGAACAGACCGACGTCATCGGTGCGTACTGGCACCCCTATATCCAGATCAAGGCCAAGCTCATCGATCCGCCAGGCGAAGTGCGGCCCGAAACTGAAGTCTATTGGCATCTCGCGAGGCGTTTGGGTGTTTCACCCGACGAAATCAAACGAAGGGTCCCGGCGCCCTCTGACGAGGCCATCGAGGCATGGCTCGAGAGCCGCCTCGAAGCTTTTCCCGAGCTTTCGATCGAGCGCCTCCGTCAGGGTCCAGTCCTCGCGCCAGGGACTCAAGAAATTGCCTGGTCGGACTTCAGCTTCCCCACTCCCTCGGGAAGGATCGAGTTGCTCTCCGAGGAGGCGCGCGATCGTTGGGGTGCGGATGCACTGCCGACTTTTGGTCCCAATATCGAACGTCCGGCGGCCGGCGACGCGCATGACTTTCCGCTCCAGCTCCTCACCCCGAACACCAAAAACCGCATCCACTCTCAGTTCGGCAATCTCCCTTCGATCCGGGCACTCGACCCGGATACCTTCGCTGAAATGAGTCCAGCCGATGCAGCCGAGCGAGGCATCGTCGAAGGCGACCGTGTCAGGGTCTTCAACGATCGCGGAAAGGTCGAGACGACCGTCAAGCTCGATCACAGCCTGCGACCAGGATGCATCGTCATCCACAACGGTTGGTGGCTGTCGGAGGGCGGTGGAATCAACCTACTCTCGGCCGCGCGCGAGACCGACATGGGTCACGGTGCCGCCTTCCACGACAACGCCGTCGACGTGGAGCTCGCACGATGAGTCACGGCCTCTTCGTCATCGATCTCGATCGCTGCACCGGCTGTGCGGCCTGTGTCATAGCGTGCAACAATGAAAACACGGTTGGCGATGGGCTGAGTTGGCGCCGGATCCACACTTACAATCAGCAGCGGCTGGCGACCGCACCGGTCTTTCACTTCACCCTCGCCTGCAACCACTGTCTCGAGCCCGCGTGCCTCCACAACTGCCCCGCCAACGCCTACACCAAGGACCCGTCCTCCGGCGCGGTGCTCATCAACCAGGATTTGTGCATCGGCTGCCGTTATTGCGCCTGGGTTTGCCCCTACGAAGCACCTCAGTACAACTCCGAAATCGGAGTCATGGAGAAGTGCACTTTCTGCGAACATCGACTGGGGGAGGACCGTTCGCCGGCCTGCGTCACCGCCTGCCCAACTGACGCGCTGCGATTCGAGCGGGAGAACAACCCGCCTTTGGTTCAGCATCCAGGTTTCCCCGAGACCGGGCTGCGTCCGGCGGTTCGCGTCGAAGGAGGTCGTCGGCAGACCCCACCCGACATGACGGCCGCACCAATCGCCGTCAACGTGATTTCGCCGCCTTCTCCAATCAGTTGGAGCGGATTCAGAAGCGAGTGGTCGCTGTGGTTCTTCACCTCGGTAGCGATCCTGCTGGTCGCATGGTTTGCGGCCGCAACGGCGTGGAGTCAGGAAATCCCGGTTCCGGTCTTTGCCGGTGCCGGCCTCATCGCAATGGCCGTCAGCGCCCTCCATCTCGGGCGAGTCACTCGCATCTGGCGAGCGATGCTCAACGTCAGGCGGTCGTGGGTCAGCCGTGAGGTCGCGCTCTTCTCAGCGTTTTTCGTAGCTGCTTGCCTATCCACTTTTCAAAAGGAGATACCTGGTTGGGCGTCGTGGGTGATCGCTGCCGTCGGTTTCGCCTCTCTCTTCGCGATGGACATGGTCTACCGGGTCCGCGGACAGCCTGTCCTCACGGTCCCGCACAGCGCGATGGCAATGCTCACCGCCGCGTTCTACATCGGCATCCTCACCGCGAACCCGGTTCTGCTGTGGCCGGCTGCCACAGTGAAGCTGGTTCTCTATCTGGCTCGCCGTGAACGACCCATGCCGGGAGGATTCGCTCTTGCCCCGGTTCGTATCGGTGTCGGGCTGTTCCCGGCATTCGCTCTTGCCGCTACGGGCACTGTTCCGATCGAAGTGGCGATGTTCGGGGCCGTAATCGGCGAGCTCATCGACCGAGCAGAATTCTATGCCGGGCTGAGATTCCTGACGCCGACCTACCAGATCGACATCGATCTCATAGGACAGCAGAGTAACCCCCATTCAGGACCTGAGACCTGTCCAACAATCCCTGAAATCGCCCCGCGATCAGCCATGAACCGTGAAATTCCGAATTCCGAATTCACGAATTCCGAATTCGAGCGATCGTAGTGTTGATATGATCTGCTCCCAGGAGGCACTTCTATGGCCATAGAGTTCAGCGACCGGCAGCGCGCGACGATCGCAGCCGCCATCACAATTCTGTCGGCGGTCGTGATCCTCGTCGCGATCGGGGCATTGTTCTGGATCGTCGGCACGTTCTTCGTCAAGTTCTCCGCCGTCTTTCTGCCGCTTGCCGTAGCGATGGTCGCAGCACTGGTGGTCAAGCCCTACTACGAGGTGATTTCGACCCGTCTCAAGCTCGGCAGGGTACCAGCTCTGATCGTGGTCTTTCTTTCCTTTATCGTCCCAATCGTGGCCCTCGGGTGGTTCTTCGGCGACATCCTCGTCGATCAGATCAAGGGACTCATCGAAGCCTTTCCCCGATTATGGGCAGCGTCCGTCGAGTGGGTCCGTGCGCGCGCCCCACAGCTGGTCCACATCTATAACGAGACCGCCGTTGGGCAAGCGTTCGGCAACGCTGTCGAAGGGCAAAGCGGCGCCGTCGTCGACGTCGCCCAATACCTGGGCCGGCGAATGATGACGGCCGGAGCCGGCGTCCTGTCCGGGGTGGCTACGTTGCTAGGTTGGGTCGTTGCGCCGATCTACTTCGCCTTTTTCCTGATGACCGACACGATCCACATCGGCAACCTCGAGCGCTTCCTCCCCTTCCTCAAACCCGAGACCAGAAAAGACCTCGTCTACCTCTTCGAGGAGTTCCTCAACATCATCGTCGCATTTTTCCGCGGCCAGCTCATCATCGCCTTTCTGCAGGGACTGCTCTTCGCCATCGGCTTCACCCTTGTCGGCCTCAAGTACGGCTTTGTCATCGGACTGACACTTGGGTTCCTGAACATCGTCCCGTACCTGGGCAACATCATCGGGCTCGGTTCGGCCCTGCCGTTGGCCTTCTTCCAGCCTGACGGCGGCCTCACTCGGGTGCTGCTGGTGCTGGTGGTTTTTGCGGCCGTGCAGACGATCGAGGGCTACCTATTGACCCCGAAGATCATGGGCGATCGCACCGGCCTCCATCCGGTTGTCATCATCATCGCGATCTTCTTCTGGGGTACGGCGCTCAACGGGATCATGGGCATGATCCTCGCGATCCCGTTGACTGCTTTCCTGGTCGTCTTCTGGCGGCTGGCGCGGGAGAAATACCTTCCCGAGCTGGTTTAGACGCTACTTCGAGAGCCAGTCCGCGTAAAGCTCCGGGCGGCGGTCGCGGAGAAACAACTTCCGCGCGTGGCTCTCGGCGACCTCGGCGAGATCGATATCGGCGTAGAGAATATGGTCCTCGCTGGTCGGCGCAGTTGCCAGCACCTGCCCGTCCGGACGCGCAGACAAAGGACTCGCCGGCAAAATCGATACACTCCTCGCTGCCGACCCGGTTGCAAAGCGCAGTGAAATACCCGTTTTGAAATGCGGCGACTCGCAGCTCGGCCTCGAAGAGCCCGTCCGGCCACTCAGCGACGGCTCCTGCCTGGGGCACCACCACCAGCTCGGCTCCCGCGACGGCCAGCGCTCTCATGTACTCGGGATAGTGGCGGTCGTAGCAGATCGAGACCCCGACCTTTCCAACCTTCGTGTCGAAGACCGGCGCACCGGTATCGCCAGGAGCATAGTAGTCCTGCTCGTGGTAACACTGATAGTCGCAGATGTGGACCATCCGTGCCCGGCCGAGCAAGCTCCCATCGGCGTCGATCACCGGCGAGGAGTCGAAACACCGATCTCCATCCCGTTCATAGAGATTCAGCACGACGACGACACCGAGTTTGGCGGCACACTTCGAAAACGCCTCCGTCACCGGCCCCGGCACCTCCTGTGCAAGGCCCTTCGGATCCTTTTCTGCCGGTCGCTGAGGATAAAAGGGCTCGAAGGCGAGCTCGGCGTAACAGACCAGATCCGCGCCGCCGGCCGCCGCATTTTCGAGGGCCTGGAGCCCCCTCTCGAGGTTTTCTTTTCGATCGTGGGTCGCGTGTTGCTGAACGAGGGCGATGCGCATGAATTCCTCCCGGGCTCTCTGATCGAGCGAGTATATCCCGCGCACTTTACCGTCTCGCAGCGACGATCACCGTTTGAAACGAATATCCGGTGGGGCTATGTGGTCGTGGAATCTACGATGAAAACGGCGCTACTTTTCCGCGTCTGCCGCGAGCCGTTGAAAAGAAATCGAAGAAAATCTGCATGTCAAGATTGGGATCGCCGGAAGGCGTGACGAGCGGTCCAAAGCGAACCCGGCGCGGCCCGTAATCGAGGGCAACCGCCATGATCGGAACGTCAGCAGCACGGGCTATCCGGTGAAATCCAGTCTTCCAACGATCTACGGAACTCCTGGTCCCCTCTGGGGACAGCGCCAAAAGGAGCTCTTTCTCGTTCTTGAACCGCTCGGCCATCTCCTCGACGACACCTCGGCCGGGTTGCCTCCGGTCAACCGGGATGCCTCCGAGGCCACGCATCATCGGCGCCAGAGGACCGGAGAAGAGCGTGTGCTTGCCGAGAAAGCGCAGCTTGAGGTCGAGGGCGAGCATCGCGCCAGCACCGACCACGAAATCCCAGTTGGACGTGTGGGGGGCAACAATGATCACCCCCTTCGAGACATTCGGAACTTCACCTTCGAAGCCCCACCGGGCGGCAGTCAGAATCAGCCGACCGAGGGCCCTACCCCATCTCCAGCCCCGCTTCGGGACTGCGGGACCGAGTTCAGGAATGGTCATACCGGCCATGACGCCATTATAGAGATTCAAAAACTCAATGGGCGGAAGCCTGGCTCACCCACCATCCTTGAATTCACCTCTTCACTCTTAACTCTTGACCCTTTACCCCAGCTCGAGCCACCAAACCGGGAGGAGGCGTCCGTCCTTCGACGACTGTGGTGGACAGTGAAACTGAACAAAAAAAGCCCGCCCCGAAGGGCGGGTTGGAGAAAGGAGGAATGAATAACGCTGCCTAAAACTCGACTCTGAAGCCGAGTTCGTAGCTTCGGGGAAGGGTCCAGGACAGTGCCTCACCCATTTCGGTAGTACCGCAACCGCTCACGAAGCTGCAAACTGTGGTGCCGTTTTCGGCGCTGAACACGTTGTAGACCGAGCCGATCGCCACGAGCCGGACCCGGTTTCCGATGGTGAAGCCCTTGCTCAACTGGAGATCGAGGTTGGAGGCGTTAAAGGCTTCGCGGCTGCCGCGCGGCTCCAGGAACATGACGTCCCCGGGGATCTCAAAATCATCGAACGGGGTCGCCTGCGGTTCCCACGTAAATGGCGACTCCCAAATGCCGTCAAATCCGATCGTCCAGTCGCCCTTGATAGAGAAGAACCCGTTGAGCTTGAGGCGATGGGCGCGGTGGTCATTGAGATATCCGTAGCGATTCACGAAATGCCACGGGTAATGGTCGAAGTCGGGGTTGTTGCCCTGGCTGAACCCGATATCTCCCTTCGATTCCGAGTAGGTATAGGACGCGAGCAGTGTCAACCAGGAGAAAGACCGGGTTTCGTAACGAACGATGAAGCCCTCGTAATCGCGCGCAAGACCCGGGAGGTTTCCGAGGAGATACGCAGAACAGTCCGCGCCTTCGGTCGGCACCGGGTAATTCCCGGCGCAGGTGTCCTCGAAAATGTCGCGGGTCTTCTTGTTCACGTAAGTGAGTTCGACCGATGCTCGCCGACCCACCTCTCGTTCGTAGGAGAGGCTGAGAGTGTCGGCGTAGGTCGGTCGGAGATCCGGTTGGACGAGGGTCTCCTCGAGTCCCGACGCGGCGCCGGGGAACATGAACCAGCCAAAGGGATCCATCGCCGTCCGGGTCGTCGGCACGATATGGGAACCCGAAGATCTGGGTCATGAAAAATTCACATTGCGCCGGGTCGGTGATCCCCAGGTTGGGGCCGAGAGTCGAGCAAGAATACCAGGAGTACTCCGGCTCGTTACCGGCACGCAAAATCGTTGGCAGGGTTAGCGATGATGGGCTCATGAATCGTCCCCAGTTCCCGCGAATGACGTTCTTGGCGTCCTTCGTGAGATCCCACGCAAACCCGATTCGAGGCTGGAATTTGTTCATGTCGGCGACCTGGCGGCCGACGTTGTTTTCGTAGCTCACCTGGTCGTACCTGAAACCGATCTTGAAGGTCAGATTCGAAAGCACCCGCCAGGAATCCTGAAGGTACGCGGTGTAGAGATCCCCCGAGTAGTTCTGTTCACCTGCTGTGGTGGCCTCGGTCATGGTGAACGGCAGCGTGAACAACAAGTTCCCATCCGGGGTCGACAACACCTAAATCGTCATAGGCGTAGCCGACCGATCCCGTCGAGCACGCGCCGCCCTCAGTCCCGGTGTAACAGTTGGCGCCCGGGTACTCCGTTCCAGAGTACTGTGCCCCGATCTTGAACTCGTGTGAGCCGGCCAGATTGTCGACGAACCAGGTCAAATCGGTGGCAAGGTCGTTCCGATTTCGTTCCGAGTACTGCTGATTCGGGTAGTTTTCGGTTGTCATAAACGTGCCACTATTAAAATGGGACGGCGTTCTGAGATCACCGGACATCGGGACCACGTCGATAGTCCTCCGGTAGATCCCCGCCACCGCATTCCACATCAGACTGTCCGATAGAATTGCGTTCAGTTCGAGGGCGTAAACGTCGGCGCCCTGCTTCTGACGCGACGCCGCTTCCGGAGCCACAAAGGGCGAGGCATTGGCATTGGCGATATCGGCCGGATCGCCCGAAGCCCTGCCCATCAGACGCCAACTCGGCGCCATCTGCCACGTGAGCTTGAGGTTATAATTTTGCCCTTCATAATCGCGGGTGGTCGGAGAGTCGGCCGGGGTTCGCTTCGAATTGACGAACTCGTAGGCGGCAAAGAACCACAGTTTGTCGCGCGCCAGCGGTCCGCCCAGCGTTGCGGCGATGTCCTGAAACGAGGTTTCGAGATTCGAGGCGTCGTAGAGATCGCTGCTCTCCTGAAAACTGTCTCCTCGGTATCGGAGGTCGAGGGTGCCCGAAAACTGGTTACCGCCGGACTTGGTGAGAACGTTGATCAGACCACCAGTGGCTCGCCCGTACTCCGCTTCAAATCCCGAAGTCTGAATTTCGACCTCGGCGATCGCGTCGTAGTTGTATAGGGTGCCCCAGGTGCCCGTGAGCGGGTCGGTAGTGTCCTGACCATCGATGAAGTACGCGTTTTCGGACAGGGTTGAACCGAGCACGTTCGGGATTGCCGTGCCCGTCACCCCAGGCGCCTGGCCGACGATATAGAGATAGTTGCGGTTATTCGAACCGACGGCCGCCTGCTGCATGAAGTTCAGGTCGAAGACTTGTTCGGTGTTGACCCGGGTCGGATCGACAACTGCTGCTTCCGCCACCACCTCGATCTCACTCTCGAAACGCGCTTCCGGCATCGCCACGAAGAGGGCCGCAGCTCCGCCGAGTGCGACCTTGACCTCCTGCCGCTCCTGGCTTACGAATCCGGATTGTTGAATCTTTACTGTGTAGTTTCCCGGATGGAGGCTGATGAACTGAAAATTGCCTCCGTCATCGGTGCTTGCGGTCCTCGGCCCACCAATCAGCACATCCGAGCTGATGGTGACAGAAGAACCGGGTAACCCCTGGCCGCTTTGTTCGGTGACCGTGCCGATGATGCGGCCGGTCGTGGACTGAGCTTGTACTCCGCCCGCTACCAGCAACGCCACCGCCAAGAACACCACGTTCGGAACATGGCTCTTGCGGAACATGTCGGTACCCTCCTGAACTTCCCGACGAAAAAATGATGAGTAAGCTGAGGGACATCGAATCCCCGCACTACTAATAGTTTACTTCACATGTCCAGCTTCAACCCCCGAAATCGGGCGTTGACGCCCTCTCGTCGATCAGGGAGTGGCCTTTGTTCCGGAAATCTGCATCAACAGGCAGGTAAGAATCGAAGCGATGGCGCCTTGAGGCCGTGAATCCTTCAGGGGTTCAAAATCTGACATCATCTCTCCCTGCGTTTCATCCTGGGACAGGAATCAACTCATAGTTGTGGGCAAAATGCTGGCACGAAGCTTGCTCAATACCCGTGTGACCGATCGAAACGAGGGCGAAACCGGTCAGGGAGCACATCATGGGCAATCAAACCAACCCAACCAGAGACCAGCAACATGAACTCGAGGATATTCGCGACCCTAGATCCGCGCCGGAAATGGTTCATGTCGTTATCTCGACTCGCGAAGAAGAGTTGCTGTGGGCCGTGTTCGACGGCTTTTCCGAGCTTTCTTCGGTGCGCGTCACAGGATGTTCGACCCTCCCCCAAACCCGGCAGATTTGCGCGGCCGATCCTCCAAGCTATCTGATCATCGATATGGCATTGCTCGAGAATGAGCCTATGGATCTCATCACGCTCGCCAACCTCAGCGATTGCAGGAGTCACATCGTCGCTTTGACCGATCACCCGGTCTTTGAGATCGGGGCCAGGTTCGGCAAAGCCAGGTTGACCTTCCTTCAGAAGCCCGTTTCGGCCCACGATCTGTTGCTCTTGCTCCGCCTGCGAATCGTAGACAGTTCAGAGGATCAGGCCGACGTTTGTTGAGAAAGCCAAGCACCTTTGTGTTCTTCCCTGGACCCCACCGCCTCAACGGTGGGGTTTTTTAGTCCCCTCGATGAGACCGGATGTGGCTCGTTTCTGAACCTAAGTCTCTGCAGGGCTTGACAAATTAACTGTTTGCTTATATGTTTATTTTGTTGATGGCAACGATTGACCATCACAAACTCGTTCGAATCAGCCCGTGCCTGACATCTCACCAAAACATCCCATCAAACCACCCACCGAAAATGGCCCACCTGAACCACCCACCTTGCACACGGGCTTTCGACGAGTTTGCCCCGAAGTGCCTTCAGACCTCTATCGGTGACCCGTTTATTGCTCTCTCAAGAGCCCCAGGCGGCACGGGATTGGCTCACTCTGCAACCTGGGACTTGTACTCTTCGTACCAATAGACTGTGAAACCTACATCCCACCATCGCCGCGAATTCAGGCCATAATGCGAATCTGACATGAATCCGAAGCGAATTATTGCCACTTTTGCGATTGCGGTCGCGGCACACTCGTCGCCGATCTTCGGACGGGAATCGTCACTGCCAAAGCCAACCCAGAAATGGATCGAGGTTCAGACCCCGAATTTCCGCTTCTTCAGCAATGCGGGACGCCTGACGACCCGCCAGGTTGCCGTAGATCTGGAGGAGTTACGCGCTGTCCTCGCCGAACTCACAGACTATGACCTCCAGTCGCCCCTCCCGACCTATATTTTCGTATTCAAGGGAGACCGGTCCTTCCTCCCCTACAAAATCCTCTATGAGAATCTCCCGGCGGCGGTGAGCGGTTATTTCATGGCGGGCGAGTACGGGAACTACATCGCCGTCAACGCCGACGCCCAGGACGCCTCGGCTATCGTTTTCCACGAGTATGTGCATTACGTGGCGGACCACAACATGTGGCACCTCCCGACATGGTTTTCGGAGGGTCTGGCCCAGTTTTATGAAACCTTCGAGGTCGTCGGTGACACCGTTTACATCGGTCTCCCCATCCTCCGCCATCTCGTCGTACTCGGGGGTGCGGTTCCGATACCGATCGATCAACTGGTCGCTGTCAATCACCACTCGGAGCTCTACAACGAGTCACACCGAAAGGGCATGTTCTACTCCCAATCATGGGCGCTTGTTCACTACCTTCTTCTTGGTGACGAGGAACGACGCCGACAGCTTGATGAATACCTCGAGTTGGTGCGAAACGGTGTGGCTGGAGAGGAGGCCTTCACTACCGCATTTTCAAGCGACTACGAATCCATGACGAGTGAGCTTCGAGGTTATCTCAGGACCCTACAGTTTCCGTCAATCGAAACGACAGCAGATATATACCTCGACAAGGAATTCGAGATCAGAACGATGTCATACGCCGAGGTTCTCTATCGCCTCGGTGACCTCCTCGCAAACCAGAAGCCGGAACGGCCCGAGCGAAGAACCTATTTCGAAACCGCGACAGAAGTCGATCCTGAGTATGGCTCGCCAATCTCGGCAATGGCGGTTGAAGCGGAAATGAGAGCAGACTGGAAAGCCGCCCGTGCGCTCCACGGGCGTGCCGCGAAAAGCAGCCCGGACAATGCGATGGTCCTCTTCAGATGGGGAGAATTCATGAGCCGCCGCGGCGGGAAATTGGAGACGACGGTTGAGGCCCTGACACGCAGCGTCGAGTTGGACCCGTCGTTTGCACCCGCCTGGGCGACGCTGGCCAAGGTTTACGCTGACGCCGGTGAGACCTCCGATGTGGCAGTCGAAGCGGCCCGCAAGGCTCACTCGATCAGGCCTTCAGACACCATGGCGACGCGTGATTTGGCGCGGCTCTACCTGCGGCTGGATCGGCGGGAAGAGGCCGTTTCGCTGATTGAGGAAGCTCTCCGTTCCGACCCCCGCGCGCAGGCAGAAGCTTGGACTCTTGTCATCCAACAGGATCTGGAACGTGCCCACGATCTCCTTCGGAACGACCGCCTCCTCGAGGCGACTGAGAGGCTGAACCTCGCCGACCCGCTTGTTGATCGCTCCCTCTACCCGGAATTGGTGCGGGCAAACATTGTCTGGGCGCGTCGTTCGATTGACGAACAAAGCGCGCTGGCCCATTACAACCGGGCACAGCAGCTGTTTTCACAGGATGATCGGGAGGCCGCGAGGCGGGCGCTTGAACAGGCGCTCGAGATCATCACCGATGGTCCTTTGGCATTCTCGTCGAGGCAGCTCCTGGACCGCATCGATCACCCCGACCAGTTGTCCGCAACCGAGGCAATGACCTTCAATCCCTCCCCAACAGAATCGGAGATCGACCGCCTCAACCAATTCATAACCGAAAAGGACTTCGCAGGCGCTCTCGAGTTTCTCGAGGCCATGCGAATGAGAGTTGGAATCGAGCAACAGGAGTGGCTCGACGGCAGAATTCGCGAGATCCGCCGTGCCGTCGACTACAACCGCTATGTCGACCAGTACAATCGCGCCGTCGATTTTTACAATAATCGACAATACAACGATGTCGTGCGAGTCCTCGAGGCGCTGCTGGGGACGCTCGATGAAGGCCGTGAGTCCGAATCGGTGAAGGCGCTGCTTCACGACGCGCTTGAAGCGCTCGATTAGCCTGTATTCAGGTTGAATTTCTTGCCGGTTGGGTCAGATTTCTTCGGGCTCTTCGGTGTCGCACCAGTTCAGCAGAATCTCGTGGCATCCCGGCTCGAAGTTGACGAAGTGGAGGGCGAATCCGGCGACTCGTTCCCGACGCGGCTTGGCCCGCCGCACAACCTCGGCCGTGCCGCGCACAATCTCACCATTCGGCAATTTGAAATCGAAGACGCACAGAGCACCGACCGGCAGCATCGGCGCATCGGTGACGAGCATTCCGGTTCTCGAAAGATTGGCGACCCAACCGTCGTACGATTCGGAGCCGTCCTCGAGACTGGCATCCAACCTGGTAGAAATGCGAGGTGCATAACGGGGTGCCACCTGGAGGAGATGGGCGGCACCCTGGCCAAGGGTGCCAAGAGGTTCCTGGCCAGAAAACACCAGGAATGGCCCTCCTCGCACGCCGGACTGCGCCTCTGTTGCCATCTCTGGGATCGTTAGCATCATCAATGAGGCGCTCTTGCTGGCGCTGGACTCGCTGCGAATCGAGGCCACAAACTCCCGTAATTTCATGTCCGGCAGCGGGTAACGGCAAATCACCAGTTGAAACCGCTTGCGCCTGGCCAGGGTCTCGGCTTCGGATCCTTGACCTGCGGTGCGGACGGAAAGACTTCTCCGTTTCAGAAGGGGCGCGATACGTTCGAAAGTCTCTTCGTCAAGGGCTACGGTGAGGATCGCCTTTTTTTCTTCCACCGTTCAACCGCTCCCTCTTCTGTAGAACCAATTGATGATCAAGTCACGGAACCAGTGTATCTCATGTACATATCTCAACAAACTTCTCCCGCGAGTCCAGGTCCGACGCACTCCGGAGGACCCGCTGGGGAAAACGTCAAAATGGCGCATTGTGTACCGATGGACTCGTGGTACAACACTCCTATGGAAGGAATCTTCAACACCTCGGCCGAGCTCGAATTGGCTCGCCGGCTGGACGAAACCGGGCGTGATCCCGGGGAGGCCGACCTCCTGGCCAGGCTCATTCTGCGATTCCTGATCCTGCCAAACCCACCGGGCGGCGATTCTGCGTTCCCCCATTACAGCCAACTCCAAAACAAGCTCGAATCAGCCACCTTCGATGGTTCCGGTGAGGAGCTCGAAGAGGCCTTCCTCGAACTCTATGCCCACGTCCACATGAACGAGGCCCCCTATACCTCCGACGAAAGGCGACAGATGGACGAGGCCGGTGGTTACTGGAACCACGCCGGCGGACTGAGCCCGATCCTCAAGGCAAAACCCTGGATCGGTCCGGAGACGGTGAGTGCCGATTTCGGGGCCGGGAACGGCCTCCAAGCTTTGCTGCTGCAGCTCCTTTACCCACACGCCAGAACCGACCAAATCGAAATCTCCTCGCGGATGAAGGACATTGGAGAAGGCCTGCAAGATTGGCTCGGGGTTTCGTCCGATCGCATCAATTGGATCAATGATGATGTCCTTGACGTTTCGGCCATGGGTTACGACTTCATATACCTCTATCGACCCGTTCGACCGGAGGGTGCGGGACGAGACTTTTACACCCGCTTTGCCCGGGAGGTCGAGTCCGAGGAAACTCCTCCGGTGATTTTCTCCATCGCCGACTGCCTTCGGGACTTCCTCTCCGACCGATACGAGGTCTTCTACGGCGACGGGCACCTGACCTGTTTCAAACCCCGCTAAGAATAGTTTTGAGTTATGAGTTTTTAGTGTTGAGTGTTGAGTTATGGGTTTCCGCTCTCAATTAACTGGGCGCGCTGATCCGCAACTCAAATCTCAAAACTAAGAACTCAAAACTCGTGTACCAGCTATACTGTCTTCCGGAACCGCGACAGAATACAGATCATGATCGGTCAGACCATCGACCGTTATCGCGTTGTCGAGAAGCTCGGGCAGGGTGGAATGGGAGTCGTCTACAAGGCCCGTGACACCGTGCTCGAGCGTTTTGTCGCGTTGAAGGTCCTCCCCCCGGACAAGTCTTCCGACCCAGACCGCCGCCGCCGTTTCCTCCAGGAGGCCAAGTCAGCCTCCGCTCTCAACCACCCCGGCATCGTTTCGGTCCACGACGTCCTGACGGTGGATGGTCAGGACGTACTGGTGATGGAGATGGTCGAGGGCGAGACCCTGGAGCAGCTCCTGGCGCAAAAACGGTTGCCGCTCGGCGAAGCCCTCGCCCTCGGGATCGGAATCGCAGACGCACTCGCGCGAGCGCATGCAGCCGGAATCGTCCACCGGGACCTCAAACCCTCCAACGTGATGGTGACCCCCGATGGAGTCAAGGTGCTCGACTTCGGGCTCGCCAAACTCACCGAAACACCATTCATCGACGCGGAAGCCCCCACGATCGCACCGGACGAGTCCTCACTCACCCAGCAGCGAGCGATCCTCGGGACGGTCGGATGGATGTCTCCCGAACAGGCGTCCGGAGAACCGGTGGATGCCCGAAGCGACATCTTCGCCTTCGGGGTCCTGATGTACGAAATGCTGACCGGACAACATCCGTTTCGTCGCGGTACGACCTTGGAGACCCTGGCCGCCATTCGCGACGAGGAGCCCGAGGCGCCAACCGACATCGTTCCGTCATTGCCTCCCGAGGCGGAACGCGCCGTTCTGCGCAGTCTGCACAAGGATCCTCGGCGCCGCTGGCAGAGCCTATCCGATCTCGGCGCTGTACTCGCGGACCTCAAGGACGACACCGACTCGGGCCGCAAGATCCTGGTCGACTCCACACCTGGGCGGCCACCGGTCCAACTCAGGTTGGTCGTTGTGCTCGCGGTCATCGCCGTAGCGGCCGTTGTTGCCGCTGTGTTCCTCATCCGAGGTGGTCCGGAGGGGTCGCGGCCACTCGAGTTGGCGCGGCTGACCTACGACGCCGGGGCGACGATCCTCCCTTCGTTATCGCCTGACGGCAACCTCATCGCCTTCTCATCCGATCGAGCTGGCGATGGTGGTTTCGACATCTGGGTCCGCCACATCAACCAGCCAGAGCCCACCCGCCTCACCGATCACCCGGCCGACGACGAGTTCAATCGATTTTCACCCGATGGTTCGCGGATCGTCTTCCGGTCTTCACGGGACGGAGGCGGGATCTATACCGTCAACGCGCTCGGCGGCGGTCTGCGAAAGGTCACAGGACCCGGACTCTTCCCACGGTTCTCGCCCGACGGCACGAGTATTGTGTTCGCAGAGGACCCGATATGGACGCCGGGCTACCTTCGCCGGATATTCAAGGTTCCCGTGCAGGGTGGTATGCCTCAGGAGTTGGTCCCCGGCTGGGGCGTGCGCCCGCCCCCGGGCAGCACCGGTCCGATATTCTCTCCGGATGGCCGCCTGACCCTCTTCAACGGTGCACCACTCGACGATCCCAGACGCAGCGACTGGTGGGTGGCGCCGGTGGACGGTGGCGAGCCCTGGTCGAGCGGTGCGAGAGAGGCTGGAGTGATGTTCGACATCGTCCAGTTTCCGGCGGTGTGGCTGCCGGGACAGCTGCTCTTTATCGCGGGCACGACGATCGAGGGCACGAATCTCTATCGCGCGAAAATCACCGACGAGGGTCACATTAGCGGACCGGTAGAGCCGCTCACGGCCGGCCCCGGCATGACCTGGGTGCCGTCGGTCGCGAAGGACGGCCGTATCGCTCTGTCGCGATTTTCCTGGGTTGTTCACCTATGGGAAGTGCCGCTCGACACCTCGAGCGGACGGGCAGTCGGCGCTCCGCGGCGGATCACCGACGACGCCTCGCCGAAGTATTCATTTTCTCTGACCAGTGACGGCAATCGGCTGGCATACTCCACCTTCGCCGCCCAACGGAACGAGATCGTCCTCCTGGACCGCCAAAGCGGAGAAAAAAGTGTCCCACTGACGCTGGATGTGGTGACGACTTCGGTGCATCCGCGACTCAGCGCCGACGGCTCACTTCTCAGCTGGCGGCGCGTGGTCGATCGACAGTGGGTATCCTGGGTGGCGAGGACCATCGAGCCAGAGGGACAAGAGTTGTGTCGCGCCTGTTCCGTCGTCGATTTCTTCTCCGACGGCGAGCACGCGCTGGTCGATTGGGGTCGCAAGCTCTCCCGTGTCCGCATAGCCGACGGCACCGATTCACCGATTCTGGAATTGGAGGAGGGCCGGGCCCTCCTGGACACGGACCTGTCGCGGGACGACGATTGGTTGGCGGTCCAGATTGGAGAACCGGACGGCTCGGTTGCAATTTACGCCGTACCTCTCGGGAAATCGGCGAAGGACCCGGACCAGTGGATCGAGATTGACGGCGGCGGTACCTGGGCTGGTGCCCCGCGATGGTCTTTGAGCGGCGAAACTCTCTACTATATCTCGCAGCGCGACGACTTCATGTGCGTATGGGGACAAGCTCTCGACCCCGACACGAAGGTGCCGGTCGGGGAACCGTTCTCAGTCGCGCACGCCCACTCCTCTGCCATCAAAATGATGGGATTTGCGAAACATATGTGGACGCTGGAGGTCGGAGGCGACCGTCTCGTCTTCAATGCCGGCGCAATGACAGGGGATGTTTTTACCGCGATGCTCGATCCAGAGTGACGATTCTTGAGTTTCCACCCAACCCACGGAGTTACCACGTGGGCTGACAGGAATTCAAAACTCAAAATTCAAAATTCAAAACTCGTTACGCCAGCCTTCGCCCTACCGCCCGCAGAATATTCGCAACCCGATCTCCCCACGGCAGACGTGAGAAGACGTTCTTGACTACTCCCTTGGTGAAGTAAGTCTTTTGCGAATAGTCGATCGCGACCTCGACCAGAGCGGGCGTGCCTTTGCGGGTCAATTCGAGAGCGGCCGGCAAGACGGAGTCAAGCTCCGAATCGCGGATGATACGGAAATAGCGACAACCGGTGGTTCTGGCGAACCCTTCGAGGTCGTACTCGGGCAGCACGCTCGAGGACACGCGGTTGACCATCATCTTCTGGAACTGGGCGATCTGGGAGAGCGTGCCATCTCGCAGGACACAAACCAGCGGCGAAGCGCTGTAGGCCGAGGCTGTGATGAGCTCCAGACCGGTCATCAGAAATGCACCATCGCCTGGCAGGGCGACGACATCACGTCCCGGGTTGGCGAAGCAGGCGCCAACAGCGGCCGGCACCGAATATCCCATGCACGAGAAGTCGGTTGGCGCCAGAAACCGTCCCGGCGCCTCGAGGCGAAGGTGCTCCATGGCGAGGAAGGTGCCGTTACCGCTGTCGGTGGTAAAGATCGCATCTTCACGGCTGTGCCTCTGAAGAGATGAAAACAGAGCGTGCGGACTCACCCGGTTTTTGCTGGAACGGCGTTCCCACCGATCAACGACCCCTGCATGCCCATCAGCGATCTTTTCGGCCAGGCTCGCCCACGGGCGCTGTCCTTCGATAAGCCCTGAAATAGATTCGACAAATAGCCTCGCGTCTCCCTGAATGGCAAGCTTGGCGGGATAATTGCGGTTGAACACCTCCGGCTCGATGTCGACGTGGATCAGATTCTCGGGTGGCTCGAAGCCAAAGCCACCGGTGGTCACCTCTCCAAATCGGCAGCCGACTGCCAGCAGGCAGTCGCAGTTCTCCATAATGTGTCGTACGAAGCCCGGTGCCTGTCTTCCGAAGCCCGGCCACAACCACAGCGGATGGCTCTCGGGGAAGACGCCCTTGCTGCCGAACGACGTTGTCACAGGCGCGCCAAGCTGTTCGGCAAGCGGAACCAACAGGTTGGGGGCACCCGCCGCTCCCTTACCGAGGTACATCGCGGGTGCTTCCGCACTCGCCAGCATGGCGGCCGCCCGCTCAACCAATTCCGGTTCCGGCGCTAAACCGAGCTCCGGCTCGGGTTCGAAAGCAACTTCGCCGATTTCCTGGCGTTCGAGGAGGAACTGGGCGGGAATCTCGACCGCCGCCGGGCCCGGCGCGCCACGTTGCGCGATCTGAAAGGCTCGACGGATGGCGGGATAGATCTCTTCGGCGCTCTCGACTCGCACCGCGCTTTTGGTCACCGGTCGCAGCATGGCCAGTTGATCGATCGCGTGCAGTTGGTAGGCCTTGCTCGTATCGCTGCGGATGCCGCTGGCGATCACTACCATCGGCACGTTGTCCATCCACGCTTCGGCAATTCCCGACAGGCTGTAGGTCACGCCGGCACCCGGCACTACATTGATCACTCCGACCTCATTCGAGGACCTCGAGAATCCATCGGCGACAAAAGCACCCGCCACCTCAGAAGTGACGAGAACCGTCTCGATGCCTTCTGCTCCTGCCAGAACATCGTAGAGCTCGATGTTGTGGGTGCCCGGAATGCCGAAGGTGTAGCGAACGCCCTCGTCGATCAAGGCCCTTGCGATTTCTTTCGCGGCTCGCGTCTTCATGAGAGCAACTCCCCGGCGTTGTTTCGAATCCCCTCCGCCACCCGGTCGGCGAGGGCCATGACGGTCACGTATGGGTTGACCTCGGAGCATTGGGGAAAGAGGCTCGAGTCGGCGACGTACAACCACGGTAGGTCATGCACCCTCCCCCATTCGTCCGTGACTGAATCGGTAGCATCACGTCCCATGGCGCACCCCCCCATGAGGTGGGCGGAGGTGATCGAGATCTTCCCCGGTTTGACGTTGGCGCAGGGAATGAGCTCCTCCACACGATCGGCGTCGTCGGCATTTATGAAAAAACTCGATCCCGCAGGTGCGTGTACCCGTTTTGCGCCGGCGGCAAAAAACACTTTGGAGCTCGCCAACATGGACGCATGCAGGGCATCAAGGACCGGTCCGGAGAGCGTGTAGTCCACGACCGGGTCCCCATTTGAGTCAAGCGTCACCCGGTTTTCCGGCAGAGCAGAATCGAGGGCCAGCACAAGAATCATCTGCAACTTCGGAAAGGCACGCATCAGTTCGGAGTGCTCGGCGCCGAAACCGATGAGGTTCTTTGCTGTGACGAAGGGAAAGTACATACAGGTCTCGAGAAGGAATTTTTCCTTCTTCATGAATTCATCGCAGTAATAGCTCTTGGGAAAGCCGTGGAAGTTCGTGATCGGTTCGGCGTGCTCACCGACAAGGATAAGTGCCGGATGGAGGGTGATGGACCGGCCGAGCGCCGGCAGTTCGTTTCCGATCCCCGAGCGCAGCAGGAGGGCCGGCGAGTTGACCACGCCACCGGCGCAAACCACCACCACCTTGGCTCTGACCCTGTACTCGCCGGGATCCCATTTTGACGGCTCGCCGTACCCAGGATCCGCGACCACTGCCTCGCAGATTCGATCACCGATCCTCGTGACCCGGCAGTTGGTAACGACCTCCACGCCCTGGCTCTCGGCGCGCGGCAACTGCACACGATCGGTCCCCTGCTTGGCCTGGTTTGGACAGCCGAGGTTGCAGAGGCTCGAACCCTTGCAGCCCTTGGTATTGATCGGGAACTGTTCGACGTGGAAACCGAGCTCCCGGCAACCCCTCAGGAAGAGTCGGTTGTTGTCGTTGATTTCATCGCTCCCGAGGAGATGAACGTTGTTTTCCTCAAAGTACTTCATCGATCGTCGATGGAGGTCGGGAAACTCGAGACCCGGCACATTCCACTGTTCGACCACATCCTCGGGCATGATCAGCGAGGTCCCGGTGTAGATCACGGTCGAGCCGCCGTAAGCTCGGCCATAGGCCAGCGTCATTGACCGGTCCTTTGTGAAGGTGCCACCCGAATCAAAGAATAGCCTCGAGGCCATGTCGTTTTCGCGGCCGGTGTACTCTTCCTCTTTCAGCTTCGCGCCCCACTCGAGGACCGCGATTTTCTTGCCGTCAGCACACAGTGGAGCGAGTTCCTGGGCAGCAACACCGCCGCCGGCACCCGATCCGATAACGACGATGTCGTAGTCCTTTTCACGCATGAAGACTCGCCCGGCCGTCGAAGTCCGGCGTATAGCCGACCAGTTCATTTGTCTCCGGCTGCCCGTAGTAACCCATGAAGACCATCGTCTTGAGGCCCCAGAATCCCTTGCGCAGAAGGCCAACCGGGCAGTCTTCGAACCAACGCAGAACTGCGTCCTGACGATCGCTCGTCAGTTTTTCAAAGGATTCTCCATACCGGATCAGAGGCGCCGATCTGATGAGGCCGAGAAATGTTGCGAATTGTCGCCTCACTTTCTCGGCTCGGTCGAGCAGGGCACCATCGACGATGTCGAAAAACCGCCTCCAGCCGGCATCATCGAGCTCCGTCGTCTCGGGCACGATGCGGGCCGCGAGCACCTGGAGGAACACCGCTTTTTCGTTGGATAGCGATTTCATGAACTGTAGTCTACATGGACTCTCATCATACAAACTGAGCACGGCAACCTCACGGCTTAACAGCTATACGGCTATACTGCAGGCACACGAATCCGCGAAGGGCCGAATAGCCGTAAGGCCCTCGTCGATATGCGCTCAAGCGTGCGAAGATGACGTGCGGAGACGGAAATGCAATAATTCCCTACTGCGTTGTGTGCTGACAGTGCTCCAACTTGAGATATACCGCGGAGCACTCGGAAGGATTCGAGTTGCCCTCTGATCCACACCCGAAACCGACGCCCGAGAGCATCTCGCTGCTCGCGAGCCCAGACTACGTCGACCAGATGTACGAGCAGTGGCAGGAAGACCCTTCCTCGTTGAGCGAGGAGTGGAGATTATTCTTCTCGGGCTTCGATTTCGCGGCGAGGCCGACCGGCGCGGTCGCTTCAGAACGAGCGTCCGACCAGTCAAAGGTCGTCAGCCTGATCTTCGCCTTCCGCAACCTCGGCCACCTCATCGCCGATCTCGACCCGCTCGGTGACAACCTCGAGAGCCATCATTTGCTGGATTTGGAGACCTTTGGTCTCGGAGAAGAGAATCTCGACGAGGTTTTCGACACCGGCCACCTGGGCGGTCCGAAACAGGCAACCCTTCGCGAGATCCTGGAGGTTCTCAGAGATACCTACTGCCGTACCATCGGTGTCGAGTATCTCCACATCCAGGACACCCCGGTGCGACGGTGGTTCCAGGAGGAAATGGAACCGAACAGAAATCGCCCTGAAATCAGCCGTGAAAAGAAGCATCGGATCCTCGGTCAGCTCATCGACGCGGAACTCTTCGAGAGCTTTACTCACGGCCGATACCAGGGCCAGAAGAGGTTTTCACTCGAGGGTGCCGAATCTCTGATTCCGGCTCTCCACCAATTCATCGAGACTGCGGCCGAAACGGGAGCCGAAGAGGTTGTGATGGGCATGGCCCACCGTGGTCGCCTCAATGTTCTCGCGAACATCCTCCACAAGCCGTACGCCATGATCTTTAACGAGTTCGAGGACAACGTCCGTCCGGACCCATACGGCGGCGACGGTGACGTCAAATACCATCGTGGATTCAGCTCGGACTACAGAACAGACTCCGACGCCGAAGTTCATATCAGCTTGACCGCAAATCCGAGCCACCTCGAGGCCGTTAATCCAGTTGTCGAGGGCCGCACCCGCGCAAAACAACGAAGGCGAAACGACACCGCGGAAAGAATGAAGGTCTTGCCGCTTCTGATCCACGGCGATGCCGCCTTTGCGGGCCAGGGCCTGGTCGCAGAAACTTTCAACCTCTCGCAGCTCAAGGGCTATTCAACCGGTGGCACCGTCCACATCGTGGTCAACAACCAGATCGGATTTACAACCCTCCCCGGTGAATCCAGGTCCACCCGCTATCCAACCGATGTCGCCAAAATGGTCGAGGCGCCGATCCTTCACGTCAACGGTGACGACCCCGAAGCGGTCGTGCACGTCGTGGACCTCGCCCTGAGATTCCGTCAGGAGTTCAAACAAGACGTTGTCGTGGACATGGTCTGCTATCGCAAGCACGGCCACAACGAGGGCGACGAGCCGGCCTTTACTCAGCCGTTGATGTACCAGAAGATCCAGAACCGGCCTTCCACACGGGCTATCTATCAGCTCCAGCTGGAAGCCTCCCACGACATTACCCTCAAAGAGAGCGAGAACCTCACAAACTCGCTCCAGGAGCGGCTGCTCGAAGCCTTCACCAGCGTCAAGGAGGCGTGCGTCCTTGATGAGAGAGACGGTAGCGCCTTTGCAGGCATCTGGAGCGACTTCGATCATGAGCACTGCTTCGACTGCACCGAGACCGGCGTCGCATATGACGAACTCCTCAAGGTCGCAACGGCGTTGACAACCGTCCCCGCGGGATTCCAGCTCAACCGGAAGGTCGGCCGACGACTGCCGTCACATTTGCAGACGGTTGAAAACAAGGGTTCAGTTGACTGGGCGCTCGGCGAGCTCCTGGCCTTCGGGAGTCTGTTGATCGAGGGGACACCCGTCCGTCTCAGCGGCCAGGACAGCATGAGGGGCACCTTCTCGCACCGCCACGCGGCATGGTTTGAAACAAAAACTCAAGAGATCTACATACCTCTCAACAATATTGAACCCGACCAGGCACGGTTCTGCGTTTACAACAGCATGCTCTCCGAGGCGGCCGTTCTCGGGTTCGACTACGGGTACTCGCTTGTCGAGCCCAACATGCTGGTGATCTGGGAGGCACAGTTCGGCGATTTCGCCAACGGCGCCCAGGTCATCATCGATCAATTCATCTCCGCCGCTTACGACAAGTGGCACCGCGTCAGCGGTCTGGTGATGCTCCTCCCCCACGGTTACGAGGGGCAGGGGCCCGAGCACTCCAACGCCTACCTCGAGCGCTATCTGATGGCCTGTGCCGAAGAGAACATGCAGGTCTGCAATCTCACGAACTCCGGCCCAACTCTTCCACGCTCTCCGGCGCCAGATCATGGCCAACTTCCGGCGGCCGCTCGTGATCATGTCACCAAAGAGTCTGCTCCGCCACAAGCAAGCGGTGTCGCCACTCGAGGATCTCGTTGTCGGTCGTTTCCAGGAGTTTCTGGAGGATCCCCTCACGCCGGAGAAGCCTCGGCGCCTCGTGCTATGCAGCGGCAAGGTTTTTTACGACCTCGTCGCGGGCCGGGAAGAGCGAGGCATCGACGATGTCGCGATCGTCCGCGTCGAACAGTTCTATCCGTTCCACACCGAGCTCTTCGAACGCGTCGTTGCCCCCTTTCGCGGAGCCGCTGACGTGGTGTGGGCACAGGAGGAGACTCGCAATCGCGGCGGCTGGGCGTTCATGATGCCGAGGTTGCTGGAGCTCTTCCCAGATCGACCCGTGAAATACGTTGGACGCGAGGCAAGCGCCAGCCCTGCGACTGGATCGTCCACAATCCACAAGGAACAGCAGGCCGAACTGGTTCGTGAGGCGCTCGAAATCCCGTCCGGATTGAGTACCAGAAACAAGGAGCACGCCTGAATGGCCGAAGAAGTCAAAATCCCGGAGGTCGGAGAGTCCATCACCGAGGGCTTTCTCGCCGAGTGGTCCCAGCCCGACGGAGCCATGGTTGCAGTCGAAGATCCGCTGCTTGTTCTCGAGACCGATAAGATCACCATGACCGTTAACGCAGAGCACTCCGGCAAACTCACAATCTTGGTCGCCGAAGGAGAAACCGTCGAGGTCGGCCAGGTGGTGGCAACCATCGATACCGATGTTTCCGATGCGCCGCAACGGCGTCTCCGAAAGGCGCGTCGCCGCCACCCGAAGCTGTCGAATGAAACCCCTGCCGAAGGGTCCCAGGCGGCCGCTGTCCCCGCTTCTACCGGCCCCGGCCACGACAAACTTTCACCAGCGGTACAACGCCTGGTACTCGAGCACCAGTTGGATCCCGCAGAGATCGAAGGCACCGGCAAGGGCGGCCGGATTCTCAAAGGCGATGTCATCCGTCACCTCGAAACCCTTCCGGCGGACAAGCCGGTACCCATTCCGTCTCCGGCTCCAACAACCGCTGAACCCGAACGTCCGCGACCACAACCGGTAGCCCTCCCCGACCAGCGTCAAACCCGCGCACCCATGTCGAGGCTTCGTCAGAGGCTTGCAGAGCGGTTGGTGGAAGTACAACAAACAGCGGCGATTCTCACAACCTTCAACGAGGCCGACATGAGCCGCGTTATGGCGTTGCGCGCGGAGTACAAGGAAGAGTTCAAGAAGAAGCACGAGATCGGTCTCGGTTTCATGTCGTTCTTCGTCAAGGCCACGGTCGATGCCCTCAAAAAAGTTCCCGCCGTCAACGCCTACATCGATGGCGACGAGATCGTCACCAATCACTACTTCGACATCGGTGTCGCAGTCAGCACCGACAAGGGCCTGGTGGTTCCGGTGGTTCGCGATGCAGATCGATTGACGATGGCAGAAATCGAAGCCAGCATCGCCGACCTTGCGCGGCGCGCGCAGGAGCGGCGTCTGGAGCTTTCCGATCTCACTGGAGCGGTGTTCACGATCTCGAACGGAGGCGTCTTCGGATCGCTTCTGTCAACGCCGATTCTCAATCCCCCGGGCAGCGCCATTCTCGGGATGCACACGATCCAGAAGCGCCCTGTCGCGGTGGGTGATGAGATCGCTATCCGACCGATGATGTATCTCGCGATGTCCTACGACCACCGCATCATCGATGGCCGCGAGGCGGTCACCTTTCTGAAGCGAATCTGCGAGTGCATCGAAGAGCCCCGAGCGCATGCTCCTGGAGATATGAATGGCCGATACATTCGACCTCGTCATCATCGGTGCCGGGCCCGGTGGATACGTCTGCGCCATCCGCGCCGCCCAGCTCGGCCTCAAGACCGCCCTGGTCGAAAAACGCCACGCTCTCGGCGGCACCTGCCTCAACGTCGGTTGCATTCCTTCCAAGGCGCTCCTGGAGTCGTCGGAGCTTTTCGAGGCGGCCGGGAAACACGCGAGCGAACACGGGATCGTGATATCGGAGATCAAGCTCGACCTCGAAGCCATGCTCGCTCGCAAGGGCGGCATCGTCAAAGAGCTGACGGACGGGGTCGCGATGTTGATGAAGAAGAACAAAGTCGCCGTCCTGCAGGGACGGGGGACGGTCACCGCCCCCGGCAAGGTGACGGTATCGGGCGATGGCGGCGATTCCGAGGTCGAAGCGAAGAATATCTGCCTCGCGATGGGATCCGAGGCCATCGAGCTGCCGTTCCTGCCATTCGACGGTGAGCGTGTGGTGTCCTCCACCGAGGCCCTCGACTTCAGCTCGGTACCGAAACACCTGGTGGTCATCGGCGCCGGTGCGGTCGGGCTCGAGCTCGGGAGCGTGTGGCGCCGCCTCGGCGCACGAGTCACCGTTGTGGAAATGCTGCCGACCATCACGCCGTTTGCGGACAAGGCAATGGCCAAATCCCTCCAGCGCAGCCTTACCGATCAGGGCATGGAATTCCGTCTCGAATCGAAGGTCACCGCAGGAAAGGTCCTCAAGAAGAGCGTCAAACTGACTGTCGAGAACGCCAAGGGTGAGGCCGAAGAGATCAACTGTGACAAGGTCCTGGTGGCAGTTGGACGCCGTCCTCTTTCCGAGGGCGCAGGTCTTGAAAATGCTGGTGTCGCGATTGACGAGGCCGGGAGAGTCGTCGTCGACGACTATCTTCGTACGAATGTTGATGGCATTTTCGCGATCGGTGACCTCGTTCGCGGCCCGATGCTCGCGCACAAGGCCGAGGACGAGGGAGTCGCCGTCGCCGAGCAATTGGCCGGCATGCCGGGGCACGTCAACTACGAGGTCATTCCAAACGTGGTCTACACCGAGCCCGAGCTGGCAATGGTCGGACGTACCGAAGCCGAGCTCAAAGAAGCCGGCATCAAATTCTCGAGCGGACGCTTCATGTTTCGCGCCAACGGTCGCGCCAAGAGCCTCGGCCAGCAGGACGGCATGGTGAAAATTCTTGCCGACAGCGAGACCGACCGGATTCTCGGTGTGCACATGGTTGGTCCGCGGGTATCGGAGCTCATCGCCGAGGCGGCGGTGGCGATGGAATTCTCGGCCAGTGCCGAGGATCTCGCCCGCACTTGCCACGCCCACCCGACGCTGTCCGAAGTCGTCAAAGAAGCAGCGCTGGCCGTCGACAAGCGCGCGCTGCATTCCTGAGAAGCCCCGGAGGGGCGACATATGGATAGCCCGGGGTGTAAACCCCGGATCTTGCGTTCAAGCATCGACGGCCAACTGGTGTAAACCCCGGATCTTGCGTCCAACATCGACGACGCCATGATCTGGCGCCTGCTTAACCCGAGGCGTTGACATCTCGCATCCTAAACGCGATGTTGTAAGGACAGTGCTATCGATGGGCCCACATCGCGCCCTTCGGGGAACTCGCCTCGAGCACGCTAACATCCTTCGTTTTAGGGTGCGCGCCGAGCACGATAACGTTCCCGCCAAACCAACCCATCACAAACTGCATTATTCTGGGAATAGGGGAACATGCGACGAAAGACCGAGCGCATCACGCATTCTGTTAGTGCGCACTTGGAGCACGTTTCCAACCGATTCTTTAGTATCGCTA
>CAVZOK010000012.1:0-425120 GCA_963776765.1 Candidatus Sulfomarinibacteraceae bacterium
CCATTGCAGTTGGGCGGTGTGGTTGATGTGGAGGATGAGGCCAGAACAGGCCCTTTCCGCTTCGCGAATGTATGCGAGTGCCGTTTCCTCCAACATTTCAGAAAAGCTGCACGAATTGAAGACCAGGTCAACACTCGCTTCCGGAAGGATGGGAAATTCGAAGTTCGGCAGAAGGACCAGGTTATAATCTCTGGCCTCGTGAGAGTTGAGGCTACCTTCGCCGAAAAGCAAGAACCTCCGCTCCGGGAGCGAGCGAAGAAGGAAATAGCTCGCAATGAGAAGAGTCTCCGGTATGTCGAATATGAGGTAGGTTCCCGCCCAGCCGGGAGTCGACGCGACCTTGTATGCCTGACCCCCAAGGCCTCCGCCGATTTCACAGATGACAGGGTGTTCCGATTGCCCGACGAGTTCCGTCATACGCCGTGCCCAGTGGTGATATCGAATGCTCTCGAGTGGGACGACACCGTCGTCGTCGGCCATGCCCACCGGTCTCCCAACCTGGGAGTAGCTGAGGCCGAGAGCCTCTCCGGCAGATTCCCAATACACCTTTCGGTAACGCAACCACGTGTTGATGAATTGAAATCTGTACAGGGCACTGCGGCGAGCCGCGACGAAGTCCTCGTAGCTTCCCCCTGCCCACAGGCCGCAGGAGTTCCTGTGGAAACTGGAAAGCAATTCAGCCAGATGATTGTTCGAGCCATCTTCATCCATGGCATCGATCACATCTCCAAAATTGCGCCGGACCATTCCCTCCCACATCGGGCCGACAGCGAACTGGGGAGGCGCATTCAGCTGTGCGGCCTTGGCGAGGCGGTAGGCGTTCGTGATCCTTTCGATCACTTCCTGATCCTTTTTTTCATCGGCGGGATCGAGGTGGGCGTCTTCGGCAAAGCCACGGTCGAACTTCTCGAGCAGGTCCCGATCGTGATGACGGAGCCAGAACTGAGCCGTCTGGGTGATGGCCGTTGACGACCTGGCAAATCGTCTGCGCACACCCGCGGCAATCCGTCCTAGATCACGCAATGTTCACTCGACCTTCCGCGCTGGTTGTACCTCCGGTCGCGGCAACCGCGATCACGTGTGCCAGACGTTCCGTCGCCCTTCCGTCAAGAGGACCCAAGAGCATTTCTCGAATTTCGCGCCGCTGATCCTCGAACCAGCCCCGTTCGTTCAGGCATCGATTGACCGACGAAACGAACTCCTCCTCGTTGCGGACGATGGGAAGCAGCCCACGATCCGCCATCGGCTTGAAGTGCGCCTGCAGCCAATTGTGATCGATAAACCCGTTGTAGGTGTCCGGCTGATAGGCGTTCATAACCGGCATCACGACCGGCGTATCGAAGATGGCGGCCTCGATGGTCATAGTGGAGCCAGGGCTCACGCAGACATCGGCGTGACGAATCAGGTTCCCGGCGAGGACCACTTCATCGCGCCACGGGGCCCAACCCATCCACGGAATATAGCCCTCGTATCGGGAAATCTGTACGTCCTCGCGTGCCGCAAAACGAGCGAAGAATTTCTCCCGGGAAGTTGGATGAAGACGGAGAACAATCTGAGGCCGTCCCTGAATCCTCCCGGCATCCACGGCCGCCAGCAAGGTCTCGAGCGACGATGTTTCGTCCATCAGGAGAGTCATCTGCCCAAGGGTTGCGAACAGCAAGATCGGCCGTTCCGGGTCGAGACCGACCCTCGCGCACAGCTCCTCACGGGTCCACTGCGCATCCGGTGCGAAGTACGCGTCAAACGCCGGCGCACCGATTACCTCGATCTCGTGGTCACGAAAGGCGCACCACCGGATCAACTCGGTTCTCGTACGCTCGGACCAGCACGTGATCGTATCCGGGCGAACCTTGAGCGGACGGTAGGCGTTGTCCCAGGAGACCAGGTTCCCTACGGTGGGGATTTTCCTTCGCCTCGCCGCGGCGACCAGACCCCTACCGTAACCGTGCTCCAGATGGGTCGCAACGACAACATCGGGCCGCCACTCATCGAGCAACTTTGCCTCGGCACGGCCCCGCCGCTCGGCCATGCGCTCCGCGACAGCCCACCATAGGGCTCGACGGGTTCGACGAAAGCCGCGTTCGCTCAGCCAACGACCGATCACGCGTTCGTAGGCTTCCAAGCGCCCGTGGTCCAGCCTCAGCGGAATGTGACGGAATTCGATACCCTTCGACCCCCAACGCTCGACGCACGACGGCACCCTGGCCGCCGGCGTCACCACGAGGACCTCCGCTCCGCCGTCGACCAGGCACCTCGCCAACCCGTTATCCAGGAGCGGCGCCGCCATGCGACCCTCCTGAAGCTCCAAGAGCACTCTCACGATTCCTCGCCCCCTGCCCATTGCGCGGCTGTGCTTCCTTCCACGGCCCTGCAGATGGAGTGCAGAGCTGCCAGGTGCATCTCCTGGATGCGTGCGGTGGAGGCCGAAGGGAATACACGCAGGTTTCGGCAGCGTCCCCGACCGGGCCCGGATTTGCTCCCACGAGCGCAACCGTCAAGGCGCCAAGCCGACGACCCGCTATGAGGGCGCGGGCTACATTCCCCGAGCTCCCCGAGGTGCTCATCCCGATAATCACATCACCCGGCTGGGCAAGCGCTTCGACCTGGCGCTCAAAGATCCGTTCGAAGCCGAAGTCATTGCCCAAGGCCGACGTCACCGCACTGTCCGCCGTCAGCGACAGCGCCGGCAGCGGCCGGCGCTCACGGGCGAATCGGCCGACCAGCTCCGCCGCTGCGTGCTGCGCCAGGGCCGCACTCCCGCCATTGCCACACAGGATTACCCGCCGCCCGGACGCGAGAGCTCCCGCTATCGCAGCGGCCGCACGCGCCAGATCCGCGCCCCATTGGTCCGTCAACTTTGCCAGGGCCGCCGCCGAAGCTGCCAGCTCGGCACTCACAAGATCGGTGATCGTTCGGTTGTCGGGTTGTTCGGCCGCCTCGTCCGCGCCGGCCAGGAGGATGCCTACGGCTTCCTCGACAGCGCCGTGCCCGCCGGCGGCGGCCAGCACCCTGTCCGCGGCCTTCCGCGCGGCCTGCGAGGCGTCGGCCGGGGCTAGCCCTAGCCCGGCCCGCTGCAACGCTGGTGCATCACGCTCGGCGTCACCCATGTAACACACGATTTCAAGGGGGGCTCCAGCGTCGGCGGCCATTGCTTCTAGAGCGCTCGCCTTGCCCTTGCTGTCGTACCGGGCATGTCCGCCGCCGCACCTTTTCACCAGCGGGCCGGCAGAGGCTTCGCTCTCCCCAGTGAGAAACGCGACCTCGATACCAGCTCGGCGGGCCCTCGTGAGGGCGTCGAGATCACGCAGGGAAAGCCTTCGTTCATCGTTCACGACGCTCACAGTGCCGTCGGTTAGTACACCGTCGATGTCAAGAATGAGCAGTTGAAACACTGGCTTCATGAACTTCTTCATCGCATCCGACGGAGCTTTTCGAGAACCGGAATTTCACTCTTGTACACCCGTTTCACGCCGTCTCCAAGGGCCGCTTCCACGGCCCGAATCTCTCGAACCAGCCGGGCGAACCCGCGCGCCTCCACTGAGGCCGCCTGATCCGAGCCCCACGTCGCCCGGTCAAGTGTGATGTGGCGCTCCACCACGCAGGCACCCAGAGCCACCGCAGCGAGGGTTGTCGGCAACCCAACCTCGTGGCCGGAGTACCCAATCGGAACTGGGTACCTACTGATCAGCGACGTAAGGCAGCGGAGGTTTAGCTCATCGGGACGTGCGGGGTATGTGCTCGTGCAGTGCAGAATGATCAAGTCGTCGGTGCCAAGCACGTTTACAGCTTCATCGATTTGCTCGAGGGTGCTCATCCCAGTGGAAAGGATGATTGGCTTGCCCATTCGCCGGTGGTAGCGGAGCAGCTCGTGGTCGGTGAGACAGGCCGAGGCAACCTTGAAGCACGGGGGATCGAAGCGCGCGATAACATCCACGGAAGCTTGGTCCCAGCACGATGCAAACCAGGGGATTTCTTTCGCCTTGCAGTATGCGTCAATCTCCCGGTACTCGGCCTCGCCGAACTCCAGGCCACGCTTGAGGTCGCCGTTGGTGGGGCCAAATGGGTTTTCCCGCGGCCGGGCTAGCTCCTCCGGGGTGTGCACCACGTCCACCGTTCGCTTCTGGAACTTGACGGCGTCGCATCCTGCGTCCGCTGCAGCGTCGATCAGCCGTTTTGCCAGATCAAGATCGCCGTTGTGGTTGATGCCGATCTCCGCGACCACATAGCATGGGTGCCCCGGGCCCACCTCGCGGCCTCCAATTCGCACGATCACCTCCCGCTCGCGCTCTACTCCAGTGCGCTGCATATGGCTATCAGCCGTCATCGCTGGCACCTCACCCTTCTACACCCTTCTACCGCTGGGACGCCGAGGTGTGGTCGATGGAAAATCCGAACGAACCGGGTCATCAAAATGGACCACCACACGACGGAAACCCCCTTGGGCTCTCAGCCGACCTGCCGTCGCGGTTCCAGATTCCAGCGAAGCCAAACACAGCTATGGTTGTCCACCCTTGGTGTCGGCCAGAGCCACAGTGCGGTGAATCGTACGGGTTACATCCTGGGCCAAGTCAAGTGACCTTTCTAGGAGCATCTCAGAGAGCTCCAAACGCCGCGTGACGAGCTTCTGGGCCATACCGGATATCCCGTCTCTGCAGCTTCGAAGGGATGTGATATCAAACGGCTCGACCCGAACCCATTCGAGCTGCTCACAAAGACCACGCATCTTGTGGTTGTTGGTCGAGAGCGGTATGAACGGGCAACCCACCATCGCGGCGAAGATCGCATAATGGAAATGCCCCGTCACCAGAAACTCTGCTTCCCGGAACAGCGGCCAAAGCTCGGGGAACTCATGCTCAGGTCCAAAGAAGAGTGCTCCCGTTCGTTTTGCGACTTCCCTCATGAACTGGTGGGGACCGTCCTTGGCCACGAGGACGGCGTTGGGAACCACCTGCTGCAACGCACGGACGAGAGCAGTAACCTCGCCGTCCCAGGTTTCCCTCGGCTCGCTGGCCGGCAGGCCGGACGCGCTCACACAGACATATGGTCGCTGGAGACCAACCGAGGCCTTCCACTTTGCGAAGCCTTCCGTACGGTAGTCGGCCGGCCGAAGCCCAAATACCACGTCGGCGGAGGACACGACGTCTGGAACGCCCAGTTCGAGAAAGTTCTTTGCCGACTCCGGCTCCCGAGTCGCCACAAGGTCGAGCTCCGGATATACGAGACGGACCATACCCTTGAGAACCGGCTTGATCGAGTTGAGCTGTGCCGTCACATTTACTACTGCGGCCGGCTTGCCCAACAGTTTCTTGGAAAGCCAAAGTAGAAAACACGCCTGGCGCGCTTCGACCATGTTCCAGTAGTTTGTGTTTTCACCGTTGAACACGACGATGTCTGCCTGTCGCGCTTTCTGCAAGAAGTCGGCCGCTGGCGGACCTCCCCTCCCTTCTTCCCATTCCCCAAGGACGAAGTCGAAGTCATCCGCAACCTGGGGAAAGAAGAGCTCGGGGCTGGAAAACCGAGCCAGGATGAAGTTCATGTGCGGTATCGCACCGACGCGGTAGAGGGGCCCTCGTCGCCCAAGGACATTCAAGCGCGCATACTGTCTTCTGAACCAGGCGTGAGGAATCGTCTCAACCTCCACATCGGTCGCGGCAGCCTTAAGGAGCTTCACCAGAGCGTGAGGGGTCGCCTGGGCACCCCAGTTGGTGTGTGCGCGGGTGTCGTTGAGGAGCAGGATGCGCACGATATCAACCCCCCAGGCCAAGCTTGCTGATGAGCCCCCACGCCCACCTGCCGCCTCGCACCCCGGCAAGCCTGCGTCGGAGGTGGCTCAAGCGGACGGCTCTCCGAACCGTGCGTACCCACTGGGCGTCGCCGAGACCGTTGTTCGTCGCGAACCGGATAATGCTGTCGTAGCCAACGTCGATCATGATCCCCTTGATCGGCACCAGTGCCATGATTTGCTCATCGGAGACGTCCTTGGCGAAGCAAATGGGACGACCAAGCCCCAGAGCACGGAATGACAGGATGTTCCGTATGCACTTCTCGCACTCACAGCAGTTCTCGTCACGAACGGGGTTGCGCGAGCACGGGCGGAGATCGCCAATTCCTTCCTGCCACTGCGCGAGGGCGGCAACTTTTTCGATTCGTTGGAAGCCGGAGCCATCGGCGACAATTTTGAACGCGGCGCTTGAGAGCAGAGGATCGGTGATAGGGTTTGAACCCTCGACCAGGGAGCGGTAGGCAGCAAATGGTATGCCAGAAGGAAGAAGCCCTGTATCAAAGCCCCCCTGAAAAAGTGTCAAGACCGAGGCCACCGCAGCCCCAAAGGAGTCAACCCAGTCCACCGGAAGCTGCCGGAAGTTCGTCGCCACGCGGTGGAGAGTAAGCCCGAGCGTACCGAGCTGACGCTCGGCCTTCGCCGAGGCTCGGCGGTACCCCTCCTCTTCCTCCAGCGGAATGTCAAAGCCATGGACCATAACCGACGCCCGCAGCGGAAACGGAAACCGCGTCGTCGCGCCGCGCGCATGTCGGAAAGCGGTGAAAGAGGAGTCGACGCCGCCACTGAAGCTGGAGATGGTCGCGTGGCGGGGAGGTAGGTTGGGCTCCGCCTCGGTTGTGGCGCGTATCTCCACTTGTCGATACTTATTTGGTTTCCACGTACTCCATGCTTGTTGCAGCACTTCGAGGTTCTGCAGCAACGATGGAGAAACCTCGCCCCGCACCAACACGTCCTCACCTGTCTGCATCGCCAGGTGGATGGTTCCGAGAACGAAAGGGTCGGCGTTGACGGCCAAGGCTTCCTTTAGCTTTTCCTCGATCCGGTACCAGAGCCGGTATGAACCTGATGATGACGCGAAGCGGGCCGAAACTTCGATCCGGCCTTCCACACGACGCGGCTCCTCGATGATCAACTCCGCCATCACACGGCTCCTGGCTCGTTCGCTTGGTTCTCCTCCGCAGAAACCATCAAGGCAGTGATCCGCGATAACACTTCGGTGCAGTGTGCTGCGATTTTCTCCTCCAGGAGGGCCGGCGGCAGCAGACCAAGGACATCATGATCCCGCGGGGCAGGATGGAGGTGTGTACGATTCCGGTCGATGCTCACAGAAGGAATGCCAAGAAAATCCGCGACCTTTCCAATCGAAGACCCAAGTTCTTCAGTCCTGATCACGAGCAGCCGCCCCCTGGGCACCGCATCGAGAACCCACCTGTAATGGGTGCACCAACCGTCCAGGTACCCATCGAGAGGGAAGAGCCCGCGTCTTTCTAGCTCTCCCTCACCGCTTGAATAGGATGTACCCGGAGGCTCGGTAAAGCAGTTGCCGCAGCAGCCCGTCAGCCGGCCGGCGGGAAACATCCACATTGAGATGCTGGTTCATGATTGAGTTGAGCCACTGCCTGGGTTCCCGGAACGTCAGAAGAAATCTCGCAGTCGGAAAAGCCGTAGCGAGCTCTTCCGAGAACATCGCCAGCATGCAGAACGAGTCCATTTCAAGGCGCAGGCTTCGATCCCGCTTCTGCAGCCGGTCGATGTCGGCCTGTGTCGCGGGCCGACCTTCAAAACGTTCGATCATCATGTCGACGACTTCCGGGCGGGCTGCCTCGTGAGCCGAGCGGAAATGAGAGGCGAACATCCCATACACTGAGACAGTTCCTGACTTCGGTGCACCAACACAGTACGCGTGAATCCGGCGCGGACGAAGCACAGGCCACAACGGTGTGGACTTCACGAGCCTCATGAGAGTTCTCCGAGGCAGGCCGGCCGCCCTGGCCCTAGGCATGCGCTGCGCCAATCAACTCCTCCGCGAGGTCTTGTGGTCTTTCGCCATGGAAGGTCAACCGAGACCAGAGTTCCACTCCCACAAGCAAGAAACGCAGTCTCGCGTCACGCTGCGCGGCTTTCACCAAGGCCTGCGTCGTGGTCGCAGTCCAGTGCAGCAACTCGCCCGCCGCCCCCTTATCCAACAGCACTTCACAACCGGAATCAAAGCTTCCGGGAAGAGGAAACCCGCGCTTCGGGGCGAACACGATGTCGTCCGGAAGGATTTTTCTGGCCGCCTGCTTCAAGGCCCATTTGGATTGTCCCAGATGGTACTTCGCCCTCCGTGGTATCCGGATCAGCGAATACGGGGTTGCCTGGGCCCCCCAGTTCGGGTGGGCTGAGTCGTCGTTGATGAAAAGGATCTTCATTGTTTCCTCGATGCTATGCCGAGGTTGCTGCGCGAGGGTTAGCTCGAGCGGTTTGGAACAGCTCCATCAGCCTGTGGGCCACCACGAAACGGAACACCATCAACGCACCGCCGAAATGATCGTCCGCAGCTGAATTTTCCACGAGGTTTCGCAACCCGGGGCCGTCCCAGCACTCGTTGGAGAGGAACGACTCGGTGTTCACGGTGTCACGCACGAACTCGAGGAGCGGTCCATCCCACCACTCTGACATCGGACTTTTGAACGGGATCTTCTGCGAGCGAGTCCTAACCACTCTCGGGAAGCCGACCCCTCATGGCCTCGCGAAGGACCCTTTTCGTGAAACCCCCTCCAAGAACACTCGCACCGGGCAACGAAAAGCAGTAGCAGACGACTCGCCAGTCCATGAATGGAGATCTGACTTCCACGCCGTGTGCCATCGAATACCGGTCGAAGTCGCGCAGGATTCCCGGGATCGTCCGCTGATGGAAATCGGCAAACAGAAACTCCGTCACGGGCGAGTGCTCCACATTTTCGTGGGTGACTGTGTACGGGTTTCCCTTGAGAGGTGGCACCCGAATCCACCGGGACATCGCATCAGAATCGTTGCGCACCGTTTTTCCCAATATTCTCGGCTAATGCGAGCCTTCACCATACCGGCGTATCTCCTCCCAGCGTGGACCCAGTCACGCCAAGTCGTCGGGCTTTCGCCAGAGCCAATCATCCGCCGCAAAATCGAAGTCAGCTCAGCGGCCCGCCGCAGATTCGGCAATGGCTTGAGAGCCGCGTCGCGTGCAAACTGCACTTGATTGACGTAACCCGCAAGAAGTTCGTCCCCGCCGTGGCCCTCAAGGGAAACCCTGACACCAGCTTTGCTCAACTCCCGATAGAGCATCCACGGGCCGAGATTGGGGCTTTGAATCTCCTCGCAGTGATAGACAAACGAGTCAAAGATGGAGGGCAGAACGGAGGGGTCCACCTCGAACACCCGTTCCGCAATCCCCGCATGGCCAGCCACTTCGCGTGCAAAGCTCACCTCGTCGTGGCTCGTCCCGGGAAAGGACGCAATAAACGCCGTCACCGGTTGATCCGTCCGGGCGCTCGAGATCCGCGAGGTTTCGGGGATGTCCATCATCGCGCCGACGATGGAGCTTGAATCGAGTCCTCCGCTCAGGCTGCACGCGAGCGGAATATCGCTGCGCATCCGGAGTTGAACAGCATCCAGAAACCGCTCTCGAAATCCGTCGACCTGAAGCTCGAAGCTCGACGGCGGATCTTCCAGGTGATCGGCCGTTCGCCACCACTGAGAAACCCTCGGCTCCCCGCCCTGCGAAATCGTCAATGAACGCCCGGACTGGAGCCGTTTCAACCCGTCGAGGAGACAGTGCTCCGTCGGCTCGAGACGGTATGGATTCACCAGCGAGCACGTGACCGCCGGGGGATCGAAAGATACAGAGAACCACGGCAGTTGAAGGAATGCCTTCATTTCTGACGCGAACACAAAGCGACGACCGTCCACGAAATAGAACAACGGCTTGACCCCGAACCTGTCCCGCGAAAGGAAGAGCCGCCGCTCTTCGGCGTCCCAGATCGCGAACGCCCACATCCCGTTAAAGCGCAGCTGACACTCCTCGCCCCACTGGACGTAGGCCGCCAGGATGACTTCGGTGTCCGAGTTTCCCCTGAAGCTGTGGCCGAGACCTTGCAGTGAAGATTTGAGCTCGAGGAAATTATAAATCTCTCCGTTGAAGGTGATCCAGTAGCGGCCGCCCGCAAAGGACATGGGTTGGTGGCCGGTGTCCTCCAGATCGAGTACTGCGAGTCTCCGATGACCCATGCCGATTGGGCCAGCGACGTGCACGCCCTCGCCGTCGGGCCCACGATGAGCCAGCGCCCTGGTCATGGCCAGGACGTCTCTCGCTGGCATCAGCCCCGTCGAGGTTGAGAATTCCTGAAATTCCACACATTTTATCGCGCGGGTTTCTCCCCGTCGCCGGCGGTATCCGCGGTACCTGACCGGGTTGCACCGGCAGGGACGGTCGACGGGAGGCTTTGCGCCATGTTCCTGAACTGTTGGCTGCTCTCCATCAACTCTTCGAAGGAGCCCTCAGCAGCGATTGCCCCTTTGTGGAGTAGGTAGATCGTGTCGGCTCGCCGGATCGTGGCGAGGCGGTGGGCGATGACGATCAAAGTGATATCGCCGGCAAGTCGTTCGACGGCCGCGAAGATCCGGGCCTCCGTTTCGCCGTCCAGCATGCTGGTCGCTTCGTCCATGACCAGCACCTCGGGGCGGTGGTAGAGCGCCCGTGCAATGCCGATACGCTGGCGCTGGCCGCCGCTCAACCGTACGCCGCGATCGCCCACCAGGGTCCGGTAACCCTCAGGCAATTCCTCGTCGATGAACTTGTGAATCTGGGCAAGACGGGCAGCCTCGCGGACCGCGTTCTTGTCAATCTGGCCTGGCGGCAGCCCGAACGCAATATTGTTCTCGATGCTGTCGTCGGCCAGGTAGATATCCTGGGGAACGTAGCCCAGAAGCTGCTGCCACCTTGTTGTCGAGCTCCCATCCAGGGTCGACCCATCCACTCGAATTCCCCCCGTGTCCGGAGGGATGAGGCCGAGGATGACGTCCGCCAGGGTGCTCTTGCCCGCTCCCGTCTCGCCGGCAACGCCGACGAAGGCACCGGCAGGAATCGTCAGTGACACGCCGTCCAGGACGCGACCCCGGTCCTCGGAAAATCCGAAGCCGACATCCCGAAGCTCGATCTGGTTCCAAAATGTGAGTGGCTCGTGCTCATTCCGTTCGCCGACATCGAGGTGCTTTGTATCTGCTACGTTGCGGAGCTCACCTTCCATCGCTTCGGCGACCGGCGCATAGAACCTCAAAGTCGTCGTGGTGCTGTAGACACCTTGCATGGCGGGAAGCAGGCGGTACGCCCCAAAGGCAAAAACACTGATAAGCGGAATCGCGGCACGGACGTCGGCCTGGCTCGCCAGGAGGTACAGCACAACGACCAACATACTGCCAAGACCCAGAACCTCGATGAAGTATCGGGGCAGGGTGCTCAGAACGGATTGGCTCGCAAGAGTAGTAGTCAGCGTGTCCGCCGCCCTGGTGTAGCGCCGCATCATCCACGAGGTACGCCGAAGAATTCTGAGCTCTTTGAGGCCTCCCAACCCTTCATCCACCATCTTGTACCGCTGGAGATTCGCATCCATCCTTGAGCGACCAATACCCGCAACCCGACTTCGAATTACCAGATACACCAGGCCGTAACCGCTACCGATGAAGGCCCCGAGAAGAACCGTGAGGACGGGATTGACGGCCAGCAGAACTCCCGTGATGCACAGGATGAGGAATACCGAGGCCACCAATTGAAGGCTCAGATTGCCGATCCCCGAGAACTGCAGGGTCTCATGCAAAATATTCTGTTTCAGCTCGGCCTGCGAACGACGCAGGTGTACGAGGTATGGAGAATGAAGGTACCTTTCGAAAAGCGTCACCTCGAGCCTGCGTTGAATCGATGCGGAGAGATGAACCCTGGTCCACTGGTTGAGGCCCAAACAGGCATTCGAAAACAGGACCGCACCAAGACTGCACAGACCGAGGAAGAAGAGGAAACGGGATTCCGTGGTGAATCCCAAATTCTCATACAGCGCACTCAACCACTGGTTGCTCTGAATGACCTCCGGAGTGGAGAGCACCGCCATAAAAGGCAAGATGGACCCCATCCCGAGGATCTGCACCAGGCTAGAAGCGAGCAGCACGACGATGGTCAAAATGACCCGCCTCTGCTCTCGGCGTTCGAGTACGCCCCAGTATTTGCGGATCAGATCAACCATCGAGAGTGTGCCAACAAGATCGGTTCTGGGTATTGATCACGTGATAGCTGCAAAGCCGGGAGGCGAACCAATTGAGTCCAAATCCTGATGAGCACCACCATCAAAATATCCTTGTAACGCGACGAAACAGACGGCGAATTCCAAGAAAATTGCGTCCCTTTACGCTTCTCAGCGACCCCACGAACCCTCGTTCGCGAAGCTGTCTCCAGATACACAAGACCTCAGAACGGATCTGCAGGATCTCTTCGTGGCGGCATCGCTTCCGAACATTTCGGTTGTGATGGCGACTCCAGAGAGTCTCGTATTCCGGATCTTCCAGCGCTGCCGAGAGTTCGGTGATCAACCGCTCTTCACGAGCAGCCTCATGGCCCCGCAGCACTCTCATTCGGAGGTCTCTGTCATGCTTCATCGGCACCGTCAAAAACGACCTGACACCATCCTCGCCGACCTCGCACAGTACAGCTGCCGTCCTCCGAGATTCCTTCGGAAACCGGAATCTCAGGCCGTCGGTTCGGACGAAATCCGGGAAAAAGAAATTGCCTAGGCTGTAAAGGATAAGACCGTTCTTGTAGCGCTCGATCCCCTGCAGGACGTGAGGATGATGGCCGAACACGATCACGGCTCCGAGATCGATTATTTCCCGCGCCACCGCAATCTGCTCCGGGCTTGGATATCGATCGTACTGATAGCCCCAATGAAGGGAGACAATTACGTGTTCCGCGCTCCTTCGAGCGTCAGCGATGTCCTGCCCGACGCGTTCCAGGAAGAGTGGAACGCACCCCTCCGCCGAATCTGTCGCTGCCTCGGACCCAACGTCGTGATCCTGCACTGCATACGCGAGCAAAGCGAATATCTGATTCTGAGCCTTGGCGAAGGCCGGCTTGCCCGCCGTCTCGAGGTCCTCACCAGCGCCAAAGGGGGCGATTCCTCGCGACTCGAGAATTTCACGAGTTCTGTTGATTCCATCAACCCCCTGATCGGTGATGTGGTTGTTTCCAAGGCTCAGGGCAGTGAAGTCGAGGAAACTGAGCGCGGCCGCGGACTCAGGCGGCGCACCCAGCAGGTTCCTCTTTCGATGGGGAGTTGAACCCCTGTGAAGAGGTTCCTCGAGATTGCCGACCCTCAGGTCCGCTCTCTGGAAGATGGGTCGGACGTCAACGAAGGGTTCGGTCCAGTCGATTGATCCCTGCCCGACCCGGGTAGCGTACTCACCGCCAAGAGCGATATCCCCGACGAACAGGATTCGACAGTTTTCATTCATGAATCAGCCGATGGATTCGAGGTAGCCTTTCGTGAACAGATGTTCATGAGGAATTCTTTGAGGTGCGGGCTCATCATTCGATTGGGACCACAAACAGCTACGCGTATTCCATCAGGTCAGCCGCTGTCCATGGACGATATCGTCGTAGTAGGCATCGCCTGTGCGGAGATCATCGGGGAGTGGGTCGTCCTCTCCAATATCCAGGCACCACAAGGCGCCGTTGTCATCTTCGCGGTACCTCAACCCACTCTCGGGACACGTGTAAACGCCGTCAGCATCGGCCGTGCCCAGGGGAAGACCGTGGCGACTCACCCACCCTTTCTGCCGAGCAGGCACACCGAGCATCATGGCATAGTCAGGGACATCCTTGGCCACCACCGCACCGGCGCCAATGAACGCGTAGCGGCCGATGGTGATGCCGCACACGATGGTGGCGTTTGCGCCGATCGAGCATCCCCGCCGAAGAAGGGTTTGTTCGTACAGGCTGTGGCGGTTGACCTGCGAACGGGGGTTGGTGACGTTGGTAAGCACGCACGAGGGACCGAGAAACACGTCGTCCTCGATGATCGTGCCAGTGTAGATGGAAACATTGTTCTGCACCTTGACGTTGGAGCCGATTACGACATCGTTGGCGACGTTGCAGTTCTGGCCGAAGACGCACTTCTCGCCAATCTTGGCGCCCGATTGGATATGGCAGAAGTGCCAGATTTTGGTTCCGTCACCGATGTCACATCCATCGTCCACGTAGGATGATTCGTGTTTGAAGTAGCTCATCGTATTTGAACCCTTAGCTGCAAACGGGTGACGGTCTTCCAGCGTATCCTCAAGAACCTGTTGGCGAAGCCTCTGCACGAACTCGACCGAGGGACGTGCATCCTCGATGCCGAAGCCACGGCCGGCGAGGGTTTCCTCGTAAACCCGGGTGTGGAGATCGGTGAAGCCGCCGGAGAATTCGATCTCCTCGCCATCGACGGTGATCGAGCGAAATGTGGCGGGCTTGCCGGGCTCGGGTTCGAATGGCAGATCACTCCGATCGATAGAGAGGAACCAAGAGACATCCGCGCGTTCGAGGGTGATCGAACCGGAAGCACGCCCGTCCTCTCGCAAGTGAACTCGGTTCTCCTCCACGCCCCCGAAGAGCCACATCAGAAGGTCGAAGAAATGGATGCCGATGTTGGTCGCAATCCCGCCGGACTTGCCGTCATCGCCCTTCCAGGAGTAGCGGTACCAGGGGCCGCGGGAGGTGACGTAGGAGAGCACAACCTGGTGGCGGCGTCCGGGAGTTTCGGCAGCGAGGCGTTCCCTGAGGTCGATCAGGGCCGGGTGGACCCGGAGCTGGAGGATGGTGAAGACCCGCCGGCCGGTCTCCACCTCGAGCTCGGCAAGTGCGTCGAGGTTCCATGGATTAAGCACCAGGGGCTTTTCGCAGATGGCGTCAGCTCCGACGCGTAGCGCGAGGCGGATGTGTGCGTCATGCAGGTGGTTCGGTGAGCAGACGCTTACATATTGGACACGGCCATCTTCATCCGCCCGGCGCAGCTTTTCCAGGTGACGGTCAAAGCGCTCGAATTCTGTGAAGAAGGAGGCATCCGGGAAGAAGCTATCGAGGATCCCGACCGAGTCGTGAGGATCCACAGCCGCAACCAGGCGATTGCCGGTATCACGGATAGCTTTAAGGTGGCGCGGCGCCACGTAGCCCGCGGCTCCGGTTAAGGCGAAGTTCTTCAAATCAATCTCCACACTTTCGAATTCTCAATTTTGAATTTTCAATTCTTAATTGCCGGACGGCGCGTAGGAATTTCGGATTTCGGATTTCGAATTTCGATTTTCCTCCACCCTCCCCCGTAGCATCGGCAGCGGACAGGATGATGGAGGGCGGGCATGATTTCACGCCGGGTGGACCTTGCCGTTGTGGTCGCGGTAGGCGCCGCGAGTATCGATGAACACCACACAATTCTCAGTTCTCAATTATTAATTCTCAATTTCCGGACGGCCACGCCTGGGTTCCGGAAAGAAACGGTGGTGGACATAGTGAAATGCTGGGTCATCAGAAGATGATTCGGGCTCGATGAGGGAATACCTGATTGAACTCGGGGGGTAAGGTGATGATTCAATGAATTGCTGGGTCTTGGGCGGACGGTTTGCGAGAAGGAGGAGGAGGTTTGAATTCTCAGTTCTCAATTTTCAATTCTTAATTTTCGGTCGGCCACATTGGTTGAATTCGGATTTCGGAATTCGGAATTCGGAATTACCATCGCCCATCGCATCGGAGAATTTGGAATTCGGAATGCCGCCCAACCACCCGGTGGGATTGGAGGATTTCAATTCTCAGTTCTCCGTGGCTGCTATCAGAGGCTCTTGTCCACTCGTTCGGGGTTCTCCGCAAGCCAACTCCGGATTGCATCGGAAACCGCTACAACGTCGGGGATCTTTGCGGTCAGGATCGTGTAGAGCTCGCTTGGAGTTACGACGTCGTACTCGTGCACAAGACGATTTCTGTAGCTCGCCATGAGTTTCAGCGTCGCGGCGAGATCGTTCGCCACGACACCCTTGGCCTCGAGCTGTTCCGCGATGGCAGCGTATTGGGCCACGGGTAGGCCGAATCCTTTTGCCAAGACATGGCGACCGAGGTCGAGGAGGGCCTCCAAAGTGCGCCGGAGATACGACTCGCCAGCCGCAACCATATGGGGATCGCGGGTGAACTCGTTTTCGGAGGCGAGGGGCAGGGATTTGACACTTCCGAGCATCTCGCTGATGACGTCCAGCTTTGCCGCGGCGATTTTCTGTGAGATGAGCCCCGGTACCATCAGCCAACCCCAGGGGCGAAGGGTGAATCAAGGAAAAAGGCGCGCCGCTCGCGTTCGAAATACTCGAGATCACCGGCCCTTCTGAGCACATAGAGATCGAACTCGTCGGCCGCGGTCTCGTCGCGGCAGAAAAAGCGGTCTCCACGGATGATCTCGAGGGCGACGAAGGGGCCCGCACGTTTCACGTCCACGAGGTCAACCGTCTGAGGGATCGAATCGTCGAGCCGGATCTCGATCCGGATCAACTCCTCGAGAGGCACCCTCGTGCGGAACAACACGCCGACATCAACGTCCGACGATGCGTGTGCCGTCCCATCAGCCGACGAACCGAAGTGATACGCAGCGAGAACCTGGGGCTCGTCGGTGAGCACCTCGGTGAGGGCCTGCGTCAGTAGATTGGTGGTATTAGACATCTTGTTTTGAGCTTATTCGCCTTGCAGTGCGGCCGCAAGTACTATGAGGTCAGGCAGTCATCGATTCGGAATGAATTCTTAATTCTCAATTCTTAATTTTTAATGACGGACGGCCACGTTGGTTGAATTCGGAATTCGGAATTCGGAATTACCATCGCCCATCGCATCGGAGAATTCGGAATTCGGAATTCGGAATGCCGCCCAACCACTCCTTTTTCAATTTCGGATTTCGGATTTCGGATTTCCCGTCCGACCCCCCGGTCTCTCTCGTAATTGGGAACCTGGACGGTAGAGAGCCGACACGAGTTCACGCGGAATGCACCTTGCCGTTGTGGTCGCGGTAGACGCCGCGAGTGTCGATGATGAGCGGGGCGTGGTCGAGGACGAGGTCATAATCGACGGCCTTGTGATTGGTGATGACGATTGCGGCGTCGATGGATTGCAGAAATTCGGCGGTCAGTGGAGTCGACTGCATCGGTGGCAGGTCAGGCCAGGAACGCATGCTGGGGGCGGCCGGGATGTGAGGGTCGTGGTAGCTGACCTCGGCACCGAGCTTCAGGAGGAGATCGATGATTTCGAAGGCTGGGCTCTCGCGCGGATCGTCAATGTCGGGTTTGTAGGCGAGGCCGAGGACGAGGACGTTGGCACCCTTCATCGCCTTGCCGTGCTCGTTGAGTGCGGCTTGGAGTCTGTCGATGACGTAGCTCGGCATCGCGGTGTTGATTTCGCCGGCGAGTTCGATGAAGCGAGTTGGTACGCCAGCCTCACGGGCGCGCCATGCCAGGTAGAAGGGGTCTAACGGAATGCAATTGTGGACGCCGATGCCTGAAGAGGTAGTGAACGCTCCGGCACCTTCGACTTCCATCGAGTAGACCCAGCCGTCGATGTGCCTTGTCATCCGCCGCGGTGACCTTGGTTGCGCCAGGGCAGAACCTGCAGAATCATTATCCGTCAAGCAACCGATAAGCAGTCGCCCTCGCGCCGCCTGTTCGGCCGGTACCGGATCGAACGAGCTCGTCGCGGCGAACAACATCGGGTGTTCGGAGGTCACGATGAGTGCCCGCCGTTGTCTTCAGTCGTAATTGCCGACTCCTTCCCCTTGGTATCGTCCACGATACAGCGTGGAGACGGGAAACCAGGCAACGTCGCCGGTATTCGCGTCAAGGGCAAGGGCTTCGAGGCCATCGGGCTCGACAAAGATCCCGTTTCGGGTGACAGCCGCCGGGAATCGCCGTGAGATATCGCTGAAGAGATCCTGCGGCGCGGTAGATCCCGGCGAGGCCACAACCGCGAACCCTCAGCCACTCACTGCCGATGATGCAGTGCCCACCCAGTCCAGGGCCCGGATTGAAGCGCATGAAACCGAAGGGTTTGGTTTCGGCGGCGTCGAGGACTTCCCAGACGTCGATGCCGAGGCGGTCATAGATGACCTTGAGTTCGTTGACGAGGGCGATGTTGACCGAGCGGAAGATGTTCTCGGTGAGCTTTGAGGCCTCAGCGATGCGGGCCGAGGCGACGCGGATCGTGGAGTCGACGATCTGGTCGTAAAGGGCCTGGGCGAGGTCGCCGGAGACGGGGTCGACGCCGCCGACGACTTTGGGGATGTTTGTTGTTCCGATAGGTCGGGTTGCCGGGGTCTTCGCGTTCGGGGGAGAAGGCGAGGAAGAAGTGCGTTACCGCACTTAAGTCCGAATTCGGAATTAGGAATTAGGAATTCGGAATTGCCCGCACCCGCCCCTGATTTCAGTTCGCAATTCTGAATTCTCGATTTTTCACCCGCCACCCTCGCTCGTTTTCCGGGGAGTTCTCGAGGATGGGTTTGAGGAGTTCGTCGGTAGTGCCGGGATAGGTCGTTGACTCGAGGATGACGAGCTGGCCCGGGCGTAGGGTTTCTGGATCGAGCGGGCCGATCCCTCGACGTAGCTCAGGTCCGGTTCCTTGTGCGTGCCGAGCGGGCGTGGGCACGCAGATGAGAATGGCGTCGGGTTCGGCGAGTCGCGCAGAAGTCGGTGGTCGCCGAGAGAAGTTTTGAATTTTGAATTTTGAATTTTGAATTTTTCCCGCTTTTCCCCAAGGTGACTGCGACCGATTCTCTGCCGATGGCGCGGAGGAGGCGGGAAGGGTCGAGGTGTTTGATGTAGCAATCGCCGGAGTTGATTTTGTCGACTTTGACTTGGTCGACGTCGAAGCCGAGGACGTTGAAGCCCTTTTCGGTGAAGGCGAGAGCGAGTGGGAGGCCGACGTAGCCGAGGCCGATGATGCCGACGAGGGCGGAACGGTCATTGATCTTGGAGGAGAGTGCCTTTGCGTGGTTAGTCATGGTCGTTGAATTCTCAGTTCTCAATTCTCAATTTTGAATTCCCGGCCGCTCATCCTGCGGTTTGATTCTCAGTTCTCAATTTTGAATTCTCAATTAAAAATTTCCGCCCACCCGGCAAAAAGGGACGGCGTTATTGCGGCGACGATCACAGGCGGCCGGTCTTCCGTGCCTGGTCGAGAAGCTCCATTGTTATCGACTCTGCACCTCGGATTCTCAGCTCATCCACCTCCTCGAGGAGCGACGGGCGCGCACGGTCCGCAGGGGTCTCGACGATGTCAGTGAGCAGGCGGAAGAGTTCGAGGCTCTCTTCGAGGTGGGACGCAATATCTACTTCGGGCGCGATTCCCGATTGATCGACGAGGCGAAGCCAATAGTTGGCCTCCCGAGCGTCTTTGGATGCTGCGGACATCTTGCTCAAGAAGTCCTTTCGACTCTGGCCGATTGTTGCACCTTCGATGTTGGCACCGATGCTGGTTCCCGCTTGGAGAAGTCGGTGAACGATGACGTCATGGCTCTGTTCTCCCAGTATCCTGCACAGCTTGAGGATCGAAATGGCAAACTCGAACGCTCGCTCGCTGATCGTGTCGGTGGAGGGCTCGGAAACCGTTGGTTCGTCGTCACGGTCGGTTGGGATCGGATAAGAGTCAGGTTGGCTGGTGAGCTCCATGAACCCTCGTGGGGAGACGACATCGATGGGCAGAGCATTTGCCTGCACGAGCATCCCGTGATCACCGGTAACGAGAACGTCGGCTTGGGCTTCAATCGCAGCGTTGAGAATGAGCGTGTCGTTCGTTTCCAGGACGCCGGCTTCGAGAGCAGTAGGGGGGTTCTTTGTCACTTCCACGTCATCCAGCAGCATGAGCGCTCTATCCAGAGCAGGTTGCGTTGCCCCAAACTTGTCGCGAAGGACTCGTTCGAACTCATCGACGACCAATTGCGAGACCACGACATCGTGTTCTTCCAGGGCCGTCCTGAGGAGGTCTCGGCAGAGCCCCCTGCTGATGACGGCGCTGACCAGGACATTTGTGTCGAGAAAGACCTTCACGAAAGCTTTCTGAAAACGTCTTCGTCGGTGTAAATGCCTTGCTTCTCGGCGAGTGGAACCAGCTCTTCCCGGACTTCGTCCAGGATCGTGATGGCGAGCTGCCGGCGGAGAGCATCGCGGATGACGTCACTGCGAGTGCGGCCGGAGCGCTCTGCCACATGAGCTAGCTTCTTTGCGAGCTTTTCGTCGAGGCGGATCGTTATTGTGTTACTCATGTAATACAATGTAGTGCGACTTGATGTCGATTGCAAGACGATGTCGTTTCGAATTCTGAATTCTCAATTCTCAATTTTGAATTGTCGCCCCGTACGTGATGCAGTTCTCAATTTTGAAACCTCAGTTCTTAATTTCCACCCAACCTCCCATGTTTCAGGGGCGGTCTGGGTAGAAAGATTGCGGATGGATCTCATTCACCGTTTCGGCTCCGAAGATCGAGATGACGACGCCTCGAATCCGGAATTCGGAATTCGGAATTCGGAATTCGAAATTCGGAATTTTCGCCCACTCCCACAGGGGCTTGAGCGTCGCTGCGGCTGATTGCTCGGGTGAGGCGGGAGGGGTCGAGGTGTTTGATGTAGCAGTCGCCGGAGTTGATTTTGTCGACTTTGACGGGGTCAACGTCGAAGCCGAGGACGGTAAAAGCCCTTTTCGGTGAATGCGAGGGCAAGCGGAAGGCCAACATATCCGAGGCCGATGATGCCGACAAGGGCGGAACGATCATTAATCTTGGACGCGAGCGCTTGTGCGTGATCAATCATGCCTATTGAATTCTCAATTCTTAATTCTCAAATTTGAATTCTCGCCAGCCCCGTTTGAGTTGTCAATTTATAATTCTCAGTTCTGAAATTCCCACCCAACATCCCATGTTTCAGGGGCGGTCGGAGTAGAAAAATCGCGGATGGATCCATTCACCGTTTCGGATCTGAGGATTTGGATGCTGATTTCACGATCGGAAGTGAGCAATCGGACGAGCTCGTGTGCAAGAGCCAGTTCTGTCGATACATCCAATCCGGGCACGAGATCGCATCTGGAGAGCAGGCCAGCCAATACATGCTCTCGCGTGCTTCCTTCGATGCGAGAGACATTTTATGGATAAAGTCTCTCCGGCTCTCAGCTGCAGTTGCTTCCTCAACGTTGGCCCCGATACTGGATGCCCGAACGAAGTAGCTGCTTCGAGATGACGAATTCTCGATCTGCCTGGAGAACGCTTGTAAGAGATCGATCGTTGCCAAAGACGAAATCAAAGCTCTTGTCCCGACTCGAGATTGGTCGTGAGGGTTCTGCTACCCCGACCCATCCCTGTCTTTCTGAACTCCTCGGCAACCTCATTCTTCATCATGACAAACAATAAGTGCAGGCGAGACACTGCAAACCACAAAGGCGGCACCACATTCAAAGGCGAGAATTCCCGCCTCTAAGAATCGAAAATTTGCAATCATCCTGCTTTCGAGTCGGAGGCGGCAGGTTTTGTGGCTCGACGTATCCGGGGGTGCATCGCCGTAGTAGCCGTAGCGGGTGTAGGAGTAGTAGCCAGTGTAGTAGTAGTGGTCGCGCTCGATGTCGACCTTGTTGAGGACGGCGCCGGCGAGGTGGGTTCCGGTGCGGCCGAGCATGCGGACGGCCTCACGCACGATCTCCCGTTTGGTGGAGCCGTACTGGACGACGAGGAGGGCGATCTCGGCGCTGCTGGCGCAGATCACCGGGTCGGTGACCATAGGCCACCGGCGGGGTGTCGATGAGCACCCAGTCGTATACGGCTCGGGCCTCATCGAGGAGCTGGTTGAAGGTCAGCTTGCCAAAGAGCTCGGGAGGGTTGGGCGGCAGCGGGCCCGAGGTCATGAGGTCGAGGTTGGGATGATTGGGGACGGAGTGGATGACTTCGGAGGCGGTCCGTTCGCCAAGCACCACGGAGGTCAGGCCGCGCACGTTCTTGGCGTTGATCATGCGATGGAGGCGGGGTTTGCGGAGGTCAGCGTCGATCAGCAGCACCTTGCTGCCGCCGTGTCGCCAGCACCTTGGCGAGATTGTAGGCGGTGGTGGTTTTGCCTTCGCTCGGCACGGCCGAGGTCACCATCACCACGTGGCTCTCTTCGCCACGTGCCGCCAGCATCACGGCAGTTCGGAGTGATTGGAACGACTCGCGCAGGACGCGCTCGTTGTCCTTGGTCATCTTCGGTAGCACGGTGAGAGTCTCGAGGCCGACGTAGCGTTCCAGATCGTCCGGCGAGCGCACTGTGTGGTCGAGGTAGTCGAGGCCGACAACCAGACCAATGCCGAGGAAGAGGCCGATCATGATGGCGAGGGCAATGGTGCGCGGCGGGTTCGGCCGGAATGGACCGCCGGGAGGGCGCGCCGGTTCGATCACGCGCACGTTGTTGAGGGCGTGGTGGTGGAGGCGATGTCGGCCTCGTTGGAGCGCGCCAGCATGTCCTCGAGGAAGGCCTTGTTCTGGTTGTACTCGCGCTCGAGACGGTCGAGCTCGAGGGTCTGTTTGGAGAGGCTGATGGTTTGGCTCCCGCAGCTGCTGGATGTTGTTGTAGAGCGAACGTTCGCGGCCGGAGACGATGTCGAAGTCGGTCTGCAGCGACACCTTGATGGTCTCCACCTGGTCGGCGATCTGCTGGTCGAGGCTGTCGATCCGCGCCCGCAGGTCCTGGATCTCGGGGTGGCCCTCCTTGGAGCGACTGCAGCTTTTCAGTCAACTGGCCCTGGTAATCGTTGCGCTGTTGGATCAGGGTCTGACCATCTCGTCCTTGAGGACCTCGGGGAAGCTGGTCTCGGAGATATTGAAGGCCCGCAGGTTGCGCAGGGCGTTGAGCTTGGTCTCGAGCCGGATGCGTTCGGCCTTGGCCTCCGCGTACTCGGTGGTCAGGGTGTTGACCTGTTCGGTGATGACGTTCTTGTCCTGGTCGGCGAGCAGCACCGCATCCTCACGCTCGCGGAAGTCCATCAGCAGATCTTCCGACTCTTCCACATTGGTGCGCAGAGGGGTCGAGCCGCTCCTGGATGACCTCGTAGACCTCGCGCGTGCGCTCGAGGCTGTCCTCGATATTGGCGGCGTTGTACTCCTCGATGTAGATGTTGAGCCACTCGGCGATGGCCTCTTGTTGCCGACCGACAAGAGAGACCTCGACAACGAATGTCTCTTCGATCGGTTCGGCGCTGATGCCTCCAAGCAGGGCGCCGGCGGCGTCACCGCCGATAAAGTCCGGGTGGCTTTCGAGGCCGAGCGTATCGACCACCCGCTGGGCGAGCGCTCGGGTCTTCAAGATCTCGACCTGGTCAGCGATGATCCGGTCCATCTGCCACCAGTTCATGACCGAGTCGAACTGGTTGTTCGAGAGCTGCGGCGGCGGCTGCAAGGTGATCTTGGTCGATGCCCGGTACAGCTTGGGCCGGGTCATCGACCACGCGGTGGCGAAGACGACGATCGACAGCAGCACCCCCAGCACCAGCCACTTCTTTGCCCACACCAGGCGGACGTACTCCATGATGTCGATTTCGGGCTCGGGCTCCTCCGCCCACGCTGACCCGTAGGGGTTCATGGCGGTGGGCTGGGCGGGGCCGCGGGGGGAGGTCATTTGGTATGACATGCGGGATTTGTCGTCAGTCATGATGACCTCCTCGTGCCGCGGAGGTCAGAAATTCGGAATTCGGAATTCGGAATTCGGAATTTCCGATCGTCTTCACCCACTCCCATTCGGATTTTGGACCGCGAATTCTCTCCGCACATCTTGGCAGGGCTGATCATCCAACATCACTGGCTCCTCGAAACGGTAACTCTCCGAACTCGGAATTCGGAATTTTCCAACACCCGCCGTCGACATGCCGTTCGGCAGGGCGACATGAAATGCCCTCTATTTTTTCAGGAACTGAAATCACGATTCGTACCTCATTTACGTTCGACTGATCTTCCGGGTGATCGACACAAGGAGGCGGACCAGTTCGTCCGCGACCGACAGGTGTTCACGGAGATCCTGATTGGTTTTGATATCCGAGGCATCTAGCAACCGCAGCCAATAATGCGCTTCACGCGCTTCTTTCAGTGCGATGTTCATCTTGTGGAGGAAGTCCTTTCGGCTTTCAGCCGAGACTGCCTCTTCGATGTTTGCACCGATCGACGTGCCGCTCTTCATCAGCTGTTTTGATATCACGTACTCGCGGTCGGATTGAAGCTCTCGGCAAAGACCGACGATCATCAGCGCAAAATTGAAGCTCTTCTCCCGAACTGGATTTGAGCCAGCCTCACCCACGAACTCGCAATCAATCGCGGGCAACGGGTAGGAGCTATCGATATCGAACGGCGCGTTTTTCATTCCGAATTCCGTAATTCAGACTTTGTAGTAGTCGCGGTACCAGTCGACGAATTTTTTGATGCCTTCTTCGATTGGGGTGTCGGGTTTGTAGCCGACGTCGTCGGTGAGGGCGGTGACGTCGGCGTAGGTGTCGGGGACGTCGCCGGGTTGCATGGGGAGGAGGTTTTTTTCGGCCTTCTTGCCGAGGCAGTCTTCGATGACTTCGATGTAGCGCATGAGTTCGACGGGTTGGTTGTTGCCGATGTTGTAGACCCGCCAGGGGGCGCGGCTGGTGCCGGGGTCGGGCTTGTCGCCAGACCAGTCGGGGTTCGGTTCCGGTGTCTTTTCCATGACCCGGACCACGCCCTCGACGATGTCGTCGATGTAGGTGAAGTCGCGGCGGTGGTTGCCGAAGTTGAAGACGTCGATCGGTTCACCCGCGAGGATATTCTTGGTGAACTTGAAGAGCGCCATGTCGGGGCGGCCCCACGGTCCGTAGACGGTGAAGAAACGGAGACCCGTGGTCGGCAGGTCGTAGAGGTTCGAGTAGGTGTGGGCCATGAGCTCGTTGGCCTTTTTGGTGGCTGCGTAGAGCGACATGGGATGGTCGACGTTGTCGTGGACGGAGAACGGCATCGAAGTATTGGCGCCGTAGACCGAGCTCGATGAGGCATAGACCAGGTGGTCGACCCCGGTATGGCGGCAGCCCTCGAGGATGTGGAGGAAGCCGACGAGGTTGGAGTCGACGTAGGAGTGGGGATTCTCGATCGAGTAGCGGACGCCAGCCTGGGCGGCGAGATTGACGACGACGCCAAAGCCGTAGGTGGCGAAGAGGGCTTCCATTTTGCGGCGGTCGGCGAGGTCGACGCGGGCGAAGGTGAAGGCGTCGCGCTTTTCGAGTCGCTCGAGCCGAGCCTCTTTGAGGGCCGGGTCGTAGTAGTCGTTGAGGATGTCGAGGCCGACGACTCGGCGGCCCTCACCGAGGAGGCGCTCGGCGAGATGGTAGCCGATGAAGCCGGCGGCGCCGGTGACGAGGACTGGTTTGGTAGAGATTTCGGTCATTGGAAAAACACGCTTTCTCGAATTCGGAATTCGGAATTCGGAATTCGGAATTTCCACCAGCGCTCCAGAGATCTCAGCACCACAACGTTTGATGGTGCGAGCGAGGCGGTGAGTGGTTCACGTTTTGGCGAATTCATTCATAGTGCGTTCTGGCACGGAGGACGTTGACGATATGGTTTTCTTCGTCGATGGAGTAGACAACCCGGTCTTTGAGATTTAGGCGAACCGACCAACAACCGTTGAGCTCTCCTACGAGCTTCTTTCCGTCGAACGGATTGACCGCAATCCGATTGACCAGGATTTCGCGGAGTTTCTTCTTGAGCTTTGGGGTCAGAGTGTCAATGTCCTTTTGCGCACGGCGCGTGATCTGGACTTGAAAAGGCTCTTCAGTCATCACCAAAAACTTCGTCAAGGGAAGCAACTCGACCGGCTGCGACGTCGGCTTCGGCCTCGGCGAGGCTCTCGCGCATGCCGGGAATTGAGAGCAGTTCGAGGGTTTCGAGGAGACCTTCGTAGTCCTCCTCCGAGACAAGGACCACTCCACCCTCCCGGTGCTGGATTCGCACCGGGTCGTGCGCCCGAAGCGCACGCCGGATGAGGTTGAACAACTCCTTCCTCGCCTCGGTTGCTGTGACCATATTCATCTGACGCTCCTGATATAAATGTACGTAATTATGTACATGTTGTCAAGCGCACGTCGCAGGCGATTTCGGAAATCGGAATTCGGATTTCGGAATTTCCAGCCACCCTCCCGCTGAGTTTGGATCGTGGTTGTGTAGCTCATCGTTGTTTTTGGCCTAGCTACCGCTCTATGATTGCAGTTGCAACCTACTGATGTGTAATGCTTTAAGTGAATCAGACGTTAAGAAACGGCTGATTCGTCAGGCTCGCACGACGGCGAGCAACTCCGTATCGACCTCCACCAGATTGCGCTGGCGGAGGAATTCCATCAGTACTCTTGCGCGCTGGCCGCCACGGAGGTAGCCGCGGAAGACGCCCTCCATATCTTTGAGCGGACCTGCCATGACGCGCACCTTGCGGCCATTTTCAATTCCAAGCTCGAGCTCGGTCGGAACGACGTGTCCCCGGGCGGCCTCGCGGGCCTTGAGGGCGTCGATGATCTCCTGGTCAACGGTCGCCACCTGGCGGTCGAATCGAACCGGGTGCAACACGCCCGGACAGTAGCTGACAGCGTTGAGGTGGAGGATCGGGTTACAGCGGACGAAAATGTAGCCGGTGAAGAGGGGTGTCGGCCCTCTCGGAGCCCGCGTATGCCAGGGTGGTTCGAGGAAAAGCGGGCAATACGGCTCGACTTCGCGCTGGCTCAGGTGGTGGACCGCGACACGCTCTTGACGCGGCTTGGTTCGCACCACCAGCCACTGATCCGGAACACTCTCCACGTCCACCGGGAAAATCCCGGAATTACACTTCATTGATAGTGATTATCTCATATGTCGATGATGCGATAGAATCGGGCCCCGCGAATAGTTTCGGCCTTTACGTTTCGCAGTCGTAACGGCCGATTTTCGTCGAGAAAGGACGACTCATGACTACAGCTACCACTACCGATTACAAGGTGAAAGATATCGGCCTCGCCGACTGGGGACGCCGCGAGATGGCGATCGCCGAGAAGGAGATGCCGGGGCTGATGGCGACCCGCGCGAACTACGGCCCGCAGAAGCCGTTGCAGGGGGTCCGCGTGATGGGCAGCTTGCACATGACTATCCAGACTGCGGTGCTGATCGAGACCTTGAAGGACCTCGGCGCTGATGTCCGCTGGTGCTCGTGCAACATCTTCTCGACCCAGGACCACGCCGCTGCGGCCATCGCCGAGGCGGGCGTACCGGTCTTCGCCTGGAAGGGTGAGACGCTCGAGGAGTATTGGTGGTGCACCAAGCAGGCTCTGACCTGGCCGGACGGCAAGGGACCGCAGCTCATCGTCGACGAGGTGGAGACGCGACGCTGTTCATTCACCGCGGCTATCAGGCGGAGGATGATTCGTCGCTTCTCACCAAGCCCTCCGACAACAAGGAGCTGCAGATCATCGATAAACTCCTGCAGGAGACCCAGGGTGTTGCGCCCCGTTTCTGGCACGAATTGGTAAGCGAGTGGAAGGGGGTCTCCGAGGAGACCACCACTGGAGTTCACCGACTCTATCAGATGGCTGACGCGGCGAGCTTCTGGTGCCGGCCATCAAACGAACGAGCCGAAGTGACGTAGCGAAGTCGAGCAGACCTGGGGCTCGTCGGTGAGCACCTCGGTGAGGGATAAGCGCGCCACCGACTTCATGATTCGGGCATAGGTAGCATCAGACATCTGTGTTTTCAGCTTATTGTCTTGGGAGTGCTCGGCCGAGTGTCATGAGGGGGTCAGAGTGATTCTCAGATCTAAATGTCAAAAATCAAACAGTTTGTGCGTTGTAGGAATGCATGTCCCGGTACAAAGTGGAAACTGTAGAGGGGGCGTTCCGGTAGCCAGTCGACGAATTTTTTGATGCCTTCTTCGATTGGGGTGTCGGGTTTGTAGCCGACGTCGTCGGTGAGGGCGGTGACGTCGGCGTAGGTGTCGGGGACGTCGCCGGGTTGCATGGGGAGAAGATTCTTTTCGGCCTTCTTGCCGAGGCAATCTTCGATGACTTCGATGTAGCGCATGAGTTCGACAGGTTGATTGTTGCCGATGTTGTAGACCCGCCAGGGGGCGCGGCTGGTGCCGGGGTCGGGCGTGTCGCTGGACCAGTCGGCGTTTGGTTCCGGTGTCTTCTCCATGACCCGGACGACGCCCTCGACGATGTCGTCGATGTAGGTGAAGTCGCGGCGATGGTTGCCGAAGTTGAAGACGTCGATCGGTTCACCCGCGAGGATATTTTTGGTGAACTTGAAGAGGGCCATGTCGGGGCGGCCCCACGGTCCGTAGACGGTGAAGAAACGGAGACCCGTGGTCGGCAGGTCGTAGAGGTTCGAGTAGGTGTGGGCCATGAGCTCGTTGGCCTTTTTGGTGGCTGCGTAGAGCGACATGGGATGGTCGACGTTGTCGTGGACGGAGAACGGCATCGAAGTATTGGCGCCGTAGACCGAGCTCGATGAGGCATAGACCAGGTGGTCGACCCCGGTATGGCGGCAGCCCTCGAGGATGTGGAGGAAGCCGACGAGGTTGGAGTCGACGTAGGAGTGGGGATTCTCGATCGAATAGCGGACGCCAGCCTGGGCGGCGAGATTGACGACGACGCCAAAGCCGTAGGTGGCGAAGAGGGCTTCCATTTTGCGGCGGTCGGCGAGGTCGACGCGGGCGAAGGTGAAGGCGTCGCGCTTTTCGAGTCGCTCGAGCCGAGCCTCTTTGAGGGCCGGGTCGTAATAGTCGTTGAGGATGTCGAGGCCGATGACTCGGCGACCCTCACCGAGGAGGCGCTCGGCGAGATGGTAGCCGATGAAGCCGGCGGCGCCGGTGACGAGGACTGGTTTGGTAGAGATTTCGGTCATTGGAAAAACACGCTTTCTCGAATTCGGAATTCGGAATTCGGAATTCGGAATTTCCACCAGCGCTCCAGAGATCTCAGCACCACAACGTTTGATGGTGCGAGCGAGGCGGTGAGTGGTTCACGTTTTGGCGAATTCATTCATAGTGCGTTCTGGCACGGAGGACGTTGACGATATGGTTTTCTTCGTCGATGGAGTAGACAACCCGGTCTTTGAGATTTAGGCGAACCGACCAACAACCGTTGAGCTCTCCTACGAGCTTCTTTCCGTCGAACGGATTGACCGCAATCCGATTGACCAGGATTTCGCGGAGTTTCTTCTTGAGCTTTGGGGTCAGAGTGTCAATGTCCTTTTGCGCACGGCGCGTGATCTGGACTTGAAAAGGCTCTTCAGTCATCACCAAAAACTTCGTCAAGGGAAGCAACTCGACCGGCTGCGACGTCGGCTTCGGCCTCGGCGAGGCTCTCGCGCATGCCGGGAATTGAGAGCAGTTCGAGGGTTTCGAGGAGACCTTCGTAGTCCTCCTCCGAGACAAGGACCACTCCACCCTCCCGGTGCTGGATTCGCACCGGGTCGTGCGCCCGAAGCGCACGCCGGATGAGGTTGAACAACTCCTTCCTCGCCTCGGTTGCTGTGACCATATTCATCTGACGCTCCTGATATAAATGTACGTAATTATGTACATGTTGTCAAGCGCACGTCGCAGGCGATTTCGGAAATCGGAATTCGGATTTCGGAATTTCCAGCCACCCTCCCGCTGAGTTTGGATCGTGGTTGTGTAGCTCATCGTTGTTTTTGGCCTAGCTACCGCTCTATGATTGCAGTTGCAACCTACTGATGTGTAATGCTTTAAGTGAATCAGACGTTAAGAAACGGCTGATTCGTCAGGCTCGCACGACGGCGAGCAACTCCGTATCGACCTCCACCAGATTGCGCTGGCGGAGGAATTCCATCAGTACTCTTGCGCGCTGGCCGCCACGGAGGTAGCCGCGGAAGACGCCCTCCATATCTTTGAGCGGACCTGCCATGACGCGCACCTTGCGGCCATTTTCAATTCCAAGCTCGAGCTCGGTCGGAACGACGTGTCCCCGGGCGGCCTCGCGGGCCTTGAGGGCGTCGATGATCTCCTGGTCAACGGTCGCCACCTGGCGGTCGAATCGAACCGGGTGCAACACGCCCGGACAGTAGCTGACAGCGTTGAGGTGGAGGATCGGGTTACAGCGGACGAAAATGTAGCCGGTGAAGAGGGGTGTCGGCCCTCTCGGAGCCCGCGTATGCCAGGGTGGTTCGAGGAAAAGCGGGCAATACGGCTCGACTTCGCGCTGGCTCAGGTGGTGGACCGCGACACGCTCTTGACGCGGCTTGGTTCGCACCACCAGCCACTGATCCGGAACACTCTCCACGTCCACCGGGAAAATCCCGGAATTACACTTCATTGATAGTGATTATCTCATATGTCGATGATGCGATAGAATCGGGCCCCGCGAATAGTTTCGGCCTTTACGTTTCGCAGTCGTAACGGCCGATTTTCGTCGAGAAAGGACGACTCATGACTACAGCTACCACTACCGATTACAAGGTGAAAGATATCGGCCTCGCCGACTGGGGACGCCGCGAGATGGCGATCGCCGAGAAGGAGATGCCGGGGCTGATGGCGACCCGCGCGAACTACGGCCCGCAGAAGCCGTTGCAGGGGGTCCGCGTGATGGGCAGCTTGCACATGACTATCCAGACTGCGGTGCTGATCGAGACCTTGAAGGACCTCGGCGCTGATGTCCGCTGGTGCTCCTGCAATATCTTTTCGACCCAGGACCACGCCGCGGCCGCAATCGCCGAGGCGGGCGTACCGGTTTTCGCCTGGAAGGGCGAGACGCTCGAGGAGTATTGGTGGTGCACCAAGCAGGCCCTGACCTGGCCGGACGGCAAGGGACCGCAGCTCATCGTCGATGACGGTGGGGATGCGACGCTGTTCATTCATCGCGGCTATCAGGCCGAGGACGATTCGTCGCTGCTCACGAAGCCCTCCGACAACAAGGAACTGCAGATCATCGACAAGCTCCTGCAGGAGACCCAGGGTGTTGCGCCCCGTTTCTGGCACGGATCTGGTGAGCGAGTGGAAGGGGGTCTCCGAGGAGACCACCACCGGAGTTCACCGTCTCTATCAGATGGCCGAGCGCGGCGAGCTTCTGGTGCCGGCGATCAACGTCAATGATTCGGTGACCAAGTCGAAGTTCGACAATATCTACGGTTGCAGGGAGTCGCTCGTAGACGGTATCAAGCGCGCCACCGACGTCATGATCTCGGGCAAGGTGGCCCTGATCTGTGGTTTCGGCGATGTCGGAAAGGGCTCGGCCGAGTCACTCGCCGGCCAGCGTGCCCAGATCTGGGTGACCGAGATCGACCCGATCTGTGCGCTGCAGGCATGCATGGCTGGATACAAAGTGGAGACCGTCGAGGGGGCCCTCCCCCACGCCGACATCTACGTCACGACTACCGGCAACAAGGACATCATCACAGCCGAGCACATGAGCCGGATGAAGGACCAGGCCATCGTCTGCAACATCGGCCACTTCGACAACGAGATTCAGGTCGATGCCCTCGACGCGTGGCCGGGGATTGTCAAGGAGACCATCAAACCGCAGGTCGACAAGTACACCTTCCCGGATGGGCACTCGATCTTTCTGCTCGCCGAGGGGCGGTTGGTCAACCTCGGCTGTGCGACAGGGCACCCGAGCTTCGTGATGTCGAACTCGTTCACCAACCAGGTACTGGCGCAGCTCGATCTGTGGCAGAACGAGCATGAGATTGGGGTGACGACGTTATCGAAGAAGCTCGATGAGGAAGTGGCGCGACTCCACCTCGATCAGCTCGGTGCGAAGCTGACGACGCTCTCTCAGGAGCAGGCGGATTACATCGATGTCCCGGTGGAGGGGCCGTATAAGCCGGATTGGTATCGGTACTGAATTCGGAATTCTGAATTCGGAATTCGGAATTTCCGGCCGCACACGCAAGGGGAATTTCGGATTTCGGATTTCGGATTTCGGATTTTCCGAGCACCGGCGTTCCCGCACGGCTGTCATCCTGAGCACCGTTACGCCGGTCTCGGCGGTGACCCACGAACTGACATGACCGCTCACAAACCCAGCAGGCGAGACGCCTGCTCCACAAGAGGTGGTTTGATCAAACGAGGGTTTTTGTGGGGCAGCCGTCCCGGCTGCCAGGTGGGTGGTGATGTCATTGGGAGCGAGGCCGCCCTGCGGCCGAGTCGATGGATCCCTCGATTCGGACCGGGTCCTCACTCGGGATGACAGGGTTTTGGGTACCCACCACGGCGGGCGGTCTGGCGCACGGAATTCCATGTTCTAGGTTCCAGTCTGCTCGGGAGGGGATAAATCCCTCCCCTACGAATCTGTAGGTCGATTCAACATTTTCCGCCCATTGGCTGAAATGCGAATTTCGGATCTGTCGCCCCTCCGGGGCTTTCCTTCTTTTTTTACCCTGATTCCTGGGGCTCACGCCCCAGGCTATATATCTGCCGCCGCTCCGCGGCTTCGGAAGGGTCCACATTCAGAGGAACCCGGAAATCACGGGCTGCACGCGCAAGGGGAATTTCGGATTTCGGATTTCGGATTTCGGATTTTCCGGACACTGACGTTCCCGCATGGCTGTCATCCTGAGCACCGTTACGCCGGTTTCGGCGGTGACCCACGAACTGACATGACCGCTCACAAACCCAGCAGGCGAGACGCCTGCTCCACAAGAGGTGGTTTGATCAAACGAGGGTTTTTGTGGGGCAGCCGTCCCGGCTGCCAGGTGGGTGGTGATGTCATTGGGAGCGAGGCCGCCCTGCGGCCAAGCCGATGGATCCCTCGATTCGGACCGGGTCCTCACTCGGGATGACAGGGTTTTGGGTACCCACCCGGCGGGCGGTCTGGCGCACGGAATTCCATGTTCTAGGTTCCAGTCTGCTCGGGAGGGGATAAACCCCTCCCCTACGAATCTGTAGGTCGATTCAACATTTTCCGCCCATTGGCTGAAATGGAATTTCGGATCTGTCGCCCCTCCGGGGCTTTCCTTCTTTTTTTACCCTGATTCCTGGGGCTCACGCCCCAGGCTATATATCTGCCGCCGCTCCGCGGCTTCGGAAGGGTCCACATTCAGAGGAACCCGGAAATCACGGGCTGCACGCGCAAGGGGAATTTCGGATTTCGGATTTCGGATTTCGGATTTTCCGGACGCTGGCGTTCCCGCATGGCTGTCATCCTGAGCACCGTTACGCCGGTTTCGGCGGTGACCCACGAACTGACATGACCGCTCACAAACCCAGCAGGCGAGACGCCTGCTCCACAAGAGGTGGTTTGATCAAACGAGGGTTTTTGTGGGGCAGCCGTCCCGGCTGCCAGGTGGGTGGTGATGTCATTGGGAGCGAGGCCGCCCTGCGGCCAAGTCGAAGGATCTCTCGATTTGGACCGGGTCCTCACTCGGGATGACAGGTTGTTGGGCATTCACCCGGCGGGCGGTTTTGCGCGTGGAATTCCATGTTCTAGGTTCCAGTCTGCTCGGGAGGGGATAAACCCCTCCCCTACGAAAACCTCAGACCCGTGCCGGGCTGGTAAGGACGACGTGGATGTTGCCGCCGGCGAGGATTTTTTCCTTGGTGACGGTCAGGCCGTGGACGTCGATGAGCTTCGGGAGGCCGTTGCGGGAGAGGAAGTCCCGGTGGTTCTGGAAGTGCTCCCAACCCGCACCAAACTCGATGGCCAGGATGACGGCTCTGTAGAACCAGCCCTTGGGAAAGCTGAACCGACCGGGGTAGTAGTCGATGAAGAGCGCACGCCCGTCGGCACCGGTCACGCGGACAATCTCGTTCATCACCGGGACGCGCACGGCGGGTGGCATTTCGTGCAGGGTGAGAAACGAAAGTACGAGATCGAAGGAGTTGTCGGGAAACGGCATGTCGGCGGCGTCACCTATGCGAAGGTCCGCTCGATCACCCAGCTTCTGCCTCGCGAGGTCCATCATCGACGGTGAAAGATCCACGCCCGAGACTTCGCACCCGGCCTCGGCAAACAGCTCCAGATTCGTACCCGTGCCGCAGCCGACCTCGAGAACTCTCATCCCCTCTTTTGGCCCCGCAACCTTGGAGACATATCGACGAAGGGACGCATTGAATGGTTCAACAATCGCGTCGTAGAATCGGGCGATTCTGCGATACGGATCGGTCACGGTCTGAAGTCTGAAGATCGGCTCTCACTGCGTCGCTCCGGCATGAGCCCCTCGGAGCGCAGGAGTTCCTCGACAACACTCCGGGTCAGCGGTTTGGGGCCATCCGTCGAGACGGTGTGGAAGAGATCTACGTGATCCGGATTGGGTGCCTCGAAGTCGGCCCGCTGGTGCTCCATCAGCTCGACTCGACCGTCGGAACGGGTATCGTGCTGCTGGCGCTTCTCGAGCCGGTGGCGTTGTTCGTCGGATTCGCACACGGTCTGAATAAAGACCAAACGAGCGTTGGTGCGGTGCGCGGCTTCGATCACCGGCAGCCTCTCATCCTGGTATTTGAAGGCGCCATCCACGACTACGGGGAAACCGGCGAGAAGGAGGTTCTCGGCCCGTCGGCAGACCTCGGCGTATGTCTTCTCGTTCATTTCGGGTGAGTACAACCCTTCGTTGTAGGGAACGTAGACTCGGGTATTCTCCCCCACCCCGGAGATCTGCTTGCGCACCGCATCGGTCGACAGCATGTGCCAGCCGAAATGTTCACGGAGGTAGCGCGCAACGTTGGTCTTGCCCGAGCCCATCAGCCCATACAGCACCACCATCGAGGGCCTTTCGGCGCCGCCCGCATATTGGTAAGCGAGACCGAAGTACTGTCGAGCCAGGTTTCGCTGCGCCCGCCGGGCACCATTGTCGAGCGCCGGGTCGGACGCTGTGAAGCAGGCGATTTTGCCCCGCACGTAGGCGCGATAACACTTGTAGAAGTCGAGGAGACGGATCAAGTCAGTATCACCCGAGGCCTCGACGTAGCGGTCGATGAAATGTCCACCGAGATCGGACCGGTCGTTGAAATCGAGGTCCATGGCCATGAATGCCAGGTCCACGGCGATGTCGCCACAGCGAAGCCGCTCGTTGAACTCGATGCAGTCAAAGATGATGGGCGGATCCTCGAGGAAAACATTGTTGAGGTGGAGGTCGCCGTGGCTCTCGCGGATGCGGCCCTCGGCAATGCGGCGCTCGAAGAGGTCCTCGTTCTCTTCGTAAAAGGTGTTGGTGTAGCGACGGATGTGCTTGTAGCGCTCGTTCGAAAGAAGCTTGCCGGCGTAGGCCTTGGTCTGGCTGAAGTTCTCATCGGTGTTGAACTTCACCGCGTCGACGGTCCCGTACTGATCGATCCCCTCCCCGGTCTTCGCATCACGGTAAAACGGCACCAGCACATCGACCAGGGAGTCCATGTGGGCTTCGGAGAGTTCTCCCCTCGCCTGCACCTCGCTGCCGAGCAAGTCCTGGGGAAGTTCGCGCATTACGACGACCCAATCGACGATCTCGCCCTCGCCTTCCAGCTTCAGGTTGCTCGTCATCAAGGGTAATGGGCGCCGCTCTCAGGTAAACCGAGGGTGCGAGGCGGCTGTTGAGCTCGACCTCTGCCCGGCAGTAGAGCTTGCGCAACTCGATGGTCGAGAAGTCGAGGAAACCGAAGTTGACGGGCTTCTTGAGCTTGTAAACGAACTCGCCTGTCAGGAAGACCGAGGAGATGTGGGTTTGGAGAAACTGAACCTCGTCAACCGGGTGTGGGTAGAAGGCGGGATCCGAGAGGGCTTCGACGAGTTGGGCGTGGTCGATGTTGCTCACACAATTCACGTTGCCACACTGGGAGGACGAGGTCAATATGAATGTCAGGAATTCGGAATTAGGAATTCGGAATTTCCGACTGCCCAACCCAGCCTAATTTCGGAATTCGGATTTCGGATTTCGGATTTGTCGACCGGCCCCCCCGGTCGCTGATGCGCTAACGTCGTCCTGACCTGATTGTGGTGCAGGCGTCTCGCCTGCACATTCGGATTAAGTGCGGCCGGGACGGCCGCACCACAAAACTCACACCTGGTATTTCACTCACCCAGGTCTACGAAAAGTTTTGAGCTTCCAGTGTTGAGTCTTGAGCTACTGGCGACCACCAGCTTCCGAAACGCTCCATCGCCACTATGGCACGACGACGGACCAGGCTGAGGTGTCCCCCGACTCGAAGGTCGTCGGTGAAGATCGGCACAGCCTGGAACTCGAAGGCTCCGATATCGCAGGTTGGTGTTCCGTCTTCGTCGCCATCGATCGGGCGCCCCACTCCGCGCTGGTCTATGGCCGGGCCGCCCGTGCTCCCGCCGGCGTCAATTGCGGGGCTTCCCGCCGACAGCGCCATGGTCGGAGTTGGGCCACCCGCGGCAGCGAGTACACCCAGCATCGGATTGACACCGATGAGGTCATGAGCGGGGGCGGACAATCCACAGGTGAATCCGTCCTCGAGGTTGTATCCGAGAGTGGTGATGGCAGCCTCGCAGTTTGCGGTGCCGTGGAGCGCGATGATCGAAGCCTCGGCGCGAACGGTTCCGCCCCCACGAATGCCGTAGGCGCCGTTTTCTGCCACAGTGGAGTACTGCAGATCCAGGGTGGCGCCAGCCGGATTGTAGATGCCCTGAGCATATGCGGCTGCGTTCCCCTGGATGGTGCTGTTCACCACGTCCAGCTGACCGGAATTTGCAATGCCACCCGAGGTGTCGCCGAAGTTTCCGCTGACGGTGGAACGCTCGATGCGGCCGATACCGGATGTTGAAACGCCACCAAATGTGGCCGCGCTCCCGTCACCATTGCTGTATATCCAGCACTCGATCAGGGTGAGATTTCCGGCATTCTCCACGCCACCAATCGACCCATTGCGGATCTCGAAATTACTCATTGTGACGGTTGTACCCGCCAACACGCCCACGACCACGCCGAAGCCACTGCCGTCGATCACCGGGTTCACCCCGGTTCCGTTCAAGGTCAGGCTCTTTGACAACGCAAGTGTTTCGGAATAGGTGCCGGAAGCTACCTGGATGGAATCGCCGGACGCCGATCGGAACACGGCTTCGCCGATGGTCAGGCAAGGTGTTGCCACTGAGGTGCAGTCCGCAGCGTCACTCCCGGTCGGCGCCACGAACCAGTTCCCGGGATCATCCTCGGTGATTGTCAGCACCGCAGAGCTCGGCGCACCGAGCGTCGCACCGACAGGAGTCGTCAGAGACAGATTGACAGTCTCGTCGCCTTCCCAGGTGGAATCATCGGTGATCGGGACATTAAACGTTTTCGAAACAGCGTCGCCATCATCGAAGTTAATCGTGCCCGAAGCGGAGGTGTAGTCACTACCGGCAGTCGCACTGCCGTTTGATGTCGCGTAATTCACCGAGGCAGCTCCGAAATCACCACCTGTCCGCGTCACCGTTATCACTGCCTGGGTGCCATTCTCGGCCACCGAGTAAGCGGCCAGGCTGAATTGTATGCTGCCGGCTGGAGGTGTCGGATCATCCTCGGTGATCGTCAGCACCGCGGAGCTCGGGAAACCGAGGGTCGCGCCCACCGCGCCGCTCAGCGTCAGGCTCACGGTCTCGTCGCCTTCGTAGGTTGAGTCATCGCTGATCGGGACCTGGAAGGTCTTCGAAGCCACCTCGCCGTCGACCCAGCTCAGCGTGCCGGCGGCAGCGGTGTAGTCGGCGCCGGCGGTCGCAGTCAAGTCGCCTGTAGCGTAGCCGACCGTGGCCGCGCCGAAGCTGCCACCAGTCCGGGTCACCGTGATCGTCGCGGAAGTGCCGTTTTCCGCCACCGAGTACGCAACCGAGCTGAATTGCAGGTACCCCGGCGGGCCCGTCACGGTGAAGTTGCGGGCAAAGTCATCCCCACCGGTGCCGTTGCCGTCGCCGTCGAGCGAGTTGCCCGCCCAGTCCTTGATCGACGTGGTGCCACAGACCAGCAGCCGGTAGTCGCCGGTGGATAGGGCCGAACCCCCGTTGATGTCGAGGATTGCCGTCCTCTCACTTCCGCTTGCGTAGGTGACCCAGTCCACGGCCACCGCACTGTCCGACACATCCACCCCGGTGGCGCAGTCCACGGTGTCGAAACCATCCCCGCCGTCCGAAAACAAGAGGTAATTCGCGAGGTTGGTCACACTGTGCGGTGCAGTCTCACCTCCCTCATCGCTCACCAGCTCATCAAAGTTCACCAACAACTGGGTGATGGCCGCCGCAGTCACCTCTCCCTCCGAGAGGATCCCGTCGCCGGTGTCCGATACCGAGTTAATCAGGGAAACCTGCGGCGGCGTCGTGTCGGCAGGCGTCGTGCCGAAAGAGAAATCGTCTGCAAATACCAGGCGAGACTGACCCACCTTACCGTCGGTCTCCTCGAATCGGAAGGTAGTGAAGCCGGTAGTGTCGATCACGCCAAAGAACTGCTCGGTCCCGACGGTGATCTTGCCCAATCCGATCGGCGCGCCACCATCGAGGATCAGGGCCAGGTTGGCGCCGTGGGTACCGGAGAAGAAACCGCCCGCACCGTAGAGTGTGCTCGCGCCAGACTGTCGGGTCCCGGTGAAGCCATCTTTGAAGAGACATTCCGGCGTCGGAACATTGCACCCCTCAGGTGTGCCGGTGGCGTAGCCGTGATCAGGATCATAGATCCCCCACAAGCCAGATCGTGCCGCCCCGTCCCCGGTCGTGATCTTGTTGGAGGCGGGAGGGTCTGGGTGATTTGTCTGCCACGCAATGCCCTGACTGACAACCGACAGGGCTGTGCTCGGCTCCCGCACCGATCCCCAAGTCGCATCGCTCTCAAACCCTTCTTGGAATGTGCCGTATCCGAGCTCACCCAGCTTCGCCAGGTAAGGGCCCTCCATCCAGCAGGTGAAAACGGTCGGGCCCGTGTCGCACGCCGACAGAGTCACTGTCGCTTGACCTGTTTCGGCGCCGACCGAAGCCTGGTAGGTGAAGCTGTCAACCCCGGGGAAGTCGGCGAAGGGGTCATAGGAAAAGGAGCCGTCGGAGTTGAGGATCAGGGTCCCATGGGTCACCCCAGAGATCACGAGGTCGATGACGGCGCCCGCGTCTTCCGCCGTCCCACCGTTGAAGGTGTCATTGTCGAGCACACCGGGGGCTTCCACCAGGAGTGTGTCGGCGTGGGGAACCGCGAAGGTGTCATCCACCGCCACCAGCGTCTGTCCATGAGCTGCTGTCGCCAGGAACACCGCCGCCACCAGCATACTGCCGGCAAGGCGCTGAGGTCTGCTGATCAGGGAACGGTAGCCGACCATGCCAACGTGCCCCCGGACTCGAAACCGTCAGAAAAGATGATGAATGGGCCACTGAAACCAAAGGTGAAATCGTCCGCGAAGACGAACCGCTCCTGACCAACCTTTCCATCGGTCTCCTCCACCCGAAATGAGGTGAAGCCGGTGATGTCAATCACACCGAAGAACTGCTCGCTCCCGACGCTGATCTTGCCGAGCCCGATCGGAGTGCCACCGTCGAGGATCAGGGCCAGGTTCGCCTGGTCGGTGCCGGTGAAGTAACCTCCCGCACCATACAGCGTTCCCGCACCTGCTTCGCGGGTCCCGGTCACGCCGTCCTTGAAGAGGCAATGCTCCGGCGGCGTGTTGACGTCGCACTCGCCGACGGTCCCGGTGGCGTAGCCGTGGTTCGGGTCGTAGACCCCCCACTGGCCAGTCACTGCCGCCCCCCCACCCGTGGTGATCTCGTTTGAGGCCGGATGGTTGGTCTGCCAGGCGATTCCCTGGCTGACAACCGTCAGGGCTGTGTCCGGCGTCCGCACCGATCCCCAGGCCGCGTCGTCCTCGAATCCCTCCTCGAAGGTGCTGTAGCTCAGCTCCCCCAGCTTCGCCAGGTACGGGGCTTCCATCCAGCAGGTGAAGACGGCCGGGCCCGTGTCACATGCTGACAAAATCACCGTCGCCTGGCTCTTGGTGCCGCCAACATCCGCCTCGTAGGTGAAGCTGTCGACACCCGGGAAAGTGACGTAGGGGTCGTAGGTGAATGAACCATCCGAGGCAAGTGACAGGGCGCCGTCACTCGCGTCGAGGATCAGAACGACCGTGGCGCCGTGTTCCTCAGCGGGTTCGCCGTTAAAGGTGTCGTTCGCGAGCACACCAGGGGCCTCCGCTTCGAGGATCTGCGAATAGGGAACTCCAAATGTATCGTCAACCGCGTCGAGCGTCTGTCCCTGAGCCGCCGGCGCCAGAAGAATCAACGCGACAATCAAGGTACCGGCAAACCGGCCAACCCTCTCGCCCCCGCATGGTGCCTCAAGCTCTCCACTCATCGCCCACCCCCTTCGCACATCGCCCTCGGAACATCATTGGAGTACCAGAACCGCGGCCGGGATCAGCCACCCGTCGTTGGTTCCTTGGAGGGCTGCGCCGTTGACCTCAGAAACCATCGCCGCCACGCCCCCGGTTGCACCCTCCGGCACCACGTCGGTCACTACGATCACGATGCCATAAAACCGGTGGATCGCATCGACCGCACCGAGTTCGATCGCATTGGCATCGTCGCCGTCCACGATCAGCTGGACTTCGGAACCGAAGAGACCCTTAAACCAGCCACCGGCCGCCACCAGAGAACGATCCGAACTTCCGGTGAAACCGTCCTCGATGATGTCGGTCGGGTTCGTCACACTCTGATCGCCGTGCGGGTTGGAGTAGAAACCCCAGTCGCCGGTCCGGGCCGGCCCGCTACCGGTGCTGATCGCGTTTGCGGGATGGTTCGATGTCCAGGTAGCGCCCTGGCTCGTGACGCTCGCAATCGCCAGCGGGTTCCTGGTGGGGCCCCAGACGCTGTCGTCCTCGAATCCCTCATGGATGCTCGTGCGGCTGGGAACCGCGCCCACGAACTCGGCCTCGTCGGTGTAGACCGTCTGCCCCACCGCCGGGCCCGCCACACAGAGGACGAGGGCAGCCCCGCATACGATGTCAGGCCACCGCACGGCGCCGCACCTCCAGTCCATGGTTTTCTCCGTTACTCTACGATAAGGTCTTCGACCCGGTATTCACCGATGACCACGGTGACCTTGTCGCCCGCTTTGACCAGGTTTCCGGCGTTGCCGAAAAACATCCAATAGATCTTGCCCTCTTGGGGAATATTCGAGTTGCGCAGCGGTCCGAGCTTGGCGGTCTCGGGCACCGCGAGGACCCTGCCGGACTCCTGATGGATCAGGAAGGGCTTGATCTGCCGCTTGAAGAGGTCGGCTGCCTTGTCTGAGTCGAGCACCCGGTAGCGGTAGTCGATCATGTGGTCGTTTGCGGTCATGCGAATGCTGGTGACCTCGACGCCCCACTGCGCCGCCAGATTCATCGGTTCGGCTTCCGCCACCGGCTCGGCAGCGGCGGCCTCCTCGGTCGCGCTCGCATCGAGGCCCTCCTCAGGCAAAACCTGGCCTCCTGCCTCCCGGATCTTCGCGATCTCGGCCAGGGTGAGCGGCGTGTCGGCGCCAGTGGTCCCGGCGACGGCCACCGAGATCAGGGCGGCAACGAGCAGCGGCAAAAGACGTTTCGATGCCGCCGCGCCACGATTCCGGTTCATGTGTGTGCGTTCCATATTCGGGTTTCCTCGGTTGTTCTTGCTGATTGAAAAGCCGGCCGGGCGCCCGATGGACGCCCGGCCGGGTCGGGTTGTTGTTATTTGATCACGTTGACGCGCACCGTGGCCTCGTTGGAGATTGCTCCGAGGTTGTCTCTCACGGTGTAGGTGAACAGGTCGGTACCGCGGGAACCGCGCTTCGGCGTGAAGGTCACGGTGCCGTCACCGTTTTGGAGCACGGTTCCACCACGCTGGGTGATGGCACCGCTGGTGATCACCACGGTCGTTTCATCGATGAAGCCATCGGCGTCGATGTCGTTGGCGGTCACGCTAAAGGTGATCTCCGTGTTCCTCTCCGTCGTAGCGAAGTCGTCGTTGGCCACCGGCGGGCTATTGCTGACAGTGATCGTCACCGTCGCGGTGTCACAGGCGGCGAACGCATCACAGACTTCGTAAATGAAGCTGTCCGTGCCGGTGTAGCCGGTATTCGGCGTGTACCTCACGGTGCCGTCGCCGTCGATATTTTCGACTGCCGAACCGCTGCTCGGGCCAGTCTGCACCGCTACGCTCGCCGGAACCAGGTTGCCGTCCACGTCAGTGTCGTTGTCCACCACGTTGATCACTACCTGGGTGTTGCCCGACGTCGCCGCTGAATCGTCATTGGCGACCGGCGCGTTGTTGTCGACCGAAATCGACACCGTCGCGGTGGCGCAGAGAGCGTTCAATCCGAGACCATCCTCACCCGTGTCACAGACCTCGTAGACGAAGCTGTCCGTGCCGGTGAAACCATAATTCGGACCGTAGGTGATGGTGCCGTCCTGAGCAAGGTAGTTTGCGAACCCGTTCGCCGGCAATGTTACCCCTCTGACGCTAGTCGGATCCAGATTGCCATCCACGTCCGAATCGTTGGCCACCACGTCGATGGTGACCGAGGCGTTCGGGGGCGTTGACGCCGAATCGTCGTTGGCCACCGGCGCCGAGTCGTTGACAAACGCAACGGTGATCGTCACCGTGACGACGTTGCTATTGCCTCCGTCCCCGTGTCCACCGCCTGGTAGGTGAAGGAGTCCCCGCCGCTGAAGCCAGGATCCGGCGTGTAGTCGAAGGAGCCGTCAGTGTTCAAGTTCAGGGCGCCATGAGAAACATCGGCGACAAGGATGGCCTCGTAGGTCCCGGGGATACCTCCGCCCAAGCCATCTTCGTCGTTACTCAAAACACCCGGCGCGGCCACATTCAGCGCAACGTTTTCGTCCGTCGCGTAGGCATCGGCCACCGCGAGCGCCGCATTTGCGGCCGCTCCGGCCACGATATAGGTCAGCATGCCGCCACCCGTCTCACCCCAATTGGTGAGAGCCATGGCGCGGTCGTATAGGGCGTACGTTCCAGGTGTCCCCACATTGACGACGGCGTCGATCGTCTTGGCCGCTTGCAGCTCGATCCCGTACTGCTCGAGCGGGAAGGGGTACGGATTGCCGTCCTCGGCGATCAGACTCATGTAGAGGCCGCCCTCGAGGGACGGCACGTGGGTCGTGAGGCCGGCGTTGACGAACCGCAACAGCACATCGGTGATGGTGTCCACAGCGACGGGCGCTGTGTTCGGGTAGACCTCACCGTTGATCAGGAAGTAGCGCGGCTTGTAGTCGAAGGTGCTGGTGGGACCGGTGGTGCCGTAGCTGCCGTCGGCGATCGCAGCGTGGAGCGCCGGGTCGATCTCGCTATAGACCAGGGTCGCTTCGTTCGCGATCCCGTAGTTCCCGACAGTGAACGCTCCGTAGAGCCCCATCTGCACCTGGACCTGCGGGTGGGTCCCGCTGTGGTAGAGGTAGGTGCCCTCTTTCACGCCGGTCCAGGTGTAGGACCCGACACCGCCCGGAGTCGTCTCGGCGTCGAAGGAGCGCACTCGGCTCCTCCCCTGGCCGTCAGTGAAAGTCACCGGAATCGTTGCCTTGAGCTGGCCGGGAATGAAGACCGACACCGGGTCGACCAGGCAGTTCTTGATGTTGACGGTCAGGGAGCCCCCGACCGTGGTGGTCAGCTGTGGACCGACGGCCCACGCCACCGGCGTAGCAGGACAGACATACGAGTTGGCATCTGTTCCGGCGTCCACGAACGCCCACATGGCGATCGGGGCGCCGCCTCCGGGTGGGGTCCACTCGGCAGGTACCGCCGCCAACTCCGCAGCAAAGGAGGGCATCGCCGCGAGGGCGAGGGCCGCCAGCGCAAGGGCCGGCAGTTTGAATTGTCTACAGAATTTCTTGTAATTCATTTTCTTCTCCTTTCTATGGAATCGCGACGTATGGCGGCTCGACCACCATCATGGAGAGCATGCCGCCGGGGAAGATGTCGAAGTTGGTGAGTTCCTTCTCGGCATGGGAGTGCCACATGAAGAAGTAACCGCCGTAGGGGTTGAGGCCGCCCTCGCCCGGTGGCAGGGGCTGGACGTCGCCCATGAAGGGGCTGCCCGACCACCAACCGCCAAAGGCCAGGTTCTGTTTTTCGGGGAGGATGACGTCCAACGACTTGCCGTGATCGGCGCAATACTCCCAGTTGGTGTCGTCAAAACCGTCGGGCCCGAAGGCGCCGGTCTCGTTGTTGACGAGATCGTTGGCTGCGCAGATGTCATCGTGACAGGTGGCGCCGGGGTTGTCGTCGTCCTCCATGTTGTGATCCAGATCGGTGCATTCCGCCACCGGGCCGTAGAGGTCCCAGTTCAGCCCCTTGCCGGTCCAGGTGAAGATCTGGTCGACCGTCTGGCCGGGCACCGACAGGGTGGTGAACTTGGAACGCGGATGGGCCAGAAGGCGCCCGTCACGGGCGATCTGGTCGGCATTGTTGCCGTGAAAGTGGAAGGGGTGCTGGTCCTGGCCGGCGCCGATGAGACGCATCAGGAGCTTTTGACCCGGGCGCATCCGTGGCGTCGCGTTGTAGGGCTGGTGGGGCAGCCAGGCGACAAAGGAATTCGCCAGGTCGTCCGGAGCGGCGCGGCCGTTGATGAACCAGTAGACCGGGTAGTAGTTGGTCATGTCGATGCTGGCGAAATCTCCCTGCTCGGCCTGGGCGTGGACCAGGGGCTCCATCGAGGTCAGCAGGAAGAGGTATTCGTGGTCGAACTGGGTCTCGAGGTTGTAGGCGTAGCCCTCGCCGGCGCGGGCCGCACGATGATCGCGCCGACCAGACCCATCTCGATCTGGAGCTCGGCCTCGGTACCGGAGTGGTACATGTAGGTGCCGGGCTGACTGGCGGTGAAGGTGTAATCGACGGCGGTGCCACCCGGACAAGTCTCGCGTGTCAGGAGCCCGTCCTGGTCACCGGTGCCCGGGGTTACCGTCACCGCGTGGCCGGGAAGATGATCGAGCGCACTGATCGAAGGGCAGCTCGCTTACCAGAGTGATGGTCACAGTGTCTCCCTGGTTGAGGATCAGGGTCGGTCCGGGGTACTGCGGCAAACCGCCACCCCGCCGGTGTTGGGGCCGTTTTGGTCGTTTCGTCGAGGTCCTCGTAGCCCCAGAAGTGCAGGGAGCCGCCCTCCGGGGTGCTGACTTCGCCCGCCTTGGCCGTGAAGGCGAAGCTGGTCTGGCCGCTGATACCCTCGATCCGGGCCTGGGCGGCCGCGTTGCCGGCGGCCAGCAGCACGAGTGCCGCGGCGACACCGAGCCCGAGGGCTCCGGAGGCTCGATTGGTCTTTCTCTTGCTTTTCATTTGTTCCTCCTCACCCTATGGGTTGATGACGATTTCGGTCATCATGCCGCCGAAATCTTCGTGGTCGTTGCTGAGATAGTTGAGATTGGCGGCGTACAGGTAGTACGTGCCGGCCGCCACTCCGGCGGTGTCGAGAATGGCGTCCGTCGACATGCCGCCGCCGAGGGTGACCGAGTTGGTGTCGTAGTGGAGCGGCGTCACCGTCGGCGCTGCGCAGCTCCGCGAATCGACGCCCACGACCTTCATCGGGATGCTGGGGCTGACAGGGTGTGGCTGACCGTGATGTTGAGGTTGGAGAGCCGCAGCAGAATCTTGTCGCCCCGTTGGCGGTGATCAGCGAGGACTCGACCTGCGACTGGATACCGCCGGTGCAATCTCCGCCGCACTCGGGATCCGAGGGGGCCGGCAGCGCACCCGGGTTGACCGTGTCGGGATAGCCGCGGCCGTTGATCATGGGATAGCGGTCCTCCATGTAGGCAAAGGGCAGCGGCTGGACGAACCAGCTGGCGTCGTGGAAGGCGGGGTCGAAGCCGCCGAGTTGGATGGGAATTCCACATCGTAGAGGGTGGAGCCGTCGCCATCGTTGTAGGCGTACTTGTCACCCACCAGGGGTCATCGTATGGGGCCCGTAGTCTGGGTTGCTGTGGATCCAGCCCCCGAGATCGGTCCCGTCCGGCTGCCGGTTCTGCGCCGGCCGCACGTAGAGGTTGCCGAGCATGCCCATCTGCATGTGCTCGGTGGCCTCGACGTGGCAGTGGTACATGAAGGTGCCGGGATCGACCAGATTGTAGAAGTAGGTCAGGCTCGCCCCCATGTTGATCGAAAGACCCGACTCGGGCAGGCCGTCGAAGACCGCCGAGGCGTTGGGAAACCGTGGAAGTGAACGGTGTGGGGATCGAAGAGGTCGGGCCGGATGAGCATGCCGACGTTGGTCAGGGTCAGGTAGAACTCATCCCCCTGATCGCGCGCGATGACCGGCGCCGGCCAGGCCGCCGCGAGCGTCCCGCTTGGTCATCGCATCGGCTTGCGCCGTCGCCGGTGAGGTCGGCAAAGCTGAAAATGTACTGGGTCTTGCCGTCCGCCATGGTGGCGAAGCCGTCGCCGCCCGACAGATGCATGCACTTGACGTTGGGGTTGTATTCGGGTCCAATGCGTTTGTTCTGGCACGGGAACAGTCGCCATTGTTCACGCAGACCTTGAGGTCTCAGAACAGTAGGTTGTCCAGATAGTCACCGTTGAGGTCGCCCGGGCACTGGACCAGGACCTGGGCACCGGCAGGGGCGCCGGCGAGCAGGACCGCGGCGAGTGCCAGGGTCACGATTCCTGAAAGCCTTGTGCGGCTCATGGAGGGCTCCTTTCGTTGGTTCCGTTGATGCGTCATGTCAATTCTCCAAAAAGTCACGGCAACCCGGCCGGGCACTGCCCGGCCGGGCGCCAATGTGAATCGTCGTTAACTGCTGTACTTCGTCGGCGCCGATGTCGACGCCGGTGCCGCTCGGCCGCGGCTCGCCGTCGAAGTCGAAGACCAGATCGGGATAGGTCCCGGTGAAGTCGATCTCCTGCATCCACCGCCGGCGAAGCACCCTGGATGTGGTAGTCCGGAGGCTGGACGCCCGGCTTGACGATGTCGAAGTCGACATTCAGAGACAGCGGCCCGTACTTCAGGCGGATGAAGTTGCCGCCCTCATCGAAGGCCGCCGGGGTCTGGATGCCGGTGGTTACCTCCGGCTGGAAGACGCTCGAGCGGTCGCCGTTAACGTACTCAGGTCACGAACAGCGGGTCGGTCGCCGGTGAGGATGCAGGTGCCTGGAGCGCACGCCAGCGTCCCGCCGCACAGGTCGTCGTAGACCAGGTCGTCCCACCCGGGCAAGTCAGACCGCCGGTAACATCCGGGCACACCCCGTAGGTCGACATGCACGACGGATCACCCGGTGTACAACCGCTCGTGTCGTCGACGAAGAAGAAGAACTGCCGGTTCTGCCAGATGATGTTGTCGGCGAAGGCGCTCGGGTCGGAGAAGGTCCCCACGTTGCCCGCGGCATCCAGCTCGTGCTGTGCGCCCGGGAAGCGATGCCGGCCCCGTCCTGCGGGGTCGACTGGTTGGGGCTGCTCGGCGCGAAGGCCTCGCCCGCGGTCGCCATGCTGTCGTTGTTGGCGATGGTGTTGTGGACCAGGCGCACGTTGACTGCGTCTCGCATCGAGATGCCGCCGCCGGCCAGCGCCGCCACGTTGTTGACGAGCATGTTGTTGAAGACGTCCACCGCGTACCAGGGGGCCGGATCGTTGGTTCCCTGGTTTCCGTTTCGCCTCGGTGTCGTTGTTCGGGTTGTCCGCCACGTCCTGACCGTTGACTCCCGCCAGGCGGATACCGCCGCCGTCACCGGCGCCGGCCGAGTTGCCCTGGATCAGGTTGCCGATCACCTGCACGTTACCCGCGCCGGGGGTGAGCCCGCCCGGGGCCAGCGGCAGCGCCGGGGCGCCGCCGATGAAGATGCCGCCGCCCGAGATCGTCGATCCCTGGAAGAAGCTCTCGTTGAAGATGACGGTGTTGTCCGCGATCAGCGGCAGGTCGATGAGCGTCCACACTCTCGGTTCTGGACCCAGTGTTCGGGACCGTACCCAGGAGCCGTCGCTCCTGCCGGTGTGGCCGATGCCGCCGCCCTCGCCGAGCGAGAAGTTGCCGCACACCCAGTTCTCGGTGATCCGGTAGGAGTCGGCGCCGGTGCACATCGAGATGCCGCCGCCGACGCCGCCCAGGCCGCCGTTGAAGACCACCTGGTTGTGGTGGATCGAGACGTAGTCGTTGTGGCCGTCGGTGTAGTCGAAGCCACCGTCCGGCTGTTCGGCGGTCAGCGTCGGGTGTCCGACCCGGATGCCGCCGCCGTAGAAACCGCTGTTGTTGGCGATGCGGTTGTTGGAGATCTGCAGGTAGTCGGCGTAGCCGTTGACGATGATACCGCCGCCGGTGTCGGCGCCCCTGATGGTGAAGCCATCGATGCGGGCGCCGCGGTTCCTGTCGCGGCGTTCGAAGCGGTCGGGCCATCCGGCTGGCGAGCACCAGGATGCCGGCGCCCTCCTCGTTCCACAGGGTCGTCGGTTCGGGTGCCCCGGGGCCGACCTCCTGGCCGGGCAGCAGATCGACGTCGCCGCTGGCGATGAGGCCGTCGACGAGACCGCGCCACTGCGCAGCTTGTCGGTCGGCGCCTTGACGGCGTTGATGGTGGTGCATTCACCGGAGCCCTGGAGCTGTACCGGCTTCCACATGACGACCATCTCGTTGGCCGTGGCGGTCCGCAGCCGACCAGGATCAGGTCGTTGTTCGCCGGCGAGGTCAATGGCGTTCTGGATGTCGTGGCCGAGCGGCCCACCCGAAGGCGTGACTCGGACGACGTGGCGTTCTGCCGCAGACCGACCTGCACGGTGACTGCGGTGACCGACTCGATGCCGTTGTCGACGAGGACGACCGCAGCTGACCGGTAGTGGTGCCGGCGGGGAGAGCGGCGCTGATCCCGGTCATCGCAATACTGTCACCGGCCGGACCGATCAGGTGATCGCCGGTATACATCAGCCCCAACAAGCGTGACAGTGGACTGGACCGAAGCCGTAGTCGCGGGAGACGAACTTGTTCGTGGTGTCCGCTCCGGTCGGGCAGGCCCCGGCCGCCACGTTGCAGTAATCGGGGTTCTGCACCTCCCTGGTGCCCATCGAGGTGATGGTGATGGTCTCGGCCCCCGTGGCGGCAGCCACGTACGGGCCGATGCCGTCGCCCGTTCGACTTCCCAGATCCGCGGGGTGCCGTCGGGGAACTCGCAATCCAGCGGGAACTGGTCGGGGCCGGTGAAGGCCGCCACCGGCACCACCGGGGTGTCGAGGTAGGTGGTCACTCCCGGCATGTACTGGAAGTTGTAACAGAACGTGCTGTACTGCTGGTTCCAGTTGGGGTCGGGGTTGTTCGGATCGTCGCCCGGGTCGTTCATGCACGTCGTGAGCATATTGGGCGACATGCCGCTGGGCGCCGGCAGGTTGGTCGTGATGGTCGAGGGCGCCAATGAAGTTGTAGGTGCCGTACTGGTCGGACAGCGTCTTGTTGATGATCCTGCCGCTCCAGTCGCGGATGGTGACCGGGACGAAGGGCGGCGCGTACTTCTCGCCGAAGTTCGGCGAGTTGGGGTCGAACTCGTTCTGGGTGTCGTCGAGGATGAAGCCGTTGGCGTGGGCCGCCACCGGCACCTCGGTGAAGAGCCAGAAGTCGGCCGCCGCGTTGGCGCCCGCGGTGAGGACGACCTCCTTGCGGTCGCAGAGCGGCGGGTCATCGATGCCATCTCGACCCAGGCGAAGGGCGACGTCGATCTGCTGGTCGGGGAAGAGCGTCAGGTAGGGCGGAACGAGAGTGGCCGTTCCGACGCACTGCGGCACCACCGGCAGCGGCTCCGCCTTCGCCAAAAGCGCCTTGGCCGCCAGGTGGCTCGGCCTCGTACTCGTCGCCGAAGTCGACGTTCTTGTCCTCGGGCTTGAGGATCTCGTAGCCGGGCGGTGGCACGACCTCGACGATGTAGTTGCCGGGGGCGATGAAGCCCTGCCAAGCGTCGCCGGGGCAGGTGCCCGTGCCGGGTCGAACCGACGGGTCGCGGCACAGACGTCATCAAAGGCGTAACCGCCGTCGAAGACCGCGGGACGTATCTGGTTGAAGGCCCGCAGACCGTCGTAGCAGTCCTGTGTCGAAGAAGTTCAGCCCATCGGGCGTGAAATCGGAACGTACCGGTGGCGCCGTTGCCCCACTTGCAGCCGGTGGGAATCGAATCGTCCCAGCTGTCGGTGGTGGTGCTGTTGAGCAGGAGTCGTGCCGTGCCCGGCAAGTGTCATCTCCACCTGTAGAGATTGACCTTACACCGGGGATTCCCGGCTCCCACGGCTCGGCCGCGGCCGCCGCCGGGTCGTTCTCGGCCCGGGTGACGGCATAGAAGACGATGCCGGAGATGCCGCCGTTGCCGGCGAGACCCGGGGCGATGTCGAGATAATGACCCTTGCCCCAGAGGAAGGCGCTGGTCTGGCCGATAAAGCCCTGGAAGCCGGCGGTCAGCACCGGTCCGAGCTCGGTTTTGTAGGTTTCGGTCTCGATGCAGATATCAGGGTTGTCTTCACAAAACGACTGTCGATGGCGCAGGTCTCGCCGCCGATCCCGAGCAGTCGATGTCGGAAGTGTCCACGGCACAGGCGGTGATGCCGTCTTCGCACACCAGATCGGCGCCCTCCCTGGGATTCGTCTGATCCTGCGGGGCGATCGTTCGTCGAAGGTCAGGTCGTCTTCGCCGGGAAAGCCGGGAGCGGAGTCCGGGAATCGGCCCGCCGTTGTCGACCACCGAGGTCAGGCCGGTGGCCTCGAAGCGGACGAAGTCGACCTCGGCCACCAGCCAGGAGAAGAACGGGAAGACCTGGTCGAAGGTGTAGGCGCCGGTGAAGTCGGAGACGTTGCCCTGGTAGACGGTGCCGTCGCGCCAGCGCAGAGCGAGGCCCTGGTCGTTGATCGGGACTTCTCGTCACGAGGGTTTCGCCAAGATCCCAGACGCCGTTGTGGTTGGTGTCGTTGAAGACGCGGTGCTCCTGGCGGTGGAACCACTGGAAGACCGGTACTTCGACGAAGTTGCAGCTGCCGTTGGGCGTGTTGCAGGCACCGCCTACGATCGAGACCCCCTTGAAGGCGATGATGAGATCGAGGGCCGTGTCCCAGACCACGAACTGGTAGTCGCCGTCGGGAACGTTCGGGATCGAGAAGTCGCACTCGCCGGTCGTCGGCGCGGCGTAGACGGCTCTGCCGGGCAGTCCGCCGGTCACCTCGTTCAAACCCACCCATGGGGTGGTGTGACCGAAGCAGGCGCCGTTGTAGAAAGCGTAGTCCGGCGGCCGCGACATGTGGTTGTTGACGATTTTGCCGCTGAGGGTGGCCGCCGCCGCCCGTAGAGATCATTGAACGGCCTGACGAAGCCGAGAAAGGCGTGGAAGCCGGGCGGGCCGAACTCGGCGAAGAAGGGCGGCTCGTTGGCCTTGACCCAGGTATCGATGATCTTGGTGCCCTCGATGGTCGAGGTCTGCATCCAGTCCTGGGCCCGCGGGCGGCATCGATCTGGACGCCGTATTTGCCGGGGGCCAGGTTCTTGATGGTCAGCCGGCCGTCGGGGCCGGTGATCAGCGGCTCGAAGCCGTTGACGTTACCGTTCGTGTCGGAGTAGGTCGTTCCCAGCGGGTTGCCGAAGGCGTCCTGGCTCTGGACGCCGGCCGAGGCGCCGTAGCGGCCGCCCCCATCTTCGACGAATGACTGTGAAGCCGTCCATCGGGTTGTTGCCCGGGGTCGGCCGGGTCTTCTTTGGGCAGATCCGGCGCGCCGTTGATGAGTCTTGTCCTCGAAGACGAGGATGGTGATCTGCGCCGTCTGGATCGGGTACTGGTGGACGTAGACGGTGGTCGTCCCGCCGGATACGTAGACCGCGCCGCCGATCGAGTAGCCGGAGCGCGGCACGACGGAGACGAAGTAGTTCTTGGTGCGTGTCAGCGGCGGAAGGGAACGTCTCTACAGGCCGCTGCGGTCTGCCAGGTGGCATCGCCGACGCAGCCCTTGGCCACCACCGGCATGTAGCTGTCGTGGAAGCTGACCGACAGAGTCTCGCCGCCGGGGTGGCCGTCTCTGCCCTGCTGCCAGTTGGGATCGAAGTTGGGGCCGCCCATCGCGGTCCCGTCGGTTTCAACCGGAACGTGGTAGGTCTGGTCCTCCTCCACCAGCCAACGGTAGTCGGTCGAGGGGCGTCTCGGTGCCGTCAGGGGCGACGCCCATGACGGTCAGACCTGGAAGCTCGGCGGCGTCGGCCGCCGGCGCTATTGCCAGCAGCGTGATACACAAAATCCCGAGCACAAAAAGCCCGGGGTTCGCGCCGCGCGCGATTCGGAACACGGTCGAATCTTTCATTCTCATGGAGACTCCTCCTTAGGGTCGCACCACAACATCGTGCAGCGGCCTGAACGGCCGCTGCGGGCTAATTCTTTCAATCCGATTTCGGTTCATATGCATCAGTCAGTCATTCCTCACTCATACCGGACCCAACGTTTAGATTTCCTAACGCTGTGCGGGTTCCTATTGCAGCATCCGTGCCAAGTTTGAGAATCTATGCAAATAGTTTTTTAAATTGTTGATAATTAGTGACTTAAATAGCTCGTTCGATGCTCGGGCGGTGGTTTGTCTCGCCGTCCCGATTGCTGTCGGATGAGACAGTTTTGGTCAGAATGTGACCGCTGTCACACTCCCAGGCTGCATCACCGATAGATTGCTTAAACACTCCATTTAAATGACTTGAGACCTCAAAATGTGATTGAGATGAGGGCATTGTTCCATGTCTCATTGGTCAGTCATGAGACAGTGAGACACTTGAGACACGGAAAAGTGGGTTATTTGCGGACAGGAGGAGAGGTCGGAGAGTTTTGAGTTTTGGGTCGCCGGCCTAGAGTCCGGCTTTGCCTGGGTTGGCGGTACGGGCCGAATCGAGCCAGGCAAGGATTGACCCGCACAGCACGGTGATATGGTGAGCCTTCTGAGGGCGGAAGGGATCGTGCCCGAGCCCGTGCCCGTGCCCCTGCCCGGTTTGGACGCGAGAGTGAACCAGTTTGACCACGAGAAACTTGATGTATACAGAGCCGCGATTCAGTTCGTCGCCACGGCGGACTCGGTTGTTGAAGGCCTGCCCAGGGGAAGGTCGTACTTGGCTGATCAACTGCTAAGAGCTGCAACTTCGATTCCGCTCAACATAGCGGAAGGAGCCGGCGAATACTCATTGAAGGAAAAGGCCCGGTTTTATCGAATTGCCCGACGATCCGCAACGGAATGTGCCGCGATACTGGATGTGTGCGAGACGCTAGAGCTCGTCGAGTCGAAGGAGCTTACAGGCCCGAGTGAGCTGATGATGAGAATCGTGGCGATGCTGGTCGGGTTGGTCAAGACCAAGCGCTAGAAGGCATTCGGGCACGGGCTCGGGCAGGGGCACGGGCACGATTTAGGTAGTCTTGCGGTGCAGAAATGAGCCGCGCGCAAACAGCACCATGACCGCGACCAAACCGACGACGCAGAGCCCGGCCGAGGGGATTTCGAGCCAGCTCAGAGATTCCTCGGATCACTTCCATTCTTTTTTGGAAGGTCAGTGAATGACCCAGTTGCTTCTCTTCTCCAGCTTGGGTTCCTCGCCACCAGTCAGTTGGACGATATAGCAACCCTTGGAGGCGTAACGCTGGCCGGGACCGAAGCTCAACCGCGGAAAGACCGCGATCGAGTAATACTGGTCGCGCATCATATCGACGATATCAAAGAAATAGTCGCGGTAAAAGTCGTCGCGCATCATTTTGACCATCGGCGCCAGGGTCCAACCGAGAAAGTACATCCTGGCCTGGATCTCGAAGTTGGTGATCGGCAGCTTCTTGGCCTGCAGCCACCGTTCGGTCGCCATCCGAGAACGGACCTCGTCCTCGGCGAAGGAGCCCGGATGGGTCAGAAAGGTGAAAGCACGCAGGGCCTCGGGCAGCGAGGACAGGGACTCGCCGAGCACGGTCGATGACGCGATCACCATCGACGGTCGAGGTTTGACGGCGGCAAGCGCTCCAATCGACGCGATATCGTCGCCGTCGAGCCACACGACGAGTACGGCGCCCGGGTTCTCTGCCGCGAGACCCTTCCAGAACTTGCGGTCGGTCTTTGCGTCGGTGGCGAACTCGACATCCTTGGCGGCCGGCAAACCCATCGTGTCCCTGGCCTCGGAAAATCCTCGGGCCAGGCTTCGGCCTCGGCGCTCGCCCCGATATACCTGGACCACAGACGCATTTCGGGGGATCGCCTCGGCACGGCGCAGGAAGCGCGCGGCCGCCTCGCCCTCCTGGTAGTAGCCTTTGGAAAAGTAGAGCGTGTACCAGTCGGAGTCCGAAATCACCGGGTAGTCGGTGATCGGGAACAGATTCGGGATCCGCATGCGCTCGCAGAACTCGTGGATCGGCGCCCACTCGCCAGCGGTGATCCCACCGATGAGCGCAAATACCGGCTCCTGCCGGTAGTGAGCCTCCAGCTGCTGGGGCCAGGTGTCGGCGGCACCCTCCAGCTCCCACACCGAGAGGGCGTATCTTCGGTAAGGTGACATTCTTCTCCTCCTTGAAGAACGCCCCTCCGCGGGCCCTCCGCTCTTCGTGCCGGGACTGGCTGTTGTGGTCGCGAACGTGGGCCTCGAGGGGACCGAGCATCGCCTGCCGGTCCTCCGGCTGACGTCGGGGCCGATCACCGTGGCGAATCGGATCGTGGTGTCATCAGACCCCGGGCGACCACTGCGAGGAAAGGTTTTTGAGGTAGTAGACGAGGATGTCCAGGTCGGTGCCGCCGACCAGGTAGCGCGGCATGACGTAGTTGAGGACCCGGTCGTTGGGGTCCTTCCCACGCCGGATCACTCGCGCCAGGCTCTCGTCGGTGTAGGCGGGACGGAAGGGCGGCGGGTCGAGCCGTGACGGCACCCGCGCCTGCGACTCGGCTTTCATCTCCGCCCCCTGCAGAGGCTTGTACAACCACGACCCGCAGGTCGGATACGTGATGACGGTACCCTCGGTGGACCCCATACCACTCCGTACGTGGCAGCTCTCGCAGCTGAACATGGTGCCCTCGACCTCGATGTCCTGCTGGACGAAGGCGCGCATCGGCTCTCCGTTCGGGAGGAGCCCGTCGCGATACATCCGCTCGCCGAGCTCGAGGGCCTCTGCCCTGGTCAGGCCTTCGATGGGAGATTTCTCTTCCTCCGCCGCCGTCCCAATTCCTACGGCCGCCATCGCGCCGAGGAGCAGGACCATCAGCAGGGTCGTCATCCACCGGCCCGGTGAACGCTCAATCCTGGTCATGGCGCTCTCCTTCCTCGTCCTCTTCGCCCAAGGCGAGCTCGAGCTCTTTCATCAGATCTCTGCTGCCGGCGAAGCCGTCGATCTCGACCCAATGATCCCGACCCGGAGCATGAATCAATGTCAGTGGCCGATGCGACATTTTGTCGGGGATATACGCGTCAAAGGCGCGCATCACCAGATCGATGTCCTCGCGGGTCCCGGTAAAGAAATCCCAGCCGGATTTGGCGCCGTATCGATCGAGATACTTGCGAAGTTCCTCGGGCCCGTCGTGCTCGGGGTCAATGGTGATGGAGACCAGCAGGACCTTCTTGCGTTCGGCTCCGAGCTTGCGCTGAATGCTGATATAACCCGCCGATAGCACCGGGCAGATAGTCGTGCAGGTGGCGAAGATGAAGTCCACGAAGACCGGTCTGTCACCGAGCATCTCCTGCCGAAAATTGACCTCGCGACCGTACTGATCGATGAGTGTTACGTCGGGCACCTCGACCGTGACTTCCCTGCGGGTGAAACGGGGAGTATCGGCCGCGGACGCGAGAGCCGCCACCATCACCAGCATGACGCAAATGCCGCTCGCCGCGGCACGTATTTCGGATCTCATCTTCGTTTCTCCTCCCGCCCCGCCGGGGCGCCTTTCTGCCAAACGTTCGGCTCAATACCCTACCATCGTCAGCGAGCCAAAGATCACCTTCCAGGATGCAACGCACACGAACACTACCATTGAGACGACAGCTGCGGTCAACCATTTGACTTCGGAGTCGGCGATGAGGTCGGTCAGACTCGGCCGCGTGCGCAGCGGTTGAGAAAGACCCGGCAACAATCCGAATAAAACGGCGGCAAAAAGAAAAATGTAGAGGGGATATCCGATGAAGCCGTACTGCCCCTGGAGCATGTCGAATGGACAGTGGTGTGTTGGCAGCTCGTACACGTAGAGTGACAAGAAGGAGACGATGGAGGCCAGCGACACAGCCAGGATCAGCAGCGATAATCCTGCCAGGAAAGTTCGCAATCCTCGCGAGAGGCTCACTAGACAGGCCACGGCAGTCGCCAAAAAAAATACGGTCACCGTGTAAAAGGCGATCAACATGGGCTGCACCGGCAGGCTGGCCACCTCGCTGGCCAGTGACGAACCCGACTCACTGAACAGTGCGCCACAGCAAGAGGTGATGATCTCGGGGTTGAGTCCGGTGAAGTAGCGAAGCTGCAGCACGAGGTCGGCGGCCATGAGCGGCACGAGCAGCAACAGTGCCTTGAATTTTGTTCTGATGATAGGGAAATCACCCGCCCGGCGATCGAGCTGGTCGAAAGACGATCCAGATCGGCGACTACGACCAACACCAGCACTTTGATCGCCAACGCGGTCCAGCCGACCGGGTTCGCGTTCAGACGATCCGGTAGCGCACATCGCCCCCACAAAGAGCTCGTGAATGTCGTCGACTGTAAACAGGAAGAGCAGCGCAGAAACAACCTGGAAGCCGAGCGCGGAGAGCGCGAGGGTCGATCCCAGGTAGGTCTGGCGCTCGAGCGTCAGCTGTTCCGCACTGCTGCTGTCAAAATCCCACGTCCTGAGGACACGAACCCCAATCCAACCGGCGTACACCATCATGACGAGCACGATGCTCGAGCCGACAATGAGGGCGAGGATCCCGGGATGGAGGATCACGTCGTACCGTCTTCAACCCGACCGTCTCTCATTGCGATCACGCGGTCGACAATCCGGTGGTCGTAGATCAGCGCATCGTGAGTCGAGATGATGACGGTCTTACCCTGCCGATTGAGATCCTCGAGGATGCTCATGAATTCGTCCGACAACTTTTGGTCGAGATGGGCCGTCGGCTCGTCGGCAACGATGATTTCTGGTTCGTTGATCAGCGCCCGTGCAATGGCCACCCGCTGCTGCTCGCCACCGGACAGTTTGCGCACCCGGCGCGCCTTTTTGCCGAGCAGCCCGAGACCATCCAGCGTTGCCTCCGCGCGCCGCCGCATTTCTGCCGGCCTCATGTCGCCCGGGTAGAGCGGCAACATGACGTTGTCGATGACGGTCAGGTCGGAGATCAGGTTGAACTGCTGGAAGATGAAGCCAAACTTCTTCCGCCGAACGTCCGTGAGTACCTCTTCGGACAGTTTGGCCACGTCGCGGCCATCGACCACGATGCTGCCCGAGGTCGGTCTCGCCATGCATCCGATCAGGCTCAAGAGGCTTGTCTTGCCCGAACCGCTCGGCCCCCTGATGGCCACGATCTCTCCCCGCTCCACCCCCACCGTCACCGCGTCCACCGCGCACACCTCGTCCGGCCGCCGCGGGTTGTAGACCTTTGTGACGTCTTCGGTGTGGATCAGGGAGCCGTCGTTGCCGTTCACGTACGCATCACCTCTTCCGGATCGGCGATCGCAGCCTTCCACGAAGGAAAGATCGTGCTCGCCACATAGGGGACGACCGTCAGTGACGCCAGAACGAATATCTGGTAGAGATCCACGTCCGGGGTGACGCGGAATTTGGGGAAAAGAACCGACCAGCCGTTGACCACCGCCGCGAAGAGCGAGGCGTCGAAGACAAAGACGTGGAGGAAGGCGAGGATCAGACCGAGCAACAGGGAGGTCACCGAGATCACGATCCCCTCCCAGAATTTGAGCTCGAGGATATCGCCGGTGCCCCAGCCTATGGCCTTGAGGATCCCGATCTCCCGTTTCTCTTCAGCGCTGATCCCGGTGGCCTTGTCCCACGCGAGGATGCAGAATGCCAACAACGCCGCAAAGAACATGGTCAGCAACATACCGCTGCGCCAGCTGAAGACCGCGTCGTAGGTCCGGATGATTTCACTACGGGTAATGGGCCTCGTCTCCGGGAAGCTCCGTTTGATCTTCGCGGCGACTATCGGCACCTCTTTTTCGTTGTAAACCTGAACGGAGATATCCGTTGCCAGCCCGTCCGGCAGGCCAAAGAACTCGATGAGGTCGTCGTTGCCGAAGACCACCAGATCGTTGGTCAAAATGTCGGACTCCGAAACGAAGATACCGACGACGTCAAAGGTGACACCAATATTACGACTGTCGATGAGAACCAGCTCGTCGCCGATCTCCAACTGCCGCGCGCTGGCCACGCCCGAACCGATGGCGCAGCAGGCAACGGCGGACGGCAATTCGCCCTCGAGCATCGAAAGACCCGACGAACCTCCGCCTTCGAGCCCGATAAGGGTGTAGTTGCCGCCAGTCAGCGCATCGAAGTAGTAGCCCCAATACCTCGGCGACACCTCTCCTACGCCGGGGATCTCACGAATTGTGTCGATCAGAGATTCCGAAATCAGGTCGTGACGCCCGCCGGAGAGACGCTGGACGACCACATCCGGCGCGTCCCGCAGAATCTTTTTGGCCTCCATCCGAAGCGAGTGCGTGAGAACGAGGATCGACGCCAGCACCGCGATCATGATGGTGAACACGGCGATGATCGACAGGTTTTTGAACCGTCTCCTCCACAGCGACGAAATCGCGTAGTCAAGGATCTTCAAACGGCGCATGTGGCTCCCAGTCAGCGATCCGCCGCGGCGACCCGCAAGTGATCGGGGGCTGCGACAACCGAACCGGCGGGAAAATGCTCGAGCGACGAGGGCCCATCCTGGAACGGCGCGAAGAAGTCGGCTTGCGACGGATGGCGGGTGTACCTGGCCTCGGTCCAGATCGCCAGGTCCGTCAGCTCGAGCCGCTGCACCAGCTCCTGTTTCCGGGGAATCTCCTCCACCGCGCGAGTTCTCGCAACGCTTGCACTCCACGTCACCAGGCCAGCCAAAACGATGACCTGGATGATCGTGACCGCAATAAACGCTCTCGCCTTGAGCAGAATCATTTGGGAATCTTTGCCCGCGTTATGTCGTCGAATCCAAGAATCTCTTGACCTCCATGATCCTGCGCGAACGTCTCCGCCTCCTCGCGCTTCTCCAGTGGGATGAGCTCACCTCCCATGGGGCCCATGACGTCGCTACCTAAAACAAAATGCGCAGTTTTCGCATTGATGAACCGTACACGGTAATAATCTGTGACGAACACCTCGGAGATCTTTCGCCCCTGGGCCTTGAACTTCTCCAGATCGAGAATATAGCGGAAGAGATCCTTCGGACCGTCAAAGAAAACCTGTGATCCATCCTCGAATACGATCGTCGCGATCCAGTTGTGGTACTTCTGCACAAACATTCCACAGACTGCACAGCGGTCATTCGGCCCGGGAGGCTGTGGTTCGGCACCGGCTGTGGCCCCACAGACGCCACACATGAAGATGGCGAGCGCAAACACGGCGGTCAGTTTTCGGCTGTCCATTTCGTTATCTTGGCGGCTGTCTCCTCCCGTTGTCAACACACAAACACCTCACGCCAGCGCCGCCGGTCGGTGATTGCTGGTGGGAGGTGTTGCAGTGTCTCACTGTCTCACCGGCCGTATGAGACGGTGTCCGGATCCATCCGACTCAATCGAATCTGTCAGAAACCTTTCCATTTAAAAAGTTTACGGCCCCATATTGAATCTATCCACAAGATGCCGAGGATGCACACATGTCTCAAAACTCTGTTTCGCCAGCTTCAGTCCTGATCCCTTTCGGAGATCCATAAATTCAATCAACAAAGCTATTTATGTCATGGGGCGTTGACTTGGCACAGTTACTGCAATAGGCTCGAGGCACTCCTTCCTTTCTCACGTCGGTTCGTGCCCCGGGGTTGTTCCTGGGGCGGCGAATCGCCGGGGGACGGATCAAAGGACAGGATGTGGTATATCAATCGATGGTGACCCGATCAAAGCTGACCTCGGTTCTTTCCCTGCTGATTGCAGTTGTGCAATTCGCGGGCGTTGGCGCCGTGACGAGCAGCAGCTCGAGCCGGGCTTCGGCGGAGTACTACTGCTGTTGCCCGGGCGAATGCCACTGCACGGCTGACTGCTGCCATCACGCACCGCCGGAAGTGGACGACGGTAAATCAGACTCCACCAGGATCGGTGCCGGATCGCCGATCCTCGAGGCGCCACGCAGCTGCGGCACCTGGACCGGCACCCTCAACCGGTCTCCAAATGCACCCAAAGCACTGCCTGCGGCCGAACGAAACCAGGCTGCCAAACGGCCGGAGCAGGGCTTCCGGCGATTGCCGAACTCAGTTCCCACCATTTCCTCCCGGACAGCACTGAGGGCCTCGGCCCCCCGCGCTCCCCCAGAATCTGTGGACGTCACCTGACCACCACAGACCTCCATTGACACAAATGGACAGAACAGGGGGAGAATGATGAATGAGGCTGAATCTGGCACGATTCTCGGCAGTTTTTGTGCTGCTTTTTCTATCAATCATGAGCGCCACGCCGGCGAGTGCCGAAAACGGATCGCTGGTTGGCGTTGTGCGGGGGCCAGGTGGCGTTGGGCTGCCTGGCGCCAAGGTCACCGCCCGCATGGCAGACGACCAACCGGCAGCTTCGGTCGTTACCAGCGAGAGTGGTGCATTTCGATTCACTGATCTCGAACCCGGAGATTACTCGATCGAGGGAGAGCTCCACGGATTCCACCCCGCGACCGCTGCCGCGGTGGCGGTCGGATCCGCTGGCGTGACCAAGATCGAACTCTCGCTGTCGTCGGCTACATTTCACGACACCATGCTGGTGGAATCGGAGTCTCCTCGCGATTCGATGGAGGCATCGGAGCTTCGCGAAAGCGCTGCCAGGGATCTGGGAGAGGCTCTTTCGCAGAAACCGGGAGTGTGGAAGGTCCGTAAGGGCGGAATCGCCAATGACGTGGTCCTCAGAGGGTTTCACGCAGATGACGTGACCGTTCTGATCGACGGAGCCAGGGTTGCGGGCGCGTGCCCCAACCGCATGGATCCACCTGCATTTCACGTCGATTTCGCGGAAGTAGATCGCGTCGAGATCAGCGACTCCGCTGGGCGCATGACGGCACAGGGTAGCCTCGGAGGGCTGATCAACGTGGTCTCCAAGAAACCGGGGGCAGGTTTTCACGCCGATGTGTCCGCGGTGGCCGGAAGCTGGAACATGATCAACCCCTCCGCCACCCTCAGCTACGGCGGCGAAAAATTCGCCGTGCTCGGAGGATTCTCCCATCGCTCGAGCGAAGCCTATGAGGACGGATCCGGAACGGTATTTACGGAGGGAGCGAACTACCTGCCGTCGGTCGATGGCGCCGACGCCTATGATGTGAACAGCGCCTGGACAAGGCTCTACTTCGAGCCTTCCCCGGGCCATGAAATCCATCTTTCGTACGCCCGGCAGGAGGCCGACGACGTTCTCTACCCGACGTTGATGATGGACGCCGTGATCGATGACACCGACCGTCTCGTCGCCGGTTACCGCTACGAACCCGACGGCGGATTTCTCCGCTCGCTGAGAGCGACCGCATATGCCACCCAGGTGGATCACTGGATGACCGACAGCGCGCGAATGACCTCCGTTGGTGCCCCCCGGGACTGGGGCATGGGTACCAACGCCACAACCCGGATGATCGGCGGAACCATCGAAGCGGAACTGGGACCGGTCATCGTCGGTCTCGAGGCTTACACCCGCAACTGGGACGCGTGGACCGAAATGAGGGGTATGGGTTACATGCGCCAGTTTTCGATTCCCGACGTGGACCTCGATGCGCTCGGTCTTTCCGCCCGCTGGTCTCATATGCTGGCGAAACGAACCCGGATGGAGATCGGAGCCCGGATCGATCGGGTTTCCACCACAGCCGATTCGGAGCTGGCCAACGTCGACCTTTACTACGCCTACCATGGAACCACCAACACCTCGAGGACCGATACGGAGCCCTCCTTCTCATTCCGTATCAACCAGGACCTGGGTTCGAACCTCGTCCTCGCCGGCGGGCTCTCTCGGACGGTTCGCTCGCCCGATGCCCGCGAGAGGTATTTCGGGCTCAAGAAAATGGGCGGCGATTGGGTCGGCAATCCGGATCTGGCTCCGCCCGTGGCTACCGGGGCGGAACTTGACCTGACCTGGAACGCAGGCGGCGGCACGCTCACGGCCACCGCATGGACCGAGCGGGTGGATGGATTCGTCCTTATCTACAGCCAGCAACGCATCAACATGGTCCCCGGAGTCATGAACCCCCGAGCTCAGACCTACACCAACGTCGATGCCCACGTGCGGGGATTCTCGCTCAACGGATCGGCGGCTCTCAGCTCTCGCTTCTCCCTCACCGGCAGCGCCGCCTATGTCCGCGGCACCCAGGATCCAATTGAAGAACTCGGCATTTACTCCACCGATCTACCGGAAATGCCGCCCATCTCCGGCCGACTCGCTCTCCGGTGGCAAAACACCAAGTTCTTCGCCGAGGCTGAAGGCATCGGCGCCGGGCGTCAGGATAAGGTGGACGAGGACCTGAACGAGTCCCCCAGTCCAGGGTGGGCGATCATGAATCTCAAGGCAGGTTACTCGTGGGGCCGTTGGCGGGTTCAGGCTATTTTCGCGAACGTTTTCAACCGGAACTACCACGAGCACTTTTCCTATCTGCGCAACCCGTATCGCTCGGGGTACATCATGAATGAACCGGGCAGGAATTTCAGCGTCACCCTTGGTTGGACTTATTAATTGGAACGGTTGTCATCCCGAGGGAGCGAGCGGAGGACCCCGCCTTGTCATCCCGAGGGAGCGAGCGGAGCGAGTGAGTTGAGGGATCTGTGGAGAAATGAGTCAGCGCGCATTCGACACATTCGACAGATCCCTCGGCTCGGTCGGGATGACACGAGGAGGGGCACTTCGCTCGCTCGGGTTGACATCACCACCCGGCAGCCGGGACGGCTGCCCCACAATACTCCTCGATTGATCAAGCCACCTTTTGTGGTGCAGGCGTCTCGCCTGCACGATTCCAGGGCTGTCGAAGAAGTGCGGGCGGGACACCCGCACCACAACATCGCTCAGGTGAACAGATTTATAGGCGCATCCTCTAGCGCGCACGAAGCGCTCTGAAATATTCGTTGGCGGGCCCTGAAGGACCCGCCTTCTATGTGGCGCGATCTGTCAAGCTTCCACGTTTACCGTATTGAAGGTCCTCCTTGGGTGTTCTTGCTGGTCGAAATCTTCCAGGTCAAATCGGTGGCTTCTTGAAGCGTCAGGCCGGACGGGGCCTTTGACGACCTTCTATCCGTTCCGAACCGCGATGGGCTCGACAACATAATCCTGCGTACGCCTGGGTGGCGCGGTGTAGAAGCGCAATGCTGAGCGGCCCCATCTACAGGACCGGTTCCATTGATGGAACCAAGGCGGGTCACGGGCTCGCTCACACCGATTTGATCTTCGAATGACATCTTCTGCTTCTCCTACTTGGCCAGGACGGCTCCCGCCGGAACAACCCCTTGATCAACGAATCTCCACAGGGCCACCAGGAGTCTTCTTGCCAGTGCCACGATGCCTATTCGCCGAGCTCGCTTGCCGCCGTTTCCGAATCGCTGCTGAAACCACAGGCTGAGCTCGCTCTGCGGCTGGAATCGAAGCCAACACCAGGCAATCTCTATCGCCATCGTGCGCACTCGTGGATTGCCCGATTTGTCGATCCCAAGCTCGCGATCCATGTCTCCGCTTGCAAACGGAGTCGGTGTCAGCCCGGCCAAAGAGCCGACCTGTCTTCTGTTTTTGAATTTTCGCCAGCCGAAGAATTCCATTACGAACAACCATGAGCTGTTGTACGCGAGGCCTCGCAGCCGCATCAGCTGTCTCACTTTCTCCACCTTTTCGTCCTGAGACTTCCGCAACGTCTCACGCCGCTGCATCTCGAGATGACGAATCTGCTCGCGGACAATCTGTAAACGCTGATACTCCCGCTCGAGGCGACTCACCATGTGCTTTGGCAGCAGTGAGCCATCCCAAACTCGGCACCTTCGCAACAACCCAACAAAGCCGTTTCTCGCCGGGATCTTCACGCCTTGGCTGATCAACAGGCTCTTGATCCGATTCGTGTGTCTGGTTTGCTCACTTTTCAACGCCCGCAGCTCCCGGTGCAGGTGCCGGTCGTCTTCGTCTTTCACGCTCGGCGCCTGCACCACGCTCCATACCTTCGGCTCGCCGCCAAACCACCGAATCAAGCACCTGATCAGCTTCCCAAGGTCCAGGCGATCCGTTTTCGCTTTCTTCTTTCTCCGGTCTACGTGCACGCTTGCCGGGTCTATCACCACGCTTTCGATCCCCTGAGCCTCGAGCCACCGGTGAATCCAAAACCCATCCCGGCCTGCTTCGTAACAGCTCACCACTCGTGTGTCCGCCGGCAAACCGAATCGCTTCTTGGCCTTCCCAATCTCTTCGGACAGAGCCTTCAGGTCCGCCGCCTCCACCGTCCGCTCCCTCGGCTTCTGCCCGAGTCCCACCGTCGTACCGACCTTCCACTTCGCTGCGCTCAGCTCCAACGCCATAAACATCACTGGATCACTCGTATACTCATCGGGGCGGGCTGTTTTCATTGGCTTCCTCCTTTATGGTTTTTTGTCTTTGGAAGCCTAACTGCAGCCCGTCTTTCTTTGCTCAATCGAGGCCGGGCTCAGCCCACATAGGATCTACAAAAGATCTCAAACCTCCGCGTCCTCGATTGTTGTCATCCCGAGGGAACGAGCTCGTCGATTTCTTTTTCGGTAAGAGGCAATGATCCCCCGCAGTCGGGGGGTCGCCTCAACCCGTTTCTCTGACGTCGTCGCACTCGCCCAGGTCGAGCCGCCATTGGAGGGCAGCCTGGCGAATTTTCCAGGCGCAGTCGCGGATGACGCCATCGAGCAGCATGCAGCCATCGTGCTCGCAGTCTCCTCTTTGCGCGTCCGCGAGCTTCACGAGTTCGGCCGAATGCCGCAAGGCCTCCGACACGTGGTCCTGACATCTCAATATCTGACTCCGTTTCCACCCAAACGGGAAAAAATCTCAGTTACATACACCGAAGCAACGACCGTGCCAAAACTCAGAGATTCCGCATCCTGGCGTCTAACCACTATCAAATTTAGAGACTTACACGAATTCAACGTGTGTCTGTGCGAGCGTCTCAACTGTCTCGCAGGAATTCCAATATAGCGAAAGAAACCCCTAATTCCGCATTTCCCCAACTCCCCAAAGCCCAATTGCACAAATCGAAATCATTTCAAATCAGCAGTTTCCAGATGCACTCAGGATTGCGGAACGGTGTTTCCAATGTCTCACAGCGGCTACCTGAGACACCGAGACATTGAGACATATGTTTCTCTTTGCCGTGACCCGGATCACGGCAGGCCCATATGCTCATGAGTGAACATAAATTCGACGAAGCGAAACTTGGAGGGCATCATGAAGGGACAATGGGATCGGGGAAATCGATGGTATCGATGGGTCGTCGCATGTGTACTCATGTCAGCGACCGTCGTGGTCGCAAACGCCGACGAATCGAGATCCACTCGACGATCGGCAGGGTCTCGCGTATCACCGGCGCGTAGCGCCATCACTCTCGGTGTTACCACCGACCGGCAGAGCTACGCCACCGGCCAGACGATGAACATCACGGCGAGCGCTGCCTACGGGGACGGCTCGGCTGTTCAGCAGGTGAAGAAAGCCAGGGCGGAGATCAAGGACGGCACCGGCCGCCGCGTCGCTCGCAGCGCGTTGGAAAACCAGGGATCCGGCACATTCACATTGAGCTACGCGATTTCGCCCGATGCTAATCCCGGTTCGTGGGAGATCGAGGTCGAGATTGAGGACACAACGCGAAACAAAGCGGAAGAGGAAATTTCTGTCAATGTATTGACCGAGTCCCCACCCTGCTCGGACGCGGATGGCGACGGCTACACAGACGGCGAATGCGGCGGCGATGACTGCAACGACGACGATCCGCTTATCCACCCCGGTGCCACGGAGACTTGCGGCGACGGCGTAGACCAGGATTGTTCCGGCGCTGATCTCGAGTGCGCGCCACCTCCCTGCGCCGACGTCGATGGTGATGGATACGAAGACGTTGCCTGTGGCGGTGACGACTGCAACGACAACGATCCGCTCATTCACCCTGGCGCAATGGAAACCTGCGGAGACGGCGTTGACCAAAACTGTTCCGGCAGCGATCAACCCTGTGGCGAAGGTCATGCCAACCTCACGTGGAGCGGCCCCGAGACCTGCCTGCAATGCCACCAATCCGAAGCCCACGAAGTTCATGGCTCGGTGATGTACCAGTGGAAGGGAGACACGCCGGACATGGTCAACGGCGAGGCCCCACAGGGCAAGAATGCCGGCGCAGTCAACAGCTACTGCATCAACATCCTCGGAAACTGGAACGCCTGCGGCAGTTGCCACGTCGGTCTCGGCGCATTGCCTGAAGACGATGCAACGCCCGAGCAGCTCGCGAACATCGACTGCATGCTGTGCCACCAGCAGGCCTATCGGCGAACCAAGGTGGACGGAAAGTTTGTCCCCGACACCGAGAACATGACCATCACCATGGATGAAGCGGCGCAAACGGTGCACCGACCGGTGCGCTCGACCTGTCTCCAATGTCATGCCAAGGCGGGCGGCGGCGACGCGGTCAAACGTGGCGACCTTTCCCTCGCCCACGGCAACACCGCCGACTTTGCGTTCGATGTCCACATGGCGACAACCGGAGCCAACCTCGAGTGTCAGAGCTGCCACACCTTCACCGGACACCGGGTGGCCGGAAAGGGTTCGGATCTTCGTCCCACCGACTCAGACGTCGTTCTGGAATGTGCGAACTGTCACGCGGACATGGCCGGGGACGAGCACGAAGGTTCATTCCTCGACCGGCATATGGACAGAGTCGCCTGCCAGACGTGTCACATCCCGACCTACGCCAAGGATGCCGCGGACAGCACAGCAACCGAGGCCACAGAGGTCCACCGGACGTGGTTGGAAACCCACAGCGAGAGCGCGCCTTTCCACCCGGTTATGGACAAGGTCAATGACCTGATCCCGGAATACAGATTCTGGAATCGGCTCAGCGACAACTATCTACTCGGTGACGTCGCCGCCGTGGACTCACACACCGGCAGATACCCGACCTCGCGCCCCCTCGGTGATGTGGCTGACGCCGATGCCAAGCTCTATGCCTTCAAGTACAAGACCGCGCAGCAGCCGATCACAAACTCCACCAGCCAGCTGATCGCGCTGGACACCAGCGTATTTTTCGCCACCGGCGACGCCGCGGCCGCCACCGAACAGGGCCTGGTGAACATGGGTCTGCCCGCAGGAGAACCCTATTCATGGGTCGAGACTGATACCTATCAAATGTTGAATCACGAAGTCAGTCCCTCCGGCCGGGCCCTCGAGTGCGACGATTGCCATGGCAGCACCGGCCGCATGGACCTTCAGGGCGATCTCGGATATGCCCTCAAGGACTCGACCTCGGTGTTGTGCGTCCAGTGCCACGGTCGCAAGTCTTCGAAGGGCTTCGTCGAGAATCACGACAAGCACGTCAAAGACAAGAAATATGACTGCTCGTGGTGTCACAATTTCAGCCGTCCGGAGCGGGGTCTGAGAATGCCGTAACTCTAAAAATCGCTTGACCATACAATGCCGGCCCATTCGGGGCCGGCATTGTTTGAAGACTGGGGAGCCCGTGTTCGGGCAGTGGCACGGGTAGTGCCAGGAAACTATTCGGGCAGGGGAACGGGCTCGGGCTCGGTTCCCATCGAAATCGCTTCTACCGTAACCCGCGTCTGCGTTGGCGCTACATCGTCATCTGATCGAGGAAGCGATAAAGCGTCGCGCGAGAGACCCCGAGGACCTTGGCGGCCTCGGTTTTGTTGCCGCCGGTCTCGTCCAACGCAGCAGATACTGTTTCAACCGTCAAGCCTCTACGCCGGCGAATCTTCGATGCGGCATGCGCGCCGGTCAGGCGGAAGTTCGGCAGGCAGGTGCTCGATCTCGAGCACATTACCCTTGCATTTGATCCACGCGAACTGGAGGACGTTCTGTAGCTCACGGACGTTACCCGGCCAACTGAAGGACTTGAAGACCTCGAGCACCTCGTCCGAGATCGACAGCTTGCGACCGCCCGCGGTTGCCGACGAGCGCAGCATGAAGTGCTCTGCGAGCAACGGAATGTCGTCCACCCGGTCGCGTAGAGGCGGCAACCGGACAGGAACGACACACAAGCGGTAGAACAAGTCCTCTCGAAACCGTCCCGCCCGCACCTCCTCCTCGAGGTCCTTGTTGGTGGCGCTCAACACCCGCGCATCAACCGTTCGAGTCGTGTCACTGCCGACCGGCTCAAAAGTCCCCTCCTGCAGGACCCGCAGGAGCTTGACCTGTGTCGAGGGAGCCAGGTCCGCGATTTCGTCGAGAAAGATCGTTCCCCTGTCGGCGAGCTCGAACCTCCCCTTTCGGTCTTTGACAGAACCCGTAAAGGCGCCTTTGACGTGGCCGAAGAGTTCACTCTCGAGAAGACTCTCGGGAAGCGCGCCACAGTTCACGGTCACAAAATTCTTTTCGGCCCGCGGTCCGTGATCGTGGATAGCCCTGGCCACCAGTTCTTTCCCGACACCACTTTCGCCGAGGATTGCGACCGGTACATCAACCCCAGCCACCTCGCGGACACTGTCAAACACCTGGTGCATCACCGGCGTGTTGCCAACGATGCCCGCGAAAACACCTTCGGTCCGCAGTGCCTGTCGCAGGCCATTGAGCTCGGTGATGTCCTCGAGAATGACGATGGACAGCCGCTCTCCCTTGTGATCGAGCGGCTTTGTCGAAACCAGCAGCGTCAGCTCACGCGTCTCTTCGTTGGCCTGGTAGCTGAACTGGCAGCGGCGGCGGTAAATCTTTGTTCCGGCCAGTGCTTCGGCGATGGTCGGCCGCAGCTGGCATTTGAGGCACTCGTCGAGGGTGCCGCACGCCGCTGGTTCAGCTATCGCTCGCGGGCATGACAGCGCATCTCCAGGACACACATCGACAATCGTATCCCTGGCGACCGCGAATTCCCGCTCCAGCGCCTCGTTGACCATGCGGATCTTCTGATTCTCGTCGACGACCATCACCGACGCCGGGATGGATTCAAAAAGTGCTCTCAAAAACTCGCTTTCCTCGGACAGCTCGCGGTAGGCCTCGTTCACCCTTCGATCAGCCTCGTGCTTGCCGGCACCGATCTCAATGGCGATCCGGAGATCCGCTTCGTCGAAAGGCTTGAGAATGTAGCCAAATGGACCGGCAGCTTTTGCCCGGGAAAGCATTTCTTCATCCGCAAACGCAGTCAGGAAGATCACCGGGATGTCGAAATGTCGGCGAATGTGCTCGGCGGCGGAGATGCCGTCGCGTTCGCCGCGGAGGCGAATGTCCATGAGAACCAGGTCGGGCTGGTTCTTCTCCGCGAGCGCGATCGCCTCCTCCGCGGTCGTAGCCCAACCAACCACCTCGTGTCCGATCCTGCCGATCGAACTCTGGATGTCGCGGGCAACAACACTTTCATCCTCGACCACGAGGATATTCTGCTGCGTCACTGTCAATGGCCTTTCGCACCGAGTCTCGAACGCTCGACAAGTTTCCCGCCCAGCGTCTTTCTCACGCTCGATATTACCACTGTGGCTTGCTGTCATCCGCTCAAAATCAGCGTGCCAAGCGTCTCAGTCATCAGACGATCGTTCCGGCAGGAAATTTGTCGCCCTGGCATGGCAATAATGACGAATTGGATGTAAATTGGCTGGACGAAATTTACGTTGGCAAGCGAGGCCGATAGGCAGTTTTGGGTTGGAAGTGGAAGAGAAAATTGTAATTTTCGAGGACGAGTGCATCACCGCCCTCCACCTGCGCACCCTCCTTTTGGGTTTAGGTTACGCGGTCGTGGCGGTGACAGATACGACTGTTAAGGCCACGGAGGTCATCTCGGCCAACACGCCCGACGTGGTTTTGATGGACGTTCATATCAAGGGAGAGATGGATGCCATCGAGACCGCCGAACTTATCCACGACCAGTTCGGCATACCCGTGGTCTTTTTGTCGGCACACAACGACGGGTCGACGCGTCGCCGGATCGAAGCGAGCCGCGCTTACGGTCTCGTGGCGAAACCGTTCGACGAGCTTGACGTGCGCGTAGCAATCAAGTCGACTCTTCACCGCCGAAAAATCGAGCAAGCGCTCGCCCCGGAGACCGACGTGATCGCACCCCTGCTGCCGGAGTTGGCTAACGGCGTGATGGCAACCGACGCCGAGGGTCGAATCATCTACATGAGTGAGTCGGCCGAAGAGCTCACGGGTTGGAACAAAACTGAAGCGTTCGGGCATCAGGCGACTGACGTCCTCCACCTCAACGAGGCGAAGGACGGATCCCTCGTCGTACATCCCGTATCCAGGGTCCTTCAATCCAGGGATGAAACCGTGGGTTCGAGTGAGTCTGTTTTGACGTCTCGTTTGGGCGAACAGCTCCCCACCAGCCACCAGATAAGATCGGTCCGAGACCGACACGGAGAACTCCTTGGCGCCGTCGTCTCGATCCGCCGACGCCGGGAGTTTCAAGAGGGCGATTTGTCGGCCTCCGATGGCATGTCCTTTGACGCCAAGGGCGGAATCGTAGCCACTAACCTCCTCGCAGATTTTCTGGGCGACGTCATTACCAGGGCACGCATCCGCCAAGCCATGGTGGCCGTGTTCTACGTAACGATCGATGGCACATCTGGATCCAGGCCCATCGACGAACTGCTCGGTGCTGCGACAACCCGGCTGCAAAACTGCCTTCGGACCTCCGACGCCGTGGCACAGACAGGCGAGAACACGCTCGTAGTCATCCAGCCGAACCTCGAGCAAATCGCTGGGGCGGCCGTTTTGGGGAAAAAGCTCGCACAGATTTTTGACAGACCATTTTTGATCGGGGGAATCGAAGTCACCGTCCCAGCCAGCGTCGGGGCTGCTCTGTTCCCCGTCGACGGCGAAGATCCGAGGCGCCTATTGGACCAGGCCGAGAAAAAATCTTCGTCTGACACTGCGGGTTCGGGTTTGCAGATCGACTTTTTCAGTGAACAGGTCGAATCTGCAATCGGCGAAGAAAATAGTCTGAGAGCGGATCTTGACAAAGCCATCGTCGAAAACCAGTTCGTCATCCAGTATCAGCCGGTGTTTGACCTCTCTTCGCGAAAGATCGTCAGCGCAGAAGCTCAACTTCTGTGGCGCCACCCAGAACGAGGATTGATCCCCCCACAGGTCTTTACCCCTATCGCGGAGCGTCACGGGGTTTCGGTCTCGATCACGGATTGGGCAATTCGTGAAGCGCTGACGCGAGCCGCCTCCTGGTTTTCCGTTGCGCCCGGTATCCGGATCTCAGTTCCACTTACCGGATCGGAAATCCAACGAAGGACTCTGGTTCCCCACATCATCGAGCTTCTGAACGACACTGGGATCGAAAGCCACACCCTCGAGCTCGAGCTTCGGGAGGATCAGCTGGTCACCCGGCCGGCAATGACCACCCACCTCAACCTTCAGCGGCTCAGCCAGCTGGGGGTCAACCTGACTCTCGAAGACTTCGGGTTCGAATTCGCCTCGCTGATGACACTGAAAAAAACACCGGTGCACAAAATCAAGCTCGACAGTTCGCTCGTCGCCCTCGTTGCGCATGAAAAAGAGGCACAGGCCATCGTGAAGACCACCATAGACCTGGCCAGAAACTGGGGCTTGGGAGTCGCAGCCGACGGTGTGGACGACGAGGCCCAGTGGAGGTGGCTGCGGTATCACGGGTGCGAGATCGGCCAGGGGGAGTTTCTCGCCGGCTTCGTATCTGGACAGGAACTCTTCGAGAAGCTGGTCGAGCAGCACCACTAAACCGCCTATCGTTTTGGCCCGCGCCCCTCGGTGCGACAGCATTTTTTTCGAAGCGCGACGGGATGAACAGTTACGGATTCCGGATTCTCCGGGAATAACGATCGTGAAGCACGTTCCCCGAGTGCGGTCGAGATCCAGCTGTCCTCCGAGCTGCTTCTCGATCAAGTCGTGAATCAGCCCCAAACCCATCGAATGGGTATTCCGGATATCCAGGTCGGTGGGTATCCCGACACCGTTGTCACGCATCACCAGATTGATTGCGCCCTCGGTGGTCAAGGTCGCAACGAGGTGGATCTCCCCGCCCCTACCGTCGGGGAACGCATACTTCATCGAGTTCGAAATGAGCTCGCTGATGGCGAGGCCGCAGGGCACCATGGCATCGATCCCGAGCGAAATTCCCTCGGACTCAACGTTGAGTTGCACCGGGCCTGTCTCCGCCCCGTACATTCTCGTAAGACCGGTTGCGAGCCGCGACATGTACGTCTCGAGATCGATTCTTGAAAGGTCCACAGAGTCGTATAAGATTTCGTGGACCAGGGCCATGGCCCGGACCCTCTCTTGACTCTCTTGAAAAAGCTTTTTCAGCGTTGGATCGTCGATTTTCTTGGACTGCAAGCTGAGAAGACTCGAAATGACCTGCATATTGTTCTTGACCCGATGGTGGATTTCTCGCAATAGCACTTCCTTCTCATCGAGCGATCTCTTGACAAGTCTCTCGGCGGCCTTACGGGCGGTCATATCCTCAACCACGGCAATGAAATATCGGGGGTTGCCATCGTCGTCTCGAACAAGCGAACCAGTCAGGTTGACCCAGATCACCGAGCCATCTTTGCCGAAATACCTTTTGTCCATTGAATAGCGGTCTATCTCGCCTGCCAGCAACTGCCGAGCGTACTCGAGATCTGTGTCGAGGTCGTCCGGGTGGGTTATCTCCCGGAAGGCGAGGCCCTTGAGTTCCTCCGCCGCGTAGCCGGTGATCTCGCACAATCTAGGGTTGACATAAAAAAATCGACCTTCGAGGGACACCTGTGCGATTCCGACCCCGGCGAGCTCGAACGTCCTGCGGAACCGCTCTTCGCTTTCTGACAGCGCGTCGACCAATTTTTCGAGCTGGTGGGATCGATCCTCGAGCTCGACAATCAAGGGGTTGCTGACCCTGACCAGCAGAAATACTCCTGTAAAAGCAACCAATAACGAAAAGCCGACAGCGAGGAGCCCTGCTCTCCAGAACGGCTTCCGCACCTCCTCGAGGTCAATTTTAGCGACGATGCCAAGATCAACCACACTTACGGGCTCGTAAGCGGCCAGCACCGTCGCTCCTCGATAATCGAGACCAACGACAACGCCCGACTGACCTGAAAGGGCCCTCCGCATGGGTTCGGCGAGGTCCGAATCGAAGGGTACGGGTTCTGGCTGCTCGACCTGTGCGTGCCGATGCTTGAGCAGGAAAACGATGAGGTCGCCCTCTTTCCTCGCGAGGGTGAATTCGCCGGTGTTCCCGAAACCCTCGTACTCCCGGTGTGCGTCCACAACCTGGCGCATAGTGGCTGCACCGCTGCCTCCCGGAAAACCAGAGCTATGGGCTTCGTCGTACCGAGCCACCGCCTCGATCAGTCGTGCCTGACTGTGGGCGGTCTCAACGAGTCGTGCCTTTTCCTCATTGAATGCCGCGTGATAGAGGATTCCAATGGTGATGCCGGTGACCAAAAGGAGGCCCATTGCCATAATCATGATGAGGACGAGCACCCGGGCCCGCTCGGTCATCGCTCGCATTACCAATCACCGTTCAAGCGGGCCTGTGGTGCCACTCGGATTCGGGCCTGGGCATGAAGCATCGAGGCATACTACCACCGTGGGGTGGGCCGCCTTGGCTGCCGTTGAAATCCAGCCCGCTGGACGCCAGCGCGACGTGCCAAGCGAAATGCGACCGAAGTACCTTTCCCCACCTCGCCTCTTCGCGAGCATCGCTCTCACAGTGTTTTTGGGCGAGGTGGCGGTCATGTTTGTCCTCGCATCGCTGCCGGAATCGAAGGCGAGATCATGAAGTGCGAGTGCGACCTCCGAACCGCAAACAACGAACTCCGTCACTTCGGCATCGGCCTCGTCGCAGTCAACACGACCCCAGCAGATTCGCCCAAGGACATCCTGCTGGCAGCTATTCCAAGCGAGAGCGTCCTCTCCGCCGACCATCCCGGGACGAACTCTAACGATTCCTGAATTCGGATTTCAAATATCCAGCCGACCACCCGGCAGGCGAGACGCCTGCCCCACAAAAACAACCGTGATTCGATTGTGGTGCAGGCGTCTCGCCTGCACAATTCCACCGTTGCCGACACAGTGCCGACGAGCGATCACCGGGTTGTGAATGATGTAGCTCTTCAACGCGGGGGTAATCTCTTCGATTTCGAGGATGCGGGCCATCACGGCCCCCTTTCTGCCTCCTCCTCATTTGTTTCACACCGACGACCCACGCTGGGGATAGGACTGGGAGTGTTCGAACCAGAGGTGGAAATCGTCCACCAGGGTTTCGTAGCGACGCTTGAGGGCCGCGAACATCATCGCATTGTCGATCGCCAGGGCGCACTGCTCGCCGATCGACATCATGAACTGCTTCTCGTCATCCGAGAACGGGTAGGGTTTGTTGGTGAACAGGCTTAAAATCCCGATTGGTTTGCCGCGGGTCTCGAGCGGCACCAGGAGCAGTGAAGAGACCCCTTCGCGGACCAACTCGTCGGCATGAGCGATCCGATCATCCTCGCGGCCGTCGAGGACGGCCGTGCAGTTTCCGGCCAATACCTCTTTAACCAGCTTCGGACAGCACACGCCACTCATCCTCTCGACAAAGGCCTCACCGAGACCGAATGAAGCTCGCGTTTCAAGGTCTGATTTCCGTCCATCGATCAGCTGAATCGCGCAGCCATGGGTGCGGAGATCTACGGCCACCGTTTTGACAATCGCGTCGAGTACAACCTGCAGTTCGAGCGACGAGCGGATCGCCTCGGTGACGTTGGCGAGGATCATCCGGAACATCGAGTCGATGATGGCGCTGGTGCAAAAAAGCGCGACGACCTTGAAGAACTCTATCTCGTCATCGCTGAACTCACGGTGGGTACCGGTGAACAGGCGCATCACACCGATCACCTGGCCGCGCGCCTTGAGTGGAATCGTCAGCATCGAAACGATGCCTTCGGCCTCGAACGCCGCTCGGTACTGGACGCGAGGGTCCGACACACAATCGGGGATCATCACGATCTCACCCTTGAGGGCAGCCGCCACGCTTTTTTCCGCGTCCACCGGACCCTTGTTGAGGAAGGCTTCGCTCAGGCCACGTGACGCAACGTCATCGAGCGTCAGGAGGTCTCGGCTGAGGAGACGGAAGTGGCAGGCTTTGAGGTTGAACTCCTGGACAATCGCGCCTGCCGCCATTTCCAGCATCACCGTGGTATCGAGCTGGGCGTTGAGGGCATCACCGATGATGTGGAAGACGTTGCGACACTGCCGGCATTTCATCATCTCTGTCTCCTTGCCGATGAGGAGACGGCCACGCCGACGGTTCGCCCACCGTCACTCTCACCGATATTTTCACTGGAGGCCATACAGCGTGGCGCCAATACGAAGCACTGGCGGTGAAAAGAGTCCGCCGTATCGTTTCCGCGCCGCCTCTGAATCCGCGAGCGCTATGTCAGGAGGGATGACCTCTGTAACTCAATCTATGTCCAATTGAGCCAGTCGTCAATGAAAATGACCCGATTTGGCAGAATTCTTATCTCCCAATCGATGGCCCAGCGATCAGATCCCGTCAGATTCGTAGTTCGAGTTCTCTGTGACGATTGAAACTTTGAACCCCTGCCATTCGCTGGTCGTGATCGAGCGCAAAGTACAGTTCGGACCGTACTCGATCGTGCCGAAGGTCACGTCAAGTGCCACCGGCGAGCCATCAATCGCGGTCTTGATCGAGGCTGAGATCGCCCTCTTCGTCGTTTCGTTCAGAATGATCTCGACCGAATCGCCCGCCGTCATGACGTCACGTGACAACAGAACGAGGGTCCCGTCACCTTTCAGGACTTTGGAAGTGGCGATGGCTTTCTCAGCAAAGAGCGGGTTCAGGTAACCGTCAAGCTGGTTTTTGACATCGGTCACGAATTCTCTCGCCGCCTCCAGCTCTTTCTTCGAGAGCTTCTTGCCATCGGGACGGCGGATCTTGTCTTTGGCGACCTCGCTGTTGATTTGCATTTTCTCAACCATGCCACCCATGACGTAACGCACCTTGTAGGTGTCGGACCGGCGAAGCTGATCATTGACGAAAAAGGTCATCTTGGTTTCCCAGGAATAGCGCTGCAGCTCCTCCTGGTTCAGGCGCATCTCTTTTGACCTCTTCCGGAGGTCGATCTCCTGGGCGTGCGCGGCCCCTGCCGCCACCACCGCCATCACCACAATCGCCACCAGGCATTTCACTCGGTTCATGTCTTTCCTCCAGCGGACGTCTAGAGAAGGTATCACTTCGAGTTGGAATTTCGGATTTCGGATTTCGGATTTCGGAATTTCCAAGCAACGCCAAGGCAAAGGAAAGTACGTCTCGACGGCGTCCCAACAAGGGGTGTGTTGCTGTCAGCGTTCAGTCGAGAATTTTTCCGTTTGAATCTGTACGCGCCCACCTGGCGCGCTGGAATCAATTGGCTCAGGAGAATCCGCTCGAGCAGTTGGAGGCAGACGGGCAGGCAACATCCGGAGACGACGAGGTACTGGCAAAGCTCGACAGCAGGCGTTCGACATTTGTCGCCCTCGCACTTCGGACACTTCACGCCGTCGTTGCCGGCACCAACCTTCTGCAAACGCGAGAAGCCGTTCTCGCAATCCTTGCATCGATACTCGTAGATGGGCATGTCGGAATCCTCGGCTCAGACCTTGATTTTGTTGCCGGCCTCGACGTCCGCGATCTCCATTTTGCCCTGGAGAATCGTCTGACGCTCGTGGTCTACTCGCAGCTCGAGCGAGTCGCAAACGTTGCGGCAGATTGTGAAGACTCCGTCGTCGATGATCCGGTAGTAGACATTGAGCCCCGCTCGGCGACAGTCGACCAGGCCGGCGCGCTTCAGCACCGACAGATGCTTGGACACGTTGGCCTGGCTCCCCCCGACCACCTCGAGGATGTCGGAGACGCAACGCTCTCCATTGTGGAGGCTGTGCAGAATCTTCAGGCGCGTCGGGTCGGCCATCGCCTTGAGGACCTCTGCGATTCGGTGAAGCAGTTCGTCTGACGCGATCACGGTACCTCCCCAAATAGTCCTATCGCTCTTTAGTAATATATTCCTGTTTCCAGCCGAGGTCAATCTGATCGCAACAAAAGAGGGAATATTGACCAACAGACGCCCGGAAAATGTAATTGCTGCCGTATCATCGTCCGATCGGGAGGTGAATATGCCATCGATTTTCGAACTCATCGTTGCCGGAGAGATTCCGTGCCACAAAGTCTGGGAGGACGAAGACCACCTGGCCTTTCTCGACATCAACCCCCGCATCGAGGGTCATACCCTGGTGATCCCGAAAAAACCCTGGTTCGAAGTGTTTGCAATGGACGAGGACCCGTATATCGCCCTGTGGTCAGCAGCGCGAACCGTGGCTCGGCACCTTCAGGAGAGAACCGGATGCGCGAGAGTGGTGATTGTTGTCCTCGGCTACGAAGTGGAGCATGTTCACATCCACCTCCTTCCCACCAACAATCTCGAAGATTTCCCGTTCCCACCAGTGGATCAGGCGGCCCTTGAGCGGATCGAAGAGACAGCCCTGAAATTGAGGGCTTGACCAAAGAGGCCTGTCAGCGACAGAATACATCCGCGCCGGAGTGGCGGAATGGCAGACGCAGAGGACTCAAAATCCTCCGCCCGCAAGGGTGTGTGGGTTCGACTCCCACCTCCGGCACCACTTGCAATTCAGCGCCATGCAGCGGTCGCCGCTGCATGGCGCTGAATTGCTGAAGAAGATAGGTTTGAGCCGCGGCTCGTCACGGCGTAACCTGAAACGCGGAGCCGGGGAGCGGTGGGATATTCCCCGCACTTGCTCATCCCTGCCCCTTTTGGTGGCTCCCCGACAGCAGACCGAACGGGTGGACAGGAATTCCTAATTCCTCATTCGAATCTGCACTTTTCGTTTACACCTGTGCGCGGCACGGTTATGATCGTCCGCAGCAACATCTCTGGGATGAAGCCCACGCCGCGGCCCTCGCGGTTGAGACCCGCGGCTGAAGCTTCTCGATTTGAAAGGAGCATCGTATGCGGGCGTCCAAACTCATGATGACTATCCTGGTGCTGGCAGTGGCGGTGGGTGCTTCAGGCCAGACCCTTCAACGATCGAACGCGCGCATGGCCCCGCTGGCCACCATCGAGTCGCCAAAGACGGGCCAGTGACAACCACCCGCGATGCCCAGGGCGATCTGGTTCATCGAGGGCGGCTCGCTCTACGACGTCTACGAGGCCATGGGCTATGCCGTGGCGACGGACCGTCTGTGTCAGATGGATATCTACCGCCGCGTGGGTCGCGGCAGGCTCTCTGAGATCCTCGGATCTGCAGCCGTCGGCAACGACTAGTACTTGCGAACCCTGCGGCTACTCGGACGAAGAGTTCGCCGAGATGTTCGCGGCTCTCTCCGAAGATGCCCAAACCGTCTTTCCAGGCCTACAGCGACGGCATCAACCGCCGCATCGCCGAGTTCAACCCGGTGAACCGCTGGCTGCAGATGCCGGACGAGTATTGGCTGCTCACCATTCAGTCGGTGCTGCTTGACCGGGATCGGAATATCCCGTGCTGCCCGCAACCCTGGCATGTCAACGACGTCATGGCCACTGTGATGTTCCATCTGCGCGAATTCGATCCTGAAGGGCAACGGGACGTACTCGGCCACGGCCAGCTCGACAACGCTGTCCTGGCTCAGACTCTCGCTGGCGTCTACGGCCTCGAGGGTCTCGCCATGTTCAGCGATCTGCGGTGGTTCAACGACCCGGGCGCGCAGACCATGATCCCCACCTCTGCGGGCGCCAAGTCGGCATCGATCCCGAGCATCGACTCGGCTCACCTGGAAAAGATCATCTCGATGCCACCGATCGAAGAGGCTACTCGATCGAGATCCGGGCCCGGACCGATAGCCTGCAGCGCCAGATAGAAGATCTCAATGCGAACGTCAAGATGGGCAGCTACGCCTGGGCCATCTCGGGCGACAGAACCGCCACCGGCAACCCGATGTTGCAGTCCTCGCCGCAGATGGGTTTCACGGTTCCGTCAATCATCGCTGAAGGCTCGATCCGGGGAGGCGGGATGAATGTTTCCGGCATGACGATCCCCGGCACTCCCGGCTTTCCTGTCGGCCGCACCCCGCACCACGCGTGGTCGATGCAGGTGGGCCACGCCCACACCATGGACTACTACTTCGAGCCGCCGCAGAGCCGTTTTCCTCCACCGCATGGAGACGATCAACGTGTTCGGCGGCGACCCGGTCAACGGTCCCGATCTTTCGCAGCTCACACGGGCCCATCATTGAACCCTTGCCGTACGACCCAGGCAATCCGCCGGAGATCATCGTCTCCTGGGCCTACGCCCACTGGAAAAAGGACCTCCAGGCGATCGAGACCATGCTGCGCCTCGCCCGCGCGGAGAGCATCGCCGAGTTTGGCGCGGGGATCGAGATTTTCCCGGTCAGCCAGCACACGCACGTACATCGATCGCGACGGCAACATCGCCTACTGGATGGCGGGCTATGATCCGATCCGGGCGCCCGGCGTCGACCCGCGGCTGCCGTCGTTTGGCGACGGCAGCCATGGAGTGGACCGGCGAACGACGGCCTATTGTCCACGACGCGAACAATGCCCGGGGCTGGTACGGCGGCTGGAACAACAAGGCATCGCTCGATTACAACAACTCATTCAACAACCCCGGTTACGCATTCGGCCCATCGCACCGCTCGCACGTCGTGGAGGAATATCTCTCTACCAACGACGAACATTACCTTCGAAGAGATGCGCGACCTCGGGCTCAATATCGCCACCACCGACGGCATCAGCCCTCGTGGCGGAAACAACTGGACCTTCACCGGCCCCTATTTCTCGGCGGCGGTCGCGGCCAATCCATCAGACGACCGGAATGCTGCCGTTGCCATGATCGATGCCTGGGACGGCCACTTCGTGGCCGGCGGGCCCACCGAGTGGCCTTTCGGCACCTTCAAGGCCGACGCGTGGGTGTTGCAGGATGCGTGGCTCCGCGAAGTGCTGTGGCTGACCTTCGGGGACGAGTTCACAATGGCCGGTCTGGATTACGACGCGCAATATAAAGGTTACACCTTCAATGCCCTGCTGCACGCGCTTGCCGGAGCGGAGGCATCGATTCCGAATGTTTACAACTGGTTCCAGGACAAGTCGGGCTCGGGCAAACCGACAACGCCTGAGGGCATCATCATCCAGGCGCTGGACAACGTCATCGCAGAGATGGGACTGGGTCCGTATAACGAGCCGCGGGGATACATCACTTACACCCACGAAGTCGCTCCCCGGCGCAGCCGACTCTTTGGCGCGATCTGGCAGACACCGTTCTCGAATCGCTCGACCTATTCCCAATCTGTGGAATTCGATATGAACGGACCCGTCCGGATCGAGAGCATGTTCCCGCTCGGCCAGTCGGGAGCGACGTACTACAACGGAACTTTGACACCGACTTTCGATCCCAACTACTTCTCCATGACCCCGCCATTCGATAGCTTCATGCCGAGGCCGTTCCCGCTGTTCCCGTAGAACACGGATTCATCGATCAACCTCGCCCCGCTCATCCGAGCGGGGCGTTTTCATTTCTCGATTTCGGATTCTGACATTGACGCATCTCATTTCACCAGGAATCTGGTGCAGCAATTGTGGTGCGGCCGTCTCGGCCGCACTTCTTCGACATCAGTGGAATCGTGCGGGCGAGACGCCCGCACCACAAAACCGGAGCGAGGTGGATCGATGTATCGAGAATCGAGTATCGACGATCTCCGCTATGCTTCGCCGGTGACGAAACTACGCACACTGAGCCCGGCTTTCGACTGGCGGGCGGCGAATATCGACTGGCCGGTGACGACCGATGTCGGCCCTGGCCTCGCCGGGGTTGTCGCCGCCGAGACCCGGGTGATGTGGCTCGATCCGTCGAGCGGCCAACTCACCTACCGTGGGGTGCCGGTCGACGCACTCGCCGGTCGGGCCGACTTCGAGGAGGTCGCCCACCTCCTCATCGCCGGCATGGGTCCCGGAGACGATCCCAGGGGACTTGCCGACTTTCGCCGCCAGGTCCGTTCGAGCAGGACTCTGCCGCACGAGGTTGTCGAGCTGATCCGCAGCCTCGAGCCGACCACTCACCCAACTCGAATGCTTCGCGCCGGCGTCTCGGCCGTCGGCTGCCACGAGCTGACGGCAGACGACGATCTCTCCGGCGCGCGCCAGTGGCGCGAGTTGCGGGTGGTCGGGCAGACGGCGGCACTGGTGAGCGCGATCTGCCGCCACCGTGTGGACAGTGAGCCGCACGATCCGGAGCCTGACTGCAGCCTCGCTGAAGGTGTGCTCGCGGCACTCAACGACCGTCCACCGACGGCCGACGAGGTGCGGGCGCTCGATCTCCTGTGGGTCCTCTCCGCGGCCCACGGGCTCGACCCCCCGACCTTTACCTCGATGATCGTCGCCTCGTGCCTCGCCGACCCTTACTACAACATCGTTGCTGGCCTCTCTGCACTGCGCGGGCCGAAGACCGGCGGCGCCGCCGAGGCGGTGCTCGATCAGCTGCTGCCGCTTCGGGACCCGATGGAGGCAGAGGCCTGGGTGGAGCGGACTCTTGCGAACGGCGGCGTCATCGCAGGCTTCGGCCACCACGCCTACCGCATGCCCGACCCGCGGGTGGTGGTGCTGCGCAAGGAGGCTGCGTCAATGGCGCGCGCCCACGGCTGTCGCGAGCTCTTCGAGGTCGCCCGTACGGTCGAGGTCGCGGCCACGAGCGCACTCGCGCCGCGCGGGGTCTACATCAACGTCAACTTCTACGGCGCCCTGCTCTTCCACCTGCTCGGCGCTGATCCACCGCTGGTGCCGTGTCTGATCGCAGTCGGACGCATGGCCGGTACCGCGGCGTTGGTGCGCGAAGCACTCGACGGAATTCGCCTCTACCGGCCGCTGAGCCGCTATGTTGGCCCTGCCGAGCGACGCCTCGAGAGTGAGGGCAGATCATGATCGGATCGAGCCCGATCCTTCCTGTCCAGCGCTACGGGCGGGGGCTCGAGGACCTGGTGGCGGGAGATACCGTGATCAGCGAAATCGATGGCATCACTGGACGGCTGCTCTACCGTGGCTATCCCATCGAGGACCTGGTCGGCCGGGTCAGCTTCGAGGAAACGGCATACTTGATCCTCTTCGGTGAGATGCCGGACGCCCGCCAGCTCGAAGACTGGTCCACCGAGCTGCGTCGGTGGCGACATCCCCCCAATGCCGCTCTCGAAGCCCTGCAAAGGGTTCCCAGGAACGCCCATCCGCTGGCCCAGTTTCGGACCATGATAACGGTCGCCGCCTGCCATATTCCGGAACCGGAGAATACCGAAATCGATGCTCAGTGGCGGCGCCCGGCGAGGATTCTGAGCTGGACTGCCGCGCTCGCAGCCTGCTCCATTCGTCACCTCGAAGGGGTCGATCCGGTATCGCCGCGAGACGACCTCGGCTATGCCGCCAACTTTCTCCACCAGGCCACCGGACGGACGCCGTCAAGGGAGGAAACAGAAGCGTTCGAGGCGAGCCTGGTAGTGCAGGCGGAGCACGGCCTCCACGCCGCTGCATTTGCCGCGCTGGTGGTGATCTCGACCGGCGCCGATCTCGGCTCGGCGGTATTGGCCGGGATGGGTGCCCTTTCCGGGGCCCGCCACGGCGGCGCCAACCAGCTTGCTTTCGAGATGCTGGTCCGGCTCGACGGACCGGATGAGGCCCGCGAATGGGTCCGTGAAGCGCTTGCCCGCGGCCATCGCTTCCCGGGATTCGGTCATCGGGTCTACAAGTGTCCCGACCCCAGGGTGCGGGCTCTGGAGCCGTACGCTGAAGCGCTCCTCGAGGCAAGCGGCAACAGGACTCTGTGGCGCACCTTCCTGGCCCTGCGCGAGGAGATCGAGGGCGCGCTCGGACCGAAGGGAATCTTCGCCAACGTCGACAGCATCACCGGTCTCATATATCACCCAATCGGTCTGCCGGCGAGCGCCTTCCCCATCCCCTTCTGCCTCGCCATCCAGACCGGTTGGATGGCCCACTGCCTCGAATACCTGCCGGACGGCAAGGTCATTTCACCAGGAGCGGTGTATCTGGATTCTGAATGAGCAACGAGGAAAATTAGGAATGAGGAATGAGGAATGGAATTCCGCCCGCCCTCTCGAGGAACCATTCCAACCACGTTTCTCTATTCGACGTCACAGTTCTTCGTTGGCTCTGAAGGGTTTTCTTTGACCGTGCGAGTGATAGCGGTTAGAAGGCTAACGAGTTCGCTTGCAGCCGACAAATGGCCTGACAGATCGAACCCCTGGATAAGGTCCGACGCTTTGAGCAATCGAAGCCAATAATGCGTTTCTCGCGCCTCCTTATGAGCCATGCTCATCTTGTGGAGAAAATCCCGCCGGCTTTCGGCACCGATCGCCTCTTCCACGATAGCGCCGATGGCAGTGCCGCTTCGCATCAACTGTCGCGAAATTTCGTACTCACGGGCCTCGACGAGTGCTCGGTTGATCTTGATTACTTCGAGGGCAAAAGCGAAGCTCTTGTCGCGCACTGGATTGTCCTTCGCCTCAGCGACGATCGTCTCTCCAACCGCGGGTATAGGGTATGAGGTATTTCGCTCGTCTGGCGCGCCGTTCATTCCTAATTCCTAATTCCTAATTCAATTCGGCCCGAAGGGCCGTTAAAGTTCGAGTCTGTTGAACATCTCGCTGAGTGAGAGGAGCAGCTTCCCCACTTTTGATTCGGTGACGAATGACTTGATTTCGTCGTTGGCGACTCCCTCGCGGTTCTTGGTTCGCACCACTTCCGCGATAGAGTAGAGCTGTTCGACCGGAGCGAGTCCCAGGGAACCGCTCTTGCTCTCGTACCAGCCACTCGTCTCGAGGGTCTGCCACACGGGAAATTCCTGATCAACATCTCCCTTGAGCAGGTGCTCGGCAACCGACATGATCTCGCGGTGGAGGACCCGGAGCACCTCATCGTCATCGTTGGCCGCAATGGCGCGCTCGGCTTCGAGGGCAGGTCCATCAGCAACCTCAGATACCGGCTCGGGCCCGAAGACATCGGATTCGACCAACCCGGTCCCAAACTCGTCTGACGACTCCCCGGTCACCACGTCTTCTGCGCTGAGCTCCTCCGCCTCCTCGACATGAGTGCCGACGTCTTCGGAGTCGACGCTCTGGTCCTTTTCGCGGACTTCAACGGCCTCGGCCTCAACGGCGGCAGCCGGCTTGGCCTTGGGTTTGCCCTTCGCTTTGGGTTTCTTTTTTGGTTGGGCTATGGACTCGCGAAATTCCTGGTGATATTCGAGAAGGTTATCCAGGTCCTCCTCGCTCAGCGGCACGGTGGCATCGAGCTTGAGGCGAAGAGTTTCGAGCTGTCGAAACCGCTCGACGAGCGTCGCGCTTTTGGGCTCGATCTTCTCCAGGAGGTGGGCAAGATCTTCACTGTACTCGATGATTTCGGCGAGATCATCGAGCGAGGCAAAGCTGATGAGCTCTTGGTATTCACGATCGAATCGGTCGATCGAGATTTCGATTTCCTTGCGGGCTACCATGCGCTCGAATACATGCGGTGGGCATCCGTCTACCCACCAGGTCTCCCCCACCGCCTTCTCCAGACCACGGTGCACAACCTTGCGCATCGTGATCAGAATCTCAGCCATGAGTTGGTAGGCTTCGAGGTTTGAGTCGCCGATATTACCCATCGTGAGAATTGATTGTACCGCGAAATGAAATGACGACGGGCTGGCCTCGGCAGCCCAGTCGGAATTTCATCCTGAGCGAGGGAGCGAAGCGACCGAGCCGAAGGATCCCCAGAATCAGACTGACCCCAAAAACTAGTTCTCGCGGCGCCATTCGGCGTCAATGATATTGGGATCACCATCAACGGTTCTTTTCTCGAATCGGGCCGTTATCAATCGGCGTACGACTGCTCTCCCCTGCGGCACCAGGAGAAAGAACCCGAGGGCATCAGTGATCAGCCCCGGGGTCAGCAGCACCGCTCCGGCGATCAGGATCAGGAGTCCGTCGATCAAGGCGTCAGCCGGCAGCCGGCCCTGGTTCATATCGTCAGTGAGCCGGCGGAGCACGCCCAGACCCTGCCAGCGGGCGAGCCATGCCCCCAGGACCCCAGTGCAGATAACGATGAGAACGGTCGCACCAATCCCAATCACCGTGCCCAGCTTGACCAACAGGAAGAGCTCGGCGAGAGGCACCACGGTGAATAACAGAAGGAGACGGAGGAACATCGGGGAAGGATAGCGGAGGAATTAGGAATTAGGAATTAGGAATTTTTCCAACTCACGCTCTCAATTTCGGATTTCGGATTTTCGGCCGAACCCCTCAGAAGGCCCACAGATCCCACAAGCAAGATCCCGTGTATGGATCTGAGTCAATCTGCGTGATCTGCTGGCAAACTGGGATGGGTGGATGGATCGAGCATCGAGTATCCAGCATCGAGCATCGCTCGTACGGAGGACATCGAATTCAGGAGCTCGGAGCGGGCGGATCCGGGTGTTTTTTCGTTAGTGGGATGTTGATCGGGAGAGCAAATTTGAGCGCGATCTGAGCCACGATCATCCAGTGGTTGCGTTCGGACCGGGCGGCGCCTAGCTCGAAACCGATAGCCCCGAAGCTGATGCCACTTTCCGCGCCGAAAGACAGGCCGTGATGGATGCCATGATCCTCGTCGTCCCAGCGTCGGTAGCGCAGAAACTTGCCGTGAAACCCGACCTGCTTCGTCGCCACTGGGATGCTTCGTACCCCACCCCACCCGACGGTGATCACGCTGGCATCCGCCTTCGGACCCCATTCCACACCGTAGCCGCCATAGATCGAAAAACTCTTGCCGTCGGTGAAAGAGAGGTAGGCATGCCCCTGCGCTGAGTACCAATTCGGGGGCCCGATGGAACCGCCAAGAGTCGGGTAGATTCCCAACGCGGGCCGCCGATGGGTCTCTTCCTCCGGAGCCTCGCCGAGGTCGTCGATCAGCTCCTCGTGCCACGAATCGAGATCGATCGGTTCGTCTGCCGAAACCGCCGCCGGCAGCACCGTAAGCACAACCGCCAGCGTCACAACAAGCCGAGTGTAAGGGCTCACCAGGTCACGCCCCAGGCATCGAGGAATCCCTGTTTGCCACCAAGCTCCTCTTGCATCTCCGGAATGTCTTCCTTGCCCAGGAGACTCACGAGCTCGGGAATCTCGGGGCTCCCATTCCCGTTGCCGCAGTCGATCTCCACGTCGTGGAAGTCGATCAGGTCCTCGAGGAGGTCCGTCAGCTCCTGATTGAAGCCGCGATCTAAGATCGCCAGTCCGGCCTCGGTGTTGTAATAGGTCGAGCGGATGTTGAAGTTGGACGAGTGAACGATGGACAGTTCGTCATCGACGAGCATCATCTTGCCGTGAAGCGCTATTGGTGGCATGAGCGCCGGCCGGCACCCGGCGTCCTCGATCTGTTGCAGAAGGTCGGCGTTCCCACGCCAGGCCCAGACTTCCGCCCCGGCTTCGATCAGGCGGATGAGGGTCGGATAGCCTGCGAGCAGGAAAGGTCCGCTGCGAATCGCTGCTTCCCGTCCATTTGTAAAAAGCCGAATTTTGACGCCGCGTTCAAGGGCCGAGATCAGTGCGTCGGTCAGTGGAGGGTCAAAATTCGGGAATGGGGTCATGAGATCGATCCGGTCTTTCGCCCTCCCGGCCAGCTCTATCAACAGAGCGGTGGAAGCCGCACGCCGTCTCATGAATGGGTTGTCGTAGAGGACCGCCACCGGGACTGAACCGGGCGCCTCCGTCCGGCCCGGAAAGTACTCTTCATTCACGAATTTCTCGATCGGACTGTTGCCGTTTGGAAATCGTCCGGTCTGCCAAAAAACCTGAAGCTCGTGCAGTAGCATTTCCTGCGGCAGCAGGAATCTACCTGCTGCTCGATTGAACTCGGTGAATTCCCAGGATTTGAGGAAGATCATCTGCAGATCGTCGACAGAAGACCCCTCGAGCCCTACTCCGAGGTCGAACCACCAATTGTCGGGATCGTAGTAGTCGTCAGAAAAATTGCGCCCGCTGAGGATGGCTTTCTTCCCATCCGCGATAAATAACTTGTCATGCATGCGCCCGTCATAGAGAGCCGTCAAACCCCATGTGGAACGGTTGAAACCCCGCACCCGCGCGCCTGTTTTTTCGAGCGAAGTGAACATTCTAGTGAATGCAAACAGCGCCGAGGCATCCACCAGAACCCTGAGGTCAAGGTCAATCTCCTCGGCCTTTCGTTGCTTGAGCGCATCGATCAGAACGTCGCGGAATTCTTTACCGGAGGTGTCGTTGTGCCAGGAGAATGTGCTGACAAAGACATGGTGTCGTGCGCTCTCGGTGAGGTCGACACGAGATTGCCAGGCGTCCCTCGGATCGGCGAGCAACTTGATCGAATTGTCAAAGGTCCACCGGGCGCGCCCCACCCGGGTCACCAGCTCCTGCAGCGACTCCTCGTCACCTGCTTGCATTATTCCGCTGACCGAAACCAGCAGAAAAGCACTTGCGACAACTCGCTGAAACACCCGCCCCCCAATCATGCGGGAGGCAGAGTAGCAAATTTTGAATTCGGAATGCCCGCCCACCTATAGAAATTTCGGATTTCGGATTTCCGGAATATAATCCGCGTAGCGAAAGTACAGGAAAGTGAGATCAAGGAGGGGGACACAATGGAAGACGCCACAGATCGTCCGAGTTACGAACCCGAACTGGCGGAGCCGCCGACCCCGTCGCCACAACAGAAGTACAGCGGGGTGCAGCGGCTGTGGATGATGTTCACTTCGCCAGGCGATGTTTTTGCGGACATCGGGATCAAGCCGACCTGGGTCCTGATCATGGTTCTGTTCGTGATACTGGGCACTTTCGTCAACCTGATCGCGTTGCCGCATGTGGACACCGAGGCCACCCTGCGGGCCAGCCTCGGAGACCGCGTGGAGGATCTGAGCGAGGCGCAGATCGAGAACATGGTCGAGCAGGCCGAGAAGATCGGCAAGTTCACTCCCCTCTTCGCCATTATCATTGGACCCATCGCGTGGGCGATCATGGCGGCGGTCTTCTTCGTGATGCTGAAGATCTCCGGCGGTGAGGCGGACTACGTGCAGACGTTGTCGACCACACTCCACAGTTACTGGCCGGGGTCCCTGGTCGGGATGGTGCTCATGGCGGTGCTGATCCAAAGGGTCGGCATGGTGCCTCAGAACGAACTGACCAACGTGGTCAAAGCCAGCCTCGGCGCGTTTCTGTCGCCGGATTCACCGGCCTGGCTCACTGCAGTCGCCAGCTCGATCAGCATTTTCAACATCTGGACGGTCATTCTGCTGATCATCGGCTTTACCGTCGTAGGAAAGATTTCGCGCGGCAAAGCCGCGGTTGTGACACTCGTCCCATGGGGCGTATATCTGGTCGTGAAGGCGGGCTTTGCAGCGCTGACCTCGTAGGCTGAGGCAGTCAATTTTCTACTCCAGCGGACGGGCTTCGGATCGCTCCGGATAGAAGGTGAACATGAAGAAACCGCTGATCATCATTGGTGCGCTCGCGATCCTCGCGCTCATCGTGTGGGCCAGCCTTCGGGACTCGGGGCCCCGCGGCACCGAGGTCGAAGTCCAGGCCGTGGAACTCCGAACCATCTCCTCACGGGTCAAGGCGACCGGGGAAATAACACCGGAGAAACGAGTCGATATTTCAGCCAAGGTCGTGGGTGAGATCATTAACCTGCCGGTGGTCGAGGGCCAGGAGGTCCGCAGCGGCCAGCTTCTGCTCGAGATCGAGCGCGACCTCTACGAGGCGGCCCGCAACCAGGCGCGAGCGGCAGTCCGCCAGGCCGAGGTTGGGGTCCGGCGCCAAGACGTGCAGCTCGCCGACGCGCGCCGCAACATGCGTCGTACGCAAGAGCTGATCAACGACGGCCTGGTCAGCCAGGAGGCGCTCGACGCCGCCCAGCTCGGCCTCGATACGGCGGAGGTCGAGCTCGAGGCGCAGCAGCAAGCCGTTGAACAGTACCGGTCGGCGCTTCAGCGAACCGAGGACGACCTGGCGCGCACGACCATTCGGTCACCGATGGACGGCACCGTCATCCAGCTCGACGCCGAGCAGGGTGAGACCGTCGTTCCGGGCTCCACCAACCTGCCGGGATCGGTGATCATGACGGTCGCCGACATGTCGGTGCTGCTCGCCGAGGTCGAGGTGAGCGAGGTCGACGTGGTCGACGTCGAGCTCGGACAGGAAGCCGAAATCACGGTTGATGCCCTCGGTGATAACACCCAGAAAGGGCACGTTGTCGAGATCGCCACCTCTGGTCGCAAAGACCCGGCTCTCGGCACCATCGACTTCGCCGTCAAGGTGGAGATTGACGACCCGGACCCGTCCCTGCGGCCGGCGATGACCGCCAAGGTGGATATCCTGACGTCCACTCGCGAGAACACCTTGACCGTGCCAATCCAGGCGGTCGTCAAGCGGACGCTCGATCACGACGGCGAAGAGGTCAAAGGTACTGCGGCCAAGGGCATCGAGGAATCGGATGTCGTCTATGTCATCGCCGACGGGGAGGCGTCGATCCGGACGGTCGAAACGGGCATCTCGGACGAGCTCTACGTCGAGATCATCAATGGCCTCGCGGACGGCGAAGAGGTCATTGTCGGCCCCTACCGGACGCTCAAAAACATGCATGCCGGCGATGCCGTGAAGGTCGAAGAAAAGAAGGCCGACCAGGACGAAGATGAAGAATCCGGAGGCGTCGAGGTGCGCGTCGACTGATGCTGATTTCGATCTCGAAGCTGCGCAAGATCTATCACATGGGCGAGATCGAGGTCCGCGCGCTCGACGGTGTCGATCTCGAGGTCGAGGCCGGCGAGTATGTCGCGATCATGGGGCCCTCGGGGTCGGGCAAATCAACCCTGATGAATCTGATCGGCTGCCTCGACACTCCGACCTCGGGCGAGTACGTCCTCAACGGCCAGCGGGTGTCGGACCTCGACGACGGCGAGCTCGCCGGAATCCGCAATCACGAGATCGGCTTCGTGTTTCAGACCTTTAACCTCCTGTCCCGAGCCACGGCACTATCCAACGTAGAGCTGCCGCTGATCTACGCCCGCGTCCCGGTCAAGGAGCGTCATCGCCGGGCGCGCGAGGCGCTTGCCAAGGTCAAGCTCGATGACCGTGCCAAGCACCAACCTAACGAGCTCTCCGGAGGCCAAAGGCAACGAGTTGCGCTGGCCCGCGCGCTCGTCAACAATCCATCGATCCTGCTCGCCGACGAGCCGACCGGCAACCTCGACTCACGCACTTCGGCCGAAATGATGGAGCTCTTCGACGAGCTCAACGAGGCCGGCAACACCTTGGTCGTTGTGACTCACGAGGAGGACATCGCCGCCCACGCTCGACGGATCGTTCGCCTTCTCGACGGCAAGATCGTGACCGACGAAAAGACCGGCGAACGGAGGGTGCTGTCGTGATTTGGGACAACCTCCTCATCGCCCTGCAAGCCATTCGTGCCAACAAGATGCGCTCGTTACTGACGACGCTCGGCATCATTATCGGCGTCGCGGCGGTGATTGCGGTGGTTTCCATCGTGCAGGGGCTCGACTATGTCATTGCCACCCAGCTCGAAGGGGTGGGAGCGAGCTACATCCGGGTCCAATGGCGGGAAGACCCCAACGACCCCGACCTCGCGGGACGGGAGATCACGCTCACCTACGAGGACGGACTCGCCGTAATGCAGTCGGCCTCCGCCATCAAATTCTTCAACCCGATCTTCTTCCGCGGCGAGCGCGCCCAGTACCGCGACCGCCGCCACGCGACGACCCTGCTCGGCGTCGGCTCCTACCACCAGGAGGTCAACAACCACTGGGTCGAGCGCGGCCGCTTCTTCTCACCTCTCGATCTCGACCGGCGCACGCGGGTGTGCATCATCGGCCAGGATATCGTCGAGGAACTCGAGCTCGGCGACGAGCCGTTGGGGCAGGAGCTGATCATCGGCCGAGGCAGCTTCACGGTGGTCGGCATCATGCAGGAGATGGGAGAGATCTTCGGCCAGAGCCGGGATGACCTCATCCTGATCCCGATCACCACCGCGCGCAACCTGTACGGCGCCGATTCATTCAAGCGCCTGATCCTCGACTTCCAGGCCGTGAGGGCCGACCAGGTCGAGCTGGCCAAGGACCAGATCACCGAGATTCTCAGGGCCCGTCACCGCATCCCCGAAGGCAAGCGAGACGATTTCCGGGTCGTGTTGCAGGAGGAGATCCTGGAGACTACGGGGTCCATCCTCGGGACGCTGACCAGCGTCGTCGCGGGCGTGGTCAGCATCGCTTTACTGGTCGGCGGCATCGGCATCATGAACATCATGCTGGTCTCCGTCACCGAGCGCACTCGCGAGATCGGAGTCCGCAAGGCGGTCGGCGCACGCAAGTCGGACATCCTGGTGCAGTTCCTCATCGAGGCGGTGACCATCTCGCTCTTCGGCGGCCTGATCGGGGTCCTCGGTGGTTGGGGTCTGGGGATCCTCGGCGCCAACGCGATCCCGGGCTTCCCCCCGGCCCACGTGCCGCTATGGGCGGTCGCCCTCGGTTTCGGCTTCGCCGCCCTGGTCGGAATTTTCTTCGGCACGTATCCGGCCGCCAAGGCCGCAGCGCTCGATCCCATCGACGCGCTCCGACACGAATGAATGAGGAATGAGGAATTAGGAATGCCGCCCACCCACCCGGGGAATTCAACGGGCACACGATGCGGTGGGTATTCCTCATTCGAGGCAGTCGCTCGGGAGGGGATAAACCCCTCCCCTACGATGCTCTCTTCAACGTCCCGCCCAGATCTGTAGGGGCGGCATATATGCCGCCCTTGTTCCGCTGATTCATCGCGATCGGGCGGGATATATCCCGCCCCTACAGGTGCTTTCTTTCAATCTCAGTATTTGAAACGACCGACGATCTTTTTCAGTTCGTCGGCCATGGAAGCCAACTCGTCACCGCCTTCGTGCGAGGAGGTCGAAGCGGCTGCGGTCTGCTGCACGGCCGCGGCAATACCGGCAATGCGCTCCGCAATTTCGCTCGAACCAGTCGCCGCCTCGGTGACGCTGTGGGCAATCTCGGCGGTTGTGGCCGTCTGTTCCTCGACCCCACTGGCAATGGTTGTCTGGATGTCGTGAATCTTGCGGATAATCCCCGAGATTTCCTCTGTGGCGTCCCCCGCAACCTTGGTGTGATTGGTGATCACCTCGGCGGTTGAGCTGATCTCCTCGGTTGCCTGGGCAGTCTGATTGGCGAGTTTTTTGACCTCGTCCGCTACCACCGCAAACCCTTTCCCGGCCTCACCCGCACGGGCGGCTTCGATGGTGGCGTTCAGCGCCAACAGATTCGTCTGTTCGGCGATCGCGTAAATCACCTTGACCATGTTGCTGATCGTGGTGCCGCTCTCGTCGAGGCGATCGAAGGTGGCCTTCGTTTCGTCGGCGATCTGCACAGCCCGAGTCGCGACCTGAGCCGCCTCGGAGGAGTTGGCGGCGATCTCGCGGGTGTTCGCATTGAGCTCTTCAGTAGCCGTGGCCACGCTCTGCACATTGGCGGAGACCTGCTCGGCCGCCGCCGAAACCATGCTCGCCTGGGTAGAGGTCTCCTCGTTGGCAGATGCAATCTGTTGAGAAAGGTTGCGCATCTCCTCGGATGCGCTCGATAGGGAGTTTGCCTGCACGCCGATCTGTCCGATGTCCCGCTGAATGCCTTCGGAAAACTTGTTGAAACTTGCAGCCAGCCGTCCGATCTCGTCCGTGCTGGTGATTTCGACCCGCCGCGTGAGATCCACATCCCCCTCCGCGATGTCCTGGAACCGATCAAGGAGTGTCCGCAGCGGTTTGGTGAGGATCCAGCGTGCGACCAGCAGCGTCAGGCCACTGATGATGACAATTGTGAACAACACCGAGAGGACCGTGACGAGGGTGATCTTACGAACCGGCGAAGAAATGACCTCGTTCGGCAGCAATAGACCAAGGGTCCAGTTGATGTACGGCGATTCGGACTCGATTGGGGCCATCAGGACGGATACGTCCTTGTCCTGCCATGTGATCCGACTGCGGCTCCGGTCGCCGGCGAGCACACGATCGCTCAGCTCGGAAAAACCCGTGGTCCCTGGAACCAGCGAATCGAGATCCTCAAGCTTGGCTTCGATGTCGATGTCGGTTCCGGTGAAATAGATGATCTCGCCCTTTTGATCGACCAGGAACGCCGATCCAGTTCCCCGGTACCTCACCTGTTCGACCAGCCCTGCGACCGTTGTCAACAAAACATCCATCCCACCGACGCCGAGGAATCTGCCGTTTTGGAGGTACACCGTAGTCTGGATGACGACAGCCGTTTCCTTTGTCAGGTGATCGATGGTCGGCGATGCAAGGTAGAGCCTGTCCTCCGCTACGGCCTCATGCCACCAGGGCCGGTTCTTGATCAGATATCCTGCCTCCTCCACCCGCCCCCTCGGCATCTCCGGAATTCTGTTCGACAGATAGTCCTGGGTGTCGTCGTCAGCGAAGAAAACCGCCTTGATCGAAGGGTCGTTGGCCACCAACGCGTCGAAATAGTCGATGACCTGGAGGTAGTCGGCGTCATTGAGAACCGGCGCGCGATGCTGTTGGTAACGTGTGAAAAAGTCGCGCAGGGCCGGGTTGAGGAGAAATGCGTCCACGACACGGCCACGCTCGGTGAAGAACTGTTCGATCTCGCGAGCCTTCATTTCAACGACCTGTTGCGCTTCGGAAAATGTATTCTCGCGCGTCATATCTGCGTTTCGGGCGACGACGATACTTCCAAGGACCGCCAAGGCCAGCGCGATGGCTCCTCCAACAAATATGATCAACTTCTGTTGAATATTCAGATTCATGCCTTCAGCCCCCCGTTTGCCCTCTTTACGCCCTCCATTCAAGTCTACCTTATGGGTTGATGGCGAATAGCTTTTAGCTGTCAGCTCAGGCCTCGCCGATATTCCACTCTCACGACCGCACCGGTGGCAGCCAAACGACTGTCACCTCGTCACGGTCCTCTCAAGGCAAAAAGCCGAAAGTTGACGGCCGATGGCTGATCGCTAATTGCTAACAGCTGTTATTCTTGAAGTGAGGGCGTTAGTAGAGGTCGCTCGGTGCGGCCAGTCCAACTTCTCGCGGAGCGTGCACATGGGTGGGATGGATGCCATCATCGCGGAGTTCTTGGCCGAGAGCGTCGAGAATCTCGACCAACTCGATCAGGACCTGGTGAGTCTCGAGAAGAACCCGTCTGACCGGGAGGTCTACGGGCGAATCTTTCGAACTGTCCACACCATCAAGGGCACCTGCGGTTTCCTCGCTTTTGGCACTCTGGAGTCGGTCACCCATGTCGGAGAGTCTTTGCTTGGCCGCCTCCGAGACGGTGAAATGGAATTGACGCCGGAGATCACTACCGATCTTCTAAGTCTGATCGATGCGGTGCGGGCGATTCTCGGGAATATCGACGCGACGGGTGCCGAAGGAGATGAGAACTACAGTGCGCTGGTGGCCCGTCTTCAAAGCCACGATGACGCTGCGAGTGGAAATCAACCAAAACCCAAAAGTGCTAGCAAGAAATCCGCAAAAAAGGCGCCTACCGCCACCAAGAAAGCGCCAGCTCCGAAGGCGAAGGCAAAAGCAAAGGCCACAGCTACTCCTAAGAAGGAGAGAGTTCGCGAAACCACTCCGGAGGTTGAATTCACCCCAAAGACTGGTCCGGGTGATCCCGAGAGTGACAACGAAAATCTCGAGCTCACCTCTGCTCCGGCCGTTGCCGAGACCAACATCCGCGTTGATGTGCGGGTGCTCGATCATTTGATGAACCTGGTCGGCGAACTCGTGCTCGCCCGTAACCAGCTCGTTCAGCATCTCGCCACGTCCCAAGATTCCCACCTCGCGTCCTCGTCACAACGCCTCGACAGCATCACGAGCGAACTTCAGGAAGCCGTCATGCGGACCCGGATGCAGCCCATCAGCTCGATCTGGAGGAAACTGCCACGCTTCACCCGCGATCTCGCTCTGAGCTTCGGCAAGGAGGTCGAGTTCGAAATGGAGGGCGAGGAAACCGACCTCGATAAATCTGTCATCGAAGCGATCAAAGGATCCCTCCTCCACCTCGTTCGCAACTCCGTCGATCATGGAATCGAGGCTCCCGACGTTCGTGAAGCGAACGGCAAACCCCGCGCCGGCAGGCTGAGACTGCGAGCCCACCACGAAGGTGGCAATGTTGTTATCGAGGTCCGTGACGATGGTAGTGGGCTCGACCACGAACGAATTGTCGCTCGCGCCATCAAGGCCGGTCTGGCCACCGAAGAGCAGAGCGCGAACCTGAGCCAGGCGGCGATAGAAGCGCTCATTTTTCAGCCCGGGTTTTCCACCGCTTCCAAAGTGACAAACATCTCCGGGCGCGGCGTTGGCCTTGATGTGGTTCGCACCAATGTAGAAAGCATGGGAGGATCGATCGAGCTGCAGAGTGAGCCTGGCCAATCAACGACTTTTCGGGTCAAGATCCCCCTTACTCTCGCTATCGTCTCGGTGCTCCTGGTACGCGCCGACAACCACCGGATCGCGATTCCGCAGGCCAGCGTCGTGGAGCTCATCCGAGTCGAACAAAAAGGGGAAAAGGCGGAGATCGAAGATCTCGGGGGTGTCCCCGTCTACCGCCTTCGCGGCAAGCTGCTGCCATTGGTATTCCTCGACCGTGAACTCGGGGTCCGCGACAACTCCAGCCCGGACGACAAGGCAAACATCATCGTGCTCCAGGGAGATGACCGTCAGTTCGGTTTGGTGGTTGCCGGCGTCGAAGACTCTCAGGAGATCGTCGTCAAGCCCCTCGGACGGCTACTGTCGGGACTTCCTTTTGCCGGAGCCACGATTCTCGGTGACGGTCAGATTGCGCTGATTCTCGATGTCTTTCGCCTCGGACTCTCCGCCGGGGTGGTGTCCGAGAGCCGCGTCCACACGGCCGCCTCCCAGATCTCCAGCGCCGTCAAATCCAGGGCGAAAACCGAGCGACTGGTGTGCCTGGACGGTGAGGGCGGTGAAAAGCTGGCAATCGATTTCGATCAGGTCAGCCGCCTCGAGTATTTTCCGCGAACATCTCTCGAACGGGTCGGCCATCAACTGGTGGTCCAGTACGGCGACGAAATCCTTCAGCTCATCGAGCTCCAGAAGACTCTTCCAGAGCGACGCAAGGAGGCCCGCAATCCTTCGGACCACGCGCAAACAGAGACGGTGCCGGTAATTGTGTGTACGGTCAAAGGCCGCCGGGTCGGCCTTGTGGCCCACCGCATCGCAGACATCGTCGACGAAGACCTCAAAGCGCGGAGGTCGGGCAGTCGCGACGGCGTTCGAGGCTGCGCTGTGATCCGAGATCAGGTGACTGAGATCCTTGACCTCGAAGCACTTATTCAACTCGCCGATCCCAGCTTTTTCGAACGGCCATTAGATCAGGAGTGAGAATGGCGAAACAGTTCTGCACATTTCACGTCGGCGATCTGTTCCTCGGAATCGAAGTGGAACGGGTGCAGGAAGTGATTCGGGACGGTGACATCACGCCGGTTCCCACTGCACCGCCGTGGGTCCGCGGCCTGATCAATTTGCGCGGTCAGATCGTGACCGCGATCGATCTCGGGACGCGGTTTGGGAAAACCGATGGCGACGAAGAATCCTCCACGGTACTCGTTCTGGATGTCGGATCCACGCTGCTCAGTTTCGTGGTCGACCGCGCCGGCGATGTCGTCGAGGTCAACGATGAGAGTTTTGAGCCGCCTCCCGATACACTCAAGGGCAAGGCGCGGCGCCTCATCCGCGGTACCTACAAATTGCAGAATAGACTGCTGTTGGTCCTCGACGTCGAGCACGCGCTCGAAATCGACGCTGCAGCCGTTGGAGACAATGAACCGTGAAACTACCGAGGACAGGAGTGAGCGAACAGGACATGGAGAGGCCGTGCGAGCACTGGTAATCGAAGACTCGCGGGCGATGCGGTCGATCCTCGCCGGGATCCTTGGAGACGAGGGTTTCGAGGTCACTCTGGCGGCCGACGCAGAGGAAGCTCTGGTTATCCTCGAAGACGACCGCAATTTTGAGCTCGCCCTGGTCGACTGGAATCTTCCGGCGATGAGCGGTCTCGATCTGGTCATAGCCGTCCGCCAACGCCCCACTCACAATGACATCAAGTTGATGATGGTGACCACCGAGACTCAACTCGGGCGGGTACGGGAAGCCCTCGAAGCGGGCGCCGATGAGTACATCATGAAACCCTTTGACCGCGAGATGCTGCTGGAGAAACTGGTCCTCCTCGGTATCGAGGTCGATTGAGGCATCGCGTGAATCCGGTGCGAATCCTCGTTGTCGACGATGCTGTAGTCGCTCGACGTGTGATCTCCGACATTCTGGCCGCCGAAGATGACTTTGAGGTCGTAGGGACAGCCCCCAACGGCAACCTCGCGCTGACCAAGATTGCCCGGTTGCACCCGGACGTGGTCACGCTGGACATCGATATGCCCGAGCTCGATGGAATGCAAACGTTGACCGCCATCCGGTCGAGCTACCCGGAGATCCGGGTCATCATGGTTTCGAATCACACCCGAAGAGGGGCGGCAATCACCGTCGAGGCGTTGTTCAGCGGCGCCTCCGACTATGTCACCAAAGCGGCTCGGGCCTCTTCCCCCGAGGAAGCGCGACGGTATCTTCAGGAACAGCTCGTTCCCAAGATCCGTGCTCTCGTTCCGAGCGTTAGCCCAGGCGCCCCTGCGGCCCGCCCAAAAGCCGCTCACCTGATCTCGCGACGGAGGATCCCCGCCATCGAGGTTGTAGTGATCGGCTCCTCCACCGGTGGCCCCAACGCATTGACGGCGATTCTCGAGTCGCTGCCCAACGACTTTCCCGTACCGGTGCTGATCGTTCAGCACCTACCAGAGAATTTCACGACCTTTCTCGCGAAACGCCTCGATACGGTATCTGCTCTGCACGTGGGAGAGGCGACCCACCGGACCCTGATCGAGCCCGGAAACGTCTGGATCGCGCCCGGAAATCGCCATCTCGAAACCAGGTCGACATCGCGAGGAATCGAGCTTGCCACCAACGACGGCCCGTTGGTCAACTCCTGCAAGCCAGCCGCGGACGTCCTTTTCCGATCGGCGGCCAAGTGCTATGGATCGTCTGTGCTCGCGGTCGTGCTGACCGGAATGGGACAGGACGGGCTCGACGGCTGCCGTGAGATTTCCGCTGCCGGTGGCCAGATCGTCGTCCAGGACCGCGCAACCAGCGTTGTGTGGGGCATGCCTGGTCAGGTTGCCGAGGCCGGCCTCGCCGAATCCGTGTTACCGGTGTCCGAAATCGGGGCTGAAATCGTCCGCAGAGTAAAGACGTCATCGCAATGACAGCCAATCACTTCGTAGAACCGCAGGCGTCGATCAGCCAACTTGATTTCGACTACGTTCGCGCCCTGGTCCGCCAAGAGTCTTCAATCACCCTCGACGACGGCAAGATGTACCTCGTGATATCGCGCCTTTCGCCACTCGCGCGAGAGCACGACTTTCCGTCAGTCGGAGCATTCATCTCGCACCTCCAGTCAGTCACCCATGGAGAGCTCCACACCCTCGCAGTGGAAGCGATCGTCACCACCGAGACCTCGTTTTTTCGTGACCTCCATCCATTTGTGGAGCTTCGCGAAAAAATTCTTCCCGAGCTCATCAAGGCCAAGCGCGAAACCTCGAAAAGCCTTTGCATCTGGTCAGCCGCTTGCTCGAGCGGCCAGGAGCCCTACAGCATTGCAATGATCCTCAAGGATCGCTTCGCAGAGCTTGCGGGGTGGAACCTCCAGCTGCTGGGAAGCGACATCTCTCGTCGCATGATCGAGCGGGCAAAGGACGGCGTGTACACCCAGATCGAGGTGAATCGCGGGCTGCCCGCACCCTATCTGGTCAGGTTCTTTAACCAGAACGAGAGCCAGTGGCAACTCAAGGATGAGCTGCGCGGAATGTTTCGGTTTTTCCGCCAGAACCTGTCCGACGATTGGGCCTCGGTACCTCCCGTCGACATCCTGATGCTTCGTAATGTTCTGATTTACTTCGACGTGGAAATGAGGCGCAAGGTTCTGCGTCGGGTGCGCCGGTTGCTCCGTCCAGGTGGTTACCTGGTGCTCGGTTCAGCCGAAACCACCCTCAACCTCGACCCGAGCTTTGTTCGCGTCCGCTCCGGGCGGACGGTCTTCTATCAGGTTGAGGATGGGAATGGCAGCTGATGTCTAAGGGCCCGACGGCTATACGGCCCAACGGCTATACGGCTATGCGGCCTTTCGGCTATGAGCGCTCGGCACTTTTAAGCTGCTCCAGCCCTCATCGACCATCTCGATCGATGCACACCCTCCTACGGCTGAAGCCACTATGAAACCCGTATGACGCGGAGAGCGCGAAGATATACAAAAGCTGATCTTTGCGGCGTCTTTGCGCTCTTTGCGTCTTTGCGTTTTCTACGTTGTGTCGGCCAGACGATGCGGGCACGAGACGACGTGCTGTCGACGATCGCGGTGGGCGGGAATCCGGGCAGGGGGACGGGTTGGGCACTCTATTTTATTGACGGATCGATGGGCTGAGTTTCGGCGTCGTTGACGGGATCGCTTTCAGGCTCGACCTCGGGCTCGGCGATCGGAGCCGGCCCGAGATACTGCGATTCGACCTCCCACGGGAGATCGCCAAAAACCATTCCGATTGGCCGCAGCAGGAGATTGGGGTCTTCGCCGGGCTTGTAATCCCATTCGGTAGCGTCGAGCGCGTCCGCGAGAGTTGAACGGCGTTTGTTGTTTTCGCCGCTCATTGCTCAATCTCCGTGTCTTCCGACGACACTATCGCGGCCAGCAGATCGTGGTCAGCCGAACCCGGGGTCGCAATCAGAAGTTTGGTCAGACGGTCCTCGGTGGCAACCACGAAAAGACACTCGTCCCCCGGTTCTCGACTGCAATGAACCTCACGTGCGGCCAGTTGCCGCCCCGCGAGATAGGACAGGATCGCGGCGTGGAAGCCTGAAAGAATCGGGCAAGCACCACCCGCTCCGGCGAAGATGCCGGGGAACGGACTGGTCTGGTGGCGGATGATGACAATGCCGTTGTCGCGGTAGCTGAGATCCGCTTCGAAACTACCGAGACCGAAGACACCCACTGATGCGGATAGCAGCTCCAACGCCATCTGTGATTCCATCTCGCGAAGGGTCTTTCGGTAATCCCTCTGCACAACCTGTTCGAGACGCATGGCGTGGCGCAGTCCCCACTTCTTGCCAAAGCGCTGGAGGAGCTCGTGATGACGGTGCAACAAGCTGCGCGCAAACAAGCCCTCGAAGGCCTGCAGAAAATCCTCGTTTGCAACCAGGAGTCGGTCAGCCTTCCCGTCGCGAAGTGAGCCCGTCAACGGGTCTCGCTCGATCTCCGGCGACAGGGTTCGACGCTGATCTCTGAGTCGGTTGATCGTCACGATGCAGCCGTGCTCGGAAGCCTGTTTCACGACGGCAACGCGCAGGAGATACTCCTGGTGACCGCAGCCGATCACCTCGCGGCCGATCGCGACTCCCTCGAGCTCGCGAGCATCGTTTCTGAGACGATCCGTTAACCGATCGACGAGTAACGCGATATCCGATGGCAGGACCTCACCCAATGTCTTACCTGAAATGAAAACCGGGTCGATGCGCCCAACCCTGGGGCCGTAGATCGACACCACCTCGATCACACCCTCGTCGTCCAGTACGAGACAGCCGACCGGAACGGGCGACTCCAGGATCCCGTCGGATTCGTGTGTCTCCTCCTCGGCTTCTTCTCCCGGTTCTCCGATGCCGAGAATTTCCGCAAACCCGCTTTCTTCAAGCTGGTCGATCCAAGGCGCCAGCAGTCGGCCGAGACGATTTGAACTGAACCGCCAGGCCAACGCGCTTTCGAGTCGGTCGAAGATCGCATTCACCCACAGCGAAACCCCTCGTACCAGCTGGTGGTTTTCGAGTTCGCCGAGCTCCGTATCCGATAGCGTAACGGCGCCCTCGTCGGTCACATTGAAAATACTGAGGAGGGGATGTTGGTCTACGAGCTCCGACCGAATCTCCTCGAACCGTTGCCGGATCAGAGTAGGATGCAAATGGTTGAGTGCGTAAGATCCGACAACGTTGAGAACAACCAGCGACAAATCGACTGCCGCGTAATCGAACTCCGGCTTCGGCACTGGCTCTTGTTCCTTCACCGCCGGGATCGTCATGCCGCTGGCGCTCTCTTCGTCAAAGCGCCGCATCGCCTCGAGAAGCAGGCTCGAAGGTGGGATCCTGAATCGTTCCTCCCTGTCGAGGTCGCCAAAATCGGCCTCGAATGTCCCGTTCGGCCATACGGCGATGGTGTACACCGCCTCCTCGCCTTGACTCTCCCCTTCGACTTCTGCGTCGATCACGAAACCGTCTCGCAGCCAAACGGTGGCCTTCGATCCGTCGTGCTGGAAGCTCACTGTGCCGGTACGCCGCCCCGCTTCAGCAGTCTGCAGCAGGTCGGGAACAGACAACTGTTCAAGCGATCCGAAAAGTAGCTGATCAGAGCGATGTTTCTCGATTGCGAGCTTTGTGGTCAGCACGACCTCCTCACCGTCATACGGTGGGAAGACAACACTCAACAGGCCCATCCTCAGCGCTCGACGTCGATCTTCCTTCTCTTCGTTCGCCACCACGACGAGCGGGATCTGCTCCATCAGGGGATTCGACTCAAAAAGCGCGACCAGGATGGAATCACCGGCACCACCACCGCCAAGTGGGGTCAGAATGGCATCCGGAAGTGTGAACTGGCTTTTGGAGGTGATGGACTCGCAGTCGTCGACCGTGGACATCGCGACGACCTGATAGTTCGCGTCCTGCAGCCCGCCCCGCAGCTTGGCCGCCACGCTGGACTCGGGATGCACGACATAAACGAGGTCGCCAGCCATCATCGTCCCCGCTGCCACGGGCGGTAGGGTATTGGGCGCGTCATACGAAGACCCTGACGTCAACTTCGAATTCGCCCGCTATCACACGTGCGCGAATGGAGGAACTCAAATCGCCCGCCGGCTCATCACCCTCGGTCGAAAATGGAGGTTCAGGTCGGAGCCTGAATCCGCTGGCTTCGAGTTCCGTGCAGGCATGACCACCAATGATGTTGACGCATTCGCAAACTGCGTCGATAGCCACCTCGCTGTCATCTTCAACCGGGATCCCGATAAATCCCTGCGCGACCACCGTCGCGACCTGCGACGGCAGATCGAGAGCACAGCACAGCTCACGATCACCAACCAGCTTCTGTGCGTACCGCCGCCGTCCACCTGAGAGCTGTCCCCCGTCCTCGGTCAGGGTCTGTAGTTTTACCGGCCCATTGGTAAAGCGCTGAAGGTGGAAGACCGCAAGCTCAATAACTGTCTTCACGGTTTCCGGGTCTTTACAGGCACGGAAATCAGCTTCCAGCTGCTGATTCGTCTCGCGCTGCAATTCGTCAAAGGCGGACAGATGTTCCTCAACCTGATCGAGGGTGAGGTGTCCACTGTCAATCAACGCCGCTCCGATTTTGACCCAATCTGATCGCTGAATCCGAAGCAGCTCCTCGAGCTTTTCACGATCGATCTGCCCATATTCGAGGCACAGCTCCTCGAGGCCTGCATCGGTGGTCCGATAACGTGTGAGGATCCCTTCCGCACAATTGGGCTCGATCCAGCCTTCGCGAACCGCCAACTCGACCAGAGAAAGGTTTGTCTCGCGCTGCCGCTCGATTGCATCGATCAGAATCTCGCGGCTGATCACGCCCTTGGAAAGCAAATATTGACCAAAAAACATGAAATCCTCACGCTACCTGCGTCAGGTCACGCATGAAATCGATAAAATCATCCCTTGTGAATGGCTTCTGGAGAAAACTCCGCGCACCCGACGTCAAACATTCGTGGACGGCTTCTTCGGTCCCGAGAGACGACACGATGACGACAAACGCATCGGGGTCGATGGCGAGGATTCGCTCCAGGGTTTCCACTCCCGATTGACCCGGCATGATTAGATCCAACAGAACGATATCCGGCCGCTCCTGAGCAAAGCGCTCGACCGCCATGATGCCGTCTCGTTCAGCGGCTATGACCTCGAACTCGGAGTCCTCCAGATAGGCCGCGATAATCGTCAATATCGCGGCCGAATCATCGACTGTCATGACTCGCCAATTGGCCATCCGCCCCACCTCAACCTTCGTCGTTCACTCCCGAAATCGCAGACATTGTCTGTTCAATCCAGTTCAGCTTCTCGGCAAGTACATTCCGTTCAATCGCCAATCCAGCTTCGATCATCAGCAGCTCGAGCCCATGGATCGAGGTGATTGGATGCCCTCCCGGCAAGTTATCGCCATAAAACACGGCTGATACGGCGCCGCTCACCACGATCGGCGTTACCACCACCTCCGGCGGCATCAAGCCTCCGAGCTGGTCCACTAGATAATTGTTCCATGGACATCGCTCAAGATGACCATGAAATGTCGATATTTTTTCGATCACGCCCGAAAAAACCGACTCTTCATTGCCCGGAATATGGATCTTCCGCACCCGGCGGTCCACCATCGGGGCCTGATCGTCACCCCGGCCGATCCCGAACTGGCCGATCCCCGATATGCCTTCCTCAGAAACTCCAAAGAGCACACCGCGGTTCACAACTCCCGTCGCGTAGCGCAAGATCAGGAGCGCGACCTCACCGACCGTCGCACTGGGTCGGACCTGGATTTCGGCCATCAATTTGCGCAACTCAGAGAAATCTGACGGCCATTCCGCAACCACGTAGGCCGGGTCGTTTCGCATGATACTGTGGGCTGGTTCGACGATGTAGTTCAACAATTCGTAGACGCTGCTGACGGACCGATCCTCGATTTCAGAGTCCCTCATCAGCCGAGGTACTGGTCTCACGGTGCCATCTCCACCGACAGCGTCAACCTTGGCCAGGAGGTCGAGAATAAACGGGTCGACGTTGATGAACTCGGTCAGTTTTGCCTCATCGTCGTGATAATTCTGTTCCGGGTCTTCATCACGATTTTCGACCGGCTTGAAGTTGAAGAACCCCGAATCCCAGCGGAGAAACTCGCGCGCGATATCTCGCAGTTGGTCGCAGAGCACATCCTGGAGGGTTTCGTATGAAATCGCCCCCATTTCCACCAGGATCGCTCCCAGCTTCTTTCTCTCTTCGGTCATGCGTTGAGTGGCAACGGCCGCGTTAAGGGTCTCCTGTGAGATCAGCTTTCGCTCTACCAGGAATTCCCCCAACGAAGGCGAAGAGTAACCGTTGCTTGCGTGGAAAACCTTGCCATCGTTGAACAGAAAGATGCCCGTCGTTTCACCGCGGCTGAGGGTCAACTTACCCGACTTTCGAAACAGCGCGATGAGCTGGAAGAGCTCAGCGAGTCGTAAATCTTCAAGACGACCGACGAGTGCCATGACTCACCCCGATCCTGAAGGGTCGTTGCCGATGAAGTTTCCGCCCGTGTCAGACACGATCGACCCTCCGTTTCCGATCCGTGGGGGTTGGCGGTATTTGCTCCGATGCCCGGTCTTGACTCCCGCCCTTCCCGGGTGAGCAGCCGCCCCCGCAATGGAATACGCAAGATCGATACCAGATTGAGATTCGACGTTCACTACAACATTATATCGACAAACTTCCCGATACGGAACAAACGTGCCGGGATGGGATGATCAAACCAGCAGAGAGTCAACGCCTGAAGTCCTTGAAACCAGGTGCTGACAGTAATCCTGGTTACAAGATGCAGGATGCAAGATGCAGGATGCGAGCACCGGCGGACACAGGTTATTCACAGAGTCGTTGGCGCTACCGAGTATCGGTTCTCGGTGACTCCACTGAGTATGAGGAGCCACCTTTAGCATTGTTGGCCTCGGCGATGGGGTGACTTCGCCTACAGGCCTCCAACAATGCAAAAGATGGCACCTGGCCCTTCTGGCTTGAATACGCTGTTCTCGGCACGCGCTGAGAACATTAAGTGGGCCGGGGATCTAGTATCGAGAATCGAGTATCCGGCAGGCGGGCGGGATCACTCGCTCTCTGCTGCCACAAGCTCTATAGCCCTCTCGATCGGGACGTGAACGGTGCCTTCGGCTTCACTTACCCACCCATAGCTGTTGAGGAGTTCGAGCTGATTGGCATCGAGCTGCTGCAACCCCTGGTACGGCTGCGACCACACTTTTCTCTCGAGTTCGCTCTTCTCGGCGCCGTAGAAATAAGCCTGCAGAACAACGATGACCACAAAAAGCAGAATTGCAGAGATGATGCCGACAACGGCAGAGGCAGCAACGTTGGGGTCATCATAACGCACAAGGAACTCCAATTCTTAATTTTGAATTCTTAATTTCGAATTCCATCACTCCAACATCCGAGCCAATGTGGGTGGAAGGAAATTCAAAACTCAAAATTGAAAATTCAAAATTCATCTTAGGCATTTTCGAAGGCCAAGGATTCTTCAAGGCGGGGGTCCTTCTCGGCGATTACCGAGTGTCTGCTGAGGCGGAACAACACTGCGGCCGAGAAAACTCCATTCATTCCCAGGAGGCACAGAACATCGAGGAGACCGAAACGTGCAACGCCGGGGCTGAACTCGGGGATGACCAGCCAGTAGATATCGACCCAGCACGTCAGAGCTACATAGCCGCCGGTCAGGGCAAGCAACAGCGGTCGACGTTTGATCACCCGCGAAACGAGCAAAAGGAACGGCACCACGAAGTGGCCGAAGATCAGTATCAGGCTCACCGTCGTCCACTCACCGGTCTGCCTCTTGAGGAACCACTCTGTTTCCTCCGGCAGATTGCCATACCAGATCAGCATGTACTGAGAAAAGGCTATGTAGGCCCAAAAGACAGTGAACCCGAAGAGTAACTTGCCGAAGTCGTGGTAATGCTCGACAGTGACGGCGTTCTTCAGGATTCCCCGCGTCTGCAGTCCGTACAGGATCTTCGGCATCACGGCCAGAAATGCAACCACCGACGCCGCAAAATAGTAGACCCCGAATATCGTGCTGAACCAATGGGGATCGAGAGACATCAACAGGTCAAAAGCGGCGAAATTGAGGCTGAGAGCAAAGAGCACCATCCCAGGTGCACTGAATCTCTCCATCCGCAACGTCAGGGCAGGATCTCCGCTCCCGTCCTGGGCGATCGAAGTGCGGTGGAGAAAGCTCGCCATGACGCCCCAGATAATGAAATAGGCAATCAGGCGCACCACAAAGAAGGTTGGATTGAGAAAACCGAGTTTGCCGGCGAGCAGCGGATCGTGGGTCGCAGCAGCGGCGTCGGTCCAATGGTAGAGATGATCCATCCCGAGGACGATCGGAATCGCGAGCACGGCCATAAGCCATACGTTGCCGGCCAGCGCTTCCGCCACCCGCCGCACGACAACGCTCCAGCCTGCACGGGTGCAGTGCTGGAGGAGGACAAAGAACAAGGCTCCGAGGGAGATGCTGAGAAAGAAGGCGAAGCTCACGAGGTAGGTTTCGAGGAGGTGGTCCATACCGCCTTCGCTGCCCCTGGCAAGCAGAAGCGAACCGCCGATGCCGATCGCTGCGAGAACGCCACAAATAATCAACCCGGGCCGTAAGACCGCGTCCAGATGCCGGGTTTCGGTAGTGATGTCGAGTGCGTTGCCCTGCATGGATTCCTCGCTATCGCAGTTGCGCCCTGATGTCGGGCGGGACATCGTCGACGGTGGCGTTCTGGCTCCGCTGCAGGGCCCTCACATAGGCGACGATGGCCCAGCGATCCTCGATCGGGATCTGCGGACCGTAGGCCGGCATATTGCGGATGCCGTTGGAGATAGTGTTGAAGAGATGACCAGCAGGTCGCCCTCTTAAGAGATCGGTATGGAATGACGTCGGCGGCGTCCAGGTCCCCTCGAGCAGCTCGTCGGCACGCTTGGCAACCATCCCGTCGCCAAAGCCTGCCAGTCCGTGGCACGGTGAGCAGTACACGTCGTAACGCTCTCGCCCGCGCTGGACGAATCCCCTGTCGACCTCGACCGGGATGATCTCCACCCAATCCTCACCAGCCTTGCCACTCGTCAGAGCAGGATCTCCGAGGATCGTACCGCGAGCAACGGCGCCGGTAACCGGCGGCCGCATGGCCCGCCGGTCGGCAAACATCGGGTTGCGCGACTGGGACTTGTACTTCGGCTGGTTGTCCATGTCGGGAACGACGTGGATTCGCGGCAGCGGCGAGGTGGTAACGCGGGCACGCATGATCAGCGCCAGCGGCACCCACGACAGGACCACCAGAATGGCCGCGGTGTAGAGGAGCCAGCGGGGCAGCTTCATGACAGGTCCTCGATTTCTTCCACCGGCTGATCGGAGACAGACTCCAACAACTCACGAGTTTTCGCCGCGTCGAAAAGCGGGTCCCGGGATTCGATCGAAATGAAGAATCGATCGTCGGTCACACGCTTGAAAGATCGATTGGAAAACAAGGGATGCGAGAGCTGCGGCAACCCGTTGAGCGCGAGCATGCCGACAAGAGCGCTGATCGCAGCAAAGAGGATCGTGGTCTCAAAGGCGACCGGAATGTTGGCCGGCAGGCTGAATAGAGGCTTGCCGCTGATCAGAAATGGGTAGTCGACGGCATTGGTCCACCACTGGAGGAGAATGCCCGCCGCGGTGCCGGTGAGGCCGGCCAGAAACACGATATAGGGCAGCACGGTCTTCTTGACGCCCATCGCGACGTCGAGGCCATGGATCACGAATGGTGTGTGGGCGTCCCAGCGGGTGTAGCCGGCGTCGCGAACCCTAGTGGCTGCAACCAGGAGCTCGTCCACCTTGTCGAAGGCAACCAGATAGCCGTAGAGGTTGGCGCCATCGTTGCGAATGGTGTTGTCGGTGCTCATCACACCACCTCCACCCCGGCAATGTCGCCGTGATAATCACCGTGGCCCCGGTGTCCCGGCCGATCGAGGTGGGCCTGTGGCATCACACCCTTGACCTCCGCCATGCCTACCATCGGCAGGAACCGAACGAAGAGCAGGAAGAGCGTGAAGAAGAGACCAAAGCTGCCGACAAAGGTCAGCACATCGATAGCTGTCGGCCGGTAATAGCCCCAACTGGTCGGCAAGTAATCACGGCTGAGCGAACTGACCACGATGACGAAACGCTCGAACCACATGCCGACGTTGATCAGGATCGAGGCCACCCACAGAATGAGGGTCTTGTTGCGAAGCTTCCTGAACCAGAAGATCTGTGGCACGAGGACATTGCAGGTGACCATCGTCCAGTAGGCCCAGGCGTAGGGACCAAAGGCCCGGTTGAGGAAGGTAAAGGCCTCATAGGTGTTGCCCGAATACCAGGCGATGAAGAACTCGGTCGAGTAGGCAAGTCCGACCATCATCCCGGTCGCGAGCATGATCTTGGCCATGTTCTCGAGGTGGCGGGTGGTGATGATTTCCTCGAGACCAAAGAACTTGCGAGTCGGGATGATCAACGTCACGACCATCGCGAAGCCGGAAAAGATGGCGCCGGCCACGAAATAGGGAGGGAAAATCGTCGTGTGCCAGCCGGGCATGATCGAAACCGCGAAGTCGAAGCTGACTACAGAGTGCACTGACAAGACCAGCGGCGTCGCGAGAGACGCCAGCAGCAGGTAGGCAAACTCGAAGCGGTGCCAGTGTCGATTGGACGAGCGCCAACCAAGGCTGAGCACGCCGTAGATGTAGAAGCGAAGCTTGGTTTTGGCGCGATCGCGAATCGACGCCAGGTCAGGGATCATTCCCATGTACCAGAAGAGCAGCGAGACAGTGGCATAGGTCCCAACCGCGAACACGTCCCACAGAAGCGGCGAGCGGAAGTTCGGCCACATCGACATCTGATTGGGGATCGGGAACAGCCAGTAGGCCAGCCAGATGCGGCCAACGTGAATACCGGGGAAGATCCCAGCGCACACGACCGCGAAGATCGTCATCGCCTCGGCAAAACGGTTAATGCTCGTGCGCCAGCGCTGGCGGAGCAGAAAGAGGATGGCCGAGATCAGGGTTCCGGCATGGCCGATGCCGACCCAGAACACGAAGTTGACGATTGCGTAGCCCCAACCGACCGGGACCTGAAGTCCCCAAACGCCGATGCCGGTCGTCACGAGATAGCCGATGCAGGCAAAGAGAACCAGGGTCAAGCTGGAAGACGCGGCAAATGCGGCCCACCAGTATTTGGGTGGTTTGGGCTGCTCGACGATTCCGCAGACCTTTTCGGTGATCGAGTGAAAGTCGTTGTCCCCGACCACCAGCCGCGCGCGGACGGCCGGATCATCGCCGGTGTTGTCGAGATAGCTCACGGGATCGATGGCAGTAGTGCTCATCTCAAGCCGTCTCCTTCCCGTGGCTTTCTGCCTCACCATGCGGCGCCCCGTGGGCGTCCGGGCCGGCGTCGTCGGCACGGTTGCTCAAGCGACCGAGGTAGTGGGCCCTTGGCCTGATGTTGAGTTCGGCCAGCATCGCGTATGAACGTTTCTCCTCGCGCAGCTTGGAGACCGAGCTCTTCGAATCGTTCAGGTTCCCAAAAGTGATCGCCTGCGTCGGACAGGTCTGAGCACACGCGGGCACGACCTCGCCATCCGCAATTGGGCGATTGTCGTTTCGTGCGCCGATTCGCACCGCCTCGATGCGCTGCACGCAGAAGGTGCACTTTTCCATCACCCCGCGGGCTCGTACAGTGACCTCCGGATTGAACTGCATTTTCGAAGTTTCAGGAAGATCCTTGTGGTAGTTGAAGAAATTGAACCGCCGGACCTTGAGAGGGCAGTTGTTGGAGCAATAGCGGGTACCAACGCAACGGTTGTAAACCATCGCGTTGAGGCCGTCGACGGTGTGCTGGGTCGCCGCCACCGGACAGACCTGCTCGCACGGAGCGTTTTCGCAGTGAACGCAGGTCATGGGCTGGAAGACCACTTCGGCATCTTCAATCTCGTCGGGACCGAGTCCCGGCTCGGTCTTGAAGTAGCGATCGAGCCGGATCCACTGCATTTCGCGCTGGTTGAGCACCTGCTCGCGGCCCACCACCGGGATGTTGTTCTCAGCCTGGCAGGCCACAATGCACGCGTTGCAGCCGATGCAAGTATTGAGATCGATCGCCATCCCCCACTGCTCGCCCTCGTACTCGTGGTCCTTCCACAGCGAGATCAGTGGCGGGAAGTGCTCGTGTTCGTGAAAAACCTCCGGATTGGCCAGGTAGGCATCCAGAGATGCCTCGCGCACAAGCTCACCGACCCGGCGGTTGCGTTCATTGAACCCGGAGGTATCGATGGCAAAGTGATCCTGGGTGGTGGCCAGGCTATAGCTTCGCCCGGTGCCCCTCACCGCAGCGCCGGCCACGACGTGAGGAGCCGTCGAAGTTCGCAGAATGTACGCGTCAGCGCCGACCCCGTTACCAACCTGTCCGGCCGCCGTGCGGCCGTATCCGAGGGTCAGGGTCATGCTCGAACGCGCCTGTCCCGGAAGCACGAAGGTCGGCACCTCGACGGCGACACCCCCGACTTCTATGGCTGCAATCTCGCCATCGCCAATTCCCAGCTCACGAGCGGTCGTCGGCGACATCAGGAGCGCGTTGTCCCAGGTCACCTTGGTGAGCGCGTCCGGTAGCTCCTGCAGCCAACCGTTATTTGCAAAGCGCCCGTCCCAAATCCGCGGGTCGGCGGTCAACACCACCTCGGGTCGATCTGCGCTCGGAAGACTCGCATCGAGAAGCGCTCGAAGGCCGTCAACCGCGACCGCGAGGCGGCCAGGGTTCAGTCGAGGCTGCACAAGGTCCCAGGCGGTGCCCTCGACTACTCCGTCATGTAAAGCTCGTCTCCAGAAACCCTCGAAATCGGTGTCAGGCGCGGCGCCGCGGAGGTTCTCCCGAACGAGCTCGTACCCGGATGTGGATTTCGAACCCGCAACAAGAGCAAGGACCTCGGCGGCTGAGCGTCCGTCGTAAAGCGGCGCGATCAGCGGCTGCCGCATCGTCAGCGTTCCGTCCAACGCAGCGCCATCTCCCCAAGCCTCGAGTCCATGGGCCCGCGGCAGGTGCCAGGTGCAGCGCTGGGATGTTTCGTCGTCATACAAACTGAGATGGATCGAACGCGGAATATCCGCCAAGAGCTCGCCGAATCGAAGATCGGCCGGCGCGTCGAATACCGGATTCCCACCGAGGATCAAGAGGGTCTGGACCGAGCCCGATGCCATCGAAGCCGAAAGGTCGCTGATAGCCTGAAGATGCGACGGCCGATCGGGATCTGGATCGGCGGTGTAGTCTTGAGTTGACCCGAGAACCTGATTGAGAACCGCCGCGAGGGCGTGCACTGCCGGCTCCTGCCGCGGTCCGACAAGAATGACGCCGGAGCCGGGATGACCCGCCAGGTCGGCTGCCAACAGTTTTGCGAAATCAATCTCCTGCTCAGAGATCTCCTGCCCGGCCGCACCAGAGTAGCCGGCCGCTGCAGCGGGTAACTCGAGACGGTGCTCGGCCACCAGAAGATGGGCTACGCGGGCGAGCACCACCGGAACGCGGCTCGATGGCACCGCCACCCTGTGATCGGCCCGAACACCGGTCAGGCTGAAGCTCGATTCGGTGACGTAGAGGCGTGCACCGGTTCCGGTTTCGGGGTGGCGTGCTGCAGCAAACTCCCGCGCAAGTCGCAGCGACGACGGGTGATCGAAGAGCGGGTCGGCATCGAAGCAGGCAATCACGCCCGCGGTGTCGAACTTCGGGTGCGGGCGAAGCGGCTCGCCAAAAACGAGGCGCGTTCCCTCTCGCTCGTTGTCCCTCGAAATCGGCTCGTACTCGTACCAGCCCGCCTCCGGATGGGCCTCGAGGAACTGCTCACGCAACATCGCCCTGGTCGGCGAGGACGAGGCGCCGGCAAGAACCGCAACACCGGTCCCATCACCGGCAAAATACTCGGCGGCCGTGGCCTCGAAATCGCTCCAGTTCTTGACGTATTGCTGGCCGCTCTCACGGAGCAGGAGACGACGGCTTCGGTCGGGGTCGTAGAGCTGGAGAATGTCAGCTTGAGCGATGGCGGTCAGCGCTCCCAGGCTATCTGGGTGCAGCCGGTTCCCTTCGGCTTTGATCGGCCTCCCGTCAAAAGAAGTGACGAGCATACCGAGTGCGACGCCCCCGAGCTCCATCGAGGTCGCGAAGTGTTCCGGAACTCCCGGCGTCCGGCCCTCCGGCCGGTGTGCGAAGGGAACAATCTCTTCTTTCGGCCAACGACAGGCCGTCAGCCCTGCCATGGCCAGCGACGCACCCATCACCTTGAGGAATTGGCGACGGGTTGCAGGCGGCAACCGGTCCCAGTCATCTCCGGGAAACTCTCTCTGCACCGCCTCTTGGAAAGCGGGCGTGCGGGCGAGTTCGTCGAGACTTCGCCAATAAGTCAGGCCGGTCTCTATGTCGTTTTTCATCGGTGGCATGTGTTGCAATCCTGCGGTGGGTTGATGTCATTGATTTCACGGAGTCGAGCACCGAGGATCATCTGATCCTCCTCGGGCACCCAATCGAGCTGGAACACGTAGTCAACCGGTCTCAGATGCTCTTCGGGATTTCGGTGGCAATCCAAACACCAACCCATGCTGAGCGGTTTCTGCTGACTGACGACCTCCATGGTGTCGATACGGCCGTGGCATGAAACGCAGCCGACGCCACGCCGCACATGGGCGGAGTGGTTGAAATACACGTAGTCCGGCAGATCGTGGACTCGAATCCACTCGACCGGCATGCCGGTGGAGTAGCTTTCGAACACCGGAATCAGCTTTTCGGAGTTGGCCCGAACGGTCTTGTGGCAGTTCATACAGGTCTGGCTCGGAGGAATCAGAGCGTTGGCAGCCGTCTCGACACCGGTGTGGCAGTAGCGGCAGTCCAAACCGAGTTGCCCGACGTGGAGGGCATGGCTGTACGGCACCGGTTGGACGGGCTCGTAACCGACGTCGGTGGCCAGGGGGGAGAAACCGAACGCAACGATAACAGTGGCGTAGAAAAGGCCACCCACGGCACCGACTGCTATCGCAGGTCGCAGGACCCCCGTCCATTTTGGGAAAATGAAGATATCATTGGACTTGTCTTCATTCATGAGAACGAATCCTAACTTTGTACACTCGAGAAGTCAAGCCGATTTGAGCGGGTAGAATACGCTTATGAAAAACCCTATTATCGACCTGCGATCCGATACGGTAACACATCCCACGGACAGCATGCGAAAGGCCATGTCAAGCGCCGAAGTGGGAGACGATGTCTATGGCGAAGATCCCACGATCAACCGCCTCGAGGAACGAGCGGCAGAGCTCATGGAACGAGAGGCTGCGGTCTACGTGCCGACCGGAACCATGGGTAACCAGATCGCGATCCACCTCCACACCCACCCGGGATCCGAGGTGGTAGCCGAGGCGGGGTGCCACGTCTTCAACTTCGAGATGGGGGCTATGGCAACCCTGTCAGGTACACTCCCACGCCCCATCGATACGTCTGACGGCATCCTGACGCCGGCACAGGTCGAGTCGGCAATTCAGCCGCGCGCCGGTTACCGCACGCCGACCTCACTGGTGGTCCTCGAGAACAGCCATAACCTCGCTGGTGGTCGGGTCACGACACCTGAGCGAATGACCGAATTGGTCGGAGTCGCACGCGACCATGGGCTTCCTGTCCACCTCGATGGTGCCCGTATCCACAACGCGGCGGCCGCGCTCGGCGTCACAGCTGCCGAGTTAAGTGCCGGTTGTGACACCGTCATGTTCTGCCTCTCCAAGGGTCTTGGTGCACCGGTGGGATCAATCCTCGTCGGCAGCGCTGACACCATCACCGAAGCGCGCCGAGTTCGCAAAATGTTCGGTGGCGGCATGCGTCAGGCCGGGATCATTGCCGCAGCCGGACTGGTGGCATTGGACGAGGTCATGCCTTTGCTGAACGAGGACAACCACCGCGCTCACACGCTGGCGGTCGGTCTGGCAGATATTCCGGCTGTCGTTCTCGATCCCGATACGGTTGAAACCAATATCGTCTTCTTTTCGCTCGCCGACAATTCCCCTGTGGATGCTGGGACTCTCGCCTCTCTTCTCGCCGAAGAAGGTCTGCTCTGCCATCCTCTGGGTGGCGACAGTATCCGGATGGTGACGCACTATCACATCAGCGACGACGACATTGAAAAGGCAGTGGAAATCACGGCAAGGGCATTAAAGATCTGACGAAATTTGAGTTTTGAATTTTGAATTTTGAGTTTTGAATTCCCACCCACCCTGAATTTGGCGGGGAAAAATTCATAATTCAAAGTTCATAATTCAAAATTATTCGGACCGCATCGAATCCAGTCGGCTGCGCAACTCCGGGATGTCGAGCTCTTCGGTCGATGCGAGGCGCCAGCCAATTTTCTCTTCCCGCCATAACACGGTGGCGGTGCAGGGTTCGGTGATGCTGCCGACCACATAGCCCTTGGTGCCTTCGTAGCGGCCCCAGACGATGAACCGGATATCTATCCGCACCTCACCCTCGCCCACCATGGGCTCTGAAAGCAGACAGTCGACATCGAGTTCGTCATAGGTCTCCATGGTCTCGTTGAGGTAGCCGGCAACGGTCTCGTAGCTGAGGCCCCACGGATCGGAATAGCCCCGAGAGATCCCCGACATAACCCCCAGTAGCCGCTCTTCCTCGAACGCCTCGATGGTTGCAGTGAGCTTACGCTTCACGACCTCGCCAGGCGAGAAATAATGGCGCAGCGAAATAAAACCCACAATTGCCAGAATCGCCAACGCGATGAGACCCGTTCGTCTCGACATGTTGACAGTCTACTCGAACGGGCGAATCGCGCTGGAATCTCAACTGTGTCATATAGTTGAAGTACCATTGAATCGAGGGCAATTTCTTCGCTCAGAGGTGTGGCCTGCCCCTGCGACGAGCGGGATACCGAGCGTGGAAGGTCGATGCATCAACGAGTCCCGAACAAGGAGTGACCGGATGCGATTGGAAAAATCCGTGATCATCGGAATCCTCACCTTCCTGGTGCTGACCGTGCCGACGATCGCCGGCAGCCAGGGCCAGCGCTTCAAGATGGTGGTCAACAAAGCCAACTCTTCCAAAACGATCAGCAAGCAGCAACTCGAGAAGATATTCTTGAAAGAGACGGGCACTTGGAGCAACGGCCAGCCCGTCATACCTGTGGACCAGACGGCGAGCTCGAGCACACGCCAGGGATTTTCAAATACGATCTTCGGTCGAGACACCAACTCGATCAAAAGTCACTGGCAGCGTCAGATCTTTTCGGGGCGCGGAGTACCGCCGCCGGAAAAGGCCTCCGACGATGAGGTCCTCGCTTTTGTCAGAGTGAATTCCGGAGCTATCGGATACGTGTCGTCCGACGCCGATGTCGGTTCGGGAATCAAGGTGCTGGAGATCACCAACTAGATTGCCCGGAAACAGTCAAACAAGCCCAGAGTTGGAGCAGCGAACCAGGGGAGAATCGTCGTGCTAAATCGTCTCAAGCTCGCTCACAAGATGTTTCTTATGCCGATTCTGGCAGGCACCGCGGTGCTGGTCATTTTCATAGCCATCCAAACCAGCAGCGCCCGTACGGCGAAGCTCGTCGAACAGATCGACGACGGCTACATTCCGAAACTCGATTTGTCACGAGACCTCGTCGAAACCCTTGCAACGATCCAACGTGGCCTGCAGGACGCCGCTGCCGCAGCAGACCCACAGATCCTGGACGAGACCGATCAGTTCCGTGAGGCCTTCATGACCCGCCTCGAGGACGCACGAGACAACCCCGTCATCGAGATGTCGGATATCGAGCTGTTCCAAGAATCGTTCATTAAATATTACGATCTGGCCCGGGGAACCACGCTCCGTCTGGTGAACCAGGAAACCGGCGACTCGGTATTCGCTGCAATCGGGCATATGAGAACCGACTATCTCAGCGTCAAGGAAAGCCTCGACGAATTTGCTGAAAGCGCTCGCGGCGAAGCAGACGCGGCCGTGGCAGAGGTCAAGTCCAGTCAGAAAAAGGCGCGTAACCTCGTCATCCTGGTCATGCTGATCAGCGGTACAGTTCTCGGAATCCTCTCCTTTGCGGTTACCCGCGCGATCGTCAATCCTCTGGCAGAAGTTGTACGCGTCGCCGACCAGGTGGCGAACGGCAATCTCACCGAACGCCTGGAAATCGAAACCGGTGACGAGGTCGGGCAAACGAGCAGGGCTCTCAACCAGGCGTTCTCGCAGATGGGCTCCGCCATCAAGACAATCGCAGACAATTCGCGCTCACTCAAGGGCGCCTCGGAAGAACTGACATCGGTCAGTCACCAGATGGCCGCAAGCGCCGAGGAGACTTCGGCCCAGGCAATGGTGGTATCGGCATCCGCCGAACAGGTAAGCCACAACGTGGAAACAGTCGCCACAGGCGTCGAGGAGATGACCGCAAGCATTCGTGAGATCTCCGACAACGCCCATGATGCAGCAAGGGTCGCCACAGAGGCGGTGGAGCAGGCGGAAAACACGGCCACGACAATCGCCAGACTCAACGAAAGCAGCGCGAGAATCAATGATGTCACCAAGGCGATCACTTCGATTTCGGAGCAGACGAATCTGTTGGCCCTCAACGCCACCATCGAAGCGGCGCGAGCCGGTGAATCGGGCAAAGGGTTTGCCGTTGTCGCCAACGAGGTGAAGGAACTCGCCAGGGAGACGGCGTCGGCGACCGAAGAAATCGGAGCCCGAGTTGAAGAAATTCAGACTGACACCCGAAGCGCAGTGACGGCCATCGGGAAGATCGGGACCATCGTCAAGCGCATCCACGAAATCCAGAACACGATCGCGAGTGCCGTCGAGGAACAGACCGCAACCACCAATGAGATCAGCCGATCCGTGACAGAGGTTGCAGGTGGGAGTTCGGAAATCGCCAACAGCATCTCCGGCGTCGCAACCGGGACTCAGGACACCGCTTCCGGAGCAGCCTCCGCGCAGATGGCCGCTGAAAAGCTGGCTGGAATGGCCGAACAACTCAAGCAGCTCGTCGAGAAGTTCAGCTACGAGGAGTCTGAAGGGTAGACCGCACGCCCTACCGACTCGATGCTCGATGCTCGATGCTCGATGCTCGATGCTCGATGCTAGACTAAATGGTCGGTCCCTCTCCGTTCTTCTCAAGGGGTGAGTGGGCGGATCGAGTATCCAGTATCCAGTATCCAGTATCGAGTATCGGATGGGCGGGCGGATCGAGTATCTAGTATCGAGAATCGAGTATCAGGTGGACGGGTGGGCTGATCACGTTCTGGGAGTGCGTCCCAAGCGGCGATCAATCGCCCACTGATAGAGCTCGATATAGCGTGCCGCCGAAGCGTCCCAGGAGAAGCGGCGCTGCATCGCCCGCACCCGCATCGCCAAAATGTCATCAGGCCGGTCGTACCAGGCCCACACAGCCCAACCCACCGAGTTGGCGATCGCCTTCGGGGTGAGGTCTTTGAAAACGAAACCGGTGCCGTCGCCAGTCTTTTCGTCGTAACTCTCGACCGTATCGGCGAGGCCGCCGGTTCCACGAACGATAGGCAACGTCCCGTACCGCAAAGAATACATCTGGCTCAGTCCACAGGGTTCGTAGGCGCTCGGCATGAGAAAGAAATCGGCGCCGGCCTCGATCAAGTGGGCGAGCGGATCGTTGTACTCGAGCGCCACCGCCAGGTTGGGGAGTTTTTCTGCGAGGGTCGCCAGCTCTTCCTCACACCAGGCCTCTCCGGTGCCGAGAATTACGAATTGGAGATCGAGCTCATCACAGATGGACCATAAGCTGCCGTGCGTAGGCCCGCAAAGCTGGCCAAAGCCCTTCTGATCGGCGAGACGGCTGATCATCGCCACCACCGGCACCTTCGGGTCGACCTCGAGACCCATCGCTTGCTGGAGGGCAGCCTTGTCAATGGCCTTTCCGCCGAGTTCCAGGTGCGAGTAGTTGGCCGGGATATGGAGGTCCGTCTCGGGATTCCACACTTCGTAGTCCATACCGTTGAGGACTCCAAACAGGTCTCGCTCCCGTTTACGGAGCAGGGCGTCAAGACCGCATCCGAACTCCGGGGTCTGGATCTCTTCGGCATAAGTGGGAGACACAGTAGTCAATATGTCAGCGTTATGGATGCCGGCCTGCAAGAGGTTGAGGCCGTCCGGCGATTCGAATCCAGCGCTCGAGTACAGGTCCGGTGAGACTGGAAGTTGCGCAAATTCCACCTTCGGGAACACCCCCTGGTGACCCAGATTGTGGATCGTGAGCATCGAACCGGTGTCGGCAAACTCTCCCTCGCGCTCACGAGCGTTGAGGCAGACGGGGACGATCGCAGACGGCCAGTCGTGCGAGTGCATCACGTCCGGGAACCAGTCGAGGGCCCGACAGAGCTCAAAAGCTCCGCGGCTGAGGAGAGCAAATCGCTGCAGATTGTCGGCAAACCCCGGCTCCCCCCGGGTCCCGTAGATGCCGTCACGCCCGTACAAGACTTCGTGGTCAAGGAAGTAAACAGGTACCTCGGCGTCAGGAAGACGGCTTTGGTAGACAGCACACCACTCTTTCTTTTCGCCGAGAGGCACTGCCAAAGAACCGTTGATGCGTTGCATTCGCCCGATGTCGATCGAATAGTAGCGTGGGAGGATGACCCGCACGTCGTTTCCCTGACGTTGAAGCTCTGCCGACAACGCCGCCACCATGTCGCCAAGCCCGCCCGCCTTTGCGAACGGGACCACCTCGCTGGTAATCATGAGGATCTTGAGACTGGGCTCTGCCAATGCGACCTCCTCGCTCGACGCTCGCTGCAAGATGCAGGATGCAGGATGCAGGATGCAGGATACACCGAACGCCGAACTCTCTTCAGGTCGGTAGGTGGCGTCCGTTATCTGCGGCTATCTGCGTGATCTGCGGTTTCTCCTGTGCGGGCTGACGGATCGAGTATCCAGTATCGAGAATCGGGTATCGCCCGAGAGGTGGTTAGATGAGCGAGTCTTCTTTCCACCCGAGGCGAACGATCTCAATACGGTCCGGATCGGCAACGCCGATTCCGTACTGCGTTTCGGCGATTTGAATATGGTGTGGCGGCGGCCTCATGGGGCGATTGTCCCCAAAGTAAAGCTTACGTTTGGCCTCTATGATGCGGGCGCCCGTCGCATCCACCGCGACCGGATCGACGCCGAGGATCAGGCCACCATAGGGCCAGATGAATTCCTGCGAGAAACTGTGCGGCCCGGTTGAGTGGAATTGTGGGGTCAGCATCACCAGCACATTCAGTCGCACCTTCCCCTTGATCTCCGGCCGTAGCCAGATCGATCCGAGCGGAGCACAGGCGTCACCGTGATAGTCGGGGTATCGCTCGGTAAATGTGATGAGGTTCTTGATACAGGTGCCGAGGCCTGACCAATCGTGGGTCCGCAGGGGCCGCGTATTGATGAACGCGGTGGCGCGGCGAAAAACCGGGTCTGACTTCACTTTTCGGTCGCCGACGGAGATATCCGTTGGCGCCACGCCCACTCGCTCGAGTTCGAAACGCATCGCCTCCTCGAGGGCCGCCGGGGTCGGCAGACGGCCCCATTCGTTGCTTTTGATGCCGACCACATCCGACGGCGAGAAGAGCTGCCGCCACGCGGGAGCCGCGTCCTTGGCGCCCAGCAGCTCAGCGACTCCCGCGTTGAGCATGCGATGGAGGCCTTCCGGATCGGCCTTTCCATTTTCGTCGAGGACCTCGTGATCGCGGATCAGCACCACCCTGCTGGTGGGGAGCTTCCCGCCGTCATCGGCCTCCGCCCGGCCACCCAGAAGCCCTGCCGCAGCTGCCCCTGAGCCGACCGAAAAAAAGTCCCTGCGACTCAGCTTGTTCTTGGCCATCACTCGCCTCCCATCGCGTCGGCTAGCAGGCCGTCGCCCGCCGCCTGAGGTTCCGGCGCCAGGACCGCAACCAGTCTCGAGCCCTTCCTCCGCACGGCGATACCCGCCTCGGTGGCTCCGCCCTCGGCGGTTTCCGCGGATGCGTCGTCCGGATAGTCAACCAACAGCAGCCAACCCCCACCCTCTGGGCGTTGGTAGCGGCCGACCACGGCATCGACCTCGGGCCCGAACTGGAGAGCGTTTTCGTAGCCCAGATAGACGACGCCGTTGAGGATCTCCTGGGTGTGGAGAAACCTCACCGAACGCGGATCGAGCCCTTCCATGGGCAACTCCGCCACCAACGGCGGTATCTCACCAACCTCCGTGATCGCGTCTGCCGCCGCACGGCCGAGGGTGAGAACCGCCTCTTTCGACGCCTCGCTCTCGCCCTCGGCGTAGACCGACCCGAACCAATGGCCCTTCCAGAACGAGAGCCAACCGTGACGGAAGAGCCCGTCCTGGCCGACATCGACTTCTTCCCCGTCGCGATCGTGGGTGAAGACGCCGAAGGCATCGGCCGCCGAGCCCTGCTCGAAAAGATCGAGCACGATGTCGGGCTCGCCTTCCGGGCCCGAGTACCGTTGCGACACGCACCGCACCATGCCGTAAGCCATATAGACCTCGGCGTGGCCGTCGATGTACGAGTAGATCGACTCGGTGTCGTAGATCTGACCGTCATCAACAGATTGCCAGCCGGCAACCGTGGTTGGCATGACGAGACCGTCGGTGCCGGGGACCGCACGAGTCGACGGGCCGTCCGAGCACGCCACCACCATCAATGCGAGTGGCACCGCGAGCGATCGGACGTATGTCGCCCAACAAATTTCCATCGTTCGCTCCTTTGGTCGGCTCTCATGAGCCGATCTTATCAAGGCGTGACCGCAGACCGGACCAGAGCCGATTCCGCCGCCGGGCTACCACCGCCGGAACAACCAGGACGATGGCCGAGAGCACGCACAAGACAATTCCCAAGCCCAACCCCGGTGGTACGTATCGCAACCGGACGGATTCCAGCTGTGATGGAACGACGACCCCAAGGAACGCGCCGTTGATCTTCAGGGTCTTCAGGGGCCGACCATCTGAAGTCGCCACCCATCCCTCCGGGTACGTGAGCGACGTCGCGACCAGCTTTTCGCCCCTGATGGGGAGACGGAGACCGATGTCTCCCTGGATGTTTTGTTCCACCCGGACCGCTCTCGGCATCCAGCGCGTCGGCGGCGGACGCCACTCCCCCACATCCTCCTCGGCAATGACCACCGTGCGTGGATCAGCCAGGCCAACCACAGCGTCGCTGACCTCCGCCGCGGGCACGACAGTGGCCGCCGGAGCTATGAAAAACCGGCGAAGAGCCCCGGGGTTTCTCGACAGGCGTATGGCGCCGGCACCCGGCAACCTCCCCCTCTGCAATCCTTGTGGGATTTCTGCTCCTCTGGCCATCGCCACCACCTTGACGTTGAGAAAGTCGAGCAGCGGGTGGTCGACGACGTCAAAAGAGCTGAAGTACTCGTGCCCGCGATGAAACCCGAACACCTCGCCGAGGAGCCGAGCGTAAGCCTGCGGTGCCAGGGGGTTGTGGAACCTGATGTCCTCGATCCCGTGTACCGAGAGGAGCGCGGGGTAGTACGCCATTGAGTTTCCCACGACCCGCCACGGACCGTCATCCATTGTCTGGCGAACCATCTCCCGGGTCGCGGCGGTGGCCGGATAGAAGAGATCTCGCCGGCCGGTCGGGAGCATCCCCCTCGCCCACGGAACCAGATCCAGGAGCATTACGAAGGTGAGGACGGCTGTCGCCACCCTCGGATTCCAGCGTCCGATGACCAGGCCTCCCAGCAGCAGAAACCATAAAGTCACCACGTGAGGCGATGGAGCGATCGCGAGGCTGCATGCCGCCGCGATCATGGCCGCCGCCCAAACCGTCCTGCCCGGACGGCGACTCAACAACCGGTTCAGGCCGACGGCCGCCAGGAGGCACACACAGAGAGCGACCACGGGCAGAACTCTGTTGAACGCGATGACCTTGACCCCAGGCAAGGTCCGCAGGACCCGTTCCAGCGTGAGAAACCGCATCGAAAGGGCCATCCCGATCGCGGCAAAGGCGGCGAAAGGCAGAAGGTAGCGGCGCCTCGAAGCGAGGACGGCGAGGGCCCCGGCAAAGACAACCAGACCCGAGTAGACGCTTCCCGGCACCGGCCACTGCGTGGGTATGGGGGGTGGGTCGACGAATGGTTCGCCCAACGCGACGGGATTTGCCGGCTGCAACACCAGTCGACCCTGCTCTCCAACACACCAGGTATTCGGCCGGTTCCAGTGGACTTCGTCGCTCGGCAGCGGATGCCATTTGGTTTCGTCCGCTCGCAGGGCCTGCTTCATGACGTGGACGAACGGGAGAACGTGAGGCGCCGCCAGACCGAGTCCCAGCGTCGCAGCAAGGGCCGCAGCACCGATCCCTCGGAGCCGCCCGACCCGACGCGAGCAGAGCTCGATCCCACAGAGCGCCGCCAGAAGGCCCGAAGCAACAGCCAGCTCCGGGTGGCCGGAATAAGCGATCACCGAGGTCAGCAGTGCCGCACAGACCATGTAGATCCACCTCGGGCGTCGCACCAGGCGAATGACCGCCGCCAGCAGCCACGGCGCCCACGCCACCGTCCCGGTATGTGGGAACAGCCCCCAGGCCACGATCCCTCCACCGAGGGCAAATCCTCCACCCGCCAAAATTGCCGCGCCCTCCGATGCGCCGAGGAGACGCGCCGCGAGCCAGGTGCCCTGGAGGGCAACGAGCATTTTCAGGGCCAGCGCCGTCAACATGGAGTCTTCCACCGGCACCAGCCGGGCCAGCATTCTCACCGGCGAGAGAACTTCGGCCTGCGGATTGGCCCATGGCGAGGAACCCCCATCGATCCGATCCGACCACAGGGGCAGACGGCGCTCGGAGAGAGCGCGACGAACCTCGATCTCCCAGGGGACAAACTGGTAGATCGAATCGTTGAGTCTGGCGTGCTTGGAATCCGCCTCCACCCCGGGGGTGCCCGGGAAACGCACGCTGCACATGGACGGTGGGAAGCAGCAGATTGTTGTTGAGGATCCAGGGAGCCAATACCACGTGCGGGAGCAACAGTCCGGCTGCCATAACGGACTTGGTGTAGGGGGCGCCTCAGCGTCCTGGCGATCAGCCACAGAGCGAGCTGCATTACGGCCAGGGCCAGCAGATGCCCGACCATCGACTCACACCCCCCGAGTTCGGACAGGCTGGATCATGCGGTGGGTCAGCGATGCTCTGCGTTTTCGGGTCACGCCTCATGATACGGCAGCACGTCGGTCCCTCGTTGGACCGATGAGCTTGCGTCATTCGAGTGCGAAGCGATGTGGTAGGTTTTCACTGTGTCTCACAGCCGTTCCAGCTCCTCTGTCTCACGGCGATCGTCGTCAGCGCCTGCGGGCAGGTCCGCCAGGCTCCACCTGAGCCCGAGAAGCCGAAGAACGTCATCATCGTTCTCGTCGATACCCTGCGCGCAGATCACATGAGCTTGTACGGGTACCATCGCGAGACTACGCCGTTCATCGATCATCTTGCGGCCGGTTCCGTCGTCTTCGAACGAGCGCGGTCCCAATCCAGCTGCACATTTCCGTCCGTCAACTCGCTCATGACCTCGCGTTATCCGGGAGTCTTCACCAAGCAGGAGAAAGGCCAACTGGGAATTCCCGAAGAGTACCCGGCAATTGCCGAAATCCTCGACAATCGAAGGGATTCCACACAGTCGCGGTATCGCGAGCCCGATCGTCCGGGCGACTCCGAGCCCATACAATCCAATGGCGGCTTCGGCCGCGGCTTCGACACGTTTTGTTGAAGGCTGCATGTGGCGCCACGGCGCATGTCTTTCGGCCAAGGATCGAGCGCCAACTGGACACCCTCAAAGAGCCGTTTTTTCTCTACCTTCACTACATGGAGCCGCACGCTCCCTACAAGCCACCGGATCGTTATCCGAGGATTTTTGCCGGCGAATACGAAGGTTACGACTTCATCCGAGACGGCAACCCCAACCCGATCGGGAAAATGATCTACGCCGACGGGCCTTCGATTACGAGATCGGCGATCGCGAGATCGAACACTTAATCGACCTGTACGACGACGAAATCCGCTGTTTCGACGAGTGTTCTCCGTCGCTTGTTCCGGATGCTCGAGGCTCGCAATCGGCCTCGAAAACACCCTGATCGTGCTCACCTCGGACCACGGCGAAGAATTCCTCGAACACGGTCACATCAGCATTGCCGCGGAGTTTGGGATACGGTGACCCACGTCCCTTGATGTTTCTTTTGCCTAACGGTGAGCAGAGAAAGGTGATCGATGCGGCGGTCGGGAACATCGACATCGTGCCCACAATTCTCGACTATTTCGAGATCGAGTCCGATGACTTCGGTTTCGAAGGGTCGAGCCTGCGTCCGCTGATCGATGGGACGGCACCGGTCCAGTTACGTGTTCGCCGACGACGGACGTACCGTAGCGTTGACGACGGCCGCTTTCATTTGATCCTGGACCCACTGATGATCATTTCACTCTCTTCGACGCCAGAAAGGACCCTCTCGAGCAGAGACGATCTCTACGACCCTTCCCACCCGGAGTTCGGATCTGTTAGATAGGACGCTCGAGGGCTGGCTCAAAAAACTCCGCAGAACGGCGCCTCCTCGAATCGCCGCCGCCACCAGGGCCAAAGAGGAGGAACTGCGAGCGCTCGGATACCTTGAATGAATGAGGAATTAGGAATGAGGAATACCGCCCACGCATCCGCAAGACGGTTCATCGGCTATACGGGCCACTCGCCCGGGTTCATGGCACCGGGGGGTGGGTGGGTGGACGTGTGCCTTGTACCTTGTACCCTGAACCTGAGGGGGTCGGGTGGAAAATCCGAAATCCGAAATCCGAAATTCAAGCGAGGGTGGGCGGCACTCCCAACTCTTCAATCGCTATCGAGGTAGCCGAAGGCCTTCAGCCGTTCGCGCTCGCGTTCGCCGAGGATGACTTTTCCGTCGTCACGTTGTGACCCAAAGGCCAGATGGAGCTCCCGTGATTGTCGTCGGTGCTCGCGGAGCAGCTCGAGCAGGACGCGCATTCGCGCCGGTTCCGCAGCTGACAGATCGACTACTTCACCGGAGTCGGTCCCAAGATCGAAAAACCGTTTCGAAAGATCGCGGGCGAAGATCCCCTTGTCGTCGCCTACGATCACCGCCTTGTCCAACGTGCCGGTAAAGACCGCCGCCTGAGACCGCTGAGTACGGAGGTCTTCGCCGGGCAGATCATCGGCAGCCAGTCCAACGAAACCGAGCAGGGTCGGCGCCACATCCACCGCCGATCGTGGCGTGTAGTTGACCGTTCCAGCCTTTTTGCCACCCGGCCACTTGATCATCAACGGCACTCTCACGATTTCATCGTGGAGAGAGTTGTGTCCGAATTCGCCGCGTTCGCCAAACGCCTCGCCATGGTCCGACGTCACCACGACCAGCATCTGTTCCCACAGGCCGCTCCTTCTCAGGCTCTCGAAGAGTTCGCCAATAGCCCGATCGAGGTAGCGCACTCCGGCGTCATAGCTGTAGCGGAGGATTTCAGCGTCGTTCGACTCGAGAGGCAGGCCTCCGCGATGCAGTTCATTGACGAACCCGGACGCGCACGTGCCAAGCCGGCACCCGAATCCAGTCACACCGAAACGCTCGGCAAGAGTCTTCTGCGTCAAACCGGGGGCTTCATAAGGAAGCCGATTGAAGTCTGAATGCGGTTCGAAGGTGTGGAGAAAGTAGAAGAAATCTCGATCACGGTGGTCTATGGCCCATGCCGCCGCCGCCCTCATCTGACGTTCCGCCCGCCAGCGACTCACCTGGTAGCTGTCGAAGCCTTTCGCAAACCCCCAACGAGGGCTGAGCCATGTGCAATCGAAGACCAACGCAGAGGTCTTGAATCCGGCAGCCCGAAAACTGCCCGCAAGGGTCGGAATTGCAGGATCCATGGCGTGCTCTAAATCCAGGGCGCGATGGGTCTCAGGGTGAAAGCCCGTCAACAGGGATGCGTGCGAGGGTTTCGTCCAACTCGCGGTTGCATAGTGTCGCAGCCAGATTTCAGCCTGGGCGGCAAAGCGGTCGAGATGAGGAGTGTCGACAGTTCCGCCGAGCGCACCGACGGCGTCGTTGCGGAGAGTGTCCACCGAAATCAGCAGAATCTGGGTCGGATCCGATTCCATCCGTTCCGGTGCCCTCACCTGGTGGCGCACCGTCGCCTCCCGGAGTCTCACGGCACATCCCTCGGGGATCACCGGGTCGAAGCGGAGTCCGGCCTCCAGGTTTGCCACCCGTGCGAGATCCACATCGCGTGTCCACCAACCATCCCTGGGATCGAGATCGATCGAGAACCGGACCTGGCGCCCATTCCCGGCATCGACGATTCCACCAAGGCTGGCCTGGCTTTCAGTCTCCGTCCCGCCGTAGCACACGAGACAGCCGGCGAGCGTCAGAACAGGCTCGGATTGGAGCTCGAGGTCGGCGATGATCGCCTCACCCGGATCGAGGGTCACGGCGACCCAGGTCTCGTCGGCAGCAAAGATCTCGCTTGCCTTGAGGGGCTCTCCACCGGCGTGGAGACTCCGCGTCATCACCAGGTCGAGGTACTCGACGCGGGTCGGGTCAACCTTGCACGCAGTGCAGACCAGAAGGCCGAGCACCGCAAGCAGCGCCCACTTCGATAACCTCTCATCGCGATCCGGTTTTTTCCTCATCGGTTTGCCATAGTACTCGAATCGCGAGCCTCGACCTCCGCGGCGTACCGCCTGTTGTAGAGAGTCGCTGTTTCCCGCATCGAGGTTTCCGCCACTCTCCAATGGGAGGACAAGACCTCACCGAGCGACTTCGTCACTTCAGCCGCGCCGAGCCGTCGGGCACGGACCAGCAGGCGGAGGACATGTCGAGCACTGGCTACGGTCTGCACAGCGAGACCTGTCAGAGGGCTCGGGTCGATTTCCTGCAGAACCTGGCGATACACCCGGACTGCCAGGCCGTTGTCAACACCCGGCGCAAGGTGGCCTGCGCTGACCATGTAATCGTTCAGGAATGCACGGTGCCAGTATTCGGTGAGCGCCGTGGTCGCGTCCTTGACCGCGAAAATGTAAATGATCTTTCTCCAAACGCGACGGAGGAGGTAGCGGCCGACCTTGAACGGTACGGCAATACACCCGGTCCAGGAAATCGAGCCGTTCACCGGACGAGCCAGCTGGATTCTTGTCGCCGGCGCGACCTCGGAGTCCCTGACCCTCGCGATCTTGCCCGGTATCCGCCTTCTAAATATGGTCTCGAACACCAGGTCGACCAACGGCAGGGGAATGAGCACCGAGAGGCCGGCGCAGGTCGCGTCGGCGTAGATAGCCCATTCAAATTTCGGAATTCGGAGTTCGGAATTCGGAATTTCCACCCGCCCCCCTCAGGTTCAGGGTACAAGGTCCAGGTCCCACCCACCCTCTCATGAACCCGGGCGAGTGGCCCGCATAGCCGATGAGCCGTCTTGCGGATGCGTGGGCGGGATTCCTCATTCCTCATTCCTAATTCCTAATTCCTAATTCCTAATTCTTCTCCTGCTACACTCCCCACCCATGTATGAACACGAACAGAAGGTAGCCGCCGAAGTAGTTGCCGAGGTCTGCGGCCTCACCCGTCGAGTCCAGGATCGAATCGTCGCCGCCGGCGACTCTCTCGCCAAGGGCGACCGCTCCCCGGTCACCCTCGCGGATCTCGCGACCCAGATCGTGGTCAGTCATCGTCTCAACGAGACTTTCCCCGGCGATCCCCTCCTCGCCGAGGAGGATTCGAAAGCTCTGGAGGCCTCGCCCGAGATGGCCGAACGGGTCTTCGAACAGGTGCGAAAGAACATCTCCGATATCGCGCCGGAGGCAATGATCAAAGCCCTCGACCGTGGCGATCACTCCGGCGAGGGTCAACGTTATTGGGTCCTTGACCCAATCGACGGCACCAAGGGATTTCTACGCGGCGACCAGTACGCGGTTGCCCTGGCCCTGGTGGACGGCGGCAAAGTCGTGGTCGGTGTTCTCGGCTGTCCAAACCTGCCGGCGCCCACCGATATCGGGTCCGACAGCAAAGGTTTTCTTTTCAGTGCAGCCACTGGCCGCGGCACCATTGTGCGACCTCTTGATGGCCTGGAATCCGATTCCACGCGGGTCGACAACATCACCGACACGTCGGAGGCGGTACTCTGCGAATCGGTGGAAGCGGCCCATGCGGCCCACTCGGTCCAGGCTGGCATCGCCTCTCGCCTCGGGATCACGGAACCCTCGTATCGCATCGACAGCCAGTGCAAGTACGCAGTGGTCGCGCGCGGCGAGGCCTCCATCTACCTACGGCTGCCCCGTGACACCAGCTACCGCGAGAAGGTCTGGGACCATGCCGCCGGCTCACTGGTGCTGGAGGAGGCGGGTGGTCGCGTCAGCGATCTCGACGGCCGGCCGCTCGATTTCTCCCAGGGGCGTTTGCTCGGCAATCACCGCGGCATTGTCTGCACCAACGGCGCGATCCATGACCAGGTCCTTGCCGCCTGCCGCGCCGAGCTTGGGTTGGATTAGTTCCATTCGCCACGATGCTCGATGCAGAGCAAGCATTGGTCGGTCGCCTTTCCGTTCTTGTCAAGGAATGGGTGGGCGAAAATCTCGAATATTCGAAATCCGAATTCCGAATCTCTGCCCGGTGAGCGGATCGAGTATCCAGTGATCGAAATTCGGATCAGGCAACCGGAGGCAGGACGGAGCCGCGAGCTTTCGAACTTGACCGCGCGTTTGCCGGTGGTGCACGCCATGCAGGCCGGCGCGGACTTGATGACATGTTCGACAAAGACCGCTTCTGGCATGTAGTAGAGCGCATCCACCCCGAGCTCGACCCGGACCTCTTCGACATCACCGTTGAAGCGCGCGCCAATGAGCTCCTTCTGGGTCGGGGTGTTGATGCCCTGAAAGCAGGAGTCAATCACCATCGGCCACAGGGTACCGAAGTAGATTTTCTTTGCGCCTGCAGCGCGGAATGCGCGAACGATTCGGTTGGCGTTGGTGCCACGGACGATGCTGTCGTCAACCAGAAAGATCGTGCGCCCTTCGACCGCCTTGGCGTCAACCCGGAAATCGAGCATCGCTGCTTCGTCGCGCGCCTCCTGGGTTTCCTCCATGAAGATGCGACCACCATAGCGATACTTGGAGACCGGGGTCGCGTACTGCAGCGCCGACTTTTCGAGCTCCTTCTCGAGCTTCTGCGCAAAAGCCTCCGCGCCGGGGATCGGCGAATGCGGAATCGGGACCACGAGATCGATTTCGCGCACCAACTCGGGCGCCTTTTCAAGGAGGTACATCGCCAGCGTTCTACCAGCCCGCCAGCGGAAGGAACGGATCTTGTCTCCCATCATTTTCGATTCAACATCCGCGAAGTAAATAAGCTCGAATGCACAGGGACGAGGGTCCTTTTGAACGACGGTCCGTTTATCGATTTCGAGATCCCGATCGATGTAGAGCGCGGCACCGTGCGGCACGTCTTCGAGGACCTCGAAGCCGTTCTGTTCCAGTGCCAGGGTCTCGGAAGCGATCATCACCGTTTCGCGTCCGTTGCTGCGACGGCGGCCAATTACCATCGGTCTGAAACCGTGCGGGTCACGAAATGCGAACAGACCTCCTGCAGTGGCCATGACGGCGGAAAACGCTCCCGTCACCCTTTTCTGAATCTCGGCGACGGTTCGGAAAAGAACTTCCTTCTCCTCGGCTGTGGGATCCAGCCTCCGGTAGTGTTCAACCCACAAGGCTGAACACACGGAGCAACGCCTCGCCGTCACAGTTGGCGGCCAGCGCCTGTGATCGGCTCGGCCAGCTCGTTCTCGATCTGTGTCACATTCGTGATGTGGCCATTGTGGGCCAGAGCCATTGTCGTCATTGGATCGTAAAACGGCTGGGCGTTATTGGTGCCGCCGGCGCCGTAGGTCTTGTAACGGGTGTGAGCGATGCCGAGATCCCCGCGAAGATATCCGAGGGGCTTGAATATGTCGTCGGCGAGACCTTCGCCTTTTTCGAGCGATGCACTGCGGTGCACGGGGTCAAAAACGAAGAGCCCTGCGTAGGCCGGCCCTCGGTGCTGGAGAAAGTGGCTGCCATTGCCGAGGTCACCGACAATCGATCTCCCGTTGTTACTGATGACGCCAACAATGCCGCACATGCAACCCCCTCAGAAGGGCACACTATAAAACAGAAATAGGAATTAGGAATCAGGAATTAGGAATTCCACCGCCCCCGGTGCTCACCAACATCGTCCTTTTCACGATGCTATCCTCAATAAAGAAGGATTCGATGCAACACAAAATCCGTCGCCGAGAGATCGGATGGAGGGAAATGATGGGAAAGAACGAAAACCCGGCTTCGAGTTCATATCTTTTCTCGCCGTGGGTGTGACCCTGGCATGTTGTGTTTTCGCCTGCTTGGTTCACCCACCCACGTGGGCCGGTGAAGAGAATGCGCCAATCGTGATTCGCGGTTCGAGCACGATTCAGCCCGTGGCCGAAAAATGGGCAAACACTTTTAGCCAGACAGAAAGAGCCCAGACATTTGACATCGTAGCCACCGGTACGAGTGAAGGCGTCGTCGATCTCCTGGCAGGCCGCGCGGACATCTCGATGGCATCGCGTCCGTTGAGTGAGGAAGAACTTGCTGCGGCCCGCGACAAGGGGCTGAACATCCGAGAAACGACTGTGGCGCGCATGGGCATCGCGGTGATCATCAACCGGGACAATCCTGTGTCATCAGTCGCGGTCGGCGAACTTGCAGAGATCTTTTCCGGTGGCATCCTGAGTTGGGACGCAGTCGGCGGACCCGACGAGCCCATCGTTGTCGTGCGAAAGGACTCCGGTTGGAGTCCGGATTTCTTTCGCAGAAGGATTATGGGTGACAGGGATTTTGTCGACGATTCGGTGATGGTCGATTCGAAGGAGGGTGTGGTTGCTGAAGTTTCCAACCAGCCCTGGTCGATTGGCGTCACTGGAATGCCGGAAGCGATCCCTGCCCTCGACCGAATCAGCTTGATCCGGCTTGACAGTGACAAATCTGGCCAGGACTCGACGTATGCCTTGAGCCGACCGTTGTTCTTCTTCACCATCGAACATCGTCCATCCGTTCAGAGCTTCCTTGATTTCGTCCTCACCAAAAATGCCCAGGAGATGATCGTAGACACCGGATTCTATCCGGCCCACCAGGCTGACGCCATGGCTGAAGAGTGACCGCGCTGCCGGTCAGTGATCAGTAGTCTCTGAACAGCGTTCTCCGATGCTCGATGCTCTCCTCCTTTCAGATACCAGATCAAAACCCAACCATCGTGATGTCATCTGCGGGAACACGGGAGGTTGGGCGGATCGTGTATCCAGTACACTCTTGTTTCCTGAATCTTGCTCTTGAACCTTGTATCTTGAATCTGGGTGGGTAGGTGCGTCGCTGATGGCTGGCGCTGTTCTCTGCCGCCGTCTCCTGTCGCTGCCCCCTGATTGCTGCCGCTGCCGCCCGTGGATTTGTTTTGGACAGCAGTGATCCAGTATCGAGTTGGTGGGTGGTCAGGGACTTTGCCGTTCGATCAAGCCAGTCATCGGGACAAAGCGAACGGGGATGACCGAACGTTCGTCAAATCCGTCGGGCGTCCTCGTGATGACCTTCAACTCCTGGTAGAAGTCACCGACCGGTATCACCATCCTCGCGCCCACGGCAAGCTGCTCGAGCAACGGATCGGGCACCCGTTCTGGAGCTGCAGTGACGATGATGCCACCGAATGGCGCTTCCTCAGGCCATCCTCCATATCCATCTCCACAGCGCACCTGAACGGACTCGTATGCGAGCTCGGAGAGGATCTGGGCGGCGCGATCACATAGCCGAGGACGGATCTCGATCGAGCGCACCTCAACCCCCATCGCCGCGAGAACGGCCGCCTGGTAGCCGGAGCCGGTGCCGATCTCGAGCACCTTCCCTCCCTCGCCGACTTCGAGGAGCTCCGACATCAGGGCCACGATATAGGGTTGGGAGATGGTCTGCGAATCGCCGATTGGCAGGGGTGAATCGTGGTACGCGATGTCGCGGTAATTTTCGGGGACGAAGAGGTGACGCTCCACCGATCGCATGCTCTCGAGCACTCGTGGATCCTTGACGCCACGGCCCTCGATCTGCTCACTCACCATCTGTTCGCGCTGCATCTTCCAGTCCGTTTCCACGGGTTGGGCGGCCTGCCCACTGTCGGAGTCACACCCGCCGGCCGACACGATGGTCAAATAGACGCCGGCCGCTAACAGCAATCGACTCACACGGCCGCGACGCCTCATGTTGCTCTCCACCTTTCGACAGGTCCAACCCACATACTCAAATGGCACCTCATGGTAGTCCAGCCTCCGAAGATTCACCATCATCGACGCATCCATTTACAGTGCAACTCTCATGCCGGAACAGTTTTGAGTTCTTAGTTCTGAGATATCAGTTCGGCCCATCGGTGTCTTGTGCACCACAGGGTGGGTGGGAGGTAACTCAAAACTCAACACTCAAAACTCGGATTATTGCGCCACAATGCCTTGACACCCCATAGCCAACCCGCCACCATGTCCATCATGAGAAAAGACAATGATCCCCACGACTTGAACACTCCTGACAACACAATGACCCGTCGTGAAGCGATTGCGGCGGGAACCGCGGCGGCGGTCGCGGCGACAGCCGTTCGTTCGGTGGCCGCAAAGACCTCGGCCACCAGAACACCCCCTGTTGCGGTGGCATCGAAAAATGGCCTCGAGGCGGTCCGCCGTGCCGTTGAACGCATGGAGGCGGGAGTTTCTCCGGTCGAGGCGGCGGTCCAGGGCGTTGCCGTCGTCGAAGCCGACCCTGACGATACCAGCGTCGGCTATGGCGGCCTGCCGAACTCTGAAGGTGTCGTCCAACTTGACGCCTGTTGCATGGACGGGCCGACGATGCGCGCAGGAGCCGTGGCGGCCCTCGAGGGATATATGCACCCTGCCCAGGTCGCCTACGAGATCATGCGCCGCACGACCCGGGTGTTGCTGGTCGGTGAGGGCGCCGCGCGCTTTGCCAATAGTCTCGGCTTCCCCGAGGAAAACCTCCTCACCGAGCGCGCACGCAAGATCTGGCTCTATTGGAAGGGTCAGATGTCCGGCGTCGACGATTGGATTGCTCCGCCGGATCTGGTGGACGACCCCGATGTACAACGGTTTATCAAGAAAAGCGGGCCCGTTCGTCCCACCGGCACCATCAATTTGTGCGCGGTTGACGGCAAGCAAGACATCGGCGGCACGACAACAACATCGGGACTGGCGTTCAAGATCCCGGGGAGAGTCGGCGACTCACCCCTGATCGGGGCAGGTCTCTTTGTCGATAATGAGGTCGGTGCGGCCGGCTCGACCGGGCGTGGCGAGTCGGTCATCCAGATCTCCGGAGCCCACACCGTTGTCGAGCTCATGCGAGCCGGGCAATCACCCGTTGATGCCTGTCTCGGTGCGCTTGACCGGCTGGTCCGGGCGACTCGGGTCCCCTATCTGCTCGATGGCGACGGGCGCCCGAATTTCAACGTCCAGTTCTACGCCGTCAACCGGGCGGGAGAGGCGGCCGGCGCGGCGATCTGGGCCGGCTCCAAGTACAGCTACTGCCGCGGCGGCGAGGACGCGCGTTTGATCGAGTGCGCATCGCTCTATCCGACCATCGCACCCTGGAAGAAAGACCTCAAGTAACCGTCCTCTCCAGGGGACACTCGATACCAGCCCGAGACAAAGGGCCCGCGGCTCTCAATACTGGAAGTCCATGATTTCCAATACTTATCGTCTGGCATGGGCCTTGCTGCTTGCCGTACCGACGGTGGCAACGGACGCCACCGGGGAGGCAGCCATGAGAAACCACCGGCGGTACGTGTTGTTCGCACCAGCAATCATCCTGCTCGCAACCTTCGCCGCACCGACGGTGGAAGCCGGAGGTGGCGTCAGCATGCACCTTGGCGGCGGCGGCTTCGGCGTATCAGTGGGGTTCGGGGACTGGGGTGTCTACACGCGGTCCTGGTCCGACCCCTACTGGTCGATCGATTTCAACGCGACACTCGCCGGTTACGGCCAATGGGTATGGGTGAGCGGGCTCGGCCGTGTCTGGCAACCGTGGGTCGCCGCTTCCTGGCGGCCCTACACCCATGGTCGCTGGGTTTCCACCGGATGGGGCTTGACCTGGGTTGCCTACGAGCCCTGGGGCTATGTCCCCCACCATTATGGGAGTTGGGCCTACGCATCATTTGGTTGGGTGTGGGTCCCCGGATACAGCTATTCCTGCGCCAACGTGGTATGGGTCGGAGCAGGCGGACACGTCGGCTGGTACGCCCGACCTCCGTTGGGATGGAGCCACGCCCACCATGGATTCCGGCACGGCTATCGGCACGGTTTTCGTGATGGATACGACAACGGCTACAACGACGGCTGGCGGGACGCACGATATGGCACCTATGTCGACTGGAGGCACTTCGGCTCCGACAATGTCTCGCGGCACGCGGTGACCCATAGCGTCGCATCGCAAACCCGCATCGAAGCCCGCGCCAAGGCACCATCGAGAGACGAGATCCGGCTTCGAGGCGGTGCCACCATCACAGAGACTCGACTTTCTCGCAGGTCCGCACGGGTGGACGGCCGCGAGATCACCATTGCGCGCCCTGAAGGCGTTGTGCCGAGCATCGAACGCCACGCCGCTGAAACTGTCGGCAGATCACTATCCGAGGAAGCTTTGGAATCGCGTCAGCCGCTCGTCAGGGCCCGGACCGCAAGCGCACCCTCGGCAGCGAGTTCGTCGCGGTCCGCTGGATTTCATCGCGATACCCGTTTGTCACAGGCCCAGCGCTCGGTAAGGAATTCCTCGGGATCGCCGAGCGATCGAACTCGGATATCGAGTCGCTCGATCTCCGTCAAGCCGTCGGCCACTGGCACTGTAGTCAACGGGCCAAACACCCGGGCATCCGCTTCACGGCAGGAAGGCGACGATTCTCGCCGCATCAGGCCTCGGGAGGATGAAACCTCTGGAGTCACCGAAAGTCACCGGTTGCGGCGTGTGCCTTCTGAATCAAACAACTCGCTTTCTTCTGCCGCAGGACAGTCGGTGCAGCCTTCCCGGCAGCCTCGCGGTGCACATCGGTCACCGGGCCAGGCCCAGCGATCAGCGGCCGCCAGTCGGCGGGTTGCGCCTGCCGGGCAAAAAGCTTCTGAATCGCCTCGATCGCTTTCGCGCAGCAAACGGCCCGTCCCGGAGGGAAAAAAGCTGGAAACCGAAGAAGAAAATCCCAAGGAGCGCCCACAGAAACGAAGGCGTTGATCATCCCCCCCAGGGGTGGGGCGGCCCCCGGCCGCCCTGCCCCACTTCCACCCACCCAAGCGGTCAGTAATCAGTAACCAGTAATCAGTAGCCGGTACATTCGAGATCCGAATTACCCCCGGGATACGGGATGGAAATTCCTCATTCCTAATTCCGAATTCCTAATTCTCTCTCGTGCTAGCATTCCGGCATGGTGAGTAACGAAAGGGGTAGCTCCGACGACACACGCAGGCGGGTCGAGCAGTCGCTCGAGAACTGCCTGGAGTGGAGCCGGCTCGGCCGCCACCGAAAGGTGGTCGCCGAGGTCGAGCGAACTCTGGCGATCGTTTCCGACCACCCGCAGCTCGAGGCGACCGTTTTGATATGGAAAGCGCAGGCCCTTCTCGCTATGGGATATCCCGATCGGGCGCTGCCGCCAGCATCGCGATCGTGGGAGCTCGATCCCTCGCCGCACGCGTGCCACCTACAGTCGAATGCTCTCGAAGCTCTTGGTGATCTCGACGAATCGGAAGAGCTCCTGCGAGTGGGATGGAAGCTCTTCCCTGAGGCCGTTCACCTGCCCGTTCAACTGGCGGTCGTGCTCTCCGATCAGGCTCGCCTTCCGGAAGCACTCGATATCCTTGACGGGATCCAGATTGACGACCGAATTCCCGACGATCTCCAGATATTTCTCTTCGGCATGCGGTCCAACCTTCTCGCCGCCATGGGCCGGTGGGCTGAGGCCGGCGAGATGTTGCGCGACGGCCTCGGATTCCACCCCGAATCCGAACTACTCGCGGACGCGCAGCAAGCGCTCAAACACGCCCGCCGTCGGGCACAGGCCGAGGAAGCGCTGGTTGCCTCGTGGCGAGACGGGCTCGAGGAAATCGATGGAGTCGCAGCCGAGGTCGACGAGGCCGTGATCAGCTGTGGAGCAGTCAACGAGCTGCCGGAACTCGTGACACTCGCCTCCCGGCGATTGTGGCGCGCCTTTGCCGAACAGAAAATGCCAAAGCTCCACGCGCCCGATCCGTGGAGTGCTGCCTTGATCCTGGCGATACTGGAGATCGACGGAAATCAACCATCGATCGCGTCCTTCGCCCGTTCGGTCCGCAGCAATCCATCGAGTGTTCGCACAGTATTGTCCCGTCTCAGGGATTTCCTTTCTTCGCTCGACCCGGAAATGCGGCTGCGCGCATTCGCTGCCCACAGCAACCCACGCCTCGACGGTACGGGTTCGACACAACGATCCAACGAAGGGTCAGCCGATGTGGTGCCCTTCCCAATTCGATGAGAGGAGCCCTCGAGTGAATTTGAGAACAATTGCAGCGAGCCTGATTTGGGGATTTTCGATGGCCGTCGCTACTGCACCGGCGATGGCGGCGCAGAAAGACGTTGCCACAAATGAGAGCTTCCCTTCGGCTGAGTCGAAACACCTCGAAGTGGACGCTGCAGATCTTGACGTTCGGCTTCGCACCGCGGACGTCAATGCGATCGAAGCCGACCTGCTCCTCCACATCGGCGGCACCGGCGAAGAAAAGGCCCAACGGTGGATCGAAAACCACACCCCTGAATTCACCGATTCCGTGGACCAACTGGAGATTACCGTTGTGCCCGCAAAATCCGGCTTTCTCTGGTTCGGGAGTATTTCAGCACGCGCGCGCCTCTCGCTCCTCGCACCGGACGAAATCGTGCCCGATATCACAACGACAAGTGGCGAAATCCAAATACGCGGAGATTTTCCAAATGCCCGCCCGCTCCACTTGCGGACCTCCACAGGTAACGTCGAAATGGATGGTGCGGCGGCATCGATCGACTTTCGCTCTGCCGGCGGAGACGCCCAGATCAAGGTTGTCCGGCCGCTCGAGAGCTTTTTCGCACGGACCTCGTCAGGTGACGTCAGCCTGGTCGGCGGCGCGCGAGCGGTGCGTGTTGACACAGCATCCGGGCGCATCTCCCTGCAAAACCTCTCCGGCGATGCCGAGGTCAGCACCTCGACCGCCAAAATTATCCTCGGCTGGGACCGCCTGGATCCGGGTGCAACGGTGAGGGTGCGCTCGTCTTCGGGCAGCGTCCAGCTCATTGTCCCTGCGGGTGTGAGCCCACAGGGCACGATCACGACGACCACTGGTTCGGTGCGCAGCGAGCTTCCCGGAGAGGTCGTTGAAGGTGGTATGACGCTGCGTCTTTCAGGTGACGGCCCGACCTTTGATATCGAAACCGCGTCGGGCGAAATTCAGCTCACCATCGGTGAAGCGTGGCAGTAGTAGAACGCTCAACGAAAGCCTTGACAACCCGTCGATCCCGATCGTCCCGGCTCCGAGGAGAGCTTTACGGCTAAACGGCTAAACGGCTAAACGGCTAAACGGCTAAACGGCGAATCGATCGAGCTTCGCGTCGGCACTGTCAAGAGTATGTGCCGTATGGCCGTCTACCCGCATAGCCGTACGTATGAAAACGGACAGGAATCCGATCACGTGTCTCCAAATTTGAACCTTTTTCGAAAATTGACGTTCTAAGAGGGTGAGCCGCAATGGCGGCGCAGAAGGAGATCGACGATGAAAAAGCTCATTTTCGTACTGCCAGTCATCCTCGTATTCGCACTGACGGTTGAAGCCGCCGGACCGAAGACTCTGACCCGAACGATTCAGGCCGATGCAGTCGACACACTCGATCTCAGCAGCGGGATCGGTGACGTCACGATCACCGCCCGCGAAGCCATCGACGAGGTCGCCATCGAGGTGGTGTTAACGCCCAGGCGCGGCGGAATTTTCTCCTCCAAGCGCCAGGCGGAGCGAGATGTCGAGACAGCATCGTTGAAGGTTGCCGTTAAACACGAGAGTCTCAAGCTGAGTATCAGTCCCGCCGATGATGATGACAGACGGTTCGAAGAGAAGTGGATTATTGAAATGCCCTCAAGGCTGGCGATCAAGCTCGAGCACGGCGTCGGTGATGTGCTCATTCGGGCCGCTACGGCTGGGATCGAGCTCGATTCGGGTGTCGGCGACATCGATATCGAGGCCATCGACGGTGATATCACCGTCGATCTCGGTGTCGGCAATGCGGTGGTCCGTGCACCCGCTGCAGTCTATGCCTCAGCCGAAGCGGCTGGCGGTGTCGGTAGCGCGCGCATCACGGTTCGCGGCGAGAAAATCGAGGGTGGAGGTTTCGTCAGCCACGCCGCCTCGTGGTCGGGCGACGGAAGCTCTCGCCTCAATGTCTCGGTCGGTGTCGGCGACGCAGTGATCGAACTCGACTGACCCACCCAACCGGATACAAGATGCAGGATCACTGCTGTCCAAAACAAATCCACAGGTGACGTTGCCCATCTGATAACACAAGGGTTACGGATCGGTTTTCGGCCTTTCCAAGGCGAGGTTCCCTTCAACCAACTGATGCTGTCCAAGGCGCGGGCGACCGCGACAGGTAACGGCGGCAGTATTCAGCGGCAGCGACAGGGAGCAGCGGCGGCGTCAGAGGGCAGGGGCAGAGGGCAGGGTCCCGTGACGCCGGCATGATCACCTCCGGGTCGTTCAAAAGGGGAAGGTAGCCGGTGGCCATTCGATGTCAAGGGCAGGCCGGTCAAGCCGGTGCGTAGCACCCTTGACATCGAATGCCTCACCGGCTTGGGGGAAAGGCATGAACGACCCGGAGGTGACCATGTCCAACGCCGCCACGAACCCAAACCTCGTTGCCCATACGATAGCCCTCGAAGCAGCAGGAATCGCGATCAAGCTGGTGATGAGGGTTCCCGCTCCTCTGAAGCCGATTGCCGATCAGGTGATCCGGTCGGCAAGCTCGGTTCCAGCTAACCTCGCAGAAGGGCACGGCCGGGTCGGACGGGACCGGTCGAACCACTGGAGAATCGCCTACGCCTCGGCCAAAGAGGTCGACAGCCACTTGAAGCTCCTCGCGCACGCCGGGGCGATCAGTCAGACGGCCGCCCGTGACGTCATGAAGGCCTTCGATCAGGTCCGTGCCATGACCTGGCGATTGCTCAACCCAAGGTCATGATTTCAGTTATATATCCCAGTCAGACTGGATGCTGTCGCTGCCGCGGCCTCTGATCGCTGACGCTGATTGCTGTCGCTGGTGGCTGCCACTGCACCTGCCGCTGCAATGCCTCACCCAGTCAAATCTGAGTCGGCTTCCCGAGACGCTGTCTTGGACAAGAGTGATGCAGGATGCAGGGTACAGGGCCACCCGCGCTCCCCTAGGGCGGTTACACCACTGAGGGGAGGGGCGATAATTCCGAATTCCTAATTCCTAATTCCTAATTCGATTTGCCTCCCTGATAAACTCCTCACGTCCAATATTGAGACGCTAGAGGGGGTATTGATGGAATCGTTGTCCAAGTCCGCCAAGGTCCTGCCGCAGAACGCATTCCGTGAGCTCGAGCCAGGTGAAACCTATACCCCGGTCGTCCCCGCCGACGACCCGCGCCCAGAAGCCTCGGCGCGTGCCGTAATCATTGGCGTCATCATGGTGGTGATTTTCACTTTCGCCGCCGCCTACATTGGACTCAAGACCGGAAATGTCATCGAAACATCGATCCCGATCGCGATCCTGGCGGTCTTCCTCGGGACTCTATTCGCCCGCCGCAACAGCCTCCTCGAAAACGTGATTATTCAGTCCATCGGTCAGGCTGCCGGCGTTGTCGTCGCCGGTGCAATTTTTACCATCCCAGCACTCTATATCCTCGACCTCAAGCCGTCTTTCCTGCAGATCTTCCTCTCCTGCCTCGTCGGTGGATACCTCGGGGTCGTCCTTCTGATTCCACTTCGGCGGTATTTCGTCAAAGACCTTCACGGCCAGCTCCCGTTCCCCGAAGGCACGGCAATCGCCAACGTGCTGGCGACCGGCGAGAAGTCAAAAGGATCGGCTGGCAAGGTTCTTTTGATGGCCTTTGGTCTCGGCTTCTTCTACGACCTCATCGTCGAGTTTCTCCATCTGTGGAACCACCACCTCAATTCGAAGGTGCTGTTCGGCACCTTCGGTGAGCGCATAGCAGATCTGCGGTTCGAGATTCGGCTCAACGCCACCGCTGTGTATTTCGGTCTCGGCTACATCATTGGCGTCCGCTATGCCGGCATCATCGCTGCGGGTTCAGTCCTATCGGTCCTGGTGATGGTGCCCGTGATCTATTTTGCCGCCAACGGCCTGACAGTTCCCTTGACACCACCCGCCGTAGACGCACTGGTGGCTGACATGGACTCCGCCCAGATCTTCGGCAACTACGTGCGCCCGATGGGTATCGGCTGCATCGCATTCGCCGGCATTATCGGAATCCTCAAGATGGGGAAGATCATCGTGTCATCGATTTCGCTTGCTTTCAAGGGGCTGGTTAGCGGCGGCGACGGAGCCGACGATGTTCGTACCGACCGGGACATGTCCCCGCGCAACACCTTTTTGATTCAGGCCGCGGCGGTTGTCGGCATGTTCCTGCTCTTCTGGTTCATCAGCGGCCGAGTCTCCACCGCGTTGGTGGGGACGGTCATCACCTACGTCCTCGCCTTTCTCTTCACTCCAGTCGCGGCGCGCGCCATCGCCATCGTCGGTGTCAATCCGGTATCGGGGATGACGATGTTGACGTTGATCATCGCCTGCCTCGCTTTGGTAGCCACTGGACTCAGCGGGGACGCTCTCGGCATGTCGGTGGCGTTGGTCGTGGGTTGCGCAGTATGCACGGCTCTCTCAACCTCGGGTGCGTTTATAACCGATCTCAAAGTTGGCTACTGGCTCGGCGCCAGCCCATTTCAGCAGGAACGCTGGAAGTTCCTCGGCATCCTGATCGCCGCCCTCAGCGTTGGCGCCGTGATCTGGGTACTCGCGACCTCCTATGGATTCATGATCGATGACGGCACCGGCCAGATGGTTGCCAACCCGAACCTCCCCGCGCCGCAGGGGAACCTCATGGCGACCATCGTTTCATCAGTCATGGGCGGCGAGCAACAGGCCTTGATCCTCTTCCTGCTTGGCGGCATTATCGCGGTCATGTTGGAGATGGCCAAGGTACCGGCCCTGGCTTTCGGGCTCGGCATGTACCTGCCAATCGAGATCAATATGGCGGTTTTCTTTGGCGCCGCGGTCGGACACTTCATCAGCAAGAGCGGCCGCACCGAGGCCGAACAAGAGGCGCTGAAGGAACAGGGGACCCTGATCGCATCGGGTCTTATGGCCGGTGCAGCGATCATCGGCACCATTGGCGCCATCCTCCTGCTGCCGCAGCTCGGGGAGTCAATGCTCCTGGTCGATATCCTCCACTACTCTGAGCAGGGTGCGAATATCTTTGCCGACTGGTACGAGGGCCTGGGCGGCCAAATGGTCAGCGTTCTCGGCCTGGCGGCTCTGGTTGCGGCTTGCTTCTTCCTGGCAAAGAAGGGCGCAAAATGGCAGATGGAAGAGGAGCAGGAGTAGATTTCGGATTTCGGATTTCGGAATGTCGCCCGCCCACTCGCGTTGCGATCTGCGAGCCAAGGGCGCGTTTACCGGAGGTGCCTGGCATCCCGATTCACGGAGGCGCTCCATAGTGACTTCACTCCGTAACAGCGAATCGGCGTGCCTGGCATCCTCTCGGGGAGGGCGCTGACAGAAGACCGCATCGAAGTTGGATCAGCGTTCCTCCGGTACCAGCCTCAGTGGCAGCAACTGGAGACAGCGTCACAGGCAGTTATCAGCGACAGCGACTGCGTGAACGTCAAACCGTGGACCGCTGGGAGAGCTCGGCTTCGAGGACAGTCATGAGTTCGTCTTTGTCGTCGAAGACCCTGGGGAGCGGACGACCGGCTCCGGGTGGCGGCGTCAGCGTCCAGCTGTTCCAGCACCAAACTGGGGTGCCGCTCTTCAACGCCAACGCGATCTCGGACAGGGTGCCGGGTCCACCACCGACTGCAATGCAGAGATTGGCTGAAAGGACGTTGAACGCGTTGCGGGCACTGCCCGACCCCGTGTAGATCGGAAGACGTACCCAATCGTTCGGATATCCACCGCCAGGCCCGGCGGTCGGGAGAATTCCGACCGTGAACCCGCCGGCCTCGACCGCCCCGCGGCTCGCAGCCTCCATCACTCCAGACCCACCGCCAGTCAGCAAGACCCAACCGGCTCGAGCTGCGGCCGCTCCGACTCGCTCGGCGACGGCGCACTCTTCATTCGAAGCATCCGAAGCCCCGAATACAGCTAGGACGGACAGTTGGTTCACACCGGCTGGATCACCCATGAGGCCTCCAGGAGAATGATAGCGGCTTCTGCGTGGTTTGCTCGTGCCCGTGTTTTTCTCGCCGACAGAACAGGGCGTTCACCGGAGGTGCCTGGCATCCCGATTCATGGAGGCGCGCCCCGGTTGCTTTTCCCGGCAACAGCGAATCGGCGTGCCTGGCATCCTCTCGGGAAGCGCGACGACAACACGGCGCGATCAATCTTACCGTCCCATGAACGCCCTGCAGGCGAGGGCCCGACTGCGGCCGGCGGGCTATCGGGTTCAGACAAAAAAAGCCCGGGCCGAAGCCCGGGCTTGAGTTCTCATTTGAGAAGAGCTTACTGCATCGCTACCAGGGTCACGCGCCGGTTCTGGGCGCGGCCATCCCTGTTCGAGTTGTCAGCGATCGGCTTGTACTCACCGTAGGAGATGACGTTCATCCGGAACAGCGGAATGCCCTGCTCCATGTTGAGGTAACGCATCGCCTTTTCGGCGCGCACGTGGCCGAGCTTGAGGTTGTAGCCCTCGCTACCGATGTTGTCGGTGTGGCCCTGGACCTCGACATACGCATTGCCCTCGACACCCTTCACCTTGGCGGCGAAAGCGTCCAGCGCGGCCTTGGCCTCGTCGGAGAGGTCGGCCTTGTCGAATCCGAAGGTCACGTCGTTGGCAGTCATGGTCGCCTCAAAGAGGAATTTGCCCTTGGCAAGTTTTCCTGCCGCATCAGCGCGCTTCAGCGCGTCCTTGGCGGTAGCAGAGAGCTTGGCCACATCCTTCTCGAGGGCAACCTGCTTCGCCGAAAGATCGGAGATCGCCTTCTGGTTACCTTCAGTCGCGTCCTGGACCTCATGAATCTTCGTGTTGGTCACTTGGCCGAACGAGGAGATCTGCTCGTCCACATACTTCTTGGTCGCGCAGCCGGTAAGACCGACCGAAGCAACGAGAAGAAGCACCAGTGCCGGGGTAAGAGTTTTACGCATCATCCACCTCCAAAATTTGTCGATCCTCTAAATTTGCTGTCTACGACAAGCACCGCGATACTATAACACATTTTTAAACGCAAGCCGCGAGTCCAATTTCGCGAGAAGTCCTACCACAAAAGGCATTCTGGCGTTACCGCCTCGACCTCGGCCGCACATTCCACGACGCCATCGACAAGCCGCACGAGGACCGGCGTCTGGAAAAACCAGTCGATTCCCGCAGGCAGCTCCGCGAGCCGACATTCTGGGCAATCGAAGGGCTGCAGGTTCTCGGTAGGGAATCCGTCGCGTTCCGGCACAGCGATGGCCGTTGTCGGAAATTCGAGAGCACCGCTGAAATGGAGCTCCATCAGCTCATGGCAATGCTCACAGTCTTTTCGGTAGAAAATGAGGAATTGCGGCCCGAAGTCAAGGTCATCAGGCAGGTTACCGGCCCAGAGCGCCACGTCGAGATCGCTGAAAGGCTGACCGATCCATTCGAGATATTGCGGCATGTAATAGCCATCAGCCGGCATGGCCGGAGCCCCGTCGCTCCCCGCTACAACCAAACCTCCATCTGGACCACCGTTGACGTTAGCATTGGGTGCCGACGGGCCAAAGGCTACGACGACGCTGAGAAGGCTCCAGACACCGGCGATCAGCACTCTCGAAGTCGGCAGATCCCGGGTCATGGCGAGTCTCGGCTCGCTCCGGCCGAGGAGGAGTAATCCGAACAAAAATGTGACGTCCATCACAAGTGTGATCCACGGACTGACCTTGATGGCGCCAAAACAACCGCAACTCGACGCGCCCAGGAGCAGATCTCCGATCAGCACGGGCACGAAGACGGCCAGCATTGCAACACCGATCCACCGCGCGAGCGGCGGAAGCAACACCATCACCCCCGCAACGATGAGCTCCGCTGCAATCTCGAACCTGAGCACGAACATCAGATCGATGCCGAGCCCGCCGCACCACTTGATCAATGCCGCCGGCAGGTGGGTTGGGCTGAGATCCATCAATTTGAGCACCGCACCAATCGCCAACCACAAGCGGCACCAGCACCCGAGCCAACGCGACTGCGATGGAGCCTCCGACGCCGCCTGTATTTTCGTGATCAAACTGTCTTTCAAGTCACATCGCTCCTCAAGTTAAGAGTTTAAGCGGTTACCAGTTTTGGTCTAAGAGTTCAGGGTTCAGCCACCGACCGAATCCGGTCCGAGGGCGGCTTAACTCTTCAACTCTTGACTCTTAACTCAACATCGATCGTCCCTCTGCATTCGTTTTAACCCTGAATCTCGCCCTGGCGGAGCACCACCGTTGAGCTTTTTACAGATCGCTGACGTCGCCTCCGAGAGAACCCCACACTTCAGCCTCGACCCCGGCCGCACGCTCACGGGTCTTTCGAACCGCCTCATCAGCTCGATCGAGCATCGCCTTTGCATCCGGGTCATCACTCATATTCTGGAGATTGATGCGGACGTTCATCGCCGCTCCGAGGGCCGCTGCACGAGCCATACCGGCTCCGACGCCGGCATCCGAGGCCGAGGCCTTCATCCCCAGCTCTTTGGCGCGAGCACACAGCCCGACGATCTCCGGACAAGTTTCGGCAACCTCCAGCGGCACCCTGGCCGCGCCGAGGGTTGCTTCCCTCACCGCTTGTTCCTTCTCCGGACCGGAAACCTTGTTGGCGGCCATCAACGCCTGGAAGGACCAGGTGTCGGCATCAATGGCGTCCAGCATTTTCTGTTTGAGGGCCTGCCCCTGGATCGCCACCTCTTCGAGCTCATCCTGGACCTTGGCAAACGCCGATTTCGGGTGGGCCAGGTTGGCGACCATCGCCGCGAGAGCAGCACCCAATGAGCCCGCGAGCGCTGCCACAGAACCACCACCCGGCGCCGCCGAGTCGCGAGAGGTCTCGTCCGCGAACTCCTGCAAGGTCATCGACGCCAGCGGACGCTCCGGCGCCAGAATGTCCTCGATGATCTTCTCCTTGGGATCGAATTTGGATACTTCGTTGAGACCGAGGGAAATCGCCGCAGCATGCACGATATCGCTCTCCGGAACACCCCGAGATCGGGTCATTCGCTCCAGATAGTAGCGGCCTGCTTCGAGAATCGACGCCCTCGGAATCAGGCCGACGAGCTCGGATCCGGTCACCCGCAGGCCCCGTTGCCTGGCACTTTCGGCACACGCCTCAAATGCCGCGTGAACTGGCGTGACATCGAGATCGATAAGGTTCATGGAGACCTGTGCGCACCCGTACTCCGGGATATACCAACCCATGCCCCGCACCGCTTTGAGCATGCCAGGCTGCTGAACTTCCTTACCGTCTGGACCAGCAACCATACGGCCCTTTTCCCGAACATCGAAGGCTACGCGATTGGCCCACCTCTTATCGGTGACGTTGAGATTGACGTTGTAAGCGACGAGGAACTTGCGGGCACCGATGACCATCGCGCCGAACTCCGGTACGAAGTCGGCGGGCCCAAAATCAGGAGCGAAGTCCGGATCTTCGAGCTTTGTCGGGAGGGCCTCGTATTCGCCCTTCCGAATATCGGCCAACGAACGCCGCTCCGGTCGCGTCGCGGCAAACTCGTACAGGAAGACTGGAAGGGACAATTCCTCCCCCACCCGCTTGCCGAGCCGGTTGGCGAACTCGACGCAATCATCCATTGTGACGCCGGCCACCGGGACAAATGGACAGACATCCACTGCACCCATTCGTCCGTGGGCGCCGTGATGGTCGCGCATGTCGATGAGCCTGCGTGCCGCCACCACGAGGTGGAACGCGCCTTCGATGACCGCGTCGGGCTCACCTACGAAAGTGATCACCGTGCGGTTGGTTTCAATCCCCGGATCGACGTCGAGAAGCTCGACCCCTGCAACCGATGCTGCCGCTTCGGCGACTTCGTTATAGATCTCGGGACGCCGTCCTTCTGATATATTTGGGACGCATTCGACGATCTTCATCTTCATCCTCCAAGCGAGGGCATGCTAATTGGTTCTGCCGCTTCGGGCAAGAGTAGAGAAAGTAACCAGTGACCAGTAGCCAGAAGGCTGTGACCAGTAAACCGTTATCAGCTGAAGTGTCATGGCCTGTTTGGTATGGACTGATAACTGGTTACTGATTACTGATTACTTCATCCGGGTTGGCCAGTGGGATCGGGCTATTTCGCGCGAACCGCTTCGAGGTCGGCATCCACCATCATGCGAACCAGCTCCTCGAAGCCGATCTTCGGCTCCCAACCAAGCTCTCGACGGGCCTTCGAAGCATCCGACAAAAGCCGATCCACCTCCGCCGGCCGAAAGTACCTCGGATTCACCAACACTCTGGTGGCGCCGTTCGCCCGGTCAAGACCTTTTTCGTCTGTACCGCTTCCCGTCCATTCCAGTTCGATACCGGCATGGGCGAAGGCGAAATCGCAAAACTCGCGCACCGTATGATCCTCGCCGATACCGACGACCCAGTCATCGGGATCGTCAACTTGCAGGATCCGCCACATTGCGTCCACAAAATCCCCGGCAAACCCCCAGTCGCGCCGGGCTTCGAGATTGCCGAGTGAGAGCCAATCGCGTTGGCCGACCGCAATCTCCGCCACTGCACGGGTGATTTTGCGGGTCACGAAATTTTCGCCGCGCCGGGGTGACTCGTGGTTGAAGAGGATCCCGTTGGCCGCGTAAAGGCCGTGTGCCTCGCGGTAGTTGACGGTCGCCCAGAATGAATAGAGCTTCGCTACCGCGTACGGCGAACGCGGATGGAACGGCGTTTGCTCATTCTGCGGCACCTCGAGCGCTTGTCCGAAGAGCTCGGACGACGACGCCTGATAGAAACGAGCCTGCGGCACAATCTGCCGAACCGCCTCGAGGAGGCGAACGGTACCAAGCCCCGATACTTCTCCGGTATAGGTCGGCATTATGAACGAAATACCGACGTGAGATTGTGCAGCGAGATTGTAGATCTCATCCGGCTGAACCTCGCCCAGGATCGTAGTCAACGATTCTGTGTCACCAAGGTCCCCGTAGTGGAGACGCAAGTAGCGGTCGCTGGCCGAGCCCTTTCGAAGATGGTCGATACGACCCCGATTAAAGGTCGAGGACCGTCGCACAACCCCGTGGACCTCATAGCCTTTGTCGATCAATAGTTCCGCCAGATAGGAGCCGTCCTGGCCTGTAACACCCGTAATCAGCGCTTTTTTCATGCCGCGGAGTTTACCAGCAAGCATCGTTGCGCGTCTCGCTTCGGCGTGCAGGGTGCCACCCTTCGCATTGTTTGAATTCTTCGCCCCCCAATCCAGTGACGCCTTCGGGGCAAACAATGCGAAGAGTGGCACCGATGTCGACCAAGCGGTTTAGCGCTTCTCATGGTGGTCGTCGATGCGGCAAAGCGCTCTTGATCGGCGAGTGGCACCTGTGTCGTCGAAGCGGCTTCGCGCTCCCAATGGGCGGGTGGTTGATCAGTCGATGCGATAGTTCGGCGCTTCCTTCGTCACGACGACGTCATGGGCGTGGCTCTCTTTGAGTCCGGCGCCTGTCACCCGAATGAAACGCGCTTGGGAGTGGAGGTCATTGATGGAGGCGCAACCCGACAGGCCCATCCCGGCACGCAGCCCACCGACGAGCTGGGTTAGCTGATCGGCCAGTGGTCCCTTGTAGGGAACCATCCCCTCGATACCTTCCGGCACCAATTTTGCTCTGCCGCCACCCTCCTGGAAATACCGGTCACTCGATCCCTCGGCCTCCTTCATGGCGCCGATCGAGCCCATCCCTCGATAGGCCTTGAAGGTCCGGCCCTGGTACAGGATCTGCTCGCCGGGCGACTCCTCGACCCCGGCAAAGAGTGAACCGATCATGACCACGTCGGCGCCCGCTGCGAGCGCCTTGGAGATGTCACCGGAAAAACGGATACCGCCATCAGCGATGACCGGCACACCGTGCTCGGCTGCCACCTTTGCACACTCCATGATGGCGGTAATCTGAGGCATCCCTGCACCCGTCACCACTCGTGTCGTACAGATCGAGCCCGGTCCGATGCCGACCTTGAGCGCATCCGCTCCCAACGAGATGAGGTCACGGGCCGCTTCCCCGGTGGCGATATTGCCAACAACCAACGGGGTATCCGGAAATTCCTTCTTGATCAGCTCCGCCACCTCCATCACGCCTCGAGAGTGGGCGTGTGAGCTATCGAGGCAAAGAACGTCGACCTGACGTTCGATCAAGGCGGCGCAGCGTTCGGAGACATCGTCGGTGACACCGATCCCCGCCGCCACTCTCAGCCTCCCGAACTCATCTTTACAGGCATCGGGATAGTCGTGCGCTTTCTTGATGTCCTTGACCGTGATCAGACCCTTGAGATTGCCCTCGTCATCGACCACCAACAGTTTTTCAATTCGGTTTTGGTGGAGGAGCACCTTGGCCTCGTCGAGTGTCGTACCGACCGGAGCAGTCACCAGGCTGTCCTTGGTCATAAAATCTGTAATGGGACGTTCGAATTCGGTACAGAAACGCAGGTCACGGTTGGTCAGAATGCCCTTGAGCTGACCCTGGGCATCGATAACCGGCAGGCCCGAAATGCGGTAGCGGGCCATCACATCCAGAGCCTCGCTCACCGATTGTCCTGGTTGTACCGTCACCGGGTCGACAATCATTCCGGACTCGGATCGCTTAACCCTGTCGACCTCCTCAGCGTGCCGCTCGATGGACATGTTTTTGTGGATGACACCGAGACCGCCATGTTGGGCCATGGCAATCGCCATGTTGGCCTCGGTCACCGTGTCCATCGCCGCCGAGATGATGGGCAGGTTGAGACCGGTCCCGTTCCTCGTGAGACGGGTCGAAACATCAACGGCGTTCGGATGCATCTCCGACCGCCACGGCACGAGAATCACGTCGTCGAAGGTCAGACCAACTGGAATCTCCTGGTTCATCTCCTACCCTTTCGCAGCGGCCATCGCACCATGACATTTTTTGTATTTCTTGCCCGACCCGCACGGACACGGATCGTTGCGTCCGACCTTCGGCTGATTTCTACGCACGGTGGTCGGTCTGGCATCGGGCGCGCTTACCGGAGTGTTGGCGGCCTGCTCCTGCTGCGCGTGAGACGTGGCGAGGCCCTTTGCCTCGGGGTGTGACAGCGTCGTGCTGACTCCTCGCCGCTTGAGGTCCATGTCTTCCACGGGTTCGGCGTGGTAAAGGAACTTGACCACGTGGTCCTCGATACGCTCCCACATGTCTTCAAAGATCGCGAAGGACTCGCGCTTGTATTCGACCAGCGGGTTTCGTTGCCCGTACGCCCTGAGACCGATGCCTTCACGCAGATGGTCGAGGGCCAGCAAATGGTCCTTCCACTGGCGATCCACGGTATCGAGCAGGAGAAACTTCTCCAAACGAGTGAGGTTCTCGGCACCAAACTGCTCCGCCCGCTTCTCGTAGTGTGCTTTTGCGCCATCGTTCAGAGCTTCCTCGAGCTGCGGCCGGTTGATCATCTCCCAATCGACCCCGAGCTCGTCGACGGTGAGGCCGAAATAACTCCGAAACTCTTTCTCCAGTGCTTCGGATTCCCAGTCTCCCGGATCAGCTTCCTCTGGACAGTACTGATCGACCATCGAGCCGACAATCTCGTCGACCACCCGCATGATGTAGTTGCGTCCTTCAAGCCCTTCGAGGATTCTGCGACGCAATCCGTAAACAGCTTCGCGCTGCTTGTTCATGACGTCGTCGTACTCGAGCAGGTGTTTGCGAATCTCGAAGTTACGGCCCTCGACCTGCTTCTGAGCTCGTTCGATGGATTTCGAAACCATCTTCGACTCGATTGGGATGTCCTCCTCCATTCCGAGCCGGTCCATCATCTTGCGCACCCAGTCCGAAGCAAAGATCCGCATCAAATCGTCTTCGAGCGAGAGGAAGAACCGTGACGACCCGGGGTCGCCCTGCCTTCCGCAGCGACCGCGCAACTGATTGTCGATGCGTCGTGATTCGTGGCGCTCGGTGCCAAGGATATGGAGGCCACCGGCTTCAAGGACCTGCTGCTTCTGCTCCGCGCACTGCACTTCATAGCGAGCCAGAACGTTGGCGTACTCCTCCGGATCGGCGTCAGGCTCAAGCTCGATCCTGGCCATCATTTCCGGGTTGCCGCCGAGAACAATGTCGGTACCGCGGCCTGCCATGTTCGTCGCGATGGTCACCGCCCCGAGCCGACCGGCCTGGGCAACGATGTCGGCCTCGCGTTCGTGATACTTGGCATTGAGGACGACATGCTTGATCTTTCGCCGCTGCAAGAGTTTTGCGAGCCGCTCCGAATTCTCGATCGACACCGTACCCACCAGCACCGGCTTGTTGTTGCGATTGCACTCCTCGATCTCGTCGATCACCGCCCTGAACTTTTCCTTTTCGGTCTTGTAGACCACATCCGCGTAATCGGCTCGGATCATCGGCATGTTGGTCGGGATCACCGACACGTCGAGGCCGTAAATTTTTTCAAATTCTTCGGCCTCGGTCTCCGCGGTGCCGGTCATGCCGGCGAGTTTGTCGTACATACGAAAGTAGTTCTGGAGGGTGATGGTGGCCAGGGTCTGGTTTTCGGACTGGATCTTTACCTTCTCCTTGGCCTCGACCGCCTGGTGCAGTCCGTCCGACCAGCGGCGACCTGACATCAGCCGACCGGTGAACTCGTCAACAATCGTCACCTCGCCGTCCTTAACGATGTACTCCTTGTCACACTGGAAAAGAGTGTGGGCGCGGAGAGCCTGGTTTACGGCATGGAGAATATCGATGTTGGAGGGATCGTAGAGGTTTTCAACCGAGAGCATCTTTTCGGCTCTCGCCATACCCTGATCGGTGAGCGCGGCCGTCTGCGATTTTTCGTCGATCAGGTAGTCCCCGGTCGCTTCCTTGTTGCCGTGCTTGTCCTCGATCTCCTCGCCCTTTTTGAGCCGCGGGATGATGGTATCAACCTTGTAGTAAAGGTCCACCGAAACCTCGGACGGACCGGAAATGATGAGCGGCGTTCGCGCCTCGTCAACCAGAATCGAGTCCACCTCGTCGACGATCGCGTAGACATGAGGCTTCTGCACCATCCGGTCGAGCTCGAACTTCATGTTGTCTCGCAGATAGTCGAAGCCGAATTCATTGTTGGTGCCGTAAGTAACGTCCGATCCGTACGCCTCTTTGCGCTCGGCATCGTTCATCGAGTTCTGGATGCAACCGACCGTGAGGCCGAGGAAGTTATAAATCTTGCCCATCCACTCCGCATCGCGGCGCGCCAGGTAGTCGTTGACCGTCACGACGTGAACCCCGCGGCCGGTGAGTGCGTTCAACGCCACCGGCAGTGTGGCCACTAGTGTCTTGCCCTCGCCGGTCCGCATCTCCGCGATGCGTCCCTCATGGAGAACAACGCCACCCATCAACTGAACGTCGAAATGACGCATCCCCGTGGTCCGTTTGCTCGCCTCGCGGACCAGAGCGAAGACCTCTTCAAGCACGGTATCGAGAACGCCCTGGACCAGGACGCTGCGTTCGCGCCGATCATCCGGCAGCTCGGCGGTCGAGGCTCTCACCCGTTCCCCAATCGCCTCGAATCGACCTCGCAAGGCATCATCATCCAGTCTCTCGATCTCTGCCTCTCGCGCGTTGATGGCCTCAACGATCGGTCGCATGCGCTTGGCGTCACGTTCGTGCTTCGTCCCAAAGACGAGATTGATCGCTTTCTCGAACAGATTCATCCAGCCTGCCTCTCTTATTGCAAAAGGCCGGGGCGACCCCCGGCGCGACGTTCACTCCCGATTTCGGCATCCCGACCGTCACCGGTCTCCGGCAGACTAAATCAGCCGGCTGCCGATTGCAACGAAAGATCCAGATGCTCGATGCTCGATGCTCGATGCTCGATGCTCGATGCTCGATGCTCGATGCTCGATGCTCGATGCTCGATGCTCGATGCTCGATTCATCAAATCGATAGACTCCCTCGCTGAATTGTCAAGGGGTCGGTGAGCGGAAATCCGAAATCCGAAATCTCGAAATCCGAAATGGGCGGGCGGATCGAGTATCCAGGATCTAGCATCTAGTATCAGTTCCGTTCACCGAAACAAATGACGTGCCTTACGCAACGAAAAACGCGCCCAAAAGGGGCGCGTTGGGAGATCGCGAAGGAAATTGTCTAGAACGCGTCGAGAATGTAATACAGCGGATTTTTTGCGACGCCGTCTTCGTGAACCTCGTAGTGCAGGTGTGGTCCCGTCGAGCGGCCTGAGTTGCCAAGGAGGCCGATCTCTTGCCCGCGAAGCACCTCGTCACCCGGTTCGACGGATATCTTGTCGAGGTGACCATAGACCGTCGTAAAACCGAAGTCGTGGGACAGTCGCACCGTCTTGCCAAGTCCTCCGTTGCGACCGGCGAAAACGACAATGCCGTCGGCCGGCGCCTTGATTGGAGTGCCGCGTCGCGCCGAAACGTCGAGACCGCGGTGGAACGCAAGCCTGCCGGTAAACGGATCCTTGCGTCGGCCAAAGCCATCGGTGATCAGACCGAGAGCTGGTGCAATCGTCGGCGTGGAGGAAAGGATCCGCCCTTGCTCCGTCAGCCGGCCCTCGACCATATCAAGCTGTGTTTGGACCCAACGTCCTTGGGCGGTCAAGGACTCCGGCGATTCAGAGAGCCGATCATACGGACCACCGCTACCGACGCGGGTTTGGGACCCGCCACCGCCGGAGAAGCTGACTGCCTCTGCTTCCATTCCGGCCGCGAGGGCAAGCCTGGCGGTCCGTTCCTCGAACTCATCAAGTCGGCCCTGGACCTCGGTGACGGTGGACTCGAGCTCCTGGTTGACCCTGGCCAGCTCGACATTTTCATTCTTCAGTCGCTGCACCTCGAGCCGCCGGTTGACGGCACTTCCGGTGAAGACGATCGCGACAACAGAGAGGACCAGCGCGGCTATCGCTGCGCAGGTCACTGTCACGAGAACTCTCGTGGAGAATGAGAACTTAATAAACCGTGCCTTGCTATGGGGCACGATAATAATTGTGTTCAAGCGCCTCGGCATTCCCCCCCCTCGTCAACCAGACACAGGCACGACTGCATCGAGAAGTTGGCGTCCAATGATTATTCTACCCACAAACCGGGTTGTCAAATCAAGGTGACCCGCGTCACATATTAGATTTCGTATCAATCTCAACTACGGTTTCGTTCTTGGCGCCCGTATTCTTGTCGGTACTCTTGGCCGCTTTCCTCATCAGCCGCACCATATCATCGAGACGCGCCTGACAGGTTGCGAAGATGCTGCCATCGCTCCAAGTTTCCTTCTTCTTGCTCCACACCCCGGCGGGCCGACCGGTCAGCAGCTCGATGCCTTCCGTAACGCTGCCAACAGCCCAAACGTTGAAAAGCCCATCATCGACGGCGGCCACTACCTCTTCGGAGAGCTGGAGATCCTTGACGTTTGATTTGGGAATCATGACCCCCTGGCTGCCAGTCAGCTTTTTCTCACTGCAAACCCGGAAGAAACCCTCGATCTTTGCGTTGGCACCACCGATAGCCTGGACATTACCGTGCTGATCAACCGATCCCGTGACCGCGACATCCTGACGCAACGGCTGCCCGGAAATGGCGGATAGAATCGCGTAGATCTCGGTCGACGACGCCGAATCGCCATCGACGCCACCGTAGGACTGTTCGAAAGTGACCGAACAGGACATGGTCAGTGGCGATCGTCGCGCAAAGGTGCCACGCAGGAATCCCGTCAAAATGCTGACGCCCTTGTCATATGTCGGACCCGATAGACCGGCCTGACGCTCGACGTTAATCACGCCCTCACGGCCAAGCCCAACCTGCGCAGTGATCCGAGACGGCTTGCCGAATCGGTGGTGACCAAGATCGTATACCGCAAGCCCGTTGACCTGCCCGACCACCGAACCTCTGGTTTCGACCCGGATCACACCTTCGCTAATGAGGTCATGGGTTCGGTCCTCGGTCAGCGAATTCCTTCGACGCCTTGCCTGCCGAGCACCTGCTACATGCTCGCCGGATACTCTTCTTGCATTTTCGAGGCCCGCCCGGTACGAGGCCTCTCTGAGAACATCTGCGAGATCCGAAAAGCGGCTCGAAAACCGCCGCCGCCATCCACCGACCCGGACCGCTTCTTCCAACATTGCCGCCATGCCGCTGCGATCGAGCTCGCGCAGACCCTCGTCAAGAGTGACCCTGCGCAGCACCGACAGCACGTCGCGCGCGTGGCCCTTCGACTTGGCCAACACCGTATCGAAGTCCGCAAGGACCTTGAAGATCTTCGGGAAATCCGAATCATGCCGGTAAAGAAGATCGTAGATAGCGCGGCTGCCGATGATCACGACCTTGACGTTGATCGGCACCGGCTCCGGTTTGAGCAGTGCCGCACCGAGAACCAGGCTCTCAAGCGACTGGATCTGGACCCGCCGGTACTTGAGGGCGCGCTTGAGACCCGGCCACACGCGCGGCTCCATCAACAGATCGTCGGCGTTGAGGACCAGGAAGCCCCCATTGGCACGCATGAGCGATCCAGCGCGAATTCGCATGAACGAAGTCGCCGCCTCGCCGGACTGGGTGAGGGTACGTTCGATCGTGCCAAAGAGGTTGGTGTAGCTGGGCTCGGTTTCCATCACCACCGGACGTCCACTGACATCCGTGTTGTCGACCACCAGATTGACCCGCCAGCGCATGAATCGGTCACCATCGAGAGGAATATCCTCTTCCGAAATCATGAATAACCCGAGGTTTTCTCCGAGGTCGGTGGCGACATCGTCGAGGTAGGGATAGGCACGCGGATCAGCCACGTCCTTGCGAATCCTTTTAACTGCCGAATCGAATGACGGCTGCAACAACTTGCGCCGCACGTCCTCCACCCGATCTTGGACCATGCGGCGGATTTCAGCCACTTCCTGAAAAACGTCTCGGAACTTTTCGGAGAGCTTGTTGTGGGTCTCCCGAAAACGTTCGACATCCTCGGCCGTCAGAGTGCCCGCCTCCACCAGCTCCGCCATCTTCTCCAGCGGAACCGGCTGCTCCTCGACCACTGGCAAAATCTCCGGTCGGGTGACCAGTCCCGCCTGCACCTGGACGAGAACAAAGCCGGCGTCACCAACCTCCTTTTCGAATAACTCGATGGCCTCGCGTTCCTGCCGTTGCAACGGTTCGACCGCTCGATCGATTCGAGACCGGAACTCACGGTCGTTGACGATCGCCGGGAGGCTGGAAGAGAACTCTTCGATGAGCCCAGCCATGCCCTCTTTGAGCCGATGCCCCGCACCCGCCTTGAGGAAGATCGCGGACGGTTCTTCCGGTTTCTTGAAATTAAAGACGAAGCAGATGTCGTCGGGCTTGTCGTCGCCCTCGGCGAGCTTCTCGACAAAACTCTTGATGGTCGTCAAACGTCCAGTACCCGACATGCCGGTAACAAAAACGTTGAAGCCAATCCCCCGCATCGCGAGGCCGAATCCGATAGCCTCGACAGCCCTGTTTTGGGCGACGATCGTACCGGCCGGTTTGATTGAGGTCGAATCCTTCTTCGGCAGCCAGCTCACCGGGCATCGCCAGGCAAGGTCCTTCGCCTTCAACTTGTGGATCATGGTTTCTCCTTCTTCAATAGAAGTGCAGGGAGCAGAGTAATACTCAGGATGGCGGTTGACAACGCTCCGAGGATCGCAGCCCCACCCACAGACCGCAACCCGGGATAGTGCGAGAGCACGAGCGACCCAAAGCCCACCATAGTGGTCATCGCGGCGACCGCGATGGCTTTGGCGGTTTCAGCAACGGCGGCCGGGTCACCATCAGACTCATACCAGCGGTGCAGGAGGTGAATACCGTAGTCAACGCCGATCCCGACAATCATCGTCAGGACAAAAATATTGAAGAAGTTGAGGCGAAGGCCGATCAAGGCCATCCCACCAAGCATCCACACCATCCCCACGAACAGCGGCAACAACGCGAAAAGGGCACGGAGGGGACCACCCAGGTCCGCCCACATCAAAACAAAAACAATCGCGATACCGAGGATCGCGGCCTTGATGGCGTCGTCCCAGACGATCTTCCTCAGCTCAGCGGAAATGATGTTGGGTCCGGCAAGGACGGCTTCCGGGTATTTGGCCAAAAGCTCTCCAAGGGCGGGCGAAGCACCGCGCCGCCACTTTCCCACCGGTGGGTAACAGTAGATCGCGGAGGAGACCTCACCATCACCCTCCGCCACATATCGCTCAATGACCCTCGCGAGGGGAGTTCCTTCGAGATCTGCCAGGGACAGGGGTTCACGACGGGCAAGGGCCGTGACCAGATGATCGATGCCCTGTCGGAATGCCACGGGGTTGAGTCCCGCTCCTCGGAGAGCCACTTCGAATCGGGCATCCAAATCCTCGAGGAACGGTTCAGCTTCTTCGAGCCGAGCGATCAGCTGTCGCTGGACTTCTTCGGAAGGAACGGCACCGGCGATGGTGTCGACACCGACCAGGTTTTCTCCGTCGACCAGGTCTTCAAGCTCGGGCAGGATGGCGCGACACTTTGCCAGGGCCTCTGTTTCGTTTGCCCCGTCAAACCGCAAGACCATGGGCGAGAATCGGAGATCGAAAGCGTCCATCACCTCCTGCCGAAGCTCGATCGCACGGTTGTCGCCAGAACGCATGTTTCGGAAATCGTCATCCCAACGGAGCTGCCGAGTAGCGATACCGAGCAACGCAGTGACAACAAGGGCGATGACGATGGTCAGACGCGGCCTCGAGAGGGCTGCCCGGCACAAAATGTCGGTGCCGAAGGATCGAAGGTAGAGAGGTCTGTCCAGGCGGATCTTCTGCTGGATCAGCGTCAACATCGCCGGCAACAACAGGTAAACGGTAACAACTAGGAGCAGGATCCCTGTGCCCGTGAGGAGTCCAAGCTCCCATAGTCCTGCGAAATCGGTCACCAGGAACGAATAGAAGGTGGCAGCTGTGGTCACGGCGCCCAGGAGCACACCAACGCCGGTGAATCGACCCATGGTGTCAACAGCCTCGGGATGAGACCTTCCGTTCTGACGTTCTTCGACATACCGGGCATACAGGACAATGACAAAATCAATACCGAGACCGATCACCAAACCACCAAATGCCGAGGTCAACGAGTTGATTCGACCCAGGGTGAGGGCACCGAACGAGAATGTCAGCGCGATCCCGGTCACAAGCGGAAAAAAGGCGTAGACGAGTGCCGCACGGCTGCGGAAGGCGAGCAGAAACAGAACCATCACTCCAGCAAGCGACGACACCAGGCCGACCACCATGTCCGAGGTGATCAGACGCGCGTCGTCGAGGGCAACCACGTAGCCGCCGGTAAACTCGACCCGGGGCGCAGAGCTCTCACCGCTGTCCTCGATCCACTCCCGGGAAACCGCGTCAACACGTTCTTCGATGGACGTCACAAGGTATCGATCGAATTTCAGGTCCTGAGCAGGACGAACCGGTTTGGCCATCATCAACAGAAAGCGCCGGCCATCGTCAATCAGGCACCCGGTATCTGGGTCGACCCGCACGCCGACCCCTCCAAACTTCACCTTGGCCAGGATCATCGGCAATAACCCGCCGGGGTCGAGGCGGATGAGATCCTTGGTCACCAGACTTTGTGGTGCCATCAACTGAGCGCGCAGGCGTAGTGCGGTCTTCTCGAGTCCTTTAGCGTCGAACCCCGCCAGCATCTCGTCCAATTGTGCCGGTTCGAGAAACAGGGTGGCGCTATCGAGCAACGGTACTGCCGCCTCGGCGGTGCTGTCCACCCGGTACTCGACCCAATCGATGTCGTCCCAGTCGCGCAGGTTTCGGGCGAGCCGATCAGCAAAGTCGATCGAGTTCTCGAGCCCGCGATCCTGTTCGAGGTGGATCACTACCAGCAGAGTATCCACCGACCCGAAGCGTTCGACGGTCTTTTTGAATCCTTCGACAACCGGGTTGTTCCTCGGCACCAGGGATAGGATGTCCGTCTCCACCTGAACTCGGGATGCAAGCAGCAGAGCGACAATCCAGGTCAGAGCCGCGCCAATCGCTACCACGCGCGGATAAGAGCGGCCGATTCGAACCAGGTGAAGAGGCAGCTGCCGTGGCAGCAACCCTCGACTCACGCTTCGCCCTCCATCAACACTCCACGGTTCTGCCAGAAGTAAACAACCATCGATGCCACGGTCAGAACCAGGGTGACCCAAAGGGCAACAAGGGCGATGGCGTCCCAGCGGTCCGAGTTGATGCTGAAGATGAGAATCGACACAGTGATGATCTGGCTCGTTGTTTTGGCCTTGCCAAGCCAGTTGGCTGAAATGGCGATTCCGCGTTCGAGGGCAATCATTCGGAGGGCGGTGACTGCAAACTCACGACCGACGATCAGAGTCACCATCCACGCCGGCGCCTGCTGCAACTCGACCAATGAAATAAAGGCTGCGCTCATCAGCAACTTGTCGGCGATCGGGTCGAGCATCGCGCCTGTTGTCGTGATGGTCTGGGTTCGGCGGGCTATAATTCCATCAAGGGCGTCGGTCAGAGCGGCCAATAGGAAAATCCCAAGTCCCCAATATTCCTTGTCGGGCACCTCGGTCAACAAGACCACTACCAGGAGCGGCACCAAAAAGATGCGAAAAACGGTCAGAAGATTAGGAATGTTCCACACCGTCAGCCCCCTTTTGGCCCGTTGCGGGTCGCGTGACCAGGCACGAGTTACCCGTAGGTCGACCACCATAACATCTCCGGAGTTCGCTTTTTCCTATCGACGCTCGCGGTTCTTCGAAGAATCCGGTCGCAAATGCGCGTAACCTCTCGTTGCGTCAACCACCCTTCCAAGGAGGCCGGCCAACGCTGCCGTAGTTGCCGAAAGTGGTTGTGCGATGCGTGTTTCCAAAGATATCGAGGCCGCATCTATTGCGGCCGCAAATGCCAGACCATCGGCGCTGTTCGCGACGGCGTCAACCAGGCGATCTCGAATGCCCGCCAACCACTCCATCCCGCGTGGGTGATGAGCGTGGTAGCAGGCGCGTCTGCGTTGCTGCTTTCGGCCGTCGGCATGAAGGTTGCCGAGCTGGTCGAGGTAAGCCGCGGCGTCGAGGGCACCCGTCACATCGTGGAAGAACAAGTAGATATCTCGGCGAACATCGTCGTATCGGAAGACGGTCTGGGCATCGAATCGACTGGTCCACCCGGGGCTCGGCTGCTACTGCTCCGCGATGGGAAGCCGCTAGGGGTCGTAACCCTCGATAACGAGGGTCACGCATTTTCAGAAGATCTCAACTTGAGTTCGGGTGAGGGAGTGCTTCGCATCATTCCCCTGACGACTTCGGACCTCGAAATTGCCGTGCCGACACCGACCGTGACATCGACACCAACAAAAACTTCGACGCCCACTGATACACCGACTCCGACCGCCACACCTCGACAGTCGCCAACGCCGACGCCCCGGCCGACTCACGCTCCGCGAACCGACGCCCGCTCCGCTGAGCCCAGGATGGTGCCAACTCCTCTGGTAGCGCCGCCGGTCCTCCAGCTGGTGCAGGATGCCGGCCCAAGGATCGCCATCACTTTTGATGGCAATGCGTCCACCAACCGGACTGCTGAGCTTCTCGATCTCCTGCAGCAACATAACCTCGAAGTCACGATCTTCGTTACCGGACGATTCATCGAACGCTACCCGTCAATTGTCCGTCGGGCCGTCCTCTCGGGCCACGAAATCGGCAACCATACGTACTCGCATCCTCATCTCACGACCTACGAGAAAACCCGGCGTCATCGGCTTCTTCCCGAAGTCTCAAAGAAACGCTTTCAAGAAGAACTCCTACGGGCCGAGCAGGCCTTTGTCAAAGCCACCGGCCACTCGATGCAACCCTTGTGGCGAGCGCCGTTCGGAGAAGAAAACCGTACGCTTCGCGGATGGGCTCTCGAGATGGGCTACCTCCACGTCCGCTGGAGTTCGCTCGAAGGAGCGTCACTCGACTCACACGACTGGGTCGCGGACGAACATTCATCGCTCTACAAGAGTTCCAAGAGAATCATGGAACACCTGATTCAGTTTCCGAAACTCGAGGGCGGCATCATCCTCATGCATATGGCGACCGAACGGGAGGAGCCACCATGGCAGGAACTGCCAGTTTTTCTCGACGCCCTCGAGCAACGCGGTCTGGAGCCGACGACCGTGACCAGCCTGCTTGAAGCCTCCCCAACCTGGCGCAAGTGGCTGCGTCGCGCCGAGGAACGCCATCAGAAAATCAACGGCGACTGAATTTGTTGATTCACCACCAAGACGCCGAGAACACCAAGGCAGCCCACAAATCACCCATTCACAAGAGAGAAAGAGGCAGAACCGACGTGCCTCTGGCACGTCGGCCTGTGAGAAGGCGGACATCGAGGAAAGCTTGCTTTCGGAGGTGGCCGGCTTCTCACCGGCGACAGGCGATTCCTGATCGCCTGTCGTTCTGCCGTCGGTAAGCACAACCACGTTTCAGGCTCAGCATCTCTGCCCCTCTGCGTCTTTGCGCCTCTGCGTTTCACGATGGCCGGAAGGCGACCGGATCTGGGTCTATCTGGGTGATCTGTGGGCAGATTTGGGCCGGTAGTCGGCTCTGTGTTCTCTGTGACTCTGTGGTTTTTCGAGCGTTTTACATGCCGAGGAACTCGAGGGTCGCATTGCGTCCGCATTCGATGAACTCATCGAAGCGATTCCATTCGGCCCACCTTGCGTCGCCCACCTTCGGACGGATGACATGGGTCGCCGATAGAAGTTGACGTCGGCGCAGGAGACGGGCGGTCATCATCTGGGTCCGCATCATGGTGTCGAGGACGAGATCGTCTTCCCTAATCGGTGGCACATCCAGTGAAACATCAACTGCAATCACCGGCCAGCCCTCTTCCCGCGCCGCGACCGCAGGGACCTCTGCCACTACCCCCCCGTCAACCAATGGCCGACCGTCTATCTCGACCGCAGGAACCATGCCGGGGATCGCGCTCGTCGCCACCATAGCGGGCCGGATCGGACCGGAACGCAGCCGTTCCTCTGCGCCGGTCTCGAGATTGGTCGCAACGATGATGAGCGGTTTCGGAAGGTCCGAAAACTGAAGATCCGGAACGAGGAACTCGAGTGCTTCCACCAGGGCAGAGTCGTCGAGAACCGTGCCCTTGTTCATGGCGAAGGAAATCACCACCCGGTTGCGAATTCGCCGTGCGACCTGGATCAGCGGGTGTTCCTTGGAGTCCGCATCGGGGACCCTCCCAATCGGCCGCACCGTCGGAATCAGATCTCTCTCCAACGCTTCACGCCAAAGATCGGTGGCTCGCGCCGCGGAGCCGAGGGCAAGGTACATTCCACCAACAACCGCACCCATACTCGTGCCGACAATTGCACGGACGGAAAGACCAGCTTCATCGAGGGCCTGGAGAACACCGAGATGCGCAAAACCGCGCGCGCCACCTCCTCCAAGCGCCAGCACCGGTGGTCGGAGCCGCCACGTCGCGCGTATGAATCTTTCCCGAAAATTCGCCACGGTACCCCGCCGCTGTCTCAACCTTTTGTCGAGCGCCTCGCGCCTCGCGGCGTTGTCTTCGCCGCCGGCTTTGTGGCCGGTTTCGGTTTAGATTTCACAACCGCTTTCTTGGCCGCGGTCCCCTTCTTGGCAGTCACTTTCGCACGACTCGTGGGAGCGGGTTTGACTCTTTTCTTCGTTGTTTTCGCGCCAGGCTTCTTTCCCGCCCTCGGACGACGGCGCTCCATTTCGGCAATCAACCCGAGAAGAGCCTCGTGGACTCCCTCGGCAACCCGGCGGCTCTTGTCCGAAATGTGATTGAGATCTTCCGTGCTGCCGCGTGGATCGATGTCGGCAATTCGGTCACCCTTTTTGACCGGGACACCATCTCGAAGCAATCCTCGCAAAGCACCTGAGATTCTTGCCGTTACCGGGTACGACGCATCGACCGGAACACCCTGCCGGAAATCTTCGACGCCATAAACGGAAACCACGGTTCCGATCCGCTCGCCGCGCTCCACCCGGCCACCGATACGTTGCTGGGTGAAAAAGATTCCATCTCGGACGGCCTTGACAGCTCGCTCATCACCGTAGCCCATGATCTCCGCTGGCGGCTCATCCACGAGGCGCTCGCCGGTATCCTCAAGAACGGCACCGACCTGCGGTCCTCGGACGGTTTCGACCACCGCATCGCAGTCCTTGCGTGCGACATAGCCCGGGCCGAGAGCAATCACCACCGGCGCGATCTCCCGTTTCAGACCCCAGTTCTTGCGCAGCATCGCCGCCTCGATGAATATCTTCGGCTGCCAGCCATGGAGCACTTCATCGAGATCGAGCGCCGCGATCGCGATCGAACCAGCCTCGTTCGCCGCCTCGGCCTCTTCGACGTTGCGGACGTAGCGGCCGAGCACCCCCTGCACCTTGGTGGTGCCATCGAGGATCGCCTCGGAGAAACAAACCTGCCGACGAACAGCTTTTGGATACCGCCGTTCGAGCATCAGAATGTTCTGAAAACCCTGGGTATAGAGATGGTGGGCGGTCCCTGACGCCAGCTCTCCGGCGCCTCGGATCAGCACGCGGTAATCGCTCGGCTTCATCCGTCCCCCGTCATCGGCCTCGTATCCCTGTGGCCCGTGTTGGCACATTCTAACTTGCCTTTTCGGGTCTGTCACGCATTGATTTTTCGGGCTTATGGCTTCGGAATTTAACGGTGATTTTTGGCGTTTCACGGCCGTACGGCTATGCGGCTTTACGGCAGCACACCCGAGCACTGCAGGGGCATCGTAACGAGTCTGTATGGTTTGCCGAATAGCCGTCTACCCGTATGCCGTTGTAGCTCCGCAACCTCGGATTCGGTTGCGGCACTAGCCTGCATATCTCACCGAGTGTCTACTGCGCGCCGAATCGCGGCGTCCCGTCGTGCTTGTCTCAAATCGCGCTCCTCGACGTAGCGCAACTACGACTGCGTCGCCCGATCCGAGACAAACCCAACGGATACTTGCGCTTCGCCGCGGCAGTAGAACTCGGTGAGATATGCAGCTAGGACTCCTCGAGCACCCGAATATCCGGCAGATTCCGATATGCCTCACCGAAATCGAGTCCGTAGCCAACGACGAACAGGTCCTCGATTTCGGTGCCGAGGAACGCAACATCAACCTCGATCCTACGCCGTGATGGTTTCGACAGAAGCGCCACAACCTGGACGGATTTCGGGTGGCGCGCCTCAATGAGATTGATGACATCGGTCAGGGTGATCCCCGTATCGACGATATCCTCGATCAGATAGACATCACGGTCACGGACATCGACCGTGATGTCCTTGACCAGCACAACCGAACCGGACGAGGTCGTGCTGGCGCCGTAGCTCGAGACCTGGATGAAATCCAACTCGACCGACGAGCGGATCCGCCGGGTGAGATCTGTAAGGAAAAACACACACCCCTTCAGCACCCCAATGAACACCGGCGCTTTCCCCTCGAGGTCGGCTTCGAGCTCATCGGCAAGACGATCCACCATCGCTTCGATCTCCTCGCTGCTCACCACGATCCGTCCCAACATCTTCATTCCTCCGAATTGTCTGCCACCGCAAGGCGGTGTATCCTAAGCTGATGCAAGCTCCCAGCGACCGTTCCTCGAGCGTTCGGTATACCACGCTTTCCGACCGCTTCAGGTCGTTGTGGACCTTTTATCAGTTCCTCGGCGGGGTCCTCAAACACCTCGGCGAAGGTCCAATGCCCTACACATACAATTTTCAGGGCCTTCACGATCGACTGAAGGAGCTCGTCCACAAGATCGGAATCGAGAGCTCTGTCGACGCCACACCTGAGCTGGATCAGCTGGAACGAGAGCTCGACCGGATTCATCGGGAGCTGGCGCGGATCGAAAGCCAGTTCGCTCCCTCAGTCATGCGCAAATTCTTCGATCACATCAAGCGCCAGGATGAAAAGATCCTCACGGCTCTGCTCAAGTTCTATCTTCAATCGACATATTTCGAACAGGATACCCTCGACAAACTCGACATTCTCTTTACGCGTCTTGCCGAGACTCAGGGAGAAGACGGGCGAGGGGAACCCAAAGACCCCGCTGACCTCTTTTCCAACTTCAAACGCCTCTCGCAGATCACCGATCTGCCGCCGTTACCTCTCGCCGAGGAAACTCCACTTGCCGCGGCGGTGCAGGCGATTCGGAATGAGTTGGAATCGATCGAAGATTACAAGACCCTCGTCGAATCGAAGGTCTACGAGAGATATCGCCGACTCAAACAGCGTCTCGGCAAGACGGCCCTGCACCCGTCGATGTTGGTCGAGATCACGACTACCAATATCGTCGCAAAAAATAGATTCAAGGAATTGTACGAAGCCGAAGAGAGAAAGGTCGTCGAAAACGCAAACCGGATCTTCGACATCGAACGCTACCTTGATCGCCATCCTGAACTCGCGAGTGAAGGCCTCAAGAGACAGCTCGAGGAATTTCGAACGATTCGCGTGCGCTACGAGGCCAGGGCGCGCAAAGACAACGTGAAGCGCGATGATATTTCCGAAATGACACGAGCGATGCAGGCAGTCATGGCGCAGTTCGATCCAGCCTCGAAACGACCACTGCAGTCGAATTCCGAAGAGGTGAAGGTATCCTCGACAGCGCGCACCGCCTCGTTCAGAGTCCAGCCGCCCGGACGAGGAAATCTTTCAGACCAACAGCAAAGGGACTGACGAAAAGGTCGAGGAGACATCGCTGGAGAACCTTCTGCCGCCCGATCCGCTTCTCAATGAAACCCTCCACAAGATCATGTTCGCCCTGGAAATGATCGTGTGGGACCGCCTTCCGGCTCAGATCGCGTCTGCACCCGAGATTCGGAACCTCAACCTGGAACCGAGGGAAATCGAGACCTATCGAAGGCTGGCCGAGGGGGATGTCGAAAAGGGCACTCCGGAGTGGGAGCTCGATCGGTTCTTCCTCATCAGCGCCGCATTGAGGGTCAAAATGGAGGAGGAGGCCAACGAGATCACCCGGCTCGAAGATGCCAACAATCCTGATCGCCTCTACGAACTGCTCGAGCACTCCGCGCAAAGCCTCGAGCGGGCGCGCGATTCGGATCGCCGCTTCCAGTGGTTCATCGATGACATGCTCTTCCGGGGTGACACCCAACAGCTGGAGTACATTTACCGATCGCGATTCCGATTTCTCCATGCCTACTCCGGCCTGTGGCTCGTGCACCAGCGAAGTGGCGGATTGACTCCCTGTAGTGGACCATCGTTTAGATTTCGCCGACGGTTGGCGACCGGCCGGCTTCTCGTGGCGTCTCGCCGGAACCATTCTCGACATGGCCATGTACTGTGGCCTTTGCCTGCTGCTCGCAATCCCGGTGAGCCAGAAATTCGATTGGAGCGCCGCTTGGGGAGGGATCGATCAACTCGCCAGGGCGACGTCTGATCCGCAATGGCTGGCGCACGCCAGCGGAATTCTCGGTCTGTGGATCGCGCTCTGGTGGTGTTACTTCGTGGTCGGCTGGGGCCTTCTCGGAGCGACTCCCGGGAAGTGGGCGGTCGGTCTCCGGATCACCGACTACCGGCAGCGGTATCCGATTGGTCCAACTCGCGCCCTGCTTCGTCTCGCCGCCTACTGCGTCAGCTCGATGACCTTCGAATGGGGACATATGTTGATGCTGATTCGCTACGACAAACGGACACTGCACGACATCCTGGCCGGCACGCGGGTGGTTCGGAAGTCGGCGCCAGCGGTCGCGGAAGGAATCTGATCCGAATTTCGACGACCTGCCCGCCGACAATGATTCGGAGTAAGGTGGCGCGCTTCACGGCTAAACGGCTAAACGGCTACAACGGCTAGACGGCTAGACGGCTAAACATTCGGGCTTGGCGACTGCGCTGTCAAGAGTAGGTGCCGAATAGCCGTCTTCCCGTATAGCCGTGCTGCCTTCAGGGTTTTCTTAGCGAAGGAAACCCTGCAGGGAGTGCTTCTGATGCGAGCGGCGGAGTTTGTTCAGCGCCCGGCTTTCGATCTGGCGCACGCGCTCGCGGGAGAGTCCCATGACTTCGCCAATCTCGCGCAGGGTCTTGGGCTGGTCATCGGCGAGGCCAAACCTCAGCTCGAGAACCTTGCGCTCCCTCGCCGGCAACTCGGCGAGCGCATCGCTCAACGCGCGCGAAAAACTCTCGCGAAGAAGCAGCTCGTCGGTATCGGGCAGTCCGGTCTGCTCCAGGAGATCGCCCAGTTCGGAGTCGCCCTCCGAATCCACCGGTTCGTTGAGCGAGAGCGATGAACGGGAAGCCCGGGTGAGGACCCGCACATCTTCGATGGAGATACCCAGTTCCTCGGACAGCTCACTATCGGTCGGCGCCCGGGCGAAGCGTTCGGCCAGAAGAGATCGGATCCTCTCCATCCGATAGAGCGTGTTGGCCTGCTTCTGAGGAAGGCGAAATGACCCGGCATGTTCCGCAAGAGCATGGAGGATCGCCTGCCGAATCCACCACACCGCATAGGTGATGAACTTGACGTCGTGTCCTTCCTGAGACGGGTCGTATTTTTTCGCGGCCTGGATCAGTCCGAGATTGCCCTCATGGATGAGGTCGAGGAACGGGACGTTCGGGTTCCGGTAGCGCTTGGCATAGGCGACCACGAAGCGGAGATTCGATTCCACCATCTCACGAACGGCGTCTTCGTCGCCGGCCTGGATGCGTGCGGCCAGCTCGACTTCCTGCTCGTGATTCAGCGGCGGATAGCGGCCGATCTCCTTGAGGTATCGGCGCAGAGTCGTAACTCCGGCATCCGGCGCGGAACCGCCGCGTCGACTCATTCCTCGTCCACGACCTTCAAAGTGGTGGACTCCACCTTGACCAGCGAGTGGTATCTGGGAACTTCGCTGTGCTTTTGCACGGTCCGCCGGATCAGGTTACCCATCAATTCGTTCTCTTCCTGCAAGCGCCGGATCTGATTCTTCAGGTTCAGGATGATGTCGACGCCCGCAAGATTGACACCGAGGTCTCTGGTCAGGGCGAGGATGATCTCGAGCCGTTCACAGGTTTCCTCGTCGTACAACCTGGTATTACCCCGCGATCGCGTCGGCCGCAGGAGACCTTCGCGCTCCCAGAGACGGAGGGTCTGAGGGTGGACGTTGTATTTCTCCGCCACCCAGGAGATCATCCGATACTTCGGTTTGGCCTTCATTTCCCTCCCCCACCCTACGGTCGGATCACGACCGCGAACCTGACGCTGTCGACTATCGAGATCGGCGCACTGTACCGACCATCATACGGTCGAGTGTCGGACTACACTCTAACATTGAAAAGGGCCGGGGCCGGCTGTACCAGCCGACCCCGGGTTTCTCACATCACGCGTCGACCTGTTCGCTGCCAGCGTCAGCTCTCTTCCTCGGCGTCGACGTCGACGTACTCCGCATCGATCACATCGTCGTCGGCCCAGCCGACGCGCCTTCGCCGCCGGCCGCGGATTCGCCGCCGGGGGCGCGTTGCCGCCGTCGGCGGATGCACTCTGATAGAGAACCGCCGCCACCTGATGACTGGCCTGGGTCAGACGTTCGAGCGCCTTTCCATCTGGTCGGCCGAGCCCTCCTCGAGGACCTTCTTGGCCTCGGCGATCGCGTCATCGACGGCCTTGGCCTCGGCCTCCGGGAGCTTCTCGCGATTCTCGCTGACGAGCTTCTCGGTCGAGTAGAGCGAGACGCATCGAGCTTGTTTCTGGTTTCGATCTCCTTGCGCTTCTGCTTCGTCGTCGGCGGCGTGGGACTTGGCCTCGCTCGACCATGCGCTCGATCTCGTCGTCGGAGAGCCCGACGAGCTCGTGATCTGGATCTTCTGCTCCTGGCCGGTGCCGCGGTCCTTGGCCGAAACATTGAGGATGCCGTTGGCATCGATGTCGAAGGTGACCTCGATCTGCGGCACGCCGCGCGGCGCCGGCGGAATGCCCATCGAGGTGGAACCGGCCCAGGGTCCGGTTGTCGCGCGCCATCGCGCGCTCGCCCTGCAGAACGTGGATCTCGACCTGGTTCTGGTTGTCGTCGGCCGTCGAGAAGACCTTGCTCTTGCGCGTCGGGATGGTCGTGTTGCGCTCGATCACGACGTCGTGACGCCGCCGAGGGTCTCGACGCCGAGCGACAGCGGCGTGACGTCGAGCAGCAGGACGTCCTTGACCTCACCGGCCAGCACGCCGGCCTGCACCGCGGCGCCGATGGCAACGACCTCGTCCGGGTTGACGCCCTTGTGGGGCTCCTTGCCGAAGAAGTCCGTCGACCAGCTTCTGGACCATCGGGGATCCGGGTCGAGCCGCCGACCAGGACGACCTCGTCGACGTCCTTGGCCTCGAGGCCGGCGTCCTTCAGCGCCTGCCGGCACGGCTCCAGCGTCCGCTGCGACCAGGGGCTCGATCAGCTGCTCGAACTTCGACCGCGGCTGAGCTCAGATTGCAGGTGCTTCGGGCCCGATGGCGTCGGCGGTGATGAAGGGCAGGTTGATCTCGGTCTCCATGGTCGAGCGAGAGCTCCATCTTGGCCTTCTCCGCCGCCTCCTTCAGGCGCTGCAGCGGCCATCCGGTCCTTGGACAGGTCGATGCCCTGGTCCTTCTTGAACTCGCTCGACCAGCCAGTCGATGATCGACCTGGTCGAGGTCGTCACCGCCGAGGTGGGTGTCGCCGTTGGTCGACTTGACCTCGACCACGCCGTCGCCCACCTCGAGGATCGAGATGTCGAAGGTGCCGCCGCCGAAGTCGAAGACGGCGATGGTCTCGTCTGCCTTCTTGTCGAGGCCGTAGGCCAGCGCCGCGGCGGTCGGCTCGTTGACGATGCGCATGACCTCGAGGCCGGCGATCTGGCCGGCGTCCTTGGTGGCCTGCCGCTGGGCGTCGTTGAAGTAGGCCGGCACCGTGATCACCGCCTTGCTCGACCTTCTCGCCGAGGTGGTCCTCGGCCGCTGCCTTGAGCTTCTGCAGGACCATCGCCGAGATCTCCGGCGGCGAGTAGCATCTTGCCGTCGATCTCGATCCGCGCGCGTGTCGTTCTCGCCCTTGACGACCTTGTACGGCACGGTCTTGATCTCCTCGCGCGACTTCGTCGAACCGGCGGCCCATGAACCGCTTGACCGAGTAGACGGTGTTCTCCGGGTTGGTGACCGCCTGCCGCTTGGCGACCTGGCCGACGAGACGCTCGCCGTTCTTGGTGAACGCCACGACCGAGGCGTGGTGCGGTTGCCCTCCTGGTTCGGTGATGACGATGGGCTTGCCGCCCTCCATCACGGCGACCACGGAGTTGGTCGTGCCGAGGTCGATTCCGATGACATGAGACATGCTTAGTATCCTCCTCAAGTCTCATCACTCAGACAGAGTATAAAACCTGAGTGATGTTTTGTCAAGTCCTTATAAATACAACAGAAATGTTTTGGCGGGGATAAACTCACTACTCCTAGCGATTGCAAGAGGCAACCGACAAGCCTGGGGGCGGATTCGATCGGCGACTCCGAGGCCGCGATTTCACTATCCATGGGATGAACTGACGGCTGAAAACTGATGGCTAATCGCTTGGATCTACGGAACCAGCTGGACCCCTGGCCCCTCGGGCCGGTCAGCCCTGTCCCGGTCCCTTCCCAGGCGAGATGGCGGCTCAGGATCAGGCACTGGATCGGCTGACCACTGCCATCTGAGCCGGTAACGAGGAGTTTTTCGCCCCGCGTCACCAGGCGATACGGTCGTCCCCAGGGGTCGAGCGGCACGGCCGCCGGATAATCCGTCGCAGTTGGTCGGCGCTCTCGGGGTAGACGCCGTCGAGGTAGAAAGCTGTCTCGGCCTGCTGCGCCACCCGCTCGAGACTGATCCAGGAGACGCTCTCGAGCACGTATCGATCCCAGAGATCTTCAGCAGGCTGAAACCCGGGGTTCGCCGGATTCTCGATTCACGATAATCAGAGCGAAACCGAGAAGAACCAGGAACGGAACCGCAAGCCACGGAAGCGACGCCAGAGCCCAACGCTGTGTCTCTGGGCATCTCCACGCCGCGACGCAGCTCACGGGCGATTTCTTCCTGGGTCGCCTCGCGGATCAGCCCTCGATCGAGCAGCTCGGCAATAGCTTTGCAGGTTTCGAACTCGATCAGGGCGCTCTCGAGGATGATCTCGTTGACCGAATCCCTGCCGTTGACGAGCGGATACACCGCCATCTGGTTCTCGGTATCTGGTCGTCCGGGAGCGACTCGGATCCGCCGGAGTCCTCGCCGTCGAAACTGAACTCGAGATCACCGACAAAATCGTCGCCACCCTCCGACGACCTCGATCCGGCGGGCCGGATCGACCTTTCGGAAGACGGCATCGCGGTCCGGAATCCGCTGGTCGATGAACGGCCACTCGTCGGTCATCCGGGCGCCTTCCATGATGATCGAGTCCGCCGCCATGGGTTGCAGCAGATCGCGGTCGTAGTCGATGTCGGTTTCCTGAGAGAAATGGTACTCGCCGTCGGACCACCGGAAGACTCGGTAGACGATCTGCAGAATCTGCTGATGGAGGGCCACCCGCACCGTCTCGACCGGCACCACGTGGTGATCGATCAGGATGCGACCCGAGCCGTTGCAGGGTCTCTTCCTGACGGCGCAGGGCTCCTTCGAGCTCCGCTTCGGTCACCTCTCCCCTCTTGAGCAGAATGAGACCGATCATGTCCTCGGTGTGCTGGTTGAGAGTCGATGCACCGACGATGCACCCGTCCTGGAAGGACACCGTGACCAAGTTCTCCTCGGCACGAAGAGTCAGCACACCCGTCTTCCGTTGCAGCGAGATCAGCTGCAGGATATCGGCGAACGAAAAGTCACGAAGAGTTCCTTCGAGCGCCATCCTACCTCCGGCTCCACGCGGAGATGCCTGACCGCAAGACAATCAACCCGAAGAGCACCAGAAAACACGGTCTGGACCGGGTGAATATTCGGCCAGAGGTTCGATTCGGGGAACGAAGAGCGGCACCAGAACCAGCGCGCCAATCAGAAAGAACCAAGCCAGAAAGCCGGTCAAGAAATCCACGAATCACCTTCCCGTCGAGCATGGATTGGCTGCCGGGAACGAGGAATCCCGCAATCCGCCGCAACAGCGAAGTCCACGCCTCCCAGCGGCGAATCTGATTCATTTTCGCAGTCTGCTGCTCGATCGACACGACCTCACGCTTCATGAAAACCGATACGCACTGCGAGCAGTGGACCGTACTCTCTCCAAAACCAGTTTCCAGTCTGTAGACCTTGCCGCACTTGCTGCATTCCTTGGACGGCGGATACATTCGCAGCCGGATCAGCAACGCCGCGAGTCCGAGAAAGGCGCCAACCAGGAACACGACCGAAATCCGTGAACTCAGCTGCTTCAATGGATCGAGGGAGAGTGGATACCGCCCGACAAGGGCCATCTGATCAGGACTCAAACCCTCGAACCAAGTCGGCCACGTCATCACTGCCCAGGCGCGGGTACCTGACCCGCGGATCAAGACCTCGAAGGCCATCCTCTGCTACTTCACGGCCGGCGATTTCGCGTGCTCTGGCCCGGGCTGCGTCTCCTTCTTGAAAACGACGGCTGAGATCGAATGCGAGTGACAGGTTGTGGTAGGCAAATGCGTTTTGACCGTCAAGCTCGAGAGCCTGATTGTAGAGCTGGATCGACCTCTTGGTGTTGCCTTCCTCAAGAGCGAGATTTGCGACGAATACCAGCGGCCGAGAGTTCTCCGGGTCGAGAAGGGTCGCCTTCTGATACTCCACTCTCGCCAATCCAGGTTCGCCGTGCATGCGTAAGAGCTCGCCAAGGATGAGGTGATAGCCCGAAATCTCTTCGAACTCGACGCCAAGCTCGGAGAATTCGCGCAGGGTGGCGAAATCCGCCTGCCGCTCATCAAGCATCGTGCCGACCCGATCCATGAGCGGCTCACTTTGCAGGACGTCATGTTGGATCCAGGCAAAGGCCGGGACCACCAGCGCCAGGGCCAGGCATGCGATGAAGGCCCAGATCCTCAGGATCTGGCTCAGATAGGGCCAGCTGAGGACAAAGAGATAGACGGCTAACCATACCGGGCCCAAAGCCGCAAATACCGGCAGCAGAAGCAACACAAACGCAAAGACCCAGGCGTTGGCTGTACGAAACACCTTTCCACCAAAATCTCTGGCATCAAAGATCACACCGCGAAGGTAGCGAACGGTAACGACGAAAATCATCGATACCAGGGTGACTGCTATCGCGATCACAACCCACATCAAAAAGCCCGCGATCACCATCCTCCTGGTAGGTTCAAATTTCATGAGAGCGATCGACCCGACAATGGACTCCTTGATGGCTGAAGCGGTCGCGCCATTATCCAAGCTCCACCGCGCTGCGAGGAAATAGCATGTCGGGTAGTCGGGGTCCAACTGCTTGGCCACTCTGAGCATCGCGTCGCCATCCGCGCCGGGATGCGCCTCAGCCCACGTCGTCAAGCGGCCGCAAAGGCCGGCAAACGCCGAATCTCGAGCTCGACGGCTTCCTCCTGCAACGCCGTGATCGCCAATCCCGCACCCGCGACATCGCCATCGGCAAGGCTCGCCTGGACCTCGTTCCAGGTATCGAGGAGATTCGCGTCCACGGCGGCCGAAACCCCGACGATCACGAAAAGAGCGGGAATGAACCTTCTCAGCATCGATTACTTTCTTTGCAGAAAGAACGTCCGCAGTTGGTACAAGAGGCTGGACAAGAGCTTGGCTTCGTCGTCGGAGAGATTGCCTGCCGTTTTTTCTTCGAGCACCCCAAGATAATTGATCATCCGTTGGGCCTCCGCCGGCTGGGCGGGCAGGTCTTCGGCGCCAACCAACAGGAGCTCCGCCTGTCCGGCAAGCATTGTCACGAGTTCGAGAAAGAGTTGGGAAGGTTGACCGCGGGCTCCTCCGCCGTCGGTGGCGGGGATCCGATTCCGGCGATCGGCTGCTGCGGACTCGGATACGGTTTCTTCGGGAGGCGCCGCCGGGGCGGCCGTCTCGGCGGCCGGCGCAGCTGTATCCAAAGGATCGCCATCCGCAGAGAATTTCCGGCGATCGACCACTTTAATCTTTGGCTGGCTCCGACCTCTTCTCGTCCACCTATGACCTCCCAATCGTCAATTATCCCGTTCCAAGAATACTACGTAGCCCTCAAATATAGATCAAACGCCACTTCCACCTCCAGCCCCTTGAGCTTCAGAGTTGGCGGTGAGGACTGTGGGCTGATTCTCTTATCGGAAAGTGGGCCTTCCGCTTTTCGAGAAAGGCGGAGGTCCCCTCGCGCATCTCCTCGCTCGCGGCGCCGACCCCAAAAAGAGTTGCTTCGAGAAGACACGCATCGTCGAACGGCAGATCGAGTCCATGGTTGACCGCCTCGATACAGTGACCGACGGCGAGAGGCCCATTGGCGAGAATATTCTGCAACAAACCATTCACAGTTTCGACGATCTCTGCCGGCTCGCACAGCGAGTTGACGAGGCCTATTCTCTCCGCTTCTTCGGCACTGACATTTCTGCCGGTCAGCAGGATCTCGAGAGCACGGCCGCGGCCCACGAGACGCGGCAGGCGCTGGGTTCCCGCGTATCCGGGGATCAGGCCGAGCTTGACCTCGGGCTGGCCGAAAACCGCGTTGCTGGTCGCCACTCTGAGGTGGCAAGCCATTGCCAGCTCGCAGCCACCACCGAGGGCAAAACCGTTTACGGCAGCCACCACCGGCTTGGTCAGACGCTCGATCTGTCGAAAAATCGCCTGCCCCCGGAGGGCGAACTCCTTGGCTTCCACCGGCCCCAGGGTATTGAGTTCTCCGATATCGGCGCCCGCGACGAACGCCTTTTCCCCTGCTCCAGTTACCACCACAGCCCAGACATCGTCGTCGTCGCTGACGGATTCACAGACTTCGGAGATCTCACCGAGAGTCGCGCGATTGAGCGCATTCAATTTCTCGGGACGATTCACGGTCAGCCACAGGACGCCGTCACGATTCTCGGTCAACACATTCTCATAGCTCATGAAATCCTCCGTCAGAAGAACCGGCGTTTGACAAAGATCACGTCACCCGAAATCACCGCCGGGTCGGCCAGGCGCCCCTTGCGGATGTGTGACAGGTCGAAGCTGAGGATCTTCTTCTCGCCAGCCTCCTCGCGGTGAATCTCGATGACTTGCGATGCGAACTTGCCGACGCCACCGGCATGAGACAGCGCCTGCATCAGGGTCATGCCGAGGGAGATCTCATACTGGCCCGGCCGAGCCACTTCGCCGGTGATGAAGTAGATCTGCTTAGGAGAAACATAGAGCACGTCACCGGCCTGCAAGATGAGGTCCCGCCCGATTTCACCGGTCGACAGCTTTGAAGTCTCAAAAACCATAGGTTCAGGCGGACCTTCGCCCTCGATGCGGGAGGTACGACGAAGCTCGAGTACCGGTCCCGCGCTCGATTTCAATCCACCGGCCTTCGATAGCAGATCGGTCAGGGTCGTCCGGCCTTCGAGGTAGTAGGTGCCAGGCGCCTGCACCTCGCCAAGCAGGGTCACGGGCTGGGAGGCAAAGGTTTCGACCTTGACCTTGAGCTGGACATCGACGTAGAAGTCTCTTTCGAGCAGTTCTTCGAGGACGACGGAGATTGCGGCAGGCGTCATGCCGGCCACCGGGACCGGTCCGAGGAGCGGAAATGTGATCGCCCCCGACGCCTCGACCAGAAATTCTCCCGTGATCTCTTCCTCCTGGAAGGCCGTGATCTCGATGACGTCCCCGATCCCGACCTCATAGCCGACACTTTCGACCTTTTTCTCTTCCTGCGCACCGACCGGCGTCACCACGAAGAAAACGAAGAGGAAAACAGTGAACCAGAATCTCATCACAGCCATGGTCGGAAGGTACCACACTCAGCCCTCACCATCGCCACCAAATGGCGATGGTGAGGGCTGAAGGCCAGAGTCCGAAGCCGAGCGGCAACCGTGGGAAAATCGCCGTAAATGCCGCATCTCGGCAACCATGGATCTTTCATTGCCACAGCCTCAGAATCCCGTGAAACCCGCTGAAAAGCCATACCTGAGGGCACCTTGCGGGCTCACCCGCACACTTTTCGGCAGCCCCTCGAAATTTCTTGCCATCCTGCGGCGAATGGTTCAGAATGAATGAGTGTTCATTCACTATTTTGAACCGAACCCACCCACAAGGACGGGAGGCTGATCCATGGGCACTGAAATTCAAAGGGCCGCGGTCCTCGGAGCCGGCGTCATGGGCTCCGGAATTGCCGCCCACCTCGCCAACGCCGGGATACCGGTTGTGTTGCTCGACATCGTTCCGCCCGAGCTCACCGAGGAGGACGAAAAGAAGGGTCTCACCAAAGAGACCCGAGGTTTCGGAACAAGTTCGCCGCGGCCGGACTCGAAGGCATCAAGAAATCGAAGCCGGCGGCGCTCTATAGCAAACGGTTTCTGCCGCTGATCGAAATCGGGAACTTCGAGGACGATTGGGACCGGCTGGCGGAGTGCGATTGGATCGTCGAGGTCGTGGTCGAGCGCCTCGACATCAAGCAGAAGGTCTTCGCGCGGGTCGACGAGGTCCGCAAAACCGGGAGCATCATCTCCTCCAACACCTCGGGACTTTCGATCGCAGGGATGACCGAGGGTCGATCGGAGGACTTCAAGGAACACTTCCTGGTCACCCACTTCTTCAACCCGGTGCGCTACATGCGGCTCCTCGAGCTGGTGGCCGGAGAAAAGACCAAGCCCGAGATCCTCGATTTCTTCACCGATTTCGGTCGCTTCCGCCTCGGCAAAGGGATTGTCTTCGGCAAGGACACACCCAACTTCATCGGCAACCGCATCGGCACCTTCGGGATGGCCGCGACTATCAACGCGATGGTCGAGATGGACTACCAGGTGGACGAGGTGGACGCCATCACCGGTCCGGCCATGGGCCACCCGGGTCAGCATCCTTCGGCACCGCCGACCTGGTGGGTATCGACGTCCTCGCCCACGTCGTCAACACGATCTACGAGGGCTGCCCGGACGACCCGCAGCGCGAAATCTTCAAGGTGCCGGAGTTCGTCGCCGAGATGATCAAAGCCGGTTCGCTGGGCCGAAAGACCAAAGCCAACGGCGGTTTCTACCGCATCCAAAAGGAAGAGGACGGTTCCAAGACCAAGCTGGTCATCGACTGGAAAACCGGCGACTACCGACCGAAGGTGCGGCCAGACATTCCATCTCTCAAACAGGCCAAGAAGACCCACGACATCAAGCAGCGCCTCCAGGACGTGGTCTTCGCCGACGACCGTGCCGGGGAGTTCGCCTGGCGGTTGATGCGCGACACCCTGGCCTACAGCTCGGACCGCCTCGGAGAGATCTCCGACTCCATCGTCGATATCGACAACGCCCTGCGCTGGGGCTACAACTGGGATCTCGGACCCTTCGAGACCTGGGACGTCCTCGGGGTGAAGAAGGTCGTCGAAAAAATGGAAGCGGACGGCGTCAAACCGGCGCCGTGGGTCACCGACATGCTTGCCGCGGGCAACGAGAGCTTCTACATCGAGTCGGCCACCGGACGCCAGTACTACGACCCGAAAGCAAGGGCTACGTCGACGAGACCGCGTCCCGAGTCCTTCATCTTCTTCTCCGAGCTCAAACGGGACGAGAAAAAGGTCATCTACTCCAACAAGGGCGCGTCGCTGGTCGATCTCGGCGACGGCATCGCCTGCGTCGAATTCCACTCCGCCCTCCAACCGCGAATGAACCCGATCGACGAATACATCATCGAGGTCATGGCCAAAGGCGTGGAGATCGGCGAACGCGATTTCCGCGGCCTCGTCATCAACCATCAGGGCGAGAACTTCTCGGCCGGCGCCAACTTGCTCGCTGGTGCTCGAAGGCATACAGGCCAACCAGTGGGCGGCGATCGACGAGATGATCCGCGCCTTCCAGGGCATGACCACCGGGCTTCGCAAGGCGAAGATCCCGGTCATCACCGCGCCCTTCGCCTACACCTTTGGAGGGGGTTGCGAGATCACCATGGGTGGCGATCGGGTCTGCGCCGCGGCCGAGACCTACATCGGCCTGGTCGAGGTCGGCGTCGGCGTGATCCCGGCCGGCGGCGGCTGCTACTTCATGCTCGAGAGGGTGCTCGAGGGCGTCGACGAGCCGGTGCTCTCGAACCTGCCGTTCATCCGGACCGCCTTCGAGAACATCGGCATGGCCAAGGTCGCCACCTCAGGCGAGGAGGGGCGCGACCGCAAATACCTGCGGCCCTTCGACAAGGTCGAAATCAACCGCGACCAGCAGCTGTGGACCGCCAAACGGATGGCGATCGCGCATGGCGGAGGAGGGATACATCCCGCCAATGACCAAGATCGTTCCACCTGCCCGGGAAGGAAGGCCTGGCAACTCTCGAGATGATGCTTCACAACATGAAGCTCACCCATTGGATCTCCTCTCACGACGAGAAGATCGCCCGTCACCTCGGGCGCATCCTGACCGGCGGCGACACGACCATCAACGACACGGTTGATCAACAGACGATCCTCGACCTCGAGCGCGAGGCCTTCCTCTCGCTGTGCGGCGAGCCGAAGACCCAGGACCGGATCGCCTACATGCTGGTCAACAACAAGCCGCTGCGGAACTGAAAGGAGAATCACGATGAGAGAAGCCGTCATCGTTTCAGCAGCCCGCACGGCCATCGGCCGCGCCAAAAAGGGCAGCCTCCGTGACACGCGCCCCGAGTACTTCGCATCGAAGATGCTCGAGGGGCTCGTCGAACGCACCCCCGGCCTCGAAAAAGAGATGGTCGGCGACATCATGATGGGTTGCGCCATGCCGGAGGGCGAGCAGGGCATGAACGTGGCCCGGCTCATCGGCCTCGCGGCCGGATTTCCGACCGCGGTTCCAGCGATCACCGTCAACCGTTTCTGTTGCTCGGGTTCGCAGACCATCGCCCTCGCCGCCGACTCCATCCGCGCCGGCAACGCCGATGTCGTCATCGCCGGCGGCGTCGAGTCGATGTCGATGGTCGCCATGGGCGGCAACAAACCAATCGCCTACCCCGGTCTCATGAATGCATGCCCAACGCCTATGCCGCAATGGGCACCACTGCCGAGGTGGTCGCAAAGAGATACGAAATCACGCGAGAGATGCAGGACGAGTTCGCCTACAACTCGCATCGCAAGGCGTTTGCGGCGCTCGAAGCCAAGAAGTTCGTGGACGAAATCGTCCCACTCGATGTCAGCGTCCGCGAGAACGGGAGCTGGCGCGAACTCGTCTTCGATACCGACGAGGGCCCACGCGCCGACACCACCGTCGAAGGACTTGCCAAGCTGAAACCGGTCTTCGACCCGATGGGCACGGTCACCGCCGGCAACGCCTCGCAGATCAACGACGGTGCCGCGGCCGTGGTGATCATGGGCTCGGACGTCGCCGAGGCCATGGGCCTCGAGCCCATCGCCTATGTCCGCCACTGGGCGGTCGCCGGCGTCGATCCCGACGAAATGGGAATCGGCCCCACGGCCGCGGTGCCCAAGCTGCTCGAAAAGGCGGGCGTCGCGCTCGACGACATCGACCTCGTCGAGATCAACGAAGCCTTCGCCAGCCAGTCGGTCTACTGCGTCAACAAGCTCGGGCTCGATCCCGACAAGACCAACGTCAACGGCGGCGCCATCGCCACCGGCCACCCGCTGGGCGCCACCGGCGCGGTCCTGACCGTCAAGATCCTCGGCGAGCTCAAACGTCGCGAGGCCAAACGTGGCATGGTCACCATGTGCATCGGCGGCGGGATGGGATTCGCGTATCTGCTGGAAATGGCATAGCGACCACTTCTTTGAACGAGAGAACCCGGCTGCAAAGCCGGGTTTTTTCATGGCCAACCGCAGGCACGAATTCTTAATTATGAATTTTTAATTTTAAATTGAGCCCACGGCGCCCAGACAGAACATGAAGCGGGGCAGGAACTCAAAATTCAAAATTGAGAATTCAGAATTCCTATTTGGCGTTGAGGCGCTTTTCGATATTCCGGAAGATCTGCATCGAGATCGACTTGTCGCCGAAGGTGCCGACCTTGATGCGGATCGACGTCGTATCGAAGTCGACCGCCTCGAGGTTGATGCTGACCTTGGTGCCGACCGCCATCTGCGCCGTGATCTTCCCCTTCAGCTTGTCGACGGTGTTTTCAACACCTACCAGCTCGAGATCTTCGAGCGTGGCATTGGTGGCGTTGACAACATCCGGCACGGAGCCTTCGAGAGTTGATCGCAGGACGCCTTCAGCCTTGCTGTAGGTGGCCTCGGTTCCCTCGGGCGTCACCACAGCCGACTTGCAGCCCACCAACAGACCCACACACACCATCACAATCATGATTTTCTTCATGGGGAGACCCTACCCCCTGAAATTGAAAATGTCGAGACTCGTCGGGCCCCGATCCCGCCGTCGATGATGAGCGTCACAGATTATTGAAGGATTCGGGCACGGGCAGGGGCACGAAGGACCCTTCTGACGCTCTTGTTCCGTGACACCGAGGCATGTACCCTGCCGTGAGAGGTGTCAAATGAGTGGAGCAATTGCGGTGCGCCGAGAGACCAAGAGCCCGCTCGAGCGGCGCACACCAATCACGCCCGACCTCGTCGGCAGATTGGTCAAGGGTTCCGGCATCGAGGTGCTGGTGCAACCGTCGGCGCGCAGGATCTTCCCCGACAACGAATACGTCCGTGCGGGCGCGACCATGGCGGAGAACCTGAGCGACTCCAAGGTAATCCTTGGCGTCAAAGAGATCCCCCCGAACCTCTTTCAGCCGAACACTGCGTACGTCTTCTTTTCCCACGTCATCAAAGGTCAGCCCTATAACATGCCGATGCTGGCCAAGATGCTGGAGCTCGGCTGCACTCTCATCGACTACGAGAAGATCTGCGACGAGACGGGGAAACGGCTCATTTTCTTCGGCCGCTTTGCTGGCCTCGCCGGCATGATCGACAGCCTCTGGGCCCTCGGCCAGCGCCTCAAGCGCGAGGGCTTTCCCACCCCGCTGGCTTCGATCGAACAGGCGCACGAATACGAGAGTCTGCACCATGCAAAGGTTGCGATCCGCAAGGTCGGCGAGCGCATCGCCTCCGAAGGTCTTCCGGAAGAGTTGATACCGCTGACGGTCGGCGTTGCAGGCTATGGCAACGTTGCCAGTGGTGTGCGCGAAATTCTCTCCGAGCTGCCAACCCGTGATATCGAACCCGGGAATCTCGAATTCACGTTCGAAGACGCCTCGCCACACTGCTTTTACCAAACGACCTTTCGCGAAGAAGACTTGGTCGAAACCACAGACGGCCGCGCGTTCGAGCTCCAGGATTACTACGATCATCCCGAAGGCTACCGCTCGGTCACCGGCCGGTTTCTTTCGCAGTTGACGGTGCTCATGAACTGCAATTACTGGGACGAGCGCTATCCGCGGCTGGTCACCAAAGAGCAGCTGCGGGTGATGTGGTCGAGTGACACCTCACCACGGTTGCGGGTCATCGGCGATCTCGGCTGCGATGTCGAAGGGGCCGTTGAGTGCACTCTCAAGTGCACCGAACCCTCCGACCCGATCTACGTCTATGATCCCAGCAAAGAGACCATCAGCTCGGGTGTCGACGGATCCGGACCTGTTGTGCTGGCGGTGGACATCCTCCCCGCCGAGCTGCCGCGCGAAGCCTCGGAGGAATTTTCCTCCGCTCTCGGATCACTCGTGCCCACCCTCGCCCGGGCGAACTTCGACGTTCCATTCAGCGAACTCGCCCTGCCGCCTGAGCTTCTCGGCGCCGTCATCGTCCACCGCGGCAAGCTCACACCGAACTATCGCTACATCGACGCACATCTTGCTGCCGCCGACAGGGGTTGATTTGCGTAAGCGGACACGATAGGGTTTCTGGCGGTCCGTCGACGCACAAGCTCACGCGTCACGCGCGAGCGATTCGTACGGCGACGGTCAAAATTTAGCAGTCGCTGGAAGCTCCGGCTTCCCACGACCAATTTTCATATCCCTGATCTCTCCGGGCCGCCAGGCCCGGTTTTTTGTATTCCGGCTTCGCCGGAATACAAAAGACTCGTGGGCTTGGGGCTTGGGGCGTGCCCGCCCGCACTTCTTCGATGGCAGTGGAATCGTGCAGGCGAGACGCCTGCACCACAATCGCACCATGTTTCAATGGGACTGATTTGTGGGGCAGCCGTCCCGGCTGCCGGGTCGGAGGGGCGACAGAAAAACCGGAGCAACTACTGCTCGATCTCGTACTTTTCGAGCAGGGCGTGGAAGCGTGGATCGTCCTTCAACGGGTCCCAACGCGGATCCATCCTCAGAAATGGTGCCGAAAGATAGGAAGGGTTCGCGAGCAGGTGCTCGAGCTGTTCGAGCGCCGCCTCGTTGTCGCCGAGGATGGTGTAGATGTGGGCGAGATCGACTACGAAGGGAAGGTAGTAATAACCGTCCTTTGAACGCGGCAGCAGATCGCACGCCAGCTTGCCCTCGCGGACCGCTTCCTCGTGTCGACCCTGCACCGCGTAGACGATGCCGAGAGAGCTGTGAAGTCGGGGATCTTCCGGTGAGGCAATTACCTCGGCTTCGAGGAGTGCTTTCGCAATCTCGTACGTGGATGCCGCCGCCTCGGCGTCGCCGAGCATGTCAAATGCATATGCCGCCAACAGGGCATTCGGGCGAGCGAACATCTTGATTCGAATCCACCCGTCGGTGGTCGATTCGAGTCGTTCGAGCGCCTCGCGGTATCGGCCTTCGTAGATCTCTTGCCAGTACCAACTCCACCGCTCCCAACCCTCCGCCGAGGTCGAGAGGGCTTCAAAAACGGTACGCGTTTGGCTCGCATCGCCGTGCCAGCCCCAAAGGGTGAGAGCCTTGTAGAAGATAGGGCCAGAATGCGTCGGGCGCGAGACTGATGGCCTGGTCGCTCGCGGCCAGAGCTTCCGGGTACCTGCGCAAAGTATCCAAGACCCACGCAACGTTGGAAATCAAGTCGGCATCACGAGGACTGAGTTCGATTCCAGACCGATACGCGTCAAGCGCCTCTTCCCACCGACCCTGGACATAATAGAGGTCGCCCATCGAGCCGAGAACGTCAGCGTTGCCGGCGAGTTCGCGGCTGGCGCGCTCGAACTCCTCCAGCGCACCGTCGATGTCACGGTACCCCCACAACCTGTAGTAACCGAGATCGAGGTGGACATAAGGGTCGCCGGGAGCCAGCTCGAGGGCCCTGGCCGCCGCGGCGTCGGCGGCTTCGAGCCGACCCGGAGTCAGGTCGTGGCGAAAGTACCGGACCAGCGCGTGCCCGCGAGCGAGCTCGGCGTGGGCGAGGGCGAAGTCGGGGTCCAGCTCCACCGCCTGCTGGAAGGCCTGCATCCGACGCTCCCAGTTTTCATAGGTGAAGTGCGGTCGGGTGGCCCAGTAGCGGCCACGCAGGTATGCCTGGTAAGCCTCGAGGTTGTCTGTCGGCTTGGAACCCAACAGGCCCTTTTCTCCACCACCGAGTTTGATACCGAGCTCGGCGGTGACCTTCTGGGCGATCTCCGATTGAACCTCGAAGACATCGTCTAAAACTCGATCGTAGGTCTCCGCCCAGAGGTGGGTGTCGTCCTCAACCCGGATCAACTGCGGCGTGATTCGGATCCGACTGGCCCCTTCGCCACGTGCCCAGCGAATAGTGCCCTCGAGCACATAGCCGACCCCCAGCTCTTCTCCCATCTCCTGGATGGATTTGTCGGTGCCGGCGTACCGAACGGCACTCGTTCTCGAGATGACCTGAAGACCCTGGACAGAGGCGATTCGCGCGGTGATCTCCTCGGTCATCCCGTCGGCAAAATAATCGTCATCTGGCGAGCCGAGATTTTCAAAGGGAAGAATGACGATCCGCGGCAGCGGAGCCTCGGCCGGTTCTTCACTGCGCCGTTCAAAGAGAGCTTCGGGCGGAAGAATGACCAGCAGCCCGATGACGGCGGCAATCAAAACCGCGAGGATATGCGGCCAGCGTTTGGCGATCAACGATTGGTCCTCGACGAGCGGGATCGGCGCCGTGGTGTCGATAGCGCCGAGCGTCAGCGACAGATCGTGCGCCGAGTTGAATCGGTCCTCGGGGCGCTTTTCGAGGCACCTGGAGACCACACTTCCGAGCGAAGGCGAAACGGCGGGTGCCGCTACCGAGATCGGCTCGGGATCCTCTTTGAGGATCGCCGCAGCGGTCTCGACGCTTGAGTCGATCCGCCAAACGGTCGGTGGCCCGTCAACATCTCGTAAAGCACGACACCAAGGGCGAAAATGTCCGAACGATGATCGGCGGGCTGGCCCTGGAGCTGTTCTGGCGCCATGTATGGGATCGTGCCGATCAGGCCGCCGGGCGGCGGTGTCGAGCGTGGCAGTCGGGGTCTCGGTCGAGAGGTCCGCCTCGGGCAGCTTCAGCTTGGCGAGTCCGAAATCGAGGATCTTGATGCGGCCGTCTTTGGTGAGGAAGACGTTCTCCGGTTTGAGGTCGCGGTGGACGATCCCCTTGTCGTGCGCCGCGGCGAGTCCATCAGCAATCGTCCGCGCGTACTCCGCCGCCTTGCCGGTCGTGAGACCACCCGATCTGATGACCTCGCGAAGAGATTCTCCGTCGAGCAGCTCCATCACGGCGTACGTGACGCCGCTCTCGGTCCCGAAATCGTGGATCGCGAGGATATTGGGATGATCGAGCTGTGCGACCGCCTTCGCCTCCTTCTCGAAGCGGTGCAGCCGATCCGGGTCGCTCGCCACCTCCTCCGGCAGCACCTTGATCGCCACATCCCGATCCAGGCGCTCGTCGTGGGCCCGGTAGACAACCCCCATCCCTCCCGCGCCGATCTGCTCGACGATGCGGTAGTGGCCGAGTGTGGTACCAATCATCTATCAATCCCCCAATAGGTTGAGTCGGTGCAGCAGCCGATCAAAACGCGGGTCGTCGCGGAGAGGATCCCAGACCGGCCACACTTTGGTCATGAAGAGGTCAGCGTCACGCATTTCGACGGCCCTGTCGAGCCATCGAAACGCCTCGTCGACGTTACCGAGAGCGGTGTGGATCTGCGCAATATCGCAAGGGGGAATGTACGTGTTCTTCTCCTGCTCCTCGAGCTCCCGTAGAATCTCCTCCGCTCCGGCGCGGTCCCCGGACCGCGCTAAAAGACTCGCGAGCGTATGATTGCAAGATCTCAGCGTCTCGGGCCCGGCGAGCTCGATTCCCTTCTGCGCGACCTCGATACCACGGTCGTACTCTCCCGTGGTGAGGAGTACCTGGGCAAGTCGTTGATAGGTGAACCAGTAGTACGGGCTGAGCAAGATGGTTCTTTCGAGCTGCGCGATCGACTCTTCGTAACGCCGAGCAAGGTAAAGCATCATGCCCACCTGTTGGCCGGCCATTGGTGACAACGGATCGAGCTTTTCTGCGCGGCGCGCTTCGACCACAGCCTCGTCGCCAGCTCCCCGGTTGGCGAGCAGATACGCGTAGTTAATGTGAACCTGACTCAAGCTCGGCCCGAGCTCGAGGGCGCGCAAATGGTTCCTTTCAGCGGCGTCCCAATCCCAGTCGTAGGTCATCTCAATCCACGCTTCAACGAGGACTACGCTGGCATTATCCGGGTCGAGCTGGAGAGCTCTGGACAGGTTCTCCCTCGCCCGTGGTACGACCTCCGTCGGTGGCAGGCTCAGAAAGTAGGTGGAGTTCAGCTGAACGGCTGCCAATGCAGCGTACGCTTCCGCATATTCCGGATCGATCGAGACGGCGCGTTCGAGATACTCGATGCCCCTGGTAATACCGTCTCCAGTGAACAGCAGGAAGTGGTGCATGCCCTTCAGGAAGGCCTCATGAGCGTCCGGATCCACCGTCCGGGATTGGGCGAGGCGACTGCTCTCCTCGGCTGTGAGTGCCGCATCGATTTCGTGCGCAACCGCCTGCGCCACCTCGCCCTGCAACAGAAGGACATCGCGAAGGGGCCGTTGATAGTCCTCCGCCCAGAGGTGACGATCGGTCGCGCCGTGGATCAGCTGGACGGTGATTCGGACGTTGTTCTCGTCCCGCATCACTGAGCCTTCGACGATCCCGTCCACACCGAGGGCGTGAGCGATCTGGGGCAGCGGCACCGTTGACTCCTTGTACAGCATCACCGATGTGCGCGAGATAACATCCAGAGATCCGATTTGCGCGAGTTTATTTGTCAGCGCGTCCGTCATGCCGTCCGCAAAGAACTCCTGTTCCGGGTCGCCCGACAGGTTTTCCAGCGGTAGCACCGCAATCGACCGAATTGGGCCAACATCCGGCCGGCCCGAGAGGCGCTGCCAAAGACCTTCGGGTGGCAGCACCACGGCCAGGGCGATGACGGTCGCGACAATGATGGCGAGAATGTGCGGCCAGCGCTTGCGAATCATCGAATCGCCCTCGACCGGCGGGGTCGGCACCGCGGTGTCGATCGCACCGAGGGTCAACGCCAGGTCGTGCGCTGAGCTGAAGCGGTCCTCAGGTCGTTTCTCGAGGCACTTCGAGACGACACCGGCAAGGGTCGGTGGCACCCCGGGCACGGTTACGGAGATCGGCTCAGGGTCTTCCCTGAGGATCGCGGAAACGGTTTCGATGGCTGTCGAACCACGAAACGGACGGTTCCCGGTCAACATTTCGTAAAGCACAACGCCAAGCGCGAAGATGTCCGAACGATGATCGGCCGGCTGGCCCTTGACCTGCTCGGGCGCCATGTACGGAATCGTGCCGAGCAGGCCGCCAGGGGCGGTGTCGAGGGTGGCCGTCGGGGTCTCGGTCGTGAGATTCGCCTCCGGCAGCTTGAGCTTGGCAAGGCCGAAGTCAAGGATCTTGATGCGACCGTCTTTGGTGAGGAAGGCATTCTCGGGTTTGAGATCGCGGTGGACGATCCCCTTGTCGTGCGCCGCGGCGAGTCCATCGGCAATCGACCGCGCGTACTCCGCCGCCTTGCCGGTCGTGAGGCCACCCGATCTTATGACCTCGCGAAGAGATTCTCCGTCGAGCAGCTCCATCACGGCGTAGGCGAGACCATCCTCGCTACCAAAATCGTGAATGGCCAGAATATTCGGGTGGTCGAGCTTGGCGACGGCCTTGGCCTCGCGCTCGAAGCGGTGCAACCGATCGGGATCACCAGCGACCTCTTCGGGCAGTACCTTGATAGCGACGTCCCGATCGAGGCGCTCGTCGTGCGCCCGGTAGACCACACCCATCCCTCCCTCGCCGATTTTCTCGACGATGCGGTAGTGGCCGAGGGTGGTGCCGATCATATTCTTTCCTCGGACAGATTCATGCGGCACAGTAATGCCCGGTAGCGGGGGTCGCCACGCACGGGGTCGAAGAACGGGAAGGTTTTGATAGGAACGATCAGCGGATCGCGAACCTCGACTGCCTGGTCCCACCAGTGGAACGCCGCATCCCAGTCCTCGAGACCGACGTGGCCGAGCGCGAGTGTCGACGGCGGAACGTAGTTCGTCGCTGCCATAGTCCTCATTTCCTTGAGCAGGTTGACGGCGTCGTCCCGCCTGCCCGCACGGCCGTAGGCGAAGGCCAGGTATCCGATCGTGACAGGGACTCCTCCCGACAGTTCGCGCGCCTTCTCGAGCTCAACCACCGCCTCGTCGGGCGCGCCGCTTTCAGAACAGCCAAGGCCGATGACCAGGTGCCCGAGGAAATGGGTCGGGTCGAGCGCGACCATGTGCCGGCCCTCGTCGAGCACCCTCTCCGGGCGGTGCCCCAAGTACGCCATAGTGCTGACCCACCAACGGACAAGCAGGGACAGCGGGTCATCCTGCAGCACGGCTTCGACCTCGGATGCCGCCTCATCGATTCGGCCGTGGGGAAGAGGGCCACTGATCGCATAGCGCAACCGCACAATCGGCGACTGCTGATTGAGCTCGCGCGCGCGGTTGAGTTCGCGATCGACCTCTGGCCAGTTGTAGTCGAGCTCCTTGCGAAGCATGCCTAGCAAAGCGTGGGTCTCGGCCAAGGTGTCGTCGAGCTCAAGAGCGCGCACGGAGTACCAGATTCCTTGCGAAAACGCCTCGCGCGGGGGTACGCCGCCGAAGAACCCGAGGTACCAGTAAAGCTCCGCGAGCGAATCGAACGCGAGCGCGAGGGTCGCATCGATCTCGATTGCGCGCTCGAAACTTGCCTTCGCCTGTGCGAGAGCCTCCGGCGTCCCCTTGGCGAAGTAGTGCCGGCCCTCGAGGAAGGCGTGGTGCGCCTCAACATCGACCGCGAGGCGCCGTGGTTCGCCCTTCTCAGATTTGAGTTCGACTCGCAAACGCTTGGCGATCGCCTCGGCGATCTCGTCCTCGAGCGCGAAAACGTCGGTCAGCTCCCGGTCGAAGCGCTCGCTCCACAGATGGCCACCGTCGCTCGACTTGACGAGCTGCGCCGTGATTCGCACCCGCTGCCCCGCCCGTCGCACGCTGCCCTCGAGAATTGTGCCCACCTCGAGCCGTGCACCGATCTCGCGCACGTCGAGCCCTAAATGGCCTGCGGCGAACGCGGAGGTGCGGGCGATAACGCGCAGACCGGGGATCCGGGTGAGCACGTTGATGATCTCCTCCGTCAGCCCCTCGCAAAGATACTCGTCTTCGCCGGCGCCGGAAATGTTGTGGAACGGCAGCACCGCAATCGACGGCCCCACGGAGTCGTGCTGGGGAGCGAGGCAGTCTTCGATTCCTTTCCTCAGTTCGGTGGCCGACTGGAACCTCTCTGCAACCTCCTTGCGCAAGCAGCGTTCGACGAGGCGCGCGAGCCGGGGGTCGACGTCGCCCAGCGGGGGTGGGTCGTCACGCAGCAGCGCGGCCAGGGTATCGGCGGCAGTGTCGCCCTCGAACGGGCGCCGACCCGCCGTCATCTCGTAAAGGATCGTGCCGAGGCTGAAGAGATCGCTGCGGGTGTCGACGGGGCGCCCCGCGGCCTGCTCCGGCGACATGTAGCCCACGGTGCCCATGACGGTTCCCGCAGCGGTGGCCAGCGGCTCCATGGTCGCCGTCTCCGCTTCCTCGTCGGCAGGCAGAACCAGGCGCGCGAGCCCGAAGTCGAGGATCTTCACCCTTCCATCGGCGGTGAGAAAGATGTTCTCTGGTTTCAGATCGCGATGGATGATGCCCTTGCCGTGGGCGGCCGCCAGTCCATCGGCCACGGCGGCGCTGATCTCGACCGCTTTCGGCCATCCCATGCCGCCCGAGGGAATCCGTTCGCGCAGATTGTCGCCTTCGAGCAGTTCCATTACGGCGTATGTAGAGCCGTCGTGGGCGCCGTAGTCATGGATGGCGAGGATGTTCGGGTGGTCGAGTTTGGCGACGGTCTTAGCCTCACGTTCGAAGCGAGCGAGGCGGTTCGGGTCTTGCGCAACCTCTTCGGGCAGCACCTTGATAGCGACGTCTCGATCGAGCCGCTCGTCGTGGGCCCGATAGACCACACCCATCCCACCGGCGCCGATCTTCTCGACGATGCGGTAGTGGCCGAGGGTGCGACCGATGAGATCTTGCATTATTCGCGGTTCCTGGCGTTATGGTAGCGCAGCTTCGTTTCTTCCACGAACCCGCAATTCCACCCATCCACCCGGCAGGCGAGACGCCTGCCCCACAAATCTGGTCTTCAAAGGAACACTGAAGTGGCAGACTCCCCCGCTCCTTTGCGCCTTTGGCGGTGGTGAGTGACCGCGTCCGAAGGTCGCACGCAACTTATTACTAAGTTCTTCGTATTTCATTTGGACGCGGACTCGGGCGCGGGCTCGGACTCGGATTTGGTTGCCTGCTACCATCAAACTGAGGGGGGCGGAGATGCATTTCATCGAACGATTCAATCGCTGGGAGGGCATCCTCTTCGGATTCGTCATCGGCGTCGCGGCGACGGTGGTCGGGTCGATGGCCTACAACGAGATCAATGGCATGCTCCGGGTCTCGCACCTCAAGCGGAGTCTCCACAACAACCAACTCGAGGAGATCGCGACGTTCCTGGAGGGTGAACTCGCGACGGCATCGACCGCGATGAAGGATGGCCGGCCCCTCGAAATCAGCAATTATTTTGCCTTTCACTTCATGCCAAAACTCTACGCACACCACATGGACTACGCCATGAACCTCCTCCAAAATGAGGACGTCACGAAGTTCAATTCGCTTCGAAACACGACTCACTTCCTCACCTTTAACCTTTCGCAGCGGGACTTTACCGGGCTCGATCTGAAATTCGTCAACCTTGTCGGCGCTCAACTGACGGCAGCGGACTTTTCGGACACCGAGCTTGAAGGGGCGGATTTCCGGCTCGCAGAAATGCCTCGCGTGAATCTGAGCAACGCCGAGGTCACCCGAACCGCATTCACCGAGGCCATCCTTTCGAGCGCGATCCTGACCGGAATTCACGGCGAGGAGACACATTTCGAAAAGGCCGTCCTCGTTGACGCTTCGTTGACCCGTCTCCAGGACCTGCGATTCGCCAACTTTTCGGGCGCCGAGCTCGCCCAGGCCAATCTCTTCGACTCGAAATTCTTCGATGCCAGCTTCGACAGCGCCGATTTCACCCTCGCCTCGGCCGTCGGGTCCGACTTTGCGGTGGTCCAGAGCATGAATGACGTCAACCTCACCGGTGCCAACCTCACCGGAGCGCGCATCGAGCCGGACCGCGTCGAACGGGCGTGGTTCGTCAACGTTGACGGGCTTTCGTCCCGAACCGCTCGGGACCTCCGCCGCTACGGCGGCATCGCCCGGCCGGAGGAGGTTCTGCAGAAAGTCGATCCCAGAATCGTCGCCGGCTTCCGGGCGCAGATCGAGGAAGACGAGTCGGTTCAGCCGAAAGACCGCGAGGCGGTGCTCCTCGACATGCTTCAGGAGTACTACTTAAATTGAGTTCTGAATTTTGAATTCTGAATTTTGAATTCCGGACCGCCCGTCCCAGTTCTCCGAGAGGGTGAGCGGCAATTCAAAATTGAGAATTGAGAATTCAAAATTCCCCGTTCGATTCAGGCGTCGATCTTCCTCTCCTGCTTCACCGTGTTACCTTCTTCGCTGAACGTTACTGAGACCGCCGAGGAGGCACCATGGCGCAGGTTTTCAAAACACGAATTACCGAAGATTTCGGGATTGAGCATCCGATCATTCAGGGCGGAATGATGTGGGTCTCGCAGCCGGAATTGGTGGCAGCAGTGTCGGAGGCCGGCGGATTCGGAGTTTTAACCGCGCTCACCTTCGAAACTCCTGAAGGACTGGCCGACGCCATCGCCCGGACCCGCGCCCTCACCGATCGTCCGTTCGGGGTCAACCTGACCTTCCTGCCGACCCTGATCCCGAAGGATTACGGCAGCCTGATCGACGTCATCGTCGACGAGGGAATCGGCATCGTCGAGACCGCCGGACGGAACCCGGAGCCCTACATGGAGCGCATCAAGGCCGGTGGCGCCAGGGTCGTTCACAAGTGCACGTCGGTTCGCTTCGCCAAGAAGGCCGAAGCAATCGGCTGCGACTATGTCAGCATCGACGGTTGCGAGTGTGCGGGACACCCCGGAGAAGAGGACATCACCTCGCTGGTCCTGATCCCGGCAACGGTCGACGCGATCAACATTCCGGTGATCGCCTCAGGAGGTTTTGCCGATGCCCGTGGGCTGGTCGCTGCGCTGGCCCTGGGCGCTGAAGCCATGAACATGGGCACCCGTTTTGTCGCCACCCAGGAGGCCCCGGCCCACGCAAAGGTCAAACAGTGGTACGTCGACTCCAGAGAGACCGACACCATGTACGTCATGCGCTCGCTCCGCAACACCGAGCGGGTGCTCCGCAATCAGATCGCCGAGAAGGTCGTCGAGCTGGAGGGACAGGGAGCCGGCATCGCCGAGCTGGCCCCGCTCGTGAGCGGCAAGAACGGTCTCCGGGTGCTCAAAGATGGCGACACCGATGTCGGCCTGATGACCGCCGGCCAATCGGTTGGGCTTGTCCACGACGTGCCGACGGTGAAGGAGTTGATCGACACCATCATGAACGAGGCTCAGGAGATCGTCGGCACGCGACTGGCGGAGATGACCGCCTGATTGATGACCGAGGTTGTAGGCGCATCCTTTAGGGTGCGCGAGAAGCGCATTGAATGGTCGTTGGCGGGCCCTGAAGGACCCGCCTACACAAGGATCGCATGACAAATCAAAATGCCAACTTGGGATTGCGGGTCCCTGACGGAGGCTCCACAGACCCCGATCAGATCTTCGATCTTTTCCTCGGTTGGGCCGCGGATGCCGGCTTTGAACTCTACCCAGCCCAGGAGGAGGCCCTCCTCGAGCTGATGGCCGACCGCCACGTGGTGCTCGACACACCTACCGGATCGGGCAAATCTCTGGTCGCCCTCGGCCTCCATTTTCGCGGCCTCTGCGAGGGTCGGCGCAGCTTCTACACTTCGCCGATCAAGGCGCTGGCGAGTGAGAAGTTCTTCTCCCTCTGCTCCGACTTCGGCGCCGACAACGTGGGCATGCTGACCGGCGACGCCAGCATCAACCCAGACGCTTCGATCATCTGTTGCACGGCCGAAGTTCTGGCCAACCTCGCCCTCCGCAAGGGCGAGGACCTCGACGCTCCATACGTCGTGATGGACGAGTTCCACTACTACGCCGATCGCGATCGTGGCTGGGCCTGGCAGGTGCCGCTCGTCACCCTCCCCCACACGCGATTTCTGCTCATGTCGGCCACCCTTGGCGATATGAGCGGCATCATGCAGCACATCGAAGAAAGGACCGGGATTCCAGCGGCCCTGGTGCAGTCGGATGATCGCCCCGTACCGCTCGACTACAGCTATCACGAAACGCCCCTCCACGAAACGGTCGAGGGATTGATGGAGGCGGACAAGGCACCGATCTACCTGGTCAACTTCACCCAGCGGGATTGCGCCGAGATGGCGCAGAAGCTGACCAGCATGAAGCTCACCACCAAGGATGAGAAGGCCGCGATTCGCGAGGCCGTCGGCGACACCCGATTTCTCACTCCCTACGGCAAGGAGTTCAAACGCTTCCTCGGCTTCGGCATCGGTGTCCACCACGCCGGCCTCCTGCCAAAGTACCGGCTCCAGGTCGAGCAGCTCGCCCAGCAAGGTCTGCTGAAGGTGATTTCCGGCACCGACACCCTCGGCGTCGGCATCAACATCCCACTCCGCACCGTGCTCTTCACAAAGCTCGCCAAGTTCGACGGCCGCAAGGTCTCCCGCCTCAAGGTGCGCGAGTTCAAACAGATATCCGGCCGCGCCGGGCGCAAGGGCTTCGACGATCAGGGCTACGTAGTGTGCCAGGCCCCCGAGGAGACGATCGAGCGTCTGAAAGAACAACGCAAGGCGGCCGCCAACCCCAAAAAGCGTCATAGGAAGGGCCCCGCCAAGTCGCGACCCGGCGAGGTCTCATGGTCGGAGGAGACCTTCAAGAAACTCGTGACCGACCCACCGGAAAAACTGACCTCCCGATTCCATATCACCCCCGGAATGCTGATCGATCTTCTACAGCGCGACGCAGCGATCAACGATCCAGCACGCGGAAACTTTGACTCGGCGCGGCGGCTGATCGCCAACTGCCACGATGATGATGTCGGAAAAAAACGCCACCTCGAGCGCGCTGCGCAGCTCGCCCGGTCGTTGTATCGGGCCGGCATCATCCGCATGGAGCGGGACACAACGTCGAGCTATCTCTGGGTCACCGTGGACGAGGATCTGCAGGTCGACTTTTCCCTCTTTCATAACCTGTCACTCTTCCTGGTCCAATCCATTGAGGGCCTCGACGCTGACAACCCGGAGCACGCGCTCGATCTCTTGAGTCTTGTCGAGGCGGTGCTCGAGGACCCGACGATCGTCATCCGCCGCCAGGTCGACCGGCTCAAGACCGAGCTCATCAACCGCCTCAAGGCCGAGGGCGTCTCCTACGACGAGCGGATGAATCGCCTCGACGAGGTAACCCACCCGCAGCCGATCGCCGACTACATCTATCCCGCGTTCGAACATTTCCGTCGCGATCACCCGTGGATCGGCGGCGACGCCGTACAGCCGAAGTCGGTGGCCCGGGAGATGGTCGAAGACTATATGGGCTTCACCGACTACGTCCGTCGCTATGGCCTCCAGCGATCCGAGGGCGTCCTCCTCCGCTACCTGTCCCAGGTCTACAAGACCCTCGACCAGAACGTCCCCGATCAGGTCAAGACTGAAGCGGTCCACGACATTGTCGCCTTCCTGCGAGCGATGCTCGAGCGGGTCGACACCTCGCTGATCGAGGAGTGGGAATCCATGCGCCACCCCGAGCTGCTGCTCGAGGGCGTGCCCGACGCCAAGACCGCGCACCGCCTGCTGGCGGCTCAGGAGCTGAGAGGCGATCCTACGGCGTTGGCCTCACGGCTACGCGCCGAGCTCCATCAGCTCGTAGCGTCGCTCGCGCGAAGCGACTGGGAAGAGGCCGCCGCCTGCGTACGACTGGCGGCAGACGAACCCTCGGCCCTGGTGGATCCAGACGATTTTTCGATCGCCATGGAGCCCTTCTTCGCCGACCACGAAAAGCTCGTCTTCGACCACCGGGCGCGTCTCGCCGAGCACACCCAGCTCACCTCGATCGGAGAGAACCAGTGGCAAGTGGTGCAGATCCTGCTCGACCCGTCCGATGAAAACCTGTGGTGCATCGAAGGTAAGGTCGATCTGTCGGACGAGGCGAATGTTGAGGGGCCGCTGGTCGTTGTTACGCGGATAGGCACGTAAGGCAAATTAGGAATTACGAGTTAGGAATTAGGAATTCCCACCCCCGCCCCCCAAGAGATGTTCAACGTCGAGGGTGGGTGGGCGGCATTCCTAATTCCTCATTCCTAATTAACGATCTAGGGCAAATGTGCCCTAGATCGTCTAGCTCTGGGCGTAATTTACATCACACCGCCGATGGATCGCTGGTGCTACTTTGGGATACGGAAGGGCGCCAGTGAGAGTACTGATACGAACCATTTTGTGTGGACTGTGCGTTGTGCTGCACGCGTCGGGAACCCCAAACCCGACGATTGCCACCAACGGGCAGACTCGGTGTCTCTCGGTCGCAGAGGCCGAGGCACGCGGACTGGATATCGCTGCGCTCCGCGAAGAGTACACGGTGGCGGTTGAGGCGTTCCCGGACCAAAAACAGGAACTGGCCGAGGCGTGGACCAACTTGCAGTACACGCTACGCGACCTCTTACAAGAAAACGGTGTGTACAATTTCGGTGGGCGCTCGATGTTCACCATCGTGCTTTTCGAGCCTGACGGGAGTATCGCCTGGGTATTCCACAAGGGTCTCGAGCCGGATGAAGAACCGGTCTTTTGCGAGTTGGTGAAGCAATTGTCCCAGGACTACCGTTTCCCGCTCACATCATCGACCCGGTTCAGTCAATGTGGAACAACTCACTTCAGCGAGGAGTAGCCGCCTGTCATCCTGAGCGAGGCCTCCGAGGCCGAGTCGAAGGCCCCCCCGAAGTCGGAGACAATCGAAGCGTGGCACTCCCCGGCGTGAGGGGATCCCTCGACTACGGCGTCGCTCCACTCCGCCTCCGCTCGGGATGACAATCCTATGAGTTCCGTACGAATGTCAGTTTTTCTCGGTCCTTGACCACACCAGGGAACTTCAGCACCCGGTTGTGCATCGCGACGTAGACACCAGCATCGACGAGGCGTGAGGCCAGCATGGCCTCGGTCACGTTTTGCGTGGCGTCAGTGTCCCGAAACTCGTAGGGCCGCATCGCACCGGTGAGGATGACCGGAATCTCGAGACCGGAGCATTTCTGTACGAGCAGCTCTCCGGTATCGGAAAGCGTATCGGTGCCGTGCAAGATGACAACAGCGTCCGTCGTCGGAGCCACTTCGCAGACGGCCCTGGCGATGATCTCCCGATCTTCTCCGGTCATGTCGAGGGAGTCCTTGTGCATGACCTCTACGTTGGTGATTTCGAGGTCCGGAGTCCGCAACCCATCGAGGATTACGTCGATGACCGTATGTTCGTTCCGTAGGCTGCCCTGGAACTCGTCGTAGGTCTTGTCAATGGTTCCGCCGGTGGTCAAAATCGTTAATCTCATACCTTGTCCGCCCTCATGAACGAATTCGGAATTCGGAATTCGGAATTCGGAAACACCGCCCACCTCCCGGTCGCAGACGGGCGGCTGAGATTAGCAGAAAATTCCGAATTCAGAATTCCTAATTCAGAATTCAGAAAAGTCCGACGCCCCACAGGTCGTGGACGTGGAGGACGCCCTTGAGCGGGCCATCGCCGTCACAGACCATGAGCGAAGTGATTCGCTTTTCTTCAAGCAGCTTGAGTGCCGCCGTCGCCAACTCGTCGGGGTCGATGCAGACACCACCCTTGTGCATGACCTCACTCGCGGTGTGGGCGAGCGGATCCGGATCTCGCTCCATCAGCCGCCGTAGATCGCCATCGGTAATGACCCCCAGGAGCCGGCCGGCGTCATCCTGGACGGTGGTCATCCCGAGCGCCTTGCGGCTCATCTCGTAAATCACGTCCTTCATCGCGGCGTCAGCGGTCACCCGCGGGACCTGGTCGCCGGAGTGCATCAGCTCGCCAACCTTGAGGAATCGTTTGCCGAGTTTACCGCCAGGATGGAGACGTGCGAAGTCCTCTTCCTTAAATCCCTTTTTCACTGAAACAGCCATCGCCAGAGCATCGCCGAGGGCGAGGCTGGCAGTGGTTGACGCGGTCGGCGCCAGATTCATTGGACAGGCTTCACGCCTCACGCCAACGTCGAGGTGAAGGTCAGAGGCAGTGGCCAACGGTGAGTCCGGGTTCGAGGTGATGGCGATCAGCGAAATACCAAGGCGGCGCAGCACAGCCAACAGTTCGAGGATCTCCTCGGTGGTGCCCGAGTTGGAGATCGCCACCACGAGGTCGTTCTCGGTCACCATTCCGAGATCACCGTGGATGGCCTCCGCCGGGTGCATGAAGAGGGCCGGTGTTCCGGTCGATCTCAGAGTGGCAGAGATCTTGCGGCAGATGATGCCCGACTTGCCCAGCCCGGTGAGTATGACTCTGCCGGCGCAACCAGCAAGGAGGTCCACCGCGCGATCAAACTCCTCGGGTAGATTCTCCATCAGGTTGCGGATCGCGTTTGCCTCGGTCTCGAGAACCTGTCGAGCGATATCGCGGCTCAAGGCGCCACCTCCCGGACTACGGCCGAGACCGCTTCGAGCTGTCCGATCAGTCGGTCGAACTCGTCGAACGAGAGCTGGGTTGTGGCATCCGACAACGCCTCGGACGGATTCGGGTGGACTTCGATGAAAAAGCCGTCGACCCCAGCTCCAGCGGCTGCTCGAGCAAGGAAGGGGTGAAATTCGCGGGCTCCTCCGGTGGCATGACCGAGACCACCCGGCAGCTGCAACGAGTGGGTGGCATCGAAAACCACCGGGGCAAAACCCCTCATGGTCGGCAGGCCACGCATGTCGACCACCAGATTGTGATAACCAAAAGTGGACCCTCGCTCTGTGAGCACCACGCGCTCGTTCCCGGTGGCCGCGATCTTTTCGACCGCGTTCGCCATATCTTCGGGCGCCAGGAACTGTCCCTTTTTGACGTTGACGGGCAACCCGGTTTCGCCACAGGCGTGCAGCAGATCGGTTTGGCGGCAGAGGAAGGCCGGCACCTGCAGCACGTCGACGACCTCGGCCACGGTGAACGCCTGTTCGGGATGATGGACATCGGTGATCACCGGCATGCCGGTCGTACGCTTGACCTCGGCCAGGGCATCGAGCCCAGCCTCTACACCGGGCCCGCGAAAGCTCGACTCGGCGGAACGATTGGCCTTGTCAAAGGACGCCTTGAAGACCACCGGTACACCATGGCGTTCAGCGATCTCCCGGACCGTGCCGGCGACGTCAATCACGAAATCCCGCGACTCGATGACACACGGACCGGCAATATAGACCGGGCGGGCGCCACCTCCGATAGTGATGCCGTTGGCGAGGTCGAAACTCTCGATCGTCATGGGGGCAGTTTAGCAGGCGGCCCATCTTGAATCTCGGAATTCGGAGTTCGGAATTCGGAATTCCCACCCGCGACCCCAGAGAGTGGGAAGGATGGGCCGCAACCTAAAACTCAAAACTATGAACTCAAAACTTGCCTGAATAGTTGAACGGTATTCAGAATTCAGAATTCCGAATTCCGAATTGGCCGCTCAGGCCTCCAGCGGCTCCTTCATCGTCTCCTCGACCGCCTCGACGACTTCCTCGACCTCGGCCTCAGCTTGTACCGCGATCTCCGCCCCTTCTTCCTCGGCGGCTTCGTCAGCGAGACGCTTGTTGCGGTAATCGACTGCGGCACCGATGAAAGATTTGAAGATCGGGTGCGGGTCATACGGACGCGACTTGAACTCGGGGTGGAACTGGCAAGCCAGGAACCACGGATGATCGGGCAGTTCGATGACCTCGACAAAGATCCGGTCGGGAGACTTGCCGCTCACCACCAAACCCTTTTCTTCGAAGAGCGGCACATATTCGGGGTTGACCTCGTAGCGGTGACGGTGGCGTTCCCACACCTCATCAGATCCATACATGTCCCACGCCTTACAGCCGGGTGTCAAGCGGCACGGGTACTTTCCGAGGCGCATCGTGCCGCCCATCTGGTCGACCCCCACCAACTCGCGCATCTTGTAGATGACCTTGTACGGCGGTTGGTTGACGAACTCGGTGGAGTGGGCGCCCGCCAACCCGCATACGTTACGGGCGAACTCGACGATCGCGGTCTGCAAACCAAGGCAAATCCCGAAGAACGGAATCTTGTGCCCGCGGGCGAATTCGATCGCCCGGATCATCCCTTCGATGCCACGCTTGCCGAAGCCACCGGGCACCAGGATCGAGTCGACCTCGAAGAGCTCGCCCGGATAACCGGAACCCTCGAGATCCTCTGCATCGATGAAGACCAGGTTGGTTTTGACGCCGTTGGCGAGACCACCGTGAATCAGTGCCTCATTCAGCGACTTGTACGAATCGGCCAGATCCACGTATTTCCCGACGATGCCGACCGAAACTTCATCGGTGGCGGCACGGGTCGCGTCGACGACCCCACGCCAGCGGCTCAGATCGCGCTGACCCTTGGGCAGATTGAGGAGTTCGAGAACGATCTCGTCAAAGCCTTCGGCCGCCAACTTGAGCGGCACATCATAAATCGTGTCAGCGTCCTGGGCCGGGATCACCGCCCGCGATTCGACATTGCAGAAAAGGGCGATCTTGTCGCGCAGATCCTGAGGCAGTGGCCGGTCGCATCGACAGAGCAGAATGTCAGGCTGGATTCCGATCTGGAGCAGGCCCTTGACAGAATGTTGTGTGGGTTTGGTTTTGAGCTCGTCAGACCCCTTGATGTAGGGCACCAGAGTGAGATGGACATTGAGGACATTGCCGCGCCCGGCCTCGGTGCGGAACTGGCGGATGGCTTCCAGGAAGGGCAACGACTCGATGTCACCCACCGTGCCGCCGATCTCGACCATGACGAAGTCGACATCGCCACCGAGAGCACGGATTCCGTCCTTGATCTCGTCAGTGATGTGCGGGATCACCTGCACCGTCTTGCCCAGGTAATCGCCCCGCCGCTCCTTTTCGATCACCGTTTGGTAGATCTTTCCGGTGGTGAAGTTATTCTTCTTCCCCATCGAGGCTGAGGTGAAACGCTCGTAGTGTCCGAGGTCGAGGTCCGTCTCGGCCCCGTCATCCGTGACGAAGACCTCGCCGTGCTGGAAGGGTGACATCGTGCCCGGATCGACATTGACGTAGGGATCGATCTTGAGCATCGTCGCTGAATAACCATGGGCCTCCATCAACGCAGCCAGCGACGACGCCGAAATGCCCTTGCCCAAGCCTGAAACAACACCACCGGTAAAAAATACGAACTTCGTCGCCATCTGGGCTCCTCCCGCTCACTCTCCGTTGATGATTTCTTCGACACGCTCGAGATCTTCCGGCGTGTCCACCCCGAACGCCGGATGCGGCGCGTCCAGAACCAATATCGGGATCCCGTTCTCCAGAGCTCGAAGTTGTTCCAGGGCCTCCGCCTGTTCGAGATCTGACGGCGGCAATTCAACAAACCGTTCGAGCGTCTCGCGGCGGAAACCGTAGATCCCGAGGTGGAGCCGCCACAGCCTCCACGCCGCCTCACGGTGCCTCGGATAGGGAATCGGCGAGCGCGAAAAATAGAGCGCCCGAGCCCGCCCATCCCGGACCACCTTCACAGCATTCGGATCATCGGCGCGCTCCGCTTCGAGAGGCCGACACAACGTCGACATCCCCACTTCGTCGTCGGCCATGAGGCCTTCAACAAGCACATCGATGTTGTCGCCGGAGAGCAACGGTTCGTCTCCCTGAACGTTGACCACGATTTCCCACTCGTCGCGATCCGCAACCGCAGCGGCAACCCGATCGGTCCCAGAAGGGCACTCGCCCGTCATGACCGCTTCAGCGCCGGCCACAACCGCCGCTTCAGCGATCCGCTCGTCATCGGTCGCGACGATGACGTGATCAACCGTTGTCGCCTCGAATGCACGCCGCACAACATGCGCGATCATTGGTTCGCCGGCCAACTCCGCCATCGGTTTCCCCGGGAATCGGGTGGAAGCCCAGCGTGCCGGTATCACCGCGACGACCTTCAGATCAGCTTTTCTCATCCTGTATAAGAATCCTATTGAGCAGGCTTCGCGAAGTCAAGAAGAGCTTGCAAGATTCATACAATCGTTTGTTAGAAATTTGTAAAACATTAATAATGATGAAGTTACAAGAGGTCTTAATCCCTCAGAGCCCTCAAACTACCCTTGGTAGCCTCCTCTGAGAGCCAAACGGGCCCACAACCTACAGAAAACTTGAAAAAAGAGCCCAAAATTGATACAAACAACTGTATGAATTTGACCACCCGCGAGCGCTTACTTCAGGCAGCCACACGTCTTTTCGCCGAAACCGGTTACCGGGGAGCTTCGGTGCGTGACATTTGCAACCTCGCCGGCGCCAACCCGGGAGCGGTCTCGTATCACTTCGGCGGCAAACGGCAGCTTTACCGTTCGGTCCTGCGGAAGGCGGCGGCGGGGCTCGCGGACATGGGGTCCAGCTACGACAACGACACTGGCGAACGAGAGCCCATCAGCGTGCTCGACGCGCTTCGACGGGTCCTCGATCGCATGCAGACGGATGACGCTGCCACCCGCCTTCTCTTGCGGGATCTTGCTGATGGAGGCACCGTGGCCGTGGAATCGCTGACGCCACCCCTGCGCACCGGCTTCGAACAGCTTGCGACCGCTCTCGGCCACGGTGACAACCCGCGCGCCAGCAGCGAGGGACGGCTGCTATTCCTCGGTCTAGCGGCCCCCCTCTACCTGCTCACGACTGCCTGGCCGGTGGTGGCGCGAGCCCTCGAGCTCGAGATCGACCAGAGAGAGGCTCTGCTAACAGAGCTCATACAGCGCACCCTCGAAGCTCACGGTGGGGTTGAGACGCTTTGATGCTCGATGCTCGATACTCGATTACTCGATCCAATCCAGCTCCCGCGTCACAGCCTCGATCAATCGAGGATCGAGTATCGAAAATCCGGATCTCCTTTCGCGCGGCCATCAGCTACAACTCTTCTTCGGTGACTTCGAATCGAATGCCGCGTTGGGCAAGGTAGTCGAAGATGAAGTCGTAGCATGCCTCGTTCCGACCAACGATCTCGGGTGGTGACAGACCGGGTTCGGTGAAAGAGCCCTTCCGCGATCGCGTTGACCATCGCCGTGCAGGTATAGCCGGTGGTCCGTGCCATCGACGTCAATCCGGTCTTTCGATCGAAGTAGTCGAGCATTTCGTAGCGTCTGCGGATCATCCGCCCTTCGTTGAAGACCATCAATCTCCACGCGCAGCACCGTCAGGTCCTTCTCTCCCTCACCGAGGCTGCCAGGCGGGAATCAACAGCTTGGCGGAGATATCGATCGGACGCACTTCCACTCCACCCACCTCAATCGGCTCCTCTCCAAAGAATCCGATATCGGCAAGCATTCTCATCGTTTCGGCGTGGCCCGGATATCGCAAGGTCTTTTCCACCATGTCCGGCACCCTCGAAGTCCTGAGCAGGGTCCGCAGCCCATCGGTGTTGAAAGCCTCAAGTGTTCCAACCTCTTTGAAGTCAAAATGCTCGACCTCCGTCAGCGCGGGTTTCGTCACGATCTCGCCAGCGGTCTTCAGTCGCGCAGGACGCGTGTATTCGGCGATCACGTCAATGGGCGAGAACGCCGCTTTGTACTCGTAGGGCCAGTGCCGGGCGACCGGCAATCCGCCGACGTAACAGCGGAACACATCCACCCGTTCCCACGACGCTTCGACGCGCCCGAGAATCAAGCTCGAGGAGCCCGGCGCCACACCACAATCGGTCACAACCGTCACACCGCGCTCCATCGCGAGCGTGTTGAGCGGCCAAGGTTCCTCTTCGAAGAAGGAGATGTCGACAACATTGATTCCGGAATCGATGATCCTGCCGAGGGTTGCGAATCCCATAGGCCCGGGCACCGCGCCGACCGCCAGGTCGCACCCACCCACCAACCTGCCGATTTCGCCGGGCGCCGTGAGGTCGGCCCGTTCAGTCGTCAAACCCTCGACCGCGGCGAGCCGATCGAGTGCCGTCTGAGAGACATCAGCGACCTTGATTTCGAACTGCCCTCCGGCAGCCAGGTCCCTGGCAATTGCCTCCCCCACTCTGCCGGCTCCAAGCACGATGACCTTCATTCTGACCTCCGAAGCGGAAGGTTACACCAGCCGCGCGCCGCCTGATACTGGATGCTGGATGCTGGATGCTGGATACTGGATGCTGGATGCTGGATGCTGGATAGTAGCTTTCGGACATTTGGAGCATGGCCGGCCACAAGTACATAAGGAGGCATCCAGATGAGCAACACTCTGCCAGAAGGCACCAAAATGACACTGGATGCTATCGCCAGCATTTTTTTAAGATGCTTCATCATTACGGTCGGAGCGATGATCTTCACTTGGGCCGTATGGCTGATGATGGGTGACGTCATTCACTCGATTCACAGCCAGATGTACGAGATCACCAGGAGAGAATTCGATCTGTACTTCCTCTACACGATGACATTCTTGAAGGCGTCGAATATTCTCTTCTTCGGTATTCCGTTTGTTGCCATCAAGATGTACCTGCGAGGGAAGCGATAGCGAGCGCCATCTCTGTGCAACCGAACTCCACCAAAAGGTCGACGCATGCAAAAGGTAAATATCGGCGAGAAGCTCTCTCATTTTTCGGATCATTGGAACCCCCGGGTGGTCGGCAAGCTCAATGGACAGCATGTCCGGCTGGCAAAGTTTCAAGGAGAGTTCGTCTGGCACCAGCACGAAAACGAGGACGAGTTCTTTCTCGTCGTTCGGGGATCCTTCGAAATGCAGTTCAGAGACCGCGTGGAAACGCTGAACGAGGGAGAGTTCATCATCGTTCCCCGTCGGGTCGAGCACTGCCCACGAGCCGACAACGAAGTTCACGTTCTGCTTTTCGAGCCAGCCTCGACCATGAACACGGGTGACGAAGAAAACGAACTGACCGTTCACGAGCTTGAAGAGCTGTAGATTTTTCTCGAGATTGGGATGATTCAGGATGATTGATGGACAACGGACGAGGCATCGTCGTCAACATGAGTTCCGGGTGGGCCCGATCGACCTCGGCTGACGTCGCCCCGTATTGCGCCAGCAAGTGGGCTGTTGAAGGTCTGACCCAGGCGCTTTCTCAGGAGTTGCCACCCGGTCTGGCCGCCATTGCGATAAGCCCCGGTGTCGTGGATACCGAAATGCTGCGGAGCTGCTGGGGTGACTCGGCCGCCGCAAGTCCGTCACCCGACTTGTGGGCCAAAGGAGCCACTGATTTCCTCCTGTCTCTCGATACCCAGCACAACGGTGAGTCGCTTTCGGTATAAAATAGGTGAGATGATTCACGTCCTCAAGGTGACCGCCAACGCCCTCGAGGCCGATGGCGTCGACGCGGAGGTTCGCCACTCTCTGATCGTCTTCGTCAAATGTGAAGACGAGGGTGGAGCTTACGCCCCGGCCGATGCCCATCTTCGGCAAACCGGCTGGCAGAACGTCGAGCTGGTCAATTGCAGGGCCTTGCCGCCTGAGGCGGTCGAAAAGCTCGACGAGTCGCTGCAGAACGCTTATCGGCAGGCTGAAGCCCACAACGTCGCGGCGGTTCTCCTGAAGTCTCCCTAGCAGATTCAAATCGATGGCGACATCTGCAAAAAACCGCAAACATGACGAGACACCAACGCTGGGAAAGAGTCTGGACGAGGGACAACCCACAGAAAGTGGGCTGGTATCCGGAGTCAGCCAGGGTCTCACTCGATCTCGTCAAAGCGACAGACACCGGCCCCGACGCTCGAATCGTGGACGTCGGGGGGAGCCTCGATTTGCCTACTTTCGCCTCCAACGCGAGGGATACAGCGCCACGAAGGCCAGTGGTCGTTAAAACCGAAGAAGGCCACACGCCGTACTACAGATCGGCAGTCAATGGGATGAACTGTGTGTCAAGAAAAACAGGACAAGGTTTTTATCGAATCTCTGCGATAATCTTCTGCCGAGGGAATTGGAGATACCGGGGTCCCGAATGATCTGTCCCAGCTGTTCCAGCGAGATGAGCGAAGAGAGGCGAGGCGGAGTCCGCCTGGACCTCTGTGGGGTGTGCTTCGGCGTCTGGTTCGACGGCGGAGAACTCGAGGATTTCCAACGTGGCGAGGGATCTTCGCGCCTCAGTGGCGTTCCAGGGTCCGACGCCCGCTACGAACCGACCGGGGGCTCGGCGCACGTCAAATGTCCTCGTTGCGAGCACGACATCTTGCGCACCGGAAGGATTTCGAAACACAACGTGATGCGGTGCACATCGTGCCGGGGGCTTTTTCTCCCAAAGGTCAACTCTCGTTTCAAGACATCCGAGAGCGGCATCCTCGATTCGGCTATCGGCGTCCTCGAGGAAATTGTCGGCGCGTTATTCTGATGAAGAGTTGCGGCGGGCCTCGAGTACATCTCTGAGAAGGATGCGCAGCCGCTGCGGGTTGATTTGGTCCGGTCGTCGAAATCGGAGACAACTTTTGCCGCAATCGGCACCCGAGAAGCTCTCGCGGTGTTTCGCTAAAACCGCGGGCAGGACGTACAACGCAACGTAGTGCTTCTGAGCAGCAAGGTTGGCGAGCCCCGGATAGCCCAGCATTCCGTGCTCGATGATCTCCGCGGTATCGGGCGCGACCGAAAGGATCGCGTTGCGAATGGTTTCCAGCATTTCTTTCTGCTCTCCAGTGACGTCGTTGCGATAGGCCACCGGTGAGCTGTCGTTTCGTCGCATGCTGCCTCCCCTGGAGATCCTGGCCAGCATACCTCACCAATTTCCCACTGCAGACAAAAATCCGCGGGGAGGTGTTGGTTGCCGCTCTCTGTATTCCGGCCCGACCGACAGTCAAATGAAATCGCAGACTGGACAAACACTCCGGCTGTGATTGAATGGCTCTACCAACTGGGGGCACCATGGAACCTGCTGTTCTCGACGAGATCCAGCGAATCTTTCGCGCTGCCCGCTTTATCGCCGATCTTGGCATCGAGCTCGATTCGGTTGGCGACGGAGAGTGTGTGACCACGCTCGAGCTCAAAGACCGCCACCTGCAACAAGATGGCTATGTCCACGCCGGGGTCCACGCCACCATTGCCGACCATACCGCCGGGGTAGCTGCAGCAACGTTGCTGCGCAAAAATCAGATGGTGCTTTCAGTCGAGTTCAAAATTAACTTCCTGCGTGCGGCCAGGGGAGACCGGCTCATCTGCCGGGCCGAGGTCCTGAAACCCGGGCGGAGATTCTCGGTTGTTGAATCCGAGGTCTTCTGCGTGGAGGGAGGCAACGAACGACTGGTCTCCAAGATGATCGCCACCATGGCCTACGTCGACGCCTGAATTGAAGGGCTCAGAGGGAGGCAGCTGATCTGCATGAACACATCCCGGGAGAGGCCACGCTTCAAGGTGTGCTGCATAGCCACGGTAGAAGAAGCCGCGCTCGCCATCAAACACGGAGCGAACGCCGTTGGCCTGGTTTCGGAAATGCCCAGCGGTCCAGGTGTCATCCCTGACGATCGCATCGTGGAGATCGCCACCAGCATGCCACCAGGAGTGTCCGCCTTTCTTCTCACAAGCAGCCGCGAGGTCGAGACCATCGTCGATCAGCAACGGAGGTTTGGAGTGGACACCATTCAGCTCTGCGACGATGTACCATCACAGGAGGTCCTCGAATTGCGTTCGCTCATGCGTGGGGTCACTGTCATCCAGGTCATTCACATCGCCGGTGACAACGCGATCGACCAGGCCAGAAGAGCGGCGCGAGTTGCGCACGGGCTCCTCCTGGACTCCGGCAACACCTCGACGGTGGTCAAGGAGTTGGGAGGAACTGGCCGGACCCATGACTGGACCATCAGCCAGAAGATCCGTGCCGAGGTGAATATCCCGGTCTGGCTGGCGGGGGGGCTGACACCAGACAACGTTGGCGAAGCTATCCGAAAAGTGCAGCCCTTTGGTGTCGACGTCTGCTCGGGTCTACGGACCGACGACCGTCTGGACGAGCAGAAACTGTTTCGATTTGTCCAAAATCTCGATACCGGCCCGAAGTCTCCGGCAACCTGAGGGTGGTGGAGTTCACGAATTGACCGCAGCCGCCGATCTCCTGCCGCATTTCAAATGGCGCGTCAAGGTGAGCCGAACAATTGCAGGGCCGGCGGTTGCGGATGGAAAGACATCTCGATCGGAGGTCGATGATGGCCTATGACGAAAAGCTCGACGCCCGCATCACCGAGGTCGTAGCCGACTAACGCGCGACCAAGAAAAAAATTTGGTGGCGCCTGACTCCAACGGAGAGACAATGAACCCTGCTCCAATCAAACCAGAAATATCGATCGACGATCTCGAGAAGCTCGACATTCGGGTCGGCACGATCAAATCGGTCGCGGATGTGCCGGATTCGAAGAAGCTGATGAAGCTCACAGTCGACTTCGGCGACCACTCGCGGACGATCCTCGCCGGCATCAAGCAGGAGCGAGCAGATTCGCAGGAGATCACCGGTCTCCAGGCGCTCTTCGTGGTCAACCTGCCGCCACGGAAAATGGCCGGCGAGCTGTCCGAAGGAATGCTCTTCGACATCGGGTATCCGGATGGCGTTACACCAGCCCTCGCTGTTCCCGAGCGGTCAATCCCGAACGGTTCTCGCGCGGGCTGATCGGCGAAACCTCCGTTTGGCGCTGATACCATTGCCGCCATGCTGTTGACCATTTTGAAAATCGTCGCCGGATTGGCCGTTCTCGGAATCATCTCGATGGTGCTCATTGCCGTTATCTCCGCCCTTCGAAGCTCGGCGAGCGCCCTCGGGAAGCGCGAGGATCGCGGTGACAACTCAGGCGCCGATTGAGGATTCCCGGCGGGTGAACACGGCTCAGCGGGCTGTTTGGGAATCTGCCGCCAGAAGACCAACGTAAACCGGGAGGGGACAAGGATGGCCGAATCGACGTTGAGAGGATCGTGCCTGTGCGGAGGGGTGGCCTTCGAGATGAGTCCGCCCTTCGTCTTCTTTCACCACTGCCACTGCAGCCGTTGCCAGAAAAGCTCCGGCTCCGCCTTTGGCGCCAACATCCTCGTCAAGACTGCCCAATTCCGGTGGACCGAGGGAGAGAATCTGGTCGGGCACTGGGAGCTTCCTGAGGCGCAGTACTACTGCACCGGCTGGTGCACGGTCTGCGGCTCGAAGCTACCCTGGGAATCGCGCAACAGAAAGGGCTTTCTGGTTCCCGTCGGCACCCTCGACGACGACCCCGGGAGTCAACCGGAGAAGAACATCTACTGGGCTTCTCGGGCGCCCTGGTACGCCAACCCCGCCGACCTGCCGACCTTCGACGAGAATCGCTGACGGAATAGGCTGTTCTGCCGGGCGGAGGTTCAAGTAAGGAGACGCACCATGAGCCAGGACTCGGAACATCTCAAGCTGTTGGCGATCTTCCACTACGTCGTGGCCGGTATGACGGCGCTCTTCGCCTGCATCCCGTTCATCCACTTTTTCATGGGGCTGGCGCTTGTTACCGGGGCCTTCGGTTCAACCGACCCTGAAGCGCGTCCGGTCGGCATCGGTCTGATGGTCATTGCCGGTCTCTTCATCCTTGCAGGGTGGACGCTGGCCGTGTTGATTGCCTACGCTGGACGAAGCCTGCAGACAAGGCGTCGTTATACCTACTGTCTGGTGATGGGCGGGATCGAGTGCATCTTCATGCCCGTCGGCACAGTGCTCGGAGTCTTCACCATCATCGTCTTGATGCGGGACTCGGCGAAGGAGTTGTTTGGGCGACCAACCGCAACTCTCGTTGAACGGGCAGATTGACCGTTCAGGGCGGAATAGCGAAGATCTTCGATCAAGGGCGGGACATATCCCGCCGGAGCCGTCATGAGCATCCTCAATCGACTTCTCAGCCAGTGCAAACGGCCGAGCGGGGCCTTCGGACGCGTGCTCGCGCGAGGGATGAATTCTTCCCACTCACCTTTGACCACTTGGGCGCTTGGCCACATCGATGTAACGGCGGATGCGGTCGCACTTGACGTCGGCTGCGGCGGCGGCAAGACCGTCGACCGCCTGGCGAAGATGGCGGCGGGTGGATGGGTCGTGGGGCTCGACTACTCGGAGGACTCCGTGGTTGTTTCGAGGCGGAAGAACGCGAAACACATCCACGACGGTAGGGTCGAGATCTGCCACGCATCGGTTTCGGCGATTCCGTACGTGGACAACACGTTTGATCTGGTCACTGCGGTGGAGACCTTTTACTTCTGGCCGGCACCGGATACCGACCTGCCGGAGGTGAGGCGAGTCCTGAAACCTGGTGGCGAGCTGGTCATAGCCTGCACGATGTACAAGGGTGGCAAATACGACGCGCGTAATAGAAGGTTCGTCAAGGAAATCGACATGCACTATCTGGGTGTTGGCGAGTTCCAGAGTCTTCTCGAGGCCTCGGAGTACGACGATATCCAGGTCATCGTCGAGTACAACAAGGGATGGATATGTGCGGTCGCCCGTAAGGCGCCGTGACCGCCGCGAATAGACTGGGATCGCGATTGGTTGTTTTATCCGATGTGGGATGAACGTTTTTCTGAGCCTGGCTACGCCTACGGCACCGAACCCAACGGTTTCCTTTGTTCGGTGACAGACCAGATACCTCCCGGGAAGGTCCTGTGCCTCGCCGAAGGTGAAGGGCGCAACGCCGTCTATCTGGCTGAACTTGGCTACGAGGTCACTGCCGTCGATACCTCGACGGTCGGCCTGACAAAGGCCGAGGCCCTTGCACTCGACCGTGGGGTCACGATCGAGACTGTCAACGCTGATCTTACCGACTATCCAATCGAGGACGGCGCCTGGCAGGGCATCGTTTCCATCTACTTTCATCTGCCGCCGGTGATTCGCGCTGCACTGCACGAGCGTTGCTTGAGGGGGCTGGCGCCTGGCGGTGTTTTCGTGCTCGAGGGGTTCACGCCACGTCAGCTCGAGCTCGGCACCGGCGGCCCGAAATCTCGCGAGCTGTTGATGGAGCTCCAGATCATCAGGCAAGAACTCCCAGGTCTTCGCCTCGAGATCGAACGCGAGATCGAACGCGAGGTGGTTGAGGGAAAGTTCCACAAGGGCACTGCTGCGGTTGTTCAGATCCTCGCCGTCAAATAGAAATCTGTCGCCCCCTCCAGGAGCTCAATCGCTGATTGATCTCCCGATTCCTGGGGCTCACGCCCCAGGCTAAACATCTGTCGCGCCTCCGGCGCTCATCACCTCGATTCGATGACTTTCAGCGACAGGTTGGAAATTGCTCGTTTTTTTGTGGTGCGGGCGTCCCGCCCGCACGATTCCACCGCCATCGAAGAAATGCAGGCGAGACGCCCGCACCACAAAACCCCTCGTGAGGAATTCGACAGGCGATACCATTTGAGCCGCGGAGCGGCGGCATATGCATAGCCTGGGGCGTGAGCCCCAGGGGACCGGGGCCAAAAGAATCGCAAGCCCCAGAGGGGCGACAGAAAAACCCGAGGCTTGTGCCCCATGTTAACGATCTGTCGCGCCTCCGGCGCTCCATGGCGGGCGTCACTTGCACCTCAATTCGGCTTCCGGCAACCCGAGTCTCGGAACGGCGAAAGGGGCTGATGGTGGGCTGAAGCCCACCATGAACCTGCCTCGGTTCAGCTTTCGCCGTTCAGCAGGGTGTTTAGCACCGCCAGGAGGCTCTCGCGATCTACCGGTTTACCGAGCACGCCGTCGGGCCCGCGCACACCCTCGAAGGCTCCGAGGTAGGACTGGCAATCATCCTCGAGGAGGGTGTCGTTGCCGGTCACAACGACCATTGGCAGGTCGCTCCACTGCGGGTCCCGACGCAGCGAGACGAGCAGTTCGAGACCGGACTTACCCGGTAGCAGGGCATCGATGAGGATGACGTCCGGACGAAATTCATCCATCATCTCGCGGGCCGTCGAACAGCGACTGGCGGCTTCCACCGTGTATCCCTCATCCTCGAGGAAGAACGAAAGATAATCGACGATGTCGGGATCGTCTTCGACGATCAGGACGCGTCGATCGGCCTCGCCCATCAGTTTTCGTCCTCCGGCTGAATGCTCGGTTTGGCGTCGAGCGGCAACTTCACCATGAAGCGAGTCCCACGGCCTTGCTCGGAGTCGACTTCGATGGTTCCACCGTGCTTGTCGACAATCTTGTTGGAGATGAAGAGCCCGAGCCCGGTGCCCTTGATGCCCTTGGAGGAGAAGAAGAGCGAGAATATTTTTTCACGGGTCTCCTGGTCCATTCCGAGACCGTTGTCTTCGACTTCGATCAGAAGCCACGGAGCTTCGCGCCGGACGTCGAGGCGGATCCAATGGTCGCCCTTGTCTTTGTCCATCCTGCAGGCATCAAGTGAATTTTCGAGCAGGTTGAGGAGCATGGCACGGATCGCCTGCGGATCGCCGGCAAAGATCCCTGTGTTCTCGGCGAGATTGATCCGAACCTCGGTATCGGCGTCGCTTGCCTTCTTCTCGAGACCTTCCCGAAAGTCGGCCACGAGAGATTCGAGGTCGACGTCCTCGACGATGAGTTCACGATCCTTGGCGTAGTAGAGGATGTCGAGCACCATTGAGCGGATTCGCTCCACGTTGCGCTGCACCATCTCCCAGCCCTTTTCGATCCTTTCCGGCTTTTGCTTGGCAAATCCGGAATTGACCATGTAGATGCCACCGTCGAGGCCGGTCAGGAGGCCCTTGATTCCGTGAGAGATCGAGCCCACCAGCAGACCGATCGAAGCGAGCTGCGACTGCAGCTCGCGGATCTGGGTGATGTCGATGCACATTTCGATGACAGCTTCCACCTCGCCCTCAGAGTTGCGCAATGGAGCGGTGGTGCACAGTGCGTCGAGTTTCTCTCCCTCCTTGGTGAAGAGGACCTCTTCATGCTCACGGGTCTCCCCGGTGTCGAAGGTCTGCTGCATCGGGCACACCAGGCACTGCTCGTCGCGATGCTTGTACATCTTGTAGCAGTTCTTGCCCACCGGATCCCCAAAGGTCTCGCGGTATCGGCGGTTGGCGTGCTGGATGACGCGGTCTGGGCCCTGCACGGTGATGAAACAGGGCACCTCCTCGAAGAGTTGAACGAGCCGTTCCTGGGACCTCTGCAAAAGGGCCTGCAGGCGTTTCACCTCGCCGATGTCGGTGTGCATCTCCATCACCGCCACGACTTCGCCCGAGTCGTCGGTGATGGCGGTCGTGTGGACCATCACCGGTACCTCGAGCCCATCCTTGGTGGTGAGAAGCTGCTCCGAAGGGTGGTTTTGTCCGTCAGCGAAGGTCGCCTCGACCGGGCAGTTCGGACAGATCTCGTCCCGCCCCTTGTAGACCTTGTAGCAGTACTGACCGATGCGCTCCCCGAAGGCTTCCCGAAAGCGTCGGTTGCCGTCGATGATCCGAAATTCAGGATCGTGAACCGAGAGGTAGCAGGGCATCTCTTCCCAGTACCGGTGGTATTGCGAATCGAATTCCTTCTTCTTTTCCGGTGCGGTCAACTGGATCTTCTGCACAGATACACTCCCTGCCTTGGCCGGGTCGATCTCCTGCCCACTGGTCAGTTCGCCCTTTCTTCCCGATGCTCAATGATGTGGTGAGCATAGGCCACCAGTTTGTCCTCATCCACCGGCTTGCCGAGGTAACCCTCCGGCGGTGACACCGGCCGGTCGTAGATCACCTGCCGGAACTCCGGGTGCCCGGTGACGACGCAGACGGGGATCTCCTGGGTTTCGGCGGAAGAGCGCAGTTCGACAAATACCTCGACGCCGTCTTTGCCCGGCATCGAGAGGTCGAGGCTGATGAAGTCGGGCTGATGTTCGATCGCCATCGCCAGCGCTTCATCCCCGTCCGTCGCGGTGATGACCTCGGCACCGGCATCCTCGAAGACTGTTGTGAGGAAGGTGCGGACATCTTCCTCGTCATCAACGACGAGGATTTTGCGGCCCGCAAGCGGTTCCTTCGCCGCCACCTTGGCGACCGCGAGGTCGCCCGGTTTCAGCTCTGCTGGAACCTTTTCAGGCTCATCCAAGACGAGCGCATTGGCGACCAGGTTGACGAGCTGTTTGACCTCGCAACCGAGATCGTAGTGCTTGATCAAATCGTTGAGACCGTCAACGCAGTTGTGGCAGCTCGTGACCACTGTTTTCGCACCGGTGGCGCGGATCTGATCAGCCTTGACCTTTGCCGATTGGAGACGCTTCGGCGTGTACTCCGACATCGACATGGCGCCGCCGCCGCCCGTGCAGCAGTAGTTCTCGGCCCGGTTCGGGTACATCTCCTGGAAGTCCATCGACACGAGCCTCAGGAGCTCCCGCGGTTCCTCGAAGAAGCCGCCGCTCCGAGCGTTGTTGCAGGAGTCGTGGAAGGTCATCCGTTCAGGATTTTTGGTCGGATCAACCTTGATCTTGCCCTCCTTGATGTAGTTGAGCATGGTCATAACCGAGCTTTCCATCGGGAACGGTTCGGCCTCACCCGCCCAGTTGACGCCTTCGAAACGGGTCGAGCGGAAGCCGTGGCCGCACTCGGAGATCACGATTTTGTCGACACCGAGTTCGCGCGCCTTGTCGTATTCCCTCTTTGCCGAGGTCCCACCGAGACCGTCGTCACCGGAGAACAGACCGAAGTTGGTGTTGTCCCACCCTTCCTCGGGCATTGTCCAGTCTTCACCAGCAGCCCAGAAAATCAGCGCCGCTTCCTTGATCGTCCGCGGGTCGTACTTCACCTCCCGTGGGTTGATGCAGTACATGATCTTGGAGCCCTTCTTTTCCAGAGGGATCGTGGCCTCTTTGTGGCCGAGATCCTCCTCGAGCTCCTCGGACATCCACTCGATGGTATCGATGTAGTCCTCTTTCAGGACGCCCATCTGGTTGCCGAGTTCCCACTGGTCCTTGGAAACGACGCGTACACCTTCCGGCATCACGCCGACGTGTGACAAGAGACCACGCATGATGCGGTTGAGGGTCGCGGTATCGACGCCCATCGGGCAGCTCAGGGTGCAGCGGCGACAGTTGGTGCAGGTCCCGAAGGCGATGTCCTTAAGCGTTTCGAGATCGTCGTCCTTGAGCGGCACCTTGTCGGCCCCCACCCACCACGGGAATACGCTGCCTGTCCAGTCGTGATTGGCCTTGAAGAGCTTGCGCACCTGGTCGGCCTTGTAGGACGGGGTCATTTTGTGGTCGTCCGGAAAGGCGAGCACATAGTGACACGACTCGTCGCACATCCCGCAGTGAACGCAGCCGACGAGTGAGCCCACCACCTGGCGGTTGAGCTTCTTCGCCAGCTGCTCTTCCATCATTTTGATCTTGTGGGTCTTTTCTTTTGCCACTGTGAACTCCTAACTCCGCGAAATCGGGTAGCTGCCGCGCTGGCCGAGCGCACGACCGATGTAGGTGCGGGTAAATGGGTAGTAAAGGTAGTGAGAAATCTTCGAAAACGGTACGTAGAGCAGGAAGAAGCTCGTCAAGTAAAGATAGGCGACGAGCAGGGTCTCACTGGTCATTCCCCAGATGCCCATCAAGTAGGCCTGGGTGCAGGCTCCAAGCCCGAACCAGGCGGTCAGCATGATGAGCGAGAAGTAGTCGTCGGGTGTGCTGATCAGTCGCATCAGCGGCCGCAGCACCCGCCGGAAGATCCGGTACACCGAAACCAGCAAGGCCGCGACGAGGAAAACCAACGTCGTATATCCCACCACGGGAATTCGAAGGAAATCAGAAGCAATGGTGCTCACGAAGGCGAGTGCGATGCCCGCGACAACACCCATGTGGAAGATCACGAAGCTGAGGTAGAAGATGAAACCCTTCGGCTTGCGCGTACTCTCCATCGACCACGGCATCGCGACGTTGAAGAACGAGTGGCGGGCACCGCGTTGCTTGTTGGACTGTTCCGGGTTGCCGGGCGCAGACTTGTCCTTGCCAAGGTTGAACGACAACAACCAGCGAATTCGCATGGTATAGACGATTGCCATCACCACCAGGGCGATCCAGTGAACGACCTCCGCGGTGTGCAGTGCTGGGCTCACTTCGTGCATCTCAGGCTCCTTCCTCGATCTGCGCCTTGAAGGGATTGAACTCCCGGTTGTCGGGCGCAACGATCAGCACCTCTTCGAGAGTGCTTCCGTTCGCCAGGTGGGCAGAAATGGTGTCAACCATGACCCGCGAGCAGAGGTCGAGCGGAACCTGGTAGAGCCCGGTCCCCATGGGCGGAAATGCCAGGCGTTTGACGCCTTTCTCCTCGGCCCGGGCCAGCGCCGATTGGACCGTTTTGCGGAGCTTGTTCTCCTCGTCCTCTTCGCGGAACTTGGGGCCGTTGGCGTGGATGATCCAGTCCGCCTTGAGGATGCCGGCCTCGGTCACCACCGCCTCGCCGGTTGGGCAACTGCCGATCTCGTCAAGCTGCTTCTGGATGACAATCCCGCCGCGCTGCTGGATGGCACCGCCGAAACCTGAACCGAGCTTGACATCATCGGTGATGTCGAAGACAAACGCCTCGATTTCCATGTCGGTGATGTCCCCTCGCACCAGGCGCAGGACTTTGTTGCCGATCTTTTTCTCCGCCATGATCCGATCCTCCAAAAAACCAGTATTCAATCCCTTGGCGAAAGGCCCACCAATTGACTCGTGACGGCTTCGCCGGTTTCTTTCATCCAACTGGGGTCGGCAAGATCAGCCAGAGAGAATTCTTCCAGCACTTCTCCGATCCGCAGGTTGATCAGCGCGTAGACGACTCGGCACTCGCAATAGTCTGCCCGCGGACAAGCTTCCGGCTCGTCGACACAGTCGACGACGCAGACCGGCCCCAAGGTGGCCTCGATGATCTGTCGAATGGTGATCTTGTCGGGAGGCGACGAAAGCTTGTAGCCCCCGTGGCGCCCCGCTACCCCTCGCACCAGCCGCGCGCTGCGCAGGGCCAAAGCCACCTGTTCGAGATAACCGTGAGAGATCCCAGTGCGCTCAGAAACAGACGCCAGGCTGACCGGAGCGTCCAGTCCACCGTGGCGTGCGATATCGAGCATCATCCGGAGGGCGTATCGGCCGCGGGTCGAAATCTTCATTGCCGAATCAAGATATTCCTAATATACATACCTGTCAACTAGGAATTAATAAATAAATAACTAATCTCAATCTCAACTCAATATCAAGATCGCTCTTTTGCTCACACGTGCTATCTTGTGGCGGGATATTTGGCCCACTGAGGAGGCACTATGGCAGAGAAAACCGCCGTGATCATCGACGACGAGCCGGACATCACAACCTATTTCTCGACCCTTCTGGCCGACAACGGCTGGAGTGTTCGGACCGCCAACGATCCCAACGCGGGGATCGCGCTGGTGCAGGACGAGCCGCCCACAGTTGTGATGCTGGACGTGATGATGCCGGAGCGCGGAGGCCTCAGCACCCTTATCGCGCTGCGCAAGGACGAGCGCACGGCCAAGGTCCCGGTGGTGCTCGTGACCGGCATTCAGGAGACTCTCAAATCCGACTTCGGCGACTTCCTCGATCGCTTCAAGAAATACCACCCCGACGCCTACGTGCAGAAGCCGATCGATGAGGCGGTGCTCCTGAAGACCCTGGACGAAGTCACAGGATCGTAGATTTCCGAAAATCCGTCCTTTTGTGGTGCGGCCGTCTCGGCCGCACGATGCTCGAACGCAACGCGGTGACAACGAAATGTGCAGGCGAGACGCCCGCACCACAACGGTGTCTGTTTTCGGGTCGGTGGTAGACCTCGCGGGACCTCAAGAATTCTCGCAATCGAACCGTAACCGCAACCGCCACGATGCGGCCTCACCGGCGTAGTCGACGCCGACCCTTGGCAATCGTTGGACCAGGCTCTCCTGAACCTCGAATCCATCATCACAGATTTGTAGCGCCGAGTCCGGTGCGCACAGGTCAATGCCGTCGTCCAAACGAGTGATTGCGAGCGCCTGGCACATCTTGCCCGGGCCGTCGGTCAACGACCTCTCCCCCACTTTCTGGCCGCGTCGCGCCCGCACGATTTCGAGCCCTTTTTCGACCACACCCCCACGAATAAGGACCGCTTCCGGTTGTCCCGGACCAACGGTCACCGCGTTCAGGCAGTTGTGGAGACCATAGATGAGATAAACGTAGGCGTGGCCGGCCTCGCCCCACATCGTTTCGGTACGCGGCGTCCGACGACCTCCGCAGGTGTGACAGGCGGGGTCATCGATCCCGAGATACGACTCAACCTCGGTCAAGCGAACCACCACGTCGCCATCCGAGTCGGTGCGAACCAACAACTTGCCCAGGAGTTCGCGCGCCACGACCTCGGTGGTACGCTTATACGAGTCGCGTGAAAGCACAGGGGGGTACGACATGAGTTCAACCATCTGCGTCACCGGCGGTGCCGGATTTATCGGCAGCCACGTCGCGGACGCTCTGGTGGCGGCTGGCCACCGGGTGCTGATTGTGGACGACCTGTCGAGCGGCCGCAAGGAAAATGTTCCAAAGGACTCCGAACTCCACGTGCTCGACGTGCGCTCCAAAGAGGCGGGCCAGCTTCTGGTTGACCGAAAGGTCGAGGTCCTCGTTCACCATGCTGCACAAATGGATGTCCGGCGTTCTGTTGCAGATCCGCTTTTCGACGCCGACGTCAATATCCTGGGTCTGCTCAACCTTCTCGAGGCAACGCGAAAAGGGTCTCTGAAACAGGTGATATTTGCCTCGACCGGTGGCGCGATTTACGGCGAGCAAGACGAATTCCCCGCCGACGAGCACCACGTTGCGCGACCTCTCTCCCCCTACGGTGTGGCCAAGTTGGCATCCGAACGCTACCTCTTCTTCTACCATGCCGAGTACGGTCTCGACGTCACCTGCCTGCGCTACGCCAACGTCTACGGACCCCGGCAGAATCCGCACGGTGAGGCGGGAGTGGTCGCGATTTTCAGCCGCCGGCTGCTCGATGGTGAGGAAGCGGTGATCAACGGCGACGGCCTCCAGACCCGGGATTATGTCTATGTTGGGGACGTCGTTCGCGCCAACCTTGCTTCCCTCGACCGGCCCGGGTTCAACGTCTACAACGTCGGCACAGGGGTCGAGACCGACGTCAACACGCTCTTCAACCACATCGCGGAGGCTGCCGATTTCGACTCCGCCCCGTCTCATGGCCCTGCGGCTGCCGGCGAGCAGCGGCGGTCGTGCATCAGCTCGGAGCGCATGCTCGAAGAGCTGAGTGTGGCTGTCGACACCCCGCTTTCGGACGGCATCTCCAACACCGTCGCCTGGTTCCGGGAGAGTTGAGCTCAGCTGCCGCTTGACAACCGCTCGGGGGCGAGGCAAAGTCGCCGTCGATCGGAGCCGCCATTCGAGCGGCCCGATGCGGAGGCTGACATGACCATCCAAGTTGATTTTTCGAAGCTCAGGGCGAACGATGTACTCGACATGGCGATCGCGATCGAGGACGAGGGTTCGTACTATTACGAGCAGCTCTCCGACTGGGTCGGCGACAATAATCCGGAGGTCTCGGACTTCTTCAGGCGCATGTCGGTTCGCGAGAGGCGCCACCATGACCAGGTCGTGGCATTGCGGGAACGGCTCTTCGAAGGCAAGCCCTCGAGCCACGCCGAAAAGGTTTCGTGGGGTGTCGAGGCGCCCGATTTCGAGTCCGTGCCGAACGACGTCACGTTGCGCCAGGCGTTCGATGTGGCGATGGATTCCGAAACTCGAGCTCACGATTTCTATGCCGGCGCGATCGAGTATGCCGCGGACGATCAGATCGCCGACCTCTTCGAAGGCCTGCGCCAGTCCGAAGCCGACCACCAGCGGATGCTTCGCGAGGAAATGGCGAAGTTCCTGGGGTAGGCGCCAGCTGTCATTTTAAGCGAGGCCCCCCAACTGTCATCCTGAGCAACGCCACGCCGCGAGGCGGCGCCTACTCATGGAAAGAACAAGGGATCGGCCCGGCAGAATCTCGAATTTAGTCAAATATTGACAACAAAAGAGTTACATTTATGGCTTGAAATTTGTTCTTTGGGAGCGAGGGCCGCCGCGGCCCGAGTCGAAGGATCCCCCCAATTCTCCGGAGGGTGAAGATCGGTGGCATTCTCTGACTTGAGGGGGTCCCTCGACTACGGCGTCGCTTCGCTCCACCTCCGCTCGGGATGACAGTTCCCCGGTCAACAGGTCAGATGCAACGCCGCGGCGAGATTTGGCTATTCTGGTGTAAGAGCGCTTTAGATTTCCTCTTCAAAGACTCAATGAGCCGCGGAGCGGCGGCAGACGAATAGCCCGGGGCGTGAGCCCCGGGTATCTGTATCCATAAAACCTTCAGCCCCGGAGGGGCGGCAGATTACCACTGCGGCGTGAGCCGCAGCATGCGAAGCCATCTTTCTGTCGCCGCTCCGCGGCTTTCTTTCTTTTTGAAATCCGTTTCCTGGGGCTCACGCCCCGGGTTCATCATCTGTCGCGCCTCCGGCGCTCGCAATCGCCTCTTCAGCTCAGGTCTCGTCTACCAAATGGGCGCTCGAAAAATCCGAATTCCGAATTCCGAATTCCGAATTTCTAACAGGTCAGATGCAACGCCGCCGCCACATCTCGGCCCTCATCCGCAAAACGATTGAAGCACTCCACCGCACCGCCCGTTTTCTCAACCACGATTTCGGAACCGGCTGCAGCGAGCGCCGTCAACGTCTCGTCGAGGACCTTGACCCGCCCGAAGTAGCCGGTGCCGAGCACTACGACTTCGGGCGCCGCCGCCAGCAGCTCCTCGAAGTCCTCCACAGCGTAGACGTGCCCACCCGCCTCTCTCCACCAGGGACTCTTCACATCCCCACCCAGCAAGATCACGTCGGTTGAATAGCCCTTACCGTCGATCTGGATGCTTCCAAACGAGTAGCTGTCGATCTTCATTGTCGTGCTGTTCCTTGGCACCATTGTAATTGGTGGCGCTACAGCTGTCACCCGACGATGGTGCTCCACATACCTGACCCTCCGGTCTCGAAGTCATCCGAGAAAATCCCCTGTCCGTCGGCCGTATAGTCCGGAACGAGATCTTCGCCGGAAACCACTCCAAGCGGAGAATAGTCGGTGTATCCGGGGAAAATGAAACCAAGGTTGTTGTTGCCCATGCGCCGGATCAGAATCTCCGATAGCACCCGACGAAAATCTGTGGTCACGGCGAGGTCCGCCGAATCGAAGAGCTGCGCCGGGGCCAGCCCGGGCCAAGCTCCGTGGACACCGCCGTTCGCAGACCCAGACATCACCATCATCATATTTCCGTGGCCGTGGTCGGTGCCTCGGTCAGCGTTCTGGTACAGGCGGCGGCCGAATTCGCTCTGCACGACAACTGTCAGGCGCTGACTGTGTTCGGCGGACCCGGTGCCGTCGAGATCGGTGTAGAGCGCCGCCATGCCCTGGGCCAAGGTTCCCAACAGGCCTGCAAAAAAGCCGCCGGAACCATCGCCCTGGCCATTGTGGGTGTCCCATCCACCGAGGTCGAGCGAGGCAACCCGCAAGCCAAGATCGAGCTTGACCATCTGCGCCACCACCTGCATGGCATCGCCAAATGAGTTTGTCGGATAGGCCGCACCGTTCGCCGGGGTGTAACTTCCCGAGGTGTTGAGATCGATCAGGTCCATCCCGTCGAGCGCCTGCAATCCGGAGGTGTGGAGCCAGGTGTCATCCCCACCGTAGATATGGCGCAGCGCCAACCGCTGCGCATCGCGCCATCCCCATGGCCCGATCTCGAGGTTGTAACTGTCCGGATCGTTGAGGTTGATCGTGTCTCTGTCGCCAAGTAACGATGTCGCCTGGGTGTTTCCGACCGAAAGAGCCGGCATCACGATCTCCGCAGGGAGGTTGTCCGCGCTTGAGAGGTGTCGCGCCAACCAACCGGTGGCCGTTGTCCGGTTCCCTGGCGTACCACGTTCCATGAACTCCTGGGCGTCGAAGTGACTCCGATTGGCCTCGTCGAGGCCGGCGGCCAGAACCACCGCCAGTTTTCCGTCCTGATACAACGGGTCGAGCCACTGCGCCGCCGACGGATGGAGACCAAACACGCCGTCGAGGGATGTAGCAGCTCCGACCCCGGACGCCGGCACCTTGAGGTCTGGCCGTGCGGCCTCGTAATAACCGCGATCCGGCCCTCCGAGCGGCATGACAACGTTGAGCCCGTCGATTCCGCCACGCAGGAAGATGACGACAAGGGTTTCCTCGTTGTGACCGGTGCCCGGCGCCCCAAAGGCAAAATTGTTGATCCTCGTGCCGGCCATGCCCGCGATCGCAGCCGAGCAACCTACGACAAAGCCGCGTCGATTCGGTCGTTTGATGTTGACCATCATCACCTCCAGAGAAAGGACGGCGACATGAGGATGAGACTGACCATGGATCGCAGCCGTTCCTGGGTGCCCCCGTCGCTGTCGACAGGCAGATCGTAGGTGGGGTTGTGCCCCTGGGCCATGAACTCCACAATCTCCGAACGCTCGGCCGTCGGCATGGCCCCCCCAAGGACGCGATCTATCCAGAAGTCAGCGAGTTCGTTGGCTGTGCGCACACCAGTCGGGGTTTGGCCGACGACGTCCAGTAGATGATTATCGGCGGCGTCTTCGACGTCTACCAACCAGTTGCACAATCGCCACAGGTGAACCCGTGGGGTGGCGCTCTGCCAATCCTCCCTGAGATCAGAGTAGCCATTGGGCGCCCTCCACGAAAATAACGGCTGCCCGGCCTGGTCATACCTCCAGAAAAAGCTGTCTGTCTCGGACTCATCGAGCGCAAAGGAAAAATCGGCTTCCGCGGCGCGCATAGCGCCGACTGCGACCTCGAACGGACGCTTGATTTTCTCACCCCAGGTGGTACGGAACTCCACCGAGAGCAGAATGGTGCGAACAACCTGCGCGAGCTGATCCGAGTCGTTCTTTCCTGTTTCGAACACCGCGGCCGCTGCGTCGACGACAGTTTGTGGCGGATCGTCCGATATCAAACGACGGCATAGCTTTCGAGCGATATGGCGGGCCGTTCCCGGGTGGAATGCGACCGCATCGAGTACGTCCTGGCCATCCGCGAGAGCGGCCTGATTGGGCGGCATGTATGTCCCAAGGACAGTTTTCTGGAAGTGGTCGTGCCAGTCGCTCCGATACTCGAAGAGTCCTGTGTCGAAGTCGAAGGTCCAGCCGGTGAAAGACCTTGTCGCCTCGAAGACATCATCGTCGACATAGCCCACCGGTGCGCCGGAGCCGTCGAGCGGGACATCGACCTGGCGCATCACACCGAGATAGTTCTCCGCCCCGAGGGTGTGGAGTTCGATGAGCTCGCGCGCCCAGTTCTCGTTTGGACCGGCGTTGGACGAGGTGTAATTGTCCAGGAAATAGAGCATGCACGGGCTGGTTGCCACCGCTTCCAGCATCACGCGAAAGTTGCCGAGCTGGTTGGCGCGGATCACGTCGCGGTCGTAGTGGACCCACAACGGGCCGGACCAGTAGTCGTATCCGTAAACGTTGAAATGATTGTGCCAGAAATCGGCCAGGACCTCGGCCAGCTGGCGCTTCGAGTGGACCCCACGCAGGAAGGCCATCCGTTCGATCTCGAAGAACGGCCGCATGCGTTCGGACCAACTCACATCGGCTTCCACGTGGTCGAGCCACAGCTGGGCCTGAGATTTATTGAGGGTCGTGAATCCAGCCGCAGCGATGCGTGCGTCACACGCCGAGTCGTCGATGGTTCCTGGACTGATCTGCTGATCGACGTACGCCGTCAGTCGATCCACGTCATTTGAACCCAGGGCATTGAACGCGGCAATATCACCGGGGCGCGGTCCAAAGCCCATACGGTTGAAGGCGATCACCGCCGCTGAAGGCGGAGCCGGCAGTGCTTTGGGGTTCGTCATCCGTTCCCCCGGCATGCGCATGGCGGAGGCCCGCCCCAATCTTGATGGTCGACCGCGGTTCGATGCATCTTCGATTGCCACCTCGCGCAGGGGTCGTCCAAACCGTCGCATCAATTCACGCCGATCAGGTCGGTGCCGTAAATGGTTTGAAATCATGCTATTACCCCCCTGCAACCACTGTCTCCGCGCCGCCGGCGGCTGCCGGCAGTATCGGGAATTACTGCCGACCGTAAACGTTCTCGTGGCTCAAAAGAGGTGTTCTACGTCACAGATTCCTGGTATCAATTTCGGTGACTGCGACGGAAATGGGGATCAGGTAGGGCGCATCACCATGTCGCCGGAAACGGCCCGGCAATTCGCTTCACCGTTTCAATGCCGAAATCGCTCGCGCCGGGTTATCCGTAGGGAAATACCATCGGGTAGCGCGGAATCATCAGCTCGCGAGCCTTCTCCTGCTCTTTCTCTGTCGGTCGCACCGTGATCACCGTCGTTTCGAGATCGCGCAACAGGGCCGCCGCTGTGCTGCCGAGACCCACGTCCAGCGTCCCACGCTTCGAATGGCTGCCGATGATCAGCAGATCGGCGCCGATCTCCTCCATGTGGGCGATGATCTCGCGGCTCGGTTTTCCCTTGCGGATAACCGCATCCACCTCGAGCCCCGCCTCCTTGAGAGGTTCGGCGTAGCGCTCGATCTTTTCTTCCATGGTTTCGACGCCGGGCAGCAGCTCGACAGGAGCTTCCACCGTCAACACCGATACGGGCGCTTCGTCTGCTGCCGCCAGCACTCCCGCGAGGTCACGAATCCGGGCCGCAATCGGCGTGATGTCGAGATAACGTTGTAGTGCCGCAGCGACACAGATCTTCGTGTAGGCCATGATGGACTCCTCGCGACCATCATATCGCGGGGTCCTACCAGGTGGGCACCATCTCCCACCCCGTGAACGGCCCGACCTCGAGGTTCCACCCGTTGGCGGACTCCCCTTCACGGACAACGCGAAGATCGTCGAGACAGGCTCTATTTTCTGGTTACTCCACGGCCCCCAATCCGACGTTGTCAATCGAGGTCTTGAGGGGTGTAAAATATTTATTTATAATAGATTTATGGAAATTTCAGCCTCAGTTCGGACCCTCCTGTGGGAGTACTCATTGGAAGAGATTCCCTCCGGCAAAAGGTGGCAGTCGGCGATCATCGAGCGCGTGATGCAGAGGGGCTGCTGGGAAGATATGCTGTGGTTGCTGCGAGCATTCGACCTCGAGCGCCTCAGTGACTTTCTCGAGCACCGAGGGAGGAAAGCCCTCGCACCGCGCGAGCTTCGATTCTGGGCGACGATCTGCGGAGTGCCGGAAGACGAGCAGGACACGTGGGTCCACGAATCCCGCGAGAGAGTGGGGGCGTGGCGCTGATGAGCCTGAACTGGGAAGCCGCCCCCGAAGGGATGCAGAACGTACTGAAGTCGATCTCCACGGCGCTCTCCGGAACCGATTTATACCTTGCCGGCGGCACCGCGCTGGCGCTGCTCGAGGGACACCGCGTATCGGTGGATCTCGGTCTGTTCTCGCCGTCGTTCGACGACCCCGAGGCGGCGCAAACAATGGTCGAAAAGGTTCATCCCGATGCTGTGATGACATCGATCTCACCAAGAACGCTCGACTTGCAGGTGCAATCCATCACGGTGAGTTTGTTCGGGTACTCGTACCCCTTGGTTGCGCCCCTTCTTCGGCCCGACAACTCCCTGCTGCCCCTTGCCAGCAGAGAAGACATCGCCGCCATGAAACTTGCCGCAATCGCCTCGAGAGGAAGTCGGAAGGACTTCATCGATCTGTGGCTGCTCGCGACCCGCTACTGGCCCCTTTCCGATTGTTTGGAGTTGTATCGCAAGAAATTTGCGGCGCGTGACGTCGGCCACGTTGTGAGGAGCCTCACCTACTTCGACAATGCCGACGAGGAACCTGCGCTGCGACTGATGATCGATGTGGATTGGGAAGAGGTCAAACTTGACCTGGTTGGCAGAGTCAAAGAGCTGCTCAACCCCAACACGATTTGAACGAGGGAATCACCACTCCGCGGCACCGTCTCCCAGCCGGGGAATAGATCGTGGGTGAGCTTCCAACCGGTGGCGGACGCTTCGTCCCGGACAACGCGGAGGTTGGTGAGGGTCTTGAGCTTCGCGATGAGCTCGTCGTGCGGAATCGTATGAGGTCGGGTGTGAGCACCAAAAAGTCACAACGCTAAAACTAAATTCGGACGTTACTTTAATGAACCTGTAGCGTCCGTGATCAGCCGCTCGAGCCCGTCTATCAACTCGGGAAGATCCTCGCGAGCCACCGACCAGAGAATGTCAAGATCAACGGCAAAATAGCCGTGGACCAGTCGATTTCGCAGAGCGATGATTTCGTGCCAGGGAATGTCGGGCGCTGCCTCCCGGGTGGATTCAGAGAGACGGTTGGCCGCTTCGCCGATGACCTCGACGAAGCGTTCCAACGCACCCACGAGCACGGCATCGGTATCGAGGACCTCACGCGACCTGCCCTCGACGGCGTCCACCGCGCGCCGCGCATAGTCGAGCATGTCGTTCAGCAGTATCGTGTCTTCACGCAGCCTCATAAACCGGTCTGGCCTCGCTCGCCACTTTTTCTCTGATCCGAGGGCTCAAAAATCCAGGCGTGCTCAGGTCCACTTGCCGCCCGATCAACCGCGACAGTTCTTTCTGCAACGAAAAGAAAGAAAGCCCAACCGTCGCGTCGGGCTGAAACTCGACAAGAACATCGACGTCGCTATCGTCACCAAAATCGTCACGGATCACTGATCCGAAGAGTGCCAGGCGTCGAACGCCGTACTTCCGGCACAGCTTTTCCAGCTGAGTGCGGTCGAAATCAATCTGCGGCGTCATCATGAAATCATGCTACCACGACAGTCGTTTTTCTACCCGTTCAGTTGGGCGGAACCCTATGACCACCAGCAACTTGATGGTCGAGTTCGGAATTACCAGGTGGGCACCGTTTCCCATCCCGGGAAGGGATCGTGGGTGAGCTTCCAGCCTGTGGAGGACTCCTCGTCACGAACGACCCGAAGGTTTGTGAGGGTCTTGAGCTTGGCGATGAGCTCCTCTCGCGGCAGGGTGTGGAGCGGTGGTTTCGAAAGATCGGGCATGGGCCATATGCGGATTTCTGAACCGGCGGCCGAAGCCACCCAACGGCCAAGAGGATCGACGGCAACAGCCCATACTTCGCCCTGGTGTCCGAGCAACAGGTGGGGTTCTTCGCCGGTAACTGGTCCAACCCGAACGACACCGTCCTGATCTCCGGTGACGGCGATGGTGCCTTCCGAGTCGAGGGCGATCGCCTGGGTGATTCGAGTTCCGTGGGTACCGAGGATTTGCGATTCGCCAGTTTCGAAATCGAGGAAAACGGCTGGCCGAGTATCAACTGATGCCAGCGGACTCACCTGCAAGAGGAGCACCCGCCTCCCATCAGCGGCGGTTGACAGCCGATGGACGGTTCCGTCGAAAACCACCTCGCCTTCGCCTGTCTCCAGGTCAAATCGCTGCAGCCCGGTTTCACCGGCCGCCAAAAGACGGCCTTCCGCGGTGAAATGGAGATCCAAAGAACTCAAATGCTCCTCGGGGTCGAGAACCATCACCTCGTCACCCGAGACGACGTCCCAAACGCGAATCAGGTTTTCGTCTTGATCAAAGCGCCCCCCAGCTGCAGCGGCGAGGCGTCCGTCCGGGCTGATCGCAACCCCCCAGGATTGACTCCTGAAACCACCCAGAGTGAGCGGAGGCTCTCCGGTCAATGAGAGCACTTGAGGCCCATATGACGAGGTCCCAACCAGGATCCGCTTGCCGCCCGGCGAAATGGCCAAACCAAGGTAGTGGGAAACAGGCATTGCTGCCAGGGCTCGGCCGGGGGCTGGCACCGCGCCCTCCAGCGGCCAGAGCCGCATCGTACCGTCCAGGGCAGATGACACGAGCCACCGTCCCTCCGGATCGACAGCGAGGTCCATAATCGGCCCTTGATGGCGTCTGATCACTGCAGGATATGGACGGGCCAACGGCCAGAGCGTCAGACCCTCGATATCCGAGGTAGTTAGCCAGTTCCCCTGTGGGTGGAACGACAGTCGCTTACCTTGTCCGGTCTCACCCCTTTGCATGATCGTCGGGTCCGCATCTGCCGGCGCTCCCATTTGCCACAAACGAGTTTTGAGATCGGGACCGATCTTTGCGTGTTGACGCCCCTCGAAGTCCCATCGTCTGTGTGCCCAACCAGTCAGACCCCAGTTGTTGTGCCGTAGCAAACGCGGTTTGCCATCGGCCAGCGACCAGTCCCACTCCTCCAACTGGCCATTCGAGACCTGTCCCGCCCACAGGTGGGAGCCGTCGGGTGTAAATCCGAGATCATCGATCCCCGGCCGGAGGTCGATGTCTTTAACCGGAGATCTGCCGGTGAGGTCCCAGAGCTGAATCCGGCCATTCCTGTCACCCGATGCCACGAAACGACCGCCCGGATCGGCTGCAAGCAACTGAACGTTGCTCCTCAGGCGGCCAACGTGACGAGGTGGGGAAAGGCCAGTCGGTCCAATTTCAACGATAGATACTTCACGGCCGGACGAGACCGCCAGCCACCTACCAGAACGCCGATCCAATTCCGCTTTCGCGCTCCGGTCAACGGAATCTTCCGACGGAAATCTCAACTCCAAAGTTCCCAGGCGTACGTAGTCACCATCGAAACCCAGAGCATCGACGCTGACCCGTTCTCCCTCGAGTATCAACAGGACTACTCGGCGCTGCTCGACGCTCGTTGCGAGTCCCAGTACCCTCGAAGGGCCAACGTATTGATGGTCCGCGAGCAGTGTTCTTTCTGATGCCGACCACAGTGCGGCGTGGGTGGGCGACGTTTGATCCCACGCCCCTATCCAAGACAAAAAGACGTCGCCTTCCATCCCAGTCGATATGCCGACAAGGCCGCTCTCGTGAACCCCCTCCAGACGGCCGCTGGTCCCGTCAACGTCGGTCACGCGAATGTAGTTCGTCGCGCTGCCTGTTTGCACCGACTGAACGATGCTGCCGCCATCGGGGGTGAACTCGACAAACTGCGCGGGCTCCCGATTGACGACAAAAGCTGTTGGACCCTTCCAGAGGGCTTGCAGGGCCAATTGCCTTGCGGCTGCGCTGTCAGCAAGCTCGAGGCTGGCGATTACGTGAGCAATTGTTGCGGAAGGGTACGAGTCGAGCTCCAGCTGACCTAGGGAGAACAGGCTTACGGCTTCGGCTCGGCGGGCCTCTCTGACGCTCTGGCGCCAAAGCGATCCGACGACGCCCAGCCCAGCAAGAAGGACCGAGATGACCATCGCCACCCTGATCCTTCGACGCCGTTTCCGACGTTTGGCGTGGGCGGTCATAGCCGTCCCGAAATCCTCTTCTACGGCCGAAAGGCCGCCCGGATACCTCTCTCGCCAGGAGGCAAACTCGCGGTACTGCGCTCCAGTCCAGAGCCAATCGTCCGGCCGGTGATGCTCTTCCCACGCCTTTGCGGCCTGTCGAAGCTCGTCCCGCAACCGGGCCGAGTCGGCATCCTGGGTTTGCCAGCCGACAAGCCGGGGCCAGGATGAGAGCAGCGACTCGTGCACGACTTCGACGCGGTGGCGGCTTGCCGCACCTTCGACGCCCTCCTCCTCAAATGAGGTCAGGAGGCGGGCATCGATGAGGCGGCCCAGAACCTCCGTCGCGTCATCACGCCGATCCTCCTGAAAGACTGACATGAGGTCGTCCACCGAGCGGACGGCTCTTGTACCCTGTGCAGTCACGAGATTTCTAAAGATCTCGCGGACGATCGGCAGGCCATGATTGCCAGCCGCCTTCAACGTATCTTCAGCATGGCGGGCGAGAGCACCGCCAACTCCGCCGATGTCTTCATAGGCCTGCCGGGTGAGAAGTTTGCCGTCTCGGTCGCGCTTGTCCCAAAGGCGCGCGACCGCGAACGCCAGCAGTGGCAATGCGCCCCGTTCTCCTTCGACTTCGATGACCATCTCTCCCGGAAGATCGTAATCCTCGAAAGCAAAGCCCTGCCTCTTCGCTGGTTTGACAAGAGCCCAATGGAGTGCTCTACCCGCCGGCGCCTTGACGGGTGTCAGCGAGTCAAAAACCGGTTCGAGTGCATCGTGATCGTGGCACCGATGGAGAAAATCGTCACGCATGCTCAGCAGAACGTGGGCGTCAGCCTCGTCGACCAGGCGCCGCAAGAGCTCGGCGAACCGGCCCTGCGTCTCCGGCAGGTTGAGGGTGAAGAGCTCCTCAAATTGGTCCACGACGATCAGGGCGTGGTCATGACGCCCGCGCCAGCGGCTGACCATCGCCACGGTCTCACCGGTTTCCTGGAGGTGCACGAGCTTCGAAATCGCGTCTTCATCACCGGCAAACTCCGGCACTAGCGCCCGTGCCAACGCCGCGAAAGGCGCCTCTCCGGGTTGGCACACGAGGACTCCCCAACCATCTGGCATCGCAGGGATCACGCCCGCTCTCAGGAACGAGCTCTTTCCCACCCCCGATGGACCGATCACCGCCAGCAGTCGCCGCGAGGTGAGCTTGCGCCACATCTGCGCCACCTCGTCCTCACGGCCGAAGAAGAACTCAGCGTCGGCCTCGGTGAAGGCGGCGAGGCCGGGGTAGGGGCTGAGATCTTTGTCGCGAACCTCCTGCGCTCGTGAGGGGAACTGTGCAACTGTGCCCGCAGGCCGCTCTTCGAGGGTCACCGGCACCATCAGTCGGTAGCCGCGGCGGTGGATGGTCTCGATGAAGGACGGGTTCCTCGCGTCATCGCCGAGGGCGGTTCGGATCTCGTTGATGGCGTGGGTGAGGGTATTGTCGGCGATGAACTCGGTCGCCCACACCCGATCCACGATCTCCTGGCGGGTTACCACCTTCCCCGCCCTCTGGGCCAGGCACACAAGCACGTCCATTACCCTGAGCTCGAGCTGGATCGACGTGTCGCCACGCGAAATGCGGTTCAGCGACGGCTCGACGAGCCAGTCTCCAATGCGGAACGATTCTCCGCTAAACGCACGGGGTTCAACGTCGCCAGTCACCACGTCGGCACCGTCTCCCAGCCGGGAAAGGGATCGTGGGTGAGCTTCCAGCCGGTGGAGGATTCCTCGTCACGGACGACGCGAAGGTTGGTGAGTGTCTTGAGTTTGGCAATCAGCTCTTCTCGCGGCAGGGTGTGGAGCGGAGGTTTCGAGAGGTCGGGCATTGGCCAGAGACGGACCGTGAGATCGCCCAGGTGTCCGTTCGAGGCGATCCACCGGCCGAGCGGATCCACGGCCACGTTGGCAACCACCCCCGAATGCCCAAGCAGGAGGTGGGGCTCCTCGCCGGTGATCGGACCGACGCGGATTTCGCCGTCTGTGTTGCCGGTCACAGCGATAGAGCCAGCATCGTCAATCGCGACCGCGGTGATATCCGACCCGTGACTGGTAAGCGGTGTCGCTTCGCCGGCTTCGATATCGAATACGACAGCGCGACCCCCACCACCGGCCGGATTGTCTCCCTCGAGCAGAAGCGCGCGGCGGCCATCCCGGCTGACCGCGAAACGACTGAATCTTCCCTCGAGCAACTGCTCACTGGATCTACCATCCAAGCCGAGCTTCATGAATCCCGTCTCGGTTGCCACCAGCAAAATGTCCTCGGAATAGGAAGTGCAAGCCCCTGTATGGGTTCGATCCTGTCTCCACCGCCTCAACATGTCTACCGGTGCCCACATCCCAAAGATGTACCGCGGGCGGGTCAGACGACCACCTTCCGGTCGGCACCGCGGCGAGTCGTCCGCTGGGGCTAAAGGCCCCGCCGATGATGGCGTCCTCGAGCCCCTCCAGCACCCGCGCTGGTCCTCCGGAAACGGGCATGAGCAGGGCTCCCGAGACCTGGGTCGACACCAGCAGCTGCTCGCCGTCCGGCGAAACAGCCACGCCGTATAGGTGGCCATGTTCGCGAGTCTCGAGCATTGTCGCTGCTGCCTTGGGCACATCGCCCTCCAAAGGCCACAACCGCATCCAGTAGTTGCGGCCGCCGGCCGCCGCCAGGAACCGTCCCTCCCGCTCGAACTCGAGATCGAAGACCGGCTGCGGCAATCTGGCGATCACGACCGAAAAGGGCCGTGCGAGGTTCCACAGTAGAGATCCTTCAGAACCGGTTGTCGACAGCCAATCCCCGTGCGGGTGAAAGTCGGACGACCAGCTGAAGTCGACGATCGGAATCGGCTCGGCCCCGGGTGGCGCCGAAAGCAGCAGAAGGCCGAGGTCCTCCTTGCCTCGAAGACGTCGGAAACCTCCGGCCGACCGGGTCCCACGGGCCTCGGTCTGGTGTACGTCCAACGTAGTGGCGCAGCAGCCGCGGCGTCTCTCCTTCAAGGGACCACAGGGTGGCTGCTTCTTCGCCCTCGTGCTGCATCCAGGCCACAAGCAGTGCGCCGTCGCCCATCAGGCTCGCCGCCAGAAAACTGCCGGGGGCCTCCAGAGTCTTCAGTTCCGACGAACCGGTGGGGTCCCAGAATCGGATCTCGCCGTCTTTACTCCAGGTGACCAGGAAATCGCCACGAGGATGGAATTCGGCCCGGATCACACCGAGATGACGGCCGAGACGTCGGGGCTCCCCGAGATCGGTGTCACGGATCTCAAACACCACCACGTCATCTCCCTGGATCGCGCCGAGCCACCGCCCGGTCTTCGAGTCCATGGTCCAGCTTTTGTATCCCGTCGCGGTCAGGGCGCCGAGTCGGCGGTGGCTACCGTCCTCGGAGAGTGCGTCAAAATTCTCCACGCCATCCTCAATCACGAGGAGGATCAGACGACGCTCGTTCCATGCGGTGCTATGAATCCGCACAGCGCCCTCGTACTTGTGCGTCGCGAGAGGCTTTGGCTCCGACATCGACCACAACGCCACCGTTTTGGGCTCCGGTCGAATGTTCCAGTCCCACGACGTGAAAAATTCGCCGCCAGGGGAGATGTTCACATTGACGCGATTGTTGCCGTGGATTGGCCCGAGTTCGAGACGTGCTCCGTCGGAACTCAGGACTTCCAGGTGAAGACCCTCGCTGGACTCCTCCGACTTCACCAGCCGCCGGCCATCCGGCGAGAAACGAATCGACCAGGACGGGCTTTCATCGATGATGAGCTTCGAAGGGCCTCTCCACAGCGCCTCGACAGCGAGCTTACGCACCTCCGGGTCATCAGCCATCTCGAGGCTCTTGATCGTGTAGGCCAGAGACGCGGTGCGATCGTTGTCGAGTTCGATCTGGGCGAGAGCGAAGAGTTTCTGCGCCTCGGCGCGACGGGTTTCGTGCACGCTGCGGCGCCAGAAGGAGCCGACAACTGCCAGACCGCCGACGAGGACGGCAATGAGCGTAGCCACCGCAACCCGGCGCCGTCGTCTACGTCGTTTCGCGTGTGTGGTCATAGCGGAGGCGAAATCCTCTTCCAACTCGGTGAGGCCGCCGGGGTAGTTTTCTCTCCAGACAGAGAACTCACGGTACGCCTTGCCGGTCCATAGAAAATCAGCTGTGCGGTCGTGTTCGTCCCAGGTCCGTGCTGCTTGACGAAGCTGATCACGCAGCTGGGCGGCATCTGCATCCTGGGTCTGCCAGCGAACTAGTCGCGGCCACGATGAAAGCAGGGTCTCGTGCACCACTTCGATACGACGGCGACCATGCCCCTCGGTGCGCTCTTCCTCGAAGGACGTCAGGAGCCGGGCGTCGACCAACCGATGCAATACCTGCACGGCATCCGCCCTCGACGAATCTGGGAAGACTGTTAGCATTTCGTCGATCGATCGGACAGATCGAGTTCCCTCTGAGGTAACCAGGTTTCTAAAGATCTCGCGGACCATCGGTAATCGCTGGTCGCCCACCGCTTTCAGCGTGCTCTCGGCATGACGTCCGAGCGCACCGCCGACGCCGCCGATGTCGGTATACGCCTGAGTCGTCAGCAGTCTTCGTTCACGGTCGCGTTTTTCCCACAGCCGTGCCACGGCAAACGCGAGCAGCGGCAAAGCACCACGCTCTCCCTCAACCTCGGAAATCATTTCCCCGGGTAGGCCCTCATCCTCAAACACGAAGCCGAGCCGTTGCGCCGGCTCGACAAGGGCTCGATGAAGTCCCTCGTGGCCCGGCTGCTCCAGTGGCAGGAGTCCGTCAAAGACTGGGCGTAGAGAATCTTGGGCATGGCATCTGTAGAGAAAGTCATCTCTCATCGAAAGCAGGACGTGGACATCGCCGTCGTCGACCAGCCGCCGCAAGAACTTGGAAAAACACTGCTGGATCTCGGAAGGATTCAAGGTGTAGAGTTCTTCGAACTGGTCGACGATGAACAGCGCTTGCTGATGGCGGTCCCGCCATCTCGAGACCATCGCGACCGCTCGATCGCCGTCCCGAAGGTCAACGAGTTGAGCCGTCGCCTCGATGTCGCCGGCGAATTCCGGCACCAGCGCTCGTGCCAAGGCCGCGAACGGCGCCTCGCCTGGTTGGCAGACCAGGACACCCCAACCTTCCGGTTTCGCGGGAATGACCCCGGCCCGAAGGAACGAGCTCTTTCCCACTCCCGACGGACCGATGACAGCCAGCAGCCGTCTCGAGGTGAGCTTGCGCCACATCTGCGCGACCTCTGCCTCGCGGCCGCAGAAGAACTCGGCGTCCGCTTCGGTGAAGGCGGCAAGGCCTGGGTACGGGCTGCGGTCGTTTTCGGGTCTCGCTGCCCTCTCGGGAACCGGGAACCTCGCGACCCTGGATTCTCCTGCCTCATCGGAAACCGTGGGCTCGACCGGTGCGATCAATCGGTAGCCTCGCCGGTGGATCGTCTCGATAAACGAGGGATTCCTTGCATCGTCACCCAATGCGTTTCTGAGCTCGGTGATGGCGTGGGTCAGCGTGTTATCGGAGATGAACTCCGTCGCCCACACCCGATCGACAATTTCCTGCCGTGATAGAACCTCCCCCGCCCTCTCGGCTAGACACACCAACACGTCCATCACCTTGAGCTCGAGCTGGATCGTGGTGTCACCTCGGGAGAGGCGGTTTAGCGATGGATCGACGACCCATTCGTCGAGGCGGAACGGCCCCCCGCCAATTTCGCGTGGTTCGGCGCCGCCGGTCACCACGTCGGCACCGTCTCCCATCCAGGGAAGGGATCGTGGGTGAGCTTCCAACCGGTGGCGGACTCCTCGTCGCGGACGACGCGAAGATTGGTGAGGGTCTTGAGCTTGGCGATGAGCTCATTACGCGGGAGAGTGTGGAGCGGTGGTTTGGAGAGGTCGGGCATGGGCCAGAGCCTCACCGTTCCGTCCTCGCTCCCTGAGGCGATCCAGCGACCGAGGGGATCAATGGCGACGGACCAGACTCGACCCTCATGCCCGAGAAGGAGATGAGGTTCCTCTCCGGTTGTTGGTCCCACGCGAATTATGCCATCTGCACCGCCGGTGACTACCGTATTACCCATCAGGTCGAGGTCGATCGACAACACCTGGTCGCCGTGGCTTTCAAGAGTTCTTGCGGTGTTGGCCTCGAGATCGAGAATGACCGCAGTATCCTCCGATCCAGATGATCCAGTTTTTAACTCTACTAGCGCTATCCGCGCCTCGTCCTGGCTGACCGCGAACTCATTGATCGAGCCGCCGTTTCGGGATTGAAACATGACGTCTCTGTTTTCAGTCTGCAGGTCGATACGCCATAGCTCGGCAATGACCGGAACCTTGTCTGACCCGACGGCGAGAATATGGTGCTCACCCGAAAAACGAGGATTTATGTTAAAAAAACCACCCACCTCGAGGGAAATTTTCCTCGGTTGCTGCCATGAGGTCGCGTCGTAGACATACAGGTCTCGTTTCGTGTTTTCCGGCAGGTTCGCTACTAAAGCTGCTTTGCCGCCTGGGCCGATAGCCACACCGTCGGTTGCTAGGTACTCATCAAATACAGTAACGGTGGATCCGTCGACGGGAACCACCACCGCTGGGCCGTAAACGCTTCCGGCGAGCAGTCGTTCGGAGTCGGGCGACACCGCCAGGTTTGTGATGTCGAAGAGGCTTCCGTCGAATAGGATTCGCCCTTTTTCGGGTGAATTTCCGGCCAGCGGCCAGAGTCTGACGTTTTCGTCAACTCCACCGGACACCAGCCACTGTCCTCGAGGATCGAACGCGACGCTTCGCACTGGCGCGCCATGCTTCTTAATCACCAGCGGATAGGCCCGTGTCAGCGGCCAGACCGCGAGGCCCTTTTGGTCCGCCGTTGCAATGAGTTTCCCTGATGGATGAAATCTGGGGTCCCAGGGCCGGCCCACGTCGCCACGCAGCAGTACGGTGGGCTGGGCGTCGGCCGGAGCCGCGAGTGACCAAATCCGTACTGCCCTATCCGGCCCGCACCGTGCCAACCGCAACCCTGCCGGGTCCCAATTCTCGAAACCCATTCCATCGAGGCCCGTGTCGATTTTTCGCAGGAATTGAGCATCAGTCGCCGTCATCGACCACGCCCAATGATGATCTCGTCCCTCCTCGTATGTGAGGGTCGTCAGGACATTTCCGTCTCCTGCGAAGCCTACCCAGTAACTTTCGGCAGGAAACTGCACGACTCGAGGCGGAGATTCTCCCTCAATGTCCCAGAGGCGCACCGTGCCCTTGGAGTCTTTGGTGGCGAGGGTCTGTCCTCGCGGGTCGATGAAAGCTCGGACGCCCTCCCCATCGTGGCGTCCGAGGATCCGAGGCGGCGACAGGCCTTCGTCGAGGATTTCATGCACCATTACGGTGCCGTCGTCGATGACAGCGAGCCATTGGCCGTTGTCGCGGTCGATCGCCATTTGCTGGTGCCACTGTCGCACATCGAAGTCGAGATCGGGCAAGGCAAGGTGCTCGATCGTGCCATCAAACGACATGGTGTCGAGGTTCACCTCGCCGCCTTCGGCAATCAGTAGGACGGCGCGGTCCTCATTCCAACCTAGTCCGAGGATCGCTGCCGGCGCTTCATATCGAGCTTCCGCGAGCTTCTCGCCGTCTGGAATGGACCACAGGATCAGGTGCTGCTCCGCCTGGGAAGTGGCCCATCGGTCTTGTCAGGAGATGCTTCCCCGGCGGATCTACGAAGATATAAATCTGCACCCACTCGGGCGATGTATCAAAGGAATTCCATTCTCCATTCTTGTCAATGACGTGGATTGGAGCGGCGACCCCAACGGTGGATTGCACCATCCGATCGCCATCGGCGGAGAACCTGACCTTCCAGGAATCGAGATCATTGACCACGAGAGCGGTGGGTCCTAGCCACAAGGCCTCCAGAGCGAGGCGTCTAGCCGTCGGGCTATCGGCTAGTTCGAGACTGGCGATCGCGTGGGCGACCGTCGCGGACGGGTAGAAATCGAGTTCCAGCTGCCCCAGGGACACCAGGTTCGCCGCCTCGGCGCGGCGGGCCTCACGAGTGCTCCGTTGCCAGAAGGAGCCGACCACCGCCAGACCCGCGAGGAGAACCACGAAGGCCGCGGCAACGGCGACCCGCCGCCTGCGCTTCCGCCGCTTGGCGTGGTTCGTCATCGCGGTAGCGAAGTCCTCCTCGAGCTCGGTGAGTCCACCCGGGTAGTTCTCCCGCCAGACTGAGAACTCCCGGTACGCCTTGCCTGTCCACAGGTAATCCCGCACATGATCGTGCTCCTCCCAGGTGCGAGCCGCCTGACGGAGCTGATCGCGGAGCTGGGCGGCATCGGCATCCTGCGTCTGCCAGCGGACGAGTCGGGGCCACGATGAGAGTAACGACTCGTGTACCACTTCGACGCGTCGGTGGCGATCGGCGTCTATCCCCTCTTCCTCGAAAGACGTCAGGAGACGAGCGTCGATGAGGCGCCGTAGAACCTCATACGCCGCGTCACGTTGCGATTCCGTAAAGACTGTCAGGAGGTCGTCGACGGAGCGAACGGCTCTCGTGCCTTGCGCGGTGACGAGATTTCTGAATACCTCTCGAACAATTGGGAGGCGTTCATCTCCGATCGTTTTCAGCGTGGCATCGGCATGGCGCGCGAGCGCTCCTGCGACACCACCGATATCGGAGTAAGCCTGCTGCGTCAGGAGTTTCTGTTCCCGGTCACGCGTGTCCCACAGCCGCGATATCGAAAATGCGAGAAGCGGCAGCGCTCCCCGCTCACCCTCGACCTCCGCGACCATTTCCTCGCGGGATCTGATCGTCCTCGAAACCGAAACCCATGTCCTCCGCAGGTGCGGTGAGTGCCCGTTCGAGCGCGCCACTCGTCGGGTTGCCCGATGGGCGTCAGATCCTCAAAGACTGGAGCAAGTGACGCTGTGGCTGACACTGGTGCAGAAAGTCGTCCCTCATGCTCAGCAGCAAATGGATGTCGGCCTGATCGACGAGAAGCCTCAAGAGGTCGGCAAATCGCGCCTGGACCTCTGCTGAATTCAGCGTGAACAACTCCTCGAACTGGTCAACGATGAGCAGTGCCTGATCATGACGGTCTCGCCACCGGCTGACCATGGCGACCGCTTCGCCGGGCTCGTTCAGATGCACGAGTTTCGAAATCGAATCGTGGTCACCCTCAAACTCCGGCACCAGCCCTCGTGCCAGCGCCGCGAACGGCGCCTCTCCGGGCTGGCAAACCAGGACACCCCACCCATCTGGCTTCGCCGGAATCACGCCCGCTCTCAGGAACGAACTCTTCCCCACCCCCGACGGACCGATCACAGCCAGCAGCCTTCGCGAGGTGAGCTTGCGCCACATCTGCGCCACCTCGTCCTCGCGGCCGAAGAAGAACTCAGCGTCGGCTTCGGTGAAGGCGGCGAGGCCGGGGTAGGGGCTGAGATCTTTGTCGCGAACCTCCTGCGCTCGTGAGGGGAACTGTGCAACTGTGCCCGCAGGCCGCTCTTCGAGGGTCACCGGCACCATCAGTCGGTAGCCGCGGCGGTGGATGGTCTCGATGAAGGACGGGTTCCTCGCGTCATCGCCGAGGGCGGTTCGGATCTCGTTGATGGCGTGGGTGAGGGTATTGTCGGCGATGAACTCGGTCGCCCACACCCGGTCGATGATCTCGATGCCGCGTCACCACCTCGCCCGCCCGCTCGGCCAGACACACCAGCACATCCATCACCTTGAGCTCGAGCTGGATCGTCGTGTCGCCACGCGAAAGGCGATTCAGCGACGGCTCGACGAGCCAGTCTTCAATGCGGAACTGTTCTCCGCTAAACTCACGGGGCTCGGCGTCGCCCGTCACCACGTCGGCACCGTCTCCCACCCCGGGAAGGGATCGTGGGTGAGCTTCCAGCCGGTGGCGGACTCCTCGTCGCGGACGACGCGGAGGTTGGTGAGGGTCTTGAGCTTGGCGATGAGCTCATCGTGCGGCAGGGTGTGGAGCGGTGGCTTCGAGAGGTCGGGCATGGGCCAGAGGCGGACCGTCTGTCCTGCCGCGACGAGGCGATCCAGCGCCCTTGGGGATCGACGGCGACGAGCGAAAATCTCGCCCGGTTGCCCCAGCAGCAGATGAGGCTCCTCGCCGGTGATCGGACCGACGCGGATGACGCCGTACTCGTCCCCGGTGACAACAATCGTACCCTCGGCATCCATGGCAACCGCCGAAACCCGGTCGCCGTTGGCAGTGAGGGGCGTTTTTGACCCGGTCTCCATGTCGAGCAACACGACGCGACCATAGAGGGCCTCTCCCTCCTCATCTTCGCCGCTGACCTGGTTATGAAGCACCCGAGCATCGTCCGAGCTGATCGCGAACCTGGAGACAGGATCTTCAGACAGTACCTCGGAGTCACCCGTCTCCGGGTCCCATTTCAATAACCCGGCGGCCCCTCCGGACAAGAGGTGGCCGTCCAGCGTAAACCGAAGGCCTGCGGCACGTTGTTCACCCAGATTCAGCGTGGCAATCTCGAGGTACGTGTCGAGGTCCCAGATTCGGATTACCCAAGCGGTTGAATCTCCAGGCCTACCGCATGCAGCTGCAAGATGCCCGTCCGTCGCTGAACGCTACCCCCCACGCCGTATTCACGAATCCGGGGAGATCGACAGGTGGCTCACCATCTACCGATAGCACCCTGACTTTATTCGAGTGGCTTCCAAGGAGAATCTTGTTCCCGTCCGGGGATGCCGCAACACCGTACGCATGGGTTCCGGCTTCGTACACGATCCGAGCCGGAGGCAAGGAGTCACCCTCCAGCTGCCACATGCGGACGGTGCCGCTGACATCAAAAGTGCTGGTCGCGAGCCAACGCCCTCAGGCTGGAAACCAGGTTCATGACCCGCTCCTCGTATTGCGTGACGACTGCCGGGGAAGGCCATGCCACTGGCCAGAGGGTCAGACCAGTGTCACCCGAAGTGGCCAGCCATTGACCCTCGGGATGAACCGCCAAACGAAGCAGAACGCCGACATCATCGCGTTGCATAATCACGGGCTCCGCATCGGCTGGGGCCCGCAGAGGCCAGAGTCGAGTTTTCGGATCTGGGTTGATATTGCTCACGAGCTGACCTTCGATGGAATTGAGCGCCACATCGCCAGTCCCACTGACCTTTCCGAGATCAGCGTGGCGCAGCAGGCTCGGTCCTTCTTCCTCAATCGACCAGATCCAGGTTTCAGCCTCGTTTCTCTCCCTGTCGAACGTGATTGCCTGGAGTAATGAACCGTCTTCCGTGAGGCGGACCTCAAAAATCCCTGATGGTCCCGTGATGACCTCCGGTGGTAATTCTCCCGCGATGTCCCACAGGCGGATTTGCCCGTCTTCGTATCGCGCGGCAACGAAACGACCCAGGGGATCGCAATCGAGTTCCACGACCGGCCCTTCGAAGGGTCCGAGGCGCCGCGGCTCTGAGAGGTCGTGATCTCCAACCTCGATCACGTTCACCTCACGGCCGTCTGAAACCGCGAACCACTCGCCATAGGGGGCATTCCCGCTGCGCACTGACGGGCGAGATTCAAACGGAAGGGCGCCGAGGCGTTCCGAGGTGCCGTTCAATCTCAAGGCATCGACGACGAATCGGTCCTCCTCCAACCGCATCAGCAGCATCCGCCTTCGCCTCAGGTCAGAATAAGCTCCGAAGCGGTTGTCGGATAGCGCGGAGTGCCCTTTGGCGATGAGCCTCTTCTCCGCCGCCGACCAAAACGTCAACGGCCCGGATCTGCCAAACGTGGCGAAGAGTCCAGAATCGGACCCATTCGCACAACAACGCGTCCATTGTGGACGTCTTCAAGAGGATCATCGCTCCCGTCGGCGCCGATAAGGTGGACGATATTTGGCGGCGCGTCCGTCGTTTGTACGAGCCAGCCGCCGTTTGGGGCGAAGCCAATGTTGTATGACGGGACCTCATTGACCACAAACGCTGTTGGGCCCTTCCAAAGGGCTCGAAGAGCGAGGAGCCGCGCCTGAGAACTGTCTGCGAGCTCGAGACTCGCTGTAACGTATGCCAGGGCGGCTGAAGGGTAGGACTGAAACTCGAGCTGTGCCCGGGAGAGGAGGCCGGCCGCCTCGGCGCGATTCGTCTCTCGCACACTCTGGCGCCACAGCACAGTTGTGGCTGTGGTGACCACCACGGCCAGCAACAGGGCGGCAGCAACCGCAAGCCTTCGTCGACGCCTCCGCCATTTGGCGTGGGCAATCATTGCGATCACGAAGTCTTCTTCCGGCTCGGTCAAGCCCCCTGGATAACGGTCATGCCACAGACGGAACTCGCGGTATGCGGCACCGGTCCACAACAAATCATTGGTGCGGTCATGGTCATCCCAGGTTCGAGCCGCCTGGCGGAGTTCGTCCCGAATCCGCGCCGCGTCCACATCCTGCGTCTGCCACCCGACCAGCCGGGGCCAAGAAGTGAGGAGCGACTCATGCACGACCTCGACGCGGTGATGGCTCGCCGCATCTTCAACGCTTTCTTCTTCGAATGAGGTCAATAGACGCGCGTCAATCAGCCTTCGCAGAACTTGTTTCGCCTGATCACGCTGTTGGTCAGGGAACACCGACAGTAGATTATCGACCGAACGAACGGCTCTGGTTCCCTGCGCGGTGAACAGATTTCGGAAGATCTCTCGCACGATCGGCCGTCGAGAATCACCAATCGCCTGCAAGGTAGCGTCGGCGTGGCGGGCGAGCGCACCGGCGACTCCGCCAATGTCGTCGTAGGCGGCCCGGGTGAGCGTGTTGTTTTCCCGGTTGCGTTTGTCCCATAACCTGGCGACCGAAAAGGCTAGCAACGGCAGCGCACCGCGTTCGTCCTCGACTTCTACGATCATCTCGTCTGGCAGGTTCTCGTCGTCAAAGGCGAATCCGAGGTGGAGCGCCGGTTCGACCACCCCCCTTCGGAGAGCGTCTCCGGCAGGCGCCTTCAACGGTGTCAAAGCATCGAAGATCGGCGCTAGAGCATCGTGGTCGTGACACCGATAGAGAAAGTCGTCGCGCATTGAAAGCAGCACATGGACATCGGCCTCGTCGACCAGGCGCCGCAAGAGTTCGGCGAATCGCCCCTGTAGCTCCGGCGAGTTGAGGGTGAAGAGCTCTTCGAACTGGTCGACTATCAACAGGGCCTGATCGTGTTGCTGCCTCCAACGACTGACCATCGCGACTGCATTCCCGGCTTCACCGAGATCGACGAGCTTCGAGATCGCTTCGGCATCGCCCTCGAACTCCGGTACGAGAGCGCGGGCCACCGCGGCGAACGGCGCCTCACCAGGCTGACAGACCACCACACTCCAACCCTCAGGTCTCGCCAGGATCAACCCCGCCCGCAGGAAGGAACTCTTCCCGACCCCAGACGGACCGATGACAGCCAGCAGCCGTCTCGAGGTGAGCTTGCGCCACATTCGAGCCACCTCGTCCTCGCGCCCGAAGAAGAACTCGGCGTCGGCTTCGGTGAAGGCGGCAAGGCCAGGATACGGGCTGCGGTCTTCCGCAGTTTTTACCGCCCTCTCGGAAATCGGGAACCTCGCGACCTTGGAATCTCCTGGCTGATCAGAAACCGATGGCTCGACGGGTACGATCAACCGGTAGCCTCTCCGGTGGATGGTCTCGATGAACGAGGGATTCCTTGCGTCGTCACCCAGTGCGTTTCTGATCTCGGTAATGGCGTGGGTCAGAGTATTGTCGGAGATGAACTCGGTCGCCCACACCCGATCCACGATCTCCTGCCTGGTGAGCACCTCCCCCGCCCGTTCGGCCAGGCAGACCAAAACATCCATCACCTTGAGTTCGAGCTGGATCGTGGTTTCGCCCCGTGAGAGCCGATTCAGCGATGGCTCGACGAGCCAATCGCCGATGCGGAACGGTCCGCCTACCACATGCGACTTCTCGAATTGTCTGGGCATCCTGGGATCATTTTAGCGAGGTTGGCCGAATGTGCAATCAAGCTCGATCGGTACAGTCACAACGTGGACATCGTCTCCAACCCTGGGAATTGCCCGACGTACTGCGGCATGCCCACGTGGGTGCCGGTTGGCGAGATTGCATCCGAATTTCCGGGCAAAATCCAAGAAACCGGATGTTCGTGGCAGGTCGTATGGAGCGTAATGCTGTTTCTGCAGGACTTAAGTATTGGCACGCTTCATGCTTATTTATTACACGTAATTGTCTCGATATCGATAACCTTTTTGGCTCAGAGTTCGGGGCGGTCCGCACCGCTCGTGAAAGGAGGATCGGGGGCGAACTTCTGACCACTATCCATTGTGTTTTTTCATTTTCCTGAGGGCTTCATCTTTCGTTCGAGGAGTTTGAGAAGGAGGAGCCTTGATGAGAACCCTTACTTATATCTTCGTTGCGTTGCTGGGCTGCGTGCTGATGGCGGCACCGCTCCTGGCACAGAACCCGACCGGTACCATCACCGGCCGCGTCACCCACCAGGACGGACCGCTGCCCGGTGTCACCGTCACCGCCGACTCCCCGTCGATGCAGGGCCAGAAGGTCGCGGTCACCGGTGGCAGCGGTGAGTACATCTTCCGTTTCCTGCCCGCCGGTGACTACACGATCACCTTTGCCCTCGACGGGTATCACGACCCTCGAGTATGCCGGTCGTGGTCTCGGTCGCCCAGACCAAGACCGTCGACGCAGCGATGTACCTCGAGGCGGTCCAGCGAAGAGATCGTGGTGACCGGCAACTACGAGACCGTCAGCGTCGGCACCCAGTCGAACGTCACCATGCAGCAGGACCTCATCGAAGCAGCTGCCGGTCGCCCGGACCATCGAGTCCGCGCGTCCTGCTGGCACCGGGTGACCTCCACGACCGGCCCCAGCGACGCCGTCACCATCTCGGGCGCGCAGTCGTACGAGAACCTGTTCCTGGTCAACGGGGTGGTGGTCAACGAGAACATCCGCGGCGACGCCGATCGACCTGTACATCGAGGACGCGGTCGAGGAGACCACGGCCACCGTCGTCGGGCGTCTCGGCCGAGTACGGCCGTTTCGCTGGCGGCGTGGTCAACATGGTCACCAAGTCCGGCGGCAACCAGTTCTCCGGTTCCTTCCGCGCCAGCCTGACCAACGAGAGCTGGAACGGCGAGACCCCGCTCACCACCGACCAGGAGGACAAGGTCAACACCGATTCTACGAGGCCACCTTCGGCGGCTATATCCTCAGAGACCGCCTGTGGTTCTTCCTCGCCGGCCGCGATCGCGAGAGCTCGAGACCGCAGACCAGTTCTACAACCTCACGTCCTACCCGTGTGAGCGACGACGCAGCAGCGCTACGAGGGCAAGCTGACCTGGTCGCCGCATGCCAGCCACCGCGTCATCGGCTCGTACATCGAAGTTCGACACCGAGACAGACCAACTATTCACTTCCAGGGTCCGCGATGGAGCCGTCGCCGATCCGACGCGCGAGCGACCTGCCGCAGGATGCTGCTCGCCCTCAACTACACCGGTGTGTTGACCGAGAACTTCTTCCTCGAGGGCCAGTACTCGAAGCGTGAACTTCACGTTCGTGCGACGCGGGCGGCACCGGCAGCGACGACCGGATCAACGGAACCGATGATCTACGTCTCCGGCTACGGCCAGCGCAGGCGCAGCCACCTTCTGCGCCGAGTGCGGCGACGAAGAGCGCGACAACGAGAACTACCTGGTCAAGGCGCTCCTGCTTCGTCAGACGGCTGCGGCACCCACGACCTCGTCTTCGGTGTCGACTCGTACAACGACAAGCGTCTGTCCAACAACTACCAGACGCCGTCCAACTTCAGGGTCTACATCTACGACGGTCCGGCCTACGGCCCGACGGCACCTTCTACCCGGTGTTCGGCGACTACGGCGAGATCGACTATCTGGCCGATCTTCGACCCTCAGCCGGGGCACCAACTTCACGACCAACTCCGCTCTTTGCCAACGACACCTGGCGCCTCAGCCCAAGGTGGACCCTCAACCTCGGTCTTCGCTACGACAAGAACGACGGCAAGGACGGCAACGGTGCGACGGTCGCCGACGACTCCCGCATCAGCCCGCGCCTCGGCGTGTCCTGGGACATCAAAGGTGACGGCAACTGGGTCGTCAACGCCAGCGTCGGGCGCTACGTGACCGCAATCGCCAACACCGTCGCCGAGCAGTGGCGGCGCCGGCGACCCCTCGTGGATTGGATACATCTACGGCGGCCCGATGATCAACACCGACGGTGTCAACCAGTGCGGTCCGGATCATCCCGAGCTCTGCATGTACACCACGCCCGAGGCGATGGCGATCATGTTCGACTGGTTCGAGGCCGATCGGCGGCGTCGGCAACACCGACCTGTGGTACTCCGCAGCCGGCGATCTCGCGGCGTCAACCAGATCGTCGAAGGTCTCAAGTCGCCCTACTCGGACGAGTACACCATCGGCTTCTCCAAGCGCCTCGGCACCAAGGGTCTGTTCCGCGCTCGACTACGTCCACCGCGAGTACCACGACTTCTATGCCCCCAGCGCGACCTGAGCACCGGCCAGGTTCACTGGGAGGGCGAGGTCGCGCCCGGCGTGAACGTCGAGCGGAACTTCGACCTCGGCTGATCGTCAACGAGGACGAGCCAGCTCAAGCGCAAGTACGACGGCCTCCACACCGCGATCCAGTACCGCTTCACCGACAAGCTGCAGATCGGCGCCACCTACTCGCTGTCGCGCTCCCAGGGCAACTTCGTCGGCGAGACCGCCGGTTCGGGCCCGGTCACCTCGGGTGTCCTCGACTACCCCGAGTACAACGCGGTGGAACTATCTATCCCGAGGGCGACCTCCCCACCGACCAGCGCCACAAGCTGCGCGCGTGGCTGTCGTGGGACTTCCTTTCCACCTCGAGGTGGAATTTCAACGTCAGCTGGCTCGAGAACTTCTGGACCGGCACGCCCTACGGGTCGAACGCCGCGACCCTTGCTGGTGGCGGCTACGACTGGTGGTTCACAGATCCCGGCTATCTCGAACCGCCTCTCTGGGGCAGCACCTGGGTCGAGCCCCGCGACACCTACCGCACCGACGACATCCACCGCACCGACCTCGCCCTCAACTATCTCCTTCTTCATCGGCAGGGCCGTTCGAGATCTTCCTCCAGCCCGAGGTCCTCAACCTCTTCAACGAGGACGGCGTGGTCAGCGTTAATACGACCGATGTCGAAGCCTGGCAGACCGACCGCAGCCTCAACAACTTCAACCCCTTCGATCCGACCTACACACCGGAAGAGGGCGTGCGACTGGTACAAGGGCGACGAATTCGGCCAGCCGGAGACCGAGGGCGATATCCAGCGATCCCGCACCTTCCGCTTCTCGGTCGGTATCCGCTTCTGATCAATCGATCACTCGGATCATCGACCCCGGCGCTTCGGCGCCGGGTTTTTTGGGTTCACAATGTGTGCGGGTTACCAGCTCGGCACCGTCTCCCAGCCTGGAAACGGGCCGACCTCGAGCTTCCAGCCTGTGGCTGACTCTTCGTTGCGGACGACGCGAAGATTGGTGAGAGTTTTGAGCTTTGCGATGAGCTCGTCGTGCGGCAGGGTGTGGAGAGGTGGCTTGGAAAAATCGGGCATGGGCCAGAGGCGGATGGTGGAGTCACCGCTACCGGAAGCGATCCATCGGCCGCGGGGATCGATCGCGAGACGACAGACCGAGGTTTTGTGACCTAAAAGCAGGTGGGGTTCCTCTGTGGTGAGAGGTCCCGCGCGCAGATCGCCGTCAACGGAGCCGGTAACGACAAAGGCCCCCTCGGGATCGATGGCCACTGCAGCGATGCGGTCACCAAAAGCATCCATGGGCGTGACCGTGTTGGAATCGAGGTCAAGGAGCACTGTGCGGCCGACGTCAGTGTCTTCGGATTCAACGACGATCATGACCACACGCCGTCCGTCGGCGCTGGCGGCAAACGCCTCGCCGATCGCCCCCTCGTACAGCTGCCGGCGTTTGCCCGTCTCGAGGTCCCACCGAAACAAGCGAGAATCGCTCGAAATGAGCAATCCGCCGTCGTCGGTGAACTGGAGACTGTGAATGCACGGTCTCTCTCCCTCGTCGAACTCGAGTACGGCCACCTCCGACCACGAACTCGTTTCCCTAATGCGAACGACCCTTTCTGAGGTTACGAACTGGCCGCCGATTTCAGCCGCAAACCGCCCGTCCGGGCTGAAGGCCCCTTGCCAGGTCTGGCTTTTCGAGCCGGCCAGTTTCCGCGGAGAACCGCCCTCGACGGGAATCAGCCAGCTTCCGTCGTCGCTGCCTACCAGGACGGATCGGCCATCCGGAGATGCCACCAGCCCCGTTTGGATCACCTCCGATTCCCGGAGAACTCGCCCGAATGGAGGAGGATCACCGTCCAACGGCCAAAGGCGGACGGTACCGTCCGAGCAGGACGACGCGAGCCACTCGCCATCAGGGGCGAAATCGAGACCATTAATTCTGTGATCGTGACCACCGATCACAATGGGATACCGCTTCGTCAGCGGCCACAGGGCAAGTCCCGACGAGTCCGCGGTCGCCAACCAGTCGCCCTCAGAGGCGAAGGAAACGGCGTTCACCTGCGGCACGTCACCTCGATGCAGCAACATCGGCTCGGCGCCGTCCAGTGCAGCCAACGCCCAAATACGAACCGATCCGTCGGGATTCATCTGCGCTACCTGGCGGTGGAAGGGGTCGAATTTCAGCCCAGTCGAAAATCCGACGTTGGTCCTGCGTAACAGCGTTGGCGGGCTGGTGGAAAGTCCCCAGGCCCATACATATATGGTTTCCTCCCGCCGAACAGCGACACCAAATACAGATCCGTCGATCGAGAATCCCGCCCCGATATGGCCGGGCGGCCCTTTGAGAACCCTCGGCGGAGACGTACCCTCCAGGCTCCACAGACGGATCTCACCGTCCTTTTCAGCGGTGGCAAAATATCGGCCAAATGGATCGCACGCAGACCAGGTGACCCAATCCTCGTGCCGACCCAGGAGCTGCGGTGGACCAATGCCGTCGTCTCCGATATCGACCAAATAGGCCTCGTTCTTGTGGAACACCCCAAGCCACTCTCCCGCTCCCGGATCGAGAGAAGCACCGGTGGTCCATCGTCCGGTTGCATCCTGCCCGAGCTCGAAGTCCAGCGTCCCAAGCCGCTCGAATGTCCCATCGAAGCCGAGGGCGTCGACACTGAAGCGCCCGTCCTCGCTGATCAGAAGGACCGCCCGCCTCCGGTCCGAGTTGACAACAATATCCCGAAGGACCTGAGATCCCGTCAGCCTGGTCTGAGCGAACGGACGCCTTTCGGCCACCGACCACAGTACGATTTCGCAGCCGCCGTCGTCAGTCAGGCCTGCCGAGACGAATGCCCGAGAATTCGAACCCATGAAAACAGAAACCCGCGAAGAACCGAGGTGAACGTATTCGAGGTCCTGGGCAGCTCCATCGGCACGGACGAGGCTCAAATGACTCGAGTTTTCGGTCGCGCTGAACCGGGTCATCACCAACCACCTGTCGTCAGGAGTAAAGGCGAGTTCCTGCCTTGATTGGTTGCTCGCCACGAGGGCGGTTGGACCCCTCCAAAGTGCCTCGATGGCCAATTTCCTTGCGGCAGGAGAGTCGACAAGATCGATGCTCGCAATGGCATGGGCCAGAGTGGAGGTCGGGTAATCCTCCATTTCCAGCTGGCCGAGGGCGATCAACTCGGCCGCCTCCGCGTGACGAGCCTCGTGAACGCTCTTGCGCCACAGCGTCCCGAACCCGACGGCCAATGCGACGGCTACAAGAAGGGCGGCTCCAGCAAAACTCCGACGACGAATTTTACGGCGCCTTGCGAAGGCGGTCATGGCGCGCCCGAAAGCTTCCTCGACCTCGGAGAGCCTGCCAGGGTAGCGATTCCTCCACAGCCGGTACTCGCTAAAGGCCGTTCCGGTCCACAACATGTCGACCGATCTCTCATGATCAGCCCATATTTTCGCCGCCTGTCGTAACTCATCGCGCAATCGCGCGCCGTCGGCATCCTGGGTCCGCCACGCGACGAGTCGCGGCCAGGAAGTCAGGAGGGACTCATGTACGACCTCTACGCGGCCGTGGCCCTTACTGTCTGTGCCCTCCTCCTCGAAGCAGGTCAGGAGCCGTGCCTCGCAGAGGCTCTCGAGAACCTCGCGCGCGACCTCTCTGTCCGGGGAAGAAACCGTGTCTCCTTCAAGCCTTCGCTGTTCTTTTTGGTCGAAAATCGACAACAAGTCGTCGACCGAGCGCACCGACCGCGTGCCGTCAGCCGTGACAAGATTTCGAAACAGCTCTCTGGCAACCGGAATCCGGTTGTCACCCAGCGCTGTGAGTATCGCCTCGGCGTGGCGGGCCAACGCACCGCTGACGCCGCCGATGTCTTGATAAGCCCGGCGGGTCAGAACCCGCTGTTCTCGGTCACGCGTGTCCCACAACCTGGCGACTGCGAATGCAAGAAGAGGCAGCGCCCCCCGCTCGCCCTCGACCGTAGCCACCATCTCGTCGATCAACTCTGTATTCTCGAACGCATAGCCAAGACGTTGCGCAGGCACAACCAACGCCCGGCGGAGAGCATCACCTACAGGCGCCTTGACGACAGTCAACGAACCCAAGACTGGAGCCAGGCGAGCATAATCATGCAGTCGATGCAGGTAGTCGTCACGAATGTTGACCAATATGTGTACGTCTGCCTCGTCGACCAGGCACCGAAGAAGCGCGGCAAATTTTTCCTGAATCGGCTGCGGATTGAGAGTGAACAACTCTTCGCATTGATCGACGATGATGAGCGCCTGGCTGTAACGGTCACGCCAGCGGCTGACCACAGCGACCGTTTCCCCTTTTTCTTTGAGGTGCACGAGTTTCGAGATAGCGGTCCGATCGTCGGAGAAAGCGGGCACCAAAGACCTGGCCAACGCCGGGAACGGTGCGTCGCTCGGTTCAAAAACGACGATTTCCCAGTCCTTCGGTTTCGCAGGAATAACCCCAGCGCGGAGGAAAGACGTCTTGCCAACTCCGGATGGTCCTGTAACTGCCAGCAGCCGCCGAGAGGTGAGCTTGCGCCACATTTGTGCAACCTCGGCCTCACGGCCGAAGAAAAACTCGGCGTCCGACTCGGTGAAGGCAGCAAGCCCGGGATATGGATTGGCTTCATTCTCAAAGGCTGCCGCCCCGCCGACAACGGGAAAATTCGAAACATTGGTTATCTCGTCGTCTTCAGATTCCACCGGTGCGACGAGCCGGTATCCGCGGCGGTGAAACGTCTCGACGTACTTCGGGTTTTTGACATCATCGCCGAGTGCATTCCGGACCTCGGCAATAGTGTGCGTCAAGGTGTTGTCGGAAATGACTTCGGTTGCCCACACCGCGTCAACAATTTCTTGACGCGGCACCACCTCTCCTGCCCGCGACGCGAGGTAAACGAGCACATCCATGATCCGGAGTTCGAGCTGAATCGTCTCATCGCCTCGCGAGATCCGGTTGAGCGAGGGCTCGACCAGCCATGGGCCGACCCGAAAAGGCCTCTCTATGAGGTCAAGTTTCTCAATTTTCATCATTGACGGCCCTACAGAATGTCGGTTTCTTCACCCGAAATTGCAGCTGTTTTGGAGTTTGGGAAAGAAAAAGTGCCGCCCACGCGGGGACGCAGGCGGCGTGTAAGGTAAATCCAATGCCGGGGAGGTGTCCCGAATGCGAGGGACGATAAACCGGCATCGGCCTGAGGACATTTTTCAGTACGCGAACCCTCCCTCTGCCGGTTCGGTGATCTTCGACGTTAAACCCGCCGGCAGGTCGGGCACCGATGCGGTCGGACACAGTTTGCGAGGGGCCTCGTGGGCTGGCGTTTCCGTCATACAGGCACAAACGTCTATTTCCCTTCCCAGGTATGGGAAGGTTCGCGCGTCATCCACCAAGTGAAACGGCAGCAAGGCTTTGCTGACACCAACCCACTGCTGACTCATGTCGATCGCCTGCCCCATATCGACAGGATCGGTCTAGCAACACCTGAAGTAATGAGCTAAATGTGGCTCTTATGTGGGGAAAATGTGGGAATCGCTCTCGAGGATTTTGCACCCCCGAAGCGCGAACGTCGAGACCAAATTCAAATTTCCCAAACCGAATCAACAACTTCGCTAACTTCAGGCGTTGCGCCATCAACCAATGACACGCGACAACTCGACACGGTGGTGCGGTTTCATTATCCAAATAAAGGCCGCCCGTGCTCGCGACACGGGCGGCAGAGGAGGTAACAGACCACAGCTCGGTTCGTTCCCCGTCAGGGAAAGGCAGACAACCGAGAGCGGCCGAAAAGACTCATTTCAAACCACACGCTGTTTTGACCATTTCGGTGATCTCAAGTGAGGACATCGCCATTCGGTCGTGGGGCTTCTCGTTCAGGCCGGCGTGATGCAGGGCTTCGTGGATCACAGTAACCGCAGCTTTCTCTTTCGAGACTCGAGCGAAGTTCCGACAAATCCACGTCGGCGTTCCTTCGACCTTTGTGTAGGCGAGGATATTGGCGCCCCATTATTTGCTGGCCGGATCTCGCCCACAGACGACGATCTCGTGGCGGTAGGAATGGACCGGGAGGTAGAGGCCGGTCTTCAACATGTCGATCCCGTCCGCTCCGAGCCTGGTGAAGAGGTCCCCGCACTCACCCATCTCGCGCACCCGTTCGACAGCGAGCTCGAATTTCGCTTCCAGCTTCTCCCTGACGGCTTCATCCATTTTGTGATGAATCCAGGGCTCCATGGGCTCGTTGAACATAGGAGAAACGGATACCGCCACCGCGGCGACCGCCGGCACGACAACATGGCCCCCGTCGTTGTCGTTTCCCACTGATATCGTCGGTAGGGCACACACGAAGATCGCCACAAACGCTGGAACCGCCCTCGCCTCCATGACTCCTCCCCCGGTCTTTGGCGGGTTTTCCGCCGCGCGTTCCGGTGGACGGCCGCGAGGGCTCGCGAGTGCCGAGCTGCCGCCGGTTGTTTTTTCAATGCCTCTCCCATACAGGAAAGATAGGTCGCGAGGCGCCTCGAAAAGTGAGGTCCCTGTGGGTTGGACATGAGGAGTCTGTGAGGAGATTCAAAGAGTCAATGATTCAGGGGCTTTTCGGTGATTGAACCCCACCGGCACACCCAAATTTTGGTCGAGTTCGAATGACAAACACCCTCTACAACAAGGCCTATCCGCCGCCAAAAAAATAGGCCCGTGTGAGGAGCACGGGCAGAGAGTAGGAGGTAATTACCGCTGGGTGGCCATTTTGCCTCAGGAAACCAGGGCAGGCGTCCTACCAGCGGAGCGATATGGACTTCAGAATTTGCATTTCTTGCCGACCATGGTGTTGATTTCAAGCGAAGTCATGCCTCGGCGATCGAGGGGTTTCTCGCTCAGTCCGGCGTGGTGCAGCGCTTCGTGGACCACGAACATCGCCGCGCGCTCGTCGGACAGCCAGGAAAACTCTTCACAAACAAAAGTCGACTTGGCGCCAACGTTGGTGTAGGCGGCCGCCCGGCGGCAGATCCCGTCTTTTCTGTTGTTGGCGGCGACTGGAAAGTACAGGGTCGTGTTCAGCATTTCCTTCCCGTCGGCGCCGAGGCTGGCGAACAGCTCGCCGCACTCTTCAACCTCCTCGATCCTTTCCGCGGCAATTCGCACTGCGACCTGCAATTTGCTTCTCAGGTCGGCGGAGAATTTCGGATGGAACCAGGGGCCGATAGGTGCTTCGTTCCCCGCTGCTCCAACCGCGACTTCCGTCGTCACGGATTCAGAAGCAACTGATCCGGATGCATTGACGATGTCTCCTGCCCACGATCCACCTGCGGAAATCAAAACAACACACACACATTCGACGATCAGCTTCGCCTTCATCGGTGCCTCCCGCGGGGGTGGCGGTGACCGACGAGTTGTGCGCACTTCGACTGCGACGCGGTTTCGCGAGCGTCGAATTGCGATCGGTGATTTGTTGCCGCCTGCCCCATGCCTTCACGATCGGGCGCGGCGACTCGTAAGTAATGAAGTTACAGTGGCTTAGTTGTGGGGGTTTTGTGGGGAAATATGGAGATGGTGGTACGTATGGAGGTTAAAATGTTCTGGAGTTTTGAGTTGAAAGTTTTGAGTTTCGGGTCACCGGAAATCCTTTCCGAGAGATCGGGAGGTTCGTCGGAAAATCCGAAATCCGAACCCGCCGGCGGCTGCTGAGGCGGATCAGGCCTCATCTGAAGGAGGAGGCCATGAACCGCCCGCAGGCGACGGTGCGTCGCGTTGGCCGGAGGCCGACAGCAAATCCGAAATCCGAAATCATAATGTGAGACGGAGTCGCTAGATCGGAGAAGCCGGGCGTTTGTTCTACACTATTGGTTTGTAGATATGGAACGATTTGGGAAATACATTCTGGTCGACAAGATCTCCTCGGGAGGTATGGCCGACGTCTATCGAGCCAAGGTGCTCGGGATCCGCGGTTTCACCAAGACGGTGGCGATCAAGCGCATCCACCCCCACCTCCTCGAGCGAACACGATTTCTGAGGATGTTCACCGACGAGGCGAAGATCTCCTCTCGCCTGGTCCACCCCAACATCGTCCAGATATACGACCTTGGAGAGGCTGCCGGCACGCCCTTTATCGCCATGGAGTACGTGGCCGGGCGTGACCTCTTCCGGGTGCTGCAGCGGCTCGGCTCGCTCGACCGTCGGTGCCCATGGCGGCTGGCAACGAAAATCGTCAACGAGGTCTGCACCGGCCTTCACTTCGCGCACGATTTCCGCTCGCCTGACGGACAGCCGCAGGAGATCGTCCATCGCGACGTCAGCCCGCGCAACATCATCATCACCTATAACGGCGAGATCAAACTGACCGATTTTGGCGTCGCCCGGGCGCGCGATCGCGAGGAACACACCGAGCACGGCATCATCAAGGGCAAGGTCCGATATCTGAGTCCCGAGGCGGCCTACGCCAAACACGTCGATCGCCGTTCGGACCTTTTTTCGCTCGGCATCGTCTTTGGCGAAATGCTGCTCATGGCTCCGTTGCGCACCGGCGATAACGAAATGGCGATGCTGCTCGACATCCGTAAGGGAGAGTTCGACCGCAAACGGTTCAACTCGATTCCGAAACCCCTTCGCTCTGTCCTCAATCAAGCCCTCGAGGTCGATCGGGAGGCCCGTTTCAGCACCGCGCTCGAGTTCGCAGAGGCGCTCGACCGCAAGTGTGACGACAACTCGAAACCAATGAGCGAGGCCGAGGTCGCGACCTTTATGCACTCGCTCTTCGCCGAAGACATCGAACGCGAAAAGGCTCGTGACGAGGAGGTGGAGCGGGAACTCAGGGCATCTGCTGAAGAAGACGAGCAAGCTCCGCAACCGGTCGCCACCACCCCGAGAGCGCCTGCGGGCAGCCTCAAGAACCCGCTCAATATCTTCGCTGCCCGGGGGGCCGGACCGGTGGCAGTGCCGGCCGTCGACGCGTTGGACCAGCGGCCTGCTAAGGCGACTCGGGAGGGCATGCTCCACGAAGTTTCGCTGTGCCGCGTTCTCCACCAGATGGCGGATTCCTCAGCCACCGGGGTCCTTGATCTGCACCGAGAGCCGGTCAAAAAATCGATCGATTTCGAAAACGGCAACCCCGTCTTCGCCGATTCCAACATCGAGAGCGAGCTCTTTGGCGAGCATCTCGTGGCGCAGGGCATCCTGTCCCGCGAACAACACGGAGAAACTCTCGATTTCGCGGCTCGCAAGGGACTTCGCTTTACTGAAGCGTTGCTTGCTCTCAACGCGTGCACGCCCAATGTCCTTTTTCAGCAGCTCGCCGGCCAGATTCGGAACCGCATCCTCGATCTTTTCAGCTGGATCACGGGCTCCTTCTTCCTTTACGTTGATGCTCCCATCACCGAGAGCGGTCTGCCGTTGAACCTGCGCACCCACACGCTGATCCACGAAGGGGTGCAGGAGCGGTTACCGCTGGTCGTTGTCCGGCGATTCATGGACGGCAGGATGCAGCAGAAAGTGCTGCGAATCCCGGGCTCGATCCCAGCCGACCTCCAACTCTCAGGCCGCCAGCAACGGATCCTCCGCACCATCGAAGCCGAGGAAACCACAGTCGAGGAACTGGTCCGGCGCGAAAAGGACGAGGAGTGGCTGCTGCGGCTGCTCTTCATGTTGCACGAGATCCAGAGGATCGTGTTCCGCGATTGAGCGGTTTTTTTGGGATCGATCTTCCGACCACAATTTTTGAACCGCAAAGACCGCTAAGAACGCAAAGAGGATCAATTGGATCTTCAGAACCAAAGAAAATCTCTTTTCGCGGCCTTAACGTCGTCTGCGATCTCTGTGATTTGGACAGGTGGGTGGCATATATTCACAGATGGTCGAATCAAGCTGAACTGAGGGGGTCGGTTTGACGCAACGGAGCAATCCCGTGGTCTGGATTGTCGTGGCGATTCTCTTATGGATTGTCGCCGGGGCGGTCGACCGCAGGACCGAGATAGAGGTCTTCTCCAACGGCAGGCACCTCCAGGTTGAGGTCGCCGGAACGACCCTGTCGGCACCGATCGCCATCGAGCGCCTGACGGGGGTGGAAATCAGAGCAATGGACTCTATCGATCCTCCGGGAGGTGGTCGGATCACCATCACCGGCGAGGGCGGTGAGGTCGTCAACGAGAACCTGCCGCAGCACTTTCGTCTACCGCTCGGCTACGTTGTGCCGGTTGGCGATTGGGAGCTCGATGATTTCGCCGGCTACGGTCCCGCGTGGGCGTGCGAAATCGTTGCCAACGGGCCATTCACGATCGAGGCGTCCTTTAGCGGGCGCTTTCATTACGATCTCGAGGTCGTTTTGCACGGGGTGCCGACTGTCTCCATCGCCATTCGGCGGGGGTTGATCAATCACGACGCCTTCATCCGCTCGGCCGATGGCACGACCCTCGCCGTCACCAGCATTGATCCAACGCCAGCTGCGGACATAGGCGCAATCGCCGCCACCCTGCTGCGGTCCGCAGCTCTCGCCTCACTTTTGATTTCAGGTTTCGCCGTCCTCGCATTCATGTCCCGACCAACGCTGAAGGCCGCCGCGTCGCGACGATTCATTGCCATGCCGTGGGCCGCAGCTCTCGCTGTGTCCGCAATCTTCCTTTCGGCCTGGGTTGCCCGAGATGTGCTCGAAGGTCTGCCCCACCTGCCGGATACGGTGACCTACCTGCTGCAGGCGAAATGGCTTCTCGCTGGCGATCTCTGGGGATCGGTCTCTGCTCTTCAGGACTACCTCGACGTTTCCTACACCTACGTCGTCGGTGAACGATGGCTGGGACACTACCCCCCGGGGTGGCCACTACTTCTGGCGATCGGACTCGCCGTCGGCGCGCCTTGGCTCGTCGCCCCCATTCTCGGTGGATTGTTTGTGGTCCTTCTCTATCTCACGGGCCGCGAACTCGATGGACCGGTCACCGGCCTCCTCGCCGCCACTCTCTGCGTTGTATCGCCAATGGCCCGCCTGATCTTCGGCAGCATGCTGTCCCATGCGGCGGCCGCCACATTGATCCTCGCCGGCTTGTGGCTGTTTCTGGTTGCGCGACGGCTCAAGACCTGGCCCATGGCTGCTCTCTCGGGCATCACCCTGGGCCTCGCCTTTGGTATCCGGCCGCTATGGGCGGCGGCCGCGGCCTTTCCTCTGGCTGCGATGGTGGCCGGCAACCTGCTCACGCGGCGCAATCGAGGTGCCCGCGATCGGGCTCTAGGTTGGTTCATCGGCGGGACCGCGGCCGTGCTGCCGACTCTCATCACCAACCACCTCATAACCGGCAGTGCCCTGACGTTTCCTTACTCGTTGGCAAAAGGATCAATGTACTTCGCCGCCAACCTCCCATTCGGGATCCGCAATACCGACGTTCTCTTCTACTCCGCCGGAAACGTCCTCCACGGGTGGGGCTGGCCGTGGTTCCACGGTCCGTTCTGGGTCGCCCTCGCTTTCGCCTTCGCTCTGGTGCCGTTTCTGCTCCGACGAGGCCGAGCCACCGACGTCCTGCTGGCAGCTATGGTTGGATCCTTGGTGGTGGCTCTTCTCGGCAGCCGCGGCCATGGTCTTCACGGTTTCGGGCCCCGCTATCTCTTCGAGATCTTTGCACCCCTCTATCTTCTGACTGCACGAGGATTTGTCGAGCTGGCACGGCTGAGATCCAACGGGCACGAGGTCGAGCGACGGCTCCCCGTGGTTGCTTCAACACTGCTCTTCGTCATCCTCTGCGGCACTGCGGCCGTAGCCCTCCCGCACCGACTCGGCCTCTACCGTGGATACAACGGCGTCAACGGTTCCCTCGAACTACAGGTCAGCGAGGCTGGAATCGAGCGGGCGGTGATCCTCCTCCCGCCTGGCGACTGGCGCGGTTGGGCGATGGCGGCACGGATGTTCGAGCCGGATCCCGAAGCAGATCTACTATTTATCCAAGCGATTTCTGATGACCCTACGATTCCAGAGATCGCCGGAGATAGGCCCGTCTACACCTGGCGGGATGGCGTACTCGAATCGGCCGACCTCACGAAACTGCCTCATCAATGACGCCCCCCTTTTCGTCATCCTGAGCACCGTTACGCCGGTTCCGGCGGTGACCCACCAACTGACATGACCGCCCACCTGGCAGCCGGGACGGCTGCCCCACAACCGCACCCCGATTCAATGTGAGTGATTTGTGGGGCACGCGTCTCGCGTGCCGGGCGGGTGGGATGTCATTGGGAGCGAGGCCACCCGGCGGCCGAGTCGAAGGATCCCATCACTTCACCGGAAACTGCCTCTGACTTCGGGGGATCCCTCGACTCGTATAACTCGCTCGGGATGACAGTTTCTTACGCCCGCCCCGGATGAAAAAAGCGGTTCGTTCGGGATGACAGGGGGATGCGTTAAATTCGATCCATGGCAGGCGGTGGAAAATCCTGGAGGGCGAGCTATGTGGGCTTGGCGAGGAGTGGGGAGCTCGACCAGCGCGTCGAACAACTCGATGCGCTGCTCGCAGACTGCACGGTCTGCCCACGGGTCTGCCATGTCGACCGACGGCGTGGGCTGGGAGAGTGCGCCACCGGCACCGACGCGGTGGTCGCTTCCTGGAATCCCCACCACGGCGAGGAACCGGTCATCTCCTGCCGCCGCGGCTCGGGTACTGTCTTCCTCGCCAACTGCAACCTGCGTTGCGCTTTCTGCCAGAACCACGACATCTCACAACGACCGAGGGCGTTTGTCGACCGGTCGATCGCGGCCGAGGAGCTGGCGACGATCTTCATCGACCTCCAGGACCGCGGCTGCCACAACATCAACTGGGTCTCGCCATCGCACCAGGTGCCGCAACTGGTACGGGCGCTGGCAATCGCCGCCAAGCGCGGGCTCTTGATCCCGATCGTTTACAACACCAACGCCTACGATTCGATCGAGGTCCTGCGCCTACTCGAGGGAATCGTCGATATCTATATGCCCGACCTCAAGTACGCCGACCCGGACTCCGGTTGCCGTCTTTCGGGGGTCGAGAATTACCCACAAAAGGCTCGAGAGGCGCTGGCCGAAATGTACGGCCAGGTGGGCGATGCATGGGAGCTCGGCCCTGAGGGGGAACTGAGACGCGGGCTGTTGGTCCGAATGCTGGTCCTTCCTGAAGGCTCGGCCGGCATCGAAGAAAACCTGGCCTGGATTGCCGGCAACCTGGCGCCGACAGTCACCATTTCTCTCCTCGCTCAGTACCGTCCGGCTCACCGCGTGCCGCGAGTCGAACAGCTTGCCAAACTCAATCGTGGGATCAACCGCGAGGAATGGCGACGGGCGGTCTCCGCGCTCGAAAAGCACATGAAGGGAGATCGCCATTACGTTCAAGGCGTATTTCTCTGAGTTTTGAGTTATGAGTTTTGAGTTTTGAGTTCCCGTCCGGACTCGATGCTCGATGCTCGATGCTCGATTCAAAGCGCTTCTCGCGTCGGTGTGTCAGGTGCCACCTTCACAATTGTCAGCAGCGCGCTCGGGGCATCGGGGCGCCGATGACAATTGTGAAAGTGGCACCGGTGTCGCCGAAGCTGCAACGCGCGTCAAATGGTGCTGACCTTGGCGAATCGAGAATTGAGTATCGAGTATCGGGTGGGCGGGAGGGAACTTACCGCCCACCCCTTCGCGGGCCGGCCATTCGTGCCGGGTCCATCACCGCCTGGATTTCCTCCTCGGTGAGTAGGTTCTTCTCGCGCACCAGTTCGACGATCCCACGACCTGTCTCGAGGGCCTCCTTGGCCAGTTCGTTCGTCGCGTCGTAGCCGAGCACCGGGTTGAGGGCGGTCACCACACCGATGCTGCGTTCGATGTATTCACGACAGACGTCCTCGTTGGCGGTCACGCCATCGATGCAGTGGACCCGTAGAGTCCGGGCAGCGTTCATGAACATCGTCTGTGACTCGAGGATGCAGTCGGCGATGACCGGTTCCATGACGTTGAGCTGCAGCTGGCCCGCTTCGGCGGCAAGGGTCACTGTGAGATCGTTTCCGATCGCGCGAAAGCACACCTGGTTGACGACCTCCGGTATCACCGGATTCACCTTGCCCGGCATGATGGTCGACCCAGGTTGCATCCGCGGAAGATTGATCTCGTTCAAGCCGGCACGGGGGCCCGAGGACAGCAGGCGGAGATCGTTGCAGATCTTCGACAACTTGATCGCCAGGCTCTTCAGACATGACGAGTAGAGCACGAAGGGCTGCGTGTCCTGGGTCGCCTCGACCAGATCCGGCGCGAGCCGGATGGCTTTTCCGGTGATCTCGACGAGTTGCTCGACGCAGAGTTCGGCGTAGCCTTCGGGTGCGTTGAGACCGGTGCCGATGGCGGTGCCCCCCATGTTGACCTCGAGCAACATGACTTCGACCTCGGCCAGCGCCGTAACCTCGTTTTCGAGACTCTCCGCCCAGGCGTCGAACTCCTGGCCCAGGGTCATCGGGACGGCGTCCTGGAGCTGCGTCCGCCCCATCTTGAGGACGCCGGAGAACTCCTCGCCCTTGGATCGCAGTGCCGCAACCAGCGCCCGAAGCTCGTTGATCAGGCGGGTATTGCCGAGCGCGATGGCCACATGCAACGCGCTCGGGTAGACGTCGTTGGTCGATTGCGAGCGGTTGACGTGATCGTGGGGGTCGCAAGAGTCGTAGTCCCCTTTGTCGTGCCCCATCAGCTCGAGGGCGCGGTTGGCGATGACCTCGTTGGCATTCATATTGGTCGAGGTCCCTGCGCCGCCCTGGATGACATCGACCGGGAACTGGTCATGGAGGGCGCCATCGATGATCTCGCGGCACGCGCCTTCGACGCCGTTGAGCACCTCGGCCTCCAGCTTGCCGCAATCGTGGTTGGCGCGGGCCGCCGCAAGTTTGATCATCGCTAGGGCCCGGATCAGATCCGGATACTGGGAAATCGGCACGCCGGTGATGTGAAAATTTTCGATCGCGCGCTCGGTCTGAATTCCGTAGTAAGCGTCCGCCGGAACCGCTTTCTCACCCAACAAATCGTGCTCGATCCGTTGTTCGGGCATCTGTCACCTCCAATGAGTCACGAGCCTTATAACACGAGGACCGGCTCAAGATGCGAGATACGAGATCACCCACCCTGCAGCCGAGACGGCCGCCCCACAACGTGACAGGATATTCTCGGGCCGAGAACAGCGCATTCAATCCAGAAGCTCCAGGTGCCATCTTTTGCATTGTTGGAGGCCTATCGACCAAGTCACCACCTCGTTGGGGCCAACAATGCTAAAGGTGGCTCCTCACACTCGGAGGGGTTTACACTGACTGACATGAGTAAGAAAAAACGCAAAACTCTGTATTTGGTCGACGGGCCGAACATGGCATTTCGGGCTTTCTACGCAATCGGTGGGATGTCGAACTCACAAGGCCTGCCGACCAATGCTCTCTTCGGCTTCACCAACATGCTGCTCAAGCTGATCCGCGATGAGAGACCGGATTACCTGGCCATCACCTGGGACCCCAAGGGCGGAACGTTCCGCGATCGCGTGTTTCCCGACTACAAAGGGACCCGATCCGAGATGCCCGACGCACTCCGCGCCCAGATGCCGCACTTCGCTCGCGTCGCCGAGGCCTTCGACGTACCTTACCTGTGCATCGACGATTTCGAGGCCGACGACGTGATGGGTACCCTTGCCCGCCGCCACGAGGACGAGCTCGATGTCGTGCTGGTGACCTCGGACAAGGACCTCATGCAGCTGGTCTCGGACAGCGTGACCCTCTTCGATTCGATGAAGGACCGTCGCATTTCTTACTCCGAGGTCGAGGAGAAGTTCGGCTGCACCCCCGACCTTGTGCCCGACGCTCTCGGCATCTGGGGTGACTCGTCGGACAATATTCCTGGAGTCAAGGGCATCGGCGAGAAAGGCGTCAAGGCACTGCTCGCCAAGTGGAAGGGCCTGGACGACATTTACGAGCACATCGACGAGGTCACGCCCCCCGGGGCCAAGACCAAGCTCGAAAACGACCGTGACAACGCTTACCTCTCCAAGGACCTTGCAACCATCCGCATTGATGCCCCGGTAGAAATCGGCCTCGATGACCTTGCCCTCGAGTACCCTCCAAAGGAGGACCGTGCGCAGGAGCTCTTCGCCGAGCTCGAGTTCCGCTCTCTGCTCAAGCAGTTCGGTGGAGAGATGGCGACGATCGACCGTGGAGCCTATCGGCTGGTCACCTCCAGGGAGGAGCTCGAGGAGCTTCGCACGGCGATGGTGGCGGCCGGCCGTTTTGCGCTCGACACCGAAACCACCTCGCTCGACGCCCTCCAGGCCGACCTGGTCGGCCTCTCATTTTGCGCCGACGAGGAGGTCGCCTGGTACGTGCCGGTGGCACACGCGTCTCTCGATCAGCAGCTCACCTGGGATTCAGTTCGCGAGATCGTGGCACCGATGATCGAGAGCCCCGAAATCGGTGTCACCGGCCAGCACCTCAAATACGACCTCAAGGTCCTCGCGCGGCACGGCGTGATTCTCGGCGGCATCGACGGAGACACCCTTCTGGCCGACTACCTGCTGAGTCCCGACCGCCGCTCGCACAAGCTCGACGATCTCGCCCTGATCCACCTCTCCCACCGCATGATCCCTTACGACGAGGTCGCCGGAGACAAAGAGACCTTTGCCGAGGTCAGCCTCGAAGAGGCTCGTGACTACGCTGCCGAAGACGCCCACGTGACCTGGTTGCTCGACGCCAAGCTCGGTCAGACCCTCGTCGAAGAGGACCTCGACCAGCTCTACCGGGAGATCGAGCTGCCGCTGATCCCGGTTCTGGCGCAGATGGAAACCAACGGCATTGCGATTGACAGGGCGGTCCTCGAGGGGCTGTCGGAGGAACTCGCCACAGGCATCACCGAAGCCGAGGCGCGGTGCTACGAGGCGGCCGGCGAGGAGTTCAAGATCGGCTCGGTCAAACAGCTCCGGGAGATCCTCTTCGAGAAACTCGAGCTGCCGGTCATCCGGAAGACCAAGACCGGCCCATCGACCAATGAGCAGGTGCTGACCGAGCTCGCCCTCCAGCACCCGCTACCGCGCGCAATCCTCGACTACCGATCGCTGGTCAAGCTCAAAAACACGTACGTGGATCCGCTACCCGGGCTGGTCAATCCCGATACGGGCCGCATCCATACCCACTACTCACAAACCACCGCCGCCACCGGCAGGCTCTCATCCACCGACCCCAATTTGCAGAACATCCCGGTCCGTACCGAGGAGGGGCGACGGATCCGGACCGCGTTCGTCGCGCCTCCCGGTCGCGTTTTGCTGGCAGCCGACTACTCGCAGGTCGAGCTGAGGATCCTCGCCCACCTGTGTGGCGGGGTCGGCGGTTTTGCCGAGGCATTTGCCCGTGGGGTCGACGTCCACTCGGAGACGGCGGCCGGGCTCTTCGACGTGGTGGCCGAGGACGTGACGAGGGAGATGAGGACCATCGCCAAGGCCGTCAACTTCGGCATCGTTTACGGTCAGAGCGCCTTTGGCCTGGCACAGACCCAACGCATTTCCAGGGCTGAAGCGGCCGACTACATCAAACGCTATAAGCAACGTTTCCCAGAGATCGAGGAGTACCGCCAACGGACTCTGGAAGGAGCCAAGGAGAATGGCTTTGTCGAAACACTGATGGGACGCAAGCGCCCCGTGCCGGATCTCCAGAGCGGCAATTTCGCGGCACGAGCAGCAGCCGAAAGGGTGGCCATCAACACCCCGGTTCAGGGCAGCGCCGCCGACCTCATCAAAAAGGCGATGCTGACGGTGGACGCGCGGCTGAGGGCCGAGTTCCCCGGCCAGCTCCTCTTGCTCCAGGTCCACGATGAGCTGCTGCTCGAGGTCGATGAGGACCGGGCCACCGAGGTCGGCGAGATGGTCAAGGCGGAGATGGGTTCGGCGATGGCGCTGTCGGTACCTTTAGTTGTAGATCTGGGCACCGGCAACAACTGGGAGGAAGCGCACTAGAATTCGGAATTCGGAATTTTCCTTCGCCACCGCAGAATCCGTTTCCTTCACTTGTCTCGCTTCGGCGAGCAAGGGCCACAGACGCCTTTTTGCACCTCCCGCTTCGACGGGTAGGTGCCATCGAAGCTTCCTCGCGCCTTTCGCTTCGGTGTGCTAGGTGCCACAGACGCCTCTTTGCGCCTCCCGCTTCGACGGGTAGGTGCCATCGAAGCTTCCTCGCGCCTTTCGCTTCGGCGTGCTAGGTGCCACAGACGCCTCTTTGCGCCTCTCGCTTCGACGGGTAGGTGCCATCTTTTGCATTGTTCGAATCCTTCGCTTCTCGATTCGGTGACGCCCCCATGCGAACAATGCTAAAGGTGGCTCCTGTGTCATCGAAGCGGCTGAGCGCCTCTCATTGGCGGTAGGCTCCTGTGTCATCGAAGCGGCTGGGCGCTTCTCATTTGCTGCCAACCGGCAGTTAGTTGACGCGACCGAACCGCAAGCGTACGGTGGCTTCGACGGAACGGTGAAGGGAAGCCGGTGAGAATCCGGCGCGGCCCCCGCCACTGTGACCGGGGACGGGCCGCTCACGATGTCACTGATTGTCACGATCCGAGAGGGTTGACCAATTGGGAAGGCGAGCGGTTGCGATCGATCCGGGAGCCAGGAGACCTGCCGTTCTGAATTTGCCGCGAGGAAACGGGAGGTTTCAGATGTCGCCCATGAAACACAAACTCCAACTGATCACGATCGCCGCTGCGGTATTGCTTTGCTTCGCCGCGCCTGTGACAGCCCAATACGGGCCCAATCAGCAGAACCCGCCGAAGCCGTCATTCTCCGACGAGGTCACAGTCACCGCGACCGGCATCGAAACCGAGGTCGACGAAGCGCCAACCGCGGTCACCGTAGTCACCCGCGATGAGATGGACGACGCCCAGGCCGATCGGGTCGTGGATATGCTACGCCGGGTCCCCGGCCTCGCGGTCGTGGGCTCGGGTGATGCCGGCAAGCTGACAACGGTTTTCATGCGCGGCACCGGCTCCAACCAGACACTCGTGATGCTCGACGGCGTACGCCTCAACTCGGCGTTCTTCGGTGGCTTCGACTGGAGCCGCCTCAGCGCAGCCGGCATGCGCCAGGCTGAGGTCGTGAGGGGACCGTACTCTGCCCTGTGGGGGGCGGACGCCGTCGGTGGGGTCATCAATCTCCGACCGCAACGAGCCGAAGCCGGATTCAATGGCCGCTTCTTCGGCGAAGGCGGCTCGAACAGTTGGCAGCGTCTCGAAGCCGACCTCGGATGGGGCAGTAAGAGCTTCGACATTTACGCTTCCGGCTACGACCGCCAGTCGGACGGAGAGCTCGACAACTCCGATTTTTCGAGCCGCCAGTTTCTGGTCACCGCCGGCTTCAGCTTTGGAGAACTCCGCAGCCGACTCGGAGTCATGGCCCACAATGTGGAAACCGAGACCGGTATCCCATACGCAGTTCCCGGTGACCCCACACCTGATCGGCGCCAGCAGGGCGAATCGACCCTCATCGCAGTGCCTTTCACGTGGCACGTCGGTCAACGATGGACCCTCGAGCTGATCGGCTCGCAAATCGACACCACCTTCGCGTTCGCCGACCCGGATGACGCATGGGTAACGGAGTCTTCCACAGACACCACATCCACCCAGGCCCGTCTCGCCTCGCACCACCATCTTGGTAAAAACACATTCAGCTGGGGCGGCGAGTGGCGCTCCGACGAGGTCAACGACCTCTCGAACCTCGGGCCCAATCTCGAGGCAGAGAAAGTCGAAGTCACGAGTTTCTTCGCTCAGGACGTGTGGAGACCCAGTGCGGCTCTACGGATTCTGTTGGGTGTCCGGTGGGATGACGCCGAACAATGGGGCTCCGAAACCTCGCCAAGAGCGGACCTGGGGTGGAGGCTGTCGGACACCCTCGAGCTGAGGGTAGGCTACGGAACGGCCTTCCGTCCGCCGTCGATCGGCGAGCTCTATTACCCGCTCTCCGGCAACCCGGAACTGGTGGCCGAGACATCCTCTTCCGGAGACATCGGCCTCATCTCCACAAGTCGCAGCGGAAATTCGCGTTGGGAGCTGACAGCGTTCTCCACCGATCTCGACAATCTCATTGAGTTTGATTATGCGGCCTATCAGAACCACAACATCGGTTCGGCCTCGATCCGCGGCGCCGAGATCTCCTGGACCCAATCACTCGGAAGACGGGGTGCATCATTCATTCAGGCAACCTACCTCGACACCAAAGACGACAACGGCTTACCGCTGTTGCGACGGCCCGAGTGGAGCGGTTCGTGGACCGTTCAGGGCAATTTCTCGAAACATCTGAGCGGCGACCTTACCGTTTTTTATGTCGGCGCCCGTGACGATGTCGATCCGATCACGTTCGAGCGCGCAGAGGCTTCGAGCTATACAACCGGTGACATCGCTCTCGCCTACAGCCTGTGGAACGGAGTCGAAGTCACCGGGCGGGTGCTCAATGTGCTCGACAAGGACTACCAGGAGGTGCTCGGCTACCCGGCCCAGGGCCGGCGCTATCTGTTCGGTCTGCGTTTGGGAGTCGACAAGCCTGCTCGATGGCAGGGAACGCCGTAATAGTTTTGAGTTCTCAGTTTTGAGTTTTGAGTTCTCATTGTTGATTTTTGAGTTGGCCCCTATCCACACCCTGATAGGCCGGTGGACGCGGACGGCACACAGAACTCACAACTCAACTCTCAATACCTGCCGTCAGGCGTCATTGCCAAACATTGACAGTCTGAAACATTGACAACCGGTCTGCGTACCCTTAATGTGTACATTAGTTGAGAACGTGAATCATTTGCATTAGCAATGAGCGAACCCGAAAGGAGCCCGAAAATGAAGAAGACGATGATGGTCCTCGGAGTTGTGTTCTGCGCAACTCTGTTGGTGAATCCGGCCGTGGCCTGTGACGGCAAAAAGGCCAAGAATGCGAGCAACGACGGTGCGAGTTGCTCAAAAACTGCCGCGGTGCAGGCGAGTAACGAAGGCGCGACCTGCTCGAAATCGGAAGCGGTGAAAGCCAGCAACGAAGGCGCCACGTGCTCGAAGTCCGCTGCCAAGGCGGCGTATGCCAAGGCAATCGAGGAGACCGGCTGCGAGAAAACTGCGCAGACCGCGTACAAGAACACTCTGGCCGAGAACGTCTATGCCAAGAGCTATGCTGAGACCAGCTGCAGCAAGACTGCGGAGAAGGCCGCCTACACCGCCGTCTACGCCGAGACCAGCTGCGAAACATCTTCGAATGCGGCCGCTACGCACGCTGTAGCCCAGTCTTCCTACGACGCGACCTACGCCAAGACCGGCTGCGAAAAGACCGCCCAGGCGGCTTACGCGAGCATCACCAAAACTTCCGGCGCAACGTGCGACTCCGCAGAAGCCAAGACCAGCTGCGACCTGGGTCACTCCGAAAGTTCGTCTGACAAGGTTGCCGATGCCGATGTGAAGGTAGCCTCCAACGAAGAAGGCTCTTCGCGCTAAAATCTTCTCGAAGAACGATTTCCATTGCACCCGGGCGCGTGCCCGGGTGCTTTTTATTTGTGACCGGGAGCACAGAAAACGAACCACCATGCTGCGACATTGTTGCTATGGAGGGCAGATGAGGAGAATGAAAGCGATGGCACCTCAACGTTCGCGCCGTCTCCGCTTGCTCGAGAGTCTGCGTCGCACGATGAACGAGATCCTGCACAACAGGGTCCATCGACTGGCCCAGAAACGCGGCCATGGAGTGCCGCAGAACACGGGTTCCATCTATACCTCGGCGAGCGAAGAGGCCCCCGAGTTGCTTGACCAGCTTTTCTTTGTCCACCGCAAGGTCGGCGAAGAGATGGGGGAAGAGTTTGGTCCGTACACCCCGGACCAACTCGACGAACGTCAACGCAAGGCCATGCTGTCGGCGGTCCGTGCGGCTGTCCATCGGTCTCGCCAGATCGTGGAGTCGCAGCCCGAATAGCAGCCGAGCTGCCCGGCCCGTCGCGTCACAGCTGATCTGATGGAAGAGCGGACGCGATGACCTCCCGGACTTGATCCGAAAGACGCGAGCAGTCTGTAGCCGTCAATCCCTCGACCGGGATCGGCGGATGGATGATCATACGAGCCGAGCCTGGCAACAGGTCCGATGTCCCTGCAGGCAACACATCCCTGGTCCCGGTCACGGTCAGCGGGAGAATCGGCAGGCCGAGATCCATCGCCATCCGGAAGGCGCCCTTCTTGAATTGCATGAGCTTGCCATCGCGGCTCCGAGTGCCTTCAGGGAAAAACATCACCGAAGTGCCGTTGACAATCTTGGTCTTGGCTTCTTCGAGGGTGGTCATCGCAGCCTCGTGGTTCGAGCGGTCAATGAAAATGTGACCAAGGCGGTCGCACGCCGTGCCGATTCCGGGCACTGTACGCAGCTCGCGCTTCATCACCCATTTGAAATCAATCCCGAGCCAACCGTAAAGCAAAAAGATGTCGAACTGACTCTGGTGGTTCGAGACGAGGACGTAGGACTGTTGCGGATCGACGTTCTCCCGTCCCTCGATGCGCACCTTCATCGGCGCAGCGGTAGCAAGGATGCGCGCCCACGGGACCCCGCTCAGCCGGCTCGCGGTGCGTGGCGAAACCACAAGGCTGAGGATGACGGCGAGGCTCGCCTGAACCGTGGTCACAATCCCGACTACCGGTGCAAAGACCAGGTATTTGTATGGCTGGTACAGCCACCAAGCAATTCCGCCTCGTTTCATGGATGTTGAATGATACCCGAGTTCGTAGAAGGCCTTGGATGGTCGATACAAGATGCAAGATGCAAGATGCAAGATGCGGCCAACGGTCCCGAGCATCTGTGTCGAGGGCGGGCATATCTCGTACCTGGTGGGCCGGAGGAATTCGGAATCCGAACAATGGTGGCGTTGAGTTGTTTCTTAATCGGTATCGCTGGCCGTTACATCGTTGAAACCGCAAAGACGCAAAGAGCGCAAAGCCCACGCAAAAGAATTTCCCGTGTTTCTTGGCGACGATCTTGGCGCCCTTTGCGTCTTCGCGGTTCCAAAGCTGCCACAAATCAGAAGTGCATCCAAAGAAGCGCTGCCGCGGGTCAGTTCGGAGCCAGGGTTGACGAGTGGATCTCGTATCTCGTATCTGGTCGGGAGGTGGATGGATCGAGCATCCAGTATCGAGTATCGGGCGGCGGGGCGGGTGCGATGGTATCCTTTCTCACCGTGTGAAACTCGGAGGCAGAGTGAGCGAACGCTATTACATCACTACACCGATCTACTACGTCAACGATATGCCCCATATCGGCCACATCTATACGACAGTCATGGCCGATATCTTTGCCCGCTACAAACGGCTGACCGGCGCGGACGTGCGGTTCTTGACGGGCACCGACGAGCACGGCCAGAAGATCGAGAAGGCCGCCACCAGCCAGGGCATCGAACCCATCCAGCTCGCCGATCGGGTGGTAGCCCGCTACCACTCGCTATGGAAAACCCTGGAGATCTCACACGACGACTTCATACGCACCTCCGAGCCCCGCCACAAGAGAGGCGTCGCCGAGATCATTCGCCGCATCACTGCGGCTGGAGACATCTACCAGGGCGAGTACGAGGGCTGGTACCTTGCCGCCGACGAGGCCTTCATTCCGGATTCGCAGGTCAAGGACGGCCACGACATCGAGAGCGGTCGCGCCGTCGAGCGCCTGTCTGAGCCGAGCTACTTCTTCCGCCTCTCTGCCTACCAGGAGCCGTTGCTTCGTTGGTATAGGGAAAACCCAGACTGCATCCGCCCACGCACCCGCTACAACGAGGTCCTGAGCTTTGTCGAAGGCGGCCTCCGTGATCTTTCGATTTCCCGCACCTCTCTCAAATGGGGGGTCCCCTACCCCGGCGACGAAGAACACGTCGTTTATGTCTGGCTCGATGCCCTCACAAACTACATCTCGGCTCTCGGATTCGGCTCCGACGATGAAGCGTTGTACGAAAAGATCTGGCCCGCGACCACGCACCTTGTAGGCAAGGACATCCTCCGCTTCCACTGTGTTTACTGGCCGGCCTTCCTGATGTCCGCCGGGCTGCCGTTGCCGAAGCAGATCTTCGGCCACGGCTGGTGGCTGCGTGACGAGGCCAAGATGTCGAAGTCGATCGGCAACGTGGTCCGGCCCGATTACCTCATCGAGCGTTTCGGCGCCGATGCGCTGCGCTACTTCCTGGCTCGCGAGATGACCTTCGGCCAGGATGCTTCCTTCTCGGACGAAGCCTTCCTCGAGCGGTTCAACGCCGATCTCGCCAACGCACTCGGCAACACCGCCTCGCGTACCCTGTCGATGACGGGTCGCTACCTGGACGGCCGGGTCCCCGCATTCTCCGACGATGGCCCGGTACCGGCAGCGGCCGCCGCGGCGGTGGCGAGCTACCGTGAACACATGGAGAACGCCGAGCCTAACCGTGCTCTTGAAGGTGCGTGGCAGCTGCTCAAAGCCATTGATGTCCACATTCAGGATCAACAGCCGTGGGCCCGCGCCAAGGAGGGCGATGCCGGACGCGCCGCCCTCGACAACACCCTCTACGTTTCGCTCGAGGGGCTGCGCATTACGGCGCTGATGATCGAGCCCTTTATGCCCGCGATCGCGACCAACCTCCGGCACCAGCTCGGTGTCGATGACATGCCCCGCAACCTCGGCGACGCAACCGGTTGGGGCGGATTGGCCGAAGGCACCGTGATCGGCAAGACCGAGCCGCTGTTCCCCCGAGTCGATATCAAGGCCTACATCAAGGAGCTGCAGATGGATACCGCGAAGGACGAAACTCCCAAAGCCCCCGAATCCGACCTCCTCTCGATCGACGAGTTCTTCAAGACCAAGCTGGTCGTCGGCACCGTCCGAGAGGCCGAACAGGTCCCGAAATCGAAGAAGCTCGTTCGACTGAAGGTCGATCTCGGCGAACCCGAGCTGCGCCAACTCGTCGCCGGTATCGCCGAGCGCTACGAAGCCACGGACCTCGTAGGCCGCCAGATCGTGGTGGTTGCCAATCTCAAACCGGCGAAGCTGATGGGTGTCGAGTCCCAGGGAATGCTATTGGCAGCAAACGTCGAGGGCGCACCGTTCCTGCTCTCGCCAGACGCCGAAGTCCCACCGGGAACGGTTGTGAGTTAGCCAGTAGGAACGCAGTCAGCCCGAAATATTCACCACCAAGGCACCAAGAACACCAAGGGTTTTCTGTGTCATCGCAAGGCGATGGTTCAGGGACGCAATGAAAACGGTCCATCGAGCGGCATTGCGATCCGATAAGTCAACAACAACCAAAGGAATCTCTTTGTGGTTTCTTGGTGCTCTTGGTGTCTTGGTGGTTCAAAAATCACGGCACGGGTACGGAGGCCGATCTAGCGCTTGCGTTCGTAGACCAGGAAGCTGTACTCAAACTCGTTTTTTTCGTCCGCCTCGAGGTGTTCTTCCGAAACCAGCTCCCAATCATCGAGATCGAATTCAGGGAAGAAGGTGTCGCCCTCGACCTCGGCGTGGATTCGCGTCAAGTAGATTCGGTCAACGAGATCCCTGGCAAGGGCGATTCGGTAAATCTGCGCACCACCGCCAATGAAGGGCTCGGCGTCCTCGGCTGCCAGTTCGAGTGCTCGTTCCACCGAACCGACCACCTGAACACCCTCTGGAGCAAAATGCCGGCTCCGGGTCACCACCACCATCGTCCGACCGGGTAGTGGCTTGCCGACCTCTTCCCAGGTTCGGCGTCCAATGATCAGGTGGTGTCCCATGGTAGTGCGTTTGAAGTGCTTGAGGTCTGCCGGCAAATGCCACGGCAGATCGCCATCGCGACCGATGACCCCGTTTGACGAAACAGCGACAATCAATGAAACCGTCATCATCACACCGCGATCGGGGCCTTGATATGGGGGTGAGGGTCATAGCCTTCAAGTCGGAAATCATCAAACCGGAAATCGAAAATGCTGTTGGGCACACGGTCGAAGTTCATTGTCGGCAAGGTGCGGGGTTGACGCTCGAGTTGGGTGCGGGTCTGCTCGACGTGGTTGCTGTAAAGGTGGACATCACCAAAGGTATGAACAAACTCGCGCGCTTCGAGACCACAAACGTTGGCCACCATCATCGTCAGCAGACTGTACGACGCAATGTTGAACGGCACGCCCAAAAACAGATCGGCACTCCGCTGGTAGAGCTGGCACGAGAGACCACCGTCCGCGACCCAGAACTGGAAGAGGCAGTGGCAAGGCGGAAGCGCCATCTGCTCGATATCGGCGACATTCCAGGCCGAAACAATATGCCGGCGCGAGTCCGGATCCTGGCGAATACCATCGATGAGTCGCTCGATCTGATCGATTCTGTCGCCATCAGGGGTCGGCCACGACCGCCACTGGGAGCCGTAGATCGGGCCGAGGTTGCCGTCTTTGTCGGCCCACTCGTCCCAGATCGTCACCCCGTGCTGGTGCAGGTAATCGAGATTGGTTCCACCAGCCAAGAACCACAGCAGCTCGTGGACGATCGAACGCAGGTGGAGTTTTTTGGTCGTCAGAGCCGGAAAGCCGTCTCGGAGATCAAAGCGCATCTGGTAGCCAAACGCGCTGATTGTGCCGGTGCCGGTGCGATCGTCTTTCACCACCCCGTGTTTCAGGGTGTGTTCGAGAAGATCCAGGTACTGCCTCATCCGCGCTGCATTCCAGGTGTGAACCAGTCGCTCACCAGCTCGATCCAACGGCCCTGGCCCTTGAGCAATACCTCCGCGAACTCGCGGACGGCTCCTCGGCCGCCCTCTGCGCCGCACACCAGATCGCACGAGGCGATGACCTCCGGTGCCGCATCGTTCGGACAGGCGGCGAATCCTGCACGAGCCAGCAACGGCAGGTCTGGCAGATCGTCTCCCATCGCCGCGACCTCGATATCGGAAATCTGAAGCAGGTCCTCCATCCGGGCGAGGTCTGCCGGTTTATCGCTGGAGCCGACCACGATGAGCTCCACCCGCATCCCGAGCTCCAAGCAGCGAGTGATCACCGCCTCACTCGAACGGCCACTGATCACACCGACCTGGATTCCGGCGCGCAGGAGAAGACGGATGGCGAGGCCATCCCGCGCCGAAAAACGCTTGCGATCCTCGCCGTCGGCAGAGTAGATCAGCGAGCCGTCGGTCAGCACGCCATCGACATCGAGCACGACGAGTTTGATCGGCTCGAGCTTTTCACGAACATCGGCTGGGAGGCGACTTGGCATGGCCGCATGCTAGCAGAAAAGGCGGAGATACAAGACAGATGCAAGATACAAGATGCAAGATGCAAGATACAAGATTCGGGATGCAGGGTGCGGTCGCGTCCTGCGATAGGTTGACACTCGAGAGGAGGGCTCGAGAGTGTCACAGCGAGTCATGCGATACAGTGAAGCGTTCAAGCAGCAGGTGGTGGACGATCTGGAGGCAGGGCGATTTGGAAGTCCGTACGAGGCATCACAAGCGTATGGTGTTGATCAGGCATCGGTGAAACGCTGGGTGAAGCAGTACGGCAAAGCGCACCTTTTGCGAAAGGTTGTACGAGTGGCAAAACCAGACGAGCCGGGTGAGATCAAGAGATTGAAAGATCGGGTGCGGCGACTGGAAGCAGCGCTGGCAGATTCGCACATGGATCAAGCGTTGTCTGAATCGTTTTTCGAGATCTTGTGCGAGAGGACGGGCACGGACGTGGATTCCTTTAAAAAAAAGAACGTTGGGAAGGTGTCCACCGGGCGCGGGAAAAGATCCAGAGGTCGACGAGGAGTAAGTCTGGAGCGTTTGTGCCACAAGGTGGCGATGACACGCCAGAATTACTACAAGCAGCGGCGGCGGCGATCCAGGCGGAGAATTGACGAGAGTCTGATCGTTTCCCTCGTCAGGCGGGAGCGCCAGCAGCAGCCACGTCTTGGTTGCAGAAAGCTCCACCGGATGCTCAAAGATGAGCTCAGCGATGCTGGTGTTGAGGTCGGGCGAGACCGGATGTTTGAGGTACTTCGCGATCACAGAATGCTCCTCGAGCCGCTCCCGAAAAAGCCACGCACGACGTACTCAAGGCACTCGTTGCCTGTGTATAGGAATTTGATTTCTGAGCTCGAAACGACGTATCCAAACCAGATCTGGGTCAGCGATATCACCTATATCCGGACCTGGGAAGATTTCGAATACCTGACATTGATCACGGACCTGCATTCCCACAAGATTGTTGGTTACCACAGCGCTGAGAGCCTCGGCGCGGAGGAATCTCTCAAGGCGCTGGACAAGGCTCTCGAAGATCTGCCGGACGACAGATACCCTATTCACCACTCAGATCGTGGGAGCCAGTATTGCAGCCACGAGTACGTGGGACGCCTGCAAAAACGTCATCTCCCAGTGAGCATGACGGAGAACAATCACTGTGCTGAAAACTCGGTTGCCGAGAGATTGAACGGCATTCTGAAACAGGAGTACGGCCTCGGAAGGACATTCCTCAACAGGCAACAAGCGAGACGTGCTGTAGACGAAGCGGTCTGGCTCTACAACAATCGGCGACCACACACGAACCTCGATTACCGCATGCCATCAGAGGTCCACAGGCAAGCTGCCTAACTTCAAATCGCCGGCCGCAATACACACAAATCTCACCGCCATCTTTGGGAATCCTCTGTACAAGCACCATCCAGGCTCGATGCCCCAGCGACACCAGCTGCGGATTTGTGGAAAGCTGCTCCGCACCTTCCCACAGCCTCCGCAGCTCCGACGACGACTGACAACTTTTCGCTAGGACTTGAGGGCGCAGGGTGCGGGGTGCACCCGCCCAGATACAAGGTACAAGATACAAGTCGCCCGCCCCCCACATCACAAACCGCAGATCACGCAGATGTCTGATTCTCTGATTTGGAGCGAGCGACCTTCACCGGGATGATCAGCCTCGCTTCGTCAACGTTGTTACCGCGAAGACGCCAAGAGCGCGAAGATACACAAAAGATAGTCTTTGCGCTCTTTGCGTCTTTGCGGTGCCAAAGCTCTCGCCGCCTGCGATTTCGCTCAATGCGCGCGAGACGCCAGGCAGGGTGCAGGATGACGAAATTGTCATCGATCGCGAGCCGCGGAGTGGCGGCAGATTTATCGCGGTGATGCCAGCTGCTCAAGCAAAAAAATGATCTGTCGCCCCCGTTCGGGGGCTTTCATTCTTCTTGCCCTGTTCATCCTGGGGCTCACGCCCCAGGCTAAGAATCTGTCGCGCCTCCGGCGCTTCTCTTCATCACGTTCTATCGATGAGGCGGCGGTCGTTTCACAGATGTCTATCTGTCGCAGGACGCGACCGTGTGCATCTTGACTTGCATCTTGCATCTGGTCAGGTTTGCAATTTGATGGTCGGCTTAACGAAAGCAGCTGACAATCACCGGGTCGTGGTCGGAGGCGCGGTCGGCGGCAGGGAAATCGGCGTTGACGTGGACCATCTCAATCTCGGCGCCGGCCATCAGCGACTCGGTTGCGAGCACGTGATCAAGGACCTGCGAGTTGCCCAAATAAACATAGCTGTAACGATTCTCGAGCGGCAACCGTTTCACCAGGTCTTCAAGACCGACAGTCTCGAAAACGTAAAGTGTCGCTGTTCTCGAAGTCGTTGAGGTCACCGAGCACGACGACGCGATCGCTGGATCGTTTTTCACAATCCCTCTGACAAAATCCGCCACCACTCGAGCCTGCTCAGTTCGGCGCGGGCTCGAGCCCTCGATCCGTGGCTGACGCCGCCCGAAGATCGGATCATCGCCACCTTTGGATCTCAGGTGGAGATTGACCAGAATGATCGACTCGCCTGCGAAGCGGAACTCACCGACCAGCGGTTTGCGGCTCCCGCCGCGACCCTCCTCATTGCGGTTGAACGCAGGGTTCTCGGGTGCCACCAGCTCCGGGTTCCCCTCGCGATCAACAAATTCAACCCGCAAAGGATTGAAGAGAAACACATTTCTGATGTTGGCGCCAGGCTGGCCGCCATCGGCGTTATTCTCCGGATCGACGGACCGGGCCTCGTAAAGCGGCCCTCCGGCGCTCTCGATTGCAGCGACCAGACGCTCTAGGGTACGAGCGGCAGTCACCGTTCCGTCGTCTTCAGGGCCGGTGTCATCCTGCACCTCCTGCACCGCCACGATATCGGGCGCTCCAAGATCGTCCGCCAAAATCCCGGCCAGGTGCTCGTACTTTTCCTCCTCGGAACCCACCCACAGGTTCTCGAGATTGAAGGTCGCCACGGTAAGGTGCGTATCATCCCCGGTCAAACTTGTCGGCTTGTGGTCAGGTTCGTCACTGCGGACATCCGGCAGCGGCTCGGTGTTGAGCAGCTTGTAGCTGCCATAGCTGTAGTGGAGCACGCCTTCTACCGGGCCGGCCAGCATGTCGCCGACCTTCAGATGTGGCGGCTCGGCCACCAGACGGTCATCGATGATGATCCGCTGCGGGTTGATGTTGTCCTCGAGCAATCGGATGCCGCCACGCTCCGACCTCAGCACCGCGGACTGCCCGGCGTCAGCCAAAACCACCACCTCGCCGTAGCGTGAGGTCGGCCCCACCACTACCGGCTTCTCGACCCGTACCAGCATGCCCTCCATGCTCTCGAAGGCATCCGCGGCGAAACGAGCAGGGTCAAAGGATTCGAACCTCGGGAGAGGCCACATCCGGCTGCGGAATCATGACGCCGGCTTTGCCGATCACTACGGGACTCGGAGGATTCATAGAGTTCTTGTAGGTCGATCGTCTCGAGCCCCGATGCCACCAGACGCGTGACCGGCAGCTCGAATCCCCAGGAGCGTTCCTCCACCCGACCTTCGAGGCGCACGAGATCACCCACATCGACCTTCGGCAGACCCTCGAGGGCTGTCACCAACAACCCTTCGGAAGTCTGCGGATCATCGTCCCCGGGCTCCGTGTTCTGGATCCAAAACGCCTGCCCAGAATGGCTGCCGAGGATGGCTGTGACAAGGCCTTCAACTCGCGAGACGCATTGTCCGACCAACGGCGAAACGTGGCCAGGGCCTTGAATTTCGTGAATCCCCACCTCGGGCGAATCACACCGGTGGCGCCACTCCGGACACCGCCAAGAGCAGGATCTGGTTGGTCTGCACCGAGGGCTGGAAGTTGTTGTCCGAGACCAGCACCAACAACCGGCGGCCGTCCGCTAATGAGGGGCCGAGCGCCATGCCCTCGATGTTGTCGGGTTGCACACCGAGACTCGGCGATATCGGCTACCAAGTTCTTGGGCAACGGCACCGGCGCCGGAGATCTTCGTGTCACGAAGGCTGTCAATATTTCGAATGTTCGCCGCACCCTCGAGATCCACCAGATAGATCCGTACGCGTGTTGCCGACTCCAACCGAGAACGAGCGTTCGAGGACCAAGAACCGGTGATTATCGAGCGCGAGAATTTCCGAGATTCCGTTGGTTCGGAAGGCGGAGGCGGGGCGTGGCTCGTCCGGCACCGGCCCGACCTCGTAGAGGTGCTCGGCGACGGTCGGCCGCTGGGCAGCTCGATCACCAGTATCCGGGTTGGGCTGCCGACGTCAAGATCGGCAGCGGGGCCATCCTGGAGTGAGAGCGTTTTCGGCCGCGACAAAGAGCCGGCTCCCATCCGGGCTGACGGCGAGCCCCTCGAAGCCGAGGTTGTCACGAACGCCGCGGGTGCCACCGGCATCCGGCAGGAAGTGCTCCGGCAGGTCCTGGGTTCCATTGAGTGACCCGTCGAGCGTAAATCGCCCGACCAGAGGGTCGATACCGCGATGGGGCACGCCCTCGGAAGCGAGGAAAAGGGTGCCGTCTTCGGTAAGAGCGAGAGCCTCGGGGTCAATATCGCCACGCTGCAAAGGGTGCGCCGTCCGCGTCCCGAAGGAGAGTGGCTCCGAGCACGGTCGCCTCCGCATCCTCACCGTCAAATTGGATCTTGAGGGTATAGAAGCGAGGCGGAGCGAGGCTGCCACGATCATCCGAGATGCGTATAGAAGACGTCGCACCCGGGGTCGTAAGTCAGACCCGACAGGCCGCCGACCAGAGTTTGGTCAACTTCGAGATCACCCGGCAGAGTCGTCTCGCTCAGAAGCTCGAGGGTCAGGTCCCCCGTGGTGGCGCACGCCACAACGGCCGGAAGCAGCAGGAGGGCGAGGATCTTTGTCGGGCCGGGCCCAGCCTCAATCGAAGGTCCATTCGAGCTCTTCGAGCATCTTCTTCTCTGCCGCCGAGATCGAAGCGACACCGAGGAAACCGCCGGCGGCTTCAGCGATGGCGCGGGCGCGGCCCATGGTGCCGGTCTTGATGTGCGCCCTTGGAGCGTTCGCCGAGGGAATCCTTGAGCTCGTCGATGTAGCCCTTCCAGGCCTCGAGCAGCTGCGGGTCAGGCTTGCGTGTTCAGCCAATTCCTGAGCAGAGTGCAGGTCGGGCTGCCCTCCTCGACCCCGCGTTCGATGGCGGCCTTGATGATGGCGTCGCGTTCTTTCGGCTGGATTTCGCCGTCCGCCCACGCCACCTCGACCAGCGGAACCAGGGAGAAGGCGACCAGGGTCTCGGGTTCGACCTCGAGTTCGACAAGAGCCTCGATGATCTCTTCGTTGTCGATATTGAGGTATTCCCGGAATTCCTTCTTCTTGTCTTCGCGAGCCGCCGCCGCCCGCAGTTCCTGCAGAACCCGTTCGTTCTCCTTGGCGAAAAAGCTGTCTTCGAGTGCCCTGGCCTTGGCCTTCAGACCGTTGACCTTGTCGGTGTGTTTCATGGATGCGCGTCTCCTTCTGCGGTGGGTGTTGGGGCGGCTCGTCTCGCCGCCGTAAGTGATTATGCCATGATCTATTTGCTCCGGCACCGCTGGTGCCGGGCGAAAGAGATGCGTAGAATACGCCGGGTCCGCCTTACGGCGGGTGAGAGGAGACCATGGCCGAGTTCACGTACCAACCAGCCGTCATCGAGCCCAAGTGGCAGGAGATCTGGGCCGAGCGCCAGACCTTCCGCACGCCGTCGATCCCGAAGAACTGCGCGGCCAAGCCCAAGTACTACGTGCTCGACATGTTCCCCTATCCCTCCGGCGCGGGGCTCCACGTCGGCCACCCCGAGGGCTACACCGCCACCGACATCGTTGCCCGGTTGAAGCGCGCCAGGGCTTCAACGTCCTCCACCCGATGGGCTGGGACGCCTTCGGCCTGCCCGCCGAACGCGCCGCAGTGCGCGACGGCCTCCACCCGGCGGCGATCACCGAGCGCAACATCGACAACTTCCGCGAGCAGATCCAGCGCCTCGGCTTCTCCTACGACTGGGACCGCGAGGTCGACACCTCGAACGCCCGACTACTACCGCTGGACCCAGTGGATCTTCCTCAAGCTCTACGAGCAGGGCCTCGCCTACATGGCCGAGGTGCCGGTCAACTGGTGCCCGGCCCTGGGCACCGTGCTCGCCAACGAAGAGGTCAAGGACGGCGCTACGTCGAGACCGGCGACCCGGTCGAGCGGCGCCTGATGCGGCAGTGGATGCTCAGGATCACCGCCTACGCCGAGCGCCTGCTCGACGACCTCGACGAGCTCGACTGGCCGGAGAGCGTCAAGGAGATGCAGCGCAACTGGATCGGCAGAGCCACGGCGCCGAGGTGGTCTTCCAGATCGACGGCAGCGACAAGCGACTTCACGGTCTTCACCACCCGGCCCGACACGCTCTTCGGCGCCACCTACTGGTCCTCGCCCCCGAGCACCCGCTGGTGGCCGAGATCACGACCGACGAGCAGCGCGCTGCGGTCGAGGCCTACGTCGCAGAGGCGCGCGCAGAAAACCGACCTCGACCGCACCGACCTGGCCAAGGACAAGACCGGCGTCTTCACCGGCGCCTACGCCGTCAACCCGGTCAACGACGAGCAGATCCCGATCTGGGTCGCCGACTACGTGCTCATGGGCTACGGCACCGGCGCCATCATGGCGGTGCCGGCCCACGACGAGCGCGACCACGAGTTCGCCCGCGAGTTCGACCTGCCGATCATCGAGGTCGTGTCCGGCGGCGACGTCCCGATCGAGGAGGCGGCCTACATCGACCGCGACGGCGTCCTGGTGAACTCGACCGGCAAGGACGGCTTTTCCTCGACGGCCTCAAGGTGCCCGACGCAATCGCCAAGATCACCGATTGGCTCGTCGAACGCGGCCTCGGCGAAGGACGGGTCCAGTACAGGCTGCGCGACTGGCTCTTCTCCCGCCAGCGCTACTGGGGCGAGCCGTTCCCGATCGTCCACACCGACGACGGCGAGGTCGTGCCGCTGCCCGAGACCAGCTGCCGGTCGAGCTGCCGGAGATCGACGAGTACCAGCCCACCGACGACGGCCGGCCGCCGCTGGCCCGCGCCGGCGACGACTGGCTGCGGGTCGAGCTGCCCGACGGCCGCATGCGGCAACCCGCGAGACCAACACCATGCCGCAGTGGGCGGGCTCGTGCTGGTACTACCTGCGCTACCTCGATCCCCACAACGACCAGACGAGGCGTGGTCGCAGGAGGCCGAGAACTACTGGATGCCGGTCGATCTCTACGTCGGCGGCGTCGAGCACGCGGTGCTCCACCTGCTCTACGCCCGCTTCTGGCACAAGGTGCTCTACGACTGCGGCTCGTCCCCACCAAGGAGCCGTTCCAGAAGCTCTTCAACCAGGGCATGATCCTCGCCTACTCCTACCGGGACGCGGGCGGCAAGTACTACCACCCGTCCGACGTCGAGGAGCGGGACGGCGAGTTCTTCACCAAGGACGGCGACGCCGAGCTCGAGACCCAGATCGAGAAGATGTCCAAATCCAAGCTCAACGTCGTCAACCCGGACGACGTCATCGAGCACTACGGCGCCGACGCCATGCGCCTCTACGAGATCTTCATGGGCCCGCTCGAGGTCCAGAAGCCGTGGCAGATGACGGGCGTCGAGGGCGTCAACCGCTTCCTGCAGCGGGTCTGGCGGCTGGTCGTCGACGAAAAGACGGGCGGTCTCAACCCGAGGCTCACCGAGGCGCCGGCCGCGTCTGAACCCGAGCTCCAACGCACGCTCCACAAGACCATCAAGAAGGTCACCTCGGACACCGAGACCCTGCAGATCAACACCGCCATCGCGCAGATGATGATCTTCGTCAACGAGGCGACCAGCCGGCCACCCTGCCGCGGGAGATCGTCGGCGCCTTTCTCCGACTGCTCTCGCCGTACGCCCCGCACATCTGTGAGGAGCTGTGGCAGCGGCTCGGCGAGGACGAGCTGATCGCCCACGCCGAGTGGCCGAACTGGGACCCCGAGCTGGCCAGGACGAGACTGATCACCATCGTCGTCCAGGTCAACGGCAAGAAGCGCGACGAGCTCAGGTGGCCCGAGACACCGACAAGGACGAGCTCGAGACGCCTGGCGCTGGCCTCGGAGAACGCGCAGAGGTTCATGGATGGCAAGGAGCCGAAGAAGGTGATCGTCGTTCCAGGCAGGCTCGTCAATATCGTCGTTTGAATTCGGAATTCGGAATTCGGAATTCGGAATTGCCACCCACCCCACATAGAAACCGCAGATCACGCAGATAGACGCAGGATCGGATCCGTCCAGGAGGAACTTTTGTGGAACAGCGCGTTCGGGCGTGCCATTCTGTTGACAATGTCGGAATGCTCGGCCGAAACGGTCGCACCCAATGGTCGATCATTGGTCAAGACCCACGGGTAAAACAGCCCGCAGAAGAGCGCGACGACTCCCTCAGCCACAGGCAGACGGCTGATCACGACACGAGCCCACCCTCGGGGTGATTGCGGGCACTCACCGTCCCGCCGTGGATCTCGACGGCTCGCCGGGTGATGGCGAGACCGAGACCGGCACCGCCGGTATTCCGGTCACGCGCCTCGGCGACGCGGGTGAAGGGCTCGAAGAGCGAATCCCAGATGCTCTTCCGGCACTCCGGCTCCGTGATCTCGGACTGTTACCACAGCGTTGTTCTGGTCGATCGCCAGATTCACGTCGATCGACGTTCCTTCGGGGGTGTGGCGGATGGCGTTGCGGAGAACGTTGTCGAACGCGCTCCTGCACAAGATTGGACAGCCCCGCAACGGCATAAGATCCCGCTTCGAAGTCGACCTCGCGCCCAGCGGCGGAGGCCTCGAATGACGCGTCGTCCACCACCTCGGAGGAGACCGCGAGAGATCGAAATCCGCCGCCTCGGATTCCGTCGCCGGCTTCGAGACGTCCAGCAAGAGAAGCTGACCGATGAGTCGTCGACCCGCGCCGCTTTCGTGCTCGATCCGGTCGAGGGCCTCGGCAGCCCGGACGCCCGCGCGATCGCGCGCGAGCTGCAAGGCCACGCGGAGCCGCGCCAGCGGCGAACGCAACTCGTGCGAAACATCCCTCAATAGCCGGCGTGCGAACCGAGCAGCGCCTCGAGACGCTCTGCCATGGCGTCGAAGTCGCGCGCCAGATGGCCGATCTCGTCTCGCCGTCGATTCACCGGATCCCCGACCCGGGCCGACAAATCGCCCGAACTGAGACGTGGGTCGCCTTTCGCAGCGCCCCGACCGGTGCCGAGAGGTAGCGTGCGAGCCAGAAGCTGAAGGCGCCGACAATCAACGCCAGCACGGCGAGCCGCCACCAAAGGCCGGGCTCCAGAAGATCGATCGGGCGGGGCGGCCATCAAGGGCGCCGACCACCACCAGCGATCGTCCCTCGGGATCAGTCACCGGCCTCGCCGCCAGGTGCAACCCTCCGCGACGGACCGTTCTTCGGACCCGCTCTCGGCGACCCGACGCGCCAGATCCACGGCGTATTCAGGGGTTTCACGATCCAGGAGTTCGTGGCCCTCATGGTCGAGGACAAATATCTCGGGTCCCCGCCTCCCAGGCCCCCTGATTCACAAAATGGCTGGGTGCTTTCGACCCCCGATTCGCTGATCCGCTGGGCGGCACGACCCACCCGTTCCTTGGCCCGGTCTCCGCCCCCTGCTGCCAGCGATCGATTCGGGGGCGCGACTCTGGGTGAAAAACGGCGAGGTCACCACGAGGATCGCGGCCATCACGACCATCGCGACCCAGAACCAGAGGAAGATCCTCAGAAAGAGACTCTTCATAAAGGGTTGAATTCGGAATTCGGAATTCGGAATTCGAAATGGCCGCCCCCCCCACCCGGAGATTGATTTTGGATTTTGGATTTTGGATTTTGGATTTCCCCCCCCCCCCGTGGGCTCGGAGAACACCTCCACCTCTCCTCCCATCAACACAACCTGCCACACCCATCGTCACTCTCCCCCCCCTCCCATATTATGCATTATCCGAGTCGCGCACAAACTTGTCAGCGCTCTCTGGTCTGCTAAAGGTGCCTCCATAGGTTCAGGACGCGCTCCCGCTCGGTTTCATGTAGAGGTACCCTACGCCACGAACGGTCTTGATTCGTTCTCCGCCTCCGGCAGCGGTCCGAGCTTTTTGCGCACATTCGAAGATGGACATCGAGGCTGCGGTCGAACGCCCATCCCGCCGCCCGAGGGCTCGCGACAAATCGTCTCGTCCGACCACCGTCCCCGCAGCCCTCACTAAGGTCTCGAGGATAGCGAACTCGGCACCGGTGAGATCGACCCCGTCGAGGAACAACGGACCCGCCGCGAGCCGATATCAATTTCGAGGTCGTCGATCGCGACCAGCCACATCATCGCCGGCCTCGGCAATCCCCGCAGCCCGCCGAAGGATGGCCCGAAGTCGAGCCACCAGCTCGCGCGGATTGAACGGCTTCGGGAGATAGTCGTCGGCCCCCATTCGAGACCCACGATCCGATCGACCTCCTCGCCGCGCGCGGTCAGCATGATCACCGGCACCCTCGAGTTTTCGCGGATCCGGCTCAGGACCTCGAACCCACCAATCCCCGGCAGCATGACGTCGAGGATCACCAGATCCGGCCGCCCGCGAGACATCGCTCGATCCCGACACCGTCGTGGACGGCTCGATATCGAAGCCTTCACCTTCGAGGTATTCGCACACGAGCTCGCAGAGCTCGGTGTCGTCGTCGATGATCAGGACGCCATCCGAACCCATCCTACCAGCTATCTTCGCTCTTGACTTTCTTAAGGAACGGCGCGGGTTTCCTTGCGCAAACTGGTCAACAATGAAGATGACGCGGTCTTTTCATTCACGACCGAAAAGACCGCGAACGCGGCGACACACGGAGGTAGACATGAAAGTTCGAAACTGCATCCTGAGTCTGGCAGCGGACCAATTCTCCCGCACCAACCGCCGCCTCGCCCAGCCGGGCCTGGTCCCGGCGACGGAAGCGGACCGGCGGCGCCTGGGGAGGCGACCAGGAACGCCACGGTGGAGGCCAGGGTCGGCTCTGGCGGCCACGAGGGCGCCGCACGGCCTGGGTTCGTCGAGCACATGCTGCCGCGCATGGCCGAAGAGCTCGGTCTCAGCGACGAGCAACTGAGCGAGATTCAGACGATCGTGGACACGGCACGCCCGAGATCGAGGAGTCCGCCCATAATCTCCGTGAAGGGCGCGAGACTACCGAGAGGCAATCGACGATCCAACGGACTTCAACGAGAGCCTTCCGGACCCACTCGAAGCCCAGCACAAGATCCAGACTGATCTCGTGGTTGCCGCCGGGAAGGCCAAGGCAGATATCTGGGGTTTCACCCCGGAACAGCGCGACCAGCTCGAAGGGATGCGCTCGAACTTCGGCAGAAAGTTCCGCCGCGGTGGCGGGCGTCGCTCGACCAGATAGTAGACTCCTCCTCCCTCCTGCGCGGCGGTCCCGGAAGGTCGCCGCGCGCCTTTTTCGTTGGAGATATTGATGAAGAGTTCCACTCAAATGCGATCCTGGTCATTTCGCTCGCCGTGATCGGCGGCACGGAGGCCGCCGCGGCAGAAAAGATCGAGAGCAGCCCTGCTGGTGATCGCATCGTCCTCGACGGCGACCCCTCCGACTGGAAGGGCCTCCCCATCACCCACCCTCGAGGATACAGCCTGCACGTCGCGGCGATCGCCCACGACGATGACAACCTCTACGTCATGTACCGCTTTGCCGACGAAGGGTTGGCCCGTCGGCTCATGATGCGCGGCGTCACGTTGTGGATCAACGGCGACGGCAAGACCAAGAAGAAAAAGGAAGAGTTTGCCGTTCGATATCCCGGATCCGAGCAAATCGCCGAACAGTTCGAGGACGAGGATCCCTGGGAAGAACGCAATCGAGCCGAAAGTGAAGGATGTTTAGAGACATCCGCCCGTGGTGGCGGCCCGCCTCCCTCTCTCGCCAGCATGCGCCAGGTGCCGGGCCAGCTGACGGTGATCCGGATGGGTGTGAAGGAGTCCACAGACGAAAATGACCCCGCCGGCCCGACCGCGGCCTCGGCCTTCAGGGGGGGGGGGGGGGGGGGGGGGGGGGGGGGGGGGGGGGGGGGGGGGGGGGGGGGGGGGGGGGGGGGGGGGGGGGGGGGGGGGGGGGGGGGGGGGGGGGGGGGGGGGGGGGGGGGGGGGGGGGGGGGGGGGGGGGGGGGGGGGGGGGGGGGGGGGGGGGGGGGGGGGGGGGGGGGGGGGGGGGGGGGGGGGGGGGGGGGGGGGGGGGGGGGGGGGGGGGGGGGGGGGGGGGGGGGGGGGGGGGGGGGGGGGGGGGGGGGGGGGGGGGGGGGGGGGGGGGGGGGGGGGGGGGGGGGGGGGCATTCCGGGAGAAAGTTTTGGGTACGACGAAATTTTCGTGATTCAATAACGCGGTTATGGAGTGGGGGGCGGCAGACTCCGAAGATGAAGGTCAACCCGATCATCCGGTTCGCGGTCGAACGCCGGGTCACCATGGCCATGGCGGTGCTCGGCGTGCTGGTCCTGGGTTGGCTGTCGCTCGACCGGCTTGCCGCTGGAGTTCCTGCCCGACCTTCTCGTCGTCGCACATCTCGGTCAACGCCCCCTACCCCTCGTCCTCGCCGGCCGAGACCGAGCGCCTGATCGTCCGACCGCTCGAGGACAGCCTCAGCACCATCAACGGCATCGAGACCCTGACCGCAGTGGCCACCTCATCCTCGGGCGACGTCAGCCTCCGCTTCGTCGACGGCACCGACATGGACCTCGCGGCGGTCGACGTGCGCGACCGGGTCGACCGGGTGCGCAACCGGCTGCCGGACGATCTCGAGCGGGTCCGGATCCGCCGCTTTCAGACTCCGGACCGGCCGGTGCTGCGCTTCCACCTCAGCGCCGACTGGCCGCGCGAGCGCCTCTACCGCTTCACCGAGGACGTCATCGTCCGCCGCCTGCAGCGGCTCGAGGGCGTCGCCGACGTCCAGGTGCGCGGCGATCGAGACCCGCGAAGTGCAGATCAACCTCATTCCCGACCGGATGGCATCCCTCGGCATCGACGTTCGCGATGTGTCGTCGGTGATCCGCTCGAACCACCAGACGGTATCGGCGGGCACGGTTCGCGACGGCTCACAGAGCTTCCTCGTCCGGGTCGAGGGCAAGCTCACGAACCTCGACGAGATCCGCGCCCTCCCGCTCGGCGGCGGTCTCCGGCTCGGCGACGTCGCCGAGGTCGTGATGGCCTACCCCGAGCAGGAGGAGTGGGATTTCCTCAACGGCAAGGAGGCGCTCAGCGTGCGGCTCTACAAGGCCTCGACCGCCAATCTCCTGGCGATGATCGACGGCGCCAAGGAGGAGATCGACGGCCATCCGTCAGCTTCCCCGAGGCCGAGGGCCTCCAGATCAACATCTACCGCGACGACTCCGAGGACGTGCGCAACGGTCTCTCCGAGCTGCGCAACACCGGCTTCCTCGGCGGCGTGCTGGCGGTGATCTTCATGTACCTCTTCCTGCGGCGATTTCGCACCACCCTGCTGGTGGCGATCGCGATCCCGGTATCGGTGGTCGTTACTTTCGTCTTCATGTACCTCTCCCGCCAGGCCGGCTGGACCGACCTCACCCTCAACATCATGTCGCTGATGGGCCTCATGCTGTCGATCGGCATGCTGGTCGACAACTCGATCGTGGTCATCGAATCGATCTTCCGCCACCACGAGGACCTCGGCGAGGACGCGCGCACGGCAACCCTCCAGGGCGCCTCCGAGGTGGCGTCTGCCGATCGCCGCATCGACTCTGACCACGATGTGCGTCTTCCTGCCCATGGTCTTCCTTTCCTCCGGCGGCCGCTTCGCGATCTTCATGAAGAACATCGGGCTCACCGTGGTGGTGGTCATGGCGGCGTCGTTGGTGGTCGCTGTCACCGTCGTGCCGATGGTGGCGGCACGGCTTCTCGGCGGCGAGCGCGCCCGCGAGGGCGTGCTTTGGACCGCTTCTCGGCCGCCTACGCACGCACCCTCGCGTTTCATGCTGCGCCACCGGCTCGCCTTCGCGTCTGCAGTCATCCTGACCCTGATCGGCTCGTGGAACCTCTACCAGAACATCGAACGCTCGTTTTCGACCCCCTCCTTCGAGCGCCAGATGACCATCATGGTCGATACCCCGAAGAGCTACTCGGTGGAGCAGAAGCGGGCCCTCTACGACGAGGTCTACGCGCTCCTCGACGCGCAGGCGGGACGAACTCGAGATCGCCAACATCACCCACACGCTTCCGACGCGGCAGCCGGACGCTCGCGCGGGTGGTCGCGGGGCAACCGTTTCGACATCTACCTCGTCGACGAGGAGCAGAGCACCCTCGACACCGGCGAGATTCGCGACCGGGTCGAGGCACTGCTGCCAACCCGCGCCGGGGTCACCTTCACCCTCTCCCGGTCCCGATGCGCGGCCACTCCGGCTCCGGCTCGAGCATCGAGGTCCAGCTCCGCGGCGACCGCTTTGAGATCCTCGAGATCTTCGCCGACCGGGCGGTGGCGGCGCCCTGGCCCTGCCCGGGATTCGGGATGCGGATTCCTCGCTGGAGAGCGGCGACGAGGAGATCCTGGTCCGCCCGGACCGCGAACGCATCCTCGCCGCGGGACTCTCGTCGCAGAGCGGTGGGCCAGAGCGTGTCATCGGCCCTGTCGTCGCGCGCCGTGTCCTATTTCGAGGTCGAGGACCGCGAGCTCGACATCGTGGTCCAGCACCGCGAGGAGGACCGGCAGACCCTCGATCAGCTCAAGAAGCTGCCGGTCGGCTTTCGGTGACAGCCGTCTGACGATCGGCGCTGTGGCCGATTTCGAAACCGCGCCCGGCGCGCGCGCCATCGAACGCATCGACCGCCAATCCACGCTGACCATCACCGCCGACACCGCCTCCGGCACACCTGCCGTTCATGGCCCAGCGCATGGCCCAGCAGGCCGTCGAGAACCTCGAGCTGCCCGCCGGCTACGAGGTCGTCGAAGGCGAGGACTGGATGCGCGGCGAGCAGGACGCCGGTCGACGCCCTCTTCCTGCTGCTTTTCGCGCTGGTGCTGATCTACATGGTGATGGCGTCGCTCTTCGAGAGCTTCGCCCAGCCGTTCACGATCATGTTCTCGGTGCCCTTCGCCTTCATCGGGGTCGGCATCATCATGACCCTGGCCGGCCAGGCGCGATCCTCGAGCTCGGACATGGGTCTCATCATCCTCGCCGGCATCGTCGTCAACAACGCCATCGTGCTGGTCGACCACATCAACCGTCTCCGCCGGCAGGGCCTGCCGCGCGACGAGGCCATCGTCCTCGGCGGCCGCCACCGCCTGCGCCCGATCCTGATGACCGCGATCACGACCGTCCTCGGTCTGTCGCCGATGGTGGCCGGCTACTTCCTGCCGAGCGTTTTCGGCGCGCCCGACGGCCGCGCCGCCTTCTGGGCGCCGGTCGGCCTGGTGATTCTCGGCGGTCTCACCACCTCGACATTTCTGACGGTCATGGTGATCCCGACCGTCTACTCGCTGATCGACGACCTCCGGTCTTCGTCCGCCGTATCGTCTCAGCCGCCCTCGCGGCGGCTCCCGGTCCGCGCTCCGTTCCCGTGCCCGTGCCCGACGGAGATCCATCAACACAGCCAACACTCCCCGGAAGAATCAATGAAACATACTCTCGCAATCCTCTCTCCTTCACTCTCCTCACCCTCGCCGCCTGCGGCGGCTCCGACGACGCCGGCAGCGCTGGCGGAGGCGGCGGCCGACCCCCTGGGATGGGCGGCCCGACGGGCGGCGGCGCGCCTTCGGCCGCGGTCCCGGTCCGGGTGCAGCCGGTGCCGCGGCGATCCATCTCCCAGAACCTGGAAACCAACGGCACCCTCGAGGCCGAGAACGAGGTGGACATCGTCGCCCGCACCTCCGGGCCGGTGACCGAGATCAATACCGAGGAGGGCCGGATGATCCGTGCCGGCCAGCTGCATGGCCCGCATCGACGAGCGCGAGGCGCAGAACCAGGTCGCGATCTCCGCCGTCACCCGCGACGAGGCGAAGCTGGCCTTCGACCGCGCCAAGAAATCGTGGGACGAGGGTCTGGTCAGCCAGGAGGCCTACGACACCGCGTTGTCCAAGCTGAGCGCGGCCGAGGCGCAGCTCGAGAGCGCAGAGATCCAGCTCGCCTACACCGAGATCCGAGCGCCCTTCGACGCCCTGGTGGTGACCCGCGACATCAAGCTCTCCCAGTACGTGACACCAGGCGACGACGCTCTTCCGGATTTCCGACTTCACGCCGCTCCTGTGCCGCATCGAGGTGCCGGAAAAGGACTTGTCGAGCGTTCGCATCGGCCAGACCGCCCACCTCCGGGTCGAGGCCTACCCGGGCGAGAGCTTCGCGGCCGAGTCGCGCGGATGCGGCCGACCGTCGACGCCGCCACCGGGACCTTCACCGTCACCCTCGAGGTGGAGGCGCAGGGCAAGCTGCGGCCCGGAATGTTCGCCTCGGTCTTTCTCCAGACCGATACCCACGACGACGCCGTGGTCATTCCCCGGGAATCGCTGGTGCTCGATTCGCTCGGCGACACCGTCTATCGTCAAGATCGGCGACATCGCCGAGCGCCGGGAGGTTCGGCTCGGCTTGCGCGACGAGGACACGGTGGAGGTCCTGGAGGGGCTCGCCGAGGGCGAGCTGCTGATCGTGCTCGGCCAGGACGGCCTCGCCGACGGCACTCCGGTGTCGGTGATCGGAGACGAAGCGCCGACCGCGCACCGCAGCCGCCGGATGAGTCGTCGGGGCCGCCACCGGAAGCCATCGAGGCGATGCGCCAGCGGATGAAGGAGCGTGGGCTCTCCGACGAAGAGATCGAGCAGCGGATCCAGCAGATGCGAGGCGGCGGAGGCCGGCCGCGGGCGCGGCCGTGAGGCAGCGGCGGCATGGGACGGGCCGGCGAGCGGCGAGATCCCGCCGTTCATGGCGCAGCGGATCAAGAACGCCTCCCCCGAGGAACTCGAAGCGAATCAAGGAGCGCATGCAACAGTTCGGCATGTCCGACGAGCGCATCGAAGAGGTCGATCAAGCAAGTCCGCGGCGAAGGCGGGGCGAAAAATTGAACCAGCCAAGACACCGAGGCCACCAAGGCAAGACATCCATGTGCGCGCTTCAGAATTCGGAGAGCCACCGCAGTGTCAATACTCAGACCAGGAATTCTCTTGGCGCTCTTGGTGCCTTGGTGGTGAAAATGAACTGCCGTTCAACGGGTTGACGCCATGAAGATCGTCGATCTTTCGATCCGCCGGCCGGTCACGGTCTTCATCTTCGCGGTGGCGGCGGTGGTCTTCGGCGTCGTCGCCTTTCGCAATCTCGCGGTCAATCTCCTGCCCGATATCACCTACCCGTCCCTGACCGTCCGCACCACCTACGAAGGCACCGCTCCGGTCGAGATCGAGTCGCTGCTGACCCGGCCGGTCGAAAACGCGGTCGGGGTGGTCAACAACGTGGTCCGCGTGACCTCGTCGTCGCGGGCGGACACCTCCGAGGTGACCCTCGAGTTCGCCTGGGACACCGACATGGACTTCGCCGCCCTCGACGTCCGCGAGCGCCTCGACCGGGTGCGCCTGCCGATCCGACGCCGAGCTGCCGGTCCTGCTGCGGTACGACCCGTCGCTCGACCCGATCATGCGCATCGGGCTCTACGGCTCGGACGATCTCGCGCCGGCTGCGATTCATCGCCGAGGAGGACGTCAAGCGGGCCCTCGAGCGCATCGAAGGGGTGGCTGCGGTGGTGGTCTCCGGCGGGCTCGAGGAGGAGATCCAGGTCGAGCTCGACGAGCGCAAGCTGGCCGCGCTCGGTCTGTCGGTCGACCAGGTGGCCGACCGTCTGGCGGCGGAGAACGTCAACATCACCGGCGGCACGCCTGCGCGACGGCCACACCGAGTACCTGGTGCGCACCATCAACGAGTTCATGCGCCCCGAGGACATGCGAGCGATCGTCGTCCACCGCACCGGCGACGCCATCGTCCGGCTTGCCGACGTGGCCCGGGTCTACACCGGCCACAAGGAGCGCGAGATCATCACCCGCATCGACGGCGCCGAGTCGGTCGAGCTGGCGATCTACAAGGAGGGCGGCACCAATACCGTCACCGTCTCCAACGCGGTCACGAGGCGTCTCGACGAGCTCCGCGCCGAGCTCAACCGGCTCGACCCGGACTCGGATCGAGGTCATCACCGACCAGGCCCGCTACATCCGCCAGGCGGTGCGCGAGGTCCTCGAGACCGCGCTCTACGGCGGTCTGCTGGCGGTGATCGTGCTCTTCTTCTTCCTGCGCTCGGTCAAGAAGACCCTGATCATCTCGCTCTCGATCCCGGTGTCGGTGGTCGCCACCTTCTTCCTGATGTACGTGGCCGACATCTCGCTCAACATCATGTCCCTGGGCGGCCTCACCCTCGGCGTCGGCCTGCTGGTGGACAACGCCATCGTCGTCCTCGAAGTCGGTGCAGCGCAAGCGCGACGAGGGCCTCGACGAGGTCGAGGCCGCGCGGGTCGGCACCTCGGAGGTCGGGCCAGGCGATCACCGCCTCGACCCTGACCACCATCTGCGTCTTCGTGCCCATCGTCTTCGTCGAGGGCGTGGCCGCCCAGCTCTTCCGCGACCAGGCCCTCACCGTGGCATTTTCACTGGTGGTGTCGCTGGTGGTGGCCCTGACCCTGATCCCCATGCTCGCCTCGCGCCAGTTCCGGCCCGAGCCGATCGCCGGCGGCATGCCGGCGAAGGCGCGATCGGCGGCGCCCGTTGCGCTGGCTCGGACGCCGTCTTCGTCGTCACCACCCGTTGCTGTCGGCGTCATCCTCGGCGGCCGTGCGGATCGTCGGCCGAGTGCTGGCGCCCTCTTCAGACCGCTACTCGACCTCTTCGACCGCGCTCTGGATGCCGTCACGGGCGCTCTACACGCGGCCGATTGCCGGTGTCCTGCCGGCCCCTGGTCGTCGTTGCGGTAACCCTGTGCTCTTCGTTGGCAGCCTCGGCCTCTACCGCAGCCTCGGTTCCGAGCTCATCCCCGAGCTGGTCCAGGGCGAGTTCTTCGCCAATATCGAGCTGCCCCCGGGAACCCGGCTGGAGGTCACCGACCGGCGTCTCGCCGAACTCGACCAAGGCCGCGGACACCATGGCGGCGCCCGCACGGTCTACTCCATCGCCGGCACCTCCAACGAGCAGGGCGGCACCGCCGGTGAGATCCGCGAGAACGTCGGCCAGCTCACCGTCACCCTCGATCCGCCGGTGTCGCGGAGCCGAGGACGCCGCCATGCAACGATCCGCGCACGCGATCGACGCCGACAACATGCTCCTCGGCGGGGCGCCGCGCTCGACGGCGAGTGACACGGCCCGCGATCATCGCCCGCTTCGGCCGGCCCTCCTACTTCAGCTTCCAGACCGCGATCGAGGTGGAGATCCGCGGCTTCAACCTCGAGCTGCTCGAGCGGCTCGCCGACGAGGCGGCCGAGCGATGCGCGCCATCCACGGCCTCGCCGACATCAGCTCCTCCACCGAGGGCGGCCACCCCGAGCTCCAGGTGCGCCTCGACCGCGACCGCCTGGCCGCCTACGGCCTGGCCATCGCCGACGTCGCCGACGTGCTGCAGGACCATGGTCCAGGGCGACATCGCCACCGACATCACCCGCTCCGACCGCACCATCGACATCCGCATGCGCGCAGCCGAACGGTTCCGCGACTCGGCCGCGCCCTCGAGAACCTGACCGTGACCCACGCCGGCGGCGACGCCGATTCCGCTTGTCGGCCGTCGCCGAGGTGGTCGAACTCGAAGGGCCGGCCGAAATCCGCCGCGCCGACGGCACCCGGGTCGCCCGCATCACCGCCAACCTCGCCGGCCGCGACCTCGGATCGGTGACCCGCGACATCCGGCCGCTCTCGAGGACATGAGCTGGCCGTCCGGCTACGACTGGCGCCTCGGCGGCCAGGAGGAGGAGATGGCGACCTCGTTCGACTCCATGCGGCTGGCCATCGGACTCGCCGTATTCATGGTCTACCTGGTCATGGCCTCGCAGTTCGAGAGCCTGCTCCACCCCTTCGTGATCATGTTCTCGGTGCCCTTCGCGGTCGATCGGCGTGCTCGCCACGATGTGGCTCTTCGGGGTCACCGTCAGCGTGGTTTCGCTGATCGGCTTCATCCTGCTCGCCGGGATCGTGGTCAACGACGCCATCGTGCTGGTGGACTACGCCAACCAGCTCCGCCGCGAGGGCATGACCAAGCTCGAGGCCCTGGCCCAAGCCGGCAGGGTCCGTCTGCGCCCGATCCTGATGACCACCGCCACCACCGTCTTCGGCCTCCTGCCCATGGCCCTCGGCCTCGGCGAGGGCGCCGAGCTGCGCACGCCCATGGCCCTGACCGTCATCGGCGGGATGATCACCTCGACCCTGCTGACCCTGCTGGTGGTGCCGGCGGTCTATGCGCTGCTCGACCGTCGATCTTGATTCAACCCACGTTCAAGCGTTGATTCATCTCCGGGAACGCGTGAGGTCGTTGTTCCCGACCCGTTCGCCCTGTTTCAGTGAGGGGCAGCGCAGCAATCAACGAACAGAGGCGGTCTTCGGGCAGCGACGGTCCGAGAGGCACGCGATCTGGCTGAAGGGCGGACGTTCGGCATCCAAGAAGTTTCGCATCTACGCTCCGCCAGAGGCTTCTCATCACGCGAATCATGGAGCGAGGGCTCAGAGCTTCGATCAGCCGAACGCTAAACTTCGCGTTTCGTCAAACGTCCGTCTCGAGGACGAATAGCGCTCGAATGCACCGGACGATAGGAGTTGACATTCTATTTGCATATGCGCATAATCACTTGGATGCCGCGTGATCGATCCACCATCCGTCGAATTCTCATCCGCCGGCTCCTCGCGGAGCGGGAGATCTCCAGCCAGGTCGAGTCGTCAGACTCCTTGAAGAGGCGGGTCATCGGGTCACACAGTCAACGGTCTCGCGTGATCTCGGCGAGCTCGGCGCGATGAAGGCGGACGAGGGCACGTCTCATGAACGGTACGTTCTCGGCGATCGCCCGCGGCCTCGGACAGTGGCCTCGATCGACTGCGCGTGCTCTCGAAGACTACCTCGAAGGAGCGGTTCCTCGGGCAACCTGGTCGTGTTGAAGGTCCGCTAGGCGACCGCCGGTGCGGTGGCGGCGGCCATCGACGCCACCCCGCCCAACGGCGTGATCGGCACTGTGGCAGGTGACGACACGGTCTTGGTGGTCGCCGACGACTGCCGTCGGTGGAAGACCCGTGGCAGAAGACAATTCATGGGAATATTGGAGGAATGAAGTGAAAGTCGTCCTCGCCTACTCGGGCGGTCTGGACACCTCGATCATCCTGCACTGGATCAAGCAGACCTACAACGCCGAGGTCATCGCCTACACCGGCAATGTCGGTCAGATCGACGAGGACATGGACGAGGTCCGCGAGGCGGCGCATCGCCACCGGCGCTTCGCGAAGCCATCGTCGAAGATCTTCGTGAGGCCCTGGTGACCGAGTGCGTATTTCCGGCCCTCAAGGCCAACGCGGTCTACGAGTGGTACTACCTCCTCGGCACCGCACTGGCCCGACCGGTCCTCGCCCGAGGATTGGTGCAGACCGCCGAACGATTCGGCGCCGATGCCATCGCCCATGGCGCCACCGGCAAGGGCAACGACCAGGTCCGATTCGAGCTCTCGGCCTATGCCCTCCAGCCCGAAATCCAGGTCATCGCACCGTGGCGGGAGTGGGACATGAAGGGCCGTACCGATCTGATGGCCTACGCCTCGAAACACGGCGTCCCGATTCCGGCCGCGCCGAAGCCCTCGTACTCGATGGATGCCAACCTGATGCACGTCTCCTACGAGGGAGGCGTGCTCGAAGATCCCTGGGCGAGCCCCCCGGAGGGCATGTTCCGCATGACCGCGGACCCCGAGGCCGCGCCCGACAAGCCGGAGATTCTGACGATTCGCTTCGAAAAGGGCGAGCCCGACCGAGATCAACGGCGAGGGCCTCGATCCCGTGACCCTGCTCGAAACCCTCAACACGATCGGCGGCCGTCACGGCGTGGGGCGCATCGACATCGTCGAGAACCGGTTTCTCGGCATGAAGAGCCGCGGCGTCTACGAAACACCGGGCGGCACGATCCTCCACCACGCCCACCGCGCCGTCGAGTCGATCACCCTCGATCGTGAGGTGCAGCACCTGCGCGACGAGCTCGTGCCCAGGTACGCCGAGATGGTCTACAACGGTCTCTGGTTCAGCCCCGAACGCGAGGCGCTGCAGAGCTTCATGGACACGGTCCAGGAGCGCGTCAACGGCGAGGCCCGGCTCAAGCTCTACAAGGGAAGCGTCATGGTCGAGGGGCGGAGATCCGAGACCCACACCCTTTACGACGAGGCGGTCGCGACCTTCGAGGCCGACGAGGTCTACGACCAGGCCGATGCCGCCGGCTTCATCCGCCTCAACGCCCTGCGGCTGCGAACCCTTGGGGGCAAGACGGATCTCGGAGGGCGAATGAGCCTTCTGCGAGGACTCTTCGACGGCGACGAGGACGAGCTCTTCCGCGCTTTCGCGTCATCGCTCGAGATGGATCTGTGGATCGCCGAGGAGGACATCGAGGCTTCGATCGCCCACGTGACGATGCTCGGGAGAGGTCGGAGTTCTCTCTCCGGACGAGGCGACAACGCTGGTCGATGGCCTCTACTCAGATTCTCGACGAGTTCCGGGACGGCACCTGGATCCCCGGACGAATCGCAGGAAGACATCCACATGGCGGTCGAGGCCCGCCTCACCGATCTTGTTGGTGAGGTCGGCGGCAAGCTCCACACCGCCCGCTCGCGCAATGACCAGGTCGCCACCGATGTCCGTCTGTGGCTGAAGCGCCGGCTCGGCGTCCTCGCTGCGGCTGTCGGTGATCTCATCACGGTCCTTCTCGACCGGGTGGAGACGGACGGACAGGTCCTGATGCCGGGCTACACCCACCTTCAGCGCGGCCAACCGATCCTTCTCGGCCACCACCTCCTCGCCCACGCCTGGGCACTGAGTCGAGATCTCGAACGGATTCAAGATGTGGTCGAACGGGTGGACCGCTGCCCGCTCGGGCGCGGGTGCGCTGGCCGGCACCCCTCACCCGATCGACCGTCAGCAAACCGCCGAACTCCTCGGTTTTTCCGCGCCGATCGAGAACGCGATGGATGCCGTTGCAGCGAAAGACCATCTTCAGGAAACGGTCTCGGCCTGCGCCATCTGCATGTCGACACTCTCGCGGATGGCCGAGGAGATCGTCCTCTGGTCGTCGGCGGAGTTCGCATTCATCCGACTCGACGAGCGGCACACCACGAGCTCGAGCATCATGCCGCAGAAGCGAAACCCCGACGGCGCCGAGTTGATCAGAGGCGAGGCCGGCGTGGTTTTCGGCAACCTGCAGGCGCTCCTGACCCTCACCAAGGGGATGCCGCTCGCCTACAACCGCGATCTCCAACAGGAGCGGAAACCCCTCATCGAATCGGTGCTGCGAACCACGGCGTCGGTCCGGCTTCTGGCGGCGATGTGGCGCGAGCTCGACGTGCGGACGGAGCGGTTCGAGAGCGAGCTCTTCGGCGATTTCAGTCTCGCCACCGAGCTTGCCGATCTCCTCGTCGAGCGCGGCGTGCCGTTCAGAGAGGCGCACGGCGTCGTGGCTCAGGCCGTCAGATGGTGTGAGGAACAGGGTGGCAACCTCGGCCTCCTCGACGGCGGTGCGGCGCAACAGTTCCACCCCGATTTCCCGTCGGATCTGGGGCCCTGGCTCGATCCGCGAGCGGCCGCCGAGCGGCGGACCTCGTTCGGGGGAACGGCGTCGACCGAGATCGGGCGACAGGTATTGCTATTGCGGGAGCGGATCTAGGCTGCGAGGGTGTCGCTATCGACACAGATCCCCTTCCATAGGATGCGTTCGCAACCGAAAAGGTTGTTATAAAACCCTGATCTCAGAAAATTAAACATCCACCAGGTCTACTCGTAGAAAGAGATGAGGGAGACATGGATGGATATTCGGCGCGGTCGATTCACCTCGCATCGGTTCACAATTCTCTCAGTATTCGGTCTTCTGTCGCTTTCGGTCGGATGGTTGGGCGCCGAGGAACCGAAGATCCCCCACCAGATCCCCCGAGTCGAAACACGCGATCGAGGTCGACGGGGTGCTCGACGAGGCAGTGTGGGACCAGGCGTGGTCCATGACCCTCGACTACGAGGTTCGCCCCGGCGAAAACACCCCGGCACCCGATCCGCACCGAGGTCCTGGTGATGCACGACGCCAACCGCCTCTACGTGGGGTTTCGCGCCCACGATCCTGACCCTCAGGCGATTCGTGCCCACCTCGCCGACCGCGATCAGGCCTGGGCCGACGATTGGGTGGGAGTCGTCCTCGACACCTTCAACGACGAACGGCGCAACTACCTCTTTGTCGGTCAACCCTCTCGGCGTGCAGATGGACAACATCGAGGTCGAGTCGAGCGGCGAGCACCCCGTGGGACGGCATCTGGAAGTCGGCCGGCACGCATCACCGACTGGGGATGGTCGGCCGAGATCGAGATCCCCTTCTCGACCCTTCGTTTTCAGCGCAGCGATGGACCGCAGATCTGGGGCTTCGACGCCATCCGCGGCTATCCGCGGAACGTCGCTCACCAGATGGGCACCTTTCCCCGCGACCGCAGCAACAACTGCTACCTCTGCCAGGCGCACAAGATCGAGGGCTTTGCCGGCGTCTCGCCCGGGCCGCAACATCGAGATCGTCCCGACTCTGACCGCCTCGCGGACCGACGAACGGGAGGATCTTCCGGACGGGCCGATGGTCGAACGGCGACCCCGATATCGAGGTCGGCCTCACCGCGCGCTGGGGGATCACTCCGAACCTCACCCTCAGCGGGACCATCAACCCCGACTACTCGCAGGTCGAGGCCGACGCCCTTCAGCTCAACGTCAACCGCCCGTTCGCGATCTTCTTCCCCGAGCTGCGGCCGTTCTTCATGGAGGGCGCCGATTACTTCGACACCCCGATGAACGTGGTCTACACCCGGATGATGCGGGAGCCGGCGTGGGGCCTCAAGCTCACCGGCAAGGAGGGCGCGCACACCATCGGCGCCTACGTGGTCGAGGACGAGATCACCAACCTCATCATCCCCGGCAGCGAGAGCTCGGATTTCACCGTCCTCGAACGAACCCAACACGGCCACCGTGCTGCGCTACAAGTACGACATCGGCAACCGATTCACCCTCGGCGGGATCTTCACCAACCGTGACGGCACCGACTATCTCAACCGGGTCGCCGGCATCGACGGCGACTTCCGCCTCGTCGTCCAAGGATCGGGTCTCCGTCCAGATCCTGAGCTCGAGCACCCGGTATCCCGAGGAGGTCGTCGAGGACTTCGACCAGCCCGAGGGCACCATTCGACGATTGGGCCGCGGAGATCTACTACAGCCACAGCACCCGCACCTGGATGTGGTGGGCGGTCTCTCAAGGACATCGGCGCCGATTTTCGCGCCGACCTCGGTTTCATGCCCCAGGTGGACTACCAGCACCGCGAGGTCGGCCTCGGCTACCAGTGGAACGCGACCGAGACGAGCTGGTACTCGCGCATGGACATCAAGGCCAAGGTCGCCGACACCGTCGACCAGAGCGGCTTCCTCCTGTTCCACGAGGACGTCGTCCAGTTCACCATCGAAGGACCGCTCCAGTCGCACTCGGTCGATGCGCCCGAGCCAGGTCCGCGAGGGCTACAACGGCCAGGAGTTCGACTTCAACCGCCTCCAGTCTCCACGTCTGCGGCAAGCCCAACGGGCACAGCCACGCCTTGCTCAATCTCCACGGCGGTGGCCAGATCGACTACGCCAACACCCGCCCCGGCGACTTCGTCAACTTCGATGCCGGTTTCTGGTACCGCTTCGGGCGCCACCTCTACATCGAGTCCGACGTACACCCGCGAAAGATGGAGGTCGACGAGGGCTGGCTCTACACCTCGACCATCGGCCAGCTCGAGGCCTCGTGGCAGTTCAACCCCCGCTGTTTCGTCCGGGCCATCCTCCAGCACGTGGACGACCAGTTCAACACCGATCTCTACACCGACGACCGTGGGCCCGAGGACCAGCACCTTTTCACCCAGCTCCTCTTTTCGTACAAGCTCAACCCGCGAACCGTGTTCTTCTCGGCTACTCGGACAATTCGTTCGCCACCCAGGATTACGGTCTGACCCACGGCGACCGCACGATCTTCGCCAAGATCGGCTACGCGTGGGTGCTCTAAGACTTATTCACTCAAATCGAACCGAGTCCAGCGCGCCTCCGCATTGTCGGTGAACCTCAACACCTCACCGGGCTCATCGAGAAACACGTCATCCATATGCCTGGTGCCTGCAAGGTCGCGGTAAAAAACCGTGTAGTGGTCTATCTCGCCAACCTTTTCGGCATTCATACCCGACACCGTGAACTTGACCACTCCTGTACCGCCGGTACCGAAGATGACCCTGTTCGTGTCGAATTCCACTATTGGTCGTTCTGCTCGGGGTAAGTTATGTCCAAAGCCCGAATAGGCGCGGTGGGAACTCTGAAAATTCAGGTTTCTCCCACAGGACGACTGGCCGCAACGATCGCGATGACAAACACCACCAACAGCACCACCAGAATCCTGGGGGTCGTCAATATGCCAGGTTCTGCCTCTTCCTCGGACTCTTCGATATCGTCCCAGTCGTCTTCGTCGTCGTATCGCTTCGCTCATGGCCGCCCCCATCGCGGACGACGGAATCTCACTCGCCCGCCTACTTAATACGATACCTCGCCACGTCAGGGTTGACACCTACAGCCTTGTATTTTTCCCAGTATGTAGAAGCCCGATCCGGTCTTGGCGCCGAGTTGGCCCGATTCGACCAGACGCTTGAGAAGAGGGCTCGGTTTGTAAAAACTGCCGAGCTCCTCCTCGATGACCTCGCAGATGAAGAGCATGGTATCGAGACCCACGTAATCGGCAGTCATCAGCGGGCCCATCTTGTGGCCGAGGCAGTAGGTACACTTGTCGACGTCATCTACTGCAGCGATTCCCTCCTCGACGACCCGAATCGCCTCGTTGACGAAGGGTACGAACATGCGATTGATGGCGAAGCCGGCCTTGTCCTCGGCCGGAATTTCGATCTTGCCCAGATCGTGGCAGAGGGCGACCACGGTCTCGTAGGTCTCGTCCGAGGTGGCGAGCCCGCGGATGATTTCGACCCCCTTCTGCATCGGCACCGGGTTCATGAAATGCATGCCCATAAATAGATCCGGCTTGCCGTAGGCGGCCCCGAGACGAGTGATGCTGATGCCGGAGGTGTTTGAAACAAGGAGCTTGTCATAGCCCTTGTCGGCCAGCTCACGGTTGATCTTTTCCTTGAGTTCGGGTCGTTCGGGGACGGCTTCGATGATGAGGTCGCAGTCCAGCAGTCTTCCAGCGAGGAGCTCGTTTTGATGCGGCCCAGGGCCGTCGTCCTTGGCCTCACCGGTGATTCCCTTCTCACCGTCCGATTTCTCGAACGCCTTGACCAGCCGGTCCAGACTGCGCGAGATCGCGTCCGAGCCCTCGATCGAGAGCACTCGCGTCAACATCCATCACGACGGTATCGAAACCACTCTGAGCAGACACCTGCGCAATACCGTTCCCCATCGTGCCGATACCGATAACGCCGATTTTCTTCATTCCACTTTCGCTCATCGAATCCTCCTTAGTGCGAATCCTCAGTATTCTACGCCTCCCCTGCAGGATTCGCAGTTACTGGGATGCGATGCAGGATGCAGGATGCAGGATGCCGGATGCAATCGAAAGCGTGAATAGTCGACCTCTTCGATGCGAGTCGAGGGGTGGGCGGGCGCGATCCAGCATCTAGGGTCAAACATCTAGTATCCGGAATCGGATGGGCTGCGGGACCGGTTGACTGACGGGATGCTACCGGTATACACGTATGAGCCCATAGGAGGCGGAGAAGAAGTGATTCTGGAAATCGATCCCATCGAGCCGGAACCATGGCTGTTGGCGCGTGCCGCACAGGTGCTGCGCAACGGTGGTGTCGTCGTCATGCCGACCGACACCGTTTATGGGATGACCTGCGGAATCACCCACCACGAAGCAATTCGCCGCATCTATAAGCTCAAGGATATGGACCCCAAGAAGCCACTATCGATTCTGGTAGGCGATATGTCCATGGTTGGTCGCTACGCCCGCGGAGTATCGACGCCCGCCTTCCGGCTTCTCAAGCGGGTTCTCCCGGGACCCTACACGTTCATTTTCGAGGCCAGTCCAGAGGTTCCGAAGATCATGCTTCGAAAGCGCCGCACCGTCGGAATCCGCATGCCCGACAACCCGATCGCCCTCGCTCTTCTGGCGGAGATGGGAGAGCCGCTCCTCAGCTCATCAATCCGCGGACCCGAACAGGATTTCGTCAATGACCCCGAAGAACTCGAAACGTCCCTTGGCAAAGGCGTGGAGATGGTGATCGACGGCGGCATACTGCTGCCGGTACCTTCGACCGTGATCGACCTCTCAGGATCAGAGCCAGTGCTCCTCAGGGAGGGCAAGGGCGACCTCGGTATCCTGGAACTGTTCTAGAACGCCTCCCGCTTCGGCGAGGAAGGTGCCACTCTTCGCATTGTTTCCCGAGTGGCGTTGGCGGATTTCGACGAACCACCCCCAAACAATGCGAAGGGTGGCACCAGTGTCGTCGACGCGGCAACGCGCGCCCCGTTGACGGGTGCCGCCTATCCCGCCGCCTCCGCAACAACCTCTCGAATCTGCTCGGCTACACGATCGGGATGGTAGAACCGTCGCCACACCTCGTACCCGCGTCGACCGAGGTTGTGTGCCGCCTCCGGGTCGCGAAGCAAAGGCTCGAGTGCAGCAACCCAATCGTCTACCTTCGCAGCCACCATCACTGCGTCATCGGCCTCACCGACCAGACCTGCGGCCGCCCACGGATGAGCCACCACAGGCAACCCGGCAGCCATCGCCTCCAGTACCTTCATGGGAACGCCAGATCCGGAGTTCATGGGCGCAATCGCCACCCGGGCGTCACCAAAAACCGTCGCAATGTCCGGAACGTCAGCGCGCACCTCGACCCCAGGTATCCGATCGAGACGTCGAAGCTCCGCGGCAGGCCGGGCGCCCGCAAGAACCCACCGCGCATCCGGCACCGCCGCCCGCAACCGCGGCCACACCTCGCGTGCAAACCACAACGCACCACGCACTGTCGGGCGATAACCCAGATTGCCGGACAGCAAGACGACCGGACCGCTCACCGTTGATCCTGTCTCCAGGATTTCTCGCCCCGCAACCGGGACGACCCTTCCCCGACCGGCGGGCACCGCCAGCGCTGCGAGGTCGCGTTCAGAAACCGCGACTGTTATCTCCGCCGCCTCGGCAAGTTCGTGCTCACGATTGCGGCAGCGATTTGCCTCGGCGATGTAGGCGAAAGAGAGCGGCGGCGCCGTCGTCCGCCCAGCCCGTTCGTAATGAAGCCCCATCGCGTCGATGGCATCGAAGACGATTGGGAGGTCCGGAGCGGATTCGCGGATGATGTCGGACGCCCATCCGCAACGCACCATTTGGATCACGGCGACATCAGGTTTCCAGTGATCCACCGACTGCGCCACGAACCGCCGCGCTGCGGCCGTGTCATAGATACCCTCCTGCAACGGCCGGCCACTCGCCGTAGCCCTCAGGAGGCCCGAGGCTCGGGAAGTTATGTCGAGCCGGTACGGCATCCATTCAAACTGCAACGAAGATTGGGGCGGACCGCTGGAATCGGGACAGATCAGCCCGATTTCGTGTTCGGCGAGAGCCCCAGCCCACTCCACGGTCCGAACCTGGTTGCCCCGCCTCGCGGGCAGAGGGTACCGGCTGGTGACCAGCAGCACTCGCATCAGTTCGCGTAGAACTCCTCGATGGCCTGTACGACCTCTTCGAGCTCGCTCTCGACCAATTCCGGAAAGACCGGCAACGCCAGCACTTCTCGGCTCGCTTGTTCGGCGACCGGGAAGTCTCCTTCCTCGTAGCCCAATCCCTCGAAGCAGGGCTGGAGGTGCAAGCGGAAGCGGATAGTAAACCGCCGCACCGATACCTCGATCCGCCAGGAAGGCTCGCAATTCGTCTCGCCGCGATACCCGCACCACAAACTGGTTGAAGGTGTGGCCGCGTCCGGGAACCGCCTCCGGCAGTCTCACCGCTTGTTCGAGACCTGCATCGGTGAAGAGGCGACGGTAGCGATTCGCATTTGCTCGCCGCCCCTCGATCCAGGCCGCCGACATGCGGGAGTTTGACCCTGAGGATCGCAGCCTGTAGCGCATCGATGCGGAAATTTCCGCCTACGACCGGGTGTCGATAGGGACCCGACTGCCCATGCACCCGCAGCTCGCGAAGACTGTGGTTGAGCTCTGCGTTGTCCGTTGTCACCAGCCCGCCGTCGCCGAAACAGCCCAGGTTTTTCGACGGAAAGAACGAATAGGCGCCAACCAAACCGATCGAACCGACCTGGACGCCGTTGAAGTCCGCCCCCCACGCCTGCGCGCAGTCCTCCACAACCGGCACCTCGCCCGCGACCTCCATGATCCGATCCATTGCCGCCGCCTGGCCAAAGAGATGGACCGGAACCACCGCGCGCGTACTGTCACTGATGCTGGCGGCAAGGTGTTCAGGGTCCATGCAGTAGTCGATGGGATCGATATCGACAAAGACCGGAGTCGCGCCAAGGCGTGACACTACTCCGGCGGTAGCGAAGAACGTAAAGGTCGGCAAGATGACCTCATCACCGTCGCCGACACCGAGAGCCATCAGGGCCACGAGCAACGCATCTGTGCCCGAGGTGACGCCAACGGCGTGCAGCGTTTCGAGTGCCGCCGCCGATTCGCGCTCGAAATCATCGACCTCGGTACCGAGGATGAAACGCTGTGAATCGCAGACCCGATCAATGGCCTGGCGGATCTCGTCACGCAGGGGCTCGTACTGTCGCATCAAATCAAGCAGCGGCACGGGCATACCACTCACCTCCAAAGCCATGAACAGATGACAGAGTACCCGATTTCGGATTTCGGATTTCGGAATTGTCAGGAAATTTCACGCCCCCTTCCCGACCGTTTGGTCGCGATCGGGCCGGAAATATTCAATTTCCGGATTCTGGACTCGAATTGTGCTCTTTGCTAACATTATTTGGCGACTCATTGTCGCGACAAGGGAGCACTCATGCATATCTGCGTTGTTGGTACCGGCTACGTCGGGCTTGTTACCGGGGCCTGTCTTGCCGATTTCGGCATCAACGTCACCTGCGTCGACAAAGACGAGGAGAAGATCGCCAAACTCCTCGACGGCGAGATTCCGATCTACGAGCCCGGGCTCGACACGTTGGTGGAGAAAAATGCCAAGTCCGGGCGCCTTCACTTTTCCACTGACCTCGCCCCGGCCATCCAGCAGGCCCTCGCCATTTTCATTGCAGTCGGTACTCCGCCAAAGGCGGATGGTTCTGCCGACCTCTCCTACGTCGTCCAGGTCGCCGAAGCGATCGCCGACAACCTCAATGGATACAAAGTCGTGGTCACCAAATCCACAGTGCCGATTGGCACCGGGCAACTTATCGAGAAGATCATCACCGAGCGCGAAACCGCACCTCATCCGTTCTCGGTCGTCTCAAATCCAGAGTTCCTTCGCGAAGGCTCCGCTATCGCCGACTTTATGCGACCCGACCGGGTCGTCATCGGCGCCCGCGATGCTCAGGCCGTGGCCATCATGAAGGATATTTACTCGCCCCTCTATCTGATCGAGACCCCATTCGTAATCACCAACGTCGAATCGTCCGAGCTCATCAAATACGCCTCCAACGCCTTCCTTGCGACTAAAATCACCTTCATCAACGAAGTCGCTGAGCTCTGCGACCGACTCGGCGCCGACGTCCACCACGTGTCCAGGGGTATGGGCCTCGACAAACGTATCGGACCCAAATTTCTTCACCCGGGGCCCGGGTACGGCGGCTCGTGCTTCCCAAAGGACACCCAGGCGATGTCCGATATTGCACGCAAGGCCGGCCGGCCATTCGAGATCGTTGACACGGTCATAGAGGTCAACAACAGGATCAAGGAGCGAGCCATCGGACGAGTCCAGGAGGCGATCGGAGAGGATTTTGACGGCAAGACCGTGGCGGTTCTCGGCCTCAGCTTCAAGCCGGAAACGGACGATATGCGCGATTCGTCTTCGATCCCGCTCGTGACCGCCCTCGTTGAGGGCGGCGCTACCGTCAAGGCATTCGACCCGGTCGCGATGGAAAACGCACGGGGGATGTTGCCGGAAACCGTGCAGTACTGTGGAGACTCCTACGATGCCGCCGAAGGCGCCGACGCGATGATCATTGTCACCGAATGGAACCAATTCCGGTCCCTCGACATGGAGCGCATTCGTTCTTCGCTGAAACAGCCGGTCGTGGTCGACCTCCGCAACCTCTACGATCCGAAAAGGATGAAAGACCAGGGTTTCCTGTATTCCAGCGTCGGCCGTGCGGCGGAGGACTTTCCCGAATAAATTCGGAGTTCTGAATTTGGAATTCTGAATTTTCGAACGCCGGGTTTCGGCCTTGCTGTCATCCTGAGCAACGCCACGCCGCGAGGCGGCGCCTACTCATGGAAAGAACAAGGGATCGGCCCGGCAGAATCTCGAATTTAGTCAAATATTGACAACAAAAGAGTTACATTTATGGCTTGAAATTTGTTCTTTGGGAGCGAGGCCGCCCTGCGGCCGGGTCGAAGGATCCCCTGAATCCTCCAGAGAGTGATGAGCACGGAAGACTCTCAGGTTTTGGGGGATCCCTGATTCGGACCGGGTCCTCACTCGGGATGACGGGTTTTTGGATACCCGAACGCCTCCACGGTGGGCGGTTTTGCATACTGATAACCGGTCACTCACTGAGCGGAGCTTGACCGATCGATGGGCACCCGCGAAACTTACCTCCATGACAGCAGAAGACTCCGTAAGACTCGATATCTGGCTCGATGTGGCGTGCATCTTCAAAACACGCTCGCAGGCGCAGACCGCGTGCCAGCGTGGCCGGGTCGAAGTCAATGGCGACCGTGGCAAACCGCACCGGGCCGTACGACCGGGAGACACCATCCGGATCCGGATTCCGGGCGGCCGCCACCGCATCATCGAGGTTCTCGGGCTCGAGTCAACCAACGTTTCGAAGGCGCGTGCACGCGAGCTCTACGCCGACCACACACCGCCACCCACGCCTGAGGAGATCGAGCTGAGGCGGATGCAACGGCTTTCGGCGCCCCAAAAAAGGCTTCCCGGCAGCGGTGCGCCAAAGAAAAGAGAACGCCGCGATCTGCGGCGGCTTAAAGAGGAATGGGAATAGGGTCAAATTCGGAATTCGGAATTCGGAATTCGGAATTTCCGCCGATCCATCCGATGAAATTTCGGATTTCGGATTTCGGATTTGCCGGCCAACCACGAAAAAGAATCCACCAAGAAGACCTCGACCCGTGCCCTGGGTTCCAGTGAGAGAGACTCGGGCACCAGACCAAAAACACCCCGTTCCCTCAAAAACACTCGATGGCGGCGTGCGCCTGCACCCGACAGAGCCGATATCTACGGGGGTTGGGCCGTACAGCCGCATAGCCGTTCTGCCAGGCGATCAGGCCCGGCGGCGTCGACGAAGAGAGTGGGTACCGTATGGCCGCATAGCCGTATAGCCGTTGACCCGGATAGCCGAATGCCCGTATTGCCGTGTGCTGACGGGTGCGGTGAATGTAGAATGGCCGGACCCAATCAAAGGGTGAGGTCACACAAGACCGCTGGAGGTCCGGATGAGCGAAGAGGCCAATTGGGACAAGCTGGTCGTTGGCGGCACGGTACTGACGTTGGAACCGGATTCCGAGCCGATAAAGAATGGTGCTGTTGCAATCGCAGACGGGCGTATCGCCGCTGTTGGTCCCGCGGAAGAGCTGCTCGAGTTGGCCCCCTCCGGTGATATCCTCAACGCTGGTAACTGCCTGATCCTCCCGGGACTCGTCAATACCCACTCGCATCTTGCGATGACCCTCCTCCGAGGCATTGCCGACGACCTGCCATTGATGCAGTGGCTCGAAGGCAACATCTGGCCGGCAGAAAAAGAGCACATGAACCGTGAGACGGTGCGCCTCGGAACCGAGCTCGCGGCCGCCGAACAATTGCTGGCCGGGGTCACCACGACCACGGATATGTATTTCTTCGGTGACGAGGTGAGCGCCGTCCTGGCCGAAGCCGGGATGCGCGCAGTCGTTGCCGAATCACTTATCGGCTTCCCGACGCCTCGCTGCGCGACAACCGAGGAGATGTTGGCCAAACAACGTGATCTGCTCGAAGCCTACAAAGACCACCCTCTCATCACTCCATCCGTCGCAGCACACGCCCCCTATTCCGTTCAGGCGTCTGATCTCGTGGCCGACGCGGAACTGGCCGAGGAGTATGAGGTGCCGATGCAAATTCACCTCGCCGAAACCACCTGGGAGGTCGAAAAGCTGCTCGAGGAAAAAGGGCTTTCTCCAGTCGCCTACCTCGCCAACCTGGGCGTGCTTTCAGAGCGAACGGTGGCTGCTCACTGCGTCCATGTGTCCCCCGAGGACATCGAGCTGCTGACTGAATTCGAGGCTGGGGTCTCTCACAACCCGGTCAGTAATCTCAAACTGGCGTCCGGAATTTCGCCGGTGCCCGCTCTATTGGAAGGCGGAGTCAAGCTCGGCCTCGGAACCGACGGTGCTGCCTCCAACAACACTCTCGACCTTTTACGAGACATGCAGCTGGCTGCCCTTCTCCACAAGGGAGCCGCCGGAGACCCAACCGTTCTGCCCGCCCTCACCATGCTCGAACTGGCGACGATCGGTGGCGCTCAGATCCTGGGCCTCGCCGATAGGATTGGCACGCTGACTGAAGGCCTCGAGGCGGACATCATTTGCGTCGCAATTGACGGACCACACACGGCCCCTATGTACGATCCTTACTCCCACATGGTTTTTGCCGCGCGCGCAGCCGATGTCCGCCACGTCGTAGTGCAAGGCGCTGTCGTAGTTCGAAACCGCGAGCTACAGACGCTCGATCGAGAACGAATCGAGAGGCAGGCCAGGGAGTTTTCGGAGACCCTCCGACCGAGCTGAAGGAGACAGATATGACCGACATGCCACAGTCCATTCTCGCGGCCACCGATTTTTCGAAACCAGCTGAACGTGCTTGCGACTTTGCGCGCGATCTGTCGCGTCGATTCCAGGCGCAGCTCCACTTGCTGCACGTCGTTGTGATTTTCGAAGACCCTCACCTAGAGGAGGGCCACATGCACCGGCTCGAGGAGCTTGTGGCTTCTGGCGACGACGCGCGCCGCAGGGACCTTGAAAACGGCTCTGGGCTCCAACAAGGGCTCGAGGTCACCCCTCATATGGTGCGTGGTCTCGCCCCCGCTGAGGTGATCGTCGAAACGACGTCCAACCTGGCGTGCGATCTCATCGTGATGGGTACCCACGGCCGTCGGGGTCTGCCACATCTCCTTTTGGGCTCGGTCGCGGAACGCGTTGTGCGCACGGCGACGGTGCCGGTGTTGACCGTGCGAGGCGATGCCGACATCAAATTGGAGGGCGCACCGAAGATCCTGGTTCCGCACGACTTTTCCGATGCGTCGGCCGCCGCCGTTCGAAGTGCGGCGGTGTGGGCGGAGGCCCTGGGGGCGGAGATCACCTTGCTGCACGTGGTCGAACCGGTTGTCTACCCGGAGTTCTACTCGGTGGACGTCCTTTCGGATGATCTCATGGAGAGACTCGTCGAGCGTTCGGAGAGAGCCCTCGGCGCTGCAGCGGAAGACCTACTGGGAAGGGCTCGGACCCAGGTAGAGGTCGGTCGGGCCGCAAACACAATCGTTGATTTTGCCGACCCGGACCGTTTCGACCTGGTCATCATGGCAACGCGAGGTCTTTCAGCGCTCGAACATGCCCTTCTCGGGTCGGTAGCAGAGTCCGTTTTACGACGCTGCCGGGTTCCACTGTTGGCCGTTCCAACCGAGTAACCCTTGTAGAAGCGGGGTTCATCCCCGCCAGTCTTCAGTTCAGGCAGTGGGGCAAAATCAAGAATTCTGGATGGCAGGCGAGCGATTGTAGGTGTTCATCGCCCTCTCGAATCCGTTGCGCAACACCGCCTCAACGGCATCTGCCGCCCTGTCCTCCGCCGCTTTCGCGGAATCGGCCTCTTCGTCGGTGAACGAGGACAGAACGTAATCCGCGAGATCAACAGTCATATCATCACCGCGCACTCCAATCCGAAGGCGCGGAAAGTCCGTACCGACCTCCTCACAGAGATCGCGGAGTCCGTTATGGGTACCGGGCCCTCCCGAACGACGAAATCGGAGATTTCCCAGCGGCAAGTCGATATCGTCGACGACCACGAGCATCGATTCGGGTACCACACCGAATTCTCCGAGGAGCCACCTCGCCGCTTCACCCGACCGGTTCATAAAGGTCAGGGGACGGGAAAGCAGGATGAAGCGACCGACGGAAATCACCGCCAGATCGCAGGAGGGGCGTTGCGCCCAGTCCATCACACCGTGTCGCCTCGCCACTTTCTCGACCACCCTGAAACCGGCATTGTGGCGGGTACCTCGGTATTCAACTCCCGGGTTACCCAGCCCCAATACCAGATCGATGGTCATGGCGAGGTGCGAGACCTGTTTCGAGTCGAGTCCTACTCGGTCCCTTCGCCCTCTTCCGCATCTTCGCCCTTGCCCTTGCCGATGACCTCGGGCTCGGCGGCCTCGGAAATGACCGCTTCTTCCTCGAGGGCCTCTTCCTCGACCTCTTCCTCGATGACCCGCGGAATCTCGACGACGCAAATGACTCGATTCTCGTCGTCCAGAAACTTCGCATTTTCTGGCAGCTGCGACGCGAGGTCGGCGACCTTCAGGAGTTCACCAACCTCGAGGTTGGTGATGTCGAGGACGAACTTGTCGAACATCTCCCGCGGCAGGATCTCAAGCTCGATTTCGCGCGAAACGAAATCTACGCGACCACCGTTCCGCACACCGACGCAGTCACCGATGAGTTCCACAGGCATCTTGACTGTCAACTTGTGGCCTCGGGTAATGCGGATGAAATCGATGTGGATGAACTTGCCGCTGATGCGGTCGACCTGCAGTTCCTTGATCATCGCAAGGCGCTCTTCGTCCGTACCCTCGAGCTTGAGGAGGAATATGGTGTTCTCACCTGCCGCGCCTTTGAGGATTTCGCCAACGGCGTGCTCATCTACCGAGATAGCGACCGGGGGATTCTCACCACCGTAGAGCACCGACGGTACCCTGCCTTGTTTGCGCATCCTGCCGGCTTCGCCGGTGCCGCGGCCTTCGCGGGCCTCGACCGTGATCGTGATTTCTGGGGTCTGTGTTGCCATTAACGTAACTCCCTTGATTCTTTACTTTGTTTCTACACAAAAAGGCTCGAGACCGACGCGCCCTCGTGGATTCGGCGGATTGCCTCTCCGAGGAGCACAGCCAGGGACAGCTGCTCCACTTTGGGGCACATCCTGGCCTTCTCGCTGAGCGCGATCGTGTCGGTTACGATAACCTTTTCGATCGGTGATGCATTGAGGCGATCGATGGCCGGACCTGAGAAAACCGGGTGGACTCCAGTTGCGTAAACCGAGCGCGCACCACGTTCGATCAGCGCCTCAGCCGAGTGGACCAGGGTCCCGGCAGTGTCGATGATGTCATCGACGATGACGCAGTCACAGCCTTCGACATTGCCGATGACATTCATGATTTCTGCGCGGTTGGCCTCCGGCCGCCGCTTATCCATAATGGCGAGGTCGAGCTTCAGACGCTTTGCGAAAGCCCGAGCTCTTTCAACACCGCCCGCATCCGGAGAAACGAGCATAGGATTTCCTAGCGCTTTGCGACGAATCGCCTCGATGAGTACCGGCGCTGCATAGAGGTGGTCAACCGGTATATCGAAAAAGCCCTGAATCTGTGCCGCATGAAGATCGATCGTCAGAACCCGACCCGCGCCTGCGGTCGTAATCAGATTCGCGACCAGCTTGGCCGTGATCGGTACCCGCGGCGCGTCCTTCCGATCCTGACGGGCATAACCCATGTAGGGCATCACCACGCAGACTCGTGTCGGCGAGGCCCTACGAAGGGCATCAAGCATGATCAGGAGCTCCATCAAATTCTCGTTGGGTGGCGACCCCGTCGGCTGTACGATGAAAACATCGGCACCGCGAGCGTTCTCCTCGATCTGGCAGTACAGCTCGCCGTCGGAGAAATTGCCGAGACGCATCCTCCCCATCTCGATCTGCAGATAGCCACAGATCGACTCGGTCAGCGCCGGGTTGGCGCGACCTGAAAATACCAACAGAGGCGATTCTCTCAGCATGTCCTGCCTATCTTCTGGCTGGGGCGGCAGGATTCGAACCTGCGAATGCCGATTCCAAAGACCGGTGGCTTACCGCTTGCCGACGCCCCAAGCGCCGGAGAGTATACAAGATTTCGCGGCCAGCCCACATTATTCGTGAGGGCTCGTCGTGAGGGTGCCGAGCCCTCACTGAAAATGCGGGTTACCGCATCAATCCTTGTTGCCGCCAACCACCGGCATTTCGCTGGCCCAGAACTCCTCGTTGAAAAGCTTGGCCGACAAACGGTCGAGCGCTGATGAGCTCTTTTCCTTTCCCTCGGGTCCTTGCTCGCCGCGATTTCCGACCATCCGGTTTTGCCGGGCGGATTCGTACTCCTCGAGAACTCGCTGCTCAATCTGCTCGCGAGTATCGCTGTTCAGAGGATGGGCGATGTCACGCATCTGGCCGTTCCGGGTCTTGCGAGCTGGCATGGTCACAAAAACCTGCCCCTCACGCCCTTCGATGACCCGTAGATCGTTGACGATGAAACTGTCGTCGAAAACAACGCTGGCAAATGCACGTACTTTGCCGCCTTTTGCCGGACTGATGCGCACCTCGGTCACCTTCATGCTTTCCTCCTCGCAGCCCGATTATTTCACCACCGGACGGCCTTGTGCACGTCTCAGGGTGGAACAAACGTGAATATTCCAGCTTTCGTCCGAGCCGACTGCCCCGTCTCTCGCGGCCTCGAGATCAGGAAAGAGGGCGAACGCGGCAGCCCCTGAACCTGTGACTGCCGCGTACAACGGATCCATGGCCTTCAACGCGGTCACGGCACGTCCAACCTCCGGCCAATTTTCGACCACCACCGGTTCGAGGTCATTCCCAAGATCCTGCCATGGCAGTACGGTCTTTCCGGCATTGTCCGAACCGACCGCGAAGGGGTCTACAGTAGCCTTCGGTCCTCTTGCGGTCAACCGGGGCCCACTCGCAAAGCGATCATAAACATCGCCGGTCGCCACCTCGATGGGTGGGGTGACCACGACCACGCCATAGTCGGCGAGATCCGGCAGCGGTCGAATGATCTCGCCCCGCCCGGCTGCCAGCGCAAGACCACCGGTGAGAAAAAAGGGTACGTCCGAACCAATCTCGGCCGCGAGCTCCTGAAGCTCAGATGGCTGAAGGTGCAAACCCCACAAAACATCGAGGAGGATAAGCGCAGCAGCTGCATCTGAAGACCCACCGCCAAGACCGGCGCCTATTGGGATCCTCTTCTCGAGTTCGAGCTTCGCACCAACTTCGACACCTGTGTGCCGCCGGAGGGCTTCGGCCGCACGCATCATCAGATTATCGCTGCCAGACGACACAACTCCTACCGGCGTCACCTGTAATTCGAGGACAGCCGGCGGCGCAAGCCTGGCCCCTATTTCGTCGGTCAAGTCGATCGTCTGGAGCAGAGTCTGAATCTCGTGGTACCCATCGCTTCGTCGACCCAGAATCTGCAGATCGAGATTGATTTTCGCGGCGGCGCTGACTCGAACCTGCGTATCCCGCCTGCTTTCAGAACTGGCGGCGAAATCCGTCGAGATATGCGGACGAAGAGTCATCTCTTGGGTTTATTTGCGCACAGTGGCAGTTCTGGAGTTGACGGCAATTCGCCTCCCTCATGCCACTCCAGCCGCACCAGCTTGAGCTCCGCCCACCGACCGTCGGCATTTTTTACCCGGATGAAACCTGGAACCGACAGACTGTGATCACTGAGCTCGATGCGCCACCCTCGGCCTCGAGCGCCGACCTGCTCGACCAATACGACCCGCCAGGGCTCGGCAGCAACTGTGACCAGGGCTGCCCATCGCAAACCCTCGATCAGGATTCGACCGTCCTCGTGGGGAGCGACCCAATCATCACCGAATGTGGGAAGTCTGCCTGCAAAGAGTCGAACCGCCTGCGGCAAAGGCATGGCTGCTACGCCGAGCGCCTGCTCGAGATCGGTTGCCTGGAGCTGACAACCCTTCCGCAGATCGAAAAAGGTCGGTTGTTGGGACCCGGACCAGGAAGTCAAGGAAACTGCAGCGCCGAACGGCTCGGACACGGTGAGCCGCCCGTCCTCGCCACTCGTTAGCACCGACATGCGCAGGCCACCCGACGCCGAAACGCGCAACCGATAGAGGACCGACGGGTCCCCGGTCAGCGGTCGGTTCAATCTCTCGATCGCCGATTCAGGGTCGACAGGCGTTGATTCTGGCGCCGTCGACTGGCAGCCCGTGAGCCCGAGGAGTATGAGCAGCGCCGGCAACACAATCAACGCCGCCGCGCGGTCTCTGGCGGCGGGACTACCGGTCCGAGTCACGCTGATCATCACCAGTGTGGTCGAGCAGAAAACGCACGTGGTCAGGGTTCTCACAACCCATATCGAGTCCAAGCACCAGGTAGCGACGGGCTTCTGTTCGATCACCGCCTTCCAGCAGTACTTCCCCGAGGTGGCAGAAAATGGTGCCATCTCCGAGGCCTCCCCCGAGATCGACCGCTCTGCGAAGCCACCGTTCGGCCTCCTCCAGATCGCCAAGCCGAAAGTGGACCCAGCCCAGACTGTCGAGGTAGGCCGAGTTCTCAGGGTCGAGCGACACTGCGCGAGTGATCAACTCCAGCGCCTCCTTGAGGTTCACCTCGCGGTCCGCCCACATGTAGCCGAGGTAGTTCGCGGCATTCGCATCGTTAGGTTCGGTGTCCACCAACTGCTGGAAGAGCGCCTCCGACTCTTCAACCTGATCGAGTCGCTCCAGCGCGGCAGCTCGCGTGAAAATGAGGTCTCGATTCTCTCCGAAGCGGTCAATCGCCGCCGCTGTTTCCTGGTCGACTTCCTGCCAGCGTTCCAGTGCCTGCAAAACCTGCAGACCCGTCATCACGTTCTCCAACCCATCATCGTCGAGCAGCGGCCGCAACCGGCGCCACGCTCTCGGGTCTCCCAATCTCAGACGGAACTCGGCCTCTATAGCTTCCGCTTCGGTCAGCGCCCGCCCAGCAAGCGAAGGCTGGAGTCGGACCAGGGCCGCAATGCCTTCCCGCCATTGCTCATCCCGTCGAAATGTCTCGGCGAGCAGGCGTACGTAATCAGCTCTGACGTTCCCGACATCGGCCACGCGATCGAGCCATTCCCTGGCCACCAGAGGGTTCTCGGCGATCAGCTCCATCCGAGCTGCAGTCGTTGCGCAGCGAATCGCTTCGGGAGAATCCGTGCGGTCCTTCACCAAATCCCACGAACTGTCCAACCACTCGCGACCCTTATCCTGGTCGCCGGTGCGGCTCAGAGACCAGGCCATTGCCATCATCAGATCGAAATCTTTGGGATTTTTTTTGAGCAATCGCCGTAGCCGTGTCGTCGCTTCGTCAAAATGGCCGAGAGATGACAGGAGATGGGCTTCTAAAGTTTGGGCGCGGACCGAATCGGGCGCCAGCTCCAAAACGCGCCGAACTGTCTCGAGGCTCAGCTCCAACCGTTCGCCTTCCCACAGAAGGATCGCGGCACGCATCAGTGAATCGAGATCGATGTCGTCCAGCCAACCGAGCATCAGCTCACCGGCTTCGCCCGGCCGTCCGAGTTCGATCAAAACCTCAACCAGTTTTTCCTGACACATCTTCGCAAATGGCCCGCCATCCGTGCACGAGGCATACAGCACGACGGCCTCCTCGGATCGACCGGTCGCCCGCAAAAGGTCGGCGTGGAGAGTCTCGAGCCGAGGATTCCCGGGCCGTCCCTGCCTCAAACCGGCAGCGATCTCCTCCGCCTCAGCGAATTTGTTCTGACGCTGAAGGACCTGAGTGAGCGAAAAGAGGAGGTTTGGGTCACCCTCGTTGCTCTCAATCGCCAACCTCAACGCGGCCTCCGTCTTCGGTAACAGCGCAGGATCACGTGACGACAGCTGGGCTAGCGCCAGAGCAACTATGCGATGCCCCTCCGGGCCAGGGTCCGATGCGCCGTCGAGGACTTCCACGGCCCGATCGGCCATGCCAACATCGACAAGAAATGTCGCGAATGCGAGCCGAATCTCGTTGACTTCGGGTGCCTCTTTCACGGCGGCAGCGTATGCCTCCATGGCTTCCCGGTAGCGGCCATTGGACTCCAGAATCCGGGCTTCGAGGTACAGTTCGAGACCATCGGGCAGCCCATCCGCCTGGTCAGTCGGGACACTGTCACCCATGACCAATGTGGCGGTCATCAAAATCGCACCCAAGAATTGACTCTTCCTCAACATTTCTTTCCTTTTCGATGCTTCGAGCGGCCGTGCATCGTTCCGTTCAAAGCATTCAATCACGAGTGTACCCTGTATTGTTCCCGCTCTTCCCCGGAGCGTGTCCGAGTTTTGGGCGCGACAACACTTCGATCGTTGCCGCGTCAGCTACTGAGGCGCGGAACGGGCCCGACCTTTCTCGATCGCCGAAGAGCAGCAATCCGGCATTTGGCGACGAGAATCCGGCACTTGGACGCGCTCCACGGCTCCTTCTGTTAGAATCCCCGCCGATGACGGAACCAGATCACACGGCGTCGCTGTTTACTGACCAGACGTTTGACGAATTGAATCTTCCAGAACCGATTCAACGCGCCGTGGACGATCTCGGTTTTTCAAAACTCACAAAGATTCAATCCGAGGTGCTGCCGATATCACTCACCGGACGCGATATCGTTGCTCAAGCGCAGACCGGATCCGGAAAGACCGCGGCATACCTGCTGACCGTCTTCACCCATTTCTTGCGTGTCCCCCGAGAAACTCCGCAGGAGACACCGCGGGCTCTTATCGTGGCACCGACACGCGAGCTGGCAGTGCAGATTGCAAACGACGCCGAGGGTCTCGGCCACCACGCCGGCATTCGTACGCATGTCGTCTTCGGTGGACTGGACTACCGCAAGCAGCGCGAGATCCTGGAGCGCGGCACCGACCTTCTGATCGGCACTCCTGGTCGGCTTATTGACTACCACAAAAAAGGTGCGTACTCGCTGCGGAAGACCGAAATGGTGGTGATCGACGAATGTGACCGCCTCTTCGATATGGGTTTCGCCGAGGATCTACGCTGGATTCTTCGGCGTATGCCCCATCCCACCGATCGGCAATCAATGATGTTCACAGCAACACTTTCACAGCGAGTCATGACTCTCGGCTGGCGCCAGATGAACGATCCGGCCGAAGTGATCGTGAGCGCCCAACAGTTGACACCCGACACCATCCACCAGGTGCTCTATCACGTCGCGACGCGCGAAAAACTCTCGCTTCTCCTTGGTGTCCTCGAGCGCGAGGGGACCTCGCGAACCATGATTTTCGTCAACACGAGGTTTCGAGCACAGCGATTGGTGGATGACCTGCGGCGCCACGGTTTTTCGGCTCGCGGTCTGACCGGCAACGTCGTGCAAACCAAAAGACTGCGGGTGCTTGACGAGTTCCGGGATGGCAAGCTGCCCATCTTGGTTGCAACCGATGTTGCCAGCCGCGGACTCCACATCGAGGGAGTCAGCCACGTCATCAACTACGATCTACCCCAGGACTCCGAGGACTACGTCCATCGAATCGGCCGCACCGCCCGCGTCGGCGCCGAAGGCAAGGCCATTACGCTGGCCTGTGAGGATTACATCTACTCGCTGGATGCGATCCAACGATATGTAGGGTACGAACTGCCTACCGAGTTCGCTGGCGAAGAGCTCTTCGCCGAAGTCCGACCTCGGGATCGCCGCCCCCACCGCACGGATTCTCGACACCGCCAGTCCTCGCAATCTCGAACCGATCGACCCTCGGGCAGCGACGGCGATGCGAAACCGCACAAGAGCCGGAGAAGGAGACGGCCGAGACAAAAACCGACTGGCGGCGGGGACGGTCAGGGAGAGTCGGGCAGCTGAGAACGGTGCCAAACGGTGCCAGGTAAAACAAAGTTAACAAAGTGATTGAATTGAAAAGGATGGCAGAAGAAGCCAAAGCCTCACTTTGTTACTTTGTTTTACCTGGCACCGCGCATAAATCTATCAACGTCCTCCAAGATCGAGCGTAGGCGCGTCATCATCTGACCAATCCGGAAGCAGAGGGCCAGGGATCGCCGGATCACACCACACAACGTCTCTGGGCACCGCACGCAGATCGGTGAAGGCCACCACGAGTCGATCCTCCAAATCAACGATTTGCAGCTCACCGCTGGTCAAACCTGCCGCGACATGGCGACCGTCGGGCGAACGTGCAAGGCGCACCGGCGAGGCCGCCAGCGGCACGGTCCATTCCTTCTTTTTCTTCAAACCCTCTTTCTTGTCCAACTTGATCTTCCAAATCAGGATTTCGCCACCTCCATCGGGTCGCTCGACCGCAATCACCAGTGTGGAGTCGTCCTCGGCAAAGACGAGATCAACAGGCTTTCCGTTGGTTGCGAAAACCGCTGCCGGAGTGAGAGTTCCTGGATCGACCAAGATCACCTGATTCCCCTCAGCCTGCGCAAGAGCCATCACGCCGAGAGCCACGGAGAGCGCAAAATGGCGGACGTCTCCCTCCATGGGACGGCGATATACGAGCCGGCCTTCGCCGAGATTGACCGCGATCAAGCTCGCCTCACCGCCAGTATCGGGCAATCTTTCAAGTACCATCAGGATGGAGTTATTCGCCAGGACTTCTACCTGCCACGGATGGTCGAACGAAATATCAAAACTGTTCATGAGAGCTCGTTCCGGGTAGCTCATCACCAGCAATCTCTTCGCCAATACAAGGTACCTGTCGGAGAGGGTCCCGAAATGAGGCATGGTGACACCCGGAAATTGATCTTTGACACTGAGACTCAGAAGGTCGAGGACAGTCGTTTTACCATTGACGAGATCCGGGGCGAAGACGATGCCGCCCGGACCCGGGAAAAGCCACGCGACAGGCCCCGCAGGGATATACCGTGAATCTCCGGTCGTCGGATCGACCATGATCACCCGATCACCAGCCGACGCGGCCACAACTCCAATCGGAAGTTTGTCTTTCCCTGCGACTGTCGACAGACAGCACATCAACAGATACGCGATTACGAGGAATCTCAATGCGAATTTCACCATGCACCTACTCTAGCGTGCACGGCAGTGAAATCGACTATTCCGGAAGACACCAGAAACCCCCATGAAGAGCGCTGAGCCGCATCGACGACACCGGTGCCACTCTTCACATTGTTTGCCCGTAGGGCGGTACTCAACTGAAAGGCGACGAATTCAAACAATGTGAAGGGTGGCACCTGGCACGTCGAAGCGGGAGGCGCGCGGGAGCTTGGTTGGCGACACTACCCTACTCGACTTCGAGAGGTCTGCCGCGCGCCTTCCAGCTGAGAATCCCGCCCTTCAAATTGAAGACATTTTCGTAGCCGACATCAACAAAAAAACGCATCGCTCGCGTCGAACGCCGACCGGAACGGCTCACCAAGAAGATCGTTCGATCCCGAGGAAGGTCTTCGACCGCAGCAACGAGGTCCCGCAGCGGCAGCAATCGTGAATTGGCGAGATGCCCGAGCTCGTACTCCTCGGGCTCACGAACGTCGATCAGGAGCGCATGATCGCCATCCTCAGCCAGCGCATCCTCGAACTCCACAACATTGAGGTGATTCAACGGGAAAAGGAGGCGCCCGGCAGAGGTCGGCAAACGCCCGTCGTAGGGGTGCTTGATCAGCGGTTGGCACTCGGCAAAGACCCGTTGCTCGCACTCGTAACAGCAGACGGCAGAATCGATGACCTCATTGAAAAGGAACTCCACCGCATGGTCGGGCTCCAAGAACCTGTCGCTTCCCAGAATGTGTTCGAACCCGGTTCGACGCATGAAATCGCGGACGGCCGGCCGTACGTGGGTCAAATAGAGATCGCCACCCGCGCCACGGTACATCCGCAGGATCCCCTCGAGCACATCAATCCCAGAAAGGTCGCATCGGTCAACTCCATGCATCCGTAACAGCAGCACGGTCTGCCCCGGATTCGCCTCGAAGTTGGCCAGCAGGGCGTCCTCGACATGCGTTGCCGCACCGAAGAACAGTGAACCTTCAATTTTGATGATCCCGAGCTGGGGACAAACCGGAGCACAGGGGTCGACGATGAATTGGTGGAAATTTTCGTCCGGAACCACGGGCTCGACGGTGGGCATGCTCGACTTGTAGATGTAGATCGCCAGCGAAAGGAGGACCCCCGCCAGAACAGCGAACTCAAGTGGAAGCACGAGGGTTGCGACGAAGGTGGAGACCATGATTCCAGTCTCGGAACGGGAACCTCGCATCACCCGCCGTACCCCACGCCAGTCAACCATCCGATAGGCGATAAGCATGATCAGCCCAGCCAGGCTGGCCCGCGGCAGATAGGCGGCGAGAGGTCCAAAGGCGAGAACGCCGGCGAGGATGAATAGACCGCAGAACACGCTCGACATCTGGCTGCGAGCCCCGGTTTGGAAATTGACGGCCGAGCGCGTGAAGGACCCGGAGCAGGCGTAGCCGCTGAAAATGCCGGCTGTGATATTGGCCATCCCTTGACCGATCAGCTCCTGGTTCACATCGAGTTTTTGGCCGCTTTGGCGGGCGATCTCTCGAGCAATCGAGATCGCTTCAACGAGACCGAGGGCGGAGACGGCAAGCGCCCCCATCAGAAGAGCGCCAAAAACATCCTGTTCGAACATCCACCCGATCGAAAACTCAGTAACTCGAGGCATCGCGCGAGGCACTTCGCCGACCACGGCAACACCAAGTCGGTCGACACCCAGCGCGGCGACAACGGAACCAGTGCCCACGAGAGCCAGAATCGCGCCCGGCAGCCGCCTCGTGAACCCATCGATCACGAGGATTACCAGGACCGTAACGCCGCCGAGAATGAGGCTCGTGACATGCAGCTGATCTAAATGAGTAGCAAGATTCAGTATCGTGTGCAAAGGGTGCGGGCTACGGGGTATGTCGATGTTCAACAGGTTTCGCAGCTGGCCGACGGCAATCAGAACGCCGGCGCCGGCGGTAAAACCGAGCAGAACTGAACGTGACGCGAAGTTGACGAGCATTCCGAGCCGAGAAAACCCGAAGATAATGCACAAAATACCTACCATCAGCGCCATCACGCCGGCCGCAACCAGGTACTCCGGGGCGCCGATTGCTGCGAGCGGCGTCAAGATGGAGAGGACCAGAATTGAGATCGCGTTGGTTGGTCCAGTCGATAGGTGACGCGAGGATCCCCACAGAGCACCCGCGATAGTCGCCACAACCGCCGAATAGAGCCCATAGGTGGGTGGCAGGCCCGCAATCGCCGCATAGGCGATGCACTGTGGAATGGCGAGCACTGCGACCGTCGCACCGGCCACCAGATCTGGTCGGATTTCACGCCGACGATATCCGCGTAGAATCTCCAGCGGCCGAGCGAACGACCTGGCATTTCTTCTCACGGATTCCATCGAATCCACTGTTACTCCTCCCGCCCTAAGCATAGCCGAGGGTGCTGAGATACTCTCGATCGGTGAGTAAATTGACCACCGGCCTCAAGCGACGCGCCATCGACGAGGGTTTCGATCTCGTCGGCGTTGCAGATGCCGGCAGGGCGCAGAGTGCCGGTAACCTCGAGCGCTGGCTCGACGCCGGGATGCACGGTGAGATGGCTTACATGGCGCGCACCCGGTACGTCCGCTCCGATCCACGGTTTCTTTTGCCCGGATGCAGCTCGGTGGTGGCGGTGGCCATGAGCTACCGCTGCGACCAATCCGATTCGACCACGCTCGAGGTCAACGATGGCTGCGTTTGGGTCTCCCGTTACGCCTGGGGCCGTGACTACCATCGCATCGTCAAGAAGAAGTTGATTCGGCTTGGGCGCTGGCTTGAAGAGCAACGGCCTCATTCCCAATGGCGGGCCTGCGTCGACACCGCCCCTATCCTCGAACGGGAGTGGGCGGCACGGGCTGGATTGGGGTGGATCGGAAAAAACACACTCCTCCTCAACCGCGATTTCGGTTCCGAGCTCTTCCTGGGCATTCTGCTCACCGACCAGAAACTGGCACCGGACGGGCCCCTACCCGAACACTGCGGCACCTGTACGGCCTGCCTTGATGCCTGCCCCACGGCAGCCTTCCCAGAACCGAAGGTGCTCGATGCCCGCCGCTGTGTCGGTTACCTCACGGTCGAGCACCGATCCACGATCCCGGCCGAATTTCGATCCGGCGTTGGGACGATGATTGCCGGCTGCGACATCTGTCAGGAGGTCTGCCCCTGGACCCGACGAGCTCCAGCCGACCTCCATCCGGAATTTGCTCCGGCAACCAGGCGTCTCCGCCCGAGGCTTGAAGATCTCGAGTGTCTCAATGAAGCAGGATATGCGGAGTGGCGCCGCGGCAGCGCTCTCAACCGCATTCGCTACGAGCAATTTCGCCGCAACCTCGGGATCGCTCGCAGCAATATCACCCATAACCGAAAGTAAGAACTCAGGCGTCTGCTTTGGGGGGAGCGATCTGGGCTTTTTTGCTCGGTCGTAAGACCATGGTCAGGTCACGACCCTCGAGCCTGGTCGGCATGCGCTCAATGATCGCCACTTCCTCGAGATACTCGCCCACGCGTCTGAGCAACTCAAACCCGTTTTCAGGACGCCGCATCTCCCGCATCCGAAACATGATAGTAACCTTGACGTGTTTCCCTTGTTCAAGAAACTTGCGTGCGCGCCGGGTCTTCGTTTCGAAGTCGTGGATGTTGATGTTGGGTCTGTATTTGACCTCTTTGACGTCGACCTGGTGTTGCTGTTTCTTGGCCTCGCGGGCTTTCTTTTCCTGCTCGTAGCGGAACCGCCCGTAGTCCATGATTTTGCAGACGATTGGCCGCGAAGTGGCCGCGACCTCGACGAGGTCGAGCCCCTTTTCTCGGGCGAGAGCGAGGGCCTCTTCAACCGGCACCACTCCGACCTGGTTTCCTTCGTCGTCAACCAGGCGCACGGGAGAGAGCCTGATTCGTTCATTGATCCGCACCTGCGGTGCGTCGGGGTCATCACGAAACGCGAACTTTCTGATGGTCGTCCTCCTTCTGTCAGTGTTTTAGTTCGTTTGTCCCAGACCGTCCGCGACGGCTGACAACACACAGCGGAGTATAGCACCCGAGTGGCGAAAAACCGCTTTCTGTCAAGGTTTTTCGACGGATCTTCACTCCGAATCTACAGTTCGGCCGACCGCCCAAACCCAGGCCGTGACCACCACCAACCCGACCACCAACAGAATTGACGCCGGGGCATCTGTCAGGGCCTCGGGCAGGTACCCGACAAGGATTGCTGCAGAGGCCGCGAACAGCGCATAGGGGAGCTGTGTGCGAACATGGTCAACGTGGTCGCACCCGGAGGCCATCGACGACAAAATGGTGGTGTCTGAAATCGGCGAACAGTGATCGCCAAAGACCGCTCCGCCAAGGATCGCCGCCACCGTCGCCGCCAGTACGTGGTGGCTCGCGGGTGAGGCCTCGAGCACCAAGGGTACCGCCAGTGGCGTGAGAATCGCCATCGTTCCCCAAGAGGTGCCTGTGGCAAACGAAACCGCCGCCGCGGTGAGGAAAATTGCCACCGGCAGAGCGGCGGTCGGCAGGCTCGGCCCGACCGCACCTTTGATGAAAACGGCTGTTCCGAGGTCGCTGCACACCTGACCCAACGACCAGGCAAGCGTCAAAACCACAAATGCCAGAAACATGCTTTTAAAGCCGGTCACGGCTGCCGATACCGCCTGTCGCACGCTGAGAATGTTCTGCAGGACGACAAGAAAGACGGCGGTGGCAAGGCCTATCAAGCTCGACCACAAAAGGGTCGTGAAGGGATCCGAGGCACCGATGATCCGGCTCAGGGAATGGGTCACGGCACCCGACGTACGGAGGCTCTCAGACCCAGTAAGGTACAGGCCGAGCAGGGTTGAGAAAACGACGGCGACAACTGGCACGGCCGCGTTCCACCAGCGACACGGCGCGCCCTCTTCGGGCGCCAGATCACTCTCCTCGTAGTTGGCGAGAGGCTGAGATCCGTCTGCCAGAACCGCGCCGGCGCGGGCTCGCCGCTCGGCCCGCAACATCGGTCCCCAGTCGCGGCCCGAGACCGCAATCGCAAAAGTAGTCGCGAGGGCGAAGAATGGGTAGAAGGCAAACGGGATCGACGCCAGGAAGACGGAGAATGGATTGAGGTCCGACCCGGCCTTAGTAAGGGCGTCACCCACCAGCGAAACCTCATACCCGATCCAGGTTGAAACGAGGGCCACGCATGCAACGGGCGCGGCAGTGGCGTCGACCAAAAATGCCAGTTTTTCCCGGCTGACTTTGTGACGATCGGTCACCGGGCGCATGGTGTTGCCGACGATGAGGGTATTGGAATAATCATCAAAGAAAATCAATATTCCCATCACCCAAGTCACTACCTGGGTCCGGCGTGGCGTAGTCGCCAGTGGTTCAAGCGCACGAACCACGCCGACAGTGCCGCCACTTTTGCTCATAACGCCGACCATGCCGCCCAGCAGCATCGAGAAGATGATGATGCTCATGTGGTCCGGATCGACGAGCGCGTCACGGATATTGGTGTCGATGAAGCGCAGAAACCCAACCGCCGGGTTGCCGCCCGCGACCATCGTGGTGCCGATCCATACCCCTACAACCAGCGCAATCAGGACGTCATGAAAAGCCAGGGCGAGCGCGATCGCGACCAGCGGCGGCAGTAAGCTCCACCACGAGTTCGTGGCCGACTCTCCACCCGGCAACACGGCGAGGACGCCGAGCGCGGCGAGTAGGATCAGACCAATCTTCAGCCAATGCGGCACCGGGGGAGGTTAACACGGGAGAATTAGGAATTGGGAATTAGGAATTAGGAGTTCGCCACCCGCACCGTGATATCAGTTTTGAGTTCTCACCCTCCTCAAGTTGTGCCGTGCGGGAGGAAACAACTCAAAACTCAACACTCCTAACTCATAACTCATAACTCGGGACTCGGATACCATGAACCCGTGCCAACGATTGAAGACGAAGCCCTGGTCCTCGACCACCATCCGTTCGGCGACCGCCATTTGGTACTGACGGTGCTCACCCACCGGTCCGGCGTGCAACGCGGCGTATTGAGGCGCGCCCGTGGAGGCAAGGCGCCAACCGCGGCGGCGGCGCAAATCATGTCGCTGGTACACGTAGGCCTGTTCCAGAAACCCGAGGCCGAACTCGCAACCTACCGCCACCTCGATCTGATAACGAGTTCATTCCCGCTGACGCGTGAGCTCGGCAGAACGGCGGCGGCGGCCGTCATCGCGGAGCTCCTGATCACCTACTGCCCGCCGGCCGAACCATCGGAACGCGCATTCAGGCTCGGGGTTTCCTGCCTCGAAGCGCTTCTTGAAGATGCGCCTACCAACACAGTCGTTGCCTATGCAGAGTTCTGGATCCTCGCTCTCGGAGGGGTCTTGCCCCCGAGGACGACGATTGCGGAGGTTCTTGACGGGGACAGCGCAGGCCTTCTCACAGAGTTCCGGACCAAACCGCTGATGGAGGTCCCAATAACCGCGGCCCCGACCGTCTCGAGGTGGCTCGATGGACAGGTACGAGCAGAGGCGGAACGGTCTCTCCGTGCGTTGAGCTTCTATCGGCAAATGGTCCCTTCTGGTGGAGCACCCGATGGATCGATCCGCTGACGGAACCAGCGAGGTCGGGATCCAACGCCTTCCCGGCGTCACGGTGCTCAAGTTCGCATCCCCAATTCTCTCTCTGCAGGTCCTCGATGGGTTCTCCTCGACTCTGGAATCACTGGCAACGGATAGTGCGCCAGATCCATTGGTCCTTTGCTCAGCACACCCGAGCGTCTTTCTGGCCGGCGCCCACCTGGCCGAAATCGCCAATCTCGACGCCTCATCGAGCGGTCCCTATGCGCAGCGCGGACGGCAGGCCGCCCGGGCTCTCGAGAAACACCCGGCACCGACCGTGGCCGCCATCAACGGTTCATGCTCCGGTGGCGGATTTGATCTCGTCCTCGCGTGCGATGCCCTCATCACAGGTCCCGCCGCACGCTTCAGTCATCCCGGCGTCCGACGCGGACTGGTCACGGGATGGTCCGGTACCACCCGCCTGCCCTCAGCACTCGGAAGTGCGACAGCGCGCGCAGCGTTGCTCGAGACCCGCGAACTCGATTCGGTCACTCTCTCATTCCACGGAGCAATCCTCAGGACGGCTGAAGACACCCTTGCAGCCGCCACCAAAAAGGCCCTGCAATTGGCCTCTCTGGATCCGATGAGATACCGCCTGTGGCGGAGTCTCCGAGGGCCCGGCTTCATTGACAGATTCCACGCCTTCGTGGTACATAAGTTATGACAGTGGAGGACTTGCCACTATCCTAATTGGACAATTTTTGGCGCCATTTGACGGTCGAACCGCCCTCGGGTGACGCGGGCGCGCGACGGAGTTGGGAGAGCCATGAGCCGCACAATCCTTCTGGCCGACGACAGCCTCACTATCCAAAAGGTCGTTGAACTCACGTTTGCAGACACCGAGTACGAAGTCGTGGCGGTGTCGAGCGGCGACGATCTCCTCCAGCGGCTCCCGGAAGTCCGACCGGATCTCGTGATCTGCGACGTCATCATGCCGGGACGTGACGGCTATGACGTTTGTCAGGAAATCAAATCGAACTCTGAGTTTCTCCATCTACCGGTCATCTTGCTTACAGGTACCTTCGAACCCTTTGATCGTGACCGGGCAATCGCCGTCGGCTGTTCCGAAATCATTACAAAACCTTTCGAGGCCAAAAAGCTGGTCGATGCCGTGGAGCACCTCGCAGTCACGCCCGCCGCACCGCCCCCCTCGGCCGTAGAGACCCAATCAATTGGTCCAGAGGAAATCTCAACGCCAGATTCAGAAATCGAGCTCGAAGACACCGAGGTCAGTCAAGAATTCGGACCTGGAGAATCGGTTTCCGAGGACGCGGAGGCTTCTGATCCGGGTGGTGAATTCGAAATTGTCGATCCAGACGCCGTGCAGCCCGTGGAACCCCCGCAAGATGATTTCGAACTCAGCGATGACATCGGAGAGCTGGAACTGGACACGACGGATCTCCCCGAAGATGACGGGCCTTTCCAAATGGATGAGGTTGACGAGTCCACCTCCGATCCCGCCGAAACCCTTGCCGCTGAAGATATCTCCGACGGCATGGAAACTGATGACGTCGAATCCTTCAGTGACGGTTCGGAACTCGAGCTGGCTGAGGACCCGATCACCGAAACCGGCCCGGATGAAGAGCCGTTTCCGTCCGATGACGAGGAGGTCGAGTTCGCACCACCCGAAGCGGTCGAAATCGACAATTCGTTAACCACGCCCATAGATGTCGCCGCGGTGATGGCCGATCACGAGCCCGAAGTGGTGCCCGCCATTGATGATGAAGTCGAGGAACCCTCCGATGATGCGAAAGACGACGCGGACACGCAGGATTTCGGTGACCAGCCCCCCGGGCAAACGACGCCTGAGGAGACCGCTGAATTTGCCCTCAGCGATGACGATGTCGATCGCATCGCGAGGCGTCTTTTGGAGCTGGCCTCCGACCGCATCGAACACATTGCATGGGACGTGATCCCGGACATGGCTGAGGTCGTCGTGCGCGAACGGGTGCGGGAGCTCGAGGCCAACGCCGAAAGCGACCCTTCGTAGGCTCGATCCGCAACACCCGCGACACATCTCCTGCCTCGCGACAATAGCTGTTGGAATTTCCGGGTGATCTGGCCACGTCCCTGTATAGTGATGAGATATCAACCCGAGGTCCATTCATTTCGTGACTGAAGGTGTCTGGAAGGTATGAAATTGAGGGAACGTCTCGATCATCTCATGGAGGAGTTGGCCAAGCACGTCGAGAACCTGGTCCTCTTCGAGGTCACGGATTCGACCCACGCGCTCGCGAGGCGGATCATCGCGGAGATGGATGAAGAGAGCCAGAAGCTCGGAGCCACCCTGATTCTTGCCGACCGCCAGGAGAGGGGCGAGGGCCGGGGTGACCGCAGCTGGGAGTCTCCAGCCGGCGGCCTCTACATGAGTTGGCTGAGATCCGGGATCAAGGCCGAGACCATCACTCAGCTCCCGATGTTGGCAGCCACAGCCGCCTGGGACGCGATCACCCGGATCGGAGTTTCGGATGTTCGCATCAGATGGCCCAACGATATCCTGGTGGAGGAGCACAAGCTCGCCGGAATCCTGGTTTTCGCTCGACACGGTGACACGACCTGGGTGACGGTTGGCCTTGGAGTGAATCTCGAGACCGCTCCGGTGATCGACGAAGCTGCAGGCCTGCCTGCGACGTCGATCGCCGACCTCCTCGGCTCAGGTGATGTGAAGACCTGGAGGCACGAGCTGGTTTGCACCTTCATCGATCAACTCGATCGCCTGATGGAAGAACCGGCGCCTGCGATCGATCGGTGGCGCAACCTCCTGATTCAGCGACCAGGTGATGCGGTCAGCGTACGTCTCGCGTCAGGCGAAGTGGTCTCGGGCACCCTGTTGGAGCTCACCGAAGAGGGGTTTCTGAAAATTCGGGAAAACGGCAAGGAGCGGGTCGTCACTGGCGGCGACGTCATCGAGAGCTGACGCACCCGGCCACCCCGGGCGCAGGATGCAAGATGCAAGATGCAGGATGCAGCGGGCGCGTCACGAGATCGGATGGAGCAGGCGCCAGGTCATGGCTCGCACCTGGTCGAAGAGTTCGAGAGCAACATCGGTCTGAGCTCTGTCGACTACACCAGCGTGTGCCAGGAGGCGAAGGAATGTATCCACCTCTTTTGCCGACCCGTATGCAATTCGCCAGTGATTGAGCCTATCTCTACCAACCCTGCCGTGGCCCTCGCTGAGATTGGCAGCGACAGAGCTTGAAGCCCGAATCACCTGGTCGGCAAGTGATCGAAACGGGGCCGGCACTCGTCGCGCGAGCGCCAGGGCCAAACCCGCGGCTTCGAGAGCTTTCGAATGGGCGATGAGGCCGTTGTGAGGAAGCGTGTCGAGCATGGTCACCTCCGGGTCGTTCATGCCCTTCCCCCAAGCCGGTGAGGCATTCGATGTCAAGGGTGCTACGCACCGGCTTGACCGGCCTGCCCTTGACATCGAATGGCCACCGGCTACCTTCCCCTCTTGAACGACCCGGAGGTGACCATGCCGCCGCAACGCCAAACTGTCGCCGACGCTGTTGCTGTCCCTGCTGCTGCCGCCGTCGCTGCGGCCGACGCTGAATCTGACGCTGCTGACAAACAGCTTTTTGCCAGGACTTGACCCTAGCCCGGTCTTCTCACCGGGTGTCGTGACGAGGGCGGCGAAGTGCAAGGACCCGTTGGGTTTGTCGTGAATCGGGCGACGCAGTCGTAGCTGCGCTACGTCGAGGTGCACGATTTGCGACAAGCACGGCGGGACGCCACGATTCGCCGACCGCAGTAGAGACTCGGTGAGAAGACCGGGCTAGGGAACAGCTTGGAGACGTTTGAGGAACTGCGCCGGTGGTTCGAAGCCGGTGATTCGGAAGATTTCCTCGCCGCCCGAAAACACAATCACGGTCGGGACACCCATCACCCGGTACTCGGTGGCCAGCGCCTGGGTCTCCTCACTGCTCCGGGTCAGATCGACCTTGAAGCGCGAGAAATCGTCGAGCAGAGCGGCCACATCGGGCGCCGGAAAGGTCTTCTCGTCGAGCTCGCGACACGGAGCGCACCAGTCCGCGTAGAAATCGAGAATGACTCTCCCGCCGTCGGCAACTGCAGCTTCGACTCCGGCAGCATCATATGGCTGCCAGGCCAGGTGTCCGGCTGCCTCGCCCCCCGCCTTGGCCCCGTCGATGTGAACCGCCGGAGCCATGACCACTCCGGCTACCAGCATGGCTGCAGCCAGCAACCTCATGACGCGATCGATCGTCGGTTGGTCGTGACCCGTTCGATCGATGATCAGAAGGTAGAGCGCACCGAGAACCAGGACCGCCGACATCAACCAACGTCCCGAGTCGCCAGGCATCAGCGGGGCCGCGAAGTAGGCGGCCATGGCGACCAGAATGACACCAAATACCCGCCGAACCCCGATCATCCACATGCCGGATGCCGGCAACTTGTTGACCGTGCCGGTGAAGGTACCCAGGATCAGGTACGGCAGACCGAGTCCCAGTGCGAGAGTGAAGAACAGAATGAACCCCAGGAAAGGATCTCCTCGCTGGCCGACATAGGTCAGGAGACCGACCACGAACGGACCGATGCATGGTGCCGCGACAAACCCCATCACCAATCCCATAATGAGAGCGCCGAAAACCCCACTCCTACCACCAGCGGCACGCTGCGCCCAGCCAGGCACGCGCAACTCCCACAGCCCGAACATCGAGGTCGCGAGCGATAACAGGACAACCACGATGAGGCCGACAACCCACGGGCTCTGCAATGCACTCCCGAAGATCGCACCACTGAGGGCGGCAAGAACACCGAGCACCGAGTAAGTGAAGGCGATTCCCATCACATATGCGAGAGCAAGGGGGAATGCGCTACCTTCGCGATCCTTGGTCTGTTGGGTGAAAAAACCAACGGTGATAGGGATCAGCGGGAAGACGCACGGAGTCAAGTTCAGAGCAAGCCCAGCCAGGAACACCCCGATCAAAAGAAGCGGCAACGACTTCGAACCGAGATCCGAGGGCCCCAGAGAATCGGCCGACCCGGAGGGTCGCACGACGATTTCCTGGAAGAGCTCATCGTTCGCAGATTCTGACGCGCTTCCGGGTGGCGCCACCGTCACGTCGACGCCGGTCCGAACCTCCTCCGGAGCAAGGCATTGTGTGCTATTGCACGCCTGGGCGGTGACCGCTACCCGCAGACGAAGATCGCCTTCCGCTGTTTCCGGAACGACGAGGCCCGCAAGGATGACAACGCGGTGCTCCCAAACCTCTATTGGCGAATCGGAGAACTCGAACTCGAGAGCCTCGCCACCTGGAAAGCTGACCACCGGCACCGGCCAACCTTCGGGCAGGATGAATTCAACGGTCGTTGGCAGCGAAAATTCGTCACCCGGATCATCGGAGTTGACGTGCCAACCACGGTTGATGGACAGAGTGACCGCCAAACGTAACTCGTCGCCCGCAACCAGCGGTGTCCGGTCGGGAACAAGCTGCACCTTGAACACGGGATCCGTGTCAAAGCCCTGACTGGCGGCCGGGCCGGCAGCACAGATCGTCAAAAACATCAAAAACACGATCGTCTTTTTCATCGTCTCCCTTGTCTTCGGGGCCGCGTTCAGTCGACACCCAACTTTGAGACCAGATCCGGCGCGAAGTGCCTGACAAGCTCCCGGACTTCGTTCGAGTATTGCTTCCAGTTCCTCTTTACGAGGTCAGGCCGTCTGGTTACCGTGATCTCAACAGATCGTTCCAATCGCCAACGCCGAATGGCCTCGTGATTTCCGGAGAGTAACACCTCGGGTACCTGATCCCCCTCGACCCCGGGGGGGCGGGTGTAACAGGGGTAATCGAGCAGCCCTTCTCCGAAGCTGTCTGCACTCACCGACTCTGGATCTCCCACGACTCCCGGCACCAACCGCGAAACCGCCTCGATGAGAACCATCGCAGCGACCTCACCGCCGCCGAGAATATAATCTCCAACGGATACCTCTTCGGCCCCGCTGATCTCGAGAACCCGTTCGTCGAAACCCTCATACCGACCACACACCAACAACAGGTTTGACTCTTGCACCAGCTCTTCAGCCAAAGGCTGATCGAGCAGCCGCCCTCGAGGCCCAAGAATAATCGCTCTCGAATTTCTCTGGCGTGAGGTCATGTCGCGGATGGCTGCGAGTACCGGGGGCGCCTGCAACACCATCCCGGCGCCACCGCCATAGGGCTCGTCATCGATCTGCCGCCACTTGTTGTCGGCCCAATCGCGGAGATCGTGGGCCTCGATACCGACGACGCCGCGCTCAACGGCCTTGCCGAGCACACCGGTAGCGCGAAACGGCTCAAAAAGCTGCGGGAATATAGTCAAGACATCAAAATGCATAGGATTGCCAACCCGGACAGTCATAACCACCCGGAACGGCGTATTTAACCACAAAGACACCAAGACACCAAGGCATCACAAAGCCACCCGCTAATCCGAGTACAAATCGCAGATAACGCAGAGGCGCAAAGACGCAGAGGGAACGAGACCGGCTTCCATCGTGTGGCGAGACTCCGAGGCCGTCATGCAACGGCCTCGGAGTCACTGAGCCGGGAAACCGTTTCGAAAGCGGGCTCTCGTAACGATTTCCCGGCCCAGTGACCTGCGCTCTCGAAGAGCACAGGTCTCGCCACCTCTTATTTCGCAAGAAGTGTTGAAAGGGACACGTCCCCCACTCAAACAACCCAGACGAGAGGCAGAGCCGACGTGCCCTTGGCACGTCGGCCGGTGGGAAGTCGGACATCGACGAAAGCTCGCTTTCGGAGGTGGCCGGCTTCTCACCGGCGACAGGCGATTCTATCGCCTGTCGTTCTGCAGTCAATAAGCGCGACCGCCTTTCGCGCTCAGCTTCCGCCTCTCTGCGCCTCTGCGTCTTTGCGCCTCTGCGTTTCTTTTCGATGAGCGGATCTGGGTCTATCTGGGTGATCTGTGGGCAATCTTGTCCGGGATGGCGGCTCTGCGTCTCGGCTTTTTTTGTGATGTCTTGGTGTCTTGGTGACTTGGTGGTGAATCTGTCCTACGGACGGGCTACCGCGCGTCGATGGCGTCGTCGTCGAAAAGTCCCCGAGGGGCATCAATGATGACGAACCCTCCATCGAGGTCGACCTCCTTGACGATCTCCGGCACGTAGGGCACCAGGAATTCGCGCTCGCCGTCACGAACCACCAACCGTGACTGGCCCTCACCTGGATCGAGGCCTGTGACGCGACCAAGCACCCCGCCGTCGGGCGAGCGGCACTCGAGACCGGTCAGGTGATGCTCGTAGTAATAGCCCTCGGGGAGTTCGTCAAGCGCCTGCTCCGGAAGGTAGAGGAACCTCCCACGCCAACCATCGACAACCTCTCGCTCGCGGATCCCGCGAATCGAGAGCAGCCACCTACCCTTGTGGTAGCGCACCCGGTGAACCTCGAAAAATTCATCCGGTTGCGAATCGTCGCCGACGCCGAAACGGACGCCGTCCGAGAGACGTTCAGGAAAATCCGTAATGATCTCCACGAGAAGGTCGCCGTGGACGCCGTGCGGTTTTCCCGCGCGACCTATGATCAGCCAGTCGCGACTGTCGCCGCCGGGTTCTCCGGTGGACACTACTCGAGGATCTCGAGCACGAAGCGCTTCTGGACCTTCATACCCGCAGCCGCGAGCAGCGTTCTGATCGCACGCGCTGTGCGACCCTGGCGGCCAATGACCTTGCCAAGGTCCTCAGTCTTCACCCGCAGCTCGAGCACCGTAGTCTGCTCGCCCTCGACCTCTTGCACCTGGACGTCTTCCGGATTGTCGACCAGCGCCTTCGCGATCTCTACCAGCAGGTCTTTCATCGCACTCATTCGAGCTCCCTTCGAAGATGGGTCAGATGACCCGGAACCCATAAGCCCCGGGCGCGCTTCACTGCTGCTGCTGCTGAGCCTTACGAATCAAGGATCGCACAGTTTCAGACACGCCAGCACCCTGACTCTGCCACTTTTCGACCTTTTCAAGATCGAGCCTTATCTCCGGCGGTTCCGGGTTGGGATCATAAAAACCAACCTGTTCCAGGTAGTTGGCCTGGGTGTCCTTGCGCGAATCCGACACAACGACGCGGTAGACGGGGTTGTGCTTCGCACCCCCACGTCGCAATCTAATCATCAACATTTTCTTTCCTCCCTGGGCGAATATTCAGCCGATCCCCAACTGACGCTTCAGCGCGCGGGGGTCGGCCTTACCCAGACGCTTCATGAGCTTACGCATCTGTCCGTATTGACGCAAGAGGCGATTGATTTCTTCGACGCTGGTACCGGAGCCTTTTGCGACTCTTTTCTTGCGCGACCCGTTGAGAAGCTGCGGGTGACGGCGCTCCTTGGGCGTCATCGAATCGATACACGCCTCCATCCGCCGGAGCTGTCGCTCTTGACCCTCACCCATCCCTCCCTCGGGCATCATACTGTTCATTCCCGGCACCATCTCCATCACCGACTGCAGCGGTCCCATCTTCTTGAGGCTCTTGAGCTGATCGCGCAGATCCTCGAGATCGAATTTGTTCTTTCTAAGCTTTGCCTCGAGCCTGCGAGCCTTCTTTTCGTCGACAGCATCCTGCGCCTTCTCGACCAGGGTCAGCACATCGCCCATACCGAGAATACGTCCCGCCATTCGGTCCGGGTGAAATTGCTCGAGGTTCTCGATCTGTTCGCCGATACCGGCGTAAACGATCGGCTTTCCGACGACTTCACGCACCGACAGAGCGGCTCCACCACGGGCATCGCCGTCAAGCTTGGTGAGAATGACCCCGGTGATCTCGAGCCGCTCGTGGAAGGCCCGTGCTGAACGAACGGCGTCCTGACCGGTCATTGCATCGGCGACGAAGAGGACCTGCTGCGGATTGAGGATCTCCTTGAGCCGCAGCAGCTGATCCATCAAGTCCTCATCGATGTGCAGGCGCCCCGCGGTATCGAAGATCAGCACTTGATAGCCCTTGATCGAGGCCTCGCGAAGGGCCTGGCGAGCGATCTCCTCGGGATCATCCATTTCTCGGGTATCAACCGTCGGAATCTTGGCCTTTTCACCGAGGACCAGCAACTGTTCTCTTGCCGCCGGGCGCGACGTGTCAGCAGGCACCAAGAGCGGGAAGAGACCTTTGCGATCCTTGATCCAACGAGCCATTTTGGCCGCGGTAGTGGTTTTCCCCGATCCCTGAAGCCCGACCAACATGATGACCGCAGGCCTACCCTTGAATTCGAGCTCGGTCGTTTCCCCTCCAAGCAGGTTGACCAGCTCTTCGTGGACGATTTTGGTCACCATATGTGCCGGTGTAACGGAACTCAGAACCTCTTTGCCGACCGCCCTGACCCGCACCCGCTCGATGAAACCGGAAACGACCTCGACGCTGACATCCGCTTCGAGCAGAGCGAGCCTGATCTCCCGCAAGGCGGTGTCGATGTGGTACTCGGTCAGATGACCCTCACCTCTGAGGGTCTTGGTGACACGAGCCAGACGTTCCTGCAGCCCTTCCAACATGGGAGCGGGAGTGTAAGCCAGCGCCGGTCTGAGGTCAAGGGCCCGCCAGAAGCCAAGCGGTTGAGGCATAGGACTTTGGCTCCCGCTCTGGCAGCGATATAATAAAGGTGGATATGGGCGCCAATCATCCAATTGTCCTCGAGCCACGATGTCCGGCCACAGAGGATCCGGGGATCCTGAGTTTCATGAGTCTCGTGGAGACGTTGACTCAGGCTTCTTGGGTGGAACTCGAGCTGCGGCCGAGCGGTGCCTCGCCCTCTCAGGCCTATCGTTCCGGATCAGGTAAGGGAAAAGCTATCAGCCTGCCCCTCGAGGCCGGAATCGAGTTCGACGCCTCGCTCCGTCTCGGGATAACGGCACAACCACCGACAGCTCTCGTCATGCTGTTATCGGACTCTCTCAAACGAGTCCTCGAACTGCGGAGTTTGCGCATCCAAACCAATCTATTGCGCAGAGCTCTGGAAACGACCTCGAACTCGGTCCTTCTTTTCGACAACGAAGGCAGCATCCTCTTTGCCAACCCTTCCGCGGATCAGCTTCTATCCCAACAAACTGAGCACGAGATCCTCGGAAGCGACAATAATCATCCGCGGCAGCCCCTCTTTACTCTGCTCGCCTCCATCGTTGAGCAGGTCGCTTTGGACAAAAGCGCCGATTCACTATGGAGCGGTACGATCGAGCTCGAAAAAGGACGGATGATGGCGTGTGAGGTAACGGCCATTCCTTCACCGGCCTCCGACGGCCCCAACGCGGTGCTGGTCGCCCTGCAGCCCGCCGAATCCGAGTCCGATACGCGAATTCAGGAGTTCTCATCGAGTCACGGTCTCAGTCCACGCGAACAGGAGGTCTTGCGCCTGGTGGGCCGGGGCCTTACCACGGAGGCGATGGCCGACGAACTCGGAATCAGCCCGCACACAATTCGAGATCACCTCAAACACCTGTACCGAAAAACTGGAGCCAAAGGACGAAATGAGCTCTTTGGGCTGATTTCCAGGGCATCGTGAGGAGCTTTCAGCGATCAGCTCTCAGCTTTCAGCTCCCCCGCCCACTCCCTGAACGTTGAGAGCTGATCGCTGATCACTGATAGCTAGCAGCTATAATCATATGTGGAGGTTCCAAACATGGCTCGGTTACGCGTTCTAGGTTTCGTGGCGGCGATTTTCCTCGTGGTGGCGGTGGTGGTCGCGGCCCAGGGTTATGTAGTGATTCTCAAGAGTGGACACAAGGTCCGATGCAAGGAGCCGATGCGCATTGAAGGACCGAACGCGGTTCTCGTACTCGCGACCGGGACGCTGGCCAGCTACCCACTTCAGCTTGTTGATCTGGTGGAAACCGAGCGATACAACCAACTGGGCTTCGGCAGCGCGCTCGAGATTGAGGAGCTGTCGATCCGAGGAAAATCAATTCCTACACCGACTCCGCGCACGTCTCTCGGGCAGCACGCCTCAATCAACGCCGGAGGCGAGGGAGGGGCAGCTCTCGGCGACACAGTCGAACCGACCCCCGCGCCGACGCCAGGCATCAAATTACAGACGGAGAAATACCACGACGAAAGGATCGATCAGGCGTTTTCCAAGATCTTTGATGAGAAGGAACTCTTGATTTATACGACCAGCCGTGGCACCAAGCCGGACCATTTTTTCGTCCAGACCACGACCGACTCGGAGAGAGAGGTCTTCAACGCGCTCGAGACCGTAGCCGAGGCGTACGTTCTGATCAACCGAATCCACCCGGGCATCTCTCCGGCAGCGGTCGAACTCAAAATGGTCCAGACTTCGGGCAAGCCTGCCGGCACCTTCCGCCTCACCCCGGAGCTTGCCAAGGAGCTGGCAGAAGGTGAGACACCGGCCCAGACGTTCTACATCAAGCACGTGATCTTTTAATTCTGAATTTGTAATTTTGAATTATGAATTTCCGCCCTCCCACCCCCTGGTTTTCGGCGGCTGAGCACAATTGAGAATTCAACATTCAAAATTCAAAATTGAGAATTGTGCCCTCTTCGGATAGCGTTGAATCTATGGAGACTATCGCTGTTGTCGGAGCCGGTCTCGCGGGACTCACGGCGGCCCTCCGCCTAACCGAAGCGGGTCACCGGGTCAAAGTATTCGAGCGCTATCCGCGTCCTGGTGGTCTCGCCCGTGTCATCGACGTCGAGGGCGAGCCCCTCGAAGCGTTTTATCACCACCTCTTTACCAGCGACACCTCCTACGTCGCCCTCGCCGAGGAACTCGGAGTCGCCGACCTCATCGACTGGCTCCCGTCGCGAATGGGCATCTGGACGGAGGGCAGGACGTGGGACTTCGGGACCCCCCAGTCCCTGCTCCGTTTCCAGCCCCTCTCGCTGCTCGACAAAGCTCGCTTTGCAATCTCGACCCTGCTCCTCCAGCGCAGCAACGACCCCACCCGATTCGAAAACGTCACCGCCTCTGAGTGGATCCGCCGCCACCAGGGCGAAAGGGTTTGGCAGAAGGTGTGGGGACCACTCTTTCACCAGAAATTTGCCGAGGATGCCGATCGCGTCGCGATGGTTTGGCTCTGGGGCAAGCTCTGTTTGCGCGGAAAATCGCGTTCTGCGTCCGGGATGGGCGAGCGGCTCGGCTATATGAGAGGTTCGTTCGCAAAATTCGTCGAGGCACTTGAAAATCGGCTCGAAACGAGCGGGACCGAGCTCTTCCTGAGCGACCCGGTGCAGCGCATCGAGAGCGGCGAGAACAACTTTACGATCATCACCCGCAACTCTTCATGGACCGCCGACCGGGCGATGGTGGCAACTCCAGTGCCGGATTTCATCGAGATCGCTGGTCATCTTCTCGCAGATGATGAACGGCTTCGTCTCGCGGATCTCAGGGCGACCGGGGCCATCTGCGCCATCCTCGAGCTCGAGCACTCGTTAACCCCCTATTACTGGCTCAATATCGCCGATCCCGACATGCCCTTTGGCGGCCTCATCGAGCACACCAACTATATTCCGAGGGAACGCTACGGCGGACGCCATATCCTTTATATCTCGAATTACCTTTTCCCGGATCACCCGCTTTTTCACGCTCCGAAGAAAGAAGTCATTGCCGCCTATCTCCCTGCTCTGACTCGAGTCAACAAGGACTTCGACGCCTCGTGGATCGTCAAGAGCCACCTCTTCAGGGCCGAGTACGCGCAACCGGTGGTCCCCGTCGGATATCGGGACGTAATTCCACCGTTCCGACAGAGCGTGCCCGGACTCTACCTCTGCTCGATGGCGCAGATATTCCCGGAAGATCGCGGTCAGAACTACGCCGTGGCGTATGGCGAAAAGGCGGCAAAAGCGGTTCTTGAAGACATCGACCATTCGTCCAGCTGAGCCTCTCGAAAATCTCTCAGACCCACAATCCGAGCAGCCAGAGCGATGGTGTATGATCTGATCGTCCGCAAGGGCCGGACAGATAGCGAGCATGGAGGCACGACTCGATGGCAGGTCAAGCAGTGGAAATCACCGACGCGAATTTTGAAGATACGATCCTTAATGCGGGTAAACCTGCCTTGGTTGACTTTTGGGCGGTGTGGTGCGGACCGTGTCGCGTCATAGGGCCGATTGTCGAAGAGCTGGCCGAAGAGTACGGCGACCGCGTCGTGGTCGGCAAGCTTGATGTGGACGCCAATCGAGACACCGCCGTCAAGTACGGGATTCAGGCCATTCCGACGCTGCTCCTCGTCAACAACGGCGAGATCGCCGATCGCATTGTGGGGGTCACCGACAAGACGAGCCTCACATCAAAGCTGGAAAGCCTCCTATAACCCGAATCCCACTCCCTCGCTCCAGCGGCGCCGGTTGCGACAGACAACTACGCCTCCACTCATCGGACGACTTGCCGCATTCAGCGATGGTGACACTTTGGATACGAGAATGACGAAATGGTTTGACTTCGTGCGCGACGAGGGCTGAAGCTTTGTTCTGCCAGTCCTGCGGTGCCGTCAACCCCTCCGAGCAGGAGGCATGCCACCGATGCGGAAACAAACTGCTGGTGGTATCAGGTGTAGCCGAGTCGGCCGAAACCAGTGAGGAATTCTTTATCCAGGCCCAGGAAGACCTCGAGGAACATCTGCTCGAACGGATCAGCGCTCTGGAGGATGGCGTCCGCAGATTGTCTCAGGCCCTCGCCTCTACCGGCCAGCACATGGTCCAGCTCGAGCACAACCTGACCGTCGCCCATGCCGGAATTCAGTCCCTCGGGGGCCTTCTCGAGGCCCAGGGCATCGTGACTCGCGCCGAAGTTGTTGACGACTGGGAGAGTGTTGCCGATCGAGAGCTAATGTCTCGCGATCTGTCGCGGCGTTTCAAGGCCCACGTCGAACGTATTCTTTCTCAGGCGTCCCACTCCGGCCAGGCCACCGACGAATTTCGTGACAAGCTCCGCGCCCTCGAGTTCGCTCTCGTCGGCTCGGACACCGACATCGTCCATGAGATGCTCACCGATCTTGCGGCAATGGCACCAGACAGCGACGAGCTGTGGTCGTTTATCGGTGAGGCGTCATTCCATTCGAACGAGCTCGAAACCGCCCGAATCGCTTTCAGAAAGGTCGTTGAACTTCGCGGCCCCCAGTTTGAAGCGCTCGTGCATCTCGGTGCTGTGGCATCGGATCTCGGCCAATGGGAGGAGGCCGAAGACGCCCTGACCCGCGCTCGTGAGATGGCTCCAGACGAATTCCTCCCACATTTCACCCTCGGTGCCCTCAAGGTCGTGTGTGGTGAGCACCGCGACGCGGTTGCCCATCTGGAGCGCAGCCTGAGCCTCGAAGAGGCTCCCCAGAGCCTGTACCTGTTGGGTCTCAGCAGGCTTGAGCTCGGTCAGAGCGGGCGCGCCGTCAAAGCTCTCCGGCGGGCCACCGAGCTGGCGCCTGAGTTCCAGGATGCTCTCTATCACCTCGGTATCGCGTATCTCAGGCGCGGTTGGACCAAAAAGGCCCTGGATGCCTTTCAACGTGTCCTTCGTCTCGACCCACAACGCCTGCAATACCAGGAAACCGTGCGCCTTCTGAGCGGCACTCCGCCCGATGACCTCCCGGACGACAGTGCGGACCTGGTCCGGCGGGCGGAGGCAGCCCTCGAGGAGGGAAACCCGGAAAACGCGTTTGATCTATATTCGAAAGCGCTCGAATCGGCGCCAGGCCAACCCGAGCTTCAAGCCTCAGCGGCCCTCCTCGCCTCGGCCCTCGGCCGGATTCGTGAAGCGATCATCCTCGCTCACAGGATTTTGCAGGAAAGGCCGCAGGGTTCGCCCTACCAGGCAGCCGCTGTCGTGGCACTCTTGGAGTCGCTACGTCACGCCGGAAGACTCCGCGCCGCACGCCGTATCGCGACCCGGCTATGCCAGGACGAAGACATCGATGAACTGGCTCGCGGCATGGCAACGTACGAGCTCGCGGTGACAGAATCGGAGCTTGGCGACAACCTCGCCGCGGCCCGAGACCTCGCCCGCGATGCATTGGAGATCGCCCCCCGCGAGCTGCGCCACTACCCGCTTGCGGCGCTCGGCTCGATCGCCCTCAAAAGAGGGCGTTACAGGGAAGCGATGCAATACCTCGAACAGGCGTCACGTGCGGGGGGAGCAGAACCGCCACTGCTGCGCCAGCTTGCCCTCGCCCGTCTCGGGACTGGAGATGCATCTGGAGCCGAAGAGGCTCTTCGTGAGGCCAATGGGGGCCCGGATGGCGGCATCGACCAGGAGTTGCTCGATCACGTTCGCCGTCTCGGCGGATTAATCGGCGATCTCACCCGAAATCATCGCCCGGCTCGGAACAACCGGGTCGGGAAACGGAGCTGAACATGCGTTGGACCCAGACATTCATTCATACGCTACGCCAGGATCCCTCGGACGCCGAGGTCGTGTCCCACCGGTTGATGACCCGGGCCGCACTGATCTCGAAGGTCGCCGCAGGCATCTACAATTACCTACCGCTCGGCTGGAGGTCGTTGTCCAAGCTTCAGGCCATAATCCGCGAGGAAATGGAAAGGGCCGGATCAGCCGAGTTGGTCATGCCCGCGATCCAACCTTCGGAGCTGTGGCAGGAGTCGGGGCGGTGGTTCGAGTATGGGCCCGAGTTGCTGCGAATGAAGGACCGCCACGAACGAGAATTCTGCTTCGGTCCAACACACGAGGAAGTGATTACCGACATGGTACGGCGAACCGTCACTTCATATCGCCAGTTGCCGGTCAACCTCTTCCAAATCCAAACCAAATTTCGCGACGAAATAAGGCCCAGATTCGGTCTCATGCGTGGTCGCGAGTTCGTCATGAAGGACGCTTACACCTTTCACGCCGACGCCAAAGATCTCGACAAGGCCTACCGCGCAATGGAGCAAGCCTACTGCCGTATTTTTGAACGTTGCGGTCTCGGTTATACCCAGGTCGAGGCTGACACCGGTAATATCGGCGGTTCCGAGTCGCACGAATTCATGGTCCTCGCCGACACCGGGGAAGACGCGATCCTCTCGTGCCCAGCGTGCCACTATGGTGCGAACGTGGAAAAAGCGGAGGCGGGGCCGGTACCGTCGGCGCCGGACTGGCCGCTCGATCGTGGTGACCGGCCCAAGTCTGTCGACACCCCGGAAATGCGTACAGTCGAAGAAGTAGCCAAGTTCCTCGGGGTATCGCCGGCCCACCTGATCAAGACCCTGATCTTCGAAACCGACGAGGATTTTGTTGCCGTCCTGATCCGCGGCGATCTCGAGGTCAACGAAGTCAAGCTCAAGAACGAGCTCGGTTGCACCCATCTCCAACTCGCCTCCGAGGCAAAGATCGAGGAGATTACGGGCGGTCCGCAAGGTTTTTCCGGACCGGTGGGCCTCGAGGGTGTGCGGCTTGTTTCGGATCCCTCCGTGATGGCCCTGGAGGTCGCTGCCACCGGCGCCAACGCCGCCGACGCCCATCTGGTCGGAGTGGAGCCGGCTCGCGACTTCGAGCCATCATTGGTGGTGGAGGTTCGACTCGCCACGGCTGGAGACCCGTGTCCATCATGCGGGAAAGAGCTGGTCGAAAAGCGAGGCATCGAGGTCGGCCACATCTTCAAGCTCGGAACCAAATACTCCGAAAAAATGGACTGCCGCTTTCAGGACACCGATGGCAATGACCAACCGATGATCATGGGTTGCTACGGGCTTGGAGTGGGGCGTACCGTGGCCGCAGCAGTCGAGCAGAACCACGACGACAAGGGCATCATCTGGCCGCTGCCACTGGCGCCGTACGAGGTGGTGCTTGTTGTCCTCAATGCCGACAAACCGGCGGTCGTGGAGGCCGCGGAAGGCCTTTATCTCCAGCTCGAGGAAGCCGGCATCGACGTACTCTTCGATGATCGCCCCGAACGACCTGGCGTGAAATTCAACGACATGGATCTCATCGGGTTCCCGGTCCGGGTGGTGCTCGGCGGACGCGGCCTCGAGGCCGGTGAGGTAGAAGTCAGTCTGCGCAGCGACGGAGAGAAGCGCGCAACGCCCATCGCACAAATGGTCCCTGCAGTCCAAGCCCTGCTGGACGAGTTGCGAAGCCAGTAGGCTCTTCCCGCTTCGGCACGTCCCAGTGAGGAGCGCTTCCTGCAGCGACGGGCAAGGTACCACCTTCACATTTGTTGCACTTTTAGATGGTGCTGGAACGACAGGTGTTGACTAGGCAACAAATGTGAAGGTGGTACCTGTGTCATCGAAGCGGCTTCGCGCTCCTCATGGGGGTGTCCGAAGCCCCAAAGCGCTCCTAATGGGGGGAGCAGGTGCCATCTTTTGCATGTTCGGGTTCGTCGCCTCGAAATCCGAAAACGCAGCTCACCGTGTGTCGTCGAAGCGGCTACGCGCTCCTAATGGGCGGCAGATTCTGCCATCGAAGCCCCAAAGCGCTCCTCATTGGAGGGAGCATGGTGCCATCTTTTGCATTGTTCGGATTCGTCGCTCTGCAATCTGGAGACGCACTCCGGGCGAACAATGCTAAAGGTGGCTCCTGTGTCGCCGAAGCAGCTTCGCACCTCTAATCGGCGGCAGCTTCTGCCATCGAAACCCCAAAGCGCTCCTCATTGGAGGGAGCAAGGTGCCATCTTTTGCATTGTTCGGGTTCGTCGCCTCGAAATCCGAAAACGCACCTCAGCCGAACAATGCTAAAGGTGGCTCCTGTGTCGCCGAATCGGCTGAGCGCTCCTAAAGAGGCCGTCAATCCAGCGACAGCGCTCTGGTCACTGTATCAATCATCTCCCCCTTCGCCTGCACGAGCATCTTCAAATCCGACCCCATCCCCTCCGGATCGAGGAGGCGTTTGACCTCCTGCCGGGCAGTGATCGTGGCAGCGTCGAGGTCAGCATCCATTCCGAGCCCATGTGCCTCGAGCTCTTCGGCGATGCCCGCCCGTACAAGAAACTCGGCCAGCGGCCACAACCCAATTTCTCGCCAGGAGGCGCGGGCAGCTGCCCCCCTCAGATCGTCCCAGTTCACATGAGCCGTCAGATCGACCTCTCCGGGCGAAATCAGGGGATCACGGCCCAGTTCGTGGCGGTGGAACGTCGTCAACGAGCCTCCCCTTCTCCCCCTCGGATTGAAGAGCCGTCTCGCTTCGTAACCGTAGTCCAGAACCAGGCTCAGTCCGCTTTGACCCGCCGTCCCGAGAAACTTGGTGTGGAGCGGCTCGGCACCGAGGTTTGCTTCCGCGAACTGCCCCTCCTCGAGATCGATCCCGTGGCGGGAAAAATACGCCACGACCTCGTCGCGCGGAGGGCGTTGTCGCCATTCCAGAACTCCCTCGCGCACACCAACACAGAGCTCTCTAAGGCTTTTCTTGGTGCCTACCACCCGAACAACGGGAAGCGCGTCAAACAACTCGGAAGCATGAACCACCGTCGGCAGCGACGATGGATCAACCTCTGACACACCCTCGACCCATTTCACTTCTACTGACGTCGTCGGTAATCCAGCAGACTGCAGGTCTCGCATTGCTGGTGATCTTTCTACAGAAACTACCTCCGCCAACACCTCAGCGGCATTTGGGCCGAGGGCCTCAAGGACACCGCCAATCACCCCTCCATCTCCAGAGGCGACATCGATCAGGCGCACGGAACCCGCTTCGGCACCGATACTCGTCAACAACCGCGTCAGCACTCTCGCGTACCATTCGGACGCCGTCGGCGCAGTCAAAAAGTCGCCATCCCGTCCATAGCGCGGCTTGTTGCTCGAATAGTATCCGTTTCGCGGGTGGTAGAGGGCGAGTTCCATATATGCGTCGAAGGGCACCTCGCCGCCCCGGGCGACGATTTCGTCGATGATCCATGACATGAGAGAGATCTTAACCCGGGAAGCGCTTCTCGCTTCGACAACCAAGCGGTGGGCGCTTTTCGCTTCGTCGTGCAAGGTGCCATCTTTTGCATTGTTCGGTTTCTTCGCTTCGTAATCTCGGAACGCCCGTCAGCCGAACAATGCTAAAGGTGGCTCCTGTGTCGCCGGGGCGGCTGTGCGCTCTCAATTGGCGGTAATTGGCACCGGTGTCGTCGATGCGGAACGCGCGCCTCATTGGCGGAAACCCTTGCGTCCGCGGCATCTACTGTGCTATAAAGCCCGCTGCTGCTTTCGATTGGAAAGTGGGCCCGAGGCCCACTTTTTTTTCTGCAGCGGGGAGAGAAATGAAGCTGGAACAACCAGTGCAGGAACAGCTTGCCGCCATCGTAGCGGATGAGGGACTCGAGCTCGTCACGACCGAGGTCGTGGGCTCCGGGTCGAAGACTGTTCTGCGCCTGGTGGTTGAGGGCGCTGAAGGCGTCAACCTCGACCAATGTGCTGTGATTTCGCGACAGGCGTCGGTGATGTTGGATGTCGAGGATCCGTTCCGCCACCACTACACCCTCGAGGTATCCTCTCCCGGTCTCGACCGAAAGCTTTATCAGAAAGACGATTACGAGCGCTTCGTAGGCCATCGCGTCAACATCCGCATGGCACCTTCGTTCCGTGATCATCGAACCGTCATCGGAGAGCTGATGGGAACGCGAAACAGCGCCATTCGGATTTTCGACGACTCCGGCCAGGAAATCGAGCTCCCGATCGAAGAAATCTTCGAGGCTCGCCTCGAAGTTGATTGGACCTCGATATTGAAGGAAGGGAAAGCCCGTTCATGAAGCTCGACATCAATATGCTCGTCCGGCAGATGGCCGCGGAACGTGACATCGAGGCCGAGACCCTGGTCGACGCTGTCGCAGAGGCGATTTCCTCGGCCGCGCGTAAGCACTACAAGGAACGAAACGTGCACACCGACATCGACGTTGAAACCGGCGAGGTTGAGTCGTGGATCGCACGTGACGTGGTGGAAGATGTCGAGGACCCCGAAATCGAGGTGACCCTCGAGGAGGCGCAGGCGATCGACCCATCGGCAGAAGTCGGCGGGATCGTCAAGCTCGATGCCCTCGACACATCGGTGCTGGGTCGCATCGCTGCCCAGTCGGCCCGTCAGGTGCTGTTTCAGCGAGTCCGCGAGGCCGAACGAGCAGTTATCTACAAAAACTACTCCGGACGCGTCGGCGACATGATCAACGGCATCGTCAAACGCATGGACCGCGGAGCGCTGATCGTCGAACTCGGCGACACCGAAGGCATCGTCCCGCGCAGCCACCAGGTGCGCCACGAGCGATACAGCCAGGGCGACCGTGTTCGAGCGGTGGTAGTCGACGTCACAATGGACGCCAACCGACCGCAAGTGGTGCTCTCGCGCACTTCGCCCATGCTGCTCGAAAAGCTCCTCGAAATGGAGGTGCCGGAGATTTACGACGGCACCGTGATCATCAGAGTTTGCGTTCGCGAACCAGGGGAACGGGCCAAAGTGGCCGTCTTCTCGAAGGACAGCGACGTCGACCCGGTCGGTGCCTGCGTCGGTCTCAAGGGCTCGAGAGTCCAGGCCATCACTCGTGAACTCAAGGGCGAGAAGATCGACATCATTCCGTTCAATAGTGACCTCGTCACCTTCGCGCAGAACGCTCTCTCTCCGGCCAAGATCAACCGGGTTGCGGTGCGCGAGGAACCGATCACGGTCGTTCTCCGAGACGAAGAGGGCCAACCGATCCTCGACGAGAACGGCGAGTCGTTGACCGAAGAGAAGAAAGAAATCGTACTCGATGTCATCGTCGGCACCGAGCAGCTGTCACTGGCCATTGGTAAACGCGGCCAGAATGTACGTTTGGCCTCCAGGCTTCTTGAATGTCGAATTGAGATCAAGAGCCAGGAAGCGGTGAAGGACGAACTCGCGTCGGCGCTGGCGTCGATGTTGCGGGAAATGGAGGGTATCTCCGAAGAAGAGGGGATTCCCGACCTTGATGTGGCAGCTGAAGTCGTGTCGTATGACGAGATCGTTCCTCTCGAGGAGATGGAATCTCTCACCGAGCGCTTGCGTGAGCGTCTCCAGGGGCACGGGATTCACACGGTCCAGGACGTTCTCGCGATGGACGCAAAGGAGCTGTCGACGATCCCCGGCATCGGGCCGGTCACCGCCCAGAAGCTCCTGGACTCGGCCTCCGAAACCCTCGAGGAGAACCTCGCCGAGGCCGCGGAGTCCGCGGTCGGGGAGGAGTGAGGAAGCATGGAGCAGCTTCGAGTCATCGACCTGGCCCACACCATGGGCATCACATCGCGCGTACTGATTTTCAAGCTGCGCTCGATTGGCGTCACTGTAGCTAGCGAGGAAGACACCCTCGATCTGGCAACGGTGCGGGCAATCATCACCGGAGAAACTTTGCAACGGCGTCCGCGGGAAGTGATCTCGCGGCGCGAAAAGGCAGAGGAGGAGACGGCCACCGTTTCTGCCAAGGACCGGCTCGCCCGCCGTCGCAAGCGGCAAGTCGTAGAAACCGACAAAGAGATCAAAGAAGTCGTTACCGAGGACAAACCGGTCGAAGCCGAAATTGCGGCAGAAGACGAGATCCTACCTGTCGAAGCGATCGAGGAAGTGGAAGAGGTCGAGGCCGTCGCCGAAGTGGCAGAGGTCGAGGCCGTCGTCGAAGTGGCCGAAGAGATCCTCGAAGAAGAGGTTGAAGTCAAGCCTGAGGTCGAGATCACCGAAGAGGAGATCACCGCCGAGCGCCAACGCTCTGAAGAAGAGGAAGCGCCCAAGCGGGTACGCCCGACTCGTGCCAAGACGCCCCTCGAGCAGAGCCTCAGGGAACTTACCGAGGACGAAATCAGGGAGCGCCTGGCCGACCAAAAGGAGGCCGCCAAAAAGGCTAAAACCGAAAAGGTGGCAGACAGGGGTACCGGACGCAAGGCCAAGGCGGCCGCGGACGCCAAGGAAATTCGCGATCTGCTCAACAAATTCGAGGAGCAGAAGCTCAAGGGACAAGAGGAATCAAAGCCCGCAACACGGCCTGCACCGCGACCAGGTGGTGGCCGACCGAGCAAGAAGGCTCGCCGCCGGAGGCAGGACGATGACCGTCGCACCGCACCTCCGCGGCCGACCCGTACCATTCAGTTCAAGGATGGAGAGAAGCCCGAGGGTCCCATCATCTTGTCGGAAATGGTGACCGCGCGTGAACTTGCCGAAAAACTCAACGTCACCGCCAAGGAACTCCTCGGCCTGCTGATCCAGAAAGGCGTGATGGTCACAACCAATCAGTCGCTTCCGCACGAACTGGCGGAGGAAATCTGTGCTGACCTCGAGATCGAGGCGATGGTGGCTTCGGCCGAAGAACTCATCGAGTACGAGCGAGAGGAAAGTGCCGAGGCAGCTGGACCCGAGGAACCGAGACCACCGGTTGTTACCGTCATGGGCCACGTCGATCACGGAAAGACCTCACTGCTCGACGCGATACGCTCGAGCCGCGTCGCCGAGCAAGAAGCCGGTGGCATCACCCAGCACATCGGGGCCTCGCGGATCGAGGCATCCGACGGGCGGACGGTAGTCTTTGTCGACACCCCGGGGCACGAGGCCTTCACCCACATGCGTGCTCGAGGCGCCCAGGTGACCGACATCGTGATTCTGGTTGTTGCGGCTGACGACGGCGTGATGCCTCAGACAAAGGAAGCGATAACCCATGCCCGCGCTGCCAACGTTCCGCTAATCGTGGCCATCAACAAAATCGACAAAGGGAACGCAAACCCGGATCGCGTCAAACAGCAGCTGGCAGAGTTCGATGTTCTGGTCGAGTCATGGGGCGGAGAGATCCCGTCAGTGGACGTCTCAGCGAAGAAAAATCAGGGTCTCGACGATCTCATCGACATGATTCTGTTGGTCGCCGAAATGAAAGAGCTGAAGGCTGTTGCCGAGGGCCCGGCCCGAGGCATCGTCCTCGAAGCGCGAAAAGAGAAGGGGCGCGGCATCGTTGCCACCGTCCTCATTCAGCAGGGACATATCGCTGTTGGGGATTATTTCTTCTGCGGTTCCACCTGGGGACGAGTCCGTGCAATTGCCGATGATGCAGGCGATCGCATCAAGTCTGGTGGGCCGTCAGATCCGGTGGAGATCACCGGATTCGAGGATGTTCCTGCAGCCGGAGACGTTCTTCAGGGCACCGAGAGTGAGGACAAGGCCATCGAGGTCGCCAGCTATCGCAGCCAGCGGGATCGAGAAGAAGGGCTTATGTCGACCCGAAAGGTATCTCTCGACAATCTCTTCGACCAGATCGCAGAATCGGAGATTCAAGAGCTCAACGTCGTCATCAAGGCCGATGTTCAGGGATCGGTCGAGGTCCTTCGAGAAACCCTCATCAGCCTTGGCACCGAAAAGGTCAAGGTCAACGTCCTACAGGGCTCAGTGGGTGCCGTTACGACCAATGATGTCATGCTCGCCTCGGCATCGAACGCAATCATCATCGGATTCGCCGTACGTCCCGAGCGCACTGCCCGCGAGCTTGCCGAAACGGAGCAGGTCGATCTCAGGCTCTACACAGTTATCTACGATCTGGTGGATGATGTCAGGAAGGCCATGGTCGGGCTCCTCGAGCCCGAATACCGCGAGGAGGAGCTCGGTCATGCCGAGGTCCGGGAAATCTTCAAGGTTCCGAAGATCGGCGCCATCGCAGGAAGCCGTGTCATCGACGGAATCATCACCCGCTCCGCGAAAGTCCGCCTCTTGCGCGACAACGTGGTGATATACGAGGGCGAGCTCGCCTCGTTGAGGCGATTCAAGGACGATGCCTCCGAGGTACGAGAGGGCTTCGAATGCGGCATCGGTCTCGCCCGCTATAACGACATCAAGGAAGGCGACGTCATCGAGGCTTTCAAGATGGTGGAAATCGCACCGGAGCTATAACGGACTCTCCAGAAGGCCGAGCGGGAATTGAGCGGAGAAACCTACATCGGTGTTGCGCATTTGGAGCTGCACATCCCTGAGGCACGCAACCTCAAAGCCAAGCGTGCCCCAGTCCGCAGCCTCGTGGAGAAAATCAGGAACCGGCACCGGGTTTTGGTGATCGAGGCCGACCATCAGGACCTTTACCAGCGGGCGAGTCTCGCAATCTGCGCTCTTTCGACCAATCCGGTGGACGCGGAGGCTCGGCTGCAGCGGGTCGAAAAGACAATCAGCCTCAACTGGCGCGGCCACATTTTGAGCTGGGACGTCGAGGTTATTCAGAGTTGATCGGAAAGTAAATGGGTCACAACAAATCGTTTGAACGCAACGCGCGCCTCGAGGGCGAAATCAGGTCTGTGCTTTCCAATCTGCTGCTGTCCGAGGTCAACGATCCTCGACTGGCAGATGTTACGGTTTCGACAATCCGCCTCTCGGCCGACCGATCCAAAGCCCAGGTCTTTTACTCTGTTATCGGCAACGCCGAGCAGGAACGTGAGGTGGGTGACGGCTTTACGGCCGCGGCGCCATTCATGCGACGGCAGCTCGGGCAGCGGATGCGCTTGCGGGTCGTTCCGAGTCTCGAGTTTCATCGTGACACCTCTTACGAGTACGGCGACAAGATGGAACGGCTCTTCGACCGCCTCTCCGACGAGGGTCTTCTGCCTGGTTCCGATGACAAAAATGACGGGCCGGAGGACGAATCGTGACAACCACCAGCACCGACCCCCGTGATGCGGCAATCAAACTCACAGAGGCCTACCGGATTCTCCTGACTTGCCACCGCAACCCTGATGGCGACGCGATCGGCTCGGAACTGGCGATAGCGGAGCTTGCCGAGAAAAGTGGCGTGCAAGCGGTCATCGTCAACCGGGATGAGACTCCTGCAAACCTCCTGATGCTGCCTGGCGCGGACCGGGTCGTTGTCTCCAATGACCTCCCCGAGGATTTTCCTGAGAAGTACGACCTCGTCGTCACGGTAGAGTGCCCGCAGATCGAAAGGTCCGGTTTTGAGGGGCTGACCCGGCTCCCTATCCTCAACATCGACCACCACCCAGATAACCCCGCCTACGGTGTCGTCAACTACCTCGACGACGAATCGCCGGCGGTCGGCGAAATGGTGTGGAGGCTCTTCGCGGAAGTTGGGGTGTTGCCGTCTCCGGAAGCCGCGACAAATATGTTCACCGCACTCTCAACAGACAGTGGTGACTTCAGATATTCAAACGCAACTGGACGGGCATTTCGCGCGGCTGCGGAGATGGTCGACGCGGGTGCCAAACCACCTGAGGTGGCCAACTGGATCCACAACAACCGCAGTCTGGCTTCGGTCCGGCTCCTCGGCGAATCCTTGCGATCGCTGCGCATTGTCTGCGATGGCCACCTGGCGCTGATAACCGCCGATCAAGAGGCCTTTCAGCGCGCCGGAGCGGGGCCGGAGGACACCGAAGAGACTGTCAACATCCCAAGGTCCATCACCGGTGTCGAGGCGGTGGTTTACTTCAAACAGTGGGAGCCGAATGTGGTCCGGATCAGCCTTCGATCCCGTGGATCCGTCGACGTTCGAAAAGTCGCCGCTTCCTTCGGTGGAGGCGGTCACCCAAATGCGGCTGGCTGCACCATCAACGGCGAGCTTGCCGAAGTTGAAGAAATGGTCGCATCGGCAGTTGCCGAGGCTCTCGGGGGTTCGGAGTGAGCCGTCGCCGTCCATCTCGTTTTCATGGCCTGCTGCCGGTCTTCAAAAAGGCCGGCCCAACGTCGCACGATGTGGTCGACATGGCCCGCAAGGCGTTGGGTGAACGTCGCATAGGACACACCGGCACCCTGGATCCGATGGCCGAAGGGCTGTTGCTGTTGTGTGTCGGTCAAGCAACCCGGCTCCAGCAGTATCTGCTGCTGTGGGACAAGACATACCGGGGAGAGATCAAGCTCGGCTACGCGACAACGACATACGACGGCGAAGGCGAAGCGCAAGAGCCCACCGATACCCCTCCGGAGCTGGATCCAGCAACGCTCGACAACCTCGCGTCGCAGTTTCGAGGCCAGATCGAGCAGGTGCCGCCCCCCTACTCGGCCAAAAAAGTAGCCGGCAAGAAACTGTACGAGTTGGCACGAAGCGGAGAAAAGGTAACGCCCGAACCCAAAACAGTGGTGGTCCATCACCTCGAGCTCGAGGCAGCTCCTCCCGATCAACTCCTGGTAGAGGCCACAACATCCTCGGGCTTCTATGTCCGGTCGCTGGCTCATGACCTCGGCGCTGCCCTCGGCTGCGGTGGTCACCTCCAGCATCTTCTACGCACGGCAATCGGTCCCTACGCAGCAGAGCGTGCCCTTTCGCAGGAAGCCCTGCAGGCCGCCAAACACGCGGAGGAAATCATCGACTGCGAAGCGTGGATCCCTCTCGACAAAGTCGCGCTGCCATTTACAGAAATCGAACTCAACTCTACCGCCGCAAATCGCTTCGTTCACGGCCAGGAGATAGTGGTTTTCAAAACAGGAGTCGAGGATCTGACGCCAGACTCAAACGTAATGATCCGAAGTTCCGAAAATCACCTACTGGGCATCGGCACGGTTCGCGCGGTTCTCGCCCGCGGTCGGACCCTCAACATCACACCTTTGATGGTTCTCAGCACTGCCACCACTGCTCCATCCGGCCCGAAAAACACCGCCGGAAATTTGCCATAAAGCCCGTATCCTGTTAACGTACCGATGCCTCCTCGCCACCGGAGGAATGTGGAGAAAAAGAAGATATGAGTCACTTTGACGCCCAGAAAATAACAATCATCGACGACTTCCGCACCCACCCAAAGGACACAGGGTCGCCAGAGGTGCAGATCGCGTTGCTAACGCGCCGCATCCAATACCTGACGGAGCATTTCAAGGTCTATAAGAAGGACTTCCACTCCCGTCGCGGCCTGTTGCGTTTGGTTGGCCGTCGTCGTCGCCTCCTCGAGTACCTCAAGGCGAAGGATATTTCCCGCTATCGCCAGCTCGTCGAGAAGCTTGGACTCCGAGGATAAAGATCACATCAGGACGACGCATATCGGGCCCTCTTACTGCTGCAGAGGCGGCAGAATAGAGGGTCTGAAGGCGCGTGCCTGAAGAATGGAAAGAAAATGAATGTCATTACGAAGTCCGTCGAAATCGACGGCAAAACCCTCAGTTTTGAAACCGGCAAGATCGCCAAACAGGCCGACGGATCAGTCGTCGTCAGCATGGGCGACACCATGGTCCTGGTGACGGCGTGCTCTGAGGCCAGCCAACGCAAGGGTGTGGATTTCCTTCCTCTCACCGTGGACTACCGTGAGAACACATACGCCAGCGGACGCATCCCAGGCGGGTTCTTCAAACGCGAAGGCCGTCCGACCGAGCGGGAGATCCTCACCTGCCGAGTCATTGATCGCGGTCTGCGTCCGCTTTTCCCGGACGGCTATTACCGTGAGACCCAGGTGATCGCCTGGGTGCTGTCAGCCGACGGAATCTTCAACTCCGATATTTACGGCATCTCGGGCGCATCGCTCGCCCTGCTCATGTCACCGAAAATTCCCTTCACCAACGCCATCGCGGGCGTCCGAATCGGTCGCATCGATGGTCGGTTTGTGATCTTCCCGACTTTCGACGAACTCAAGGACAGCGAGCTCGATCTGGTGGTCGCCGGCACCGAGGACGCGCTCGCGATGGTCGAGTGCGGGGCAACCGAGCTCTCCGAGTCGGTCATCCTCGATGCGCTCGATCTCGCTCATCAGGAAATCAAGCGGATCATTGCTCTGCAGCACGAAATCGTCTCCGAGTTGGGCGTCGTGAAAGAAGAGTTTGCGGCCGACCCCAAACCGTGGCCCGAAGACTTTGTCGAGGCCCTGCAGAGCCGGTGGACCGAGGAGCTGCGTGAAGCTCTCAAGGTTCGCGGCAAGTTCGAGCAGAAGGACGCCATCAACGCGGTCCGTGAGAAGGCCCTCGCCGAGCTCGGCGAAGACGATGCCGACGAAAAAACCCCCTGGGTCAAGAGCATATTTGGATCGATGGTCAAGGCCATTACCCGTGAGACCATTCTCGATCAGCGCGAGAGGCTTGACGGCCGCGCTTTTGATGAGATCCGTCACGTGAGCTGTGAGGTGGGTGTGTTGCCCCGGGCCCACGGCTCCGCCCTTTTCACCCGCGGCGAGACCCAGGCAATCGTCACCTGCACTCTCGGTACATCCGACGATACACAGCTCATCGAGAGCGTCGAAGGCGACTGGCGCGAGACGTTCATGCTGCACTACAACTTCCCGCCATTCTCGGTCGGCGAGGCGCGTTTCCTGCGCGGCCCCGGTCGCCGCGAAATCGGGCACGGCGCCCTGGCCCGCCGGGCTTTGATCCCGATGATCCCTAGCGCCGAAGAGTTTCCATACACGCTTCGTGTGGTTTCCGACATCCTCGAGTCCAACGGCTCGTCGTCCATGGCGTCGGTCTGCGGCGGTTCGATGTCGATGATGGACGCCGGTGTGCCCCTCAAGAGTGCGGTCGCCGGAATCGCGATGGGCCTAGTAGCGGAAGGTGACCGTTACGGCGTCCTCACCGATATCGCCGGCCAGGAAGACCACTACGGCGACATGGACTTCAAGGTCGCAGGAAGCGCCAAAGGCATCACCGCATTGCAGATGGACATCAAGGTCGAAGGCCTCAGCCGCCAGATTCTCGAAGAGGCGATGGAGCAGGCCCGTGTTGGTCGCCTGCAGCTTCTCGATAGCATGAAACAGGCCATCAGCGAAGGACGAGATGACATCTCTGAGTACGCACCGCGGATCATCCAGATCAAGATCGACGTTGACAAGATCCGCAACGTGATCGGCCCAGGCGGTAAGATGATCCGTCATATCGTCGAAACCACCGGTGCCAAGATCAACGTCGAGGACGATGGCACAGTCCAAATCGCAACCTCGGACGGGGATGCGGCGAAGAAGGCGATCGAGATGGTCCAGGGCCTTACCCGGGTGCCCGAGATCGGCGAGGAGTTCGATGGAATCGTCCGGCGCATCGAGCCTTACGGAGCCTTCGTCGAGATCCTCCCCAACCACGACGGATTGGTCCATATCTCCGAGCTCTCGTTGCAGCGCATCCCGGATATCCGGGACGTCTTGACCGAAGGCGACGAGCTCAAGGTACGGATTATCGATATTGACGCAAATGACCGCATCAAGTTGTCACGACGAGTAATCATGGAGGATGAGGCCCGGGAACGCGGCGAAGACATTCCGGAGCGGGATACCAGTCCGCCGCGCGGCGGCCGTCCAGGTGGTGGCCGCGGCGGCGGTCGTGACCGTGGACCGCGTCGATAACTGAACCCCCTATTCACTCAACAAAAACCGGCGCTTGCGCCGGTTTTTTCGTACACGGAGTCTCCTCCGAAGCAAGTAAAGGGTTAAGAGTTAAGAGTAAAGCCCTCCTCTCCGCCTTAACTCCTAAATCTTAACTCTTTACTTTGAACATCTTACAGATTTCCGTCGGCGGTAACGCCTATTTGCCGCACCCAGACGAAATCTGCTTGCATTCTTGCCGCAGTTCGGAGAGAATGAATGAGTGTTCATTCATTATCGGTACGCACCCCATCTGACCCAAGGAGGCCAGTCGTGGATTACAAGGTAGATCTTCGCGATATCAAGTTTCAGCTCTTCGAATGGCTCGGGCTCGGCGATATGCTCGAGGCGGAGAAATTTGCCGACTGGGACGCCGAAAACGTCGAGATGGTACTCGACGAGGCCCTCAAGATCGCACAGGAGCAGATGGGGCCGTGCAACGAAGACGGTGACCGGATTGGCGCCCAGTACGCCGACGGCAAGGTCACGCTGCCGGAGTCCTTCAAACCCGTCTACCAGACGATCTGTGAAGGTGGTTGGATCGGCCTCCTCGCGAGTCCTGAGTTTGGCGGTATGGGGCTGCCCGACACCGTAGGCACCGCGGTTAACGAGTTCTTTAACGGCTCGAATGTGGCGTTGTCTTTGACCCTCATGCTGACCCGCGGCGCCGGCGCCATGATCGAGGGATTCGGCACCGACGAGCAGAAGGCTCTCTTCGTCGAGAAACTGTATTCGGGGGAGTGGACCGGAACCATGTGTCTAACCGAGGCACAGGCCGGATCCGACGTCGGCGCGTCAACAACCAAGGCGGTCAAACAGGACGACGGCTCCTATTCCATCTCCGGCGAGAAGATCTTCATCACCGGCGGCGATCACGATTTGGCCGACAACATCATCCACCTGCTACTCGCCCGCACCCCGGACGCTCCGGCCGGTACCAAGGGCCTCTCACTCTTTATCGTTCCCAAGATTCGGGTCAGCCCAGATGGCTCGCCCGGTGAGCCCAACGACGTCTTCACCAACAATATCGAGGAGAAGATGGGCATCCACGGCTCGCCCACCTGCACCCTCGTCTTTGGTCAGAACGACGGTTGCCAGGGCTTCCTCCTCGGCGAGGAGCTGCAGGGCATGAAGCTCATGTTCCACCTGATGAACCCGGCCCGCATCGATGTCGGCCTGCAGGGCTCGGCGGCTGCCGGCGCCGCTCACCAACAGGCGCTTGGGTATGCCCACGAGAGGCTCCAGAGCCGGAATTGGAAAGAGTTCAAGAACCCCGAGGCACCACAGGTGCCGATCATCGAGCATCCCGATGTCCGGCGGATGCTGCTGTCTTCGAAGGCCTACACGGAAGCGATGCGGGCGTTATTGCTGCAGACCTCGTTTTATCTCGACATGTCCCACCTCACCGAGGGCGAGGAGAGCGAGCGATATCACAGCTATGTCGAAATGCTGACCCCGATCTGCAAGGCGTGGTGCTCGGAGTGGGGCCTTCAGGTCAGCCACTGGTGCCTGCAGGTGCACGGTGGCTACGGTTACACCTCCGATTATCCGGCGGAACAATTGATGCGAGACGTTGAGATTGCCTGCATTTACGAAGGTACCAACGGCATCCAGGCGCTCGATTTCGTGGCCCGCAAGCTGCCGATGAACAACGGGCAGACTATTCGAGATCTGCTGGGCATGGCTGAGTCCACTTTCAAGAAGCTGCGGAGCGACCCCGAAATGATGGAGCCGGCGTGGATGCTCGCCGCCGCCCTCAAACAGATCGAGACCATTTCCAAGGAAATCACCAAGCGCCCCGACGCCATCCAGCTCATTCTGCTCAACGCCCCTCCCCTGCTGGACATGGTCGGCACCGTTCTTGGCGCCCACTTCCTGATGGATCAGGCCATTCTGGCCAAATCGAAGCTGGCCGCGATCCTCGAGGAGCAGGGCGTCGGCACCGACGACAAGAAGGCTTACAAGGAGTTCCTCAAGAGCAACGAGGAGGCGGCCTTCTTCCACAACAAAATTCAAACCGCGATCCACTTTGCCTACCGCGCATTGCCGACGGTGGCCGCCAAGGGCGCTGCTATCCGCTCCGGTGAAAAGAGTCCTTTCTACGCGATCATGTGATCGCGTTTTCCCCTCCTTCCTGGACGCCCCCGCTTCAGCGGGGGCATTTTTTTTGGAGGGCTATCGGCTATGCGGCTCGACGGCTATACGGCAGCACGACCGGACGGCCGGACGGCCCCAACGCCAACCCAATTCAACCTCAACAGATAGTCGGGGAGCACAACGCTACGAGACCTCAAGCAAGTTGGAGGCTCCGGGTGACCGATTAGCCGTTAGGCCGTTTAGCCGTGAAAAGGCGTATGCGAGCGCTAGCGCGAACCTAGGCTACCGTGACATCCTTGCAGAGGAAAACATCCTGGATGGCGTTCAGGAGCGTGACGCCGTCCTTCATCGGCTTCTGGAAGGATTTGCGGCCCGAGATCAGGCCCATACCACCCGCACGCTTGTTAATGACAGCGGTGGTCACAGCCTGCGCCAAGTCGTTGTCTCCCGAGGCACCACCCGAGTTGATGAGTCCGGCGCGGCCCATGTAGCAATTCACAACTTGCCAGCGGGTGAGCTCGATCGGGTTGTCGGGAACCAGCTTTTCGTAGACCAGGGGGTGGGTCTTGCCAAAACCGATGGCAGTGTAACCGCCGTTATTGGTCGCTTGTTTCTGCTTGATGATGTCGGCTTCAATTGTCACACCGAGGTGATTCGCCTGACCGGTAAGATCAGCCGCCGCGTGGTAGTCGGTGCCGTCCTTCTTGAAGGCCGAGTTACGCAGATAACACCACAGCACCGTTGCCATCCCGAGCTCGTGGGCCTGTTGGAAGGCGTCCGAGATCTCCATGATCTGCCGACGGCAGTTATCCGAACCGTAGTAGATGGTGGCTCCGATCGCGGCTGCGCCGAGGTTCCACGCCTGATCAACCGATGCCCACAGTGTCTGGTCGAAGTCGTTGGGATAGGTCAGCATCTCGTTGTGGTTGATCTTGACCAGAAACGGGATCTTGTGGGCGTAGGTCCGCGAGACCGCGCCGAGAACGCCGAGGGTCGAGGCGACAGCGTTACAACCACCTTCGAGGGCGAGTTCGACGATTTTGGCCGGATCGAAGTAGATCGGGTTGGGGGCAAAGGACGCCGCCCCAGAATGCTCAATGCCCTGATCGACCGGCAGGATCGAGACGAAGCCGGTGCCGGCCATGCGGCCAGTGTTGTAGATCCGTTGCAGCGACGTCATCACCTGTGGTGAGCGGTCGGTCTGCGCGACTACGCGGTCCACGAAGTCGGGCCCCGGCAGATGGAGCTGGTCCTTTGAAATCCCCGTGCACTGGTAGTCGAGCAGCGAGGCCTGGTCACCTAGGTGTTTCCGAATAGTATCAATCATGATTTCCTCCCGTGTGCCGGATTATTGTACGGCATCCTCGGGTAAAGGGTGAAGGGTAAAGGGTAAAGCCCACCCAACCTCCCAGAGAATTCGAGGCACTTCACCCTTAACTCTTTCCTCTTAACCCTTTACTCTCTCCGCGACCGTATCGAAATCCGAACAGCGCGGCGAGAACCAGACCTTTGACGACAGTCGTTGAGGCGATTGCAAACCACACCGCCTCGACGCCCCAGCCTCGGGCAACCAGCCACATCGCCAACGGCACCCGGAGGGCAGTGAGACCGACCACGATACCAGCAGGCCAGGCCGTCCACTGGACGCCGGCGAAGGCGCCGAGCATGACGACCTCAGCGGCCATGAAGAGTTGTGTCATCCCAACCAGCAGGACGTAGGTAGAGCCCAAGGCGATCACCCCGGCATCACTGGAGAAAACACCGATCGCCGCCTCCGGAAAGGAAACCAGCAGAATGGTCACCGCACCAACCGGAAGACAGGTCAGGAAAAGCGCCCGCCAGGCGCTGCGAACGGCGCGTCGTGATTCGCCCGCACCGAGGTTTTGGCCCACCAGGGTCGTGGTGGCGGCCCCGATGCCGGCACAAACAAAGTAGTTGAGCACCTCGAGCTTGTGTCCGATCCCGAGGGCGGCCACCGAGGGCGTCCCGAAGCTCGTGATGACCCGGGTCAGCAGAATATAGATGAGCGAAAACAACGCCCCTTCGAGAGCGAGTGGCAGGCCGACCTTGAGCGCCCGCAAGGTTTCATCCAGCGGTGGGCGCAGAAACGCGAAGACCCGTGGACGGATGCCGAGCCGTCCGAGCAGGACCCATCCCCACGCCGAAGCCACCAACCACGAGGCGACGGTGGCCAGCGCCGCCCCAGCGACGCCAAGCGCTGGAACCGGGCCAAGTCCAAAAATCAATATTGGATCTGCGATCAGGTTAACCACGGCGGCCACTGCCAGCAAGCGTAGCGGCGTTTGTGCATCTCCAACCGCACGGAAGGCGGCCGAGAGCCAGACGAAAAGGAAGTACAAAGGAATCCCGGCAAAGATGACCCACATGTACTTCATGCCCTCGGCCGTCACCAGGGCATCGGTCCCCATAAAGACAAAGGTGGCGTGACTGACGAGCAGACCGCCCACCGACACGATCGCAGACCCCCACACTCCAAGGGTCTGGCCGGCGGCCGCCGACCGGACAGCGCCTTCTGAATCCTCGGCGCCAATCGCCCGCGCCAGTACCGAACCCGAGCCAGCGGCAGCACCTTCACCCAGTGTCTGCGCGAGCCACATCGTGAATCCGGCGGTTGACGCGGCCGCCAACGCCACCGGCCCGACCCTTCCGAGCCAGAAGGTGTCGACGACAAGGAAACCAGCCTGAAGTAACGCCGCCATCGCTGCCGGCGCCCCGAGGTGGAGAATGGCCCTATCGATGGATCCCGAGACCATCAGCTCGCGGTAGCGAAGTGCATCATTCACGAGCGGGGAGCATAGCAGGCATCGAGTTGCTGCAAGACGACCTCAAACCATTGCACATTTTCCGACGCTGGATATTGGATACTCGATCCTCGATACTCGACACATCAGGTTGTCGGATCCAGCCCCTCCGCGCCGACGGGCGGGTCGGGGGATCGAGCATCGCGAACACTCGGCCCTTGACATCGTCTCTGGGAGAGGAATGAAGAATGGATGGAATGAGGAATTGCAGCGTAGGTTCAGTTGCAGCCACCAGCGACAGATTCCGGAGACAGCGATCAGCGTCCGCGACACTAACAGCGCCCTGTCTGGGCGAAAATGAGGAATGAGAATGACGACCTTGGGTTGAGCAGCCGCCAGGTCAAGGCGCGGACTTGATCGAAAGCGACCATCGCATCACCGAGCGGCTGTCCGATTGATAGCTCCGGCGTAGGTGAGGAGCTTCAAGTGGCTGTCGACCTCTTTGGCGGAGGCGTAGGCGATTCTACAGTGGTTAGAACCGATCCCTTAAGATTCGGCAGTGACCTTCTGCAAGGTTGGCAGGAACCGAAGCTGAAGAGCGGATCACCTGATCGGCAATCGGCTTCAGCGGAGCTGGAACGCTCATGACCAGATTGATAGCGAATCCCGCTGCTTCAAGGGCTTTCGTATGGGCGATGAGGTTGGTGTTCGTGGCGGCGTTGGACATGGTAAACTCCGGGTAGTTCATGCCCTTAACTCAAAGCCTGTGAGGCGGCCGATGTCAAGGGTGACCCGCACCCTGCTTGCCCTTGACATCGGCCGCCCGCAGGCTACTCCTTCTGTTGAACGACCCGGAGGTGGCCATGCCGCCGCCGCTGAACCTGAATCACTGCCCCCGCCCGTTGTAGCTGTTTCCTGACGCTGCTTTCTGACGCTGCACACTGATTGCTGCCGCTGTCACTTGTACTCTGGATATCATCATCTCGTATCTAGGGTATCTCTCCTCGGAAAAGCCAAAAACCCACCCCTACCCTCTTCCCGGTATCACCGTCGATGGACGGAAGGGCGGGATCGACATTCCTAAATTCCTAAGTCCTAATTCCTAATTCAAACTGTTTTTACTTCTTCCGTGAATTGGATCCCGAGGCGTTCCAGCTCTTCGAGCGCGGGTGCGTAGAAGCTCTTCATCACCGGCACGACAACGCCCGGTTGGTTGAAGCGATCTTCGAGAATGAACCGGACCGCCACCGCTGCCGGCAAACCGACGGTTCGATTCATCGAAGAGTCGCCGCCGGGAATACCGAAGTCGATCATGGTCGATGTGATGTGCTCGGTACGATCCGAGAACTCCGCGACAAAGGTGTGCTGGAGCACCAGCATGTCGCGCTCGCCCTCGTTGTACGACATCTTCTCGAGCATTCTCTGAGTCAGGATATCCACCGGCGCCGGCGGTCCCGGCAACGGATCACTCGAAAACAGCCCCAACCATTCCATTCCCGAAACCTCTGGACCGTCGACGGCGATGCCGAGATGTGAGGCCACCTTCGCCTTGAGATCGTCGGTGCCGTCCAACCCGGCAAGCTGCGCGGTGAGATCGGCGTAGGTCTTGCCCTCCAGACCCTCGATGCCGTCGGTGGCGAGCCACCCGAGGCGGGCAGTCTGTTTCTGGATCGGACACCACGAGGGGAAACGAAGAGTTCCGCGGAACATGACGTCGCGGGGATCGATTCCGTAGACCTCGGTGTAAGGCATCGAATCGCGGTTCGGGTAGCCCTGGAGAGCGGTTTCATTGCCTTCGATCTTGACCTGCACCGGCCAGATGTGGTCAAAGAGCTCCTCGCCGGGCACGTCAACGACCTGTGCGTCGCGACGGTAGCGGGCATTGTTGAGCCCGGCCAATATGACGCCACGGGGGCTCCAGGAGAATTTGTAGCCGTAGGGGTTGTCGTTGGCCTCGGGCGCCGGAAGCCCGCCGCAGTACGACTGGAAGGTTGTGACCTTGCCGCCCTCGGCATGCACTCGATCGATCACCTGCATCGCCGTCATGTGGTCGATCCCGGGGTCGACCCCGAGCTCGTTAAAGAGGATCACGCCCTTTTCCTTCGCCTCGGCGTCAAGCGCCTTCATTTCGTCCTTGACGTAGGAAGTTGTGACCATGTGTTTGCCCTGGTTGAGGCAGGCCTTCGCCACTTGCGGGTGGAACTGCCACGGCAGCAGGCTCACCGCCAGATCATGTTCGGCAATGATCTCTTCGAGCTTCTCCGGCTCGACCGTGACGTCGAAGGCTATCGGTGTACCGTTGGCGTGTCCATCGAGGATGTCCTCCGCCTTACTCACCGTACGGCTGGCAACGGTGACGTGAAAACCCTGATCGAGCAGATATCGGACGTGGGCACGGACCACGAGCCCGGCTCCGAACACAACAACTCGTTTCATGTGATGATCCTTTCTCGGTGGCCTTCTGGGGCCTTATTATCGGTGTACGGATTCAGTCTCCGAGGGTCGCCACCATCACGGCTTTGATGGTGTGCAACCGGTTTTCGGCCTGGTCGAATACCCGCGACTGCGGGCCCTCGAAGACCGCATCTTCAACCTCCTGGATGTCAGGGTTCCGCTTTGATACCTCGGTGTCCAGATTGTGGAAGGCGGGCAGGCAGTGAAGGAAAATGGTGCCTGGTTTCCCGGTCGCAGCCATCATCTTCTCGGTGATCTTGTAAGGGCCGAGGGTCCGGATGCGTTCCGCGATGAGGTCTTCCTCCCCCATCGATGCCCAGACATCGGCGTATATCGCGTCGGCGCCAGAGACGCCTTCATCGATCGCCGAGGTGACCACGAGCGATCCACCCGTAGATGCCGCGATCTCCTCGACCACAGCCACCAGATCGTGATCGGGGTGCAGCGTCTCGGGTGAAACGATTCGACAGTGCATGCCGAGCTTGGCACAACCAACCATCAGCGAGTTGGCAACGTTGTTACGACCGTCACCGACGTAGGCTAGCGTCTGACCCGCGAGGTCACCGAACTCCTCCTGCATGGTGAGCACATCTGCCAGGAATTGGGTCGGGTGCCAATCATCGGTGAGACCGTTCCACACCGGTACGCCGGCGTACTCAGCCAGGGTCTCCACCGTCTGGTGTGCAAAACCACGGAATTCGATCCCATCGAACATCCGCCCCAGCACCCTCGCGGTGTCGGCAACTGTCTCCTTCTTTCCGAACTGGATGTCACCTTTGCCCAGGTACTCAGGATGAGCGCCCTCGTCGATGCATGCAACCGTAAATGCGCAGCGAGTGCGCGTGGACGGCTTCTCGAAGAGCAGCGCGATGTTACGCCCGTCGAGCTTGCGCTCCCGAACCCCGGCCTTCTTTTTGGCCTTGAGATCCGCCGCCAGCGCCAACAGTTCACGGATCTCGTCGGGGGTGAAATCGAGTAGCTTGAGGAACGACCGTCCCTTGAGGTCAACCGCCATTGACGCCTCCTTATTTGAATCCACGCCGGCGGCAAAAATCATCGCCGCCGGCGCCGCCGCATACTACTCCCAAAGAAAGACTTTGCCAAGGCCAGCAGGAAGATCCATCGACGCTTATCAGCTATGCTTTGTCGATGCGGGTGGGCATGGTCGTTTTCGCGAACAAGTGGACCGGCGCGGGTGCCGTGGCCGAGCTCAACTGTCGTGCGCTCCACAGGGCCGGGTTCGACGCTCGGCTGCTTTTCGTCGGCGGCCGCAACCTCGAAAGACGTCTCGAGGCGCACCCGTGGGCCGTGCCCGGCCTCGTCAAGGAACGAAGACCGGCGAATTTTCGATCGAATCTCCAGTCGATCACCCGGCTGGCCGAAGAATGTGACGTCGTCATCTGCCACCTCTCCCACGACCACCTCCTGTGCGTCGCCGCCGGGATTCATCGACACACCCCGTTGGTCCGGGCGTTCCGCAATCCCCGCCACATCCGACGCGATCCCTACCACCGTTTTCTCAGCCGACGCCTGGCCGCGTCCCTGTGTGCTTATTCCACTCAGGCTGAAAGCCTCAGCCGAGCAGCACCCGGTCTACCGACGGCCGTACTGCCGGTGCCCATCGAGGACAGGTTCCAACCCGGTAACGACTCGGGATGGCGAAACCGTCTCGGGGTGCCGCCCGGCGCTCCGCTCATCGGCGCCGTTGGCAAGCTCGCGGCCGGAAGGGGTTTCAGGCTCCTCCTCGATACCGCGGCCCACCTCGAAGCTCCGGCTCACGTTGTTGTGGTGGGCCACGGCGAGCTCCAGCCCGAACTCGAAAAGCACGGCCAAAAACTCGGACTCGCAGGGCGGGTTCACTGGACCGGATTTCAAAACGAGGCACTGCCGGACCTCTATTCGGCGATGGACATCGTTTTCTTTACCGCCCCGGGATCAGACTGGGGCCACCGCGCGATTTCCGAAGCCCAGGGTTGCGCCCGACCGGTTGTTGCCGTGTCGTGCCCAGGCGTCGAGGACCTTGTGGAGGACGGCGTCACCGGACGGATTGTCGGCCGTGATCCAGTCGCACTGGCCGACGCGGCGAGCGCCCTGATCAAGGATCCGGAGAGATCTCGTCGTCTTGGTGGCGCCGCGGCCGAAGCAGTCGCGAGACGGCGGTTTGCACCCGTCGGTGAACGTCTCGCGGTCTTTCTCGACGGAATTCTCGGTGGGTAACGGCTACACTGACCCGATGAAAAACCGGAATCATCTCACCGTTCTCCTGGCGGCAACGCTCCTCGTCGTCTCCACCCCAGCCTTCGTCCGGGCCGAAACTCTTGTGGTCCTTAACAAATCCGAGGCCACCGCCTCATTGATCGACCTCTCGAGCGGCACTGTTCAGGCGACCCTGCCGACTGATTTCGGTCCTCACGAAGCGGCAACGTCACCAGACGGCCGCCTCGCGCTCGTTGGAAACTACGGCAGTCGCGAAAAGCCGGGATCGTCCCTGACTGTCATCGATGTCCCTGCTGCAAAGGTCGTCAAGACGATCGACCTTGGCGAGTACCAACGACCGCATGGCCTGCTCTTTTTGCCGGATGGACGCCACGCCCTGGTCACCGCAGAGGAGAATAAGGTCCTGCTCGAAGTCGATGTCGAGAAGGGTGCCGTCGTCAAAGTCTACGCCACGGAGCAGGACGTATCGCACATGGTCGAGGTAGCGCTCGGTGGTCGCAAGGCATTCGTTGCCAATATCGGTTCCGGTTCAGTCAGCGTCATCGACCTCGAAAAGGGCGTCTTCGTTCGCAACATCACGACCGGCGCCGGTGCGGAGGGAATTACAGCCAGTATCGACGGCACAGAGGTCTGGGTCACCAACCGGAGCGCCGACACGGTCTCGGTGATCGACGCCGAAAGCCTCGAGATCCTGGCCCAGATCCCGTGCGAATCGTTCCCAATTCGCGCCAAGGCCACGCCGGACGGCAAACACCTCCTGGTCAGCTGCGCCCGCAGCGCGGACATTGCCGTCCTCGACGCCGCCTCGCGCAAGGAGGTCCGCAGAATTCCGCAGGACCTGCGCGCCGTTGATACCGGAGATCGGCTCTTCGGCGACCAGTTCGGCGAGAGCTCGGTGCCGATCGGAATCGTCATCCACCCGAACGGTAAAAAGGCCTGGGTAGCCCATACCAACGCCGATGTCGTGGTGGAAATCGATCTCGAGAGCTGGAAGATCGTGCGTCTCCTCGAGGCCGGCCGCGAACCCGATGGAATGGCTTACTCGGCGCTCGACGTCAAAAAGGAATAGTGTCAGCGGCGATGAACTCGTGATTGCTACGACGTTGGAACCGCCAAGACGCTAAGAGCGCAAAGAAAAATCGAGATAGGGCCAGGGGTGGCACCAGACACAAAACACCCGAAGATTTATACCTCGTAACGATATTGACGGGGCAGGATAGCCGGGCTCACGGGCTGCCGATGCTCGGATCGACGTCCACCGTCAAAGAAGCGCCAGATTCGACGGAGAATCCGTTGGTCAGCACGACCGCCTCGCCGGCGCGAAGCGTGACGTCTGCCGTTCCTTCGATTTCAAGGTCGTTGCCGGCCGTGATCGTGGTGCAGGCCTCGAACACGTGCGAGTCATCTATCGTCACCTGCTCCAAAGTCAGCGAGTCGCATAGACCACAGGTTCCCTCGGGTTCAAAAACCGCATACACCGAGGCGCTCTGACTCAATGTAAAATCACATTGGAGAGAGGTACCCGAACAACCGGCGCCAATCCACCCGCCAAAGGCCGTACCCGGATTTGGCGTGGCCTCGAGTTCGACCAGTGTTCCAGCCGCCAGGAACTCGTAACAATCGGATCCGCAGTCGATACCTAAGGGATAGCTGGTAACGGTCCCAACCCCAGTGCCCGCAACCGTCACAGTCAGCAGCGGTGTTGCAGGCATCCCGATCGTGTTGAACCACTCGTTGGTAACGATCGCCTCGTTGATGTCGAACACGATGGTGCCGCGGTTGGTAATGATAGTCCCGTCCTCAAGATCGCCCTTCGAGTTCACGGACAGCATAATATGGCCCTGGCCGCGGCCGGTGCCGTCCTCGGGTGGTAAAAAACCGGCGAAGACATCGTCCGGCCAATCACCGGTGTCCGGGTCCAGGGTGCGGAAAGTCACATCCAGACAGCCGGTGCCAAGATCGAACTCGGAGGTCACGTCGACCCACCACTCCTTGTCCTCCCCTGGCCGGTGGTCCGGGATTGTGACCCGGGTGTTGAACAGGGACTCGCTGCTCGAGTTGCCAACCACCACATCGCCAAAGGCAATTTCGTCGAAAGTCAGCGTTGTCCAGTCCAGGTTATGGCCTAGACAATCGGTAACAAAAACCTCTTGTGCCGCCGCGCTGGCCGACGACTTATTCTCGAAGTACACCACGTAGTTGAGCCGGTCTCCTGCGTCGATTGACTGCTCGGCCCCGGTTCCCATCGAACCAACCTTCTCGTTAGGATCGACGCTCGCCACCACAGGGGACGACGCGTGGGCCCGCGACTCCTGTTGACCTCCGCCGTCAGCTGGATCTGGTGGAGTGGGGTCGTCACAGCTGCCAGAGCAGCACTCGGGCGGCGGCGCCGGCACAGACGTCAATTCCGGCACAAGGGATCCATCATTCTTAGCCAACGCCGACGTGTTCATGATCGAACCTTTACGGCCGAGAACCTTGGTCGCGGCCAACTTCACCTGTTCTGGTTCTGACCAAACTGACCCGTCCCAGCTCGAGAAATATATCCTCCAGTCATGGTAAGACTCCGCATTGTCGTCAACGTCCTGCGCCCACACGACCACCGGCAGGCCCGCAACATAGGTCACCGAGGGCTGCTGCGCGCCAACCGCTGACGCGAGCTCCGCCGGCGTCGACCACGAGCTGCCGTTCCAGATCGAGGCGTAGACCGACCACACGCCCTCCGACTCGTTAATCCACGCAGAGGTGACCTGACCGGAGGGTCCAGCGGCGATCGCGGTCTGCTCGTCCCTGCCGGTGAGCGCCGACAGCGTCGCCGGGCTCGACCACACGCCAGAGATTCGTTGCGAGTAGACAATGTCTGCGGTTTCGAACGCCGCCAGGATTTCCTCCACTGTCGACGTCGACCAATCAGGCCATCGTTGAGGGCGCGGGACCATATCACCATCGGGTTGCCCGAGCTGTCGAACACCACCGCCGGGTCTTTGTGAAACTCGACGCTGTCACTGACGGGCACCGGCGTGTCCCAGGCTGTGCCTCCCCACGTCGTCGCTTGCACTGTCGCGCCCAACTGAGCAGCGGCATGATCCTTGGTCCACACCACCAGCATCTCTCCGGATCCGCTGATCGCGGCCGCCGGCGCACCGTCATTCAAGAAATCGGTGCTGATGTCCGCCAAAACCGATATCCCTTCGTACACCGACCCGGTCCCCGTCAGGGCTTCCAGGGTGTAGACGGACTCCTCATAGATTTCCACGGGATTGTCCTCACCTGACAGCAGGAAACGCTCGATTGTCACCGAGTCCATGTCGGAGGCGATGTCCGAGTAGGAGTCCAGAGCCGCAATTGGCGACGGTGGAGGTGAGCACGTGGGTCCCCACTTCTTGGTGTGGGTCGCCTTGAGGATCCCCCATCCGGCCTCGATCGTGAGTGTGAGTTCGAAACAGTAACCCTCGTAACACCAGTGGCCGATGCTCACCGCACACTCGTTGGCGGCTTTCGGCGGGAAGTTGGCGCTTGTCGTGACGTTGGCCAGGCCGGTACCGGTGCCCTTGAGCAGACCCGCCAGCAGCTCCACCTCGACCGACACGCCACCACCCAGAGTGAACGTCCCGCTGCCGCCGGTTGGCGGCCATGAAGGAAACTCGGCCCCTGCAAGCGCGTTCCAGTTGAGCGCGGCCGAGGCCGATCCGGTCAGCACGGGCGAAATAGTGGTCTTCACACCTGGCGGCCAGAAGATCACGACCTTGAGCAGGCTTCCGCTCCCACTCAGAGTGAAGGACACCGCGCCCTGATTGAAGACATAGGCACACGTGCATTGCGAGGGTTTCCACGTTCCCTCGATCCCGACACTGGACGTGGCAGAAAAGAAGTCGGTCAGCTCTACCTTGGCCTCCACACTGCCGGACTCCTTGTAGGTGCAGTCCGACTCTGAGGTGCAGATAGAACCCGAAACGCCAAATTCGTACTTGCCGCCGATCACGGGTATCCACTGCGGTAACGCGGTGCCGTTAGCAATACCCTTCACGAGGCAAACGGACGCTTGTTGGTAACCCACGGATTCTCATCCGACGCCGCGGGCCACACGGCCGCGGCTTCGGGGTCGTAATCCAGGAAGTACAGATCGGTGTCGTCCACGGTACTGAAGTCTCCCTGCAGCCACACCGCCATCGCCTGGTGCGAACTATCAACAAGCAGCGCCGAGGCGGAATCGTCGTAGGCGTCGAACGTGAGTTCTTGCGGCTCGCTCCAGGTAACCGCACCACCATCGATCCGACCCGCCGACCACTGCAGCACGCGGGGCGATTCCGCGGTTTCCCACAGTACAAGGAGGCCCGGAGAAGCACCGTCATCCAACAACCCGGCGTCGTACACCATGACCGGGCGGGATCCCAGGGCATCGGGGATCGCGCCGCCGTAGGTCCAACCCGTGCCGCCGTTTTTTGACCAGAGAATATTGTCGTTCTCCTGCCACACCAGATAGGCTGTGCCTGCCCCGTCGGTCGTGACCCGCGGGCTGTGCTGCGGTGCGTCAGACTCTTCCAGCTCGGGTTCCACCGGAATATCGTGGGCCAGCAGCTCCAATCCCCACACATCTGAGCCCATGACACCCACAGTGACCGGAGGATCGAAGAAGTAGCCATCCACCCAGATCTCATAGCTACCGTCCGGCACTTCGTGTGAACACGAACCGGCCCGGCGGTGTGTACGTGGTGTCGGTTTCCTTGACCACAGCGCCGTCGAGGCTGCGAAGACGCAGCGTCACGCCCGGAAGCAGCTCGTTGGTCGTCGCCGAGGCGCAGCATCGCCGGCAATGGCCGCGTGGGGTTCGCCGGCGGCCTGAAGCACCTCGAGGTCGATCAGACCGGATGGGTCATTGGTGGGAAATCCCCACGAACCGGCCCGGCCGCGTTGTCCCTGAGCACCTGGAGATAATCGCTCCAGGTGGAACCCGAGGCGGGCGATCAGGTCGGGCCACAACGCGTCCCACACGCCGGGATCCATGTCGGGTGGCCGCATGCCGTCCTTGAGGCTGGGCCAGTCGATGGGGTCGGGAGTGTCCGGGTCTTCAGGAGCTCGAACTCCGCGTCGCTGCCGAGGTTCGGTGCGATGAAGTAGACGGAATCCGCATGGCCTCGCCGACGCGCAAGATGCCAGGATCTGCGGAGCCGCCGATGCCCAGGACCTCGACGCTGTGCCCCTCGATGTCGTCGTGGTCCAGGACGACGTCGACATTGGCACGAACGGTGAACAGGGGAGCCGGCATGTCGGCGTCGCCGGTGTTGGCGTACTCCAGCCAGACCACGTATCGACGCAGGGCCCTGAGTGCCTCGGGTGCGACCAGGTGTGCCTCGAGTTGAGGACCGTTCCAGCGACGATCTCAAACACCCCCGACAGCGTGCGCTCGGTCATGTCCGGCCAGGTCACGGTGACGTCGTAGATACCGGTTGGGGAGCCGGCGAGATCGAAACGTGCCAGGATCTCGGAGTCGGACCCGACGGCTACATCGGTCGCGCCGATGGACGCCGGTCCGGACAAGGCGACCTGCATGGGCTCGGAAAATCTCAATCCGATGATCTCCAGCCGCGTCTCACCGGCGTTGCCCGCGATCCGTGGCGACAGGTCACTGAGGTGGTGATCGACGTAGCTCGCAGTGAGGGTGTAGGCGCCGCCATTCACTCCCACGTCGACCCCGTAAATCGACAACGTGTAGAGGGCCGCGGCCGTGGGAGAGATCAGCAACTCGTAGGTTCCGTTGGGCGTCAGTGTGGCGCTGGACAGGGTCGAGGCGCCGAGTTGACCATAGAGGAGGAGGGAGTCGGCTTCCGCGCCGGGTTGGAGCTCGATCAAAAGGGCTTGATCGGCATCGGGTTCCACAGAGTAATAATGCAGTCCTCCTGGTGGGACGATACTCGCGACTGTCTCACCGATGGCGAGTGGGGTGACGACGTTCTCCCACATTCCCGTGTGGCGGGCATTCTGGTGGTACATAGGCCATGATGTGTTTGCAAGGCCGTCGCTGCTGGAGTAAAGCGCGTAGAACGAAGGCTGCCCGCCTCCGTAGACCGTCCCGTCCGGGCCGATTGGAGGGCGAGTTGTGACGCCCAGCAGGATCCCTCATGCTGCCACTGCCGCGTACCGTCCGGGTTGACCGCGTTATGAACCCGTTGACCGACCCCACATAGATGGTGCCATCCGATCCCACCGCCGGTGAAGAGTAGACAGAATGCTCAAGCCCGTGCTCCCAAAGCAGCGTGCCGTCCGGGTTGATGGCGAGCAGCTTGTTGCCGTAGGTTCCGACATAGAGGGTTCCATCGGGCCCGATGGCCGGCGATGAGTAGATTTCGGATGGGGAATCGAACCTCCAGCGAAGGGTCCCGCTGGGATTGATGGCAAAGAGCCCAGGATCGTTGTAAGGGCCGCCAGCCGACGTAGATGGCGCCGTCAGGCCCGATGGCCGGCGAGGAGTTCATATACAAACTGTCTCCTTCGGCGTCCATCTCGTAACTCCACGCAGGAGTACCGTCTGGGTTGAAGACCTCGAGAGTCCTCCCGTCTGTCACGACGTAGATGGCCCCGTCTCTGCCGAGGGCCGGAGACGAGGTGATCGGACTCGAGGCTTCAATGTCGACCACTTGACCGTGCCGTCGGGATTGAAGGCGAAGAGATTGTCGGCTTCGTCGTCGTTGGCCGTGATGTAAATGGTCCCGTCCGGGCCAATGGCCGGGGTCGTTTCGAAACATTGGTTGTCCGGGCTCTTCCCACATCCAGTTCAGTGTGCCGTCGGGATTGATGGCTATAGAGATCTCTATAGTCATCGACGATATAAATGGTTCCGTCCGGCGCGACCGCCGGCGACCTCGCTTTGAAACCTCATCCAGCAGTGAACTGCCATTTGAGACTTCCGTCCGGGTTGAGCGCCCACACGTATCGACGGCGGTCGGCAACGTAGATCGTGCCGTCGCGACCAATCGCCGGGGATGTGTCCAACTCAAACGTGTCGGGTGGGCTGAAGACCCACTTCACGGTTCCCGGCTCCTGCGCAAAAGCAGCGCAGACACACAGAAGTGCGAGGCTGGTAATCGCGATTCGGACAGAGGTTTGAAAGCTCATGGCGGCAATCTCCTAGCATGTTTCGGCAGAGAACCGATTGCGGCGGCACATATCAGCAGAACTGTCGTTAAGAGGATCATCTGAGCCATTTTCGGGGGAACGAGGTTCCCCGGACATGAGCACATTCGCGAGCTGAAATCGCGATATCGAGGACCCGTTGAAAAGGTCAGTCTCTCTTCCATTTTAGATTCTTGGAAGGGAATTATACGGATTTTGCGCAAAACTGGCAACGCCGCCCCAAAAGCCCCCACCTCGGCTGCTCAAAACGCCGTTCAACCCGGCCGGAATAGCTCTCCGAATCGCAGAATCGTCGGAACCGCCGATACGCTAAGAGTGCGAATACCAGACACCAAAATTTCTTTGCGACGCCTTTGCGTCTTTGCGTCTTTGCGTTAACAAAGGCATTTCGAGCAGTCTATCGGCTGAAAGAAACGGAAAAGCGTACCCGTCGGGAATGGGAACGGGAACGGGAACGGGAACGGATGCAGTAGAATCGCGCGTCGACGAACGGAGGACCGGTGATGTCCCTGGATTCCATCAGAGAACACGCAGCTGAGGCGCTTGCTACGGCGCTGGAGACGGAGTTCGGCCACCGGCCTGACGAGGTCGTCTTCGAGGTGCCGCCAAATCGTGAGCTGGGTGATCTCGCATGGCCCGGCGCCCTGCCACTCGCACGGGTACTCAAAACCGCACCGCGGCAGATCGCCGAAAAGGTAGCCGAAGCAACCAAATGGCCCAAGGAGGTCATCCGGGTCGAGATCGCAGGACCCGGGTTTCTCAACCTTTTCCTGGACCGCAACCGGATGCTCGCCGACCTCCTCTCCCAGGATCGCAGCATCGAGGTCTCGGGCGGCAAAAAGACGATCGTCGAGCACACCGCCATCAACCCCAATAAGGCCGCGCACATCGGTCACCTCAGAAACTCCGTACTTGGCGACATCCTCGGCCGCTCCCTGCGCAGCCTCGGCGCCGAGGTGGAGATCCAGAATTACATTGACGACACCGGGGTCCAGGTGGCCGACGTCGCGGTGGGTGTGCTCTACCTGCCAGAGACCGAGCTCGCCGAATGCCTCGGCATCGAACCGTGCCGGCGCGACGAGCTCATCCAACGAGTCGTGGAGCGACTGCCCGGGGCTGGGATCCCGGTGGCATCGACCACGGACTTCGACGACCTGTGCTGGGACATCTACCCCCGGGTCACCAACCGATACCCCGAGGACGAGGCCTTCGCGGCCCGAAGGCCGGAGGTCCTCCACCACATCGAAGCGGGAGCCGGCGAGCTCGGGCTTGACGAGGCCCTGCAACTCCTTCACGGCAATGTCGTGGCCGGTGAAGAGTTCAACGGCCGGGCGGTCGCAGGTCTTGCCGAAGCGATTGCCGACGGCAATGTCCGCTGCCACACTGCTACCATGGCGCGGCTCGGCATCACCTACGATCTCCTGACCCACGAGTCCGACATCCTCCATCTCGGTTTCTGGCAGCGCGCCTTCGAGATCCTTCGCGAGGCCGGAGCGATCCGACTCGAAGAAGAGGGAAAGAACATCGGTTGCTGGGTGATGTCCCTCGCAGACAGCCCCGGGTTCGCCGACATGGACGATCCAGACAAGATCCTCGTGCGGTCCAACGGGACTGTCACCTACACCGGCAAGGACATCGCCTACCAGCTGTGGAAGCTCGGGCTGCTGGTCGATCCCGACGGCTCACGTCACGACTTCGGATACCGCAGCTTCGCCTCCTGGGAACAGGAAGCGCCTGCCGAGCCTGTCACCTACGGCTCTGGATCCCGACTCCTGGCCCGAACAACATCGAATACGGACGAAACCGTGCCGGGCAAAACATACGGCTGTGGCCGTTCGGTCTACAACGTGATCGACGTTCGGCAGTCCTACCCGCAGAAGGTGGTCAAGGAAGCGGTGCGGGTTCTCGGCCACGCCGAGGCCGCCGACGACTCCGTCCACTTTTCCTATGAGATGGTGGCGCTGACACCGGCCGCGGTGCGAGAGATCGAACGGCGCACCGAGGTTTCCTTCGGGCTCGACGACGAAACCATGAGTAAAACCTATATCGAAATGTCGGGCCGACGCGGTATCGGGGTGAAGGCGGATGAGTTTCTCGATGTGCTGACCGATGCTGCCGAGGATTCGATCGTCGAACGCCTCGCCGGCGGAGGTGAACCGGCCGATGTCACCGACCGCGCAAAGGCGATCGCGGTCGGGGCGCTCCGATACCTGATGGCCCGGCAGTCGCGGAATCGCGTGCTCGCCTTCGACTTCGACGAGGCCCTCGCGTTCGAGGGAGACACGGGACCGTACCTCCAGTACTCCGCGGTTCGCGCGGGAAAGATTTTCGACAAGCTTGCCGAACGCAGGAACGAGGGGCGCCTCGAGGAGAACGAAATCGACGACCTGGCCGGGATCGAGATCGGAGACGATCTGTGGGAGCTGGTGCTGCAATGCGCCCGCCGGCGCGAGGTTGTCGGCCAGGCGATTGCAAACCTCGAGTTTTCGCTGCTCGCTCAGCACGTCCACGAGCTCGCACAGCTATTCCACCGCCTCTACCACGCCCACCCGGTGGTGCCGGAGGAAAATGCCGAGATGAGGAGACTCCGGCGAGCGGTCTTCACCCTGTTCGAAACCGAGATGAAGGTGCTGCTCGAGCAGCTGTTGGGGATTCCAATTCCGGAAGAGATGTGACCGCTCTTCGAATTCGGAGTTCGGAATTCGGAATTCGGAATTGGAGAACCGGAGTCGTGAGACGATGATTGGGCCATTGAGCGATCGGAGGCAGAGATTGCAGTGGAAATCGCGTTCGGCGGCAGTCGCGAGGTCGATGAGGCAGACACCGCCTGCATTCACCCCGGCTCCGTTTGCGAGTGGCATTTTTCGATTTACACGTTGCAGGCTACAACCCACTCTCGCGGCAGCCATGTTGCGCACCGGGAGAGTGGGTGGAATTCCGAATTCCGAATTCCGAATTCCGAATTTTGCGAGCCGGATATGACAGACCAGCAACGCCTCGACCGCTTCATGCGCATAGCCGAACAACTGGAAGGGTTGATCGCCAAGACGGACGACCCGGTCGCCCACCGCACGACTGCCGCGGCCCTGCTCCACCACAAAATCCCGGGCGTCTCGTGGACCGGCTTCTATTACCTCAAGGACGGCGAGCTGGTGGTCGACGCCTACCAGGGACCTGTGGCGTGTCTCGTGCTGGAGCAACACGTCGGCGTGTGCTGGGCAGCTATCGACAAGGATGAGACCCAGATCGTACGCGACGTCCACGCCTTCGCCGGTCACATCCCCTGCGACGATAGGAGCCGCTCTGAAGTGGTGGTCCCGATTCACGATGCTGAGGGCCACCCGATCGGCGTCCTCGACATCGATTCGCACAAAGAGGCCCACTTCGACGAACTCGACGGCGAGGGCTACGAGTCGATTGTGAAACTGCTCGAGGAGAAGTGGAATAAGGGCTGATCGGGCGCGTAAGAAAGGGCGTGAGCATTGCCATGACCGGTCCCCGGTCCGCACCCGCACCTGTTGCCGTGACGCCGCCGAGCGAGGCGCAGACGGTGATCCTCGCCCAGCAGGGCGAGGCGGATGCACTCGACGAACTTGCCAGAAGCTGCCGCCAGCAGGCCTACGTCTTCGCGCTCCAGCTCATTGGCCACCCGGACGACGCACTCGATGTCGCCCAGGACGCCATGGTGCGGTTCTTCCGTTCCCTGGATCGATTCGACGCCTCCAGACCGGTGAGGCCCTGGTTGCTGCGGATCGTGCGCAATTTGGTTCGGGACCGGGCACGTCGACTCAGGATCCGGCGAACCGAGTCGCTGGAACCGGCCGACAACGACGCCCTGCGTTTCGAGCCTCGGGACAACGCACCCGACCCCGAAGCATTGGCGGCGCGGCGTGAGCAGCAGGCCCTGGTTTGGCAATGCCTGCAAACGCTCCAACCCAGATATCGCGAAGTTCTGGTGCTGCGCGACTACCAGGATCTGTCCTACGCGGACATCGCGACGACCCTCAAGATCCCAAGAGGAACGGTGATGTCGCGCCTGCACCGGGCCCGTCGCCTCCTACAGCAGGAGGTACGGAAGCACCGGTCCGGCACCGGGGAGGCAAGGGATGGCTGATCGCTGCCCTGCAAACTTTGACGAGACGCTGATCTCCGGACACTTCGACGGCGAGCTGACACAGGCCACCGCTCAGAAGGTCCGCATCCATCTCGAGGACTGCGGGTACTGCCGGACGGTGCTCGGTGAGCTTCGGACATTGCGGGAAACAACAATGTCGACGGAGTTTCACACGCCCGCCGATTCGCAATGGGATGAACGACCGCAAACCGGTTTGAGTCTCCTCGCCAGGGGGACCGGCTGGATCATAGCCATCGTTTGGGCCGCATTTTTCGGAGGTTATGCACTGTGGCAATTCTGGCAGGGGTCAGCCAATATGGTTGAGCGACTGCTGGTCTTTGGTGGCCTCAGTGCAGTGGCGCTGCTTTTCACGTCGGTGCTGCTCGATAGATTGCGGGCAGCGAGGACCGATCCCTATCGGGAGGTAGAAAAATGATCGTCGTCTCCGATGACAAGATTGCCGGTATGCGGACCGTTCGTACCCTGGGTTTGGTCCGCGGCAACACCATTCGTGCCCGTCACCTGGGCAAGGACATCATGGCTGTCCTCCGGAACATGGTCGGTGGCGAGGTTTCCGAGTACACCAAGATGATGGCTGAGGCGCGGGAACAAGCCCTTGACCGAATGGTCGAAGAGGCCGAGGAACTCGGCGCCGACGCAATCCTCAGCACCCGCTTTGCGACATCGATGCTCATGCAGGGTGCCGCGGAACTGTTGGCGTATGGCACCGCGGTGGTCCTCGAAGAGAAGTAATCGCCTCCACGGGACGAGCTTTCAGCCTTCAGGCATCAGCCTTCAACTCCCCCACCCAGCCAACGGAAACGGCCGACCCAAATCGAGGGCCGGCCGATAAATTGCGATGAGCTGATCGCTGATTGCTAATAGCTGAGAGCTTCTAAAACGTCCACGCAACACCAACGTTGGCAGCAAAACCACCAACATCCATGGTCCCCGTCCACGGCTCGGCACCACCATTCCTATAGCTCACATCAGACTGCCCGTAACGATACAACGCCTCGGCAAAGAACTTCGTTTGTTTGGCACCGAAGTTTATGCCAAACATGGCGTAGCCTCCAACGGTATTACTGGCATTACCGTCATTCAGGTTGACGTAGAAAAAGCTCAAACCAGCGCCAAGATACGGGATGACCTTCCCCTTCGGGTTCAGGAGCAGCCGAACCCCGGCTTCAGTGGGGATGACCTGGAGATTGTCGTCGAAGCCGGCAATGGTGCCAACCCCGGAAACGTTTTGATACCAGGTCCAGGTGAGATCACCAGCCCATCTTTCGCCGCCGAGGGTCAGTCGCATTCCAGCGCCAAGTGCAAATTCATGGTTGTCGACGGCGCCATAAGAGCCGAACAGGCTGTACCCACCACCGGCAAAGGCCGGAGTCGCCAGGATGCAGATACCGAGAACTAAGAGAGCCTTACGCATGCATACCTCCACGGGAATTCCATCGGTTTATCGATCGAAATCGCTTTTCCTTCCCTGCTAAATATTGTAACCCAAAAAATTGATATTTGCCGATCGAAACCGGCCAAGATCTTAAGGTTTCGTCACTTACTCATAGCCTTCGATCGTGATATAGCGCACAAAATCCACTACTTTGGCCGAGTTTGCCCTGCTTCTTGGGTAAAATTCAATCGCCTCCGGGGCGCGGAATCTACGCACCGGAGGCCGATTGTCGATAGTCTTTTTGAAAAACCTACTCTGAAACCTTGTTCCAGAGCACGGCACGATAGAGATTCGAGCTTTTTATCGTCCGCACCTTTTCGAGTTTTGGCCAAAGTTCGGCCAGCTCGCCGTCGGTCCACAACTCGCCCGCCAATGTTCCCATCCGCTCGAGCGCCTTTTCGTAGTCGGCCAGGCTATTGACTGACCACCAGACCACGACGTCGCCTTCGCTCGTACTGCCCGTGGTTTTCATCATCACACCGTAGTCCAGAATCATCTCCTCGGACTTGAGGGCATCGAGCATCGCGACATAGCCCTCTCCAAGGTAGTCAAGGTACGTGGCGTCTCCATAGTCGACGAGGTCGATGACATCGACATTGATCCACGGGCCACCAGTGTCAGCCTCGAAATCTGCAGCCAGGGAGAACGGCGCCACAAACGCCAGGATGGACAGGGAAAGAGCAACTCGTCTGAAAGATCTCATGGGGAACCTCCTCGTTGTGTTTTCCAAGTAGAACCACTATGAAGACAGCGTCTCAAGCTGTCAAGGATGGAGCTCGATGCTCGATGCTCGATGCTCGATCACTCTTGTCCAAGACAGCGTTTCGGGAAGCCTCCTCAGATTTGACTGGCGGAGGGATTGCAGCGGCAGGTGCAGTGGCAGCCACCAGCGACAGCAATCAGCGTCAGCGATCAAAGGCCGCGGCGGCGACAGCATCCAATCTGACTGGGATAAATAACTGAAATCATGACCTTGGGTTGAGCAATCGCCAGGTCATCGCACGGACCTGATCGAAGGCCTTCATGACGTCACGGGCGGCTGTCTGGTTGATCGCCCCGGCGTGCGCGAGGAGCTTCAAGTGGCTGTCGACCTCTTTGGCCGAGGCGTAGGCGATTCTCCAGTGGTTCGACCGGTCCCTTCCGACCCGGCCGTGCCCTTCTGCGAGGTTGGCTGGAACCGAGCTTGCCGACCGGATCACCTGATCGGCAATCGGCTTCAGAGGAGCGGAAACCCTCATCACCAGCTTGATCGCGATTCCTGCTGCTTCGAGGGCTTTCGTATGGGCAATGAGGTTTGGCTTCGTGGCGGCGTTGGACATGGTCACCTCCGGGTCTTTCATGGCTTCCCCAAAAGCTGGCGAGTCGGCCGGTGTCAAGGGTTGCAAAGCAACCGGCCCGGGCCGGCCCGCCCTTGACACCGGCCGACTCGGCAGCTATCTCGCCCGTTGAACGACCCGGAGGTGATCATGCCGGCGTCACGGGACCCTGCCCTCTGCCCCTGCCCTCTGACGCCGCCGCTGATCCCTGCCGCTGCCGCTGAATACTGCCGCTGTTACCTGTCGCGGTCGCCCGCGCCTTGGACAGCAGTGATCCAGTATCGAGAATCGAGAATCTAGTATCGGGCGGGCGGGTGGATCAAGGAAGTGTTCCCGTGTAGCCGGAACGGGTGGTTGCCTGGTAGCCGTCCACGGTGACTTCGATACTGCGCCACTTGCGGGCGCCGACTCCTGATGTTTCGAAGGTCAGAATGTAGCGCGACGACAGCTCCTTCAGGAGCTCATCCACGACCTGCGGCATCTGTTCGGCTCGCGGAATCCGACGATAGTGGCCGCCCGAGGCATCAGCAATCAGGGTCAGAATCTCTTCAAAGGAGGGACCGTCAGGAGAGGCCAGCGGCGGAGGCGGCTCGACTCCGAGGACGTATATAGGGGTCTCGATGCGGTGCGCAACCGCAGTCGCCTGATCGGCACTGATAGCTGACGCATTGTCGACGCCATCGGTGAGCAAAATCGCTGCCCGCCGATGGTGGCGCGCCTTCTCGAGGACCTCGGGTACCCGCAACACCATGTCGTATAGAGCGGTCGTGCTCCACGGTTTGAGAGTCTCCAAGACCCTCGGCAAGAGGTACCAACCCATGCCGAAAGGAAAACGCTCCATCACCCGATCATCGCCAAAGGTCCACAGTGCAAGCTGATCTTCCGGCCGGCGGTGCTGCAGAAAGGCCATGATGAGCTGTTGGCTTCCGCTCATTTTGCGACCCATCATCGAACCTGAGGTATCGAGGATAAAGCCGAGGCTGATCGGGAGGTCGCGTTCCAGATCGAGATCGCGGATCGGGACCTCGAAACCGTCGACATAAAGCGTGAAACGGTTCGGCGACACGCCCGTCACGACTCGGCCCGCTTTGTTGCGCACAGTGACCGGGACCACCACCGCGTTGACATCGACGCGTCCCTCGTACTGAGCTTCGACGGGCACGCTCCCCATGCAGATTCCTGTGCACAGGATCAAAAGGAGGACCCGGCGTTGCGTCACGCGTCGATTCCGCCGTCGTCCATCAGAGCATCGCGAACTTCGCGCCCGCACGAAGTTCGGTACCGGTCACCGTAACTGTCGATAACGTTGGTGCTCTCGTCGAGGTCGATGCGCAAGACCCGGCTCATCGGCAGGAAGAATGTGGTCGGTCCGATCATCCGTTCGCCACCAACCTTCTCCTGGCGCAACCAGTCCTCCACCGAGTCGAGATCGAGACCTCGAACCACGACTCCCACGCCATCGAGACGCACCAGCAGCCCCCACATTTTTTCGCGTGGGTTGCCACAGTGGACAATGACGAGCGAGCCTACTTCGATGCCGTCCACCATTCGAGATTATCAGCTTTCGTCGGAGGCAATCGACTCGGAGAGCTCAATCAAGACGCCGCCCGTTGACTTCGGGTGGATAAAGCACACCAGACAGTCGTGCGCTCCCCGCAGCGGCTCCTCCGAAAGCAGCCGGTATCCCTCTTCGGAGAGCTGCGCCATCGCCGCTCGAATATCCGTAACCCTGAGACAGATGTGGTGCAGCCCCGCGCCACGCCGCTCGAGGAAGCCGGCGATAGGCGAAGCTTCGTCGGTAGGCTCCAGCAATTCGATGCGGGTGTCGCCAACGGGCAAAAACGCGACCCGCACCATTTGATCAGCGACCTCCTCGACGCCCTCCATCTCGATTCCGAGCGACCGATAGATCGCGAGGCCGGATTCGATTGAATCGACGGCGATGCCGATGTGATCGAGCTCCGGCTTCTCGATCATTTGAGGTCTCCGAGACTCTTCAGCAACTCGCGGGCAATGACCATCCGCTGAATCTCAGAGGTTCCTTCGCCGATTGTGCACAGCTTGGCGTCGCGCCATGCTCGCTCCACCGGGTACTCCTTGGTATAGCCATAGCCGCCGTGAATCTGCACCGCTTCCTCGGCGACCGCCACCGCAACCTCTGATGCGTAGACCTTTGCCATCGCCGACTCCCGCGTCACCGGAAGCCCGGCGTCCTTCATGGCTGCCGAGCGCTGGGTCAGGAGGCGCGCGGCGTCGACGCTGGTCGCCATGTCGGCGAGCTTGGCCTGAATGAGCTGGAAGGACGAGATCGGCTTGCCAAATTGCTCACGTACGGTCGAATAGCTCAAAGCAGCATCTAACGCGCCGCGGGCAATGCCCACGGACAGGGCGGCGATGGAGATGCGTCCACCGTCGAGGACCTTCATCGCCTGCACAAACCCTTCACCCTCATTGCCGAGAAGATATCCCTCGGGAATCCTGCAATCTTCGAGCACCAATGAGGACGTATCGGACGCTCGCATCCCGAGCTTATTCTCCTTCTTACCCGGCGAGATACCCGGTCGGTCAAAAGGAACGAAGAAGGCGGAGATACCGTGGTGGCTTCCCTCGGCGGAAGTCCGCGCCACTAAAACCGCAGCGTCGCCGACCGTCGCGTGGGTGATAAAGGTCTTGGAGCCGTTCAGCACCCACTCGTCGCCATCCCTTACCGCCGTTGTCCGGGTACCGCCGGCATCGGACCCGGCCTGTGGTTCGGTCAGACCCCACGCGCCGATCCACTCCCCCGAGGCGAGCTTCGGCAGGTACTCGCGCTTGAGTTCGTCCGAACCGAAGAGGTATAGGTGATTGGTACACAGTGAGTTGTGCGCCGCCACTGAGAGACCGATCGAGCCATCCGCGGCCCCAACTTCTTCGAGGATGGTGACGTAGTCGATATAGCCGAGCCCGGCGCCACCAAATTCCTCAGGGATCACCACTCCGAGCAGACCGAGCTCACCAAGCTTGGTAAACAATCCCCGGGGAAAGTGTTGAGCCTCATCCCATTCGAGCGCATTTGGCGCGATCTCCTTGCGCGCGAAATCGCGCACCATGTCGCGGATGACCTGCTGATCCTGACCCAGTTGGAAGTCCAAGCGTTCCCCCTTCTACCGCTGCTGCGTCGTCTGCAGACCGTCCCAACGGACGATCTCGATACCAGTGTAGTAGTGTCCGAGAATCCGATCGAAAGTCATTCCCGCCCGCGCTAATCCGTAGGCCCCGTTCTGGCACAGGCCGATGCCATGACCCCAACCACGACCCAGGAAATGGACCATTTTCTCGCCATCCGGATCGGTTCTGAGGTGCATGGCAAAGAGAGTTTCAGGCAACTCGAGGACCCTCCGGATTTCGAAACCCGTCCATTCGGTAGTCGCGCCTCCCGCACCGACCGCAACCAAACCGACAACCCTACCGGACCGCGACCGGCGGGTCACGGTCAGCCGTTCGAGGGTCGGTACGCCAGTCAATCTACGGAGTTCTGTCCAGCTTTTCTCGCGGACCCACTCCCGCCAGGCCGAACGGCGATCGGCCTCGCCGTTTCCTCCTGAGCGTCTCACTATCAGCGCGAGAATCTGATCCCCGGCCCGGATCCTCTCGAGCACCGTCCCCGGCAGGACGTCGGCCGATGCGAGCCGCCGGAACCCGCCGCTCCAGCGTTGCCACAGCGGCAGCGGCGAGGGCAGGTCCTCGCCGTGCTCGGCACGGCGAGGGAAGATCCCGGCACCCCGCGGCCGCGGAACGGCTTCGCCACTGTCGCGCACAATGTCACCATGAAGCTCGAGGGCGGCCAACGCCGCCGCCGCCGGCCAGTCGCTGTCGAGCCCATCGTGTGGTGGATCGAGTGGAATCTTGTAGAGGTCGGCGAGAAACAGCAACCGTTCGAGACCTCCTTCGGCCGGTGCGATACCGACCGGCGGGTCGACGCCTGCCGCCGCAAGCACGGCGGCCGAAAATGACTCGGTGTCGATCGGCGCCAGCAGGTGAGCTGTCACTCCGCTCCACTCGAGGACCCGGGCGAGGATCGCGGCAGGATTGGCATCAGGCGCAAGACCGAGAACCTCGCGAGCAATTGAGGCCGAGAACTCCGTCGCGTCGACCCATGTGCCGGGGTGCGAAGTGCCGGTCATCGAGATTGGCCGATCCCATTCGCAGGCCACACCAACCAAGTAGGGCTGCGCGCGATCTTCAAAGAGCATTGCCGCATCCTCGGTGTGGCCACCGCAGGTGGAGGTGTACATCGCGTCGATAGGCTGACCCATATAGGCCGCCACCAGACCCGCCGTTTCCTCCACGGCCCTGTTCGAAAGCGAGTGTTCGGCGCTCCTTCCGTAGTACGCCTGGCAAGCAGGCGTCGCACACAGATCCCAACCTTCGTCGTCGTGATCTCCGAGGTGGGCCACGGCGTAGGTGCGCGCGGCCACAGCCTGCGCCTTGAGGGCATCGAGTTCCGGAAACTGAGATGGGCCCATTTCGACCGGTACCACGCCCTTGAGGTAGCTTTCCATATTGAGTTCGTTGATGACCAGGGTCTCGTTTCCTACCGCCCGCGCCCGCACTCGACCGCGATAGCGCCGCCAACCCCCGACCACCACCGGCCACTCTCCGGCCGGTTCGATCAGAATCTCCTCACCACTGGTGGCGACCCCACCTGCCGCACCTTCGATCCGCAGGTCACCCTTCGCAGGGACTGGATAGACCCCTTCGAATCCGAGTCTGGCGAGGGTCGCTGCCGGATCCAGCGGTTCTGCCGCAGTCCAGCCCACCCGAACCCGGGTCAGCCCACGTGACGCAGACTCAACTGTCACGCCGGCGGCGGAACCGACGGCTCCTCGAATTTTGTCAGCTGCAGCAGAGGCGTTTGCCGGATCGCTCCACGCTCCGACCTGCCACAACCTCGGGCCGGCCGCAGCGACCCGAAGCTGCAGCGGCCCCCAAATCCATTCAGTGCGCCCCTCGTAGGAAATGCGGTAAGCCCTTCCGGGCTGCGGCATCTCGACGACACCGGTCGATCGTTGAAGGAGCACGCGAACCAGCGGCGGATCGGTATCTGCATTCGGCATGACCGCGGGAGCCGGCACCGTCGGCACCAAGGTTGGCATCGGCGGCAGCGGAGTCGCGGACGGAGTTGGCGATGCGGGCGGCGCAACGGACGGCGGTGAAGTTGGAGTTGGTGCGATTGACGGCGGTGCGCTCGCACATCCGGCGATCAAAAACGCCAGCCCGAGAGCGTTTCGAACCCTCACAGGCGCAGGCCCCCCTCACGAGAGGCAAGGCGTTCAGCGCGGTAGTCGCGTCCGCGAAGCTCGAGCCGACGGCACATCTCGAAAAGGCGCGATCGGATGCGCGCCGAAACCCGATCCGTCAAAGACTCGGTCTGGCCCCTCGGAAAGTCAGAGAAATTGGTGGTGAAAAGAGTGACCCGCCCCTCGAGGTAGCGGGTGTTGACCAGATAGTAGAGAAGGTCCATCACCCAAGGTGTCGTTTTGCCGGCGCCGAGTTCGTCAAGGACCAGGAGATCAGCCTCGATCAGCGGCAAGAGAATGTCACGACTCGAGCCCGGGCCGTCGAAGGTCATCTGTATCTCCAGGACGAGGGCCGTGAAATCGGCAAATCGACCCCGTACCGGCGGCGTCTTTTCGCGCATGATCTGTTGCATGGCAGCTACCGCAAGGTGAGTTTTCCCGGTACCCACCGAGCCCATCAGGAGAAGACCCTTGTCATCGGCCGGGTAGACGTCAACGAACTCCTGAACAGCACGCAGGGTCTTGGCGAGGGTTGGGTCCTCCGGGTTCCAGAGTTCGAAGCTTTCGAGCGTACAGTGACGATAGCGAGCAGGAATTCCGGCCTGTTCGAGGAGCCGCTGTCGCGTCCTGCCTGCTGCACACTCACAGCGGCGAACCAGCTCGACCCCGTCTTCTTCAATCAGGGTCCAGCCTGTGCCGTCGCACAGCTTGCAGGTTGTTTCGGTCTTGCGGGTTTTCGCCATCGGCACAGTATAAAGAGGAATTAGGAATTAGGAATTAGGAATTAGGAATTCCGCACGGCCGTCCCGGCTCGATTTCGGATTTCGAATTTCGAATTTCGGATTTTCCACCACTCAACATGGGCAGGTGGGAAAGGGAGAACGAAGGGAGTTTCCCCCGCTCCCCTACTCAGAACGAGGAGCCCGGTTGGTCGAGAAAGGCTGTCTCATCAGGCGTGGACTCGCGACCGAGGATGAGATTTCGGTGGGGGAAGCGTCCAAACTTTCTGATGACGTCGCGATGCTTGACTGCATAGTCGAAAAAACTGGAAAAGGTCTCCCGGTGAACCGCCGGAGCCACTGTCACAAGCCCACGGTACAGCTTCACACTTCGGTCCTGATCTGCCAGGTCCTCGGAGTGCTCAAACGGGAGGTAGAAGAACAGCCTCTCGATGGGCCTCAGCAGACGATCGGCCCCCGAATCCAGACCTTGCTCAGCAATTTCTCGGGCTCTCGCGTCCTGAGCGAAAGCTGCCGGCGTGGCGCGGTGGATAGCCCGTGGCAGCTGGTCGAGTAAAAGGAGGAGAGCAAGCCGTCCTCGCGGCGAGCCGGTCCAATGATCGAGGACCCCAGCGGCCGCCGCCGAGGCGGCAGCTCCGAATCTTGCCTGGAGAAGCTCATCTGTCTCCGCGTGATGGCCCCACCAGAGTTCAGCCTTGGCCTCGGCCACCGCCGCATCGTCAGGCTCTACCCCGAACCAGAACTCCAGCAATTCTTCTTTCACCTGATCCACTGCGGGCCTCCTGTCGCGCCTATCGTCGTTCAACAAAGGATCTCATAACTTCGGATGCTCGATGCTCGATGCTCGATGCTCGATGCTCGATGCTAGATGCTAGATGCTAGATGCTAGATGCTAGATGCTAGATGCTAGATGCTAGATGCTAGATGCTAGATGCTAGATGCTAGATGCTAGATGCTAGATGCTAGATGCTAGATGCGGCAAATAGGTAAATTCCCGTGCCGTATTGTCAAGGGGTCGGTGAGCGGAAATTCGATATTCGAAATCCGAAATGGGCGAGCGGATCGAGAATCGAGAATCGAGTATCGGTTCCTAATTCCTAATTCCTAATTCCTCATTCCTAACTCATAATGCCTCTCCATGCGGATACTGCACTGCCTCTCCCAGCGGCCGTCACTGACCGGTAGCGGCATCACCCTCGAGGCGATGGTCCGGCATGCTGCCGACGCAGGTCACGACCAGCGGGTGGTCGTCGGGGTGCCGGTCGATGACCCACGCCCGGCTGTCGGTGGTTTGGACGACAGTCAGATATACCCTCTCGCCTTCGGCACACCTTCACTCGACTTCGCAGTGCCCGGCATGAGTGACGTCATGCCCTACCCGAGCACTCGATTCGCGGAACTCACGAAAAACCAGGTGGAGGTCTACCGAAGAGCATGGGCCAATCACCTGCGACCGATTCTCTTGGATTTCAGACCTGACGTGATTCACTCGCACCATTTATGGCTGATGTCGGCCCAACTCAAAGACATCGCGCAGGACACCCCGATTCTGACCCAGTGCCACGCCACCGGATTCCGCCAGATGGAACTTTGCCCACATCTCGCGGATCAAGTACGTGAAGGGTGCTCGCGCATCGACGCCTTTGCGGTTCTCCACCGCGGCCACGCCGACAAGCTCGGGCGGTGCCTGGGAATCAGCCGTAACCGCATTCACCGGGTCGGCGCCGGCTACCGAGACGATCTGTTCTTCGCCCCACCGTCGGTTCCCGAGCCGGCGCTCCTCTATGTCGGCAAATACAGCGCCTCCAAGGGAGTTCCCTGGTTGCTCGATGCATTTCAAAGGGTGTCTGATCGCAGGCCCGGGCTCAAGCTCCACGTCGCCGGAGCCGGTTCGGGCAACGAAGCTGAGTCCCTTTGTGCGCGAATGAACCTTATGGCACCCGCAGTGGTCCAACACGGCCAGATCTCCCAGCCCGAGCTGGCCGAGATTGCCAGGCGCTCGACCGTCTGCGTTCTGCCATCGTTCTACGAAGGCCTGCCGCTGGTACTGGTCGAAGCCCTCGCCTGCGGTTGCCGACTTGTCTCCACCGAACTTCCGGGAGTGGTCGAGGAACTCGCGCCACGTTTGGGTGACGCGCTCACTATGGTCGAACTTCCTCGTCTCGAAGCTGTTGACCAGCCGCACCCCGACGACCTTCCGGTCTTTGTCGACCGACTCGAGACAGCGATCGAGGGCGCCCTTGATGCACCGCCGATCGGCGACCCGACCCGGACCCTACCCGACGGGCTGACACATTTCAGCTGGAACGCGGTTTTCAGCCGCGTCGAGGCAGTCTGGAAATCGCTGGTTTAGATCAACTCGAGGACGGTTTCGGTCGGGCGACCGAGTACAGCACGGTCACCGGAAATTGCGACCGGTCTCTCGATCAATCTTGGGTGCCCGACCATCGCTGCAACGAGCCGATCGCGGGAGAGCGATTCGTCCTTCAAACCGAGCTCCCGGTATTCCTTTTCTTTTCTCCGCATCAAATCGCGAGGTTCCATATCGAGCATCCGAAGAACGGCGTCCAATTCCTCTGCGCTTGGAGGCTCCTTCAGGTATTCCAGGATTTCCGGCTCGATGCCGTGTTCACGCAACAGGCTGACCGCCTGCCTGGACTTGCTACAGCGGGGGTTGTGCCAAACGATGATGCCCATTGGTGCTATCTCCTTTCGAGGGATCATAAGGCATGCCGTCAATCCAATCGACGCTAGATGCTGGATGCGGGCGCGTCACGAGATCGGATGGAGCAGGCGCCAGGTCATGGCTCGAACCTGGTCGAAGAGCTCGAGAGCAACACTGGTCTGAGCTTTGTCGACTACACCAGCGTGTGCCAGGAGGCGAAGGAATGTATCCACCTCTTTTGCCGACCCGTACGCAATTCGCCAATGATTGAGCCTGTCTCGACCAACCCTGCCGTGGCCCTCGCTGAGATTGGCAGCGACAGAGCTTGAAGCCCGAATCAACTGGTCGGCAAGTGATCGAAACGGGGCCGGCACTCGTCGCGCGAGCGCCAGGGCCAATCCCGCGGCTTCGAGAGCTTTCGAATGCGCGATGAGGCCGTTGTGAGGAAGCGTGTCGAGCATGGTCACCTCCGGGTCGTTCATGCCCTTCCCCCAAGCCGGTGAGGCATTCGATGTCAAGGGTGCTACGCACCGGCTTGACCGGCCTGCCCTTGACATCGAATGGCCACCGGCTACCTTCCCCTTTTGAACGACCCGGAGGTGACCATGCCGCCGCAACGCCAAACTGACGTCGACGCCGTTGCTGTCCCTGCTGCTGCCGCCGTCGCTGCGGCTGACTCTGAACCTGACGCTGCTGACTGACAACTTTTCGCTAGGACTTGACCGCCCTCAGGAACCGCAGATCGCGTCGGCGGACACAGGTTGTTCACAGAGTCGTTGGCGCTACCAAGTATCGGTTCTCGGTGACGCCACTGAGTATGAGGAGCCACCTTTAGCATTGTTGGCCTCAGCGATGGGGTGACTTCATCAACGGGCCTCCAACAATGCAAAAGATGGCACCTGGCGTTTCTGGCTTGGATGCGCCGTTCTCGGCACGCTCAGAGAACATCTATTGGGCGGGGGATCTCGAATCTTGTATCCGAGCAATTGTGGCGTTCAGTTGTTTCTTAATTGAAATCGCTGGCCGTTACATCGTTGAAACCGCAAAGACGCAAAGAGCGCAAAGCCCACGCAAAAGATTTTTTTTTTCTTGGCAACGATCTTGGCGCCCTTTGCGTCTTCGCGGTTCCAAAGCTGCCACAAATCAGAAGTGCATCCAAAAAGGCGCTGCCTCGGGTCAGTTCAGTGCCAGGGCGGATGGGTGAATATCGAATTTCGGATTCGATTTCCTGCCACCCTCTCTGAGACCGTAAAGGTCACACATCGTGGGTGGGAGGGGACGGGATGGAAATTCAGAATTCCGAATTCAGAATTCCGAATTCATAAACCCAGTCGGTCGAATTCGACGAGTCCCGCGGTAATTTCCGCGCGCGCTCCCTCAAGCGCTTCCTCGGCGATCGCGCGAGTGTCCGGAGCCAGCACCGGGTTGACCACGATATCGAGGACACCCGAGCCGAGGTCAAAGGCAAAAACTCGCCCTCTGAATGTGTGGTCACGTACCTCGCGGGTGATCCTCATCATGGCTTCGGGGACATCGAACTCAACCGCCGCCACCACCGTATCCGACTCGGTATCGATGAGTTCCGGATCGGTGGTCACGAGTCGTATGCCCGCGTTATGGGCCGCCGCGAGGACCTCGGGGTTGGCTCGGTCAGCCGAATAGAGAGCAATCAGGACTCCGGCCGAGCTCAGCTCCCAGGCGCCATCGGGCCCCTCCCCAATTTTGGGTTTCGCCTGCCGCCATCGACTTTTGAACCCAGCCACATAGCCTTCCTCGAGAGGGTCGAGCCACGGCTCTCCGTCACCGCGCAGAATCCCGAGCTGCGCGTCCGGGCTGAGAGCTCCGGCGACCGCACCGGCCAAATAACCGACCTCCTCCGGTAGAAATGTTATTCCAGCTACATTCTTTGCCCTGGCTCGGCCCGGAAGCATCACGAAAACAGTTTTCGGATACGCAGTCGCCACGGAGTAAAGGGTCGTTTCGGAGTACCCTCCAATGCAAAACACAAGGCTGGTTTCGGCTCGCCCCAGATCTGTGAGCACCTGCCGTCCCTCTGCAGGGCCATCGATGCGTACCCGTGCGACATCGGAGCCGAATTCAGCCGCTATGCGAGCCGATCCGCGCTCTGCAGCGCGTTCCCATTGTCCGGAGATCGCTTGATCCGTGAGCAAGCGGACCGAGAATCTCGTATCCGGAGGCCGCGCGTCCCGGCCACAGGCCGCAGCAAGTAGCGCGATCATCGCAACCGTCGGAACAACTCTCAATCTTCTGCTGCACACAACATCGACCATTTTAACGCCGCGCCTGCTGCGCCGTTAAGGATTTAGTGTAAAGCGTGAAGTCTGGCCTGAAATGCTGTAGTTGTTTCGATGCGTCACTGAGAAACGTCCTAACTCTTTTCTCCTAACTCTTATCTCTCGATTTGCCTTCGACTTCAGGTGCGTTAGTATTTGTGGTGTGGATCTCCTGCAATTGGTGGCCGAGCTTGACGAGTTGCTCGAGGCCGAGGGCAACACAGATTACTGTCCCAACGGCCTCCAGGTCGAGGGAAGTCCACAAATTGAAAAGATCGTCACCGCGGTTTCCGCCTCTCGAGAGCTCTTCGCCCTCGCCGTCGATCGCCAGGCCGAGGCCATCATTGTTCATCACGGGATTCTGTGGAACGGATCGGAAGCACCTCGGATCGTCGGGTCATTCAAGGAGCGCGTCCGCCTTCTGATCGAAAACCAAATTTCACTGATTGCCTACCACCTGCCGTTGGATCGACATCTCGAACTGGGCAATGCCGCCCAACTGGCCCGTCGCCTCGGGCTTGAAGAGCTCGAATCCTTCGGAATGCATGGTGGCGCCCCGGCCGGGGTGTGTGGGGTCTTCCCCGAGGCTGTCGAGGCGGATGAATTTTTTGCAGCCATCGCCGAGGCTTGCGATCGCGAGCCCCAGGTCTTTCCGGGAGGCGATCGGTTGGTGTCGTCGGTGGGCATCGTGACCGGCAGCGCTCAACGCGAGTTCCACCAGGCGGTGGCCGCCGGGCTCGATGCTTATGTGACCGGCGAAGCGACCGAGTGGGTCATGCATCAGGCTGCCGAGGACGGCGTCCATTATGTCGCCGCGGGCCACTACGCCACGGAGCGCTTCGGCATCCGCGCCCTTGGCCGCTGGATCTCCGACCACCACGGACTCGATGTCGAGTTCGTTGATATCCCCAACCCGATCTGACGAAAGACGCCATTCCTGCGAACCACTCGCCCGGATGCGAGATGCGGCCAATTCATCGATCCCCCTCGTATCTGTGTCAAGCGGCGGGCGGGCATATCTCGTACTTGGTCGGACGGGCGGGAGGAATCTCGTATCCGAGCAATTGTGGCGTTCAGTTGTTTCTTGATTGAAATCGCTGGCCGTTACATCGTTGAAACCGCAAAGACGCAAAGAGCGCAAAGCCCACGTAAAGGAATTTTTCCGTGTTTCTTGGCGACGATCTTGGCGCCCTTTGCGTCTTCGCGGTTCCAAAGCTGCCACAAATCAGAAGTGCATCCAAAGAAGCGTTGCCGCGGGTCAGTTCAGTGCCAGGGCGGGCGGATCTCGTATCTCGTTTCTTGGAACTCTCTCTCGGGTACACTCCCACCGATGACTGACGTAAAAATCGCCCCGACTCCCGGGAATGTCTATTCGTTTTCAAGAATCAAGTGCCTCGACCAGTGCCCCCTGAGATACCGATATCGGTATCTCCAGGGCCTCAAGGAGGCTTTCCGCTCGATAGAGTCCTTTCTCGGAAACGCCGTGCACGATGTTCTCGAGTGGATGTACGCCACGCGCGACACCGGTCCTACGCCCGATGAATCGACGATTCTCGAACGATTCGCGGCGGGATGGAACACAGGTCTTGACGACACGGTGGCGATCGTCCGGGTGGACGACGAAGAGGAAACCTATCTGAAACTCGGGCGCGAAATGTTGTCCCGGTTTTTCCGTGACACTTTTTCCCGCGATCGCAGTACAACCGTGGCCCTCGAAAAACGGCTATCCATTCGGCTGTCTGACACTGTCGTCTTCACAGGGTTTGCAGACCGGATCGGACGTACTGAAAAGGGCCGCCTATTCGTGATCGACTACAAAACCTCGAAAAGCGAGGGTGACGGCTCGGAATTCTCGGAGGGGCTACAGGCGCCGCTGTATGCCGCGTGTGTATTGGCCGAAAACAGCGAAGAAGAGGCCCTCGCCGGCTACCATTACCTGCGTTACGGAACTACCCGCTGGCAGCAGGTAGACGGTGAACGCGCCTCGCAGTTGCTCGATCGCTTCCTCGATCTCGCAAACGAGGCAGCGGCAGCAGGTGAGTTCCCAGCCCGACCCGGCATCCTCTGCGCCTGGTGCGGTTTCAACGCACAGTGTCCGGCGGCAGAGGTACCGGACCGCTTCTCCGGCGGACTGCGCCGAGCCGAACGAGACGGACGACGTCTGTTGTAGCTATGATGTTGCAAGACATGGACTCAATTGTCATTTACGGCTGTGATGACGGGAAAGCTGGGCGAGTGGCACTCGGCCGGCATGAACAATCGGCGATAGTGGAGGTCGCGTGGATACGATCCTGACGACCCTGGTCGCCGCCATCGCGCTCGGTATCGCGGGCCAAATCATCGCCGAACGTTTCCAGCTCCCCGCGATCCTGCCACTACTCGTCTTTGGAATCCTGTGCGGCCCGTTCGGGCTCGGCCTCGTCCACCCCGAGGCGCTCGGAGACGCTCTCGAGGCGTTTATCCACCTCGGGGTCGCGATCATTCTCTTCGAAGGCGGCCTCTCGCTCGACCCGCAGCGCCTTGTGAAGGTGGGCGCCGCGGTTCGCAACCTGTTGACGGTCGGCGTCGCGGTGACCGGCATCGGCGCCGCTGCGCTCGCTCATTGGATCGTCGACATGCCGTGGGCGACAGCGGCTCTGTTCGGCGCGATTGTCACCGTCACAGGGCCAACCGTGATCGTGCCACTGCTGCGCCATCTCATCGCGCCTCGTGAGGTCAAGACAATCCTGCTCTCCGAGGGCCTCATCGTCGATCCGATCGGCGCGATCCTCGCCTACCTCGTGCTGCAGTGGATTCAGCGCGCGGGAATCCCCTTCCGCGCACTCATGGGTGAGCTGCTGGTGCTTGCCGCCACCGGAATCGTGCTCGGGTTCGCAGCAGGTGCACTCGCCAAGCTCATTCTTCGCACACGGGTGGTCGGTGGCGAACTGAGGAATCTGAGCGTTCTCGCCCTCCTGATGGTCTGTTACCTGGTCTCCGAACATCAGGCGCCGCAGTCCGGCATCCTGGCTGCGGTGGTCATGGGTTTCACGATATCCGCAGCCGAGCTCCCAGATCTGGTCTCGGTGCGTGCGTTCAAGGGCCAGCTGACCACTCTGATCATCTCCATGCTTTTCATTCTGCTCGCGGCACAGCTGGATCTCGGCACCGTGATCGCCCTCGGGTGGAGCGGCGTTGCGGTCGCTGTCGGGCTGATCCTCCTCGTTCGCCCTATTGCAACGACCCTCTCCATCTGGCCCGATCAGCTCGATGGCCGCGGAAGAACGGTTATCGCCCTCACGGCGCCTCGGGGCATCGTCGCGGCGGCAGTTGCCTCGTTGGCCGCAAGCGAGATGGGCAAGGCCGGAATCGGGGGCGCCACCGAGATGGAAGGCCTCGTCTATCTTTCGATCCTTGCAACCGGTGCGTGGTCGACCGTTGGTGCACTGGTACTGCCCCGGGTCCTCGGATACACCTCCGATCCGGAGCGACGCCGGGCGGTAGTGGTGGGGGCCAACGCACTGACCCAGACGCTGGCGCAGATATTGTCGACCAACGGTCGAACGACGACCACGGTTGACGCGTCGGCGTGGAGGCTCGACCGGTTCCGCCAGGCCGAATTGTCGACTGAGATCGGCGACGCCCGCGATGTCGTAACCTACGAAAATGCAGGAGTCGAACGCGATTCCCTGGTGATCGCGGGTACAACCAACGACGAGCTCAATCTGTTGGTTGCGGAACTGGTACGTACCGAGTTCGGGGTCGAGCATCCGGTCGTGGCAATGCAGCGTCCACCAGACGACCTTGGCCGGCGATCGCGCGCCTGGATTGATGTGCTGGGCGGCACCGGCATCGATGTTCCCAAGTGGACTCGTCGAATCGAAAACCAGCAGGCCTCGGAACTGACGGTCGACCCACAGTCAACGGAAGCGATGGCGGCGCTTCGGACTGTCGAACAGGAATCCAACAACAGCGTCATCCGGCTTGTCGCCTTCGTGCGAGACGAACCTGTTTTCGAGGTCAGCGACGCCCGTTTGGGAAACAGAGACCGACTGATCCTCCTCGTCAAAGAAGGCCGGCCGCTCGAAATCCTCGAGCCCTACGATATGTCGAAACTAGAGGCCACGAACGAGACCGAAAATGCGGATACCGACAACGAGTCCAGCGCCGGGTCGTTGTAAGACACCAGGAAACACTCTTTTCATTTCGATCTGGGACGAGCAGCTATCTCAAGACATATCAAAGGGCCCGAATGGGTATATGATGGTCCGCATCAACTCCAAGGAGGACATCATGGCTTTCGAGTTGCCGGATCTTCCCTATGCAGACGACGCCCTCGCTCCTCACGTGTCGGCTGAAACCCTCACATACCACCACGGGAAGCACCACCGTGCATATGTTGACAATCTCAACCGCCTTGTTGCGGGCACACCTTGGGAGGGAAGCTCGCTCGAAGAAATTATCGAGAAAGCAGAGGGTGGTATTTTCAACAACGCCGCTCAGGTGTGGAACCACACCTTCTACTGGTCGTGCATGAGCCCGGCTGGTGGTGGCGAACCGCCCGCGCCTCTATCCGCCAGAATCAACTATACCTTTGGGGACTTCGCCACGTTCCGGGAGAAGTTCTCCGAAGCCGCGCTGACCCATTTCGGTTCCGGGTGGGCATGGTTGGTGGGTGAGCCGTCGGGCCGTCTCGCCATCATCTCCACCGGAAATGCCGACAATCCCCTCCGAAACAACCGCAAGCCTGTGCTCACATGTGACGTCTGGGAACACGCTTATTACATCGACTACCGCAACGCCCGCGCGGAGTATATCGAGCACTTCTGGGATATCGTGAACTGGGATTTCGTCGGTTCGAATCTCTAACGAGCACCGGTTAGAACCCCGCAACGACTCGGTAGGCCCGATAACCTTCGGCCATGATTTCGCGTGCTCGTTCGAACTCGAACCAGCCGATATTTCCGACCTCGGGTTCCACCGTCTTCGACGCCCGCTCTCCCTGCTTCGCCAGGTTGTACTGCATGACGTGGAAAGAACGCATGACCACCTCGAGCCGGCTGGGGAAGTCCGGCTTACGCCGCACAATCGGGAAAGGGTGTTCGTCGAGGAACGCTTCGACGCGGTTCAGGAGTTGAATCGGTGCAGCACCCTCCAACAGTCGCTGGACCGCGGGTTTGATCTTATGGCCGGAGGCCGGCGGCCGAAGCACGTTGACCGCCAGGACCGGTGCCGAGAACAGCTCCCCCGCGGACGCCACCGGTACTGGCGTCACCATGGCGCCGTCGACCAGGGTCCGCCCGTCGATTTTGAGCGGAGGCAAGATTCCCGGAATTGAGGATGATGCGAGGACTGCGTCGGCCAAAACTCCCCGGCGGAGGACAACCTCCTCGCCGTTTTCGAGGTTGCAGCAGACGGTGGCGAAAGGTATGGCCAGATCTTCAATGGGCTCGAGCCCGAGGGTTTCCCGAAGCAGATCTCGAAACGCGGTACCTCCCGGCGAGCGGAGCATAAGCCTACCGAGCCGTGCCCAGTCGACCGAAGAGAAAAACGCCTCCATCTCGGTCCCACGCATTCCCCGGGCATACAGCGCTCCAACGATGGAACCCATCGACGTCCCGGCAATCGCAGCTACCTCGATGCCGTCTTCCTCGAGGCCTCGCAGGACACCAACATGAGCGAGACCTTTGGCCGCCCCACCACCCAGCGCCAGCGTTACTCGTTTCTCCGCCATGGGCGCAGTGTAGCGGAAAGAGAGAATCAGGATGCTGGATCACTGCTGTCCAAAACAAATCCACAGGTGACGTTGCCCATCTGATAACACACGGGTTACGGGTCGGTTTTCGGCCTTTCCAAGGCGAGGTTCCCTTCAACCAACTGATGCTGTCCAAGGCGCGGGCGACCGCGACAGGTAACAGCGGCAGTATTCAGTGGCAGCGTCAGAAAGCAGCGTCAGGAAACAGCGCCAGCCATCAGCGACCGCGTCGGGGGCAGCACAACGCCGAGCCGCGGAGCGGCGACAGATGGATAGCCCGGGGTGTCAACCCCGGATCTGGCGTCAGATTTCCCGTGACGCCGGCATGATCACCTCCGGGTCGTTCAACGGGCGAGATAGCTGGCGATTGCTCAACCCAAGGTCATGATTTCAGTTATATATCCCAGTCAGACTGGATACTGTCGCTGCCGCGGCCTCTGATCGCTGACGCTGATTGCTGTCGCTGGTGGCTGCCACTGCACCTGCCGCTGCAATGCCTCCGCCAGTCAAATCTGAGTCGGCTTCCCGAAACGCTGTCTTGGACAAGAGTGATCGGGGATACAAGGTAAAAGATCCGCCCACCCACCCATTTCGGATTTCGGATTTCGAATTTCGGATTTCCGCTCACCGACCCCTTGACAAATCAGCAGGGTGACTTATGGATTTGTCGAGTATCGAGCATCGAGGATCGAGAATCGGGTGGGTGGGCGGATGGAATACGAAGAGCCCCGGGAGAATTCCCGGGGCTCTTCTTTTCCGAGTTTCTGATGAGGAATGGAACGAAATCAGTTGTTCTCGACCTTGATCTTGACCGAACGAGGCTTCGACTCCTCGCGCTTGGGCAGGGTGAGGAGCATCTCGCCGTTGGAGAATCGGGCCTCGATTTTGCCCACATCCACCGAGTTCGGGAGAGTGAAGGTTCGCTCGAAGACTCCATAGAGCCGCTCTACGCGGTGATAGGTTTCGCCTTCGGCCGCCTCTTCGAGCTTGCGCTCGCCACGGATCGAGAGGGTTCCCTCCTCCACCGTCACCTCGACATCCTCGGCCCGGAGGCCGGGAAGGTCGGCGGTAATGACCATCGAATCCTCACGCTCGAGAATGTTGATGGCCGGCACCCAGGAGCCTCGCAAAGGACGCTCTTCCGAGGTTCGCCACATTCCACGTCCCAGCATCTCGTCGAACAGCCGCTCCATCCCCTGTGGAAGGTGTGCCGTGTCGGTCGCCGGATTAAATCGTGTCAGCATAACCATTTTTCAGTCCTCCTTTTATGCTTCGATCACAACTTCAATATAGGATCTGATAATTAGTTTGTCAAGTCTATTTTGGAAATATATTAAAAAATTTTAGTGCTGAAGCATCATAAGTTTTTTAAATACCTTATTCTAATAATATTTATCATCTGGTCGAAACACCGGAGCGAAGAGGGAAAGGGACCCACCCACCCTCCACTTCTCGCTAGGGGCAGCTCGTTGCATCTATAATCCCCAGCCCGAGATGACCATCATGAAACCTCTGCGCACCCTGATTGCCGCCTATCGTGGCGCCTACGCCGGGCTGCCACGCGAGGTATGGCTGCTTGCCGGTGCCCTCCTGGTCAACCGTGCCGGAACCATGGTGCTGCCTTTCCTCTCCCTTTACTTGACCCGGGACCTCGATCTCACCGCCGCCAACGCAGGCCTCATCATCGGCTGCTTTGGTCTCGGCTCGATGGCCGGGTCGTTCATCGGAGGCTGGCTTTCCGACCGGGTGGACCCTGTGCGGGTACAGGAATTCTCCCTGATCGCCGGTGGGTTCGGGTTTCTGGCCTTCACGCAGCTCGAGACTTTCGCCGCTCTGGCGTGTGGAGTGCTGTTCCTGGCGGCGATATCTGAAGCGTTCAGGCCGGCCTTGATGTCTGCGGTGGCCCACCGGAGTTCGCCCAAGATTCGGGCCCGGGCATTTGCGTTGATCCGCCTTGCAGCCAATCTCGGAATGGCCGTCGGTCCGGCTGCCGCAGGCCTCCTCGCCATCTACGGCTACGTCTGGATTTTTGTCGGCGACGCCCTCACCTGCTGGGCAGCCGCGGTCGTGCTGCTGACAACGATCAAGGTCGATATTGCAGGTGGAACCGCCGGTCGCGGGAAGACCGGGGACCGGGGCGGGTCACCGTGGCGGGATCTGCCGTTTCTCGGATTCATGCTGCTGCTGGTGGTTCTTGCAATGGCGTTCTTCCAGGTCTGGTCGACGGTGCCCCTTTATCTGCGATCTTTCTACGGACTGTCGGAGCGGAGTATCGGCCTCCTGCTTGCTCTCAATGCTCTGCTCATCGTGCTCACTGAAATGCCACTCATCCGGGCGGTCGAGAATCTCGACCGTATGAAATTGGTAGGCCTCGGCGCTTTCCTGGTCTGCGGTGGACTCGCCATCCTGCCTTTCGGGCCCGGGTGGATGGCGGCTGTCATATTTATGGTCGTCCTGACCACAGGCGAGATGTTGTCGATGCCGATCACAAACGCTTTGGTTGCCGAGAGGGCCGGAGTCGACTCGGTCGGGCGTTACATGGGTGTCTACACCCTCGCCTTCTCCACCGCCTTTGTCCTCGGTCCGATCGTTGGGTCCGCGATCTATCAAAACCTCGGGCCTCAATTCCTCTGGTATGGCGTCGGATTCGCGGGTATCGTGCTCGCCCTCGCCTTCGCCGCCCTCTCGCGACCGCTTCGCACCCGCTCATAGCCCGTAGTCTGGAGAATCCGGACCTCGATCACCAAAACCCTGGAAAAATGCAGAGAAAGTCGAAGACGATCCTGTTATATTGATGGGCTATGACGTCCGACCCCACTCCTGGCCGGAAGCACGGATCGAGGTCAGGATTGTTCGAGATCCACACCGGGGAGGTGCTCGGCAAGCTGCCGCGCGGAATCGCGGAACGCGGTTACCACCTCTACCAGGACCGCAGGGTGGCCAAAATCACCTGGACCGGGGAGGATCTGGAGTCCGAGCTCATGTCACCCGCTTCGACGGTTCGCATCTCTGAAATCGGCAAAAGTACATTCCCTACGTGCGCTTGTTCTATCTGCGGCGAGCAGGACATGCCATGCTTTCACGCCACCGCTACGCTGCTCCAATGGCTCGACATTCGAGCCACCATGCAGCGGCTGGGTCCCGGGGCAATGTGGCGCGCCAACTCCCGCCACCCTTTTATCTCTCCCGGCCGCTCGGCGGCAGAGCGGGTCGATCTCAGTCATCTGACCGGTCACGATCTGCGGTCCGCGCTCGAGCTGCAGCTCTCGCTGCAAAAGACCGGCATTGCGATCGCGCGGCTCGAAGGCAACGACGTCGAAATTCGAATCGCCCTGCCGTCCGGGGACACCCGGCTTGTCTTCTTCACGGCCTCGAACCTTCCCGGCGCACTGCCGATGCTCCGTTCGCTACCAACCATTAAACTCGAAGGTGAGCTCTCCGATCTCGAGCTCTCAGAGGCACGGCTACGGCCGGTTCTCACCTCGACCTGGGACGAACAGGGCATTATTCTCGAACCGGGCTATCGCCTCGGTTCCGGCCAGGTCTTCACCGGGTCGGGCCTCAACGGTCGCATTCATGGCAGGTGGGCGCGGATCGGCTCTCATCTCTGTCGCCTCCTCGATCCGGCAACTCCACTGGTGCCTTTTCACCGCCAGGGGCACAGGGTGCTCAAGGGCAAGGAGGCCCTTCGATTCCTCAACCTCGATCATCCACAGCTCCGGCAACACTCCTGGTACCTACCGCAGGGACAGCTGGCGACTTTTCGACAGCCGCAGCTGCCGACACCGACGGCGTTCGAGGCCGAATACACGCCCAACGGGAAAGTCCGGGTAAGGCCTACGTACGAGGCCGCCGACACCCAGATCTCCTGGGCCGAAGCACTGGTTCTGATCGAAAGTGGCTTCACCCGAATCGGTGAAACGATCGTCCGAGCCCCGGAAACCGAGTTCCTTCAAGAACTCGGCTTCAAAATGCCGAAGCGCCGCCGCGATCTCGGGATGCTCGGCAGTAGAGTCGCTTTCATTCGTCTGGTGGCCGAGACCGGGCTCCCGGTCGAAGGACCCGACGAGGAGCTCCGTGAACTTGCGGCCGTGCTCCAGGGGCGCGCGGGCCAGGAGGTTCTGAATCCGCCCGGTCTCCACTCCCGACTCCGGCCCTACCAGGCCGGCGGGGTCGCCTGGCTGTGGAGCCGGTATCTGGTCGGGGTCGGCGCTCTGCTGGCCGACGATATGGGGCTCGGCAAAACCCACCAGGTGATGGGCATGCTGTGCTTGCTGGCCGATCGCGATCCCGGCGCACAAACTCTTGTGGTCTGTCCCCGGGGTGTCCTCGAACACTGGCATACCCTCCTCGAGCAATTCGCTCCCGGGCTTCCGGTACGGTTGTTCCACGGTCCGTCACGCTCGCTCGAAGGTTTCAACGGCGGCGGAATCGTCTTGACGACCTACGACATCCTTTTTCGGTCCACCGAAGAACTCATCGAAAGGGATTGGGCGGTTGCGGTCTTCGATGAGGCCCAGCGAATCAAAAACCCACGCACCAAGGCCGCACGGGCCGCCCGCAAGGTCCCTTCGAAGTTTCGCCTCGCCCTCACCGGAACGCCGCTCGAGAACCGCCTATTGGAACTGTGGTCGGTAGTCGACCTGATCCTCCCGGGCTATCTGGGTTCCGAGCGCGAGTTCCGAGCAATTCACCGCGATCCCACTCACCACCAGCTCCACCTGCTTCGGCAACGGCTCGGGGTGCTCACCCTGCGTCGAGTCAAAGACCAGGTCCTGGCAGATCTTCCAGAAAAGGTCGAAGACATTCGCTACTGCCGCCTGCTGCCGGAGCAACGGGCGGTCTATCGGAGCATCCACCGCCAAAGGTCGAAGGAGATCGTCGAACTGCTGCACAACGAGGAAGCCGAGATCCCCTACATGCACATCTTCGCTCTCCTGACCCGACTGAAACAGGTCTGCGATCACCCAGCATTAGTCGAGGGCTCGGAGGGTGGGACCGCCGGGTCGGCGAAAACCGAAATCTTCGACGAAATTCTTGACGAGGCACTCGACGGCGGGTTGCAGGTGGTGGTCTTCTCACAGTACGTGAAGATGATCGAGCTCATGTCGAGCCATCTCGATCGTCGCAAGATGAAGCACCTGGTGCTCACTGGCGAGAGCCGAGACCGTGGACGGATCGTCCGCCGGTTCAACTCCGAACAGCACGAACGCGTGCTGCTGGCGAGTCTGCTCGCCGGCGGTGTTGGCATCGACCTCACGGGCGCCTCGGTGGTTCTGCATTATGATCGATGGTGGAATCCGGCCAAAGAAAATCAAGCCACCGATCGTGTCCACCGGATTGGCCAAAAGCGCTTTGTCCAGGTGTTCAAGCTCATCACACGCAACACCGTTGAAGAGCGGATCGACGAACTCATCCGATCGAAAGTGGACCTCATCGAACGCGTGGTTGCACCCACCGAAGACCTTATCTCGAGCCTTGGCCGGAACGATCTGATTGATCTCCTGGACCTGGACATCCCTGTAAAGAAGTAAAGGGTTAAGGGTTAAGGACGAGGATCACACTTGAAAAAGAGTGGCGTAGCGTACCCTCTTGACTCTTTACTCTTAACTCTTGACTGCGATTTCCTCGGCTTTGCGTGACAGCGGACGCGTTTCTCGTCACAATAGAAACTTGAGCAGAGGAGGTACCACATGGATACGCCGGATTTCATTATCTGCCTTGAGTGCGACACCCCGGTCTACACCTTCGATTGGGACGGCACCCGGATCACAGGGGGCATCTGCACATCTTGCGGCAACGAAAAGCCGGCACTTTTTAATACCGAGGAAGCCTACGAAGAGATGATGGCCGGTGAAGACGGACGCCACTACGGATCCGGGAACGACTGACCGCCTCCATCTATGGCGACAATCTCCTTTCTCTGGCACCTCCATCAGCCCGCCTACCGCACCGCCGATGGGATTTCGCACGCTCCGTGGGCGGCGGTGCATGCGGGCGGCGCCTACACAACCCTCGCCCGCGCCATCGAAACCACCAATGCCACCGGCCAGGTCATCAATATCGTCCCCACCCTTCTCGAGCAGCTCCTGGCCTATGCCGACGGATCGGTCACCGACCCGGTTCTGGAATCGGTACTAACCCCGTCGACTGAGCTCACCGCTGACCAACGGGAGACCCTTGTTTCGTGGGCCTTTCACGTCGACCCACGCCAGCTCGCACGCTACCCGAGGCTCGGCGAGCTCGCCAATAGGAAACCGGACTCGAGTTCCGAAAATCGTCTCACCAGCCGCTACGGTCCAGGGGATTTGCGCGACCTGCAGGTGCTCTTCGTACTTGCCCATGCCGGCGAGCAGGCCTGGACAGACGAACGTCTCATACCACTCTTCCAACGGGGCAGCAGCTTCAGCGCCGACGACCACGAGCAAATGGCGCAATGGATGCGAGCGCAGCCCACCGAGCTAATTGGCATCTGGCACCGCATCGGTCAGCTGCCGGGAGTGGAGATTGCCACCAGTCCTTTTGCCCACCCGATCATGCCGCTGCTGATCGATACCGGGATTGTCAAAGCCAGCTGGTCCCCTCACCCCCCACCTGATGTACCCGACTTTCGCCATCCCGAAGACGCCCGCTGGCAGCTTGCCGAAGGCCTCTCATTCATGCGCGAACACGGCTTTGAAACCGTCGGGTGTTGGCCGCCAGAGGGTTCAGTTTCGGCGGCTGCCGTCGCGGCCTACGGCGCGGCCGGTGTGCGCTGGCTGGTTGCCGACGAGGGCATCCTCGAGCGCAGCCTCGATCGACCCCTCCGCCACGGTGACAAAACTTCCGACGAACTTTATAGGCAGTGGCGTCTTGGAGACGACGGTCCGATTCTCTTCTTCCGCGACCGCACGCTGTCGGACGCCATCGGTTTCGAATACGGACGGTGGGAGGACGAGGGCAAAGCCGCTGAGTCGTTATCACAGCGACTCGCGACAATCGCGCTCGAAGTGCCGGAGGAAGCTTCGATCGTGATCGCTCTGGATGGCGAGAACCCGTGGCTTCATTTCCCTGAGAGTGGGGGCCGCTTCCTACGCGAGCTGTTCGAGCGACTCAATGACTCGGGGCCGGAACTTGTGCCTGCGACTCTTGGAGCGATTTCCGAAAATGCGGAACCCGATACTCTCGACCGCCTCCACCCCGGTTCATGGATCAACTCGATCTTCGCGACCTGGATCGGAGACCCCGAGAAGACTCGCGCCTGGGAAGTGCTGGCCGACGTTCGCGATGCTATCGAGAAGAGCGGCCAGGAGCCCCCGGAATCGCTGCTCCTGGCCGAAGGGTCCGACTGGTTCTGGTGGCTTGGCGATGACAATCCGACCGAGCTCGCTCCCCTCTACGATCGGATTTATCGTCACCATCTCGCAGATGCCTGCGAACAGGCAGGCATTGACCCGCCGGTCGATCTCAGCCAGCCACTGAAGTCACGAGCCGACACATCGATGGGGGTAGCGACCGTGTCCGAACTTCGTTATTGCGCGGTCAAACATCACTGGACGATCATTGCTCCCGAACGCAAGCAACGTCCCGGCGAAGGTGTCCTTTCCGACACAAGCGAACGGATGGCAGTTGAGGATGACCCCTTCGCGGCCGGTAATGAGGCGCAGACCCAAGCGGAAATCTTCAGAATCCCCGCTGAAGCTGACGGTTTGCCGTGGCAGATCCGGGTCTTCGCCAACTCCTTCCCCGCGCTCAGAGTCGAGGGCGAGGTCGTTCGGGAGGCCGTGGGCCTCAACGATACGGTGAGTGGTGTCGGCGCCCACGAAGTCATCGTCGAGACGCCAGAGTATGGCTTGGAACTCGCCGATCTGCAGGTGGAAGAAATTCAGCTCGTTCTCGAAGCCTATCGAGCGCGGTTACTGGATCTCAGACGTGACCTCCGCCTGCGGTATGTCTTGATCTTCAAGAACAAGGGACGAGAGGCTGGCGCCTCGGTCCATCATGCCCATTCACAATTGATCGCCACACCCATCATCCCGACCGCAGTGGTCAACGAACTCCGCTCATGCCGTGAACACTTCAGCCGCAGGGAGCGGTGCCTGTTCTGCGACCTGATTGGGCAGGAGCAGCGGCTCGCCGAGCGAATCTGCCTCGAGACCGAATGCTGCATCGCGATGGCACCATTCGCCGCATCGACGCCATTCGAGACCTGGATCCTGCCCAAGGAGCACCGTCACGACTTCGCCCTCTCGTCAAACGACGAGCTGCGGGGAGTGGCGGTGATTTTGCGCGACTTCCTGCGCAGAGTTCGGGCCCTGCTCGACGATCCGCCCTACAACCTGGTCCTCCACACCGCCCCGAATATGCACCCCCGCCCCGGGCGGCCGGATTACTGGTCGACCATCGAGCACGACTATCACTGGCATTTTGAATTTGCACCGCGCACCAACCGCATGGCGGGCTTCGAGTGGGGTTCCGGCTACAGCATCAACCCGATCCCGCCGGAGGAAGCGGCCCGACTGCTCAACGAGGCTGACCCTGAGCGGGAGTGAAGCAGGACGCAGGATGCAGGATGCAGGATGCAGGATGCAGGATGCATCAAGGGTCGCGTCCTGCGATAGGTCGACATCTGAGAATTGATTGCCGCCTAACCGGTTGAGCGAGATGAAGAGAAGCGCCGGAGGCGCGACAGATTCTTAGCCTGGGGCGTGAGCCCCAGGGTGAACGGGACAAAAGAACGAAAGCCCCCGAAGGGGGTGACAGATCTGTTGTGTGGCGTGAGCAGCAGGCATCAAAGCGATATATCTGTCGCCGCTCCGCGGCTCGCGATCACCCGTCGACTTTTCGTCAGGACCTGACCGAGGACAGTCCGCACGTGATAGTTCTGCCAGTTGAAAGGACCAATTTGTTTTCCCGCAGATAACATCACAAAAAGCCCGGGTCTTGATTTGCGTGATTTGCGTGATCTGCGGGCAATTTGGGTTTGTGAGCAACCCGTATAGCCGTAAAGCCGAAGAGCCTTCGGGTGGGCGGGTGGATCGAGAATCGAGAATCGAGTATCTAGTATCGAGTATCAGGTGTTGAGCGGCTTGAGGATCGCGCGGACTGGCGCGGCCTCGGCGCCCTCGAGCAACATCGGTAAGGCAACCATCAGATAGCGTCCGGGTTCCGCATCGCTAAGCCACAACCCCTCGATCCAGGTCATTCCGAGTTCGAGAAGCGCGTGATGTGCCGGAAGATCGATTGAGGAGAAGACATCGACGGACGGAGTGTCGACTCCGACGAGCTCCACCCCACGGTCGCAAAGCCAGCGCACCAGCTCCGCCGACAGCCCGGAGAAACCCCCTTCAATGGCCGCGTCGATCGGGTAGGAGTCGCTTCTGAAAAGAATCCTCGAGGTCGACGGCAGCCAGCCTTCCGGTAATTCCTCCGGTGTGATGGCGCCGCCAGTGGCGGGGATCCGAACCACCTCGGACAAACCGACACAGCGCTCAAGCCTCAGGGTCTCGACGCCGTGCGCTGTCTGGTCGAGGTGAAGCGGCGCATCCACGTGGGTGCCGACGTGGCAGGTTGTGGAGAAAGAACTCAGAACGAAAGATTTCTCACGAGTTTGGTCGAGCTTGAATGGATGGTCACCGGGCCACACCGGGGTCCCCGAATGCAACGGCCGGCTGGCGTCAATCCAGCCCTCGGAAAACGACTCCAATTCTTCAGGGGAGCAAAGTGGCATCAGCTCCGATCCCGCGTTTCGAGCTCGGCTCTAACAGTCTCGGCCGCCCTGATGTGCCGACCTACGAGCTCAACCAGACCTTTCTGGTCGATGATCGGTTTGGCCACGTAATCGTTGGCGCTGGATTCGAAGAGCAATCTCTCGCGATCACCCTTCATGGCGTGTGCGGTGAGTAGGATGACCGGCAGGTTGATGCCTTCAGGCAGGTCGCGGATGCGGCGGGTCAACGCAACCCCGTCCACCTTTTCGCCGGCGATTCGGGTCCTGCCGAGTGAAACATCCATCAACACGGCCACCACCGGCCGTTCCTGGATCAAGCTCAAGACCTCGTCGCCGACGTCGCTACACACCACCTCGAAACCGCCGACTGAGGAGAGAATTGCCTCTACCAAAACTGCGTTTGCGGCATCATCCTCCACGACGAGCACCAGATCGGCCACATACCCTCCTCTATCGACTTTAGCGCTACTGGCGAGAGAGGTCTACTCGGGGCCTGACCAAATAGAAGAACTCAACTGCGTTGAAATCCCTGTTCGCTGTCGCTATCGGGATCGCTACCGATGTTTCGAAGCACCGTTTTCGATAGCGATAGCGATCCACGTGGGACGGAAGTGTCTGGCGAGTTTTTCTGTAGATCCTATGTGGGCTGAGCCCGGCCTCGATTGAGCAAAGAAAGACGGGCTGCAGTTAGGCTTCCAAAGACAAAAAACCATAAAGGAGGAAGCCAATGAAAACAGCCCGCCCCGATGAGTATACGAGTGATCCAGTGATGTTTATGGCGTTGGAGCTGAGCGCAGCGAAGTGGAAGGTCGGTACGACGGTGGGACTCGGGCAGAAGCCGAGGGAGCGGACGGTGGAGGCGGCGGACCTGAAGGCTCTGTCCGAAGAGATTGGGAAGGCCAAGAAGCGATTCGGTTTGCCGGCGGACACACGAGTGGTGAGCTGTTACGAAGCAGGCCGGGATGGGTTTTGGATTCACCGGTGGCTCGAGGCTCAGGGGATCGAAAGCGTGGTGATAGACCCGGCAAGCGTGCACGTAGACCGGAGAAAGAAGAAAGCGAAAACGGATCGCCTGGACCTTGGGAAGCTGATCAGGTGCTTGATTCGGTGGTTTGGCGGCGAGCCGAAGGTATGGAGCGTGGTGCAGGCGCCGAGCGTGAAAGACGAAGACGACCGGCACCTGCACCGGGAGCTGCGGGCGTTGAAAAGTGAGCAAACCAGACACACGAATCGGATCAAGAGCCTGTTGATCAGCCAAGGCGTGAAGATCCCGGCGAGAAACGGCTTTGTTGGGTTGTTGCGAAGGTGCCGAGTTTGGGATGGCTCACTGCTGCCAAAGCACATGGTGAGTCGCCTCGAGCGGGAGTATCAGCGTTTACAGATTGTCCGCGAGCAGATTCGTCATCTCGAGATGCAGCGGCGTGAGACGTTGCGGAAGTCTCAGGACGAAAAGGTGGAGAAAGTGAGACAGCTGATGCGGCTGCGAGGCCTCGCGTACAACAGCTCATGGTTGTTCGTAATGGAATTCTTCGGCTGGCGAAAATTCAAAAACAGAAGACAGGTCGGCTCTTTGGCCGGGCTGACACCGACTCCGTTTGCAAGCGGAGACATGGATCGCGAGCTTGGGATCGACAAATCGGGCAATCCACGAGTGCGCACGATGGCGATAGAGATTGCCTGGTGTTGGCTTCGATTCCAGCCGCAGAGCGAGCTCAGCCTGTGGTTTCAGCAGCGATTCGGAAACGGCGGCAAGCGAGCTCGGCGAATAGGCATCGTGGCACTGGCAAGAAGACTCCTGGTGGCCCTGTGGAGATTCGTTGATCAAGGGGTTGTTCCGGCGGGAGCCGTCCTGGCCAAGTAGGAGAAGCAGAAGATGTCATTCGAAGATCAAATCGGTGTGAGCGAGCCCGTGACCCGCCTTGGTTCCATCAATGGAACCGGTCCTGTAGATGGGGCCGCTCAGCATTGCGCTTCTACACCGCGCCACCCAGGCGTACGCAGGATTATGTTGTCGAGCCCATCGCGGTTCGGAACGGATAGAAGGTCGTCAAAGGCCCCGTCCGGCCTGACGCTTCAAGAAGCCACCGATTTGACCTGGAAGATTTCGACCAGCAAGAACACCCAAGGAGGACCTTCAATACGGTAAACGTGGAAGCTTGACAGATCGCGCCACATAGAAGGCGGGTCCTTACTGACGCCCTTCGGGCGTCGTGACGCACCGTCGCCAGCGAGTGGCCGATGGCCGGCGATCCCCGGCCTTGTCCACATATCGCTGCCGCCGGCGGGTTCAGGGCCCGCCAAAGCTCGACGAATAAAGGAAATTCAACGGCAGGAGAAAATGAATCGACCCGTTGGCGGGCCGTAAACGACCCGCCAACAACAATTCACACCGTTTTGGAACGCGGGATTTCTTCTGAAACATTCACGATTCAGCTCAACACGAAATCGAGGAGCACATGTTTTTGCACGACTCCGTCTTTACTCGCGAAGGAAACTTTCGATGTCGGCACAGTTGATGAGGTCGGATTTTGTGGCGCCGGCCTTCCTCGCAACAGCAACGCCCCAGCGAACATCCTCGAGGCCTTGTGTCGAGTGGGCATCCGGGTTGACCGACAGCTTGACACCGAGGTCGAGGGCGCGACGGGCCCAGCGCCAGTCAAGGTCGAGCCGGTACGGACTGGCGTTGATCTCGACCGCTACCCCATACTCCGCGCACGCCGCAAGCACCCGATCGAGATCAACGGCGTATCCAGGCCTTGCCAATAACAAGCGGCCGGTTGGGTGGCCCAGGACCCGGCAAGCGGGATGCGACACGGCCCGCACCAGACGCTCGGTCTGCGCATCTTCTGTCAAACGAAACGCGGAATGGACTGAGGCGACGACGTACTCGAGTCCCTGTTCACATCCTTCGGGAATATCCAGGGACCCGTCGGTCAGGATGTCCGCTTCGATTCCCTTGACAATCCTGAATCCCGGCGTCGACCCGTTGATTTCATCGATGCGCCTCCATTGGTCCCGCAGTCGTTCGGCACTGACGCCGTTGGCATAGTTGGCGGCCGGCGAATGATCGGCGACGCCGAAAAACAACCAGCCGAGGCCTCGAGCCGCAGCAGCCATATCCTCCACCGTAGCCGCCCCATCTGAATCGGTGGTGTGGTTGTGGAGAACCCCGAGCAGATCCTCCAGGACGACCAACTCCGGCAGGGTGCCAGCCACCGCCCGCTCCACCTCGCCCTCTCCCTCTCGCAATTCTGGCGCCACCCACTGACACCCGAGAGCCTCGTACAACGCGTACTCATCAGCGCACTCGACCCGGGCATCGCCACGCCAGAGACCGCTCTCGTCCAACCGTAGCCCTGTTGTAACGGCGTGCTCTGCGAGAGCGTGAAGGTGACCGTCCGAACCAGTCGACCACAGGATGGCGGCTGCCGCCTCGGCCGCCGAGACGACACGCACGGTCATCGGAAGCCCACTTTCGGTCATAGCGCTGAACCGATGCGGCCCCTCCGACTCGAGTTTCGGAATGAGACCGGCAAGGGCATCTCCAACGCGCCCTTCTTCGTCCACGGTCACCACAAATTCCAGCGAACCGACGGTCTCGCACCAACGCCGCACTTCACCCCCGACCTCGACTTTCGCGACAACATCAACTCCCCTCAGAGAAGACGCGATGTCGGTTGCTTCGGTCCACGCCTCGCTGATGAGCCTTCGTTTTTCTGCCGTTCGCGCGAAGCGAATGGCACCGATGAGCTTTTCCTGAGTCTTGGCGCCAAACCCTGGAAGCTCAACCAACCGGTTTTCGCGGCAGGCGTACTCCAACTCGCCGACGCTGGCCAACCCAAGGTCTCGCCACAGCGAGCGCACCTTTTTGGGTCCAAGTCCCGGAATTGCGAGCATCTCCCTGACGCCGGAAGGGACCATTTGCTCGGCGTCGGCGAGGATATCGGGGCGCTCTCCAGCAGAGAGTTGCTGAAGGATCGCTACCGTTCCCTTCCCGACTCCCCTGATCTCCAGAATCTCGCCGCTTTCGACCAGAGCTTCGAGATCGCCCTCGATCCGCTCGACGATCCTCGAGGCGTTCGTCAGGGCGCGTATTCGATGGACATTTTCACCCTGGACCTCGAGAAGGGCGGCGGCCTCCCGAAGGGCACGAGCAGCGGTTTTGCGATCAAGGCTCATCTTGCCTCCAAACGTAATGAATCGAATAGCATACCGATCCCGATTGCGCCACTAACGACCCCGTCATGATATATTCATCAGGGTTTTATGGGCTTATTAACGCGTTTCCGATCAAGCCTGACCTACCCCATCGCCGCCACCCTGGTTCTCGTCACAGTGGTCCCGATGGTGTTGGTGGGGATGCTCCTGTCATCCTACAATCGCGAAACCCTCGAAACTGCAGAAAAACAATATCTGACGCGGCAGGCGGTGAGCCTCGCGAATGAGACATCCCTCTTTGTCTCTGGTCACCAGACGCTGCTTGCCAGCACAGCCCGGGCCCTCGCCGCAGCTGATCGGATCGACGTCGACAGCTTCGAATCTCTCCTTCAGGGGATCGGCAGCGAACCCGGCCGCGCTTTCGTTTATCTCCAGATCATTCCCCGGAACACCACCGGCGCCTATGTTCGTTCGCCACAGCTCGATCGGGAGATGATTGACATTCTCGAGGGTGCGATGGAACTGGCCCACGAACAGGCGCTGGACGGATACCAGGTCGAAGAGATCATCCTCGACGGGCCACGGGGCGAGGCTCCAAAGGCCCTCCTCTCCTACCCCTTACGATCTCGTGGCAGCGAGGTGTGGGGCTCGCTGCACGGAGTTCTCGATCTCGGTTCATTGCAGGAAATGCTCGGTGGGACAACCTACACCGGCTACCTGGTAAGCGTGATCGACGAAAACGGAGAAGCGGTACTTTCATCGATCCCCAGGCTCCGTAAAAAGAACCTCTCTGACTCGCCGCTGGTCAGGAACTTTCTTTATAGCCCGCAACGAATCACTCTCGCTTACGACCACCCGGTCGACAAAGATGCCGGAGAGGTCCTGGGATCGATGGCACCGGTCCGGGTGTTCGACTGGGGCATCCTCATGGAACGCCCGACATCGGCAGCATACGCGCCGGTACGGTTCATGCAGACTCGAACTTTCGGTTACACGGCCATCGCCGCATTGATTTCTCTTGGCCTCGGATTCACCTTCAGCCGCCGCCTCATCACGCCGCTGCAGAACCTCGCATCCACGACCTCCCAGATCGCCGAGGGCAACCTCGCTGTTCGAGCTACGGTTCGCGGCGAGGACGAGATCGCCCTCCTCGGCAGCAACTTCAACGACATGGCCGCAAACATCGAGGCTTTGGTCCGCAAGCTCAAGAAAGCGCTACGTCAAAACCAGGAGCTCTTCCTCGAAACCATCCGTACTTTGGCCGCAGCGATCGACGCAAAAGACCCGTACACGCACGGTCATTCGGAACGTGTGAGCTCCTATTCGATGGCCATCTCCCGCCACCTCGAAATCAACCAGGAAGAGGTCTTCAGGGTCCATATTGCCGCCATTCTCCACGACGTCGGCAAGCTCGGTGTTCGCGAAAGCATCCTCAACAAACCCGGTGGATTGTCGGATGAGGAGTTCGAGGTGATGCGCCAGCACCCCTCGATCGGCGCTCAGATCATGAGTCCTATTCGGATGCTGAAAGACATTATCCCGGGCATCCGCAACCACCACGAGACTTGGGACGGTACTGGATACCCGGACAGTCTCAAGGGCGAGCAGATTCCGATGGTAGCCCGCATCATCGGCGTTGCAGACACCTTCGACGCCATGACGACAAATCGCCCGTACCAACAGGCCATGACCCTGGATTACGTTCTCGCCAAGATGCGATCGATGTCGGGATCACGATTCGACCCCGTGGTTGTCGATGCATTTATGGCCGCGGTCGAAGCCGGCGATATCAGTCCGCCAACACGCGGCGTCGAAGAAATGGCGTCGACGGAGGTTTCATGAAACGCCTGATCGCAGTCGCTGTCTGTGTTTTGATCGCGCTGGGAGGTGTCTTCACCTGTTCGAGCGCAAGTGCCGAGCAACCGCCCGCCGCTCCAAAAAAGAAGAAAAACAAGCAACAACCCACGACCGATCCGCTCTATTCGTTGACTCTGATGCGTCAGGGTGTCGTTCTGATGCAGCAGGGTCGCTATGACCAAGCCCTCGAAAGATTCAACGAGGCTGACAAGGTCGCTCCCGGGAACGCCACCAACTCCAACATGATCGGACTCTGCTATCTACGTAAGGGTGAGCTCGACAAGGCATTCGCGTATTTCGACACCGCGCTGAACCTGGTACCACTATTCTCGGACGCTCGAAACAACCGCGGCACCACCTACCTGGCGATGGGCCAGTACCACCTCGCGGAGGTCGACTTCGTGGCGGTCCTCGGTGACTCCACCTACCCACACGCTAAACAGGTCCAGTACAACCTTGGCCTGACCTACCTCGGACGCGGCCAATTGGGGGCCGCCGAAGAGAGCTTCCGCCGTTCAATCATTCCGCCAGACCCGGTTTTCGACGGCTACCTGCAGTTGGCGACACTCGCCCAAAGGCAGGGAGAGTTGGAGCGGGCCAAAGTGCTTCTGGAGGAGGCGAAGCTGAACTTCCCGGAAGCTATCGAAGTCTCGCTCGAGCTTGGCAAGGTGCTGATTCTGATGGGCCGGGATGACGAGGCGCGGCCGTACCTCGAACAGGTCATCGCGGATGAACCGACTTCGGACGGCGCGGCCTCCGCCAGGGCCCTGCTCGGCATCACCTAGCGCACCGGTCTTGAATGGTCTGAGCTGAATGCCGTTCAACTATCTCCTAACCAACCTGCTGGTCGACGTTCCCCAGGCGGTCGGAGCGATATTCGTCGACCCCGAGGGAGAGGCGGTGGAGTGCGTCACCCGCCACGACGATCCCTTCGACCTCAAGGTCGAGGGCGCATACCACAGCATTTTCATGCGCAAACTCGAACAGCTGACGACCGGTGTCGACGCCGGGCCGATTGACTCGTTCGTGATCGAGGGGAGCCGACTCGTCACGTTGACGCAGGCCCTGCCAGACGGCTACTATGTGGTGCTCGTCGTTGATCGGAGCGGCTCGAGGGCATATGCCCTGCACCGACTACGCCACGCGGCCGAAGTAATCGCCAAAGAAATCTTCTAACGCCGGCGCAAGCAAACAGTTTCAGTCGAACCCGATCGCGGCAGCACGGAGGTGTAATGGCTCGAACTCTGCTCGGAAAGCTCAAGCGCGGTCTCTTCATGACCCACACCGAGTTCCTGGAAAAGGCGGGTGAGACCTTTCGCCGAGAGGGCCCAGTTGCGCCCGCCAACCTCGATCGTCTCGAGGAAGCGCTGATTGCTTCTGACGCCGGCGTCGAGCTTTCTCTTCGCCTGGTGGATGCACTCCGCGAAGATGTCAAGGCCAACCGCATCACCACAGCCGAGGAGTTGCGGCCGGCTATTCGTCAACAGCTGATCTCTCTACTACGGCAAGCCGAGGATGCTCGACCCGCGGACGGCCTATTGGAGAAACCACGTGTCACCCTCCTGGTCGGAGTCAACGGCACCGGCAAGACGACGACTGCGGCCAAGCTCGCAAAGCGCAAAAAGGAGGCCGGTGCGAAGGTGATCCTCGCCGCTGCCGACACCTTCAGAGCCGCAGCGGTTGAACAGCTTAAAGTCTGGGCCGAGCGGGTTGATGCACCAGTGGTCCATCAGCAGGAAGGCGCAGATCCGGCAGCTGTCGTTTTCGACGCCATCGCCTCCGCCCGCTCCAAGGAGATCGACGAGGTCATTGTGGACACGGCCGGCCGCCTTCACACTCGATCCAATTTGATGAATGAATTGGAGAAGGTGAAAAAAGTCGCGGGACGCGAAGTCCCCGGTGCACCGCACGAGGTACTTCTGGTCCTCGACGCCACCACCGGCTCCAACGGCATCCAGCAGGCGCAGCAATTCGGCGCCATTGCCGGGGTTACGGGAGTGGTGCTCACCAAGCTCGACGGCACGGCCAAGGGGGGCGTAATTCTTGCCATTGCCGATTCGCTCAAGCTCCCTGTACGATGGGTGGGTGTCGGTGAAGATGTTGACGACCTGCTGCCATTCGAGGCGGAGGATTTTGTGGACTCTCTGCTCGAAATCGAATCGGGAGATTCTCCCGACGATTCTGTGTAGCAGGCGGACAGAATGAGACGGCCTGGACCGGGCGTACCCCAACACGATGACGGCGGGCCGAAGAACCCCTCGAGGGTCAGGCCCAGTCACGGCCCGGTTCAAGCGGGTCCCGGCGATCCCGACCATCGATGGATGGGGCGTGCTCTCGAGCTTGCCGCACTCGGCCGATGCGGCGCCTCTCCGAACCCGATGGTCGGCGCCGTAATCCTCGACACACAGGGACGCCTCGCGGGCGAGGGATATCACGCGGCTTATGGCGGACCTCACGCCGAAATCATGGCTCTGGCCGATGCCGGAGATCGGGCGCAGGGAGGCACCATCTATGTCACCCTCGAGCCCTGTGCACACCACGGGAAAACTCCGCCCTGCATCGACGCGATCCTTGCCGCCGGCCTGCAGCGGGTTGTTATTGCTCTCTCGGAGCCGACAAGCCAGGCCGGAGGGGGCTGCGATCAGCTCCGCGCCGAAGGAATCGAAGTCCACGAGGGCCCTGGAGCCGAGCGATCGAGGACCCTCAACAGGCGCTGGCTGCACTGGGTCCGCTACCACCGCCCCTGGGTTACAGCGAAGGCCGCCGTTTCTCTCGATGGCCGCGTCGCAACTCACGAGGGGCACTCGAAGTGGATCACCGGTGAAGGCGCTCGCAATCGTGGGCTCGAGCTGCGTGAGGAGCACGACGCAATCCTGGTTGGCGTCGAGACGATTCTCGCCGACGATCCTCGGTTGACCCGACGGCTCGGACTCAACCCGGTGTCTGGCTGGCGGCGGGTTGTTCTCGACTCGAAGCTCCGCACTCCTTCTGATGCTGTGGTGGTTCAAATCGACCCGGAATCGACGCTCATCTATCACACCGCCGAGGCACCGGTTGAGGACCGCCGGCGCCTTCGTGAAGCCGGAGTCGAGATGGTCGAATTGAAGGCTGACTGCCACGGGCGGGTTGACATCGAGGCGGCCCTCGACCACCTCGCTCGCAGGGAAGTGGCGGCGCTCCTGGTCGAGGGGGGACCAACCGTCCATGGATCTTTCAACGACGCCGACCTGATCGACGAGGTCGCGCTCTTTGTCGCGCCATTCGTCATCGGCGGAGAGGCGCCGTCAGCAATAGCAGGTCGTGGCATTGCGACCCTGGAGGTCGCGCAACGGCTGGTTTTCGAAGATATCGACCGACACGGTGAGGATCTGGAGATCCGGGCCGTGCGACCGGAGGAGGCCGATGTTCACGGGGCTGATTGAGACCGTCGGTACCGTCGACGCTCTCAGGCGTTCCGGCGGTGGCGCACGCCTCGTGATCACCGCCCAGTGGCCTGATCACGAGATCCCGGAGAAAGGTGACAGCATCGCGGTCAACGGCGCCTGCCTGACCGCCGTCGAACCGGCGCAAACCGGATTCGCCGCCGATCTGTCGCCGGAAACAATACAACGGACTTTACTCGGCAAGCTCGGCAGCGGTCACGAGGTGAACCTCGAGCGGGCCCTCAAGCTCGGCGACCGCCTGGGCGGCCACATCGTTCAAGGTCACGTCGATACGACCGTACAGCTTCTCTCCGTGCGGCCGGAGGGTGGGTTCCAGACTTGGCGGCTGTCACTGCCCGCCGATCAGAAACAGGAAGTGGCCCTCAAGGGAAGCATTGCAATCGACGGCGTCTCGCTCACCGTTGCCGGCCTCGGCGCCGACTGGTTCGAGGTCGCCCTCATCCCTGCGACCCTCGAGACCACGACATTTGGCTCAATGCGGTCGGGAGCCAAGCTCCACCTCGAGACCGATGTTCTCGCGAAATACGTGGCGCAGCGTCTGGGCGGTCGAGGACCAACGGCCCTGGAGGATATGTTCGGCGGTGGCAATGCGTAGGATCGAACCTGCCTACCCGGACCTCTTTCCGGTGACTCACGTCCTCCGCCCAGGCTACATGCCCGGGCAAAAAGTCAGCCTGGATCCCATCAAACTCGGAGTGGTGTGGGAAGACGCTCCGGTCAGGATTCTACCCGCCGAAGGTTCGGTACCTCGCGAACCGGTCCGGGCGATCGTTTTCGCGCGGGTCGCGGCTGAGCGCCAGGAGATTTTCCACCGATTGCTCGAGCGCGGGAGCTACGCCTTGGTGGTCCTCGACGACCCGGAGCTGACGCCCTCGGACCTCGGTCTCGACGCTTTCGACAAAAACCCGAGAGTCACGATCCTGCTACCGATCCTCCCCTTCCCTCTGAGCGACGGCCTCCAGCTTCCGGAGGCATGGAACCAGAGTGTCTGGGGTGCGGTGCTCGGTCTTTTCCCGTTCCCAGGTTCCGGACCAGAGGTTGAGCGGCGCATCGCCCAACTCAAAGAGGCGGGCGCGCGATTTGCGGTCACTGCGCCACTGCTGCTGACCCCAAAGGATCGTCACCGAATCCTCGATGGCTGCGAAGGGACTGGCGTCGAGGGTGAACTGGAGAACGCCCTTTTCCACGCCGACGTCAGTCGTGGTCTGCACGCCCTCGAGCGGCGCGCCGGCGTCACAATGCACGAGGTCGGGATGGATCCATTCGTCCCATGCATGGTCCCGCACGGCCAGGAGCCCAACGCAGTGCGCACCTCCGCAGTCCTTCGCCTGTGGGCGCGGCGCCTCGATCAGAGCCACGAGGAATCCTCGTGGGGCTGGCGTCTGCGCCGAGCTGCCTCGGCCCTCGAAAAGCTCCCCAACGATCCCGCCACCCTCGCCATGGAGGACAACCTCCGCATCGTGCCGGGCTTTGACCCCTGGGTGGAGAGTTTCACCCGCGCGTTGTGGTACGGCGGCGAACCGCTCGACTCCGCCTGGCAACGCTGGTCGGGAATCAACGGCCAGCCCGACGGTGACGGTAAAGAGAAAAAGAAGAAGAGCAAAAAGAAGAAGTGATCAGTTATCAGTAACCAGTAACCAGTAACCAGCGAACAGTGACCAGTAACCAGCGAACAGTGACCAGTAACCAGTGAACAGTGAACAGTGACCAGTTGAGGCAAGGTTCGATGAGCAACTTGCAGTATGCGAAGAATTTCACCGACCTTGTTGTTTATCAAAAGGCAGTGGATGTCGCCCAAACTGTCTACGAGAACTCGAAGGCCTTCCCGAAAGAAGAGCGATATTCGCTCACAGATCAGATTCGGCGCTCTTCGCGATCGATTGGTGCACAAATTGCTGAAGCCTGGGGAAAGAGACGGTATCAGAAGCATTTTGTAAGCAAGCTGACGGATGCAGATGCTGAGCAGCTCGAGACGCAGCACTGGATATCGGTTGCATCTTCTTGCGGATATCTCCGTAATGACGTCAAAACTAAGCTTCAGCGCGAACTCGGCGAGATCGGCAGAATGCTCCATTCGATGATTGCGAACGCAGGGTCTTTCTGCGGTGCAACTCCAGACTCCGTCCGTGAAGAGTTGAACGATTACTTCGAAGCCAGTGAATAGGAAACACCCGTTGAAATTCGCGAATTGCGATAACTGGATACTGATTTCTGGTCACTGATTTCTGGTTACTGGTTACTGGTTACTGACTACTACGCGTAGTTCTCAACCCACAACAGACGTGAATGGGGATGCCCGGCTTCGCCCGGGGCTACGCCGTGGCAGGCTTCGTTCTCGCCCAACGGTCGAGAGGGAAGCCTGGTGGAGCCGATGGGGATCGAACTCGGCGAGAGGCAGCCGCCCGTGACCGGCGCCGTCGAACGGATGGTTGGAGGCGGCGTCCGGTCACCGGCTGGCTCCGACGAGACGCCGCGCGCTTGGCGCGCGAGCCACCGAAGGTGGATCCCCAGGTGAGAAGCCAAAGACGAGAAAAGCCGCCCGAACGGGCGGCGAATCTGATGTCTTTGGTGGAGCCGATGGGGATCGAACTCGGCGAGAGGCAGCCGCCCGTGACCGGCGCCGTCGAACGGATGGTTGGAGGCGGCGTCCGGTCACCGGCTGGCTCCGACGAGACGCCGCGCGCTTGGCGCGCGAGCCACCGAAGGTGGATCCCCAGGTGAAAAGCCAAAGACGAGAAAAGCCGCCCGAACGGGCGGCGAATCTGATGTCTTTGGTGGAGCCGATGGGGATCGAACTCGGCGAGAGGCAGCCGCCCGTGACCGGCGCCGCTGAACGGATGGTTGGAGGCGGCGTCCGGTCACCGGCTGGCTCCGACGAGACGCCGCGCGCTTGGCGCGCGAGCCACCGAAGGTGGATCCCCAGGTGAAAAGCCAAAGACGAGAAAAGCCGCCCGAACGGGCGGCGAATCTGATGTCTTTGGTGGAGCCGATGGGGATCGAACTCGGCGAGAGGCAGCCGCCCGTGACCGGCGCCGTCGAACGGATGGTTGGAGGCGGCGTCCGGTCACCGGCTGGCTCCGACGAGACGCCGCGCGCTTGGCGCGCGAGCCACCGAAGGTGGATCCCCAGGTGAAAAGCCAAAGACGAGAAAAGCCGCCCGAACGGGCGGCGAATCTGATGTCTTTGGTGGAGCCGATGGGGATCGAACCCACGACCTCAGCATTGCGAACGCTGCGCTCTCCCAACTGAGCTACGGCCCCACGCGCGGCGGATAATACCTTGATCGGGAATGGGTTGCAAGAGCTCGGAAGCGGAGCCAAGTGTCGGCAGATTCACACGTCCGGTGGCGGGACCCGGGATCGAGGAAACAACAGATAGCCGGGAGCGGCGAGGGAGCCCGTGTCAATCCTCGCAGCGCCTCTGCGTCAGTCGATTTTGAACGCGACCTCGATCGTTGCCTGATATTCGAGCTTTCCGTCGCGAATACCGCCTCGGAACTCAGTAACCTCAAACCAAGCGAGGCCCCGCAGGCTCTCCGAGGCCTTCTCGATGGCGGCTTCGATCGCCCTCTCGTAGCTGTCGGTCGAGCATCCGGTGACGGTAATCTTTTTGTACACGGTATCTGGCATCGTTGGCTCCTTTGCAATGAATCTCTGACTGAGTGCAACCACCAAACGCAGGTATCTGTTCCGGCCTTACGAATCATTTATCCCCTGAAACCCCTGACGACCTCAGACCGTATCGATATTGAGATAAACATCAAGGTCATTTATCGCCGTAGGGAGAAAGACGAGTTAGGATGTCCGTATGAAATCGACGCGCTATCGCAGAGTCTTGTACGTCGTTCTCGCCGGTTTGGTCTGCTCGTCCGTGGGGGCGGCAAGTCCTCCGGACAACAGCATGACTGCGGTCTCCAGCCACCCGCCGGGCAAATCGAAAGCCAAGCTTTTCGTCAAGGGAGGACTCAGCACCTACGTCAAGGTCAATGGCAAGGTCATCCTTTTCGATACCGGCGGCAAGGCCACCCCGCTTCTGGAGAACCTCGAGAAATCGGGGCTTGACGCGACCCTGATTGAAGCCATCGTGCTTTCTCACAACGAACCGAATAGTGTTTTCGGCCTGACCGGTTTACTGAACGCAGCCGCGGAGAAACCGAAGGTCTTTGCGCCGGCGACAGCAGCCAGGGCAATAATGGAGGCGAATCCGGACGCACTTGTCGTCGCCGTCTCGAAGCCAACCCTGGTCCTGCCAGATGCCTGGCTGGTAGGACCGATCCAGCTGGAAAACGAGGGCGTCACGTTTTATGAACAGGCGCTGGTGCTCGATCGACCGGACGGGCTCGTCGTGATCGTGGGTTGCTCGCATCCGGGTATCGCCAAGGTGGTCCAGCAGGTCAAAGAGGTCTTTGGCCACCGAAGGATCAAGCTCGTCGCTGGAGGGTTTCACCTTCAAAAGACCTCGAAGGATGAGATCAGGGAGATATCCCTGAGTCTGCAGCAGAAGGGCGTCAAAAGCCTAGCTCTCAGCAACTGTACCGGCGACCCCGCCATGAAGATCTTTCGACAGGAATGGGGCGATCGGGTGGTGTCCTTTGATTTCGGGGATACGATCCGTTTTTGATCGATAACATCCTGAGTCAGATCTCGTATCCTGAAGTGCCTATGGTGCGTGCCCATTTCCCGAAGGAGGACCTCATCTCAATGCGCTCAAAACTCGCAATTATTGTGCTGATCCTGTGTCTCGCTGCCGCGACCGCATCCGCCGAGGTAGATGCCCGCATGTTGCGCTATCCGGATGTCTCGGAAACCCATATCGCGTTCGTCTACGCCGGTGATATCTGGCTGGTCGAAAAGGGCGGCGGCACCGCCCACCGGTTGAGTTCGCCCCAGGGCGAGGAGCTCTTCCCCCGCTTTTCACCCGACGGTTCACGGCTCGCGTTCTCGGCCAACTACGACGGCAACACCGACATCTATGTCATACCCGCCATGGGAGGATCCCCAACCCGGGTCACCTACCATCCGGGTAGGGATATGGTTTCCGATTGGGCTCCGGACGGTGAAGAGGTCCTCTTCTCCTCGCAGCGCGCAAGCGGCGTCCGCAGCCTGAGCCATTTCTATCTCGTGTCGAAGGACGGTGGTTTCCCCGAAACTCTCCCGGTACCCTACGGCGTCTTCGGCGCGCTCGACCCCACGGGAAAGACCATCGCCTACTCCACCCGAGATCGCGGTTTCCGCACCTGGAAACGTTTCCGCGGTGGCACTGCACCCGACATCTGGCATTTCAACCTCGCCACCCTCGAGGCCGAAAACCTCACCGACAGCGCGGCCAACGATGCCTACCCCATGTGGCACGGCGAGACCATGTATTTCTTGTCCGACCGGGGACCCTCCCTGCGTTCTAATATCTGGGCCCTCGAGGCCAATGGCGAGATGCGCCAGGTCACCCACTTCACCGACTTCGACATCACCTTCCCCGCCATCGGACCAACGGACCTCGTTTTCCAGGCCGGCGGCAGGCTCTACCTCCTGGGTCTTGACGACGAGCAGTATGCCGAGGTCGAGGTCGAAATCGTCACCGATCTCGCAAACCTCCGGCCACGACGCGTCAATGTTTCGGATCTCATCCAGGGTTATGACCTCTCTCCAAGCGGAAAGAGAGCGGTGATCGAGGCGAGGGGCGAGCTCTTCTCCGTGCCCGCCAAGCACGGCGTCGTTCAGAACCTGACCCGCTCATCCGGTTCAGCGGAGCGATTCCCCGCCTGGTCGCCGGACGGCAAGCACATCGCCTACTGGAGTGACGCGAGCGGCGAATACGAGCTCACCCTCATGCCCTCAGCTGGCGGCGAATCGAAGACCCTCACCAGCCTCGGCAGCGGCTTCCGCTATCAGCCATGGTGGTCGCCCGACAGCGCAAAAATCGCCTTCATCGACCACACCCAGACCATCTGGATCTACGACCTCGAGAGCAACGGTTTCACCGAGGTCGACAAGGGGCTCTGGATGCTCCACCCCGGTCTCAACGGCTTCCGCGTCTGTTGGTCAGCCGACAGCCGCTGGACTGCCTACTCCCGGGGCCTAGAGACCGGCAGCAGGGCAGTGTTCCTCTTCGACACCGAAAGTGCTACTCGCCATCAGGTGACCTCCGGGTATTACACCGATTTTGGACCGGTCTTCGATCCGGACGGGAAATACCTCTACTACTACTCAAACCGCACCCTCGAGCCCATCTACTCGGATATCGATGAGACCTGGGTCTACCCCAATACCACCAAAATTGTCGCAGTTCCTCTCCGCAAAGATGTCGCTTCCCCGTTGGCGCCCCGAAACGACGAGGAGGAGTTGAAGGAAGAAAAGGCGGACGACGAGGAGGCAGAGGAGAGCGAAGACAAAGGTGACAAAAAGAAAAAGAAGGCAAAGAAAGCCGACACGGAAGACGAAAAAGGCGAGGACGAGAAGAAACCCGAACCGCTGAAGATCGATCTCCAGGGATTCGAAAACAGGGTTGTGGTTCTGCCACCCGAGGCCGGGAACTACGGCCGGTTGGCAGCAGTGTCCGGCAAGGTGATCTACCATCGTATGCCGCGCTCGGGCTCCTCGGATGAAAGCCAGCCGATCGCCTTTTATGATCTCGAAGAGCGCGAAGAGGAGACCATCCTCGACGACGCGCGCAGCTTCGTGATCGCGGCGGGCGGCGAGAAAATGCTGGTCCGCTCAGGCGACTCATTGGCCATCATCGAAATCGCGCCCGGCCAGAGCATGAGCGACAAGCTCGTCACCTCGAATCTTGAAATGGTGCTCGATCCACCGGCAGAATGGCGTCAGCTCTTCACCGAGGTCTGGCGCACATACCGTGACTATTTCTATGACCCCAACATGCACGGCCTCGACTGGGATGCATTACGCGTTCACTACGGAGCGTTGCTCGACGACGCCATCACCCGATGGGACGTCAACTTCATCATCGGCGAGCTCATCGGTGAAGTGAACGCCTCACACACGTATATCTTCGGTGGCGACACCGAGAGAGCGCCGAGGCGGAAGGTCGGGCTTCTCGGGATCGATTGGTCGCTCGAGAACGGCGCCTACCGCGTCGCTCGCATCATCGATGGCGCACCCTGGGACGGCGGCGAGGTCCGAGCTCCGCTCGCCGAACCGGGCGTCGACATCGGTGAAGGGGACTACATCCTCGCGGTCAACGGCCTCCCAATGGACACGACCAAGGATCCTTTTGCATCATTTCAGGGTCTGGGCGACCAGACTGTCGCATTGACTGTGAACTCCAGCCCTTCGATCGAGGGATCCCGCGAGGTCCTGGTCAAGACCATCTCCAGCGAGTCTGCACTCCGTAACCGGGAGTGGATCGAGCACAACCGGCAGCGGGTGCTGGAGGCATCGGATGGAAAGATCGGCTACATCTACGTGCCCGACACCTCGGTTCCGGGCCAGACCGCGCTCGTTCGGCAGCTCAACAGCCAGATCCGGCTACCGGGCCTGATCATCGACGAACGCTTCAACGCCGGCGGCCAGCTCCCCGATCGCTTTATTGAAAAATTCAACCGGCAAATGGTGAACCGGATCTTCTTCCGCCATGGTTCGACGGCCACCCACCCCAACGTCACCCACTACGGTGCCAAGGCCATGCTCATCAACGGTTGGGCCGGATCCGGTGGCGACGCCTTTCCCTGGTTCTTCAAAGAACTGCAGGTCGGGCCGCTGGTGGGTGAGCGCACCTGGGGTGGCCTCATCGGTCCAGCGGTCGGTCATCGCCTGATCGACGGCGGAGGGTTCACCGCGCCGCCAGGCCGTCTTTACAGCGTCAGCGGTGAGTGGTTTGCCGAGGGTCACGGCGTCGACCCCGACATCCCGGTGATCGACGACCCCAACGAACTCGCAAAGGGCATCGACCCGCAGCTCGAAGCGGCGATCAACGCCGTCGTCGACCTCATCGAGGAAAACCCGCCGGTTTTCGCCGACCCACCCGAGTTCGAGGTTCGCTGAAGCGCGAATGCTGAAATCAAGGAGGGCGCTCGCTTGAGCGCCCTTCTTTTTTTGATGCTCGATGCTGGATGCTCGATTTTCGATCCCCCACCCACCCAAAAAAGGCCCACAGATCACACAGATGAAAAATCCTGTGGACAGATGCGGGCGGTCGAGTGGATCGAGTATCCAGTATCGAGTATCGGTAGGTGGGTGGCCCGAATAGCCAAATAACCGCGTCCGTTCATCCTGCTGTTTGGCAGGACTAGAGGAGGCCTTGGCAAGCCTCCACTTCATGTATTGATATATTGACAGTTGATCATGTGCCGCGAGCTCGCGCGAAAAGGACACCATGGCGATCAACACAACAACAGTACAAGAGTTCATCGAGGCCAACCGTGCCCCGGTCTACATGCTTCTCCACACTTACTTCAACCGGAACCAGCCGTTCCTTCTGCGATCGGATCTGATGGATGGTTTCACCGAGTTCTCCGCCACCGGTCACGGTCGGGTACTCGACGGCAGCGTTCTCGGAAAGGCCATCGAGCTCACCCAGGAGGCGGCAATCCAGGTTCCCTGGGTCTACCTCGCCGTCCGCCAGGATGTCGGGCGATGGACGTTCTTCAGGATCCACGCGGAGACACTCCAGCTCGAGTGGATAACCGTCGCCAGGTACCAGGCGTTCAAGGAGTCGTTGATCGAGGCCGATGGGCACATGGACGGATGGCCGGTAGAGATCGACTTCGGTCCCTTCAGCCGCGATATTCCCCGCCTCCGCGAGGTCCACTCCATTGGTCGCGGGCTGGAATTTCTCAACCGGCAGCTCTCCGGCCAGCTTCTCGCACAGGCCGACGTCGGTCTCAAACGCCTTGCGTCATTCCTGTCATTGCACACCATCAACGGCCGGCAGCTCATGCTCAATCCACAGTTCGACGACCCCGAGGCCGTCCGCCGTGCGCTGCGTGAAGCCCAGGTTGTGCTCAAGAAACAGCAACCGGACACGCAGTGGCCGAGCGTGGAACCGGATCTACTCGGGTTGGGTTTCGAGCCGGGTTGGGGACGAACCGTCACGCGCATCGGCGAGACACTTCAGCTCCTGCAGGATCTGCTCGAAGCTCCGGGCCCCCGGCTGCTGGAGAGTTTTCTGGCTCGCATCCCGATGATCTTCAACGTCGCCATCATGTCTCCACACGGCTACTTCGCACAGTCCGACGTGATGGGCCTCCCAGACACCGGCGGCCAGGTGGTCTACATCCTCGACCAGGTCCGGGCTCTCGAGCACGAGATGCGCGGGCGCCTGTACGAGCAGGGGGTGGAATACGAGCCACAGATCCTGGTGGTGACACGGTTGATTCCGGAGTCGGGAAACACGACCTGCAACCAGCGCCTGGAACCGATCTCCGGAACCGAGAATGCCCGCATCCTCCGGGTGCCGTTCAGAAACCCGAGCGGCGAGGTGGTTCCACACTGGATCTCGCGCTTCGAGGTCTGGCCCTACCTCGAACGCTTCGCTCTCGAGGCGCAGCGTGAGATCGTCGCAGAGCTGACCACCAAACCCGACCTCGTCATCGGCAACTACTCGGACGGCAACCTCGTCGCCAGCATCGTCGGCGAACGGCTCGGTGTCACTAAATGCACCATCGCCCACGCCCTCGAGAAAACCAAGTACCTCCTGTCCGACCTCTACTGGAAAGACAACGAGGAGCACTACCACTTCTCCTGCCAGTTCACCGCCGATCTGATCGCCATGAACGCAGCCGACTTCATCATTACCAGCACCTACCAGGAGATCGCCGGGACCGGGGAAAGCGTTGGACAGTACGAGAGCTACCGCTCCTATACGCTGCCCGGACTCTACCGGGTGGTGAACGGCATCGATGTCTTCGATCCGCGATTCAACATCGTCTCACCAGGGGCCGATCCCGACATCTACTTCCCCTACACCGAGGAGGAGCGCCGGATCGAAGGCCTCCGGCCCGAACTCGAAGATCGTCTGCTCGAGGAAGGCCATCCGGGCACCCGCGGCCAGCTCGAGAACCCCGATAAACCAGTGCTGTTTTCGATGGCACGGCTCGACCGTATCAAGAACCTCTCCGGACTCACGAAGTGGTTCGGCGAGAGCGACCGCCTGCGCCAACAGGCCAACCTCTTCCTCGTCGCCGGCTTCGTCGATCCGGAAGAGTCACGGGACACCGAAGAAACGGCCGAGATCCACCGCATGCACGAGCTGATGGACGAGTACGAGCTCGACGGCCAGATGCGCTGGGTGAAGCATGTCGACCGGGTCGTGGGTGGGGAGCTCTACCGGTTTGTCGCCGACCGCCGCGGCGCCTTCGTGCAGCCCGCGGTCTTCGAAGCGTTCGGGCTCACCGTGATCGAATCGATGGTCTGCGGCCTGCCGACCTTCGCCACCTGCTTCGGCGGTCCCCTCGAGATCATCGAACACGGTGTCAGCGGCTTCCACGTCGATCCGAATCACGGTGATCGCGCGGCCGACCTGATGGCGGATTTCTTCGAACGCTGCGCCGAAAATCCGGAGCACTGGGACGAGATCTCACGCGGCGGCATCGAGCGGGTCAACAGCCGCTACACCTGGAAGTTGTATGCGGAGCGGCTGATGACGCTCGGCAGGATCTACGGCTTCTGGAAATACATGACGAATCTCGAGCAGGCGGAGACCCGCCGTTATCTGGAGATGCTATACGCTCTCCAGTTCCGTCCCAGGGCCGCCACCCTCGTCGACAATCATTGATCCCTCCACATCCAGAATCGGCTGATCTTCGGGAAGAAATCCGTGCCGATCGATGCCCTCGAGGATGCCATGAGCGTACGGCCATTCCGCGAAGCAGATCCGGTCACGTCCGCGGAGGTACCGTAGCTCGCTACTGTGGTTCTTGACCACCACGCCGAGGGCCCCAGACCGGAGCATATCGGCGTCGTTACCCGAATCACCGGCCACTAACACCTCGTCCATCTCGAAACCCCAGCGGCGAGCCAGGTACTGAATCGCACGGCCCTTCGACGCACGAATCGGCAGCAGGTCCAGGAACTCGTGATGTGAAAAAATGACGCTGGCCGCGAGGCCGTACTCTTTGATTCGCTTGCGGATCTCGCGGGTGCCAGGCCATACGAAGCGATCGACGAAGTAGCTGAGCTTGAAGTCGCGCTGGTCGCGCGCTGGTTGTAGCCGGATGCCGGGGACATTCGCGAGGCACTCGCGGAGGCTAAGGGTGTCCCACCGATAATCGATCGTCCGCCGCCAGTTCAGATCCCTCACGAGATTCTGACCGCCGTAATGAATCTCGGAACCAACGCCGGTGATGAGCACGTCGGGTCTCGGTATGTTCCATTCTTCAAGGACGGTCAGCGTTCGCTCCAGCACCCGTCCGGTGGCTACACCGAAAGCAACCCGGTGGCGGTGGGCATCGAGCCACGACAAAAACTCAGCGAGAGCCTCTCGATCGCCGATCAACGTGTTGTCGATATCGCACACCAGCAGTCGGTCCGCCAGCGCCATCTGAGCACGTGGGACGGTGGTCGTTTTGCGTCGCCTCCGCTGCAGTGGCTTGATCCGCTTCAGATACTGCGCAACGTGCCCCTTCCAGGAAAAGTTGCGGTCCGCCCCGCGGATGCCGGCGCGGGACCTTCGGCTCCATTCGGTCCGATCGGTGATCGATTCGAACAGGTTTCGGGACAGTGCGTCGGCATCGAGCGGATCGATCAGAACTCCGTTGCTGCAAATGCGGACGATCTCCTGCGGACCGCCATCGTTGGTGGCGACGATCGGCAGGCCACTGGCCGCGGCCTCGATCAGCGTCAGCCCGAATGGCTCGGTCAAAGCCGGGTTCACGAACACCCCTCGCCGGGAGGCAGCCAGACGGTAGATCTCGGCAATGTCTTCCGAGGAGTGTTGCTTCGGATACGCCACCGACCCGTAGAGGTCATAGCGATCGATGAGCCGCAGCATCTGTTGAAGAACCTTGCGCTGGCCTTTCGACACCGTGTCGATGTCATCCCGGGTGCCGATGAGCAGCACCAGGTTCGCGAGCTCCCGCAGAGATTCGCTTTCACCGTAGGCGCGAATCAGGGTTTCGAGGTTCTTGCGCTCGTCGGGGCGTTGCACGGCGAGAATCATCGGCTTCGTCGGCTGCTCGAGGAAGCGGTTGATCACGCTCGCGACCTCGAATTTTTCGCCCTTCCTCGGTGGACGAAAGCGCCCGAGATCGACGCCCGGCGGGATGACTGTCATTTTTTTGCGGACAATCCCTGGATACATCCCGTACTGCTCGTCCACCTCCTGTTGCGTGCTGGCGATGATCAAGTTGGCGCGTTCGAGGACCTGCTCCTCCCCCTCGATGCGCCGGCTCATGTGGTAGCGCTCCTCGATCACCTCCTGTGTCAGACCTTTTTCGAGAAGCCGCTGCTGCTTGACCCGACCGAGCGAGTGGCCGGTATGGACGAGAGGCGCGGTGATCAGGCGGGATAGGCGAACCCCGGCGCTACCGGCATCAGCGTAGTGACTGTGGATAACATCGGGCACGCGGCCAATCTCGCGGAAGTGGACCAGGGCGTTGTCGACAAACTGTGGCAGATAGGGCCACAGATGCTCTTTGTAGAGGTAGCGGTGAGGTCCGAACGGCAAACGCCGGATCCAGGCGCGGGCGGCAATTTGTTCGAGAGGCTCGCCGTACTGGTAGTCAACGTTAGTCGACAGGATCTGGCGGGTCATCAACTCGACCCGCGAAACCTCGGGGTGCTCCGAGAGCGCGCGAGCCAAATCGAGTACATACAGAACCTGGCCGCCGGTGTCGGCGTCCCTGCCGAGTTCGGGCTCCTCGCCCCGAATGAGCCCGTGGAGACTGATCAATGCGATGTAGAGGCCTTGGCAGTCAGTCATATTCACCACCATCCCCGGTCCTCTGAATTCGGAGTAGAAACCGACGATCGGCCTGACGGTGGCGCCAGCACCGTGCACACCGCCGCGGCGAACTCGAGGGCCCTCTCCAGGGTCAGTGCGGTCGACCAGCCCTTAGAGAGGCCGAGGATGAACACCGCACTGAAAGCGTCGCCGGCGCCCACCGTATCGACCACCTCTACCTCGCCGGTGGGGTCGCCTCGACCACACCCCCGCCATCCACAACGACCGCGCCACGTCCGCCCCTGGTGACGATGATCGCATCGAGTTCGTGATCCCCACGAAAGATTGTGGCGGTTTCGGCATCGGAGTCGTCGGCGAGCAGACCGATCTCCGCCTCGTTCAGCTTGACCCACGTCGCTCTGCGAACCGAGGCCACAACATCCTCGCGATTCCACCACGGGTCTCGCAGGTTGACGTCAACGAAAACCGGCGTTCCAAGCGCTTCTGCGAGGTCGTCAAGTGCTGAACTGGATACCTCCCCTCGCGAGATCAGGCTGCCGTGGTAGAGAAGGGAAAAGGTCGAACCAGCCGCCGAGCGTACCGCCAGACCGCCATCGAGGTGATCGTACGCCTGGTCGGGAAGGATGTGAAAGGTGGGCTCGCCGTCATCAAGATCGACTTCCACGCGGCCGGTGGGATAGGTATCGTCCCGCTGGACCCCTGAGGTGTCCATTCCCCACGACGCCATCGCCGCCAGAACCTCGTCGCCCGAGTCGTCGGTTCCCACCCTGGTGATCATCAGCGGCCGCAGACCGAATGCCTCGAGGTGCCAGGCGACGTTGAAGGGCGCGCCGCCGAGCACTCGGGTGCCGTCGGGCATCACGTCGAAGAGCGCCTCACCAATAATCAGCGGTCGCTGTCCTTTGCTCACGCACTCCTCCAATCAAGCGATTTCCGATTCAGGATTTTTGAAACACCATCTCCCTCTACTGT
>CAVZOK010000013.1:0-76284 GCA_963776765.1 Candidatus Sulfomarinibacteraceae bacterium
CGTTCCGAGCGCGCCGACCGAAGGTTTGCCCGAAGGCTTCCTCGCGCCCGGCCAGGTGCTTGGTGAGCGTTACCAGATTAAATCGCAGCTCGGTAGGGGAGGGATGGGCGAGGTGTGGCGGGCCTTCGACCTCAAGCTGCGGGTCGAGGTGGCGCTCAAGGCGATGCTGCCGGATCTCTTCAAGGACGAGAGGCGCCGCGATCTGTTGCGCCGCGAGGTCCGCGCTGCCCGTGAGGTGGTTTCTCCAAACGTCTGCCGGATCTTCGATCTGATTGAAGTCGATGGCAGCGAGTTGGTGTCGATGGAGTATGTCGACGGCGGGACGCTACTCGGCGTGCTTCATGAACGAGGGCCTCTCGACCTCAAGGAAGCCCAAGATATCGCCTCGCAGTTCCTCGCCGGTCTCGAGGCCATCCATCAGGCGGGTCTAGTTCATCGCGATGTCAAACCCGAGAACATCATGATCACTCGTGCAGGGCGCGTGGTGCTGATGGACTTCGGTCTCGCACGGCAGGAAGACAGCGGCGCCGGGACGGTGTCGGGTACTCCGGCCTACATGGCGCCGGAGCAGGCCATGGGTGGGAAGGTGGACGCCCGGGCTGACGTCTATTCCGCTGGCGTAGTCCTCGCCGAGATGGTGAGCCCTGACGGGATCAAGGATCTCCAGAGCCGGCAGAGCGTATGGGAGGGCATCCGCCACGAACCAACACGAGTGCCCGATACCCCCTGGGCTCCGGTGCTCAAAAAAGCCGTTGCCAAGGAGCCCGACAATCGCTACAACTCGGCCCACACGCTGACTCGCGCTCTCGAAGACGTTACGCTCCGGGTCGAGGGCGCCGAAGATCTCACACCGTACCCGGGCCTCGCTTCCTTCACAGAGGAAGATGCCGAGTACTTCTTCGGCCGCGAGGCTGAAGTCGAAGCGGCGTGGCGGCGCTTGGAACGAGCCCACCTTCTCGCAATCGTCGGCCCTTCGGGGGCAGGGAAAACCTCGTTCATCGCAGCGGGTCTGGTGCCGAATGCGCCTGCCGGTTGGTCGATCGTCCGTTGCGCTCCCGGAAACGCAGTGATTTCCTCGCTCGCCAGGGTGATGGCTCGCGAGATGGCCGGCGACGCGGATGCCATGGAGCTCGCCGTCGGCTTTGACGATCCCGACGTGGCGGTCGAGTTGTTTTCACGCTGGCGGCGCCGCCATGACGAGGCGCTGTTGGTCGTCGACCAGTTCGAGGAGCTCTTTACCCAGAACCCATCCGATCAACAGGCGCGTTTTGCGGAGTTGCTGGGTCGGCTCGCTCTCGAATCCAACGTCCGCGTTCTCCTTTCGATGCGCGATGACTTCCTGATGGAGTGCAAGCTCCACGAGCCCCTTTTACCTCTTTTCGAGTCGTTGGTTCCTCTCATGCCGCCGACCGGCGCCAACCTTCGCCGTGCACTGGTGCAACCGGCCACGAAATGCGGCTACCGCTTTGAGGACGACGAGCTGGTCCAGGAGATGCTGGCCGAGGTGGAGGGCGAGCGGGGAGCGTTGCCGTTGCTCGCGTTCGCGATGTCTCGATTGTGGGAGAAGCGGGACCGGGACCAAGGTGTCCTGACCCGCCAGGCATTCCAAGATATCGGTGGGGTCGGCGGCGCACTTGCGCGGCACGCGGAGGTGACGATTGACCGCATCGGCGCCGACCGCATCGCGATCGTCCGCGAGCTCTTCCGCAACCTTGTTACCGCCGAAGGGACGCGTGCGGTTCGAGAATGGGATGAACTTTTATCGGTGTTCGGAAGCGAACCCACCCCTCTGTCATCCCGAGCGACGCGGCTCCGAGCCGCGGAGTCGAGGGATCCCCCGAAGCACGGAGCGCCGCTGACGGAAGGTACGTTCATCAAACCCGGAGGGGATCCTTCGACTCGGGCGGCGGACGCCCTCGCTCAGGGTGACAGGAGGGGGGTAGCCGAGAAGGTGCTTCGTCAGCTGATCGATGCGCGATTGCTCACTTCCTACGAGATCCGCGAAGAAGACAAAGCACCGACGAGGAAGGTCGAGATCATCCACGAGTCACTGTTGGCAAACTGGCCTCGACTGATGCGCTGGCAGACCCAGGACAAAGAGGGCGCTCAGCTGCGTGACGAATTGCGCCAGGCGGCACGGGCGTGGGATGAACACGGACGGCACGACGACCGCCTCTGGACCGGCACCGCATTCCGCGAGTTTCAGTTGTGGAGAGAACGGTATCCCGGCGGTTTGACCGAGATCGAGGAGGTTTTCGGCGACGCCATGACCGCCCTCGCCGGTCGCCGCCGCCGCAGGCGTCGGGTTATTGTTGCAGCCGGATTCGCAGTCCTCCTCGCCGGACTCGCCGTCGTCGGCTCCTTCTGGCAGAGCAGCGTCCGCGAAGCCCGCCGCGCCGAGGCGGCAAACCTCGTATCCCTGGGCCAACTCGAGTTCGACGCCTACCCCTCCGCGACAATCGCCTACGCCATCGCCAGCCTTGATCGGGCCGACAGCCTGACGGCTCGCCACCTGGCTCTCGAGGCTCTCTGGCAGGGTCCTGCGGCCCTCGTGGCGTCGGAAGATTATGCCTGGTCGTTTCGCTTCAGCCCGGATGGACGCTCACTGGTCAAAGGAGAAAACCTCCCTCCGGATTCCGAAGATTCAGCGTTGACGATCTACAACGCCGACGGTTCGAGTATGCCGTTGACTGATGTGCATGATAAGTCTCTTTCTATCGGCCTTTTACGCGTTTCGGAATCTGGGCATTTCGTGTCGGTGTCGGCTACAACGGAAGCTGAATCTTCGCGGAAGATCGCTCTTTGGTCTGTGGGCGAGGACCAGCCAATTGCCGAGACCACATTGAAAGAGCCGCAAAGACTGAGGATGGCCGTCGTTGATTCGAGCCGAAAGCGGCTCGTCCTCTTGATCAAAGATGGCAACCGGTTTCGACTCGACACTCTCGGATTCGACGGGAAGAAAGAGCACCTCGGCATTCTCGAGTTCGAGGCCGGGCGCGATGATTCCGGCCAGCTGACCACGTATGTTGAACTTGATCGGCGGGCCGCGAACTGGCTCGGAGTTGTTAATCGAGAACGAGTATTCGCAATCGAGGTCGGTGACCACGGATTGAGCGAGGCTCGCCAGATCGGCCTGCACGAAAACGCACTCGTCAACGGCTCCTGGGATCCCTTGGGTCGGTTCATGGTTACAGCGGCAAAGGATGGCGAGTTTCGGTTTTGGAGCCTGACCGACCAGAGTCCACCACTGTCCCAGCAGGGTCCACCAAACGCCTGGGGCTTCGACTTCACACCGGACGGGTCTCTTTTCTCGGCTTTTGTCGAGGAAAATGACAGCTGGATAGTCTGGGTGTGGGATACCAAAGGTGACCGACCACGATTTCTTCGCAAGTTCAATCTCGGCGGTACTGCTTGGGGTTTCTACTCACTGGACCCCGCTGGCAGGTACATTGCGAGGACAGGACCGGACACGAGCTTTCGGCTGTGGTCGTTGAACGCACCTGCGGCGGCTGATCCGGTGGTCCTCCGGCGCGGTGACAATTTTCAGGCCAACCGAATTGAATTCAACCCAACCGCTCCCTGGGCAGCGTCCGTCGACCTTTCCGGCCTCGTCTTGTGGCCCCTCGCGAGAGAATACCCGTACGTGATTCGGCGTCACGATGGGCGGGCGAATGGGCTCGTCTTTGCCCCCGACGGGAGTTGGGTCGCTTCGTCATCCGATGACGGCACCGTCCGAATCTGGACTCTGATGGGCGATCCTTCGCCATCAGGATCGATTCGATACCAAACCGACAACCTGGTGCACGGCCTTTCGGTCTCCCCGGACGGGCAAAAGCTCGTTGCGGGAACTGTCAGTGGCAAAACAGTCCTCATCAACATGGACGGGACTCCTCCATCTATCCTCGAGGGTTTTGCAGGGCAGACGTGGGGTGTTGCTTTCAGCCCTGATGGACGATTGGCAGCGGCAGCTGGTGGCCGGTTCCACCCTGGTGAACGGGCCATTCGGATTTGGGATGTGGAGACCGGGGATGAGGTCACGGTGCTGGAATTCGATGAGTTGCCGTTTGTCGAGAAAATACAGTTCGTCTCGAACAACCATCTTCTCTCGGTAAACGAGTCGGCGCTGGTGCGGTGGGACATAGAAACCGGAGAACGCTCTACACTTTACGAAGGCCTCATTCCGTCTTTTGCCGCTACCCCAGATGGCCGACGGTTATTCATGGTCGAGGCGTCGAGCGACACGGGGGTTTTTGGGAAACTCGTCCTTCTCGACACAAACACTGGAACTACAACCCAACTCGAGAGATTCGGAAGCGAGGTCTCGACGGTCGCTTTTGATCCGACCACCTCGGTGATCGCCACCGGTGATAAAGACGGCGAGGTGCGGGTCGGTCTGCTTGATGGTGGAGAGCCCCACCTGCTCATCGGTCATGAGGGTCATATTTATGTTGTTGACATCGATCCCCTCGGTCGCTGGATCGCGTCCGCCGGGACCGACACCACGGTCCGCATCTGGCCCATGCCCGATCTCTCCAAACCACCCCTCCACACCCTGCCGCGAGAAGAGCTCATCGCCAAGCTCAAGACCCTCACCAACGTCCGTGTCGTGCGCGATGAGGGGTCCGCTACAGGCTGGAAGCTCACCCACGATCCCTTCCCGGGTTGGGAGACGGTGCCGACATGGTGAACCGAATTCGGAATTCGGAATTCGGAATTAGGAATTCCGCCCGCCCACCCAGTGATGCATGGAGCCCTGGTCACTTTCCGGGGAAGTCAGGGGATCCCTCGACTCGGCCGTCGGACGGCCTCCCTCGGGATGACAGAGATCGCGCCACCCAAGAAACTTGCCATCCTGAGCCGCAGAGCGGCGACAGATGCATCTCGTCCGTTGGACGAATGCCACACCAAAATGTGCAGGCGGGACGCCTGCACCACAAAGGCGACCACGTGATTGTGGTGCGGGCCTCTGGCCTGCACATTTCGGGCCCTCCAGATGACTGACGATCATCTCCCCACGCGTACCGAAGGCGAGGGCGAGACCCTCGACATGCCGGAGGGATTCCTCGCACCAGGTCAGGTTCTGGGCGATCGCTACCAGATCAAATCGCAGCTCGGCAGGGGAGGGATGGGGGAGGTGTGGCGCGCCTTCGACCTCAAGCTCAGGGTCGAGGTGGCGCTCAAGGCAATGCTGCCGGAGCTTTTCAAGAACGAGAGACGCCGTGACCTTCTGCGCCGCGAGGTCCGTGCCGCCCGTGAGGTGGTGTCGCCAAACGTCTGCCGGATCTTCGACCTGATCGAGGTCGACGGCCGCGAGTTGGTGTCGATGGAGTATGTCGACGGCGGAACGCTTTTGAATGTGCTCCATGAGCGTGGCCCCCTCGACCTCAAGGAAGCTCAGGACGTCGCTTCGCAGTTCCTGGCGGGGTTGGAAGCAATCCACCAGGCCCGCCTTGTCCACCGAGACGTCAAACCCGAGAACATCATGATCACCCGAGCCGGTCGGGTAGTGCTCATGGACTTCGGTCTTGCTCGGCAGGAGGACGGCGGCGCCGGGACGGTATCCGGGACCCCTGCCTACATGGCGCCCGAGCAGGCGATGGGTGGGAAGGTCGATGCTCGGGCCGATGTCTACTCGGCAGGAGTAGTGCTGGCCGAGATGGTAAGCCCCGACGGAATCAAGGACCTCCAGAGCCGCCAAAGCGTGTGGGAAGGCATCCGACACGAGCCTGCGAGAGTGCCGGACAGTCCATGGGCGCCGGTACTCAAGAAGGCCGTGGCGAAGGAACCCGACAATCGCTACAACTCGGCCCACACTCTCACCCGCGCTCTCGAGGACGTCACCCTGCGGGTCGAAGGCGCTGAGGATCTGACGCCGTACCCCGGTCTGGCTTCATTCACCGAAGAGGACGCCGAGTACTTCTTCGGTCGCGAGGCCGAGGTCGAGGCCATGTGGGCGAAGCTGGATCGTCCACACCTGCTCGGGCTCATCGGCCCGTCCGGGGCGGGGAAATCATCCTTCATCAGGGCCGGTCTGCTTGCGGCGGCGCCCCCCAATTGGTCCTGCCTGGTTTGCACACCGGGCGACGTACCGGTCCTTTCCCTTGGCAGGGCGTTGGCCCGCGCCATGGTGGGTGATCCAGAGATCGTCGAACAGATGCTGTCGTTCGACGAACCGGATGTGGCCATCAACGTGGTCTCTCGATGGCGGAATCGAACTAGCAACGGGTTTCTGGTGGTTGACCAGTTCGAGGAGCTCTTTACCCAGAACGCACCCGAAGTGCAGCGGCGTTTCGCTGAGCTGCTTAGCCGGATTGCTGTCGAGGCTGATGTCCACGTCCTGCTCAGCATGCGTGACGATTTTCTGTTCCGTTGCTCCGATCAACCCGCTCTCGCCCCGGTCTTTTCTGAACTGACGCCGCTGCGGCCTCCATCTGGATCCGCTCTCCGCCGTGCCGTGACCCAACCTGCGATGAAGTGCGGCTACCGCTTTGAGGACGACGAGCTCGTTGAGGAGGTCCTCGCCGAAGTCGAGGGCGAGCGTGGTGCGCTTCCCTTGCTGGCTTTTGCCATGGCGAGGCTCTGGGAAAAGAGGGACCGGGACAACGGTTTGTTGACTCGGCAGGCCTATCACGACATCGGCGGCGTCGGTGGAGCGCTGGCCCGGCACGCTGAGGCCACTATCGACAGGATTGGCGTCGAACGGCTGCCGATCGTGCGCGAGTTGTTCCGCAACCTCGTCACCGCCGAGGGCACCCGCGCGGTGCGCGAATGGGATGAACTGCTCTCGGTTTTCGATGCCGCCGACGCGGGAAGGGCGGGCGTTAAGCCCGCCCCTGCGAGGGAAATTGCGGCGTCCGAGAAACGAATTGTAGGGGCGGGGGTTTTCCCCGCCCGTGATGTCGCTGAAGAGGCCCTGCGCGAACTGATCGACGCCCGACTGCTCACGTCCTACGAAATAGGTGAAGGCGATGAGGCACCGACGAGGCGCGTCGAGATCATCCACGAATCGCTGCTGGCGAACTGGCCCCGGCTCGTAGGTTGGCAGACCCAGGACGCGGACTCATCCCGGCTGCGCGACGAACTGCGCCAGGCTGCACGGACCTGGGAAGAGCACGATCGATCCGACGATCTCCTCTGGACCGGCTCGGCCTACCGGGAGTTCGCCGTGTGGCGGGAGCGCTATCCCGGCGGGTTGAGCGCGACGGAGGATGCGTTCGCGGGGGCGATGACATCGCTTGCCACCCGTCGCCGTCGCCGTCGTCGAATTGCCGTTGCGGTCGGGTTTGCGGTCCTCTTCGCCGGACTCGCCATCGTCGGGTCCTTCTGGCAGCGGAGCCTCCGCGAGGCCCGCCGCGCCGAGGCCGCGAATCTGGTATCGCTGGGCCAGCTGGAGCTCGAATCGTACCCTTCCGCAACGGTCGCCCACGCCATCGCGAGCCTCGAACTCGCCGACGGGCCGGGCGCTCGCCGGCTGGCCCTCGAAGCCCTCTGGAAGGGACCAACCGCCCTCGTCGCCACCGAAGACTTTGCTTGGTGGGGTGGCTTCAGTCCAGATGGCCGGTCGCTGGTGCAGGCCGAATATCAATTTGCCGAGAGGGACGAGGGTCACCTGAGCATTATCAGTGCTGACGGATTCCGCGAATACCTCAGTAACGAGAACGCGGGCGTCCCCTACGTCGATATCTCAAAAATTTCAGAATCGGGTCACTTCGCGTCGGCTGCGAAAGAGACTGACTCTTCAGTAAGGGTCGTGGTGTGGTCACTAAACGACATCGAGCCTCTCGCCGATACCAATTTGTCTCCGTCTCAATCCCTCCGCGGTGTCGCTGTGGATTCGAACCGGCGTCGTGCGGTGTTACTGATCCTTGACGGCGCGCAATTCAGCGTATACATCCTGAGGTTCAATGGCGAATTTGAGCGTCTGGGCACACTGGAATTCGAGACCAAACGTAATGCGCAAGGTGGCTGGACCACTGGCGCCGCCCTCGACCCCCGAGCAGGAGAATGGCTCGGAGTAGTTACCGAGAACAGAGTTTTTGTCGCCCGAGTCGGTGATGATGAGCTAGGTCCTCCGCGCCTTCTGGGCCGGCATGTTGTGGCGCTCTCGCGTCCGGCCACCGATCCCCTGGGCCGTTTCATAGCTACTGCCGCTGAAGACGGCGAAATTCGCCTCTGGGATCTGACTGGCGTCTCACCGCCGAAAGTCCTCCAAGGCCCGCCGGGGATTCGATTTACACGGTTCACTTCGGACGGGGTTTTTCTCGAAGCGGCGATCGTAGAGAATGGCGAGTGGGTCACATGGGTTTGGGATCTTTCGGAGAGCTCGCCACAATTCCTACTTCGACGAAACCTGGAGAAAACTGGTTGGGGTGGTTGGCGGTGGGACACCGACGGCAGGCAATTGGCGTGGTGGGGCAAAGACATGATGAAGGTTCGTATCTGGTCGATGGATGCGCCGCCTAGCGCCGAACCGCTGGTCCTTAATCGTGGCGACAATCAGCAAATGAACGATGTAAATTTCAGCCCGGCAGGGCCTTGGTTGGTCACCGCCGATGCGGCCGGGCTCGCTATCTGGCCTTTTGTCAGAGAATATCCGCTAGTGCTTCGGCCGAAATCGGGTCAGATCCGCGGATTGGCGTTCGATCCCGTTGGACGGTGGCTCGTCTCCTCGGCGACCGATGGTGCGGTCAAGCTGTGGCCACTCAAGGGGGACCCACCACCACCGGAGCGAGACCTGGGGTTCGGAAACGTCGCCCTGGCCGTATCTCCTGATGGCGATCGGATTCTCGCCGGGGCGCAGGGTGGGAATGGCGTGAATGTCTTCTACTCCGACGGCCGTCCTTCCACAAAGCTCCCCCGCCCCGTCGGAGAGATCTGGAGTGTGGCATTTACCCCAGACGGCCGCCAAGCCGCGGGCGTAGGCGGTATATTCAACCCGGCGGAACGAGTGATAGTAGTCTGGGATTTGGCCTCCGAAGAGGTCGTCAAGGTTCTCGACGTGGGTGAAAGTCCGCATGTTTTCGACCTCCAGTTTACCGGGGGCGGCGACCTGCTTTCGATGAGCGAATCCGGCCTCTACCGCTGGAATGTGGAAACCGGTGAGCGGGAACTCCTGTATGCGGGGGACATTTTCAGGTTTTTCGCCGACCCCAGCGGGAAGCAGGTGATTGGAATGGAGAGAGAGGATGCTTCAGACTTATGGGGCGAGGCTTTCCTGCTCGACCTAGATTCCGGTGACGTTAGGCACCTCGGAAAATTCGGCAAGGACGTGTCATCCGTCTCCCTCGATCCCACGGGTACCTTCGTCGTCACCGGTAACCTGAATGGCGAGGTCCGAGTGGGAACATTGAATGGTGATGAGCCCCACCTGCTGCTCGGCCACGAGACCGCGGTGTCCCTTGTTGCCATCGATCCTCTCGGGCGCTGGGTGGCCTCCGGCAGCGACGATATGACAATCCGCCTCTGGCCCATGCCCGACCTCTCCAAGCCCCCGTTCCACACCCTGCCGCGCGAAGAGCTGATCGCCAAGCTCAAGACCCTCACTAACCTCCGCCTCGTGCGCGACGAGGAATCAGCCTCCGGTTGGAAGCTCGAGGTTGGTCCGTTCCCGGGATGGGAGACGGTGCCGACATGGTGATACGAATTCGGAAGTCGGAATTCGGAATTCGGAATTTCGCGCATCCGGTCTCCGGTCCCGCACTATCGCATTCGAGCCTAGAGCCGCAGAGCGGCGGCAGATATTTCGCCTGGGGCGTAAGCCCCAGGGATGAGGCGATAATAAGATTGAAAGCCCCGGAGGGGCGACAGATGTGTGGCCAATGACTGACCACGACCCCTCCACCCGCACCGAGGGCGAGGGCGAGACCCTCGACATGCCGGAGGGATTCCTCGCGCCGGGTCAGGTGCTTGGTGAGCGTTACCAGATCAAATCCCAGCTCGGTAGGGGAGGGATGGGCGAGGTGTGGCGGGCCTTCGACCTCAAGCTCAGGGTCGAGGTGGCGCTCAAGGCGATGCTGCCGGATCTCTTCAAGGACGAGAGGCGGCGTGATCTGTTGCGCCGTGAGGTCCGCGCTGCCCGTGAGGTGGTATCGCCAAACGTCTGCCGGATCTTTGATCTGATCGAAGTCGACGGCCGCGAGCTGGTGTCGATGGAGTACGTGGACGGCGGGACGCTACTCGGCGTGCTTCATGAACGCGGGCCTCTCGACCTCAAGGAAGCCCAGGACATCGCTTCGCAGTTCCTGGCTGGTTTGGAAGCCATCCATCAGGCAGGTTTGGTCCACCGCGATGTCAAACCGGAAAACATCATGATTACCCGCGCGGGCCGCGTGGTGCTGATGGACTTCGGGCTGGCCCGCCAGGAGGACAGCGGCGCCGGGACGGTATCCGGGACCCCTGCCTACATGGCGCCCGAGCAGGCGATGGGTGGGAAGGTCGATGCTCGGGCCGATGTCTACTCGGCAGGAGTAGTGCTGGCCGAGATGGTAAGCCCCGACGGAATCAAGGACCTCCAGAGCCGCCAAAGCGTGTGGGAAGGCATCCGACACGAGCCTGCGAGAGTGCCGGACAGTCCATGGGCGCCGGTACTCAAGAAGGCCGTGGCGAAGGAACCCGACAATCGCTACAACTCGGCCCACACTCTCACCCGCGCTCTCGAGGACGTCACCCTGCGGGTCGAAGGCGCTGAGGATCTGACGCCGTACCCCGGTCTGGCTTCATTCACCGAAGAGGACGCCGAATACTTCTTCGGCCGCGAGGCCGAGGTCGAGCAGATGTGGCGCAAGCTCGAGGGGCCGGCGCGACTGATTGCCGTGGCCGGCCCCTCCGGAGCGGGAAAGACCTCGTTCCTCAGTGCCGGCTTGGTGCCGCACGCCCCGCCCGGGTGGTCGGTCATTCGGTGTACGCCCGGCGCGGCACCGATCAGTGCCCTCGCCGGTGCGCTGGCCACCGAGATCGCGGGCGATGCAGAAGCGGTGAAGCTCCTCCTGCGTTTCCACGAGCCTGAAGTCGCCACCAAGCTGGTTGCGCGATGGCGCCGTCGCCACGATCACACGCTGCTGATCGTCGATCAGTTCGAAGAACTGTTCACGCTCAACTCTCCAGAGATCCAGCGTCAGGTTGCGGATCTGCTGAGTCTGTTGGTTCTCGAATCAGACGCCATCGTGCTGCTGAGCCTGCGGGATGATTTCCTGTTCTATTGCCACCAGCACGAGCCACTGCGCCCGGCCTTGGCGGATCTCACGATGCTCGGGCCGCCCGAAGGCGAGGCGGCGGCCGGGCCCTGGTGCAACCGGCGACGAAGTGCGGCTACCGCTTCGAGGACGACGATTTGGTTGAAGAAATGCTTGCCGCGGTCGAAGGCGAGCGCGGCGCCCTGCCCCTGCTCGCCTTCGCTATGTCACGGCTGTGGGAAAAGCGCGACCGTGAGAACGGTCTCCTGACCCGGCAAGCATACCGCGACATCGGCGGCGTCGGCGGCGCGCTGGCGCGGCACGCCGAGTCCACTATCGACCGGATTGGCGTTCAACGTCTCCCGGTTGTTCGAGAGCTTTTCCGAAACCTCGTGACGGCGGAAGGTACACGAGCTGTCCGTGAATGGGATGAGTTGTTATCGGTATTCAGCGATTCGCAACGCGAATCGCCAGCGGCGGTTCTTCGCGCACTGATCGACGCTCGCCTGTTGACGTCATATGAGGTCAAAGCAGAGGACCACGTACCCACTCGCCGCGTGGAAATCATCCACGAGTCCCTGCTCGCCAACTGGCCGCGACTGGTGCGTTGGCAGACGCAGGACGCCGACGCGGCACAGCTTCGCGACCAACTTCGACAGGCGGCAGGGACGTGGGCCGAGCGTGACCGCTCCGACGACATGCTGTGGACGGGGTCAGCGTACCGGGAGTTCGCATCATGGCGGGAGCGCTACCCCGGGGGCTTGACCGATACCGAGGAGGCATTCGGCTCGGCGATGACCTCGCTTGCCGGACGGCGGCGGCGAATGCGTCGAATGGTTGTTGGGTTGGTGATTACCGTTCTCGTCGCAGGCCTAGCCGTCGTGGGTTCGTTCTGGCAGAAGAGCGTTCGCGAGACCCGTCGCGCCGAGGCTCAGAAGCTCTTCGCACTCGCCCAGATCGAGCTCGAGACCGATCACACTGCATCGTTGGCCTACGCCACGGCGAGCCTCGAGATGGCCGATGACGAGGAGGTGCGCAAGCTCGCCGTCGAGGCGCTGTGGAGAGGCCCTTCGAAGTTCGTCATCGACGAAGATCCTTCGTGGTCGATTCCGTTCTCTCCGGACGGGCGGCGGCTCGTAAAGTCGGAGGAGTCCAGCGAGGGTTTTCACCTGGAAGTCCTGAGTTCCGACGGAGCACGTCTCAAACTCGAGCCCATCCACGGCAACAAACGCGTCAACGTGAACACCTCCCCTGGCGGCGAATTTTTCGCGTCGTGGGACTGGAACATTCGACCGGAGCCCAAAACGGTGGCGTTGTGGTCGATGTCGGAGCCAAAGCCTCTCGCGACGCACAAGTACGAGGGCGCTGTGCGGATTCATAGCACCGCCTGGAACGGGCGTCGTCTGATCCTCCTCGTGATTGAGGATGGCGTGGCAAATTTTGACGCACTCTCCGAGGACGGTAGCTACCGCCGACTCGGCGCCCTGACTGCGACGGGATACAAAAGCTGGACCATGGATTCGAAGACCGGGCGGTGGTTCGGCGCGATTCGGGGAAACGAGGTGGTTGTGTTCGAGATTGGTGACACCGATCTTGGGGAGCCCCGCCGTCTCGGCCGTCATCCCGGTGTGATCCGGGCCGAATTCCATCCTCGTGGCGATTTCCTGGTCACCTGGAGTAAAGACGGCGAGATCCGATTCTGGGACCCCACCGGCTCGTCGGAACTGAAGCCTTTGGAGGCCCCCGGCAGTTTTCTAGGGGCGAGCCTGAGAGGCGACGGCGCAATGCTTGCGGCCTGGATGGAGAACGAGAGCGAAGAATCAGCCACCCTGTGGTCCCTTGAAGAAGAGACGCCGCGGCTGCTGCGCCATTACGTTGGACGTACACCAGACCCAGACCCGTGGGACCCGGTCGGCCGGAGGTTTCTGACGTCTGGGAGGCAAGGAGACGTCGGCCTTCTGCTGCTTTCGGCGCCACCTGGGGCCGAGCCGATCCCGATCGTCGACTCCAGCTGGTCGGACAACTTTCACCCGTACGGGGATTGGGTGTCGACAACCGGTTTTGAAGGATCTCTACTGTGGAACGTCGCACGGCCCTTTTCGGTCGTGATCGCCAGATTGCCGCAGCCGGTCTTCGATCTCGAGTTCGAGCAGGAGGGACGGTTCCTGGCGGCGGCCGGCGGCCGCAACTACTGGATGCGGTTGTGGCCTTTGGAAGGCGATGTGCCCAAGGCAGCGGCGACAATGCTCGAGACTCGCGAACATGGCCACCTATACGGCGTGGCTGTTTCGCCGGACGGCGAGCAGCTGCTGGTGTCGACCCAGGTCTCGGGAGCCCTGCTCATGCCCGTTTCCGGAGGACCGGCGCGGGTGCTGGAGGGGCTCGAGGACGCCATCATCAGCGGGGCCTTTAGCCCCAGCGGACGACTCGCCGCGGTGCCGACCGGAGGGTGGTCGTCTGACCCGCCCGCGGTACACGTTTGGGATGTGGGCACCGGTAGGCACGTTGAGGCGGTCGAAACAGATTCGAACCCCATCCCCTATTGTTTGCACTTCCTTTCCGAGAGCGAATTGCTGGTGGCCACCGAGACGGGATTCATGAAGCTCGGACTGGATGGAAGACCCAGTGAGCTTTTGCTCGAAGGGAAATACAGCCGGTTTGCGGTCGCCCGCGATGGCCGCCGCGCGCTCCTGCTCGAGGGAGAAAACCCGGAGGGTGGTGGGGGTCGAGCCGTCGTATTCGACATCGAAGCTGGCAAAGCAACACCGCTTACCAGTCACGGGCCGGATATCACCGCCGTCGCTGTGGACGATTCTGGCTCGATCGCCGTGACCGGTAACACTGACGGCGAGATCCGCGTCGGTCCGATCACCGGCGAGGAGCCTCACCTCCTGCTTGGGCACTCAGGGGTGGTTGTCAACGTGGCCGTAGATCCGTTTGGTCGGTGGATCGCCTCCAACGGTCACCTGGGCGATCTCACGGTCCGCCTTTGGCCCATGCCAGATCTCTCGGAGCCTCCGCTCCAGACCCTGCCGCACGAGGAGCTCATCGCTAAGCTCAAAACTCTCACCAACCTCCGCGTCGTCCGCGACGAGGAATCCTCCACCGGCTGGAAGCTCGAGGTCGGACCATTTCCGGGCTGGGAGACGGTGCCGACATGGTGATGCGAATTCGGAAGTCGGAATTCGGAATTCGGAATTTCGCGCATCCGGTCTCCGGTCCCGCACTATCGCATTCGAGCCTAGAGCCGCAGAGCGGCGGCAGATATTTAGCCTGGGGCGTAAGCCCCAGGGATGAAGCGATAATAAGATTGAAAGCCCTGAAGGGGCGACAGATGTGTGGCCAATGACTGACCACGACCCCTCCACCCGCACCGAGGGCGAGGGTGAAACCCTCGACATGCCGGAGGGCTTCCTCGCGCCCGGCCAGGTACTGGGCGACCGTTACCAGATCCGCTCCCAGCTGGGCAGGGGAGGGATGGGCGAAGTCTGGCGCGCCTTCGACCTCAAGCTCAGGGTCGAGGTGGCGCTCAAGGCGATGCTGCCGGATCTCTTCAAGGACGAGAGGCGGCGCGATCTGTTGCGCCGCGAGGTCCGAGCTGCCCGTGAGGTGGTCTCCCCAAACGTCTGCCGGATCTTCGATCTGATCGAGGTCGACGGCCGCGAGCTGGTGTCGATGGAGTACGTGGACGGTGGCACGCTGCTGAATGTGCTCCATGAGCGTGGCCCCCTCGACCTCAAGGAAGCCCAGGACATCGCCTCGCAGTTCCTGGCTGGGCTAGAGGCAATCCATCAGGCCGGTTTGGTCCACCGCGATGTCAAGCCGGAAAACATCATGATTACCCGCGCGGGCCGCGTGGTGCTGATGGACTTCGGTCTTGCACGGCAGGAGGACAGCGGCGCCGGGACGGTATCGGGCACCCCGGCCTATATGGCGCCCGAGCAGGCGATGGGTGGGAAGGTCGATGCTCGGGCCGATGTCTACTCGGCCGGAGTCGTGCTCGCCGAGATGGTGAGCCCCGACGGAATCAAGGATCTCCAGAGCCGCCAGAGCGTATGGGAGGGCATCCGCCACGAGCCCGCACGAGTGCCCGACAGCCCCTGGGCGCCGGTGCTCAAGAAGGCCGTGGCCAAGGAGCCGGACCAACGCTACAACTCCGCTCACACCCTGATCAGGGAACTCGAGGACGTCACCCTCCGGGTCGAGGGCGCCGAGGACCTCACGCCCTACCCCGGTCTTGCTTCCTTCACAGAGGAGGATGCCGAGTACTTCTTCGGTCGTGAGGCCGAGGTCGAGCAGATGTGGCGCAAGCTCGAGGGACGCGCCCAGGATGCTTGCGATCATGGGGCCATCGGGGGCAGGCAAATCCTCCTTCATTGCGGCGGGGCTGATCGCCCACGCATCGGCGGGCTGGGCAATTGTCCGATCGTCGCCTGGAAATGCTGCCACCGCCTCACTCTCCACGATGGTCGCCCGGGAGACGGCAGGAGATCCGGATGCGGTCGAGCTGCTGCCGCACTTCGGGGATTCCGACGTGGCAGTGAGGGTGATCCAGCGCTGGGGCCGCAACCAATCGCACGCAGCTCTTGATCGTTTGACCAATTCGAAGAGCTCTTCACCCAGAACAGTGCCGAAGAGCAGCAACGGTTCGCAGACCTGTTGCGGCGCTTCGTGCTCGAAGGCGACGTTTCATGTTTTGCTCGCAATGCGCGACGATTTCGCTGGCGTCGTGCAATTCGTTTGAAGAGCTGCGTTCCATCTACCACGGACTTGACGGTTCTCGATCCACCGACTGGAGGCCATCTCCGGCGCGCGGTCGTACAACCGGCACGAAGTGCGGCTATCGCTTCGAAGACGATGAGCTGGTGGAGGAGATGCTGGCAGAGGTCGAGGGAGAGCGCGGCGCATTGCCGCTGCTCGCCTTCGCGATGGCGAGGTTGTGGGAGAAACGAGATCGCGAGAAAGGTCGACTGATCACGCGCCAGGCCTACGGGACATCGGCGGTGTCGGGGGAGCGCTGGCAAGGCACGCCGAAGTCGACGTTGGATCGCATCGGCGTCCGAGCCAGGTGCCGATCGTGCGCGAGATCTTCCGCAACCTCGTCACTGCCGAGGGCACCCGCGCCGTCCGCGAGTGGGACGAGTTGTTGTCAGTGTTTGACCAGTGACGACACGCAAGGGGAGGATCCCCGTCCGAGGAAGCGTTGCTTCGCGAACTCATCGATGCTCGCCTGCTGACCTCGTACGAAATCCACGAAGAAGACAGTGAACCGACACGCCGCGTCGAGATCATCCACGAGTCGCTGCTCGCTAACTGGCCGCGGCTTGTACGCTGGCAGACGCAGGACGCGGAGGGAGCCCAGCTCAGGGACGAGCTGCGTCAAGGCGCGCGTGCCTGGGACGAGCACGGACCGCTCGAATGATCGACTGTGGACCGGAACCGCCTTTCGAGAGTTTCAGCTGTGGCGCGAGCGATACCCGGGCGGACTCACCGAGATCGAGGAGGCGTTCGCCAAAGCCATGACCTCGTTCGCCATGCGTCGTCGGCGTCGCCGCCGAGCGGATGGTGGCCGCCGCGCTTGTATTGGCTTCAGTCGTGGTAGCCGTCGGGACGACACTCTGGCGCCGCAGCATCCTCCAGGAAAAGCGTGCCGAGGCGGCAAACCTCCTTTCACATGCGCAGCTGGAGCTCGAATCGTATCCGTCAGCCGCCGTGGCCTACGCCACCGCGAGTCTCGAGCTGTCGGACAGTCCTGAGGCGCGGCACCTCGCCCTCGAGGCTCTCTGGAAAGGCCCGACCGCATTCGTTGTCAACGAGGCCCAATCATGGGAGATCGCATTCAGTCCCGATGGCCAGCAGCTCGTGCAAGCGACTGATGCGCCCCCATTCCGCCTCCACGTCATCGGCGCTGACGGAAGCGATGCACTCCTGGAAGACGTTCACAATAACCGCGTCGGTGTGCGAATGGGCTCAGAGTCGGGAGTATTCGCGACGGTTCCGTGGGGAGGCACTGTCGAGCCCTGGGCGTTGTGGTCGGCGCCGGAGAAACGACTCCTCTCCAAGGGGCACTCTGGGTATCCCGACAATACTCGGGGTCGCTATTATGACTTGAGGCGAAGGCGGGCGTTGCTGATTGTGTTGGAGGGAGATCAGTTCTTCGTCGATGCCTTGGGTTTTGACGGCACATCGGAACGTCTCGGGACGCTACCGTTTGACCTTCGCGCAACAACGGCGATGTGCAGCGAATGCCCCCAGCGGCAAGTGGACCGCGTTTTTGGACGGTCAAGGTGTGTATCGTGATCGGATTCGGAGATCACGACCTCTCGGAACCACGGCACCTCGAACACATCGTAGGAACGGTGGCCGATATCGAATGCGACCCACTCGGCCGGTTTGTCGCCGCCCGCCACGAGGACGGGAAGATCAGACTGTGGGATCTGGATGGTGATGAACCGCCACGGGTGATTGAGGGACCACCGAAATTCACTGTGCATCGCATCACGAGCGACGGTTCGTTGCTCGAGGCGGACAGATCTGAGAATGGCGAGGCTGAGACATGGATCTGGTCGCTTGAAACTGAACAACCAACCCTGCTGCGCCACATCAATCTTGGAAAGGCCGGCGGGACCGGGCTTTGGAGGCTCAATCCCGTCGAACGTCAGATCGTGAGCATCCTCAACCCGGACCCCAAGATCCGACTTTGGCCGCTACGGGTGCCACCCGATGCCGAGCCCGTGATCATGCAGCGCGGCGATATCGGCGTTCTGTTTCGTCTGGATATTCACCCAAAGGGTCAATGGCTGGCTACCTCCGCCTCCAATGGACTGACGTTTTGGCCGATTGCACGGCCCTACCCGACCGTGATCAAACGGTACGAGGAGCGGGTGGCGAGCTTGGCTTTCGGGCCTGAGGGACGTTGGCTCGCGACGAGTGACCTGAGTCGTAGAGGCATTGTCCGCAGGTGGCAGTTGGAGGGTGACAACCTGCCGCCGGCGCAGATCGTTTATGAAGCTGGAACCCACGCGTACGGTGTCGCGGCATCGCCGGACGGGGAAAAAATCCTATTGGGAACCCACGGCAAGGGAACTCAGTTGCTATCCCTCGACGGCGAAGCCCCGCGCAGACTTCCTGGCGATTTGCACGGGTCGTGGGGAGTAGCGTTCAGTCTCGACGGGCAATTTGCCGCGGCCACCGTCGTCGCAGAGGATGGGGTCACACGGGAGGTCCGTGTCTGGGACCTCGTCTCATTCGAAGAGGTGGCTGCGATGGATCTGGGCGACGTCATATTCACGGGCTTTCTTCGGTTCACGGAAGGGGGCCAGCTCTTGGTGGGGAATGCGTCCGGTTTGGTGAGTTGGGACATCGAAACTGGAGACAGCGAAGCTCTATTTGAAGGGCCGATCTTCGATTTTGCGATGAGCTCGGACGAGGCCCGGGTGCTTCTTTCCGAAGCTGACGGCGAGATGAAGAACTTCTATCTGGCCTGATCGCGCCATCCTGCTCGACCTCGGCACCAATTCGACGACTCCCCTCACTTCACACGGCGACCGCGTGACCGCGGTTGCCATGGATGCCGAAGGCACGATCGCCGTCACGGGCGACGATGATGGCGTGATCCGGGTTGGGCCCATCACCGGAGAGGATCCCCATCTGCTGCTCGGTAGCCCAGCCGCAATCTATGACGTCGCCGTCGATCCAAAAGGTCGCTGGATCGCTTCCTCCTCGGGAACCGAGGTCCGCCTCTGGCCCATGCCTGATCTTTCGAAGCCCCCGCTCCACACCCTGCCGCACGATGAACTCATCGCCAAGCTCAAAACCCTCACCAACCTCCGCGTTGTCCGCGATGAGGAGTCTGCTACTGGCTGGAAGCTCGAAGTCGGGCCCTTTCCGGGATGGGAAACGGTGCCGACATGGTGAGCCAACTCATATAACCGTCGCACTGAAACCGGACCTTTTTCTGAGGACTTCCAGGACTCGTTGATCGAGGTTAGAGGTAGGGAGTCCAAGATCATGTTGGCGAGAATGCGGATGCGTCTCAGGAAAAATTTGCATTTTTGTTGAGCATGTCTCATATTCGAGGGCAGGAAAACCCAAAATTCGGGCTCCGGCGTGTGCGTGCGACGAGGGGTTATTCACGGCTGGGGCTTCTGGCCGTTTGATGAGGGAGGGGCACCATGATGACGAAGGCGTGTGTTGTCGTCAGTTTACTGATCCTGGTTGCAGTCCCGGTATCGGCCGGCACCACAGGCCAGCTTGGCGGGATAGTCTACGACGACATGGGACTCCCGTTGCAGGGAGTTTCCGTTTCGGCCAGTTCGCCGTCCCAGATCGGTGCAGTTCAGTCGGCCACGACCGATGGCGATGGTAGCTTCCGGTTTCCACGCCTGGCCCCGGGTTACTACACGGTTCTGTTCGAGCTTGTCGGCTATGGCCCCCAGCAGCTGGAACAGGTGCAGGTCCGTCTCGATCACGTGACAAACGTGCAGGTGATCCTGCCGCAGACCTCCTTCTCCGGCCAAATCGAGGTGGCCGAGATGACGCCGGTCGTAGATCCCGCTCAGGTGTCCACTGGCCAGACCTTCACCTCCGAGTACATGACTGAGACAAGAACAGATTGGACGAGCCTTATCACGCAGACCGCCGGGGCCTCTCAGAACTTCCGCCGCGTCCTCGGTTCGACGCCTCAGGACGGCGGCTATCTCCTCGACGGCATGGACTCGACAAACTGGTATCAGCGATACCCGAACCTGGCAGCGTTCAATCTCCCATTCGATGCGGTCCAAGAGGTGGCCGTTCACACCGCCGGCTTCGAGGCCGAGTACGGACAGGCGACAGGTGCGGTGGTCAACGTCTCGACCAAGTCGGGCGGCAATTTATTTTCGGGCACCATCGACGCCCGCTACACCGGCAGCAGGTTCGAAACTGCCGGTGAGCACTACGACCCGAACGAACAGGAGTCGGAGGACGCGCGGTTAACGGCGACTCTTGGCGGGCCGATCCTCCGAGACCGCATGTGGTTCTTCGCCAGCTACGGCAGGACCAACGAAAAGACCACCCCGACCGGAGCGCCAACAACCAGGGAGGATCAGGGCGAACTCTTCCTCGGAAAGCTGACCTGGCAGCCGGGGCCTTCATGGTCGGTAGTCGGGAAGTACTCCTACTCTCCGGTCATCGAGGACAATCTCGGCTCGTCCCAGTTCACAGCCGCAGACGCGACGGCTATTTGGAACCGCAAACCATCCATCGCGACCCTGGAGACGGTTGGCGTCCTTTCGCCGAATGTGTTGTGGAGTCTGCGGTTGGGCCGCAAGGAGTGGAATGAGACTGGTCTGCCGGCAAACGGCGATCTCGAAACCATCGGGCACTTCAACCTGGTCACGGGCCAGTCCTACGGCAGCTGGGGCGACCAGTGGTACGCCGATTCGTGGCAGAACGAGGTGTCGACTGATGTGTCGTGGTTGCTGGACGGTGCGGGAAGCCACGAGTTGAAGGCGGGGTTGAGCGGAGGGAAACCCTGGTTCAGGGACAACTATTGCTTGAACGGAAGTGGCGACCGATGTGCGGCTGGAGTTGAGGGATTCTATTTTCGCGACGTTGTTGGTGACGACGGTGCCTCCATCCCGTACGTGATGGACGTGAGCGCCGCCGAGGGACCACTCGATTATGGCGGGAACTTCTACTCGGCCTTTCTCCAGGATGCCTGGCGTTTTCGACCGAATGTGACCCTGAAAATGGGCCTGCGGTGGGATCGCGTCAGTTACGACAACGAGGTCGGGGAGATCGCCGACCTGTCGAAGCTGCAACCGCGCCTCGGCATAGCATGGGACGTTGCATCTAACGGTCGGACACTGGTGCGCGCTTCGTGGGGTCGATTCATGCACCCAGGGACCGCGATTCTCGCAAGCCTGACCAACCAGGAGAATCATCCGACCGAATTCTGGCTGTCGTGCTCTGGTTTTATTTCGTCCGATCCTGAAGAGTGTGCCGCTGCCGCGGACGCCGTCGGTCTAGGCTACCGAGCTGACCCCGACGGATGGGATGGGGCAGGCTGGTTCCTTGATCCGGGAAACGTGATCGCATCCGAGCCATCACAGGTCGTTGATGGTTTGAAGGCCGGGTACGCGGAGGAGTGGCTGGTCGGGTTCGAACGCGAACTCACGCGCCGCACATCAATCGAGCTCACCTACGTCAACAAGAAATCCAAGGACATGTTCGACGACACATGCAACGGTAATATCCCCGAACTGACTCCTGATTCCGAGTGTGATTTTTACGTCGTCGCGAATCTGCCGGCGGTCAAGTTCGACTACGAGGCCCTGATACTGCGCTTCGAGAGCCGTGCTTTGGACAACCTGCATCTGCTCGCATCGTGGGTAATTTCGGAATCCAAGGGATCAATGAACTACAACACTGGTGCTACAGGGGATTTCGATTTCTACCCCTACCACTTCGTGAACCGTTATGGTCACTTGGCGGACCACAGCCGACACCGCGTAAAGCTCAATGGCTACTGGCTGCTGCCCTACGATTTCTCTCTTGCCTTCGACGGGTGGTGGCAGTCCGAGTTCCGATGGACACCTTACGATTTGACGGTTCCGGGCATGCCCTATGGGAGCCAGTTCGTCGAGCCCCGTGGCAGCGGCAAGGGCGGCAGCCTCCATCAGCTCGATCTTCAATTCACCAAGGGCTTCCGCGTGGGGCCGGCTCGCATGGTCCTACTGGCGACAGTGATCAACGTGACCGACTCACAAAACGAGAACGACATCTGTGGCAGCGTCACCGGCTGTGGGGAGTTTGACTTCGGCGACGGCATCGAGTGGCAGCTACCGCGCCGCTATGAGCTGGGATTCCGGGTCGAGTTCTGATCAGTCGAACCGTCTCGCTGAAAACGTGAGGTGCTAGAATTGCCCGAGTTAAAGGGCGAAATATGACACAGGACGGACCCGGCGACGGCGACGCCAGCATGCGCGTTCCGAGCGCACCAACTGAGGGTTTGCCTGACGGGTATCTCGCCCCTGGCCAGGTTCTTGGCGACCGCTACCAAATCAAATCGCAGCTGGGCAGGGGAGGGATGGGCGAGGTCTGGCGCGCCTTCGACCTCAAGCTGCGGGTCGAGGTAGCGCTCAAGGCGATGCTGCCGGAGCTTTTCAAGAACGAGAGACGCCGCGACCTTCTGCGTCGCGAGGTCCGCGCCGCCCGCGAGGTGGTGTCCCCAAACGTCTGCCGGATCTTCGATCTGATTGAAGTCGACGGCCGCGAGCTGGTGTCGATGGAGTATGTCGACGGTGGCACGCTGTTGAATGTGCTCCATGAGCGTGGTCCCCTTGACCTCAAGGAAGCCCAGGACATCGCCTCGCAGTTCCTGGCTGGGCTAGAGGCAATCCATCAGGCCGGTCTCGTCCACCGCGATGTCAAGCCGGAAAACATCATGATTACCCGCGCGGGGCGGGTGGTACTGATGGACTTCGGTCTTGCACGGCAGGAGGACAGCGGTGCCGGGACGGTCTCGGGCACTCCTGCCTACATGGCTCCGGAGCAGGCCATGGGTGGGAAGGTCGATGCTCGGGCCGACGTGTACTCGGCCGGTGTCGTGCTGGCCGAGATGGTGAGCCCTGACGGGATCAAGGATCTCCAGAGCCGGCAGAGCGTATGGGAGGGCATCCGCCACGAGCCCGCACGAGTGCCAGACTCCCCCTGGGCGCCGGTGCTCAAAAAAGCGGTGGCCAAGGAGCCTGACCAACGCTTCAACTCGGCTCACACACTCACTCGCGCGCTCGAGGACGTGACCCTCCGGGTCGAGGGTGCTGAGGACCTCATGCCCTATCCGGGGCTCGCCTCCTTCACTGAAGAGGACGCAGAATACTTCTTCGGCCGCGAGGCCGAGGTCGAGCAGATGTGGCGCCGCCTCGAAGGCCCGCCGCGACTGTCAGCCATAGTGGGGCCCTCTGGAACTGGGAAGACCTCCTTCCTCAGGGCGGGCCTGGTGCCGAGTGCCGGCGCTGAGTGGGGAATTGTGCGAACCACTCCCGGTAACACGGCCTTCGCCTCCCTGCGCCAAGCCCTCGCCGCCGAGCTGGCAGGGGACGCCGAGGCAATTCAGGAGCTTGTCCGCGCGGACGAGTCGGAAGCTCTCCTCGCCGCGGTTGGCCGCTGGCGGAAGGGCTTTCCTCGAGCCCTCGTGATCATCGACCAGTTCGAGGAGCTTTTCACCCTGAACTCGCACGAGATTCAGGCGGGGTTCGCAGAGATGGTGGCACGCCTCCCACTCGATGCCGAAACCTTCGTGCTGTTGTCGATGCGGGACGACTTCCTCATGGGGTGTAATCCTTACGAAGGGCTACGGCCGGTGTTCGCAGATCTGATGGCATTGGACCCGCCGACAGGTGCCAATCTTCGCCGTGCGCTCGTGCAGCCCGCAATGAAATGCGGCTATCGATTCGAGAATGACGAACTCGTCGACGAAATGCTTTCCGAGGTCGAGGGAGAGCGGGGCGCGCTGCCTCTTCTCGCCTTTGCCGCGGCCCGCCTGTGGGAGAAACGGGATCGAGACAACGGTCTCCTGACCCGGCAGGCCTACACAGACATCGGCGGCGTCGGGGGCGCCTTGGCCCACCACGCCGAGGCCACCATCGACAGCATAGGCTCCGAGCACATCCCAATCGTGCGCGACCTCTTCCGTAATCTCGTCACCGCCGAAGGGACCCGTGCGGTTCGCGAGTGGGACGAGCTCCTCTCCATATTCAGCGATTCGCGCAGCGAATCGCCCGAGGAGGTGCTTCGTCAGCTGATCGATGCTCGACTGCTCACTTCCTACGAGATCCGTGAAGAAGACGAGGCACCGACGAGGAGGGTCGAAATCATCCACGAATCGCTGCTGGCGAACTGGCCACGCCTGGTTCGCTGGCAGACCCAGGACCAGGAAGGCGCGCAGCTCCGGGATGAACTGCGGCAGGCGGCACGAGCATGGGAGGAGCACGGGCGCCACAACGATCGGCTGTGGACCGGGACCGCCTACCGAGAGTTTCAGCTGTGGCGAGAGCGCTATCCCGGTGGCTTGACCGATACTGAAGAGTCTTTTGCGGTCGCCACGACCGCCCACGCCGGCCGGCGCCAACGACGACGCCGAATGGTGGTGGCGGTGGTTTTGTTGATTGCCGCGACAGTCACTGCGGCAACCACCGCGCTGTGGCGACGGAGCGTGCTGCAGGAAAGGCGCGCTGAAGCTCAGAAGCTGATTGCGCTCGGCCAGATTCAGATGGAGGAGTTCCCCACGGCCGCCCTGGCATATGCCATGCAGAGCCTGGAAATGGCCGACAGCGAAAACGGGCGTCTTCTTGCCCTCCAGGCCCTGTGGGAGGGCCCCACAGCGTTCCTTGTCAACGACAGCCCATCCCTGCAGACTGCGTTCAGCCGGGGCGGCAATTGGCTCGTACAGTCGCACGACTTCCTGGGTACATTGGCCATTATTTCCCGCGATGGATTGCAGCGAATCGTGGACCATCCTCCGAAATCGAGCAAGCGGCGAGCGGCCGTGAAGTTCAATGGCGTGGAAGACCTTTTCATTTCGATGACCGCCGGGTTTGAGGCGCCCGGGGTCGCGCTCTGGTCTGCGCCCGAAGCCAGGCTGCTCGCGACGGCAGTTCAGATGGAAGAACGGGATTCGTGGGGAGGGTACCCGGTGATCGATGGAGATGCTGAGAAGCCCCGGACGCTCTGGGCCATTGGCAAAGGAGATCGTGTCACCCTCGACGCATACTACGCCGATGGCAACGTCGAACGACTGGGTGATTTCCGCATGAGTGCTCCGCCGGGCCAGGGAAGCGATTACTGCCTCGACAATGCGTCGGGTGACTGGCTCGCGATCGTCGAGGGTAACGACGTATCAGTTTCCATGATCGGTGATGAAGGGCTGTCCGATCGCCACATGCTTGGTCGACATGAGGGACATGTTAGGGGGTGTATGGCCGATCCCCTCGGCCGCTTCTTCTGGACCGTCGGCGAGTCCGACTGGATCAGACAGTGGGACCCTACGGGTGAACAGGCCCCCAAGGACCTGAAACTTCCACCGGATATCCGACCACTGATGCTTTTGAGGGACGGCAAAACTCTTTTGGCGACATTGAATACCAATCAGGAATATCGTGGCTTGTCATTCTGGTCCTTTGGCGGGTCGGGTTTCGACCTGATTCGCCGAGACGACGATCTCCAAATCACGAGGATTGCCTTCGATCCGGTCGCCTCCCGGTTCGCCATGAGGGGGCCGGCTTCAGACCACAGACTGTGGTCGCTCGCAGCTCCGGCCGCTGCGGAACCCCTTATTCTTCGGCGTGGGCCGGCTTCCTACACTGACCAGCCGGGGTTCAGCCCGGATGGGAAATGGCTCGCCACGAATGACCGGAGCGGCCTGATGATGTGGCCGCTCGACGGACCCTACCCTGTGGTCATCAAGCACATTTTTCAGACCTATTCCCACGGAGTGGCATTTGGGCCCGATGGGCGATTTCTCGCGACGACGACGGGAAACGAGGTCCGGGTATGGCCGCTCGATGGTCCGGTGCCGCGCGCCGGGCACATCGTTTTCACGGGAGAGGGAGGAGGAAATATCGACGTCGCTGTCTCGCCTGACGGCGAGCACTTCGCGGTCGGCAGCACGTCCGGGAGTCCTGTTCTTCTTCTTGGAAAAGATGGGGAGGAGCCGCTGAATCTCGCGGAGCGTGACGGCCTGAAAATGGGCACGGGCGGGCTTGCCTTCAGCCCGGATGGGCGTTTTCTGGCCGGACATGACAACGGCTATGATCCGTCGAACATCGCCGTCCACGTATGGGATGTGGCCACTCGAAAGCGAGTCGCGGTTCTTCGGTTGGATGGGGAAGAGTACGTGGAGGGATACCCCACCTTTTTCACTACTGATGGGCACGTGCTCACCCGTTCCACCAAGGGTATCCTGGCCTGGGATATTGGAACGGGTGAGCACGAAGTGCTGATCGGAGCGGATGTGCAGCGTTTCGCCGCAAGCGGTGACGGTCGGCGCCTATTGGTGACGGAAACTGGGGAAGGCGACGGGATGCAGGCACCTTCAGGGAGTCCTTTCTTTGTTGACCTGCAGGCTGACGAGGCCACGACCCTCACCACTCACGGACTCGATGTGCGGGAGATGGCACTCGATCAGGAGGGCGGGGTCGTTGTGACGGCTGATTCGAAAGGGACCATCCGGGTCGGCACCGTTTCAGGGGAGGAACCTCATTTGCTGCTCGGTCACGAAGATCAGGTTCTGCAAGTTGTGCTCGATCCCAACGGGCGGTGGATTGCGTCAACTTCGACCGACGGAACACTCCGCCTCTGGCCGATGCCGGATCTCGCGAATCCCCCGCTCCACACCCTGCCCCGCAACGAGCTGATCGCCAAGCTCAAGACCCTCACCAACCTCCGCGTCGTCCGTAACGAGGAATCGCCGACCGGCTGGAAGCTCGAAGTCGGACCATTTCCGGGGTGGGAGACGGTGCCGACATGGTGAGGAGAATGAGGAATGATGAATTAGGAATTAGGAATTCCGCCCGCCCACCCGGTGATGCATGGAGCCCTGGTCACTTTCCGGGGAAGTCAGGGGATCCCTCGACTCGGCCGTCGGACGGCCTCCCTCGGGATGACAGAGGCCGCGCCACCCAAGAAACTTGCCATCCTGAGCCGCAGAGCGGCGACAGATGCATCTCGTCCGTTGGACGAATGCCACACCAAAATGTGCAGGCGGGACGCCTACACCACAAAGGCGACCAGGTGATTGTGGTGCGGGCCTCTGGCCTGCACATTTCGGGCCCTCCAGATGACTGACGATCATCTCCCCACGCGTACCGAAGGCGAGGGTGAAACCCTCGACATGCCGGAGGGCTTTCTCGCGCCCGGTCAGGTTCTTGGCGACCGCTACCAAATCAAATCGCAGCTCGGCAGGGGAGGGATGGGTGAGGTCTGGCGCGCCTTCGACCTCAAGCTGCGGGTCGAGGTGGCGCTGAAGGCGCTGCGACAGGAGTTCTTCAAATCGGACCGTCGGCTCGAACTGCTCCGCCAGGAAGTCCGCGCAGCCCGTGAGGTTGTGTCACCCAACGTCTGCCGGATCTTCGATTTGATCGAGGTCGAGGGCCGTGAGCTGGTGTCGATGGAGTATGTGGATGGAGCGACCCTGCTCGGAGTTCTGCAGGAGCGTGGTCCACTCGAGCTCAAGGAAGCGCAAGACATTGCTTCGCAGTTCCTGGCGGGACTGGAGGCCATCCACAAGGCCGGTCTGATCCACCGCGATATCAAACCCGAAAACATCATGCTCACCCGCGCCGGACGAGTCGTGGTGATGGACTTCGGGCTCGCCCGCCAGGAAACCGAAGGCGGCGGCACGGTGGCTGGCACGCCAGCCTACATGTCTCCCGAACAGGCGGCGGGACAGACCCTCGATGCCAGGGCTGATGTCTACGCGGCCGGCGTGGTGCTGGCCGAGATGGTGAGCCCCGAGGGGATCAAGAGCTTCGATTCTCGCCAAAGTGTCTGGGAAGGCGTTCGCTCTGAGCCGGCGAAAGTCCCCGACACACCGTGGGCACCGGTCATCAAGAAGGCGGTCAAGAAGGACCGTGAGGGCCGATACAACTCCGCCCACACCCTAACCCGCGCTCTCGAAGACGTGACCCTCCGCGTCGAGGGCGCCGACGATCTCCACCCCTACCCCGGTCTCGCTTCTTTCACCGAAGACGACGCCGAGTACTTCTTCGGCCGCGAGGCCGAGATCGAGCAGATGTGGCACAAGGTCGAGGGGCCGGCGCGGATGATCGCAATCATGGGGCCATCCGGCGCAGGAAAAACCTCGTTCATTAGAGCGGGGTTGATGGCGCATGCTCCAACCGGCTGGATGATCCTGCGATGCACTCCCGGAAACGCAGCTGTTGCCTCGCTGCGCGGCGCGCTGACTTCCGTGCTTTCTCACGAGCACGACAACCTCGAGCGTCTTCTGACAGATCCCGAAAACCCGGACGTCATCGTCGAGACGATGGCGAACGCACGAGGAAATCATCGCGCGACCCTTCTCATCCTCGACCAATTCGAGGAGTTATTCACCCTCCACTCAGGCGATCGCCAAAGGCACTTTGCGACCTTGCTCGCCCGACTCCCCCTCGAAGCCGACACCCACGTGTTGTTGTCTATGAGGGATGATTTCGCCGCATCGTGCAGCTCGCACGAGCAGTTTCAACCGGTCTTCAACGAGCTGACGATGCTCAATCCGCCGACCGGTGCCAACCTCCGGCGCGCCCTGACACAACCTGCCCTCCAGTGCGGCTACCGCTTCGAGGACGACGAGCTGGTGGACGAGATGCTCGGTGAAGTGGAGGACGAGCGCGGCGCCCTGCCGTTGCTGGCCTTCGCCGCCGCCCGACTGTGGGAGCGGCGTGACAAGGACAGTGGTCTCCTCACCCGGGAGGCATATCAGGAGATCGGCGGTGTCGGGGGTGCCCTGGCACAGCACGCCGAGGCAACCATTGATCGGATCGGCGCCGGCCGCATCGGCCTTGTCCGCGAGCTTTTCAGGAACCTCGTCACTGCCGAGGGCACTCGAGCCGTTCGCGAGTGGACCGATCTCCTGTCGGTATTCGAGGAATCGCAAGACGAATTTGCTTCGGAGGTCTTGCGCGAACTCATCGACGCGCGTTTGCTCACCTCATACGAGGTGCGCGAGGAGGAGGCGGAGCCTACGCGACGAGTGGAAATCATCCACGAGTCCTTGCTCGCCAACTGGCCGCGGCTGGTCCGTTGGCAGACCCAGGATGCGGGCGCCGCCCAGCTCCGCGACCAGCTCCGCCAGGCGGCGCGGACCTGGGACGAGCAAGATCGCACCGATGACACGCTTTGGACCGGATTAGCATACCGAGAGTTTGCGCTGTGGCGGGAGCGCTATCCGGGAGGGCTTACCGAAACCGAGGAAGCATTCGCATCGGCCATGACGTCGCACGCAACCCGCCGACGGAGGCGCCGCCGAATCGCCGCGGCGACTGTGATGATATTCCTGACGGTGGTTGCGATGGCGCTGGGAGCGTTGTGGCGCCGCAGCGTGCTCGAAACTCGCCGCGCCGAAGCCGCCAAGCTCCTCGCCCTGGCCGAGTTGCAGTTCGACGACGGCCCGACCGAGGCGCTGGCCTACGCCACCTCCAGTCTCGAGTTGGCAGACACAGAGGAGGCGCGTGTCTTCGCGATGAGAGCGCTGTGGGCGGGGCCGCCGCTTCGGGCCCTCGACCTCCGACAGGCCAGTGACGCCGAATTCATGGCTGTCGCCTTCAGCCCGGACGGGCGGTGGCTTGCGGTGGCGCCGGTTGTCAGCGAGGAGGTGCTTGTCTGGAACGAACGTGGCGGGACACCGACCATCCTCGGCGGCCATAAAGTGACTGCCGCCTGGCCTATCCAGTGCCGATGGACTCGCGATGGTCTTCTCGTCACCGGTCACCCGACCGAAGAACGCGTGCGGGTATGGTCAATGCCGGCCGGGCGGCTCATCCGCACTATCGACTTTGGGCATCCATCCCGATGGCAGGTCGGTGGGGCGGACTTACTTGTGGAGGTCACACCGGCGGTGCACGAAGGTGAACCGACGGTTTTTCACCTGAAAAGATGGAGTCTGCCGAACGGCGAGGCCGAAGACCTCGGATTGGTCGACTGGGATGCTCTTGAAGCCACGAGCAGCTGCTTCGACCCGGGCGGCCGGGAGTGGATTTACGCCAAGGGCAACAGCGTCTATTCTCGCGCTCTTCCGGTCACCGCCGGAGTTCCCGATAGAGTGATCTCTCGTCATTCTTCCGATGAAGTCAGGCTCGCAACATGGAGGCAACCCGACGGCTTTTACTCGAGTGACAGTGAGGGCGAGATCATCCTGTGGGCCACGGCCGACGGGACATCAACGCCGGGCCGGCGGCTCCGCAAACCGGGGACCGCGACGATGCCCCTCTTCCCAGCCCCGAGCGGCCGGTGGGCCGTTGAGCTTTCGGATGCCCCTCGAGTGCATTTGTGGGATCTCGCGGGCCTGGCGGGCGCGAGCCCCTGGGCGCTCCGACGAAGCAACTCCTGGATTGGATCGCAAACTGATTTTCACCCGCGCGGGGATTGGGTGATTGCGATTACCGACGACCGCCGCGAAGTCTCGTTCTGGCCGCTTTCGGCGCCCCTTCCGTTCGTGGTGAACGCGGCGGGCCGCTGGGGTGTTTTCGAGTTCACACCGGATGGGCGCCACCTCCTCACGAGCGACCGGAGCTCGGGGCAGCGTTATTGGGCGGAACGGGTGCGGCTGTGGCCTGTGCCCGGGGCCGAGCCCCCCGATGTCGTGGACCTGGAGTTTCCCCCCCATGCGCGTTCGGGATTCCGCACAGTGACCATCGACCCCGAAGGTGAGCGGGTGCTGAGCACAGGGTTTGGGCACGACATCTTCCTGCTTTCTGTGAGCGGGGGAGAGCCCCGTCAGCTCGAAGGATTTCCGGCCAACGATCTGGTGCACGCGGGCGCATTCTCGCCGAGCGGGCTGCTGGTGGCGGCCGCGAGCATGATTTCGGACGACCAGGCGACGCTGCGGATGTGGGACCTCGAGACGGGCGCGGTACAGGTCTTTGATCAGCCGAAAGACCCTGAGGCATACGAGGGATATTACGCTGCGAATCTCTCGTTTAGGGATGAAACCACGGTCTACACCAGTGGGGCGAACGGCCTGCTCCGTTGGGATCTCGAGACCGGCACCTACGAACAGGTCCTCCGGGCGCCGGCCGGCGGCGGGGTGCTGATGCAAATGACCGCCGATCGGCGGAAGATGCTCGTCTCGGAGGTGGGGGGCCCGCAACCTCGTCGAATGGACACGGATCTCCACGACCTGAGGACGGGGGAGGTACGGAGTTTGAATTTGCCGCGGGGGAATACGGCGGGGGCCCTGAGTCGGGAGGGGACAATCTGGGTTTCGGGGACGGAGGACGGCCTCATCCGGGTCCGCCGGACCGTTGGAGGAGAGCTACACCTGCTCTTTGGGCATGTGGGGACGGTAGACGGCCTTGCCATCTCTCCCGATCTTCGGTGGATCGCATCATCGGGCCAGGACAAGACCCTCCGCCTCTGGCCGATGCCCGATCTTTCGAAACCTCCGCTCCACACTCTGCCGCGTGAGGAGTTGATAGCCAAGCTCAAGACCCTCACGAATCTCCGTGTCGTCCGCGACGAGGAATCCTCCACCGGTTGGAAGCTCGAGGTCGGACCCTTCCCCGGCTGGGAGACGGTGCCGGAGTGGTGAGCAAGCGAAAAATTTTTCCTATCAACACTGAAGTGACTTCTGGTCGCACCTTTTCACATCGAGACAGGAGGCTGTGAGTCCCCCGTCATTGCGTAGCTTGAATTCGGATCTCAAAAATCCTTGCGAAATTAACTTTTTGGTCGCATATTCAAGGAGAGACATTTCGTTACACCGGGCGCTGAAAACGATCTTCGGGGGGGGCGTGAGGTACGTCCGAAGCATGGTGGTTGGCCTGATCGTGTTGGCATCGGTGCCCGCGTGGCCCCAAACGACCACTGGCCGGTTGATGGGCACGGCCATGGACGAAAGCGGGGCAGTGCTTCCCGGTGCCAGCGTCACCATTTCCTCGCCCGCCCTGATCGGCGGGGCGCAGACCAAAGCTACCGACGAGAGGGGGGAGTTCCTGTTTATGGCGCTCGGCCCGGGAGATTACACGGTTCAGGCCGTATGTCGGGGATTCATCGCCCAGGAACGGAACCTCGTTACTGTTCCGCTGGGTGGCGCCGCAGTGATCTTCATCGTTATGCCGATGGGGACATTCAGTGGTGAGATCGAGGTGGAAGACGAGACCCTGGTGGTCGACCCAACGCAGGTCAATACTGGCCAGATCTTCCGCGCCGACTACATGCAGGGCTCGGCCATCGGCTCGGACAACCGCGCCTACTACACCGTGGTCAACCAGACAGCTGGGGTCTCTCCTGCAGGCGAGTGGGCGGGAGTCCCACAGCCCAGCGTTTTCGGGTCTTCGCTGGGTGAGAATGCCTACTTCATCGACGGTATGGACGCCACAAACCCGGTGATGGGTACCGCCACCACTGTTCTGAACTTCGACGCCATCGGCGAGATCCAGCTCCAGACCGGAGGCTTCGAGGCCGAATACGGCCGCGCCACCGGAGGTATCATCAACCTGGTGTCAAAGGTCGGTGGCAACCGGTTTTCGGGCACCTTTGACGCCCGCTACCGCGACGATTCGTTTCAGGAAAGCGGCCAATACTTCGATGCCAGCGAGCTGTCGACAAAACACCAGGTCTTCGGAGCGACCCTCGGCGGGCCCATACTCCGCGACAAGGTCTGGTTCTTTGCCTCCTATGAGCGGATCAACGATCTCGAAACGCCGAACGGCTCGCCGACCACAAAAGAACAGAAAGGGCAAAACTACCTTGGCAAGATCACCTGGCAGATCGCTCCCGCGTGGCGGCTGTCCGGCAAGTACACGAGCGATCCGATGACCATCGACAACTGGAACGCCTCTCCCTGGGTGATGCCCGAAGCGGGGGAGTACAAACGAGGTACCACCGCGATCCTCTCGACCGAGCTCACATCGGTCCTTTCCGACGCGTTATTGTGGAACACCACCCTCGGCAGTTACCGCTACGAAAGCAACGTGTATCCGCAATCTGGCGACCTCGCGACGATCGGACACTACAACTATGACACTTTTCTCTACACCACAAACTACATGCAGCAACAGTACTGGGAGACCCGCCGCAAGGACTTCACCACCGATCTCAGTTGGTTCGTTGACAACCTCGCGGGCTCACACGAGTTCAAGGGCGGTATCGAGTACTCGGATCTGTTCTTCAAGATTTCGAGGTGCCTGACCGGCACGCCGAACGGCGAGCGCTGTGTCGCGGACGGGGTGGGTTTCTTCTTCTACGATAAAGAGGTGGGGGGGACACCACTCCCATGGTTTATGCAGGAGGTCCACACCTCGGGCCCGACGGATTCTGAGGGCGCCGTATCGACTCTCTTCGCCCAGGACGCCTGGCGGCCGGCACGGGGCCTGACCCTGAAGATCGGGCTCCGTTACGACGCAGTGACCTACGACACCAACACCGGCGTCCGGATCGCCGACATGGATATGATCCAGCCGCGGTTGGGCTTCGCCTGGGACCTCGTAGGTGACGCCAAGAATATCGTTCGCGGGAGCTGGGGCCGTTTCCTGCACCCGAATATGTTGACTCTTCCATACGCTGTAAGGGAGCTCTTCGAGCCCGAGTTTTACTGGTATTCCTGCTCCGACAGTGGCGTGGAATCTGCTGACCAATGCATGAATATCGCAGCAGAAAATGGCTGGGGGTACCGAGCGGACCCCGCCGGCTGGGACCCCTACGGCTGGGTTCTCTTTCCCTGGCAGCGCTACGCCTCCGAACCGAACCAAGCCGACCCGAACCTCAGGCCCACCTACGCCGACCAGCTGATCCTGGCCTTCGAGCGTGAGGTCGGCCCCCGCTCGGCGATCGAGCTCACATTCGTCGACAAAAAGACCCGCGACATCGTCGATGACACATGCAACGGCAATTGGCCGACCCCGTCGGCCGATGCAGAATGCGACTACTTCTTCCTTGCCAATATTCCCGAGCTCAAGCGCGATTACCGGGGCGTTACGCTGAAATACGAAACACGAAGGTTTGCCTGGCTGACGCTGCTCACCTCCTACACCTACTCGTCGTCCAAAGGCAGCATCCATTACGCCCGGGGCGACGGCTGGGAAGTCAACCGCTACCCCTGGAATTTCGAAAACATCTACGGGTACCTCTCCTATCACCGGAGACACCGGATCAAGCTGAACGGCTTCTTCAACATCAAGGGCGACTGGAACGTCGCCTTCGATGCACGCTGGTCCTCGCCGTTTACCTGGACGCCCTACGAAAACCAGAGCGACAACCCGGCGATCCCGGGCGGCAGTCACTTCCTCGAAGAGCGGGGCAGCCGCGAGGGCAACAGCGAACACCAGCTCGACCTGCAGGTCACGAAAGGCTTCACCGCCGGGCGGGTGCGTTTTGTTCTGATCACTGCGGTTCTCAACGCGCTCAACAGCGAGCGGCCGGAGTGGGTTTGTAGCCATATCAGCGGTTGCGGATTCAACGAGGATGAGAGCCCGGTCAACATGGGTGACCCCATCTGGTGGCAGACGCCACGGCGTTACGAGGTCGGGTTCCGGGTCGAGTTCTGATCGGTCGACTTACTGCGCGAGAGATCTGAAGTGCTGAAATCGCCCTGAGTTTCAAGGCGTTACATGGCACAAGATGGACCCGGTAACGGCGGTGAGAGGGCGCCCGTACCGAGCGCGCCAACGGGCTTCCGCGCTGTCCGCGTTGAAGAGTCGTCAATCGGTTGGAAGCTCGAGGTCGGACCGTTTCCGGGGTGGGAGACGGTGCCGGGGTGGTGACTCTGGAAGACTCTGTCAAGTTACTTCCTGTCACAGATTTCCGTCCTTGAACCAGGCCCGGGAAGACGGCGTCGTGGTAGCATGCTCCTATGATGACGCCGCAGATCGAAATCGACCGCGCACAGCTTGAAAAGCTGTGCCAAAAATACGGCATCCGACGCCTGGCGCTTTTTGGATCGGTGATCCGTGATGATTTCGGTGACGATAGTGATGTCGATATCCTCGTTGAGTTTCAAACCGACGCAAAGGTGGGGCTTTCCTTTTTTTCGCTACAGAAAGAACTTTCGCTGATTTTGGGGCGGCAGGTAGACCTGAGCACGCCATCATTCTTGAGCCCGCGAATCAGGGACAGGGTGGAAAGCGAGGCCAGGCCGGTATATGAGGCCGCGTGAAGACACTATTCTGCTGAACGATATGCTCGACTACGCGCGGCGTGCTGTGGATGCCGTCGAGGGAAGTTCGCGCGCAGTCCTCGAAACCGATGCTGTGCTTGCAGGTGCATTGGAGCGCTTCGTCGAGGTTATCGGTGAAGCGGCCAGCCGTCTTTCTGTGTCCACCAGGGAATCGACGACGGAGATCCCATGGCACGAGATCATCGCTATGCGGAATCGACTCGTCCACGGTTACTTTGCGGTCGATTTCGACATCCTCTGGACGGTGGTGAACGATGATCTTCCCAAGATGATCAACGTGCTCAATCGGCTGGTCACGAGCGACGCGGATTCTTCCGACTGACATCCAGCCCCATTGTCTGGCGTCGCAATACGTCTGACCTTGATTTTCTTATCCTCACGGTTCCGCACGATCAGGCAATTGCGAGCCGGAAATCTCCACCAATCTCCGCGTCGTCTCCGACGACGAGTCGTCGACCGGCTGGAAGGTCGAGGTCGGGCCGTTCCCGGGGTGGGCGACGGTGCCGGAGTGGTAGACGCAACCGGGCTGGCTCAAGGTTTGGAGAAGCCCGCCTCTTCGAGGAGTGATCTGTCAAAGGTCGCTACCGTATCCGCTCCGGCTGCTCGCGCCAGCTCGCGGATCAGATAGTCGGCGAAATCGCCCTTTCCATTCCGATAGGCTTCGAGAGATCGCGCCAGACGATCGGTCGAAGTGAAGACCACGGATCGTGCTCGCAGCAGGGCAGCCAACGCATTCACGATCTCATTTCGTGAGAATCGGTAGGCCGACGACAGGACCCATACGGTCTCGCACATCACCACGTCACTGATGAAGAGCTCATCCTCGCGGGCGATTGTGGCCTCGATCAGTTTGGTTGCGCGACGGCTTTGGGCTTCGTCATCCTCCACGAGATACCGCACGAGGACATTGGTGTCGAGAGCGATCATCCCTTGACGGCCTCGGCTCGGATGGCCTTGTCCATGTCAGTAAGGCTGACGCCCTTGCGCTTCGGCTTGAGGGTCCCTTTGAGGTCGCTGAGGTCGACGGTTTCGGGTTCGACGACCACTGTGCCGTCCTCGAGGACCCGAAAGGCGACCCGGTCACCCTCCCTCAGCCCGAGTTCGTCGCGCACGGCCTTGGGGATCGTGACCTGCCCCTTGGAGGTGAGTGTTGTACTGGGCATGTATTACCTCCTGAAAGATTCCTTACTTTAAGGTAAGGCTGTTTTCGTGAATTGTCAATGGTCTGAGTGATTGTGCGGTTGAGAGGAGATCGCCGCACGACAATTCCGACACCAAAATTGGTGGTGCGGGCCTCCCGCCCGCAGGTTCCCGCGGTCATCAAAAATGTGCAGGCGAGACGCCTGCACCACAAGGTTTGACTATTTCTTCTTCCGGCGGGTTTTCTTCTTCGCTCTCGGATCCTTGCCCTGTGACCGGAGCTTCTCTTCGCGCTTGGCGAGGAGTTCGACGGCAGCATCCATGTCGACCTTTTCGGGATCGGTGCCCTTGGGAACGGTGGCGTTGACGGTGCCGTCAGTGACGTAGGGGCCGTAACGGCCGGTCTTGATCTGGATGGTCTCGCCCGAGGTGGGGTGGGCGCCGAGATCGGCGATCACCGCGGCGGCTCCGGACCGACGGCCCTTCTTGGGCTCCTTGAGCTTCGCGACAGCTTCTTCGAGGGTGATGGTGGCCATCTGATCCTGGGAGTCAAGGCTGCGGGTCTCTTTATCCATTTTGATATAGGGGCCGTAGCGGCCGTCCTGGACGGTGATGCTCTCGCCGGTTTCCGGATGTTGGCCGAGGTCTTTCGGGAAGGAAAGCAGCATCACGGCGTCTTCGAGGGTGACGCTGTCGGTCGACATGCTCTTCCAGAGGCTGGCCATGCGGGGCTTTTCGCCCTCTTCGCGTTTGCCGAGCTGGACGTAAGGCCCGAAACGACCTTCTTTGACAAAAATCGGTTTGCCGGTCTCGGGGTCGTCGCCGATCGAACGGTCGCCCTCGGCGGCCTTGGCCACCATCTCGAGCGCGCGCTCGAGGGTCAGCTCGTCTGGTGGCATGTCATCCGGGACCGAGGCGCGTTGGCCGTCTTCGCCGATCTGGATGTACGGCCCGTAGCGTCCGACTCGGACCGCGACTCGCTCTCCCTCGGGCGTCTGTCCGATGGTGATCCGCGACGCTTCGCGCGGCTCGATCTCTTCGCCGGTGGCAACCAGGGCGTGGAGACCCATCCTCATGATCTGGAGGCGCTGGTCATCGTCCTCCGAGAGTCCGAAGTAGAAATCGTGCAGCCACGGTGTGGCCTCGGTGTCCCCGCGGGCGATGGAATCGAGTGTGTCCTCCATCCGGGCCGTGAAGTCATAGTCGACGAGGTCGGGGAGGTTTTGTTCGAGAAGTCTGGTAACGGCGAAGGCGGTGAAGGTCGGTACCAGGGCCTGCCCCTTGTTCCACACGTAGCCTCGATCCTGGATGGTCTGGATGATCGAGGCGTAGGTCGAGGGACGACCGATGCCGCGCGCCTCGAGTTCCTTGACCAGGCTCGCCTCGGTGTAGCGTGCCGGCGGCTGAGTCGTGTGGCTGGTCGGTTCGAGGCCTTCCACCGCGAGCTGCTGGCCCACGCCGAGCTTGGGGAGGATCTTTTCTTTGTCGTCCTGCTCAGCCCTGGGGTCGTCCGAGCTCGCGACATAGGCGCGGTAGAAACCGGCGAAGGTGATCACCTTGCCAGAGGTGGTGAAGGTTGCTTTTCCCTGCTCGGCCGTTGGTGCTTCGATCCGGACCTGGGTGCGGACCCCCTTGGCGTCCTTCATCTGCGAGGCGAGGGTGCGTTTCCAGATGAGTTCGTAGAGTTTCATCTGGTCGCCGTCGAGCTTCGATTTCAACTCGCCTGGAGTACGAAACCGTCCGCCTGCGGGCCGGATCGCTTCGTGCGCCTCCTGTGCGCTTTTCGATTTCGAGCGGTAGACTCGCGGTTGGTCGGGCAGGTACTCGGCGCCGTAGAGATCCTCCACCTGTCGCCGAGCGGCGCTCAGGGCCTCGCCCGACAAGGTGAGCGAGTCGGTGCGCATATAGGTGATGTAACCGTTTTCATAGAGGCTCTGCGCGATTCGCATGGTTCGGCGAGCGTTGAAGCGCAGCTTGCGGCCGGCCTCCTGCTGCAGGGTCGAGGTCATGAACGGTGGGTAGGGGCGGTTGGTGAACGGTTTCTCGGTGACGTCGGCGACCTCGAACTGCGCGTCGTGAGTTCGGAGGCGAGTGCTTTGGCTTGCCCGCTTTCGAGCACCAGCGCCTTCGTCTTGAGTTCGCCGGTTTCCTGGTCGAAATCCTTGCCGATGGCAATCTTGCGGCCGTCGAGCTCTGCCAGGCGGGCGGTGAAACTGCGCTCGCTCTCTTCACCCTTCAGTGTCGCCTCGACGCCACAGAAGGCCGACTCGACGAAACGCATCCGCGCTTCCTCACGAGCGACGATGAGGCGGGTTGCGACCGATTGAACGCGCCCGGCGGAGAGTTTGGGGCGGAGCTTTTTCCACAGCACCGGCGAAACCTCGTAGCCAACCAGGCGGTCGAGGATGCGACGGGTTTCCTGGGCGTCGACCATTCGTTCGTCGATATCTCGCGGCTCCGCCAAGGCGTTGCCGATCGCACTGCCGGTGATCTCGTGAAAGACCAATCGCTTGACTGGGATGGTGGGCTTCAACACTTCGATGAGGTGCCAGGCGATGGCTTCTCCCTCGCGGTCTTCGTCAGTTGCGAGAAAGAGCTCGGACGCGTTCTTGAGCTTCTTCTTGAGGGTCGCAACCTGTTTTTTCTTTTCTGACGGGATGACATAGAGCGGCGCGAAGTCGTTGTCGACGTCGATACCGAGCCGGGCCCACTTCTCGCCCTTGTACTTTTTGGGGATCTCGGCCGCGGATGGAGGGAGGTCCCGAATGTGGCCGATCGAGGACTCGACGACCCAGTCCGATCCCAGAAACTTGGAAATGGTTCTCGCCTTGGCCGGCGACTCGACGATGATAAGTGGTTTTTGCTCGGTCATGCGGGCCATAGGAGAACGGAGTCGGGCGCCGTTGTCAAGCGGCAGCTGGTGAGTTGCCTGCTTTTGACGTGGCCGTGGGCGGTGATTGTTTTGAGCCTGGAGTCTCCACCCACGCATCAGCCGAGCTCTGGCGGGCCCTGAAGGACGCCTACCTGACAATTGGGAGAACGTGCTTTCAGTGCGAGTGGATGGGCAAATCCGAAATCCGAAATTCCGAAATCCGAAATAACTCTCCCGGTGGTATCATCTCTCGGCGCTGGAACTTATTGTTGCGGCGCATTCCAATGGCGAGGGAAATGAATGGGCCCCTGGATGATTGATGTGACAGATCGTACCGAGCTCGATCTCTGGCTCGAGGGTGGGCCACCCGATAGATCGGGTTCGATCGTGATGCTTGTCCTTGGCGATGACGACGATGTTCGCTGTTTTCTGCCGAATGCGCTCGATGCCGCAAAAGAGGGTGCGAAGCGTGTTGTGGTGTGGGTCAAAAAGCCGTCGCTCCTCAGCGAAGTGGAACAGAAAGAGTTGTTTGGCAAAGGTAATCAGGTGGTGGCGTCGGTGATCGGCATCGATGGCCGCCCTGGCGGATGGATCACCCGCGACCGGCTGCGGGTGGAGGACGCCGTCTTCGCCTTTTCCGAAGCGGAGGACATCAGTGCCTGAGATTCCGAAGAAGTACAAACACCTCGAAATCGAGGACAAGTGGCGCCAGCAATGGGACGAGTGGGAAGTTTACAAGTGGGACTCTTCGCTGCCCCGTGACCAGACCTTTGTCGTTGACACCCCGCCACCGACGGTCTCCGGCTCGTTACACGTGGGCCATGTCTTCAGCTACACCCACGAGGACCTGCTGGTGCGCTACCAGCGAATGATCGGCAAGAACATCGCCTTTCCGATGGGTTGGGACGACAACGGCCTGCCCACCGAACGCCGGGTACAGAACCTGCTTGGCATTCGCTGCAACCCCCACCTCCCCTACGACCCCGACTGGAAGCCGGACCCCAAGGGCGGCAAGCGCAAGGAGATCGAGGAGGTCTCGCGCAGCAACTTCATCGAGGCCTGCGGCTTCGTCACCGCCGAGGACGAAAAGGCGTTCGAGCACCTGTGGCGTCACCTCGGGCTGTCCGTCGACTGGTCCGAGCAGTACGCCACCATTGACGATCACTGTCGCAAGATTTCGCAGCTCAGTTTTCTCGATCTGGTCGAGAAGGGCCAGGTCTACAACGTCGAGTCGCCCAATATGTGGGACATCGACTTCAAGACCGCGGTCGCCCAGGCGGAGGTCGAAGACCGGCCCCGCCAGGGTCTGTTTTATGACCTGCGCTTCGGCGTCGAGGGCGGTGGTGAGTTGCTGATAGCCACAACACGTCCAGAACTCTTAGGCGCCTGTATCGCGGTTGTTGCCCACCCCGACGACGAGCGGTATCAGGAGCTCTTTGGTAAATACGCCATTACCCCTCTCTACGGTGCGAGGGTGCCGATTGTCGCCGCAGATCACGCCGACCCCGAAAAGGGCACCGGTATTCTTATGGTCTGCACCTTTGGTGATGCCATGGATGTCGAGTGGTGGAAGGCCTCGGGTCTTGCGGTCAAACAGCTCATCGGCCGCGACGGCAAGATGCTGCCGGCGATTGTTGGCGAAACGCCGTTTGAGAGTGTCGACACGAAGCTCGCTCAGCACTCACACGACGAGATCGCGGGCCTCTATATCAGCAAGGCAAAGAAACGGGTGGCTGAGCTCCTCGCAGTGGACGGTAGCCTTCCGGGCTGGGAGGGCGCCGCGCTGGTGGGCGAGCCACGCCCGACCGATCAGATCGTCAAGTTCTTCGAGAAGGGCGACCGCCCCCTCGAGTTCGTGCCGACCCGGCAGTGGTTCATCCGCACCCTCGAGCACAAAGAGGCGCTGCTCGCCCAGGGCGACAAGATCCAGTGGCACCCACCCCACATGAAGACCCGCTACACCCACTGGGTGGAGGGCCTCAACCAGGACTGGTGCATTTCGCGCCAGCGCCATTTTGGAGTGCCCTTTCCGGTCTGGTATCCGCTGGATGACGCTTGTGAGCCCGACTTTTCTCGCCCGGTCTATGCGGACAAGGAAGCCCTGCCTGTCGACCCGCTGACCGATGTCGCTCCGGGATACACCGAGGATCAGCGTGACCAAGCCGGTGGGTTCGCCGCCGAACCCGATGTCATGGATACCTGGGCGACCTCGTCGTTGACCCCGCAGATTCAGAGCTACTGGGGGATCGACCCCGAGCGGCACGCCAAGCTATTCCCGATGGATATTCGCCCCCAGGCACACGACATCATTCGCACGTGGGCATTCTCCACCATCGTCAAGGCGTGGATGCACGAGGGCGAGATTCCCTGGTACCACGTGATTCTGTCGGGCTGGATCCTCGATCCCGACCGCAAGAAGATGTCGAAGTCCAAAGGAAACGTGGTGACTCCCGACGATCTGCTGGTCGAATGGTCGTCCGATGCGGTGCGCTACTGGGCGGCCCGGGCCCGCCTTGGCACCGATACCGCTTTCGATCCCACCGTCTTCAAAGTCGGCAAGCGGTTGTCGACCAAGATCTTCAACGCCAGTCGTTTTGTCCTCATGCAGCTCGATCGTGTCGGCGGCAAGGTGCCGGGGCCCGAGAACATCGCAGAGCCTCTCGATCTGGCGTTGATCGAGCGATTGCGCATCGTCACCGAGCAGGCGACAACGGCGTTCGACGCATTCGATTATGCGGCTGTCCTACAGGTCGTCGAGGAGAGCTTCTGGCATTTCTGCGACCACTATCTCGAACTCGTCAAACTCCGCTCGTACGCTGATGAAGACACCCCGGGTCGGCGCTCGGCGTTGGCAGCCCTGGGCCTCGCCCTCAACGCCTATTTACGACTGCTGGCTCCGTTCATGCCATACGTCACTGAGGAGGTGTGGTCGTGGAGCTTTGCCGGCGAGGACCGGACAAAGAGCATCCATACGTCTGCGTGGCCGACAGTCGACGAGTTTGAAGGGGTCCCGCGACCCGAGGTCGAAGGTACGTTCGAAGCCGCGGTCGAGGTCATGTCCAAGATCCGGGGCGCCAAGACCGTGGCCCAGAAGAGCCTGCGCTGGCCGGTAGCGAGCCTCGAAATTGCCGGTGCCGAGTCGGCGCGTGATTCTTTGGCTCCGGTCATGGATGACATCCTCCGCGCCGGCAACGTCGTCGATGGCGGGCTCGCGCTCAGTGACGGGGATGCCGCCGAAGGCGAACGCTTTGCCATCACCGTCACCCTGGGCGAAGAGGAGAGCGCGTAGAGATCCGAGGCCGAAGGCCCTTGGAATTGGGGTTCACGCCCCAGGCTCATCATCTGCCACCCCCTCCGGGGGCTCATGCGTTATTTTGTTTCCTGGTTCCTGGGGCTCACGCCCCAGGCGAACCATCTGTCGCGCCTCCGGCGCTCAACAAAGCCCTATCCGTAAAAAACCGCGTGTTGGCGTTGGTGATCTCCGTACTCGTCGTGCGATGAGCTGCGCAAAAGTGTCAGCGATTTCTGAGCTCGCCACGTGATGAGCCGCGGAGCGGCGGCATATGTATAGCCTGGGGCGTGAGCCCCAGGTTGAGAGGTCATAGAACTTCAAGCCCCCGAAGGGGGCGACAGATGTCAGCCCTGGGCAGCGTGCCTACGACCCGGGGATGAGGGATACCGGTGCCGGCATGATGTTCCAGGTGAAACCCGACAGCCCCTCGGGATGGGTGTAAAGCAACTCGCGCTGCGGCTCGCCGTCGACCCAAACATAGCGGTTGATCTCTCCGTCGTCGTCGTTTGCGACATACAACTCATCGACGCCATCGCCGTCCAGGTCGGTCAGGATCGAAGCGTGCTCGAAGCCCCCCGAATTGCGATCGATCGACTCGATCGACCATTCGGCGCGGGGATCGTTGCCCGGCCGTAGCAGCCACAGACCGCTCTTATTTGCTGCGGCCACCATCTCCTTGATGCCATCGCCGTCAACATCACCCGCGGTCAGGAAGCGGGTCAGTGTGTCGCCGAGGCTCGTGATCAGCATGCCCCCGGCCGGATCGGTGTCAGCGTCGAAGCGCAGGATTTCGACCCGTCCGCCCGCAACCGCCTCGACCGATACATAGAGCTCATCGGTTCCGTCACCGTCGACGTCTTCGACGAGAATCTCTTTGGCGTGGCGGTCGCCGAGATCGGCGACCAGCGTCCGGCTGTCCTCGATTCCAGGCACGTAGCGCGTCACAAAACCCGGCTGCGGTGTGCCGTCGAGCTTGTTGGGCAGACTCGGCGTGGCATAGACCTCGAGTACCCCGTCGCCGTCGAGATCGCCGACCTCGACTTCATGGACGAAGGTGTTGGGTTCGGCGTCAAGCTCAGAAACTGTGTAGCTGCCGCCTGCGTCACCGTAGAGCACTGCAACGACGCCCTGGTCGTGGGTGGCGACCACAATGTCAGTAAAACCGTCACCGTTGACATCAGCCACTTCGAGATCGCGCATGCGGCTGAACTTGCCGCCAAAATCCTGCTCCCAAAGAGTCGACGAGGATCCGTCCATCTTCCACAGCTTGATCATCGCTTTGGTGCCGCCGGCGGTGAGGATTGCAGCCTCCCCGCCTGCGGGTGCAAAGACCATGGCCTTGTGGAAAACGTTACTGTCCTCGTCCTCAATAAAGCGGTAGGACCAGGCTGTACCGTCGTTGGTGAGGATTCCGAGTTGGGCCGGCTGTGGAACCGGTCCCGATGGTCCGCTTTCGAGCACGGCAAGGCTGAGCAAAAGGCCGTTTGCCATCGGCTCGGCCGCAGGTGATTTGGCGCAACCGGCGGTGATGACCATCAGAGGCAGAACCAGGATCATAGCTGTGAGTCGATGCATTTCATTCTCCGTTCGTTTTGTTTGAAACGGCTCGCATCGCGAGCCGGGCGGTATGGTACCTCATTTCAAATGAGGAATGAGGAATGAGGAATGAGGAATGCCGACCGCCCCGCCGTGGGATTTCGAATTTCGGATTTCCCGCTCGCCCAGACTCACTTCCCAGGGCAGGTCGAAGACAACTCAAAACTCAAAACTGAGAACTCAAAACTGCACCAGCGTGCTAAACTCTCGCGCCCTGGGAGGGTGTTGCAGTAATGAAACAGAAGAGCTTTCTAAAACGCCTCTTTGGCGCCGTCGCGGTGTGCGGCCTGGCGTTCGTTCTGCTGATGTCCTGTGGTGGCGACAAGACTGAAGAGGCCGGTGTCGTCGCAGGCGCCCATCCGATCATCGTCATCGCCCTCGACGGTATACGAGCTGACGCTCTCGGCAGCTACGGCGCTCCGGCCAGGACCCCGGCGTTCGACGCATTGGCCGCTGAGTCGGTTCGCTTCGAGTGGGCCTTCACCCAGGCGCCGCACTCTCAGCCGTCGCTGGCCACAGTCTTCAGCGGTCTCTACCCAACAACCAATGGGCTCAGAGCGCCGGGCGACTATATGGCCGACGAGGCGCAAACCCTGGCCGAAGTTCTCAAGACTGCCGGCTACTCCACTGCCGCCTTTGTAGAGGGCCTGCCGGGTGGCAGCGACTACGGCCTCGCGCAGGGATTCGATTCGTATCAGACCGTCTCCAATCCGGGTGTTCAGGCTGCTGAATGGATGAAATCGCACGCCAACGAAAACTTCCTGCTCGTTCTGGCCGGATGGTCCAACCTCGCCCTCGAGCAGGTGAGCACCCTGCTCGAAGGGTCCGGCCAGCCGGAGGGAATGGATAAGAGGGTGGCCGAGGTCCTGGCCTCACGCGCATCCGACAAGCCGATCAGCTTCGACGAAGCTGATCTCGATTGGGCTCGTGCCTGGTATGCGGCCCGGATCCAAGTCATCGATTTACTCCTAGACGGGTTCCTGGACGAAGTGCGTGCTCTCGGGCTCGACAATCGAGCCACCCTGATCGTGCTCGGCAGCAACGGCTTTGCTCTCCAGGAGAACGGCGACCTTTTTGGCGAGTCGCTCTACACATCAGTTTCCCGGGTGCCGCTCTTCATCCGTTTTGCGGCCGGCTCCGACGTCCGTTCGGTGTCCAAGGTTGTCGAAGTCGTGGATCTGATGCCGACGCTTCTCGAGCTTTCGGGTCAGGTCGTGCCTGCTGGAGTTCAGGGCTCGAGCCTCCTGCCCATTCTCGAGGGCGCCGGCCAGCCGCCTTACATCGCTTTCGGCGAGTCACCTCAGTTCGGTGGCCAGCGTTTTGTCGCTCTCGGCGGCATGGGCATGGTCAGCGGCATCTCCGGTGAAAATGCCGAGATCTTCAACCTCGGGACCGATCCGCTCCAGCTCAACGACCTCTCGGAGACCGCAGGCGACAAGCTCCGGGTCATGGTCCGACACCTGGAAGCGTGGGAGAAGATGGTGTCAGTCACCTCGCTCGATCCGAACCTCCGCACCGAGGAAGAGCTCGACGAGGACACGCTGAAGCAGTTGAAGAGCCTGGGGTACATCCAATAGAATGAGGAATGAGGAATGAGGAATGAGGAATTAGGAAGTCGGAAGTCGGAATTCTGAATTCGGAATACCCGCCGACCCTCCCTCATTTCACGGAATCCGCTGAGAGAAATTCCGAAATCCGATTTTCTCGATCGAGGTGGCGTCAGACGCCGAAGATCGTCCTGCTCTCTTGACGACCTGCCATTTGGCACATATATTTATGTCAAATGGCAGGAGGTGCGACTATGGCTTGTGCGCGGAAGAGCAAGAAAAAGCATGTTTCCGAAGTGGTCTTGGGTTACGCAGAAACCGTCCCCAGCGCCACCGCTGGCCAACACGAGTACCTCTCGCTTCTCGGTCTCCGTTCTTTCGATACCGCTGCACTCCTGAAGCGGCTCGATGAGGGGCTTTCGTACGCCGCGTTCGAGAGGCTGAGGCTTCGTCTCAAGGTCTCGTCAAAGGAGCTCGCGGACGCGGCCCTGATCACGCAGCGCACGCTCGCCCGAAGAAAAAAGGCGGGTCGGATGCAATCGGACGAGTCCGATCGGCTGGTGCGGCTTGCGCGCGTCTTTTCACGTGCAATAGAGCTTTTCGAGGGTGATTCAGAAGGAGCGCAGAGATGGTTGATGCGGCCCAACCGCGCTTTTGGTGGAGTCAGTCCGTTCGAGATGGCGAAAACGGACGTCGGGGCACGCGAAGTCGATAACCTGATCGGTCGAATCGAGCACGGAGTGATCAGTTGACCATTACCGCCTGGCGGGTGGTGAAACATGAGTTCGTGGCTACCGCGTTCGACGGCGAAGGGGCTCGCCTCTTTGGTGGAAGGTGGCACAGCTTGGGCCGTGCAGTTGTCTATACATCCGCCAGCACATCACTGGGTTTATTGGAACAGATGGTTCACGCTGAAAAGGGCCTGCTGCCGTTCTACGTGACGATCCCTGTGACCTTTGATGCCGATCTGGTGGAGATGATTGACCCCGTGAAACTCCCAACAAGCTGGCAATCCTCTCCGCCGCCGTACGAGTTGCAGCGAATTGGAGATGAATGGGTCGACTCGATGCGATCTTGCATCCTCGAGGTTCCCAGCGTCATCGTGCCACACGAATCGAATTTCATTCTGAACCCGAAGCATCCCGATTTCTCCTCACTCGAGATCGGTGACCCGATCAGCCTCGAGACCGATTTGCGGTTGGTCTGAAAGAGGAGTCCGCCACCGGCTGGAAGCTGGAGGTTGCGCCGTTCCCTGGCTGGGCCGAGGTGCCTGAGTGGTGAATTCGGAATTCTTAATTTTGAATTCTTAATTTTGAATTTTGGATTTCCACACGGCCTCCCGTTCTGTTTTGAAGCCTTGGGTGGGTGGGAGGAATTCAAAATTCATAATTCAAAATTCCTAGTTCTCGATTGAGGTGGCGCTAGCCACCGAAGATCGAGCTGCCGACCATCTGCTCCGGTTTGTCGACCCCGAAGAATTCGAGGATGGTCACCGGCAGGTCGAGGATGCTGGTGTTGGCCCGGGCGACCTTCTGTGACGAGAGCAGGGTGCCGGGCACCAGGTCGCGGGCCATGGAGTGGTCGCCTGACCAGGCCCAGGGGTTGAGGTTGATGGTTGGCTTTCCGGTCGAGCCGAGGACCGACGCCGAGGCGTTGCGGTAGCCGGGGGTATAGCCAACCAGCAGTTCGGGCATCATCGGTGTCGCCGGGCCGGTGTACATGTCCTCGCGTCGGTAGACCTTGGCGATCGGGCGCTGGCCGGTCTCGAGGTCGACGATCGCCTCGAGCTCGCGGGAGAGTTTCCCGGTGATCTCTTCGACCTTTTCGGGCGGCACGATGCCCTCGCCCTCACGGCCCTTGAGGTTGATGTAGAGGCCATTGAAGCCGACGCCGTACGCAACGCTCTGGCTCCAGTCGACGTCGAAGATGGAGGTCTCTTCTTTCTTCGCGGCGCTGTCCTTGAGGACCAGGTAACCGTTGTCGCGAAGCCAGGTGTTGAGGTGGAACTGGCGGGCGAACTGGGCAAAGCCGTGGTCGGAGCAGACCAGGACCAGCGTCTTGTCGTCGACAGCAGGCAGCACCTTGGCAACCAGCTTGTCCATCTCCTCGTAGAGGTGGGGGATCCAGCCGGCAAAGCGGACGTCTGCCTCGTGGTGTTTGGGATGGGTTTTGTCCATGTTGCGCCACATCATGTGGGCGTCCTGGTCGGTGGAAGAGACGTAGAAGTAGAAGAGGCCGTTTTCAAAGCGCGACCACTGGTGATCGAAAAGCGCCATCCGCTCCTTGAGGATCAGGTCGGCCTGACCGACGTACTCCTCGTCGTTGATGACCTTGTGGTCAAAGGCCTTGACGTCCGCCGGCAGGCCCTTGGTCCAGAACGCGCCAATGTCACGTGCGATCTCGGCCCCGAACTCGGCCGGATAGGTGACGGGCGCTGCCTGAACCGACGGATCGATGTTGATGGGGGTCACGTAGAGCTGGAAGTTCGGCGCGACGCCCTTCAGGAGGAAGCGGGCGATGCCCTGAACCGAGCCGATCACCGGCAGTAGATCGAAAGTGACGGTGACCCACGGCGAGTACTCGCCGCGTTTCAAGAGGATGCTCTGACCCTGGATGTCGAGACGGGCGCCGTCTGCCTTGGGGTCGAGGTAAACGGTGAAGGGGATCTTGGTGGTGTTGGCGTAGGGGTCTGTGCTGGTGTCCTTGGGAGTCTTGAGAGAGTTGACCGGCCCCAGCAGGTTGGAGCGCACCACATTGGAGTTGACGTCGACGTAAAGCACCTCGCCGCCCTCGAGGTCGGGGTAGTCCTCGAACGGATCGGATGTGTAGTAGGAAAAAACGCCGTAGGAGTCGACTAGATCCGGGGTGCCCATCCCGGCGATCGCCTTGGTCGCGGTTTCCTCGACCGGGAAGTTGGTCGGAATCTTGGAGATCCAGGCCGGGATATCCCGCTCGGTGAGGTAGGCCCAGAAAGGCTTTCCGCGGCGCAGATTATTGGGCCCACCACCCTTGATCGGCAGGTGGACATCGCCGACCGAGATGGTGAGGTCGGGCTCGGTGTTTTCATAAATGGCGAAGACTGGGGTGTAATTCGAGGGGTCGCGGGCGATGAAATCGGCGATGCCGTGCCCTCCCGGTGTCATGCCGGTGATGAAACTCGACCACGCAACCGGGCTCAGCGCCGGCATGGTTGTAGCGAGGGGTTGCAGAGAGCCCATCTCGGCGAGCTTTTTGAAGTTGGGTAGGCGACCCATCTCCATAAGGGCGCTCAGGATCTTAGGGTCGAGGCCGTCGAGACCGAGGACGATGACCTTCTTGTCGGTGGACGAGCCACCGCCGCAAGAGGCCAAGGGCATAGACATACCGGCCGCGGCCGCGGTGCCACCGAGGATTCGCATGAAGTCGCGCCGGTCGACACCGGCTCGGTTGTTGGTTTTTTTACTCACGAATCGATCCCCCCGGGTTCCGCGCGGCGGACGGGACAATACCACCATCCACATAGCGTTACGAGTTGAGACAAAGCTGTGTTGCGATCTATTCCTGTTTTCGCGCAGATTCGAGGGATGTTCTGAGTCGATTCCACGCCTCGAGGTACTCTTCGAGGTGCTCGCGGCTGCCCTTCGCAATTTCAGTCTGTAGCAATTCCTCGACAAGGCCCTGCTCCCGCTCGTAGCTCGTGTCATCGAAAAAGCCTGCAAAGTGGGCGAGTCGGAGCCAAACCAGATAGGTCGTCAGAGCGTCGCACTCGTTGTAGCGGACGATGCGATCGAGCTTGCCCTCGAGCCACAAAGGCGCCACGTCGTTGCCGTCGACTCCCATCTTGCCTGGGATCCCCGACTGTACGGCAATCTCGTGCAGGCTCGGGCTGGCCAGGCCCCAGCCACCGACAATGTCTTTGAGGTCAATGTTCCAATCGCTGCCGCGGGCGAAGTAGTCGATGCCCTCCCACGGCTTTTCCGGTCGTTCGCAGAAAGCTGGCGCCGATAACCCGAGGACGAGCCCGCGCTGGATCAGGATCTTGAGGTCGGATTGGATGGAGTTGAATCCCACCAGTTGTGGCCGGGCTTTGCCGAGAGCTTCGAGGAAGGTGCCCACAACCCTGGATTCGGACGACTCCTCCGGGCTGTTCGGGTCGCGAGGAAGCGCCATGAGGTTGAGCTTGACGCCGCCATCCGGTTGCTGGCGGCGCTCGAGGGCGGCCACCGACACTACACGGCAGATGGCGGTTTTGATGAAGGGCGTTGGGTTCTCCTCGGTCGCCCCGCCCTTCTCCCACATCACGTTCATGATCTCAGAGGCTTCGGTGTCCTCGGCCAACTCGTACAGGATGCGACCCGCGATCGGGTCGGGGACCCACTCGATGTCGAAGGCCCAGACTCGTTTCATGACGTTCTTGATCATGCTCGGACTCCGATCGCTGCGAGAAACCAATAGATCAGCACGCCGAATACGACGGCCAGGACCGGCATCAGGATGGTGAAAAGCTCTGCCAGCAGGGTGCCGCGGAGGCTGCCCGCGATCACGGGATCGAATGCGCGGCCGAAACCGTAGCGGTTGCCGGTATAGGCAAGGGCCACGACCAACAGGAGGGCAACGATCCAGAGGCCGCGTCCGCCGCCAATGCCTTGAATTCTGACCGCAAGCAGGGCAGGCCACAGGACCGCCCAGGCCACCATGTCGGAGACCGCGACCCAGGCGAGGGTGCGCCAGGTCGGGCGTCGGTCTCGAAACCTGTTTGAGGACAGGATGGCGTGTTTGATGAAGGTCGCCACGACGGTCGCCAGGATGACGGCCGGGACTGCGATCCATAGCAGCAACCAACCAAGGTTTTCGGTACCGGGTGGCGCCGTCGGGGTGGTGCTGACGAGCATGACTGCGAGTAATGGCATAGGAGCACCGCCGACCCTACCATTTCGACCGGATTTCTCTAAGTGTTCAAGGACTCAGCACCGACCACCCGCCCGGCAGCCGGGACGGCTGCCCCACAAGGCTCCTCGCGTTTTCAGGGCCGGGTTGTGGTGCAGGCGTCTCGCCTGCACGATTCCACCACCATCGAAGATTTGCGGCCGGGACGGCCGCACCACAAAACGCTGTAGTCAAAAGCGTTACCTAACAATTGGCCTTGGCCGCGATCCGATGCCCGAGCTCGACGAGTCCGATGCCGATGACAGTGACGGCGATGATCCAGAGGGTGGCCCTGCCACGCGGCGGGATTGCGTGCGGAGCGATGACAAGCCAGCCGACGACCACGCCCGCACCGCAGAGATTGATCGCGATCGCCCCGTCGAGCCCGAGTCCCTGCACACCACCGCGATACGAAATAAACAGGGCGATGCCAATGCCGAACAAGACCCCGCCGAGGACGTTGGGAAAGAAGGTGGTGGCCACTACCGGCATCCCGAGTGCCTCGGCCAACCACTGGGGATAGAAGAGCAACAGTGCTCCCAGCAGTAAGTTGATCAGGGCGTCGACAAGGAGGAGGACGCCTTTCATCAGCTCAGTCAGTCCCGGCCTCGGGCGGGTCGCCCTGCTCGTCCTCTTCGACGTTCTCGGCCTTTCGGGCCTCCACCAGCTGTCGCTTTTCCGGTTCGATCATCGATTGGACCTCGAGGAAGGCATTGCCGAGGCTGGACCCGCTGGTTTTTCGCCGCAGGTAGTAGATCCAGCCACGGTCCTCGGCCCAAAGGGCAAGGCGATGCAGTCCGTAGAGAAGGACCACAGCAGTCAGGATTATCAAAAAAGTGGTCACGATCGAGCCTCAGGAAACCAGGCGCATCGATCCGTGTTCGTCGACAACGACCGACAGTTGAACCTCGACATCGTCGACCCGTGCAGTCACAACAGTGTGGGCGGCGCCGGAGTGGAGGACCAGCCTGACCACAGCGTGGCCGCCAACGGTCGAGGTTTCGATCATGGGGCCGTTGTCCTCGAACTCACTGGTCGAGGTTTCGACCCTCACCTTGGTGCCGTCGGGAGCAGGCTCTGAGAAGTCCAACCCTGTCTTCACAACGATTTCAATCTCGAGACGGTCGGGGGCATCGGTCGCCAGGGTGACCCGTTTGAACTTTACCAGCCAGTCGTCGCCGGGGTTGAGGAGGTTGGGTCCGCCGTCGCCACAGGATGTGGCGACGAATACGATTGCGATGATGAGAAGGACGCTCCGACGTGTCGTCATATGTCCCCCAGGATTTGAGAGATTATACGCCTTCCTGGGAAAAGTGTTGAAGCTCTTGAGCATGTTTTTCCCAGTTCCGCCCGTCAAAGTCCGTAATGCGAACATTGGCAATGGTTTCCGGCTCGAGGCAGCGCACGTTGACGCTGAAACCGTCCGGATTTGAACGCGGGATGTAGAAGGACTTGATACCGCAATGGGTGCAGAAACGATGCTGGGCGACGCCGGTGTTGAAGGTGTAGGTGGTGAGATCTTTCTCGCCCCGAACGAGACGAAAGCGGCTTGCGGGGACTATCAGGTGGAGGTAGGCCGTCATCGAACAGATCGAGCAGTTGCACAGCTGGGCCTCGAGCTCGGCGGGCGCGTCGACCTCGAATCGAACGCGGCCGCAATGGCAGCCGCCGGTATGGGTGACCAAGTTGGCTGGCGCGTTCATCGAGGGGGAGTGTACCGGATGCACCTGGTCGGCACCCTGACAGGATGCAGGAGCAATGCAGGATGCAGGGCAATCCACCCGAATCTCGATTCTGGATACTCGATCCGCCCACCCACCCTTTTTCACCACCAAGGCACCAAGGCACCAAGGACACCAAGGAAATTCTTGGTAGGATTTTTCCCGGCTGGAAAAAGATGTTCTCCTCTTCGAGGTTTCACACACAAAATGAAACTTCGTGAATTCTTGGTGTTCTTGGTGTCTTGGTGGTTCGATTTGTGGGCGTGCCTACCGATAGTCGTCGCGGACGGGAGAGAAGACGTCAATGATCTTGGACGCCGTGATCGATCGGCCAGAGTGGACGACATCGGGCGGGATCACACGGTAGTGGCCTGCAGTCATGATCTCGGGCACACCGTCGACGGTCAGTTCGAACTCACCCTCCATGACGTTGCAAATTTGCTCGTGGGGGTGCGAGTGCTCGGGCAGGTCGATGCCCGGATCGAAGTACCAGTGGGCTACGGTCATTCGGTCCGAGTGGATGAATCGGACGCGGGTGCCTGGTATCAGCTCTCGCTCGTCAACGTCACTGATCTTCATCGGCGAACTCCTCATCGTTCTCTGGGTCGAGCGGACGGTCGATGCCCGTCCCGGGTTGGCTGTGGGCCCTTGGTCTCGCGATCAGAACCTCAGATGGAACCCCCCAGGAGACTACGGTTGTCGAGTAAAGAACCTTCCACGACGCCGGGCCGAGGAAATCGGTCAGCGAGATCGGCCGGCACCCTCCGACCAGCGACGGCCGCAGAGAGTGAATCCCAAGCCAAGCAGCGACAACCCACCTCGACAGAAAGGTTGTTCCGTAGGTGAGGGAAGTCAGACACAGCAGTCCATCGGGGCGCAGCACCTTCCATGCCTGGTCGAGCGTGCGAGAGATGTTCTGATTTGAGAGCAGATCAAGCACATAGGTACTGACGAAACGGTCACAGGAAGTCGGCGGCAGAGGTACTCGGGGTCGCCCGTCGGTTCGGACCACCGATGCGCGAGGGCCGGCCGACACCAGGCGTTTCCGGGTCAGTTGCACCATTGTTTCGGAGAGGTCAAAGCCGATGTAGGTGGCGTTCCCAGGCAGGTGCTCTTCCAGCAATGTTTGGGCGAATCTCCCGGTCCCGCATCCGAATTCGACCACGGCCTCGGCCGAACCAAAATCACCGAGTTCGAGCAGTCTGTCGAGCGCCGCATTCTCGTAATACGCTTGACGATCCTGACGACGACCAAAACGGTCGTAATAATCCCTGGCCTGCTGCCGGGTCAGGATTGGGCGGGTTACTGGGGTCGATGGCATACCGCTTCGATATTGTGTCCATCCGGGTCGAGGAAAAAGGCCCCGTAGTAGTTCGGATGGTAATTCTCCCGCAACCCCGGGGGCCCGTTGTCTGTTCCACCGGCTGCGAGGGCTGCGGCGTGGACCTCGTTTACCGCTGCGCGATCCCGGCTGGTGAACGCTACGTGAATCTTTGGCGTGACACTTTCACCCTGTTTGATGAAGAAGTCCGGCTTTTCGAGCACGCCGAACCCACAACCCTCAGGGAAGTCGAATACGACGGTGTAGCCGAGTGGCGCGAGCGCCTGTTCGTAGAACGCCTTACTCGCAGCAAGGTCGCTCACCGAAATGATGATGTGATCGAGCATTGCCCCCCCTTGTCGTGGTCCGAATTCAATGTACTCCCCGCTTCAAGGTTGGGCAACTGTTGACTTGGCTCCAACCTCGCTGTCGTCATCGGTCCCCCCCCCAGCGACCGTTCAAAGACGCGTTGTGTTTTGCAGCTTACAAAACCGAGGCGCCTGAAAAAATCATGAGCTTCAGTACGTTCCTCTCGGCTCCTGATCCTCAGCTTGCGATAGCTGTTATCCAACGCCCACTGCTCCGAGGCGGCCACCAGTTGGGTCCCTACTCCCCGGCCTCTCCAACCCTCCGTCACAACCAGGCCCCCGAGCTCAGCAAAGCTGTCGGACCCCACCCGTATTGTGCCGTATACGTGGATCCAGCCGACCACCTCTTGCTCTGCGGTCTCGGCGACCAGCACCCTGTGTCCCGGCGTTGCCAGCACCTCCGCCAGTCGATCCGCGGTTTCGGCGCGGTTGTTCGGGTAGCCGAGTTCGGTTGCGAGCCGTCCGACTGCCCGCGCGTCGCCGGCAATCGCCACCCGGATGAAAAAATCAGATTCACTCATGAATGTCCCCGGCATCATCTCACAGACTTTCACCAGTGGCGCGGGATAGGATGGATTGAGGAATTGAAATGGGATCCTCGGACCTCATCCGGTTTTCGCTGGTGATTCCAGCGCACAATGAGGAGAGATTTCTGCCGAGACTTCTCGACTCTGTGAAGGTGGCCCGCGAGCGATGGAGGAAGGGACCAGGCGCAATCGAGGTGATTGTTGCCGACAACCTCTCAACCGACCGCACCGCGATTATCTCCCAGGAGCGGGGCTGCCGGGTCGTTCGGGTCGAGGAGCGTCGCATTGCCTCGGTGCGGAACGGCGGAGCTGCGGTCGCAGAGGGCGAGATCCTTTGTTTTGTTGATGCGGACTCGGAGGTACACCCAAAAACCTTCGATGCAATCGAGGAATCGTTGGCGACCGGGCGGGTGGTTGCGGGCTCCACCGGTGTCCGCATGGAAAGGTGGTCACTCGGGGTTGCCTTGACCTGGGCCCTCTTCATGCCGATGGTCTGGCTCACACGGATGGACACGGGTGTTGTGTTTTGCAGGGCTGACGACTTTGCCGCGATCGGCGGTTACGACGAACGCCGCTTCTTTGGTGAGGACGTCCAGTTGCTGTGGGATCTCCGTCGAATCGGACGCAAAAGAAATCAACGCCTCACCCGGCTGCGGAAGGTCAAGGCCCTTGGGTCAACCCGCAAATTCGACCTTCACGGCGATTGGCATTATTTCTCGGATCTTTTCGGCCTGTTGCCGAAAATGTTGTGGTCTCCACGCGCCAGCAACGAGTTTGCCGACAAATATTGGTATGGCGAGCAGCGGCCGCCGGATCGCTGATTTGAGCCGCGGAGCGGCGACATATTTTTAGCCTGGGGCGTGAGCCCCAGGGACCGCCAGACAAAAACGGACAGCCCCCGGAGGGGGCGGCAGATCTTTGCTGCGACGTGAGCCGTAGCATTCAGCGCAATATTTCTGTCGCCGCTCCGCGGCTTGTTGGGGGGGCGCTTGGATCCTGGGGCTCACGCCCCAGGCTAACCATCTGTCGCGCCTACGGCGCTTGAGAGTGGGCCCTGAATCCGGTTTTGGGTGATTAAATCCAGCCCAACCCGCCGAAAACCACTCCACCCAAGATCGCCACTCCGAAGATCGCGCCGACCGTAATCGCCTTGGCGCGAACGGTCTTCATGTCGTGCACCCAGTAGGAGACCAGGAAGAAGTGGAGATAACCGAAGAGGAGGATCGGGATCGGTGATTTCGCGCTCCAGAAAGACCAGTCCCAGGTCAGGGCGCCGATCGCGTTGAGCCAGATTTCGACGATCACGCAGAAGATCGAATTTGAAACCGCGAGGAAAAGGCGGTTGGGTACGCCGAGGATCTTCAGCGTCTTGTCGGGTGGCAACATCTTGCCGAACGCGATACCGGCAATCGCGAACATGAACATGATCTCGACGTTGAGGCCGACAAGGATGAGGTATGCCGTCTTGGCCGGCGCGCCCCACATGGGTGCGTAACCAGAGAAGTGGAGTACCAATGAATTCCAGATCTCGTTGATCCAGTCCATGCCCCAGAAGGCGAGCCCGGCGAAGACCAGATTCCAGTTTCGGCGTTCGATCTCGACCGAGTAGACGTAGACCACGAGAGCAAAGATCGGAATGACGTACCACTGGAAGAGCGAGGCGTCGCGAAGGATCGACAGAGCCTGGGTCGCGGACTCAGTGAGCATGGATCACCTCCTGCCCAGTATTCTAGACCTGTTCTCCGGGTAATCCTGCGTCTTGAGATTATCGGCGTGGCTGAATCGATCCCGATGCGCGTGTCGCACTACGGAAAGGCTTGGTGGTATCGAAGCCCGTTGAAAACGCAAAGACTCAAAGTCCGCAAAGAAGACGCAAAGGATTTCTTTTGAGTTTTTCTTCGCCATGGTCTTTGCGCTCTTAGCGTCTTGGCGGTTACGAAGATGCTACTTCCGGGAGAACGCCGAAATCGCGGTCGCCATCTGAAGTGAGCAGATCAGGATCGGATCTATTTCTGGAAGAACAGATACCCCGCAAGCCCCAAAAGCACAGCAGCAAAGATCCTCTTGAAGCTGGCGGTCGAGACATGCTCGAGGAGACGCGCCCCGATTTGGGCGCCGGCAATGCCGCCGACACCGAGCAGGAGACCCATCCGAAAATCTACGTTGGCGAGCTTGTTGTGAGCGACGAGGGCCGAGAGCGAGATCACCAGAATGGCGAGAAAGGAGGTGCCGACCGCTTTCTGGGCCGGGTAGCCGAGAAGCAGGAGCAGGGGCACGATGAGGAAACCACCTCCGAGGCCGGTGAACGACGCTCCAATCCCTACCACCACACCACCTATGACCATCAGCACATAATTGAGATTCACCCATCCCTCCCGCTGAACGTCCAATAATCCCTAATTCCTAACTCAAAATTCAAAATTTAAAATTCAAAATTGTAAATTTTAAAGCCCTTCTTTCGGCTCCCAGAGCTCCACCTTGTTTCCTTCAGGATCGACAAACCATCCGAAGCGTCCGTAGTCCTCGTCCATGATGTCGCCAACGATTTCGGCGCCGCCCTCGCTGACCTGGCTGAGCGCGCCATCGAGGTCGTCGACCATGAGGTTGAACATGAAGTCGTTCTTCGAAGGATCGAAGTAGTCAGTGTCCTTCTTGAATGGCGCCCACACCGTCAGGCCGCCCGCCGGCACTGTGTCCGGTTTGAAATTTGCGCCGTAGGGAGGCTCGACCGGAACGCCGAGCCACTTCTGGTACCAGGATCCAAGCGCCTCCGGATCCTCTGATTTAAAGAAAACGCCACCGACTCCAACGACTTTCGCCATGATTTGCTCCTTGGTGCTGATTTGGAAACGATAGCAGAACATAGTTGCGTCAGCGGTGAACCGCTTCTGCCATGTTGTGCTGGTCCCGACAGCGTTGGAACCGCGAAGACGCCAAGAGCGCAAAGATCATCGCAAAGAATGACTCAAAATATTTCTTGGCGGCCTCTTCGCGCTCTTTGCGTTTTAAACGATCGTGGGGCGAGAAAGGACTTTCAAGAGCAGCATGCGCGGCGAAATCTAGGTTTGATTGGCAGGCCAGCGTTTGTGATAGCGGCTGGGTATAGAATGCCAAGGTGCGGCATGATTGGCGGCGTCGGGTGTGGGGCAGGATGCAGCGGGTGCGAGTCCAGCTGGATGATGTCGGTAACCAGGTAACACGCGTCCGCATGATGAGCCTTGGTACGTGGTCGCTCGGATTCGATGTTTCCGCCTATCTGGTCGGCGACATCCTCATTGATACCGGCTTCTCCTACGGGTGCGAGCCGATGATGGCGACGCTCGCGGGCTGCGAGATCAATCTGGTGTGCTGCAGCCACAACCACGAGGACCACACGGGAAATTGCGCCGCGATCTCCGCTGCCCATGGTTGCCCGGTCTATCTCCGTCATTCCAACGCTCTCTGGGAAGAGGGGGTACGCACGCTTGCGCCCTACCGGCGCATCTGGTGGGGGAGGGTCGAGCCATTCGACCCGCTGGAGATGCCGGAGGTCGTGGAATCGGGCGGACGGCGCTTCGAGGTCATTCCGACGCCCGGGCACGCTCGGACCCAGGTTGCGCTCTACGAACCCGCCACCGGCGATGTCTATACCGGCGATCTCGTCATTTCACCCGGTGCAGCCGCCGTCCTGATCTGGGGCAACCCGTGGCAGGAGGCCGAGTCTCTGCGGCGCGTCGCCGCCCTGCGACCGCGGCGCATGCTGACCGGCCACGGCCTGATCGTCGAGGATCCGGTGCCGCTCCTCGAACTCAAGGCCAGGCGCATCGAAGAAGCGGCGCAAAAATCGGTCGACCTGACGGCAGACGGCATGGATCCTCGAGATGTCGTGACCAGGGTCTTTCGAAGGGGAGCATTCAAAGACCGGTTCTTCGAGTGGCTGACGAGCCGCGAGTTTTCGCGCCTCAACTTCGTGCTCGCCGCCGTTCGCCACGCACCGCGCCTGTAGGGGCGGCATCTCTGCCGCCCTTGAACGACTCAAAGAACTTCGATGGACTAAGGCGGGATATATCCCGCCCCTACAGATTCTGTCCGTCAGCCACATCGCCCGGCCGAGAAGCCGTAAACGACCCGCCTACAGCGGCGGACAATGTGGCGAATGGGCGAGCGATCGCTGCCCGCCGTTAGGCCGTAAAGCCGTTAACCCGTAATGCCGTATAGCCGCATAGTCTCTTTTCTCTGCGACAATAGACCCCGTGCTGACGGTCGAGTCCTTCCGCGCCGCTCTTGGCGACTATCAACCCCACCTGCTTCCCGATGTCGAGAATCAGACCAGGGCCGCCGTGGCGGCGGTGCTGAGGCCCGGAGAGGATGGCGCGGAGTTCCTCTTCATCCATCGTGCTGAAGACCCCCGCGATCCCTGGTCAGGCCATATGGCCTTTCCCGGGGGACGGGTTGATCCGGGAGACGCAGACCCTCTCGCCGCCGCGGTTCGCGAGACCATGGAAGAAGTTGGTCTCGATCTTCCCTCGGTCGCCGAACAGATCGGCCGGCTGTCGGATGTCGCCGCCATCGGCCGTGGCCGACCCATGAACATGGTGATCGTCCCGTTCGTCTTTGTTTCTGACTCCGTGCCACCGCTGACACCGAACTACGAGGTGGCGGCGGCGATGTGGGTGCCGGCAAGCTTTCTCGCCGATCACCGGAACCGAGAATCGATGGAGTATCAACGGGGGGGATTTTCTTTGGAGCTTCCCTGTTATCGTTACCGGGATCGCCGGATCTGGGGTCTGACCCTGGGCATGGTCGATGAGCTTCTCTCGCTCGTAGTTTTCTAGAAGGAAGCAATTGTTGACGTTCAAGAAGACACTCCTTGCCATCGTTGCGCTGTGCGCCGCCTCGGCCTCGGCTGCGCTCGAATGCCGTGTTGTATTGCCGGACGGTTCGGCTCTCTCAGGAGCCAGGGTCACTGTCATCGGCCGCAGCGAATCGCTGGTCGCCGATGGCGATGGGACGCTCGATCTCGATCCTGTTCCGGAGATTCCCTTCGTGCTCTTCATCGCACGCCCCGATGGAGTGGCTCTGCGACCGGTGACTGTGGCCGAATTGCCCGGTGATGGGCCGCTGATCGTCGAGGTCGCTCCGATTGGCGAGACGGTTACCGTTGTCAGTGGTGTGATACCCGATCTCGAGCTACCGCCGGCGGTGGCTGCAACCGTGATGGGCCGTGGTGACCTCGGCCAACGAATGCCGGCACAGCTTTTTCAGACCCTCGAGAATCTGCCGGGCGCCGGCACCAGCGGTGACGGTCACGCTGCGGTGCCCAGCATTCGCGGTCTGCCCCAGCATCGCACCCTGCTCCTGCTCGATGACGGCCGGGTCAGCTCAGAGCGCCGTGCCGGCGCCTCGGCGACCTATCTCGACCCCGAGACAATTGACGAGGTAGAGGTCATCCGCGGCCCGGGATCAGTGGCGTACGGCTCGGACGCATTCGGCGGCATCATTCGTGCCCGAACTCGCATGCCCGATCCACAGGGTTCCAACGAACTCCGCTTCAACCTGATTGGTGGACATGGTCTCGACGAGTTCGGGGCGGCTGCAGAAGCAACCACTGGTCTCCTTGGCGGCGGTTTCATGCTTGGCGCCCACTACCGCGACTACGGTGACTACCAGAGTCCCGAGGGCACGGTCTTCAACTCGGCGTCGGAAATGCTCGGCTTTCGGGCCGGCTGGCAGACTGCTGCCTTGAACGGCATCCTCCACGTCGGTTGGCGTACCGACGAGGCGCGTAACGTCGGAAAGCCAACGCCGGATTCTGAAATACGGAGAGTCTTCTACCCGGAGGAAATCTCGCACCGGCTCAGTCTCGGTTATGAGCGGCCGGGACCAGGGAAATGGAATCGGCTCAGCCTCACCTTTGGATGGGACGACTACTCACTGGAGCTTGCCAAGGATCGGTATGCAACGGATACGACCCCGCGCGATGTCGCTGGGTCGCGGGTCGACGCCAACGACTTCTCGATCCGCGCCGACGCCGAGAGGCCGCTCGGCGATTGGCGGATGGTCCTCGGCGCGAATGTGAGTGGCCGCTACAACCTCGGGGCGGTGAATGAGTACACCACCTTTGGTGATGACGGAGAGCCCGAAAATTTTGATCGCGAAGTGAGCATCGAAAACGCCTACGGAACCGATCTCGGCGTATTTCTCAGCCTCGGGCGAGGTCTTGGAAGATGGCAATTGAATTTCGGCCTGCGCGGAGACGGCGTCTGGAGCGCAAACCGCGGTGGGTATTTTGGTGATCTCGACACCTACAACTCGGCGATCTCGGGCTTTGCCGCTGCAGGCTTCGAGCTGACGCCGGACCTCGAGCTCACCGCCCAGGTCGCGCGGGGATTCCGCGACCCGCTCCTGTCGGACCGCTACTACCGCGGCGAATCGGGCCGCGGCTTCATCACCGGCAACCCAGACCTCGATCCCGAAACCAGTCTCCAGTTCGATCTTGCTCTGCGCTACAGTCCGGATTCCATGGCGGTCGGGCTATATGTCTATCGATACCGCATCTTCGATCTCATCGAGCGATTCCGGGAGGGAGACGATTTCTTCTTCCGCAACCGCGGTGAATCGGAGATCACCGGCATCGAGGTGGAGACGAGCTTCGTGATCGGTAAGGGGCTCGAGCTCCAGGCCGGCGCGCATGTCCTGCAAGGCGAGGTCGTCGAGGACGGCTCGCCGACCGACGGTGTGCCGCCGCCAGGGGTCTTTGCGGTCCTGAGGGGTAACCCTGGCGAGCGCTGGTGGTGGATGGTGCGTGGCGCGGCATATGCCCGTGACGATCGCCCGGGCCCCACCGAACAGGATATTCCGGGCTATGGCGTGCTCGATGCGGGCGCCGGATTCACGATCACCGACTGGCTCGAGGTCTCGATCCTGGGGCGGAATCTCCTCGACCATGCCTACTTCGCGTCATCGGATGAGGACGCTGTGCTTGCTCCGGGACGTTCTGTTCAACTCGTCCTCCGCGGACGGTTGTAGGTCCGATCGAGGGCCGGTCTTGTGGTGCGGCCGTCCCGGCTGCACATCCTCGGTCAGCGCGATCCGTGCAGGCGAGACGCCCGCACCACAAAACCTGATGTGATGTTGTGGTGCGGCCGTCCCGGCCGCACATCCTCGGTTAGCGCGATCCGTGCAGGCGAGACGCCCGCACCACAAAACCTGATGTGATGTTGTGGTGCGGCCGTCCCGGCCGCACATCCTCAGTCAGCGCGATTCGTGCAGGCGAGACGCCCGCACCACAAAGGGCGCGCAGAATATTTGAGGCGGCGGTCCCGGCTGCACTTCTTCGATCGCGGTGGAATCGTGCGGGCGAGACGCCCGCACCACAATGCGTGCCTGGGATCGCGACGTGCGTCAGTTGTTACACAGTATGTCAATCTTCATCAGCGCCCGGTCGAACTCGGCGTCCGTCTTGGCTGTAGCAAGCTCCGCACGCGCCATGGCGCATTCCTCGGCCTCCTCAACGAACTCCTGCTCGAGTTCTTTGACCACATCCGCGGCTGCCGGATCGCAGACCTCCGGGTTGACGCGGCGAACATTGGCGCGGTCATTCGCCATCTCGACGACGACGCAATCACCCATGTGGATTTCGGTCTGGTCGGTGACGACTTTGACCGAACCACTCCCGGTGTCGATGGTGTACATCATGCCCATCTGTTGGGTGCTGCCGGCAGCCCCGAGCAGCCCGCCGGCGGCGGCGCCGATCGCGGCGTTACGACGGCGCTTGTACCCGGAGGATCTACCGGTCAACAGACCAACCGTGCCGCCAACTGCGGCGCCGGAAGGCGCTTTGTTTTCGGAGAGGTCGACCCGTTCGGACTTGACGACGATGCCGTGCTGTACCGAAGCGGATTGGCCCTTCTTCGCCTTTTGCGCCTCGGCTGGCGCCGGGGTCAGGAAGAGCTCGGCGACGACAATCGCGGTGATTGCTGCGATGGCAATTGACCTTTTCATTTTCGCGTTCCTCCTATTTCTCTTAAATACTCTTTGAGCGAGCGATTCCTAATCTGTGCGTGGCATTGTACTGCCCATTTTTTGAATTCGTCTCTTTCCTCGCCGTTTTGAGTGGGTCTGCGAAAATCCGAAATCCGAAATCCGAAATTCCACAGGCGGGTGAGCGAGCGAAATTCCGAAATCCGAATTCCGAATTCCGAATTCCGAATTCAAACAGGTATCCTGTTTGCCGGAGGTTGCCATGAAGCGTTTCTGGATCGTAATCGTCTCGATTTCATTGCTCGCCTGCGCTCCCGCCGAGGAACCGGCCGATCTGGTGCTCATGGGTGGGCGGATCGTCACCATGGACGCCGGTTACCCCGAGGCAACCGCCCTTGCCGCCCGCGGCGGAAAACTGATTGCGGTCGGAACTGATCGCGAGATTGATCGCTTCATCGGAGCGGATACCGAGGTCATCGACCTTGGCGGTGCGCTTGCAGTACCTGGCCTGATCGAGGGCCACGCCCACTTTCTCAGTCTCGGTCGGGCAAGGATGCAGCTCGATCTCAACGGTGTTGCTGATTTCGATGAAATCGTGGCCTTGGTCGAGGCGGCGGTCGCCGAGGCCGAGCCCGGGCAGTGGATCCTCGGTCGCGGCTGGCACCAGGAGAAGTGGACTTCCACGCCGGAGCCAAATGTTTCCGGCCTGCCATACCACGATGGGTTGAGCGCGGTGTCACCCGAAAATCCGGTCTTCCTCACCCATGCCAGCGGACACGCGTCGATGGTCAACGCCCTCGCCCTGGAGATGGCGGGGATCGATCGCCGGACTCCCGATCCCGCAGGGGGCGAAATCGTCCGCGACAGTCGTCGGCGGGCGATCGGTGTGCTGCGCGAGACCGCCGAGAGCCTGGTGGGCGACTTGATAGACAATGAGTGGGACGAGGCGACGATCCGTCGCATGGTCGCGCTGGCGAGCGAGGAGAGCCTGGTTCACGGCATCACTTCGTTTCAGGACGCGGGCTCGAGCTTTCAGCTCGTCGAGCTACTCGGGAACATGGCAGAGGCGGGCGAGCTTCCGTTGCGGTTGTGGATCATGCTTTCCGAAGACAACGAGAGCCTGACCGCCGGGCTGCCGGGTTATGAGGTCTACCGGAAGGGAGAGAGTTACCTCACCGTTGGCGGCATCAAACGCTACGCGGATGGTGCCCTGGGGTCGCACGGGGCGTGGCTGCTCGAGCCCTACAGCGATCTGCCGGATAGTATCGGCCTCAACGTCATGACTCCTGAAGAGCTGCGGGAATCGGCGCATTTGGCTGCTGAGTACGGGCTTCAGCTCTGCACGCATGCAATTGGCGACCGCGCCAACCGCGTCACCCTCGATATCTACGAGGAGACGATTTCAAGCCGGGCCGACGGTCGCGAGCTGCGCTGGCGGGTGGAACACGCCCAACATCTCGATCCCCAGGACATACCGCGATTCGCAGAGCTGGGCGTCATCGCCGCGATGCAGCCTATCCACTGCACCTCCGATGGCCCGTGGGTGCCGGTGCGGCTGGGAGACGATCGTGCGCGAGAGGGGGCCTACGTGTGGCGCGACCTCCTCGATTCCGGGGCGGTCATCGCCAGCGGTACCGATGCACCCGTCGAGCCCGTCGATCCGCTGGCCTCGTACTTCGCGGCGGTGACGCGTCGACTCCCGGATGGTACCGACTTCTTCCCGGCCCAAAGGATGAGCCGGGAAGAAGCGCTGCGGGCCCGTACGCTCGATGCCGCGTACGCCGCCTTCGAGGAGGACATCAAGGGCTCGATCGAGCCCGGAAAGCTGGCCGACATTACCGTGTTGTCGAAAGACATCCTCGAGGTCCCGGCCGAGGAGATTCTCAAGACCCGGGTTCTGTACACAATCGTCGGAGGTGAGGTGCGGTACAGAGCGAATTAGGAATCAGGAATCAGGAATGAGGAATTAGGAATTCCCGTCAGCTCCCCCATATATCCGAGGGAATCTCTAAGCAGCCCTGCATCCTGTACCCTGTACCCTGCATCCCTCAACCCCTCTGATAAGCTTGTAAATGTGACAAAGGGGTGAAGTTATGCCTGGCTACATTCACACCTGTGGGAAATGTGGTGCGCACATGCAGGTGCATGAGCGCTACCTCGGGCGGACCCTCAAGTGCACCTCGTGCCGGACCGAGTTCGAGGCGGTCTTTCCCGAAGGGGCGATCGTAGACGAACCCGTTCTACACATTCCGGACGACGGGGACGCGAAACCCGGCTTCAAACGGTTCATCCCGTGGCTGCTCTTGGCGCTGATTCCGGTTTTGGCGCTTGTCTGGTTCCTTGGCCAGGACCAGAGCGAAGGCCCCGCCTCCGCGGTCTTCAGAGAAGCACGCTCGGTCGGCGAAAACGCGACGGTCGACACCGGTCTCGGCCGACCGGTGTTGGCGGCCCTCGACCACGAGGCCGTCGGCGCGCTCCAGACGATCGGTCAGGGCAATGTCCAGATCAATGTCGGCGCGCTGATGGACCAGGACCGCTACATCGAGCTCCCGGCAGGGACCAACGTGCGGGTCCTCGAGTACGCCAACAAGAGCCGCGAGGCACGGATACGAATCCTCGAGGGCCCGTGGCAGAGCAAGGTCGTCTGGGTGCCGACGCGCTGGATACGTTGACTGGATAATGGGAGATTCGGATGGGAAGACGCACACGGTGCGTGAATGTCGACGTGTCTCTAACGACTGGCTGTGGAGGAGTAACGATGACCCATCAGTTGAAATACTTCGTCTCGATCGTCTGTGTTCTGGTCATTGTTCTCTCGGTCGGCCCGACCGCCGACGCCAGGCGTGGAGACCCACCGAAATCAACGACCTTGAAGGTCGCCGCGGTGACCGAAGTGAAGGTCCTCGCTGCCGGTCCGATCGACCGCGCGACGGCTCTCGCCGAGGACAAGGCCCGGGTGGAGCCCGGTCCAATGCGCTTCGCCATCCCCGAAGACGTCTCGATCACGCCGGCCGACCACGGGACATGGGAAAAACTCGCCGACGGCGGCCGCCTGTGGCGTCTGCAGATTCACGCGCCCAACGCGACCGACCTCAATTTCGGCTTTTTGAGGTACCGGTTGCCGCCGGGTGCGACGCTGCACATCGTGAGCGAGGACCACGACTACTATCAAGGTCCTTTCACCGTCGACGACAACAAGGTCCACGGCGAGTTCTGGTCACCGGTGGTTCCAGGCGAACGGGCTGTGCTCGAGCTCTATGTGCCCGGCGGAGCCGACTTCGAGCCCGAGCTCGAGCTCGGCAGGATCGGTCGCGGCTACCGTGGTCTGTTCTCCAAAAATGATGACCTCGCCAAGCAGGCGTCGTGCAACATCGACGTGGTGTGCGATGAGGGCAACGCCTGGAGAGACGAGATCCGTAGCGTCGGCAGGTACACCATCGAATCGATGTATCTGTGTTCTGGCACCCTGATCATGGACGTCCAGGGCTCCTACACTCCATTTTTCATATCAGCCCAACACTGCGAGGTGTCAGCCTCGAACGACCAGACGGTGAGGGTGTACTGGAACTACGAGTCACCCACGTGCGGCCAGCTTGGCGGTGGCAGTCTCAGCGAGAGCCAGACCGGGGCGATCTTTCGCGCATCGCGCGAAGAAAACGACATGCTCCTTTTCGAGCTCGAGGACACGCCCGATGCGAGCTTCAACGTGTACTACGCCGGCTGGGACGCGCGAACATCGACCCGGCCCCAGAGCAGTGTCCACATCCACCATCCCCAGGGCGACGAGAAGGCGATCACCTTCAACGACGATCCGTTGACCATCATGGGACATTGCGGCGAAAGCGGTGGTCCCAGTGATACCCATTGGTATGCAAACGTCTACGAACGCGGGACCACCGAGCCCGGCTCCTCGGGCTCAGGCGTCTGGGACCCCGCCACTCATTTCCTGGTGGGTTACCTCAGCGCCGGAGACGTCGGTGATCCATGCGGGGGCAACGTGTCGGACTGCCACGGACGGTTTGCGATCGGTTGGAACGGATCGAGCTCATCCAACCGTCTGCGAGACTGGCTGGACCCCAGCGGCACCGGCACCTTGACCAAAGCAGGTTCCGATCCCGATGGCAACGGTGGCGGCGGAGGCGGCAGCTGGGACTGCGGCAACGCCGGGTACGATAACAACACCACCGACGAAGCTACGTATTTTGGCGGCGGCCTGGCGGGCGACCCCGACTATATGTTCGCGGTCAAATTCGAGCTGGCCGACTTCGGCTACCAGCCGGGAAATGTCCAAATCGCCGGCTTCTGCGCTTCCAACAATAAATCCTATACGGGTGGGCCGTGGCCGAACGAGGTTTTCATCTACCCGGACGCCAGCGGGTCACCCGACGACAGCACGGTTCTCGGTCAAGGCACAATCCGGACTGGTGACGGGGCCGGTCCCTCGTCAGTCACGCTGGCCTCGCCTGTGACCCTGGATGGCGACTTCTGGCTGGTCGTGCGGGGCGACTCGCAATGGGCAGGCGAGGACTTCAATGTCGAGTTCGACACCGGGTCGAATATCGGAAACAGCTATCTCTCCTCGACCGGGATCTCGGGGCTCGGGCTGAGAAGTGGAAGCAACCTCATGCTTCGCGCCACGCTGCAGGAAGGCGGTGGCGGCGGCGGCACTGGAGATGGAGCCTACAACTATTTTCTGGCCGCCATCGCCCACACACCGGGTGTTGGAGATGCCCTGTGGCGATCCAAGGTCGGCGTCCTCAATCGCTCGGGCGCGTCGGCCGACGTGACCCTGACGTACTACTGGAAGAACGGCCCCACCACTGTGAAGACGGCTGTCGTCAAGAGATCTGTCTTCAATGGCCGGCTGGAAACCTGGGACGATGCGGCGGTGAGCCTGTTCGGCATCACCAACAAATCTTCGGGTTCGGTTCTGATCAACTCGACCAGGCCATTGGTGGTCACTGCCCGCACCTATAACGTCGGTGAGGACGGGAGCTTCGGCAGCTTCATGCCGGGGGTGACGGCGGCGGATGGGCTGAGTCGAGGCGAACTGGGCGTCCTCTCGCAGCTGACGGGGAACAATGACTTCCGGACAAATGTCGGCGTGGTCAACCTGTCGAACAAGTCGTGTCAGGTGCGTGTCCGAGTCGTCAACGCCAGTGGAGGTACCCTTGGAACGGCGGTGACAGAAACGATCGGTGCACACAAGTTCGAACAGATCAATAACATCTTCGGTGCAACCGGCGCCGGCTCTCGCAATAACGCGTACGCTACCGTCGAAGTTCTCACGTCCGGATGTGAGATGTGGGCCTACGGAGCGGTGATCGACGGCACTGGCGCATTCCCGGGGACCGACGACGCCACCACGATCCCCCTCACTGTGATCGATTAGAGCAGACATTGAGAAGTCGACCGATCAACGATAGACTCTGAGCGTCTCGGGTGTGGGGAAGACGGTGTGAATCCGTCGCGGTCCCGCCGCTGTGACCGGGGACGAAGGCCGACGAAGCCACTGTGATCATTTGATCATGGGAAGGGTCGGCCGGAGAATGATCCGGGAGCCAGAAGATCCGGCCCGAGACAGGTGGCATCGCCCTCGCGGTCTGGGGTCGGTTTCACGGCGACAACAAGGGATGGAAAACGGCATCCCGGGCCCTGTGGGGTCCGGGGTTCTTTTTTTTGGAGGCGGATGGTTCGACGAGAATCGGTTGTGGCTCTCTTGGCCGGCGCGATCCTCATCGTCGGATGCGGCGGTGCGGTGGGCGGTGTGGGGCCTGCTGTTGATGATGATCAAGCGCCGCAACGCATCGTGTCCCTGGCGCCAAGCCTGACCGAAACTCTTTTCGCTCTCGGTCTGGGCGACAGGGTGGTCGGTGTGACGCGCTACTGCGCGTATCCTTCCGAAGTTCTCGAACTGCCGAGGGTCGGCGGTCACCTGGACCCCAACTTCGAGGCCATCGTGTCGCTCGAGCCCGATCTGGTGGTGGCGATTCCATCGAGCCATGAAAGCCGATTGAGGTTGGAGTCGCTCGGCCTTCGGGTCCTCGAGGTCGACCAACACGATGTCGAGTCGGTGCTCGAATCCGTCTCCGCTGTGGCCGAAGCGTGCGGCGTGCCCAAGCGCGGAAAGGCCCTCAGGGTCGAGCTCGAGAGCAGGTTGGCGAAGGTCGTGGCTGCCGTCGCGGCTGCGCCCCGCCCGCGGGCTGTGGTCGTGGTTGGTCACCAGGTCGGGGAGGGCGCGGTTCGCAGTGTCTGGGCCGCGGGCCGTGACACCTTCTACGATGGTGTGTTGCAGATCGCCGGTGGCGTCAATGCCGTCAACGGCGGTCTCGCGCGCTACCCGGAGCTCTCGCGGGAGGGGCTCTCCGCCCTCGATCCCGACGTCGTGCTCGATGTGATCGCTGGAGTCGAGGACCGAAATCTCGACCTCGACGCCGTCCGTCGGGGATGGATGCGGCTGACCGAGCTGCGGGCGGTTCGTGAAAACCGGGTGAACGTGCTCGAAGGGGACCAGATGGTAGTCCCGGGACCGCGGCTGCCCGAGATGGTCGAGGCAATGGCGCAGGCGTTGCACCCCGCGCTGGATTGGGGGAGAGAGTGAACTCGGCGAAGATCGTCGTCGAAGATCTCAGCCTCCATCTCGGTGAAGCCGAGATTTTGCGCGACGTCTCGCTGCGAGTGGAAAAGGGTGAATTCCTCACCATCATCGGGCCCAACGGCGCCGGCAAATCCACCCTGCTGCGGTGTCTCGATGGGATCCTCGCGCCTTCGAGCGGTCGGGTCCTGATTGATGGCCGTCCCGTTGACGAGTACGACCGGCGCGAGCTGGCGCAGGCCGTGAGCTACGTCCCGCAGCCGGATGGCGGACCGATGGACTACATCGTGCGGTCGTTCGTTGAAATGGGGCGCTATCCCCACGTCAACGCGTGGGCGGCGCTCACCGAAGCCGATGCAGCGGCGGTCAACGGCGCCATGGAGTTGACGGGAGTAGCGAAGCTTGCCGACCGCTCGATGTCCTCGCTGTCAGGGGGCGAACGACAGCGGGCCTCGATAGCCGCCGCCCTCGCCCAGGGCGGCTCGATCCTCCTGCTGGACGAACCGACGAGCTTCCTCGATTACCGCCACCAGGTGCAGATCCTCGATCTACTCGATCGCCTGCACCACGAGAGCGGTCTGACGATCGTCGCGGTGACCCACGACCTCAACAGCACAGTTGCCTCCTCTGACTCGGTGCTCGCCCTCAAGGACGGAAGGGTCGCTGCGACCGGGAAACCGGCCGAGCTTCTGGATGCCGAAGTTCTGGCGGCGATCTACGACGCCGACTTCCGGTTGATCGCCGGCGGACATCGAGGCCTCCCACTGATTCTGCCGGCGAGAAACGGCTCATGAAAACTTCTCTGCGTCTGGCGGTACTCGGTGGGTTGGCTCTGCTCGCCCTCGCCGTCTTACCACTGGTGGGACGGCAGGCGCTGCCGTTTTCAGCCCTTTTCGATTTTCATGGCGTCGATCCGGCGGGAGTCATCTTCTGGCAGATCCGAGTGCCAAGAGCCTTGGCGGCCTTTGTCGGCGGCGCCGGTCTGGCGCTCGGTGGCGCTGTGTTCCAGGCCATTTTTCGCAACCCCCTGGCGACTCCCTACACCCTCGGCGTCGCCGGCGGCGCATCGCTTGGTGTGGCCCTCGCCAGTCGCTTCGGTCTGTCGCTTGTAGTGGTCGGTCTTTCGACGACCTCGGTGGCGGCCTTTGCCGGCGCGATGGTCGCGGTTGGCGTCATATGGATGTTGACCCGTCTTCGGCCCGAGCTCTCCTCGACCACGCTGCTCCTCGCCGGCGTCGCAATGAACTTCTTCTTTTCGAGCGTGATTCTCTTCGCCCAGTACACCGCATCGCTGGGTGACTCCTACCGCATCATCCGCTGGCTGATGGGTGGTCTTGGCGGAGTCGACATGACCACAGTCCTGCACATGACACCGGTCGTCGCCCTCGGCGCCGCTGTTATCGTCTGGCATGCCCGCGAACTCGACCTTCTGGCCACCGGAACCGAGATCGCGGCCAGCCGTGGCGTGGCCGTGGCGCCGACGCGCACCCTGCTCTTCCTCGCAACCTCGGTGATGGTCGGTGGAGTCGTCGCCGCCTGCGGACCGGTGGGCTTTGTCGGCATGATGGCGCCCCATATCTGCCGACTCCTGGTGGGCACCAACCACCGCGTGTTGTTGCCGGCGTCAGTTCTTTTTGGCGGCGCCTTCCTCGTCCTTTGCGATACCGCTGCCCGGCTCGTCCTCTTCCCAGCCGAGCTGCCCGTAGGTGTGATCACTGCCTTTCTTGGCGCACCGTTCTTCCTCTGGCTCCTGGTTCGCCAGGTGGGATCCCCGTCGACTCGGGGGTAGGGGCGGCATCTATGCCGCCCTTGAGCGATTCACAGGACTTCGATCGACAAGGGCGGGATGTATCCCGCCCCCTATAACACGCGAAACACCTGTCCTTTCGCGAACCGAACGGGTGGCGAGAAACGGATAGTGTGAATACAGTACGATATTGCATGGTGAGAATCGTGATCCCGGGTCATCGTTACCTTCTGGTGGGTGCGTTCGCGGTGGTTCTGCTTTGCATCGGTACCTTCGCCGACGGGAACGATATCCCTCAAATTCCCGTGCCGCTTCCATCGCCGACTCCGACGCCATCACCGGAGCCGACGCCGGTTCCTGAGGAGGCGGACGAAGCGCCGACGTCACCAACACCCTCTGAAGATGCGGAGGAGACCGATAGCGCCGCGGCCAAGCCGTCCGAAACCCCGGCCGCCGAGTCAGTGGAGGATGGCGTACAGACTCCAAAAAGCGAGGCCGTGACCAATCCCGGTGACGTAGCCTTCACCGATTACGCACCCTTCGACCTCGACGAGATCGAGCCGGAACCGATAAAGACCAAGTGGGGGAATTTCGTCAGCGGCGTCCGGGGGATCGCTCGATACAGCCTGTTTGACGGCAAGGTCAAGTTCAGAATCGGCGGCAGGCTGCAGGTTGACGGTACGATCGGCAATGGCAACGAGAAGTTCGACGAGTTCTACCTGCCCATCGAGTCCCGACTCGATGTCCGCCGTTTCACGCTCTTCGCCGCTGGACGCATCCAAAAATTCAACTTCAATCTCTCCTTCGAGCTCGGGCCCGACTGGGGCCTCAAGGATGCCTGGATCGAGGGCTCGGAGGGCGGTCTCGAGGTCTGGGGTAAGTACATCGGCAAGCTCAGGGTCGGTTTTATGAATGAGCCCTTCAGTCTCGAACGGGCATCGAGTTCCTTCCACACCCCTTTCTTGGAACGATCATTGCCCGTGCAGACGATCGCGCCCGGTACGAACGTCGGTGTGATGGTCCACGACGCCGGCTTGAAGGGGCGTTTTACCTGGGCGGTCGGGCTGTTCTCCTTCGGTCAGACCAACGAAGCCAACGCCAGCACATCCGCGCTCTCGCTGACCGGACGGCTGACCTACAACCTGGTCTACCGCAATGAAGGGCGCCAGCTTGTCCACTTCGGTGTCTCGGCCAGCTCCAGGTCGCCCATAGGTGGCGATACACAATACCGGTCGCGTCCTGAGGCGCGGTTTGTCGAACCCCTGGTAGACACCGGCAGCATGGATGCAAGTCACCTCACGCTGTTGGGGGTGGAGTTTGCCACAGTCCAGGGACCGCTTTGGGCGTCTGCGGAGTACATACAGAGCAATGTGTCGGCGCAGTTGGTCGGCGATCCCACCTTCAGGGGAACATACGCTCAGGTCGGGTGGTTCCTGACCGGAGAGAGCAGGCCATACCGCCTCAACAGTGCAACCTGGGACCGGGGGCGCCCAGCGGCCAAGTTCGGCGGGGGGAAGCCGTTCAGAAAGGGACACTTCGGTGCCCTGGAAGTTGTCGGCCGGATGTCAACCATCGATCTCAACGACGGCATGATCGAGGGCGGTCAACTCACCGATTTCACCGCCGCCCTGAACTGGTATCTCAACCCCACGACCTGCGTCGAACTCAACTACATCTACGCCAGCCCCAAAAATCAGGGCGCAGCGAATATTCTCCTTCTTCGGTTCCAATACAGGCCGTGGTAGGGAAGCTGTAGGGTGGGCTTCAGCCCACCATCCCCAAGTTGGAGCGATGCTCCCGGTGGGCCAAGGCCCACCCTACATAGGACCGGAATTCTTGAAGGCTTCGAGGATCATTTCGGCAGCGGCGGTTGGTGTGGTTTTGCCCGACAATACGTTTTCTTCGAGGGTGGTTATTTTTCGGGCGACCTCCGGGTGTTCACGCACGGCGGCGCGAAGGCCTTCATCCACCAATGACCACATCCAGCCGAGGAGTTGCTGCTTCCGTTGTTTTTCGAGCTCGCCATTCGTTGAAAGCAGCTCGTGGTGCTCGCTGATGATTTCCCAGATATCGTCGAGTCCTGCGCCGGTCTGGCCGGACGAGGTGACGACGCGTGGCTTCCAGGCATCCTCGCCCTCGGGCCGGAGAATCCCGAGTGCGCGCTCGAACTCGGCCCGTGCAAGCTCGGCGGCCGGGAGATTGTCGCCATCGGCCTTGTTGATCGCGATCAGGTCGGCGAGCTCGAGGATGCCGCGTTTGATGCCCTGCAGCTCGTCGCCAGCGCCGGCGAGCTTGAGGAGCAGGAAGAAGTCCACCATCTCGGCGACCGAAGTTTCAGACTGACCGACGCCTACGGTTTCGACCAGCACCACGTCGTAGCCCGCAGCTTCACAGACCAGAATGGCTTCTCGGGTCTTTCGGGCGACGCCGCCCAGTGAGCCGCCGGTGGGGGAGGGGCGGATAAAGGCATTGTCCGACGCAGCCAGCTTCTCCATTCTCGTTTTGTCACCGAGGATCGATCCTTTCGAGACCGACGACGAAGGGTCCACGGCCAGTACCGCGACACGGTGGCCGGCTTCGACCAGGCGGAGGCCGAAGCTCTCGATGAAGGTGCTTTTACCGACCCCGGGCACACCCGAGATGCCGATGCGGCGCGCGCCGCCGGTGCTGGGGAGAAGGGCTGTGAAAAGCTCTTGAGCGCGATCCCGGTCGTCCGGAGCGTTCGACTCGACGAGGGTTATCGCTCGACCAAGCGCAGCCCGGTCGTTGTTGCGGATTCCAGTGAGCAGTGTGTCAAGGTCGAAGTTCGATATCATCAGTTGGCCGTTCGCATCGATCATACGTTGGACATGCAGCTTGTGCCATGAGGTTTCCGGAGAGGATTTGTAGGGGAGGCATATATGCCTCCCTTTTTGTGGTGCACCCATGATCCGCGTTGGGTCGGGGTATCGGTGGGTTCGGACGTGGTATCTTCGGGGTAACCACCTCATGGAGGTTCAAATCGATGAAAAACTTATTGAGAATCGTCGCGATTGTCTCGGTATTCACAGTTGTTATCGGCTGTCGCACCTTCAGCCCAACCCCAATGGACGAGGTCGGCTTCAAGCAAAGGGCGGAAACACAGACCAAGGATGACGTCACCGCTTCAATTGTCGTGCTGACTGCCGAGGAGGCAAAGGCGGCCTTTGACTGCAAGCTCTATAAAAAGAAAATCCAACCGGTGTGGATCGAGATCACCAACGACACCGACGACGAAATGCTGTTCATGCCGAGGAGCATCGATCCGGAATATTTTGCACCGCTCGAGGTGGCGCAGAAGACGAGCTGGACCTGGTCCAAAGAGGCGAACCACGAGAAGAAGTGGTTCTACTACGAACAGCAGATGCCGTTTTTGATTCCACCTGGTGAGACCAGGTCGGGTTTCGTCTTTGCAACCCTGAACAAGGGGGTTCGATGGGTACTCGTAGAGGTCTTCTCGGAACACAAGGCTGTGCACGTGGAATTCGTCACCGATATCCCGGGCTTCAAGGCCGATTTCCACAAACTGGGTCATGGCGACGACCTCTACGACGCATTCTTCCCCGGCCAGGAGATCGTCGACTTTACTGAAGCTGAAGACCTTTTAGAGTGGATCTTGGCGCAGCCGGCGACCGTGACCAACGCCGACGGTAGTAAAACCGGCGACCCGGTGAATCTCGTGATCATCGGTGACGCGGAAGGGATCTGGCCGGCCTTTCTCCGTTCAGGCTGGGATCCGACCGCGGTGATGTCCGCGGGCACGGTGATGAAAACCGGGTTGTTCGGCATTTTCGGAGGCGCTTACCGATATTCTCCCGTCAGCAACCTTTATGTTTACGGCCGACCGCAGGACATCGCGTTGCAGAAGGTGCGATCCAGCATCAACTATCGCAACCATCTGCGGTTATGGCTGGCACCGGTCACGGCGAATGGTCAGGCCGTTTTGATGGGACAGATCAGCCGCGATATCGGCAGCCGTTTGACCACCAAGAGTAAAACCCTGACCACCCACCGTATCGACCCCAACGTGGACGAGACTCGCTCTTCGTTGGTTCAGGATTTCATTTACGCGCAGGCGTTGAAGGCGTTTGCGAGAGTCGGCGGGGTGGGCTTTGTGTCGCCGGAGGAACCGCGTGGGAACCTGACCGGCGATCCCTGGTTCACCGATGGCAACCGGGCCCTCATGTTACTGACCAGCGAGCCCACGAGCGTGACCGATATCGAGTGGTTCGACTGGACGGAAGGTGCGGATCTACCTGACGAGAAGTAACCGATTCCTGTTCTCTGGAACACCAGAACCGGGGAGCGGCGGTTGCCGTAAGACATAGTTGTGAGCGCATCCAAGTCGACAGTTTCGCTCAACGCCGGTCCCGTTGGGCGGTCCGAAAGGATCCTCTCCATCGACGTCCTGCGCGGGTTCGCCGTGCTCGGCATCCTCGTCATGAACATTCAGTCGTTCTCGATGATCGGCGCCGCATATCTGAACCCCTACTCCTATGGTGATCTCAGTGGCGCCAATTACGCGGTCTGGTTCCTGAGCCATCTGCTGGCCGACAGCAAATTCATGACGGTTTTCAGCCTGCTCTTTGGTGCGGGAGTGGTGTTGATGGCCACCCGCCGGGAGGAGACGGGTCGTCCGGCGGCGGGGGTCCACTACCGCAGGATGTTCTGGTTGATCGTGTTCGGCCTATTGCACGGACTTTTCCTGTGGTACGGCGACATCCTCTACGCCTACGGCATCTGCGGCCTCGTGATCTATCTTTTTCGCCGCCGCTCTCCACGTTTCCTTTTGATTGCCGGGGCCTTGGTGGTGGGTGTGGCCTCGCTGCTGACCATGTTCTGGCAGGTGACCTTGCCGTACTGGCCGCCCGAGGCCATCGAACAGGTGGAGGTGGAGTGGTGGGCGCCACCACCGGAAACAGTCCAGACCGAGCTCGACGCCTATCGTGGCGGGTGGTCGGAGCAACAGGTCGTGCGAGCGCCAACCGCAATCTACATGGAGACCAACCATTTTCTGACCGAGACCATGTGGAGGGCTGGTGGGCTGATGCTCATCGGGATGGCGCTCTTCAAGCTTGGCGATTTTCGGCGCGGCGCGCTCACGAGGAGCTTTTATCTTCGGATGACGAGCCTGGGTTTCGGGCTCGGGCTGCCGATCGTGATATTTGGAGTTCTGTACTGTAACGACTCACGGCTGGGATATCCGCTCGGCGTTCTTCGGCGGCGGCCAGTTCAACTATTGGGCCAGCCTGCTGTTCGCTGCGGGTTGGATCGGCGCGATCATGTTGGCGTGTCAGAAGGAAGACCCGGGTGGGACCGGGCAAAAAGAACGGTTGGCCGCGGTCGGACAGATGGCGTTGAGCTGCTATCTCCTCCAGACCATCATCTGCACCACCATCTTCTACGGCCACGGGTTCGGGCTGTACGGCTCGTCAGCCGGGTCGGCCAGGCGCTCATCGTTGTTGCGGTTTGGGGGCTTCTGCTGGTCTTTTGCCCTCTTTGGCTTCGCCAATTCCGCTTCGGCCCCTTCGAGTGGCTGTGGAGATCACTGACTTACATGAAGCTGCAGCCGATGAAACTCGAAAGCTAATAGCTCTCAGTCGTGTGGGCTTCAGTCTTTTCTTGTA